>NZ_JTDV01000016.1 GCF_000943555.1 Neotamlana nanhaiensis | reverse complement strand
TCGTCTATACCATCAAAATCTATTGTGGCAGAGGCAATAAAAACATCTATTGCATCTCTATAATCTAAATCTCCACCCGCTAATAAATCGCCATCGGCATCTGGTAAAATACTTAAATCTGTTGGATCTTCAATATCTTCATTTACATCTAAACTAGCATCATTTACTCCATTGGTTTCAAAAGCATTATTTAAACCATCGCCATCAACATCGGCTGCGGTACTGGTATTAGCCATTCCATTTTCTTCAATATCGGGGATGCCATCGTTATCGGCATCTAAATCAATGTAATCTGGGGTACCATCGCCGTCGGTATCTACTAATGCTAAACCGCCTGGATAATTGTTATCTACGCCATTGCTATCGTAACCATAGGTTGGTAGTACGTAACCTACCGTGGGTTGCGCTTCTACGTTATCGGGGATACCGTCGTTGTCGCTGTCCAGGTCTAAATGATTTGGAAAACCATCTAAATCCGTATGGATTTCAGTAGAATAAGATAATTCATAAACTTGTAAGGTTACATTGTTTGCATTTCCATTGTTTTTTGCCGTTCGAATAACTAATTTATCAATTGGGCCATATATTGTAACTTCTACACTGTTTGCCGGAGCATTACCAGCAGTTGTAGCAGAACCTACAACAGTTTGATTAGATAATGTACCATTTGCACCTAAATTAATATCTGTAATATTAACCCGAGAATTTATTCCATTTAAGGTGGCTTCAAAATCCGCTCTATCTTCAAAATCGAAACCTCCCATTTTAAAGTTTAAATTGTAAACTGGTTCATCAAATTCAAAAACATAAACTCCAAGATCTCCATTTACAAAATCAGAATTTCTAATTTGTAAATTCATATAATATCCAGTTATTCCAGCTATAGTAGCCGAACTAACTCCAGAACCCCATGTAGCGCTTCCCTCTAGGCTGTAATTAAAATTTGCAAAATTTGAAGCAAAAGAGTAAACGTTATTTATTACTCCAGATGTTGACGTATTATCGCTAAAAGTTTGCCCTAAATCAATGTATCCAGTTGGAGTATTCATTTCTAGAACATCTAAAATACCATCGTTATCATCATCTAAATCACAGGCATTACCAATACCATCTCCATCCGTATCTACATAATCTGGTTGATTAGGATCGCAAGGGCTACATTCGGAAGCTTGTACCATAGCATCGGTACTACTTCCTACTCCTTGACCTCCACTTGCGGTACTTGGAACGCCGTTTGAATCTTGACTTCCTGTAATTTCGTCATTTCCATCTAAATTACTATGGTTAATTTGACTATTAGGAGCAGAACCTTCTAAAGCATCAGGACAACCATCGTTATCACTATCTGTATCGTAATGATCGGGGATGCCATCGTTATCGGTATCTTTAAAAGAACATTCAAGAAAAACACCAATAGCCAGACCTTGTTTTCCGTTAGGTTCGCTTTCAATAAAAACATCTAAAGTGGTTGCATCTACCGATCGAAACAATGGTGCTGTAACGTTAGCATTTATACCATGAGCCTCAACAGTACCTGTACCTACACCATTTATAGTATAATTTGTACCCGAACCATAATACTCTAGAATTTCCCAATTACCACCATTTGTTGTTAAGTGATACTCTTCGTCGTTTTCATCAGATGCGCCAATATTATTCACATCGGTTGTTTCGGCATC
This sequence comes from Neotamlana nanhaiensis, assembly GCF_000943555.1. GTDB lineage: Bacteria > Bacteroidota > Bacteroidia > Flavobacteriales > Flavobacteriaceae > Neotamlana > Neotamlana nanhaiensis. The sequence continues at coordinate 153,343 of NZ_JTDV01000016.1, read as the reverse complement.
GGCAACTATTAAATCTAATTTTTGCCCAGTATCTGTTGTAATAGTAACGGTGAAATTTGCTGAAACTCCCGCTTGCGTATCGTTATAAATAGACCAATCGCCACCAGAATTACTAGCATCGTAATATTTCCATAGTTCGGCTCCAGACCAAGTTTGCATGCTTCGAGCAAGCATTAAACTAGCATCGGCATTAACCCCAGAAAAAGTAGCTGTTGCAATGGTACCATCTGGTAAGGTAAAGTTTTTTGTATCGCCGTTTTGTATACCGTTATCTAAAATCCCAGACCAATCGAACCAATAAATATTATCGACATATGTGGCAGAACCGTTTCCGTTACCATCGTTTAAATGGGAACAATCCATTTCATCAGTATCTAAAATACCATCGTTATCATCATCTAAATCGTCAATATCGCTATAACCATCGTCATCTTGATCTGCGAGTGTTAAAATAAATACTTTCCCATCGCCATGATCTTGGGTAGCGCCAGTAAGTACAACACTGGTAATGGTTGAGCCAATTGGAGCAATATCATTTAGGTAAAAAAGAGCAATACCAATGGTTCCTCTATTTTCTGTAACGCGATCGCTTAACCAATAATCTGATCCTGCAGGTGGCGGATTTACCGCTCCTGGTGTCCCCATATCACCGCTACCAGTACCAGTACCACCAAAACCCCATTCAGTTGTTGTTTGATTAACAAAGGTTTTACCAAGCGATTGTACTACGGCACTTCCTGAGAGTGTCCCAAAAAGCTCTAAATAATAACAATTATTAGCATTACGCTCTGTAATGGCCAGGATACTGCTTGAACTGGCTATTACACCACTCCCATAAGTTAGCGTTTGTTTTTGAGAATCTGTAGTTGCTGAAGCCGCAGAAAAATCGTCGCAAACATTATCTCCATTTCCGTTAGAAATAAAATAATGGTTTAAATTTTGATCTTGATATGCAGATAATGCTGAGTCATTCCAACTAGCACTAGCACTAGTTGTTTCAATATTAGTTCCATTATTTTTAATAAAATTTACGGCATGACCATCGACACCTAGTTGTGTTAGTTCGTAGCTAGAAGGAATATTGTATATGTCATAAACCAAATTATTTACAACAATACTTTGAATTGTCGCAGGATCTCTACGATCGTTTTGCGTGTCGCTCCACCTAAAATCTACTCCAGATTGAATACTGGGTGCGTTGGATTGAGAGACTAGTCCATTAAATACTAAGCATGCTATAAGCATGCAGAAATGTAGCTTTGTTGTCATTTTTGATAGATTTGGGATATCAAAATTCAACTTTAAAATTTTACAAAACTGTTATTAGTAAAATGTAATTACGCAATGTTATGAAACCACCATTAAAACCAATAATTATGTGATACTAAAACACTTGAAAATATTAATTGAAAATGAGCTGAGGGAAGAATACTTTCAATTAATCAATTTTATAAAATGATAAAATCTGATACAATGTTAAACAAAAAAAGCCATACAACCTAATTAATTATCGATATAATGCGTATTTTTTTCGATAAAATACGTATTTTAATAAAAATCTAAAAATATTATTGCTTTAAGCTAATTGCGATACGAAATCTTCAATTTTTGACAATAGCTGAATTTTTATTGTAGCTTTTTTAAGTGCTATTTTGTTGTATTTAGATACGTAAATTGTTGAAAACCCAAGCTTTTCGGCTTCTAAGATGCGTTGTTCAACACGTTGTACAGGACGAATTTCTCCAGATAAGCCAACTTCGGCAGCAAAACAGACATCTTTTGGTAGAGCAACATCTTCATTTGACGATAATATGGACGCTACAACAGCCAAATCGATAGCTGGATCGTCAACCGAAATACCTCCCGTAATATTTAAAAACACATCTTTTGTTCCTAAACGAAAGCCTGCTCGTTTTTCTAATACAGCAAGCAGCATATTTAAGCGTTTAGCATTAAACCCTGTGGCACTACGTTGCGGCGTACCATAAACCGCAGTACTTACAAGCGCTTGTACTTCTATCATTAATGGACGCATACCTTCGAGTGTTGCTGCAATGGCATTTCCCGAAAGATCTTCATCTTTTTTTGATATTAAAATTTCGGATGGATTTGTAACTTCGCGTAAGCCGCTACCTTGCATTTCGTATATACCAAGCTCGTTGGTAGACCCGAAACGGTTTTTATGCGCTCGTAAAATTCTAAACACATGGTTTCGGTCTCCTTCAAACTGTAAAACCGTATCAACCATATGTTCCAAAATTTTTGGTCCCGCAATATTGCCATCCTTTGTTATATGACCAATTAAAATTACTGGTGTAGCCGTTTCTTTTGCAAATTTAATAAGCTCGGTAGTACACTCTTTTATTTGAGAAATGCTTCCAGAAGACGACTCGATATAATCGCTATGCAGGGTTTGTATACTATCTATTATAACGACATCGGGTTTTAAAGCTTCAATTTGCTTAAAAATATTTTGAGTTTTGGTTTCGGTTAACACAAAACAATTTTCGCTATCTGGTTTAATACGTTCGGCACGCATTTTAATTTGTTTTTGGCTTTCTTCGCCCGAAACATATAAGGTTTTATAAGGTAACTGTAACGAAATTTGAAGCAATAAGGTACTTTTACCAATACCAGGTTCGCCTCCCAATAAGGTAACCGACCCAGGTACCATACCACCACCTAGAACTCTATTAAATTCACTATCTAAAGTATTTAATCGGGTTTCCTTTGTCGAATCAATATCGTTAATTCGTAACGGTATTGATGCTTTTTTTAATTTAGTTGAAGGTGATTTCCAATCGTTTTTTTCTGGTTTTTGTATAACTTCTTCAACAATAGTATTCCATTGTTTACAAGCATTACATTGCCCTTGCCATTTAGAAAATTGTGTACCACAACTCTGGCAAAAAAAACTAGTTTTAACTTTTGCCATTAAAATCCAAAATCTTCTTTAATAGTTTCTACACGTTGTAAAACATCATCTTTTGTAATTCCTGCAATTTCTTCAAGATCGAACGCTGCTTGGTAAGCTTTCATGGCTTTTTTTGGTTTTCCTGTTTCTTCCAAAAAGCGTCCTTCGTAATATCCTCCTAATAAGGATTCTGGATAATCTTTTTTTGCTAATTTACTAAGTCTATCGTAATCTTCAAACAATTCATTTTTTTCAATAGCTGCAGATATGGCTTTAAAGTCGTTTATCAATATTTCTTTTTTAATACCATATAAATCGTGAATGGTTTTGTATTTATCTTCAAGATAGGTTACCGGAGAACCATCTAACTCTAAAATAACTTCTTTATATTCTTTTCTAGAAATAGGTTGAAATACTTTAAACATACTTTCAATAGCGCTAGGAATGGCATGTGTTGGCACCGCATAATGCGAGGTTGTTTCAAAACTATCGAAATTATAATTTACATTTGGGTTGGTAACACTTTGCAAATCGGTATTTAAGGCGTTTGTCATTTCAACTATGCTGCCTATATCTTCTTTTGTGTTAGCTAAATAATAGAATATTTTAGATTCGGTTTTACCTAAAACCTCTGGAATATAATTTAACATATTTGGTGCTAACTCTGGACTAATGCAAATATAGCCTTGAAAAACGGGGTTTGGTTTTAACAAATAGTAATTTATAAAATTGGCGGTACTACCATGCCCAACGGCAACCCTAAAGCTACCTGCTTTAAAATTACGTTCTAAATACGGAATAAGTTCCATACCCAAAAACTCGAAAAATACAGCACCCGTTTCAGAGGGCAGCGAACTCATTTGAGAATACATACAATCGTCGAAACGTGTTTGCGACTGGTTTAAACCAACCACCAAAGCATCTGGCATATCTTCCCAATACGAAAAATAATCGGTATTTCCTGCTACGGCCTCAAACATATAATCGCCGTCTAATACTAAAAATAACGGATAGGTTTTATTACTATCGGGATTGTAGCCTCGAGGTAATTGTATTTTTAGTTCGCGTTTATCGCGTAATTTTTCCGATTGAAAAATTTCGTATTTTACTTGAGCTTCAACATATAAAATAGAGCAAACGAAAAGCAAAAAGATTAACGTATTTTTCTTCATTTTTAAAGATTTGAGATTTAACAATGCAAGTTAGTAAAAATTAAGATAGCTATAAAAACTAGATTTAAATCGCAGTTTTTTGGCTTTTTCTATTAAAAATAGGCAAATAAATTAACGAAAACCCGCCAAAAACAATTATGGCTAGGGTTTGAGATGCCCACATAACCCAACCAAAAGCTCTACTCGGGTCTTCTGGAATACTAAATAATGTAAAGGCTAAAACTACTGCTTCTGGATACGAACCAATACCTCCATTTGTAGCTGCTATACTAAAGCTTGCGGCTATAAAAGCTATTAAAAGTGCCGCTATTGGGAGGTTACGTGTTTCAGGTAATGCAAATGAAGTTACATAAAACATGAGTAAATACATAAGCCAAATAAAAAGCGTATGCCCTATAAACGCCCATTTTTTCTTCATTTTAAAAATACTTAAAACACCTTCTATTAGTCCGCTTAAAAAGCCTTTAACTTTTAAGGCGAATTTAGATTTACTTTTGTTGATTAGCCAAACAATTAAAGCTAAAAACACCAGACCTCCAACAGCGGCTATAATTAACTTTAAAGGATTGAATTTTTCGATTAAAAACCCGTAAATAAAATCGAACTCGAGCATAAGGGTAATGGCTATAATACTTAACATAATAACCATATCGGCAACGCGTTCGGCAACAATGGTACCAATGCCTTTCTCGAAAGGTACATTTTCGTAATTTGTTAAAATTGAAGCACGAGCCACTTCGCCTGCTCTAGGTATGGTATAGTTTATTAAATACGTAGCAAACACAGCCATAATACTATTGCCAAACCTAATGTTGTACCCCATGGGTTCTAGTTGAAATCGCCAACGATAAGCTCTTGAAAAATGACTTAACAGCCCTAAAACCATACCTAATATAACATAGGTATAATCGGCTTTTTTAAAGTATTTTATTAATTCCTCAATTGAAATTTGAGACAACGAGTACCAAACTAAAAAAACTCCCAAAATTAATGGGAGTGCAATTTTTAAAATACTTTTTATGTTTAATTTCAAAAGAAACTATTTAAGTAAATTGGTGGCTTCGTCTGGAAAAACCAAGGAAGGTTTAAAGGTTTTTGCTTCCTCAATATCCATAAACGCATAGGTAATTAAAATTAACGTATCGCCTAAGGCTACTTTTCTGGCTGCTGCACCGTTTAATGTAATTTCGCCACTATTTCGTGGTCCAGGAATACAATAAGTTTCTAAGCGTTCGCCATTATTATTATTTACAATTTGAACCTTTTCGCCTTGTATAATATTGGCCGCTTCCATAAGGTCTTCATCAATAGTTATACTACCAATATAATTGAGTTCTGCGCCGGTGCACTTAACTCTATGAATTTTAGATTTTACTACTTGAATTTGCATGTGGCAAAGATAATTAATTTAGTGCGATATTATCTATTAATCGTATATCATCGGCATATACCGCTATAAACGCTCTATATTTCTTTTTATCAGATTTTCGCTGAACAGGCTTAAGGGTTTCGGCATCGGCAATTATAAAATACTCTAACTTTAATAAATTATGTTCGGCAAATGCTTTGGTTACCCATTGCATAACTAATGTAGCACTTTTTGTGCCAAAATGCGCTCTGGCAGATTTTAAGGTTTTGTAAATAAATGGCGCTGCTTCTTTATATGCTGGTTTTAACCTTGTATTTCGTGAGCTCATAGCCAAACCACTTGGTTCTCTGTAAATATCGCATCCTACAATTTTAACGGGAAGATTATGCTTTTCTACCATTTTTTTAATGATGGCTAATTGCTGAAAATCTTTTTCACCAAAATATGCGCGATCTGGCATTACAATTTCAAAAAAGCGTTTTACAATAGTACCAACACCATCAAAATGACCATGACGAAACTTACCTTCCATTTCGTGTTCTAAACCATCAAAATCGAACGATTCAGATACGGTATTACCTTCATAAATATCATCAACCGTAGGTGCGTAAACCAAAATATCTTCGTCGCTTAATGTTTTTAAAAGAGCCACGTCGGTGTTTAGTGTCCTTGGGTATTTTTCTAAATCATCGTTATTATCAAACTGCGTTGGGTTAACAAAAATACTAACGACTACTTTTTGATTTTCGGCTAAAGCCCGTTTCACCAACTGCAAATGCCCATCGTGTAAAGCGCCCATAGTTGGCACCATCCCCAGACTCATTCCCTTTTGCTTTAATGCCGCAACTGCAGCTATAATCTCTTGTTTTTTATTGTAAATTTCCACGCTTTAATAAAAAATTAACGGGTGCAAACTTAAGATTTTACAGCCAATTAGCATAAATTTTTGTAGTTTTGCATGTTTTTTATGCTGAAATTAGAAAGAATGAGCTTTTTAATTCGATAAAAAACAAATCAATAATTACTAACGGTTTAATAAAAATCGTTATCAGTCAACAAAAACAAACATATGAAAGATAAGAGGATATTGTATGTATCATCTGAAGTAGTGCCTTATTTACCCGAAACCGAAATTTCTTCTATGTCTTTTGAATCGCCTAGATTGGTGAATCAACAAGGTGGACAAATTCGTATTTTTATGCCTCGATACGGCAACATTAACGAACGCAGACATCAGTTACACGAAGTAATACGCCTTTCTGGTATAAACCTGGTAATTAATGATTTGGACATGCCACTTATTATTAAAGTAGCATCGATACCTAAAGAGCGCATTCAGGTTTATTTTATTGATAACGACGAGTATTTTAAACGTAAAGCGACGTTAACCGACGAAGATGGTAATTTATTCCCAGATAACGACGAACGTGCTATATTTTTTGCAAAAGGTGTTATTGAAACCGTAAAAAAATTAAACTGGTCTCCAGATATTATCCATGTTCATGGCTGGTTAGCGGCCTTATTGCCACTTTATTTGAAAGAATATTACAAAGACGAGCCTTTATTTACCGATAGTAAAATTGTTACCTCGGTTTACAACCAAAGTTTCGACGATATGTTAAACAACGATTTAATTAACAAAATTAAGTTTGATAATATTGATGAAGACGCGATAAAAACCTTAGATAAACCGACGTACAATAACTTAATGAAGGTGGCTATCGATCAATCGGATGCCCTAATTGTAGGATCTGAAAACATTCCTGATGAGCTTGATGCTCATATAAAAGCATCAGACAAACCAACACTAGAATACAAAAGTAGAGACGAATTTGGTGAAGCTTATACAACATTTTTTAATAATTCCGTTTTAAGCTAAACAGCATTTCTTATAAAAATCTATGAAAAAGAATTTTAATGCCCTTAAGTTTCCTGTTGCTTTTTTAATACTTGCAGCATTTTTTATTGCTTGTGATAGAGATTTTAACGTAATAGAAAGTGACGTTTTAGGAAAAGACAACACAAATTTTTCTACAAAATTTAAAGAACTACCTGTTGTTGCTTACAATAAAAAGCTAGACTCGGTACAAATTAACAGCTTATCATCCAACATGTTAGGTGTTTTTAACGATCCTGCTTACGGACTAACATCGGCTAGTATTGTGGCACAGGTTACGCCTTCTACTTATAGTCCAGATTTTGGAACAAACCCAGAGATAGAATCTGTTGTTTTAAACATTCCTTATTACAGTACCATTGTAAATTACGACACCGATGGCAATGCCGAATACCAATTAGATTCCATTTACGGAAACACATCGGCTCCTATTAAACTTTCTGTTTACCAAAACGACTATTTTTTAAGAGATGGCAATCCTAATTCGGAAGATAATAGTATACAAAATTATTTTTCGAATTCTAACAGTTCAGAAAACTCAATGTTTACAGGCACCTTTACCATTAACTTTGATGAACACGCAAAGGAAAAACTTTTAGAAATCCCCGAATTTAAACCTAGCGAACAAAGCATCCAAATAATTACAGATACAGATACAACCTATGCTGCTCCGGCACTAAGACACACTATTACTAACCCCGATGATTTAAGTTTTTGGTACAATACCTTTATTGCACAACAAGACGCCGAGGAATTAAACAACCTAAGTAAATTTAAAAAGTACTTTAGAGGTTTATACATTAAAGCCGAATCAACCAATGGAGACGGTAGTATGGCTTTATTAAATTTAGCTTCAACCGATGCTAGCATTACCATAAACTACACTAAAGACTCTACAACCGAAGGCGAACGAACAGATGGGACTTACGTGTTGACTTTTACTGGAAATATTGTAAATCCTATTATAAACAATTACAATTTGGTAACTATACCTACGCCTAACAAAACCGAAGGCGACGATAAATTATACCTAAAAGGTCAAGCAGGTTCGATGGCCATTGTAGATTTATTCCCTAACGGTGTGCAAGCTTTTAAAGATGAATTTTTAAACGGCGACGACAATCTTGCAAAATTAATTAACGAAGTGCATTTAGAGGTTTACGAAGACTCTTTAATTAACACAAATCCGTACGGCGAAAATTATCACAGATATGATCGTATTTATGCCTACGACATAATTAACAACACATATACATACGATTACGTAAACGATCTTTCGGCAAACACCTCAACACCAGTAAACTCTCGAATAATTAGTTTAAGCCAACGCGATACTATTTCGGGAATGTACAAAATTCGTTTAACCGATCATTTTTACAATTTATTATTAAGCGATTCGGAAACCGAAAACACCAAAATTGGTTTAGTAATTTCAAACAACGTAAACTATACCGATAATGCCGAAATATTAAATAGTGAAGATGAAGTTATAGGCATTCCTGCTGCAACATTTATTTCTCCAAGAGGTACTATTTTACACGGCAGTAACGCAACTAATGAAAACCGAAAATTAAAACTTAAAATATTTTTTACCGAACCTAACTAAAAATACATTTTAGTTTAGCCCCAAACTAATAAACGTAAAAACTAAACATTATGTGCGGAATTGTAGGATACATTGGCCATAGAGACGCCTACCCAATTATTATTGAAGGTTTAAAACGATTAGAATACCGCGGTTACGATAGTGCTGGTATTGCACTTTACGATGGTAAAACACTAAACGTCTCGAAAACAAAAGGAAAAGTATCCGATTTAGAAGCACGTGTAGAAGCCGAAATTACCAAACAAGGTACTGTTGGCATTGGCCATACCCGATGGGCTACTCATGGTGTACCCAACGACGTTAACTCGCACCCGCACACCTCCAATTCTGGCGATTTGGTAATTATCCATAATGGGATTATTGAAAACTACGAATCCTTAAAACAAGAATTAACAACCAGAGGTTATACCTTTAAATCGGACACCGATACCGAAGTACTTGTTAACCTTATTGAAGATGTAAAACAACAAGAAAACGTAAAACTTGGGCAAGCCGTACAAATAGCCCTAAACCAAGTAATTGGCGCCTACGCCATTGCCGTTTTCGATAAAAATAAACCAGAAGAAGTTGTTGTTGCCAGACTTGGAAGCCCTTTAGCTATTGGTATTGGCCAAAACGACAACGAATTTTTTATTGCTAGTGATGCCTCTCCATTTTTAGAGTACACCAAAGATGCCGTGTATTTAGAAGACGAAGAAATGGCCATAGTAAGTCGTAAAAAAGGCGTAAAAGTTAGAAAAATTAAAGACGATAGCTTAGTACCAACCTACGTACAAAAGCTTCAGCTTAATTTAGAGCAAATTGAAAAAGGTGGTTACGAGCATTTTATGCTTAAAGAAATTCACGAACAGCCAAAAGCTATTCGAGATACTTACCGCGGTAGATTACTACGTAACGAAGCCATCATTAAAATGGCAGGTGTTGAGGATAACATGAAAAAATTCCTAAATGCCAATCGGTTTGTTATTGTGGCTTGTGGTACCTCATGGCATGCGGGTTTAGTAGCCGAATATATTTTTGAAGATTTAGCTAGAATTCCTGTTGAAGTTGAATACGCTTCAGAATTTAGATACCGAAACCCAGTAATTAACGAAAACGACGTGGTTATTGCTATTTCACAATCTGGCGAAACGGCAGATACCTTAGCCGCAATAAAACTTGCAAAATCTAAAGGGGCTTTTGTATTTGGTGTTTGTAATGTAGTAGGTTCGTCTATTGCAAGAGAAACCAATGCGGGTGCATATACCCATGCGGGTCCCGAAATTGGTGTCGCATCAACCAAAGCATTTACAACTCAAATTACAGTACTCACATTAATGGCCTTGCGTTTAGCTAGAGCTAAAGGCACTATTAGTAGTTCCGATTTTAGAAAATATTTACTAGAGTTAGAAATGATTCCTAAAAAGGTTGAAAAATCTTTAGAATCCGATGCTCACATCAAAATAATATCAGACATTTATAAAGATTCGCGTAATTGTTTGTATTTAGGTCGCGGATATAATTTCCCCGTAGCTTTAGAAGGCGCACTAAAACTTAAAGAAATCTCATATATTCATGCCGAAGGTTATCCAGCAGCCGAAATGAAACACGGCCCAATTGCCTTAATCGACGAAAATATGCCAATTGTAGTTATCGCTACTAAAAAAGGACATTACGAAAAAGTGGTAAGTAATATTCAAGAAATAAAATCTAGAAAGGGTAACATAATTGGTATTGTAACCGAAGGCGACGTGCAAGTAAAAACCCTTGCCGACCACGTTATTGAAGTTCCCGAAACCCTGGAATTCTTAACACCATTATTAACTACAATTCCGTTGCAACTCTTATCATATCACATTGCTGTAATGCTCGATAAAAATGTAGATCAGCCACGTAATTTAGCTAAATCTGTTACGGTAGAATAAGTTTCATTTGTTTCTGTTAAATTAGCAACTCCAAACAAACTAATTCTTACTCAACACCCTATTATTTTACATAAACAATAATTTTTTTAGTCGTTTTTTGTTAAAAAACTAATATGCATGCATAATTTTTTCTATTTTTATGTTAAGTAATGCATTAATATACATATATTGCTTGTTCGAACTAAAACTAAATTTGATAGATGAAAACAATTCTCCATTTCTTATTGTTATTATTTTGTGGCATTTCTTTTGCCCAAACCACCATTTCGGGTTCGGTAGTTGATGATAATAGCCAACCCATTCCTGGAGCAAACATTTTAATTTTAGGAACCTCCACAGGAGTTGTAACTGATTTTGATGGAAACTTTACGCTCACCTACGCTCAAAACCCACCATTTACGGTTCAAGCCAGTAGCGTTGGTTTTGAAAGTACCAGTATTGAGGTTACCCAAAACAACCAAAAATTAAACTTTGTTTTAAAAGAAGGTACCACACTCGACGAAGTTGTAATTTCGGCTTCAAGAACACCAGAACGTGTTTTTGAATCACCTGTAACCGTTGAACGCTTTGGCCTAAAAGAAATTAAAAACACAGCATCTGCCGATTTTTACGACGGACTGGAAAACCTTAAAGGTGTTGATGTTAACACCAATAGTTTAACTTTTAAATCGGTTAACACTCGTGGTTTTGCTACGTTTGCGAACAATCGTTTTATGCAGCTCGTAGATGGTATGGATAACTCGACGCCAGCATTAAATTTCCCCATTGGAAACCTTGTTGGTATGACTGAAACCGATGTTTTAAGCGTAGAACTTTTACCAGGAGCTTCTTCGGCGCTATATGGAGCCAACGCTTTTAATGGTATTTTATTTATGCGCAGTAAAAATCCGTTCGATCATCAAGGTATTAGTGGTTCGGTTAAAAAAGGAATCACTTCGCAAGAAGCTGCTGGCGATAACGATTATATCGATGTAAATTTTCGAGCAGCCTATAAATTTACCGAACATTTTGCTGCTAAAATTAACTTTGGTTACCTACAAGGAACCGATTGGGCAGCCACTAGTGAAGTTGATAAAATTGACGCTACGAGAACACGAGCAAATTTAAATTATGATGGTATTAACGTTTATGGTGATGAAGTTTCAGCTAATATCCGTTCTGAAGCGCCAGAATCTATTAAAGGCATTATGCCAGATGTTGAAGTAAGTAGAACGGGTTATAACGAACGCGATTTAACCGATTATAATGCTGAAAGTATTAAAGCCGATTGGGGTTTATATTTACGTCCGTGGGCGAACGATTTCGAAATTCAATATGTTGGTAAAGTAGGAACAGGTTCTACCATTTACCAAGGTACAAACCGTTACTACATCGACAATTTCTTTCAACAACAACATAAATTAGAATTTAAAAACGACAACTTCTTCTTAAGGGGTTATGTTGTAGCCGATAAAGCTGGAGATTCGTATGATATGGTTTTTACTGGTATTAACATAAACCGTGCTTGGAAAAGTGACGAAGATTGGTTTAAACAATACATTGAAACCTATGCTGGCGCTACACTTGGTGGTGCTACCGAAGCCCAAGCCCATGCCGCTGCTCGTGCTCAAGCCGAATCTGGTAGATATTTACCAGGAACACCAGAATACCAAGCTGCTTTTAACCGAAGCATAAACGATCCCAATTTAGCTACAGGTTCAAAATTTCAAGATGCATCAAAATACTACCATGCCGATGCGAATTACAATTTTGGGCACTTAATGGATTGGGCAGAAATTCAAGTTGGTGGTTCATACCGACGCTATAGCTTAAATTCATTTGGTACTATTTACACAGATACCGATGGTTCTATTGATTATTCAGAGTTTGGTATTTATACTCAAATGCAAAAAACTATCGAATTTAATGATGATTTAAGTCTTAAAATCACTGGATCTGCTCGCTACGACAAATCTGAATTTTTTAACGGATTTGTATCACCTCGTTTATCGTTAGGTTTAACGCTTAACGAAGACCACAATATTAGAGCTTCTGTTCAAACTGGTTTTAGAAATCCAACAACACAAGATTTATTTATTGGTCTAGATGCTGGTAGAGCTATTTTAGTTGGTTCGGCGCCTGATAACTTAGATCGCTATGAAAGAACTTTTTCTTTAAGTCCAGAAGGGCAAGCATTAACACAACAACAAAGCATTACTCAAACAGGACGTGTTGCTTATGAAAACTCATATACTGCTAGCTCTGTAATGGCATTAGCCGAAACAGGAAACCCTGCAGTCCTTGAAGTTTCAAACCCAGATATTATAAAACCAGAGCAAGTAACTTCTGCCGAAGTTGGATATCGTGGTAAATTTAATAGTGTAGTCGTAGATTTTAGTGCGTACTATAACAAGTATCAAGATTTTATTTCTCAGGAAGTGGTTATTTCACCATTTTACGGAACTGTTGGTGATGGTAGTGCTTCGGTTGCTGCTATTGCAAACGACGATTACCAAGCATACAGCACTTACACCAACTCACCTGCCGATGTAAACTCATACGGTGCTTCTGTTGGAATATCAACAAAAGTGTTTGGTGGTTTCGATTTAAGCGGAAGTTATACTTATGCAAAATTAGATTTCGATCGTCAACAATTTCCAGATTTTACAACAAACTTCAATACTCCAGAGCATAAATTTAAAGCTTCATTTGGACACACCAATTTGTTTAAAAATTTCGGTTTTAATATCGCTTACAGATTTAGTGACGATTACTACTGGGAAGCCACATTTGGTAACGGCTTAGTTCCAGAATTCCATGTGGTTGACGCTCAAATTAATTATAAAGTGCCTAAAATTAAATCAGCCTTCAAATTAGGGGCTACTAACTTATTAGGCGATGAGTACTTTACTGCTTTTGGCACAGGAAACATCGGATCGATGTACTACGTTTCTTGGACAATTAACAACCTATAATTATGAAAAAGATGATTAACACAAAATACATATGGCTATTTGTTTCACTTATCGGATTGGTTTCTTGTAATGAGCCTGAAGATGTTTTAGCCGATTTTAATATTGATACAAGCACAGAAGTTGTTCCTAATTTAACAGCAGGTTCTGTAGATTTTTCAACATATGTTTCCGTAGGAAACTCTTTAACTGCAGGATATACTGACAATGCCCTTTTTAAGGCCGCTCAAGAAAACTCTATGCCAAACATTTTATCGAAACAATTTGCCATGGTAGGCGGTGGTACATTTACGCAACCATTAATGAACGATAATTTTGGCGGACTTATTTTAGGCGGAAATCCTGTTATTAGCCCTTTAACTGGCGAACAATTATTTACACCTCGATTGGTAACCACAGGTGGTGCGCCTTTAGCACTAACTGATGTTATTGGTCCAGTTATGCCAACTACCGATTTTTTATTAAACAACCCAACAGGTCCATTTAACAACATGGGCGTACCTGGCGCTAAGGGATATCATTTAATTGCTCCTGGGTTTGGAAATATTGCAAATTTCCCTGCTGCTGCAAACCCTTATTTTATACGTATGACAGGAAGTACGCCAGATGCTAGTGTTTTAGAATTAGCTATGGCTCAAAACCCTACATTTTTCACGCTTTGGGCAGGAAATAACGATGTATTAGGTTATGCTATTTCTGGTGGTAATGGTTCAGATCCTATTACCGATCAAACTACCTTCAACTTTGCTATTAGCACTCTCGTAAGTTCATTAACATCAAATGGCGCTAAAGGTGTTATGGCTAACATTCCTTATGTTACCGATATTCCTCAATTTACAACCATTCCTTATAACGCATTAGATCCAAACGATGAAGACACTGGTCCGGAACTTGTAGCTCAAATACCTCTATTAAACACTGTATTTGGAGCTATTAACCAAGTTTTTGCAGCCATCGACCCATCGAGAACCATTACTTTTTCTACAACCGAAGCTAATGGTGTTGTAATTCACGATAAAACATTACCAAATTTATCAGCGCAAATAGCTGGCGCTTTGGGTGCAAGTGATAGTTTTTCATTATTTGTGCAAAGTTTAGGTTTACCCGCAGAGGCAGCTCCAATGGTAGCTCAATTAATGGGTAACGCTTACGGGCAAGCAAGACAAGCCAATGCAAACGATTTATTATTATTAACTAGTAAAACAGCCATAGGAGAAGTAAGCGAAAATTCATCAACAGCATTACAGGCAAGTAACATTCCTAAAGCCTTAGCCGATCAATTTTCGGTACATGGTATAACATTACCGTTGGCAGACCATTGGGTGCTTTTACCAAGTGAACAAGCAGAAATTAAAGCTGCAACTGATGCTTTTAACACCACTATTAAAAATGCAGCCGATGCTGCTGGTTTAGCCTTTGTTGATGCTAATGCTTTATTATCACAATTAGCAAGCTCTGGTTTGGCTTCAGATAATTTCATACTAACATCAAACTTAGTAACTGGTGGCGCCTTTTCTTTAGATGGCGTACATTTAACCGCTAGAGGAAATGCATATATAGCGAACGAATTTATGAAAGCTATTGATGCCACCTACGGTAGTAATTTTGAAGCGTCGAAGAGTTTAGTAGACATAGGAAACTATCCTACTAACTATTCACCTTTACTACAATAAGTTAAAAATTTCACAAAATATAAAACACCTTCAATTTGAAGGTGTTTTTTTATTATGAAAAAACACGAAAAAACAACTTTCAATTTAAATTAAAAGGTATATCTTTGCACGCGAAAACTAAAAGTGTTTTCATTTAATTAAAACACATAATATTAAACAAATAAGCAATGTCTAAAGTTACAGGTAAAGTTGCACAAATAGTTGGTCCGGTTATCGATGTTGAATTCGCTGCTGGTTCAGAACTTCCAAAAATTTATGATTCATTAGAAATTAAAAAACCAGACGGTTCTGCTTTAGTATTAGAAGTACAATCTCACATTGGTGAAGATACTGTACGTACTATCGCTATGGATTCATCTGACGGTTTAAGTAGAGGAACTGAAGTTGTTGCAACTGGTGCACCTATACAAATGCCAATTGGCGATGATGTTTACGGACGCTTATTTAACGTAATTGGTGATGCTATTGATGGTTTAGGAAACTTACCTAAAGCAAACGAAGCTGGTTTACCAATTCACCGTCAAGCGCCTGCGTTTGACGAATTATCAACGTCTACCGAAGTATTATTTACAGGTATTAAAGTAATCGACCTTATTGAGCCTTACGCAAAAGGTGGTAAAATTGGTTTATTTGGTGGTGCTGGTGTTGGTAAAACGGTATTAATTCAAGAGTTAATTAACAATATTGCAAAAGGTCACGGTGGTTTATCAGTATTTGCTGGTGTAGGTGAAAGAACTCGTGAAGGAAATGACCTTTTAAGAGAGATGTTAGAGTCTGGTATTATTAAATATGGTGACGACTTTATGCACTCTATGGAAGAAGGCGGATGGGATTTAGCAAAAGTAGATAAAACAGCTATGAAAGATTCTAAAGCTACTTTCGTATTCGGGCAAATGAATGAGCCACCAGGAGCACGTGCTCGTGTTGCCTTATCTGGTTTAACTATCGCTGAATATTTCCGTGATGGTGCTGGCGACGGACAAGGAAAAGATGTACTTTTCTTCGTTGATAACATTTTCCGTTTTACACAAGCAGGTTCTGAGGTATCGGCACTTTTAGGTCGTATGCCATCTGCGGTAGGTTACCAACCAACTTTAGCAACAGAAATGGGTGCAATGCAAGAGCGTATTACATCAACTAAAAAAGGATCGATTACATCTGTACAAGCGGTTTACGTACCTGCGGATGATTTAACGGATCCTGCGCCTGCAACAACGTTTGCTCACTTAGATGCTACAACAGTATTATCTCGTAAAATTGCTGAGTTAGGTATTTATCCTGCGGTAGATCCTTTAGATTCTACTTCTCGTATTTTAACTCCAGACATTTTAGGTGCAGATCATTATAATTGTGCACAACGTGTAAAAGAGCTTTTACAACGTTACAAAGAGTTACAAGATATTATCGCAATTCTTGGTATGGAAGAATTAAGTGAAGAAGATAAAATGGCTGTAGGACGCGCAAGACGTGTACAACGTTTCTTATCTCAACCATTCCACGTAGCAGAACAATTTACTGGTATTCCAGGTGTTTTAGTAGATATTAAAGAAACTATTAAAGGTTTTAACATGATTATGGATGGTGAGTTAGATCACTTACCTGAATCGGCTTTTAACCTTAAAGGTAGTATTGAAGAAGCTATTGAAGCTGGAGAGAAAATGTTAGCTGAGGCGTAAAATCAGTTCGCAGTATTCAGTATTTAGTCCTCAGTGTGACTGCAAACTGTAGACTGTTAACTGCAAACTAAAAAAATATGTATTTAGAAATTGTATCACCAGAAGCAACACTTTTTAGTTCGGAAGTAGATTCTGTTGTTGTGCCAGGTGTAAACGGCGAATTTGAATTATTAAAAGGTCACGCACCAATAGTATCGCTTTTAAAAGAAGGTACTGTTAAAATAAGAACGCATTCGCAAAGCCATTTAGAGCTTGACGATTTACACGGAAGTATTGTGCCGCATCACGACGATAAAAAAGTACTTACGGTTACCATCAATTCTGGAACTATAGAAACTAATAATGATAAAGTTATTGTTCTAGCAGATTAATAATAACTTTTACAACCATACAAAAAGCGCTAAATTAACAGTTTAGCGCTTTTTCTTTTAATAACATTTACTTAAAACGTAAAAATACTAGTAAAAAAAAGCTAATAGAGTTGTATCCTATATTTAAAATTCGATATTAGGCTCCATTTCTTTAAATGAATAAGCGATATGATCAATGACCAAGTTATTAATTATGAATCGCATAAAACAGACCTAAAACAAATACTAACAGTTATTTAATACTTAGGAAACAAAGCGCATTTTTGAATTGAATTTTGTTAATTTAGAGGTAACATAAGTACTTCCCATTCTTGGTTGTTTAAAACATAATTATGAAGGGTTTTAAATCCTATGGCATAATGCGCTTGCATAGAACGTGTGTTTGCAACATCAACTTCTGTTATAATACCATTGTAATTTGCTTTAAAAGTATTTGCCATAAAACGGTATAAACCTCTAAAAACACCCTGCCCTCTGTAATTTTTTGCAACACAAATTTGCCCCATGACTATGTAGCTAAAATGGGCATCAACATGCTTATCAATAACCTCAAACATAGGTTTTAAAATAGGTATACTGTTTTTAAAAACCTTATCCATACTTAAGGCATAACCAACCAACTCATCCTTATACAAAGCGATAACATGAGGGCATACACGATTCATTTCGTTTAAAATTTCTAAGGAATGTTGCACGGTTACAAAACCCTGAGCAATCTTTTCCTTTGTTGATAACACTGAAGGTAAATTTTTCTGTTGAAGATGTAATATTTGTTGAAGCTCTTGCGTATTTGTTGCAAACTTATAAGTAACATGTGTCATTTTTTATAATAAAATTCGCATTATAAAACCATTAGAAACTAAATTACTATTTTTATTGTACTCAACTTTAATTATTTATGCTAATAACGCCAATTACAATTATAAGTATATTTATTGTTTTCACGATTGCTACAATAATGGCCTCTTTTTATTTAAGCAAAAAAAATACTGTTTTACGGAAACTTAAAACCTATACCCCAAAACAAATTGCGCATTTTAAAATTGGAGAACCTACAAAAACAACGGGCAAAGTATTACAAGTTACTCAACCATTTATTGCGCCTTACACCAAGCGACCATGTGTAGCTTATACCTTTAAAGTTGAGCAGCGCGTTAGTACAGGGAAATCGTCGCACTGGAAAACTTTAGTAAAAAAAGAAGATATTCAAGATTTTTTTATTGAAAAACAAGGCGATATGGTTATGATAAAACCTACCGAAAACAACTATTTGCTTTATATGGAGCAAGATCATAAAATACAATCTGGAGTACTAAACAACCCAACAGATAAATTTCTTAATGTTTTAAAGGAATTAGGTGTAGAAAACAAAAACTGGTTCGGGCTAAATAAAACCTTAAGATATACCGAACGCATTATTGAAATTGGCGAAACAATTACCGTAGGAGGTATCGCTAAATTAAAATCGCTTAGTCAGCCTATTGAAGGTTACAACTATTCAAAGTTAGCCACTTTAGAAAGTACCAATACACATAGGCTAATTATTACAGATCACCCAAAAGCTCAAATAAAAAAAAACTGAAAGTTATTACTTCCAGTTTTGACCTTTTAATTGCATTGCTGCTTTAAGTACATCTTTTTGACTTATTTGTCCAATAAGCTTGCCATTCTCAACAATAGGAAACCGGCGCCTTTTAGCTTCTAAAAACCGCTTCGCAGCATCAAAAATATTCATGTTACCATCAATGGTTTCAACATTTTTTGTAATGTGCTTTTCAATAGTATTATCGTGCATGGGCATATTGTAATAACGACTTTCGCTAATTTGTTTAATACAATCACCTTCCGAAATTACTCCAATTAACTCATTCTTTTCATTTACCACAGGACCACCTGAAATTCGGTTTTTAATTAGGGCTTGCATCACACTTTCAATAGATTGGTTAGGTGAAAATGTAATTAAATTAGTGGTCATATAATCACTTACTTTAAGTGGAGATTCATCAACAGTTGCAGTTTGCATCCGCCTTGCACCTCGAAAACTTTTAATTCCCATATGTATCTTATTTAAATAGTTAGTAAACTTAAATATAGCTAATATTTTCTAATTATCCTAAATTTAAACCCTGTAACTTATTCAAAATAGGACTTTTACAATCGTTTTACGGTTATATCGCACTGTTTTGTTATACAAATTGTAGCATTTTAAATAGTTACTTAGTTAAACTTATCGCACTAAAGCAGAAATAATTACACATCTTTTAATAAAAAAAGCATATATTTTTTTAATTTGGCTCACGAAATTTAATTAAGAACAATGAAAAAATTAATTACCATAGTTTTAGTAATATTTGCTGTTACCTTAAATGCGCAATCGAATACCGATTTATTAAAACATTATGAAGCCTATTACCAACAAATGAAATCTCAAGGCGATGTACAAGGTATTATTAATGCCATGACACACTTAAACGTTTTACAACCATCGGAGGCTAGAAAAGATACTTTAGCCTATATTTATATGAGTGAAAACAAATATGTTCAAGCCATTAATACCATTGGATTTGATAAAAATGCCTCCGATTCTGATATTGCTTTAGAAGTAAAAGCCGTTTCGCTAAAAGCATTAAAACGCCCAGAATTAGCTATTGGTCATTTTGAAGAAATTTTTAAACGTAACCCAAATGTGTACGTGGCTTACGATTTGGCCGAACTTAATATGAGCACTCAAAATATTGCCGAAGTTGAAAAACACATTACCTATGGTTTAGCGAACGCTAAAGACGACATGAAAAAAGCATTTTACGAAACACAACAACCTTACGAAGTGCCTTTAAAATCAGCTTTTATGTATTTAAATGCGTTAAACACATTTAATAAAGACCGAAAAAATAATATTGATGCCGCCGTAGATATATTGGATGCGGCCTTAAAAACGGCACCAAACTTTAACTTAATTCAGTTAACAAAAACCGAATTACTGCGCCAAAAGCAAGCTTTACAAGCGCAAGAAGCGAGTCAAGAAAAAAAGTAAGACTACAAAACAATAAAAAAAGGCTGATTTAATTTTTATTTTAAATCAGCCTTTTTGCTTTTATTATACGCTTATTACCAAATTTTAACGCGATCTTCTGGTTTAATGTACATATTGTCGCCTTCTTTTATATTAAATGCTTCATAAAAAGCATCGATATTTTTTAAAGGTTGTACAGCACGTGTCATTCCTGGCGAATGCGGATCGGTTTTAATTCTATTCTTTAAAGCACTTTCGCGCATTTTTGTACGCCATACCGTTGCCCAAGACATAAAGAAACGTTGTTCTGGAGTAAAACCATCAATATTTTCAGGTCTTCCGTTTTCTTTCATACTTAATTGCAAAGCTTCATAAGCTGCGGTAACACCACCTAAGTCTCCAATGTTTTCACCTAAAGTAAATGGCCCGTTAATAAAGGTTTCTGGTAAAATCTCAATAGCGCTATATTGGTCGGCTAAGGCTTTCCCTAAAGCTTCAAACTCTTCTAAATCCTCATCGGTCCACCAATTATTTAAGTTTCCATTTTTATCGTAACGCGCACCAGAATCATCAAAACAATGCGAGATTTCATGACCAATTACAGCTCCAATTCCACCATAATTTACAGCATCATCGGCTAAATAATTATAAAACGGTGGTTGTAAAATAGCTGCAGGAAATACAATTTCGTTAAACGCAGGATTAAAGTAGGCATTAACAGTTTGCGGTGCCATTCCCCAACGACTTTTATCTACAGGGTTTCCTAAATCTTCAAGATTTTTTTTATGACTCCATGCACTTGCATTTAACCTGTTTTGATAATAGCTTCCGCCATTTTCTGAGTCTTCAATTTCTAACTCAGAATAATCTTTCCATTTATCTGGATACGCAATTTTTACATTAAGTGCTAATAGTTTTTCTATAGCTTTGGCTTTAGTTTCATCGGTCATCCACGACAAACTATTAATTCTATTTTCGAAAGCTTTTATAACATTAGCGATCATTTTTTCGGCTTTTGCTTTTGCTTCTGGTGGAAACTTTTCATCTACATAAAGTTTACCTAAAGCTTCACCAACCATACCATTTACGGTTAGTAAAGCACGCTCGTCTCTTGGACGTTGCTTTTTAGCACCGCGTAATGTTTTACTATAAAATTCCCAATTTGCAGTTTCTATCTCTGTGCTTAAAGCTCCTGCCGCACTGTTAAAAAGTGACCATCGTAAATAAGCCTTCCAATCGTCTACGTTATTTTCGGTTAATATGTTTTGTAACGCTTTGGTGTACTTAACATCGCTAACTATTATTGTATCTATTTGTTTTACCCCAATACCGTTAAAATACTGTTTCCAATTAATGGCAGGAATCATATTTTGTAGTTCGGCAATAGAACGTGGATTATATCGCTTTCTAGCATCACGTCTATCTACTTTATCCATCATAGGTTCGGCTAAACGTGTTTCGAAGTTTAATATTTGCTGTGCTTCTTCTGATGCCTTATCCTCGCCATCGCCTAAAAACTGTAACATTCTGGTTATATGCGCTACATATTTCTCGCGTTTGTCTTTAGAGTCTTCATCATCTTTTACATAATAATCTCTATCGGGTAAACCTAAACGACCGCTGCTTAAATAAGCTGCATTAATATCACTATTTTTAGTATGTGAACGCACATAAAAACTAATAAAACCAGCACCACCTTTGGGCTCCATTTCAATTAAATAATCTTGTAAATCGCTTATGTTATTAATGGCATTTATTTTATCTAAATAGGATTGTATTGGAGCAATACCTTGTTGGTTACGGCTTACCGTATCCATAATTGTTTTATAAAGTTTTACAGCTTTATCTTGATCGGATCCAGGAACTACGTTAATCTTTTTTAAATCGGCATTATCGCCCATAGCTGCTTTAAGTATGGTTAATGCATCGGCATCGGTACTTTTACGTAGTGCATTAAAACTACCCCAAGTGGTTTGATCGTCTGGAATTTGCGTAGTATCAAACCATTTTCCATTTACATAACGGAAAAAGTCTTCACTTGGCTTTACCGAGGTATCCATTAAGGTTAAATCTATACCAGGTGCAGATTCTTCGGCCTCTTTTTTTGTTTCTGTTTTACAAGATGTTAAACTAGATAAAGAACAAATTGAAGCTAAAATTAACAGTTTTGAGTATTTTTTCATGAGTTTGTTAAAAATTGTTTTTTAATTTAAAACACAATTTAACTATATCATATAAAAACTGTTAGCTTAGAGAATAATTATTAACAAAAATTTAGTATTCATGGGCGCTCAATATCCCGAGAGTCGAATTCAATTTTCTTATTCATTTGAAAATTAACATTACTAAACGCCGTAAAATTTTCTTTTATGGCTAATAATAGGTCGTCTGTTTTAGTATTATCTAAATTGGCTAAACTTTTAAGCTTTAGCATAGTTGTTTTTAACACTAACATTCTAGCTGTTATTGAAGCACTATTTACAGCTTTTGGAATGGTTTTTTCTAGGTTTTTCAGCAATAAGTCTACTTCGTTTTCTTCGGCAACAAAATAACCTAAATCGCCCAATTTTACTTTATTAATAACATCTTGTAACTCAAAATAGGGCTTCCAGTCTTTTATAGCTTCTTTGGTTTTAGCATCCAATGCATACTCAATATACTTTAACTTGGCAACCTCCTGCTCGCTTACTAATTGAGTACTTACTTTTTTTTCTTGCTCAGAATCTTTGGTTATCGCTGCTTCTTTCTTACATGAAAAAAATACCACTATAACACTTAAAATAACAAAACCTTTAAATTTCATTTGCTAAAAATATAATTTACATGCAAATATAACGTAATAGCCGTTTTAATAGTGTCGATTTTTACGCTTATGACAAACAAAAAATAATGAAATTAAAATATAATATTTTCAACATAATCTTATTATTTTTGAAAAGTTTTCACAAAACCCATTAAAAATGAGCTCTAAAATATTGATTATTGGCGCAGGCGGACAAATAGGTTCGGAATTAACATTTAAACTCCGACACATTTATGGCGACGATAATGTTATTGCCAGCGATATAAGTTACAACAACGAAACTATTGTAAATTCTGGGCTTTTTGAAATTGTTGATGCTCAAGATTATGCCAGCATTAAAATTTGTGTTGAAAAATATAACATCGATACTATTTACTTAATGGCGGCAATGCTTAGCGCTACTGGCGAAAAATACCCAATGAAGGCTTGGGATTTAAACATGAACTCGCTTTTTAACGTACTTAATCTTGCCCGTGCAAAATTTATAAACAAAGTATTTTGGCCATCGAGTATTGCTGTTTTTGGCGCTACTACTCCCGTTAATTACACACCTCAATATACAGTAATGGAACCTTCGACAGTGTATGGTATTACCAAGCAAGTTGGTGAACGTTGGTGCGAATATTATTTTAATAAATACGGCATTGATGTTAGAAGCATACGCTACCCAGGCATTATAAGTTGGAAAACCTTACCTGGAGGTGGCACCACCGATTATGCCGTTGAAATTTACCACGAAGCCATTAAAAGCAATAAATATGAGTGTTTTTTAAAAGCCGATACCGAATTACCCATGATGTTTATGGATGATGCCATTAAAGCCACCATCGATATTATGCAAGCGCCAGAAGATGCTATAAAAATTAGATCGTCGTACAACTTAGCAGCCATAAGTTTTACCCCTGAAGCTATTGCTAATAGTATAAAACAACATTTACCCAATTTTAAAATATCGTACAAACCAGATTACCGCCAAGAGATTGCAAACAGTTGGCCTAAAAACATTAACGACTCGTATGCAAGACAAGACTGGAAGTGGAAACACCATTTTAATTTAGACGAAATTACCGAAGAAATGCTTAATCAATTAAATAAAACCTACAACGAGTAATTTTTAACAACAAAGCCATACTTTTAATTGTATATTTGAGCAACCCTAATTAAAAATTAATATGCTTCAAGATTTTTGGTTTAATGTTGAGTACGGTATTAACCACGTGCTTGATATAAATGCTTACGATCACGTTTTATTTCTTATTGTTTTAACAGTTCCTTATTTGTTTAAAGATTGGAAACGGGTTTTACTTTTGGTGTCTATGTTTACTCTTGGGCATACCTTATCGCTTGTTTTAGCAGCGTACAACATTGTAAGCGTTAATGCCCAAATTGTTGAATTTTTAATTCCGGTTTCTATTTTTATTGTGGCGCTTTACAATGTTTTTACTGCTGGCAAAGGCGCACAAAAGGAAAAGGTTGGCGTATTATTTTTATCGACTTTGTTTTTTGGTTTAATTCACGGGTTGGGTTTTGCTAGAGAGTTTCAAATGTTTTTAGGCGAATCGGATAGCAAACTTATTTTACTTCTAGAGTTTGCTTTAGGTATAGAGCTTGCCCAGGTTATTATTGTTTTTGTTGTGCTTTTTTTAGGCTATTTAGTGCAAACATTATTTAGGTTTTCTAAACGCGATTGGGTTATGGTGTTATCGGCCATTGTTATTGGTTTGGTTATTCCTATGATTTTAAATAGCGATTATTTAGCCTAAGCGTTATAAAAAGTTTAACTAACTTTAGGTTGTTTATAAAATACTTACAACGTATATTCGTTATAGTGTTTTTGCGTTAAGGATTGCAGCGGCATACTTTTTATGCTAAACGTATGCTTAATTTAAGCAATTTACTTTATTGCATAAAAAGATATAGCGGAAAGCCTGACCCCTTGTGGGTAACGCCCAAATTAAATTTAATGCCTAAAAACAAACAACTTAAATACGATAAAGCCTACTTAAGAATTGCGCAAGAATGGGGAAAATTATCGTACTGCAAGCGCCGGCAAGTAGGTGCTATTATTGTTAAAGATAGAATGATAATTTCTGATGGCTACAACGGTACGCCAACAGGTTTCGAGAATTTTTGTGAAGACGATGAGGGTTACACCAAATGGTATGTACTACACGCCGAAGCTAATGCTATTTTAAAGGTGGCCGCATCTACGCAATCGGCTAAAGGCGCTACACTTTACATTACTTTATCGCCTTGTAAAGATTGTAGCAAATTAATTCACCAAGCAGGTATTGTAAAAGTAGTTTATCATCAGGCATATAAAGATGATTCGGGTTTAAAATTTTTAGAACGCGCAGGCGTTGTAGTTGAACAAATTGAAGATATAACTGCTTAAATGAGTTACCAAAAAAAATACTTACCCTTAATTTTAGGCGCTGCTATTGCGGCTGGTATTTTTATTGGCGGAAAACTTAATTTTAGCGATGCGCCCGATAGGCTGTTTACCAAAAACAGTAAAAAGGATAAGCTTAACCGCCTTATTGATTATATTGAATACGATTATGTTGACGATATAAACACCGATAGTATTGTTGATGTAACGGTTAATGGCATTTTAAACAATCTCGATCCGCATTCGGTTTACATTCCTAAAGAAGATATGGAACGTGTTGCCGAAGAAATGAAAGGTGATTTTGTTGGTATTGGCATTAGTTTTTATACTTATCGCGACACTATTACGGTTATTCGTGCCTTAGAAAACGGCCCTAGTGCCAAGGCAGGAATAAAAGGCGGCGATAGAATAATAATGGCTAATGGCGACACCCTTTTTGGCGATAAGCTGAAGGATTTTGAAATTGTGAAAAAGCTGAAGGGCAAAAAAAACTCGAAAGTTAATTTGAAGGTTTACCGACGTGGCGAACCCGAACTACTCGATTTTACTGTAAAACGCAGCACCATACCTATTGCCAGCGTTGATGCCGTTTATATGCTTACCGATAAATTAGGCTATATAAAAATTAACCGATTTGCCGAATCGACTTATAAAGAATTTAAAACGGGCTTAGAAAAATTGGAAGCTTTAGGTGCCACACAAATTGCGTTAGATTTACGTGAAAACCCTGGCGGATTTTTAGGCATTGCCGAACAAATTGTTGATGAGTTTTTAGAAGACGATAAACTTATTTTATTTACTAAAAATAAACGTGGCGATATTGAAAAAAGTTTTGCTACCGATAAAGGTGATTTTGAAGACGGCGAAGTTTACGTTTTAATTGATGAAAATAGCGCATCGGCTAGCGAAATTGTTGCTGGCGCCTTGCAAGATAACGACAAAGGCACTATTGTTGGTCGCCGTTCGTATGGTAAGGGTTTGGTACAGCGTGAAATGGATTTAGGCGATGGTAGTGCCGTAAGACTAACCGTATCGCGATATTACACACCAACAGGACGCTCTATACAACGCCCTTATGACCATGGTAATAAAGATTATTACGACGAGTATTTTGAGCGTTTAGATAGTGGTGAATTGCTAGATCCAGATAAAATTCATGTAGACGATTCGTTAAAATTTACAACACCAGGTGGTAAAGTGGTATATGGTGGTGGTGGCATTATTCCCGATGTTTTTGTTCCGCTTGATACTAGTATGCAAAACGAAACTTTATCGTTTTTAAATCGTCGTGGCTTTTTTAGCAATTTTGTTTTTGAAGAATTAGAACAAGATCGTCATGCGTTTGATGGTATGTCGAGAGAAGATTTTATTAAAAACTACCAAGTTAGCGACGATTTAGTATTTACTTTTCAAGATTATTTAAACCTACGCACACAAGCTAAAGTTACTTTTGTGGCTTATCACGACGAAGTAAAACAATATATAAAAGCTACATTTGCCGATCAACTTTTTGGTAATGGCGCCTTTAACGAAGTATATAACCAAAGTGATATTATGATTGACGAGGTTATTAAGTTAAGTACAAAAGACTAGTTTTTTCTTTTGTTTTAAACCAAACATCCTATAGGTTGGTAATTGGCATTACAAACAATATTTTTAGTCAGGTTACGTTTTCTTAACTTTGCAGCTTAAATTTTTATAGGTCTTGACATTGAACTTACAAGATATTCCACGCGTAAAACACATTACCAAACAGGCATTTTTAAAACACTATTTTAAACCACAAAAACCTGTGGTTATTGAAGGTTTTATTAAAGATTGGCCAGCATATACCAAATGGAATTTAGACTATATGAAGTCTGTTGGAGGTAATTTAACAGTACCTTTGTACGACGACCGCCCTGTAAGTCACGAAGACGGTTTTAACCAACCGCATGCCAGAATGAAACTTGCCGAGTACATCGATTTACTTAAACGCGAGCCAACCAAGTTTCGCATTTTTTTATGGAATGCTCTAAAAGAAATACCACAGTTACAAAACGATTTTACATTTCCCGATTTTGGGTTAAGCCTAATGAAAGGTATCCCCATGTTGTTTTTTGGTGGTAAAAACTCGCATACATTTATGCATTACGACATAGATTTAGCAAATATTTTTCATTTTCATTTCGACGGACAAAAGCAATGCATCCTATTCGATCAGAAACAAAACGACTTTCTGTACAAAATACCACATTCGTTAATTACACGCGAAGACATAAATTTTAATAACCCCGATTTAAAAAAATGGCCGGCACTTAAAAAAGCTAAAGGTTGGAAATGCCAACTTAACCACGGCGAAGTATTATACATCCCAGAAGGTTATTGGCATTACATGCGTTACAAAACCCCTGGTTTTTCTATGAGTTTGCGCGCTGTTGCCAGAAACCCTAAAAACTTTAGCAAGGCCATTTACAACCTTGTTATTATGCGCTATCTCGACAATTTTATGCGTCGTTTAAAAGGCCAAAAATGGATAGACTGGAAAAACCAACAGGCCATTACACGAACTCATAAAAAATTAAGTAAGTAAATTTTTATACTTGAAAAAATATATATCTTTGTCCAACAAATCTTTAAAAATAATATGAAAAATTTAATTTTATTATTAGCCTTAACAAGTACCCTTTTTATTAATGCCCAAGCATTTGAAGGCAAAGGTGATGCTAAGTTTCAAGTTGGTTTAAACGTACAAGATAATGCTACAGGTTTAAATTTAAGTTACGATTATGGTATTGGCGAAAATATTTCTATTGGATTAACTACAACCTATTTATTAGGCGTAAACGAAGTTTTAAAAGACAATGCAATTGATGATTTAAATGCCGATTTTGGTGACCGTGTAGACCTTAGAGCTCGTTTTAGTGCCAACCTAGGAAACGTAATTAACATCGATGATAATTTTGATGTATATCCAGGTTTAAGTTTAGGTCTCAAAAATTTTGGTGGTCATTTAGGGGCGCGTTACTTTTTTAGTGATGGTTTTGGAGTTTTTACAGAACTTAACGTGCCATTTGCAAAATATAATTCAGATACGTTAACAGCTCCAGAAACTTTACACAACCAAGTATCTGTAAATTTGGGAGCTACTTTTAATTTATAGAAGCTACATTATTGCTTAGAATACAAAAGTTATCTATCCTAAGTTAAGCGTATTTAGAAATCGTAAATTTTACTACACAAAGTAAAAAATCCGAGATTTGATTAGTTTCATCTCTCGGATTTTATTTTTAATGAATCATTAATTGCTTTAAAAACTGTATTAATTTTATGCTTATGGAATTTTGAATGATAAAAGCACCAACGGCTTGTTTTTTTATTGATGCTTTTTTAAATAATCTCGCGATTTTAATTTGATTCTAACTTATGCCGATGGTTTATCGTCTTGTGTTTCGTTAGGCTTTTCAACATCTTTACCTTTTAAATACTCGGGTAATTCCATACCAGCCATATTAAACATTTCTTGTAATGGCGGTACCGATTTGTACATTCCCGAAAGAAAATTAGCAGTTGAAGATTTGCCGTTTTCACTACTACCATTTTCCCAAACAGTAACCTTATCAATTTTAATATTTTTAATGGCTTCGGCTTGAGTTTTTACAAGTTCTGGTAATTTATCGGCTATTAAAAGTAACACAGCATCTTTTGAGTTGTTACCTGCAGCCTTAACGATTTGATCTAAACCTGCAGCCTGTTTTGTTAATACTTCATATAAACCTTTTGCTTCCGCTTGAGCTTTAAATAAAATCGCATCGGCTTCACCTTTAGCGCGACGCCTAATACGTTCAGCTTCAGCTTCAGCATCAATTTCGGCTTTCTTTTTATCTATTTCTGCAGGTACAATAACATCGGCCATTTGAGACGAGCGTTCTCTGTCTGCCCTTGCGGTTTCGGCTTCTTGTTCGGCAGCATATGCTTCTTCTAATGCTTTTGCGCTTTGTACTTTTTCTGAAGCAATCGCCACACGTTCTGCTTCCGCTTCACGTTGTCTACGTAACGAATCAGAGTTTGCAACAGCAATTTTTGCGGTATTCTCTCCTTCAACGGCTTGTGCATTTGCAGCAGCAACTTGAGTTCTTTCGTCTTGTAAAGCGTTAGCTTCACCAATAGAACCATCTCTGTTTTTCTCGGCAACCGATTTTCTGGCGGCATTTATAGCATGCGCCGCTGCTTCTTTACCTAAAGCTTCAATGTAACCCGATTCGTCAACAATATCGGTAATGTTTACGTTAATTAATTTTAAACCTACTTTTTTAAGCTCCGATTCTACACTTTGCGAAATGTTGGTTAAAAATTTATCTCTATCCGAATTAATTTCTTCAATATCCATAGAGGCAACTACCAAGCGTAATTGTCCGAAAATAATTTCTTTAGCAAGCTCTTGAACATCGTTCATAGATAAACCTAATAATCTTTCAGCAGCATTTTGCATTACACCAGGTTCGGTAGAAACACCAATAGTAAATCGAGATGGTACGTTTACACGGATATTTTGTTTAGACAACGCATTTACAAGGTTAACTTCTATTGATATAGGTGTTAAATCTAGAAATTCGTAATCTTGAATAACAGGGAAAATAAAGGCAGCACCACCATGAATACACTTTGCCGATTGACCGCCGCCAACTTTACCATAAACCACTAAAATTCTATCCGATGGACAGCGTTTGTAGCGTCTAATTAAAATAATAAGAAAAAGGAAAATAAATAATACCGCAAAAATAAGTGTAAGTGGTAAGCCAAAGTTATAGCTATCTTGAGCCATCAGTAATTTCATAAGTTTTTTGTTTTGTTGGTTCTATAGATTTAATTGTTTTGTTTACTATTAAAATACCGTTACTTGTTACATCAACCACTTTAATTATGGTGCCCGATGGTAAAGGTTCAAAATTATCTGTTAATGCGTCAAGCTCGCGCAACGATCCTTGAACACGTACTGAGACTTTACCCATTTTACTGCGGTTTTCGCCAATGGTTAAATATACTTCACCAATGGCTCCAATGGCGTTTTTATAATTTAATGTGCCACTATCGGTTAGTTTTTTCATAAAATAAAACATACTCGCCATAATGGTCATCATGAGTAAACCCGAAGCAAAAGAAATAACAAAAACCATTGGTAAAGGTAAGTTAGCTTCTAAGCAAGCAATACCGCTCCAACCAAAAATGGTAAAAAACCCAACAAGATTTTTAAAGGTGATAAATTGGAAACCAATACCTGTATCTGCTTCAATTTCTGTATCAATATCAGAAAAGTCGTCGCTATCGCCGCCAGCGAATGCTAAAATCACGACAATAACAAAAACAAGTGAACCAATTAGGGCAATGAGCCAGTAAAATTGTGAAATAAAATCTAATTGAGAAAACCACTCGAGCATAGCTAATAATTATAAATGATAAATTAAATGTAAGTTTATTTGTATAACTCCGCAAATAATTTAGTTGAAATGACAGGTTAAATAATGACAAGGCTTTTTTGAACCTTTTTTTAAATATTGTACCTTATGAGTATCTAAAACTTTGATTTTGTTACAGTTTAAAAAAAACAAAGAGGTCGTCTAGAAAGTAATTTTTAAACGACCTCCTTTTTTATGCTTTTAAGCCATATTTAAAACACATAAAATGGCAAAAAACACCACCTTAACCAAACAACTCATTGGCTTTTTCGTAAACCAAATGCGATTCCCAACCACGGTATAATAAGTAATCGGCAAGCTTCTTTTTTTTCTTTAGTTTATTACTTTCGGTAATACTGTTGGCTTTCTTTTCGGCTAAATCATTAAAAACCTCGATATACTCCGCGTCTGTAATTTCTCTAAATGCCTCATTTATATTAGCTTTGCTAATGTCTTTTTTCTTTAGTTCTAAAGTTAATCGACGGCGCCCCCATTTCTTAATTCTAAACTTACCTCTAACGAATGTTTTGGCAAAACGAGCTTCGTTTAAAAAGTTGTGTTGAAGCAAGTGTACTATTACCGCATCGATAGCTTCGGGTATCATGTGCATAGTCACTAATTTTTTTCGTACTTCTTGATGACAACGCTCTTGATATGCGCAATAATGCTCTAGTTTTTTAGTAGCCTCTTGTAGTGTATATGTTTTTTTGGGTTGCTGCATGTGCTCAAAAATAAACATTGAAACCATAATAATTTAAAATAAAACGCCAAATCTGGTTCTTTAAAAAGTTCCACACCTAAAACCCTTAAGCTATGAAAAAAATTACTCTAATATTCTTTGCTTTTTTTGCCTTTAATTTTGGTTTTGGGCAAAGTATTTTTGAAAATCCTATTACTGGAGTTGATCCTTATACTGACGATCCTTACACTAATGGTCAAATAGTAAATCCCAACATTAGTGTTTCTGGTATAGGGAGAGGTTCGGGTATCTCAGGGAACACTTCATCTAACAGATATAATGCTAGAGGGTGGGATTCACCGACCCTTGATACAAATGACTATTTTGAATTTACATTAACTTCTAATTCTGGTTATGAAATAAACTTCATTAGTTTTGCTTATACAGGACAAGCCTCAGGAACTGGTCCAAATCAGTTTGCTTTTAGAAGTAGTATTGATGGCTATACAACAAATATTGGCACCCCCAACGAAACAGGAACAACAATTGATTTATCCAATATTATTTATCAAAACATTACTGCGGTAACCTTTAGAATTTATGGATGGGGTGGGTCTGCCGGCACAGGAACATTTAGTATTAATGACTTTGTTTTTAATGGAACAGTTTCCTTATTGCCTTGTCCAGGAGGCACAATAACTTGGGATGGTACCAATTGGAGTAATGGTACAGGTCCCGATTTAACAATAAGCGCAGTTCTTGACAATGTATATAACACCAGTACACATGGTAGTTTTAGTGCCTGTAGCTTAGTAGTAAATGGAAATTTAAATGTAGGCAATGGCACTTTTGTAGAAGTGGAGAATGACGTAACTATAAACGGAAATATTGTTGTAGAAACACAGGGTAATTTTGTACAAAATGATGATGCAGGTTTATTTACGCTTACAGGAACAGCTAGAGTAAATAAATTAACTGCTCCAAAAGATCAATGGTATTTTTATACCTATTGGAGTTCTCCTGTTGTTGACGAAACTATAGGAAATGTTTTTCCAGATGTAGATGGAGATAGACGTTTTTGGTTTAATGGTGCAAATTTCGTTGATACTAATGGTGATGATATTGATGATGATAATAATGACTGGCAATATGCGTATGGTGGCGATACCATGATACCGGGAGTTGGTTATGCGGTAACTGAATCGCGCTTTTTCCCAAGCGGTTTTGG
Source organism: Neotamlana nanhaiensis (assembly GCF_000943555.1). Taxonomy (GTDB): domain Bacteria; phylum Bacteroidota; class Bacteroidia; order Flavobacteriales; family Flavobacteriaceae; genus Neotamlana; species Neotamlana nanhaiensis. Next base: position 120,260 of record NZ_JTDV01000016.1, on the reverse strand, counting down.
AGCTTCTGGTACAGCTGCATTTGAAGGTGAATTTAATACAGGTGATGTTCCAGTGCCTATTTATACAAATGCTGCCAACGTTGCACCAGCGCAAAACTGGAATTTTATTGGTAACCCATATCCATCGGCTATTGATTTTGATGCTTTCTATGCTGCTAATAGTAGTGTGGTAGAGGGGGCCGCTTATTTTTGGTCGCAAGCCTCACCGCCAGATGCTGGAAATGCCGGTAACCAAAACTTAAATTTTAGTAAAAATGATTATGCTATTTATTCAACAGGTTCTGGAGGTGTTGCTACGTCACCAGGTGGAGAAGGAACTATTCCTTTGCAATACATACCTACAGGTCAAGGCTTTTTTATAGCAGGAGTTGGAGCAGGTGGAACTGCAACCTTTACCAACGCTATGCGTATGGCAGATAACTCAAGTAACAGTCAGTTTTTTAAAACAAGTGGTTCTAAAGGTAAGAGCTTTACGGGCAACAGACTGTGGGTTAATCTAACATCAGACAACGGTGTGTTTAACCAAATATTAGTAGCTTATGTTGATGGCGCAACTAATGGAATGGATGCTTTAGCCTACGATGCACCACGACTTTCTATACATGAATTACCAGCTGCTTTATATACAAGCATTGAAAACGAAAGTACAAAATTCGCCATTCAAGGTAAACCTACGAGTAGCTTAACTAACGATGAAATTATTAAACTTGGGTTTAGTACAAAAATTAACCAACCTACTATTTATAGTTTATCGTTAGCTAATTTTGAAGGTGAATTTTTAGGAAATAATGCCGTAATTTTAAAAGACAACTTGTTAAACAAAGTCCACAATTTAAGTAATAGCGATTATAGCTTTACTTCTGAAACAGGCGTATATAACGACCGTTTTGAAATTGTATTTAACGAAACTGTGTTAACGGCTGAAACTTTTGAGGCGCAAACCAGCCAACTAGATATTATTAATTTAGAAAACGATAATATTAGGTTTAGTGTTTCGGGTAACGAAACCATAAAATCGGTTAAAATTTTCGATTTAGTTGGGCGTCAACTATACAACTTAAAGGGTAAAAACCAATCTGAAACCTATCAGCTTTCAGAGCTTAAAAACAAGATTTATATTGCTAAAGTTGAATTAAACAGTGGTAAAATAATCAATAAAAAAGCTATAAAATAAATTATAAATAAAGGTTTAATATCTTCCCCTGAACTTAATTTATTAACCGCCATAATGTTAAAGCATTATGGCGGTTTTTATTTCTCTAAAAGTTATAATGCAAGGCCAGAATTAAGTTTCTACCAGCGGCTGCAATTCCCGATGAATACGTTTTATACCGTTGATCAGTTATATTTTCTAAACTAGCAGTTATAGTGACTGCATTTGTTATTCGGTATTGAGTTCTTAAATTAAGTGTGTACCACGACGGGCTGTATGGGTTTCCGTTGTCATCTAAAGCATAAATATAGTCTTTCTCTTGCTCCGATGGTGCTAACTGTAAATACGAAAAACCATCACTAAAATTAGTAAAAGCATCTACTTTAAACTTGTTTGCTGTAAATACCAAATGGGCATTACCAAAACTTGGTGAAGCATGCCTAATCGGTACTTCAACACCATTATCTACTTCGGTACCGCCAACAATATTATATTGCGATGTTAGTTTTAATCTATCGGTAAAATTAACTCTTGCACCTACTTCAAAACCATAAATCCATGCTTTCGATGCATTTTGTATAGCTTGTACGTTACTAAGTTCGTCATCGTACATAATTTCGGTTTCACCATTCAAATTATAATCACGACGCACCAAGGCATTATCTAAATAGGTGTAGTAAGTGTTTAAATCGAAAATTACAATACTATTAAAATCTAATTTTAAACCTAATTCACCGCCATAAGCGTATTCTGGTTTTAAATTTTCGTTAGGCACTACTACCGAACCTGGTTCGGAATCGAACACCTTGCCAACATCATCAATATTAGGTGCTCTAAAGGCCGATGATGCATTTAATTTCCATTGAATAGTTTGGTTTGGGGACCAAGTTATACCGGCAGTACCTGTTAAAGCTCCTGAAGTGTTTTTAGCTGTTGAAAAAGGCAAGTTTAAATATGTGTTGTTTTCGGTAAAATCGGCTTCAGAATCAATATGATTAAAACGCAGTCCAGACTGTAATACAAACTTCGTGTTAGGCTTGTACTTAATACTACTATAAACCGCTGCAGATTGCCATGTGGCACCATTGGGATATCTTGATACGGTAGGCGTGCTTGTATTAGCCGCAATATCTTGAACCTCCCCAGTTGAGTTTACCTTGTTATAAATATATTCGGCTCCATAAAATAATTCGGTTTTAGCACGTAAAGCCTTTTCAAAATCGGCATTAAAGGAAAAGGCATCAACAGCTTCTTCTCTTATATTTCGTTCGGTATCTTGAAAATCTCTATCCATTCGACTTTCCTTAAAATTTTGATAAGCTGCTGTTACTTTTATCTTATCGTAAATAATTGGACGGCTACTTAATTTAGTTACTTGTAAGTTGGACATAAACCATTTTTGAGGGCCGTAATTCCACTCTGCCGAACGCAAATTATTTCCGCGATAACGAATTAAACGATCGTAACGCGAGTAGTTTGAAGTTTCGGTGTAAAACAATCCTAAATTAAAGTTTAAATTTTCATCGGGTTGAAATTTCACCTTTTGCATGAGGTTTATTTGGCTATATCCCGAAAATCGCTGAATTAACGGATTATCATTTTGCACCATTTGATCACCACTACTTGTTGTAACCACATATTCTGGTCTTAAATACTCTGTTGGCCCATAGCTACCCATACGCAAATCATCAAAATTGGAATAACTTGCATTGGTTAAAAATGCCCATTTTTTGTAACCTAAATTAAAATCGATGTGTCCTGTTTTTTCGTTACTAGTACTAGCATATCGAGCAAGAACATTGGCATCAAAAAACAACTTATTAGAGTTAGATAATTGAGGCTTTTGGGTATAAAAACTCATAACACCACCAATAGCATCGCTACCATAAATTACAGAACCAGCGCCCAATGTAACTTCGGTATTTTGAATTGAAAATGGATCGATAGATATTACATTTTGCAGATTTCCACCTCTAAAAATGGCATTATTCATACGTACACCATCAACAGTAATTAATAATCGGTTTGTTGAAAACCCACGAATCATGGGGCTACCACCACCATATTGGCTTTTCTGTACAAACACATGCCCCGTTTGCTCTAATAAATCGGCACTTGTTTGTGGGTTATTAAACGCAACGCTTTCAGCATTAATGCTAATTATTTTTTGAGGAATATGGCGTTTACTTTGCTCGAATTTAGATGCTGAAATTAGTACTTCTTCTAAACCTTGCGTATTAGGGGTTAAAAATACTTTGTTGTTTTCAATACTACTCTTTTTTACGCGCTTTAAAACATAGGAAAGATGCTTAAAGTAAATAACCTCATTATTTGAAAAATCTGAAATATTGGCTTCACCCCTAAAATTAGTGATCGTGCTTTTAGTTTTATCTATATTATAAATAGCGACTCCAAAAAGTGGTTCGCTGGTTGTAGAATTTAAAACCTTTATTTGCTGCGCTTGTAAAAAGCTTGACAACAACGCACAACAAGTAATGAAAAAGCACCTCATTAATTAACTAAAAACCTGATTAAATATTTGTAATGATTTGGGCTTTTTAAAAGCGCCCAAATGTAAGTCAAAATAAAGCAATAACATACTTAAAAACGATTGTCTTTGCTTCACATTAATTTTCAACTCATTAAGTGCATCAAATTTTGTACCTAACAAAGCTTTTAGTAAGATTAAATTTTCGTTACTAACAGAAAATTTGTCGGTTACTTGGTCTTGAAATTCACCTTCGTATAAGTTAAAATAGGGTAGATTAATTAAAGATACATCGGGGTAGAATCCTAAATATTTAGTTAAGTTTAGTAAAAATAATAAATGAAAATTAGCAAATGATTGCTGGTTATCTAGCCACAGTAAGGTGTGTTCTAAATACGTATAAAGTGTTTTATTTTGTTCTTCTTCTTTTAAAGCTGTTGACAGTACTTCAGCTAAAAACATTACAATAGCGCTTTTTAATACATTAGTATGCAAGCTTGTATAAATATGAATTGGTTTGGTTTCCTTTACGCCATGTAAACTGCTTTTTGTATTGTAGTTAATTACAATTTGAATTTGTGATAATAGTTGATAATATGCTATTTTAGAACCACCCTTTTTACTTTTAAAAACACCTCGTAACAACACACTTAACACACCTTTTTCTTGTGTGTAGCATTTTACAATTAAATCGTTGTCTTTATACCTAAATTTAGATAGTACAATGGCATTTGTAGTGAGTAACATTAGCGTACTACCATTAATTTTAAAACTTTAGTTTCGAGCGTATCTAAATCGGACAACATAATTAAATACACGCCCGAAGCAACCGTATTGTTTGCAAGATTTTTTCCGTTCCAATAGGCTGTTCCGCCATCAATTTCTAAATTGTAACCTTTATAACGCTGATTGATGTTAGATTGTGCTTCGGCAACCAAATTACCTGCTACATCGGTGATTTTAATATTTACATTTTCCGAAATATCTTTTATGGTTACCTTTTTTTCATTTAAATTAAATTTTGGTCGTACCGGATTTGGATATACAAAAGCTTGCTCTAAAGTATTAAACGTACTTGAACTTCCTGAAGAAAACGACACTAATCCTTTATTTGTTGCTATATAAACAGCCCCGTTATTATCATCTAAAGCAATATCTCGAATACTATTTGATGGTAAAGGTGAATTATCTGTAGTAAAATGATAAATGGTGTTTTGACCATCTGATGAAAAGTAAAATAATCCTGAACTATCTGTACCAACCCATTTATTATTAGAGCCATCTACTTCAATATCTGTAATATATTGTTGAAACAACAATTCTTGAGCTTCTCCATTTTCTTCAATAATAATTTCATAAGCCTGTACATCGTCTGTTTCAAAAAAATTAGAGGTGTTATACAACACTCTTAAACCACGGTAGGTACCAATCCATAATTGATTTCTATTATCTAATGCTAAAGCTGTAGCCCATGGATCGGGCATGTTTTGGTCTTCGGAATAAATGGCCTTAATTACTGGACTTTCATTTTCATTATAAGCAATCACACCATACTTATAACAAGAGGCCCATTTTGTGCCATTGTTACCTATAACCATATCTGAAAACCCTAGATTACCATCACTGAAACCATCAGAAATAACATCTTCATAACTAAAGCTTCTCCATTGGTTGGTTTCTGGGTTAAACGATTTTAAAGGTTTATCTACTAAGCTGGTAAGCGTCCATAAAATCCCATTATTATCGAAAGCTGAGGCACCAACTCGAATATCTATATAATTTGGGTTGTTAGACAAAACCAAGGACTCTAAACCACTATTTTCTTGATTGTATAAGGTAGTTGGTAAATCATCATTAATTTCTAGTAAACCACTAAAAAAAGAACTTACAAATACTTGGTTGCGATTATTAGGATTTACTGCTATTTCGTTTAAACTTTTTGCTTCAAAAACCGCATCGTAATTAATATTTATCCAAGAACCGAATTTTAAATGACTAACACCTCTGTTATCTAACGGATAAGGGTTGTAAAAACCGGTGTACTCACCAAAAGTTACCCATAAACCATCGGGCGACGATTCTATTGAAAATGGTATATTTAAAAGTGGTCCCTCAGGATGCACCTCAATGAAATCAATACCATCGGTAAGTGCCGTTTGTAAAACTCCAAAATCCTGAGTGCCAATGTATAAATTTTGGGTATCGCTAATTGCGGCCGTGTATTGCGTATCGAATAACGGGTTAATATCTACTTGTAAAATTGGATTAAATTCCGAATCATAAACAAATACATTATTCTGTGTTGTAACTAATAGATTATTATTGGCCGATTGTAATTTTAAGGGCGTAGTACCATATTGTACTAACCTAGTTAATACATCATTTTCCATTTCGTATATCCAGCGTCCTCCACTTATCACGTAAAGTTTATTGTTAACCATTTGAGCATTCAACCAATTTCCAGTTGCAACACGTTCCCAGTTTTGGAAATCGATTAAATTAGTATTAGCAATTAAACCTTTGCGGATGCCATTACCACTAGTACAAGCTGCATAAATATACCCATTAGAAACAGCGGTTTGATTGACTTGAATTTGAGCACCGTTATCGCCAATAAAATAGGTGTCTCCAAACTCTAATCGGTCTAAACTAAAAACGGTTATACCATAATTGGTAGAAACGTACAACTTGTTTTCGAAAGCATTAAAATGATTGATTCTTTTGTTAGCGGGTGAAATGGTTACTTTTTCAACAATATCAACTAAGGTTAAAACACTGCTACCATCTTCAAAAACCACTTCAATTAATCCGTTTTCGTATCCAACTACTAAAAGTTCATAATCTTCGCTATAATAAATGGTTGAAATAGTTTCACCAGAAAGTCCATGAATTGTGCTAATTTCTTCCATGTCATTATTTTGAGTATTCAAAGAAAAAATAGCATTTGTTGAAGCGGCAAATATTTTATTTTCACCTTTTGAGACATCAATTATTTGATTATATGAAAAATGACCTTCCCAAAGCGCAGAATAATCTTGAGCAAAATAACCCAAGGGTATCAAGCAAAATATTAAAACAAAAAGTTGTTTAAGCATGTTTGTGTATTCAATGGTCAAATATATTTATTACTAACGAGTTTTAGTGTAAAATAATATATTTTCAAAAAAAATACATTTACTAAATAGCCTTTAAAACAACTTTAGCTGCCCTCCTTTATATTGCTCAAACAATTCAGTATTTAGTTTGGGCATGTTTTTATTGGCGAAATATTTACGTTTAGCTAAACTTACAAGCATATTAATTTGTTCGGCTATTTTACCCTCGCCACGCATTCGGGTAGCATAACGCGAATCGTTTAAGTTACCACCGTGACAATCTTGAATTTGATGCAACACTTTTTCTGCACGATCTGGCATGGTTTTGTTAATCCAATCGGTAAAAATTTCACCAATAGCACCATTTAAACGTACCACGGTATGTCCAATAGATAGCGCTCCACAATCGGAAACCGCTTTAGTCAGCGGTAAAATTTCATGACTATTTATGCTGGGTATTATGGGAGCTAACATAACATTAACCGGAATATTATTTTCACTAAGTACTTTTACCGTTTCTAATCGCTTTTTAATTGTTGTTGTTCGCGGTTCTAAAATACGACGTGTGTCTTCACTTAAAGACGTTATCGATATATTTACACCTATTAAATTGTGTTTCGCGAGCGCTTTAAGCAACTCTAAATCTCGAAGAATTAAATCGTTTTTGGTAATTATACCAACAGGATGCTTATACTTTAAAAACACCTCCAAACATTTTCTGGTAATTTCAAATTCCTGTTCTGCGGGTTGGTAACAATCGGTGTTTCCTGACATAACTATAGTTTGCGCTTTCCAGGATTTCTTTTTCAAATGTGCTTCCAACAGTTTAGGCGCATCTTTTTTTACCAAAATACGACGCTCAAAATCTAAACCCGCACTATAACCCCAATATTCGTGGGTATTACGGGCATAACAATAAATACAACCGTGCTCACAACCTTGATACATATTCATAGAATACGCCATACCAACATCGGGACTTTGTACTTTGTTAACTATAGTTTTTGGAAATACCGGTAGGTAAAGTGTTTTATTTTTGTCGGCCTTTTCACCTTCTTTTTGGCAATATTCCAAGAAATCGTTACGCATTTCATGGCTAAATTCGAAAAAGCGATTGGGCGTGTTAAGTTGCGCTCCGCGACCTTTTAAAGCAGATTTTGGGTTCAATTTTTAGAAGTTTTGAGGGTTTTGTGGAAAAATTCAGTTTAAAGTTAGGGATTAATTTAAGCGGAAAATGTTAAAGCGAAAGTTGGTTATTAACAAAATTGGAATTTTGAACAAAATACTTTAATTTTAAAATTAAGTTATTGAAAATTAAAAACTTAAATGTGATTAGTCGAATTAACAACCTTTTAAATAAAGTAATTTTTATGTCTAAATATCCTTTAAGCACAAACAGATTTACAGTAAACTGGGGCGGGAATCGTATTGGCGTTTCGGAAGTAATAGGCCTTGCATTAGAAATAGAACCTATTCAATATACTGAAGGAGCCTTTGTTACAAACGGCCCAGTTTTGATGCCTGGGCAGCAAAAAAAGAATACCATAATTTTAAAACGAGGTATTATTAAAAACGACAATGACTATTACGATTGGATAAATTCTGTAAAAGGAAACACGATTGATCGTCGAGATATTACCATTTCATTACTCAACGAAAATAAAGAACCTGAAATAACATGGATACTAACGAATGCCTTTCCTATAAAATTACGTTGGAGTGATTTAAATGCGCGAAGTAATGAAGCTGCTATGGAAACATTAGAAATCGTATATGAAAGTATACGTTTAGCGAAATAATGCACTTACTTCAACCTCTTCTTAAAATACCAAGACATTAAAATTCCTAATTCTTTATAAGCAGCACCTATGCGCAACTCTCTTTTGTAAGGCGCTGCTTTAGCTTGTATCCTAATTGGAGTTTGCGATTGCCAAATCACATTTTCAGGATTATTAATTTCGTAAACCTTAAGAGCAACATCAATTTTTGCAGGATGCGAAAACCCCACATTATAACCGGGATATACCCAAAGTGTTTCAATATGTAAATTATACTTGGCCTTAGGGTTGTTTTTAACCAAATTAATATGTCGTTTTTGGGGTAGTGCCTTATTAATATCTTCAATAAATAAAGGTTCGTAAAACGCTTCTCTGTCGGCAAACCAAGCTTTTTCGAAAACAGCTCCAGAACCTGGTTCGTGTTTTTCTCTTAATTGGGCTTTAACTTTAACAAATTCGGTTTCGGTATCGTAGCCATGTACTTTAATGCTATCGTAGCTAAAACTAACCGCGAGTTCTTTTTCTCCTTTTAAAATAGAAATATCACCGCTTTCTGTTTTAATGCGCTGACAAAACCCTTGAAATACAAAAACGAAAATAAAAATAACACTTAAAAAATACCTCATCATCTACGCTCCTGGAAAATTAGCCTTTCGTTTTTGTAAAAAAGCGGATGTACCTTCTTTAAAATCTTCGGTATCAAAACAAGCACCAAACGCTTCAATTTCTACTTGATAACCATCTACAGCTGTTTTATAATTCGCATTAACCGCTTGAATAGCTTTACCAATAGCCACAGGGGAATTTCTCATTATTTTGTTGGCTATACTTTCGCAAAAACTCAGCAATTCAGCTTGAATAGTAATATGATTTACCAAACCATAATTTAAGGCATTATTAGCATCAATCATGCCTGCGGTCATAATCATTTCCATAGCGCGACCTTTTCCAATTAGTTGTGGTAAACGTTGCGTACCGCCATAACCCGGAATAACGCCTAAACTCACTTCTGGCAAGCCCATTTTAGCATTGTTACTGGCAACTCTAAAATGGCAAGCCATCGCTAATTCCAGTCCGCCACCGAGCGCAAAACCATTAACTGCCGCAATAACGGGCGTGCTTAAATTTTCAATAAAATTGAAGAGTATTTCCTGACCTTTTGCTGCTAATTCGGCACCTTCTTCACCTGAAAAATCTGCAAATTCGCTTATATCGGCGCCTGCTACAAAAGCCTTATCGCCACTACCCGTTACAATGATTACCTGCGTCTCTCTATCGGCATCGGCTACTTTAAAAGCCTCATGAAGCTCACTGATTGTTTCTTTATTTAAAGCATTAAGCTTTTTAGGGCGATTAACCGTAATTGTAGTTATACCACTTTTATAGGTTGATAAAATATTTGAATAGCTCATAATTTTTATTTTTTAATCTTTAGGAAAAATCACTTTAAAGGTCGTACCAATATTTTTTTCGGTAGTAAAGCTGATGCTTCCTTTATAGGTTTCAACAATATTTTTTACCATCGCTAAACCAAGTCCCATACCACTGGTTTTGGTTGTAAATTTAGGCTCGAAAACCTTATCGATGTTTTCTTCCGAAATTCCGGTACCATTATCAGCAATGGTAATAATTACGTTTTCATAATCTTGATTTACATTTACCAGTATTTTTCCGGACTTCGCATCTGGTATAGCTTGAATAGCGTTTTTAACTAAATTAGTAACTACACGAATAAGTTGTGTACGATCTAATTTGGCAATTATTACTTCTTCATCAGCCGTAAAAACAATGTAATTTTCGTTAAAAATATCTAACGCTAATTTTACAATTTTAACCACATTAAGAGTTTCATTTTGTTGCGCAGGCATTTTTGCAAAATTTGAAAACGCCGAAGCAATGCTACTCATGGTATCTATTTGCTGAATAATAGTTTTACTATATTCATTAACTTTTAAATGAATATCGGGATCGCTAGGATCGAACTTACGCTGAAAGTTTTGAACCGTTAATCGCATTGGAGTTAACGGATTTTTAATTTCGTGGGCTACCTGTTTTGCCATTTCGCGCCACGCCTGTTCACGCTCGCTTTTTGCCAATTGAACAGCACTTTCTTCAAGCTCGTCAATCATACTATTATACGAACTCACGAGTGTTGAAATTTCCTCACTCGTGTCGCTAGTTTCAAGCTTTTGGTTGCGTCTTTCTAATCGCGTTGCATTAATTTTATCACTTATGGTTTTTAAGGATTTTGTAATGTATTTTGATAACAAAAAGGCAATTCCTATGGCCATCAACAACACTAAAAAGAAAGCATATCTTAATCGCTCTAAAAACTGATTAAGTTCCATTGACAAGAAATCGTCACTCTCTAAATAAGGTAAATTTAGTATCGCTAAAGGTTTCGATTTCTGATCTTTAATATAGATATAAGACGATAAAAATGTTTCACCATTCTCTTCATGTATATCAACATATCGGTGATCGGCGGTGTGCGAAATAGCGTTTAAAATTTCGGCATCAATGCAACGTTCGGCTAAATCTGGCTTCAAATTAGCCTTCGATGAAATAAGCATAGAACCCTCCAAATCATATAAATTAATTTGTAATTTATGAATATGCGCAATGGTATAAATATCCTCTTTAAAAATGTACGGAATATTCTCAGTTTTTACTTCCCAAGTATTTTGCCTACCATTTAAAACACTGGTAATGTGCGTTCTAATATTATCTTCTTTTCGCCCTAAACGATCGGTGTGATAATCTTCACTTTGCTCTTTATACTGATAAATGGCCACAACGGTAATTAATACCGAAGCTAACACCACCAGTAAAATCATGGCTATAAAAATGCGTGTTCGTAAGGATAGTTGTTTTAGTTTCAAGCGAAAATTATATTGGATTTAAATATAGCAATAATTACACCAAAATTTGTTAGTCTATGTAAAATGAAGCTTTTTGAACTGAAGATTTATTTACAACTAAAATATCCGATTACGCCTCAGGGTTCTTCTCACGAATACGTTTATATAGCTTAAAACCAAGCATAAGAAGCACACCTAACACTAAAATGCCAACAACTCCCCAAACCCAATTTATCGCGCTTTTTAAAATGACTAAAAACACTACCGCAAACAGAATAAACGTCGCACCTTCGTTCCAAATACGCATAAAACTCGATGTTTTTTTACAGCTATCGTTTTGCAATTGTTTGTAAAAAATGTGCGTTTTATAATGATAAATAAACAGTAAAAATACGAAGGCAAGTTTTACATGCATCCAAGCTTGGTGCAACCAAAACGGATTAATAATAAGCAACCAAATTGCAAAAATAGTCGCCAAAATAGCAGACGGCCATGTAATAATAAACCACAAACGCTTTGCCATGAGTTTAAGCTGTTTGCTTAAAATTTCTTTTTCTGGTGATGGTTTTTCGTTAGCTTCAATTTGATATACAAACAAACGCGGAATATAAAACAAACCCGCAAACCAAGTAATTACAAAAATGAGATGAAACGATTTTATATAGTTGTAATAGTCCATAATTATTCAATTTTTGTAATTAAGTTTTTACGAATTTCTCGATTTAAAAAATAAGCTGTCACAATGGTTGCAAGCGTATCGGCAATAGGAAACGATACCCAAACACCAAATTCACCATACAATTTTGGGAGTATAAAAATTAGCGGAATAAAGAAAAAGCCTTGTCGACTTAATGTTAATAACAACGCTGGTTTTGCTTTACCAATGGCTTGAAAATATGCAGCACCTATTAACTGAATGGCAATAATTGGCGTTGCTGCAAACACCCATCGCATAGCACTTGGTGTTTGCTTTATAACCTCAACATCGGTAGTAAACATCTTAGTGATTAAAACCGGAAAAGCCATAAGCAGCACAAAAACAATGGTTGCTAAAATAGACGCATATTTTATGGCTGTATTGATGCTTTCGCGTACGCGGGAAAAATGCTGAGCTCCATAATTAAAGCCTGCAATGGGCAAAAACCCTTGCGTTACACCCAACACAGGAAACATAGCAAACATAAGCATACGCCCAACAATAGCATAAGCCGTTACCGATGTAGCGCCACCGAGATTGAATAAAATATTATTCATTAACAAATAAGTGATACTTACCACAGCTTGCCTTGAAAGCGTTACAAAACCAAGTGAAGCAATTTCTTTTACAATATTAAATTGAAGTGTAAAGTGTGGAAAACTCAATTTTAACTCGGAATGTTTAGAGATAAAAAACCACACAATAAATAGAAAACACACCACATACGAAATAGTAGTTGCCCAGGCAGCGCCTTCCATTCCCCAACCAAATAGGTTGATAAACAAATAATCTAAAATAAGATTACTAACCGATGGAAGCATCATCGCGTACATAGCAAATTTAGGCTTACCTTCGGCGCGAATTACTGTATTTCCCATCATACTTAGTGCCAAAATAGGAACACCATATAGCACAATACGGTAATAAATTTTTGCAGGTTCAAAAATGGCGCCTTTACCACCAAAAGCAGGAATAATATCATTTATAAAAACTAAGCCAAAAACCACCAAAGTAATGGTTAAAAGCAAAGTAAGCGTGATTTGATTACCAAAAGTTGATAACGCCTTATCTTTATTATTAGCACCAAGCGCTCTCGAAATAATAGACGATCCGCCAATACCAATACTCATACCCAACGCTGCAATAAAAAACGACACTGGCAACACCACATTTATGGCAGCAATAGCAATAGAACCTATCCAATGCCCAACAAAAATGGTATCGACTAAAATGTTAAGCGACATTACCAAAATACCAATAGATGCTGGTACAGCTTGCCTAACTAATAGTTTGCTAATGGATTGCGTTCCTAAATCTTCAGATTTTATTTTTGCCATCTATTTTTTGTCTTGAGCCTTATGCCTTCGCCCAATTTTCAACCCATGTTGCGAGTAAACTTGCCCATTCTTGGTCATCGTTTAAACAAGGTACGGTTGTAAAATCGTTACCTCCTACTTCATGAAAAAGCTCCTGTCCTTCCATGGCTATTTCCTCTAAAGTTTCTAAACAATCGCTCACAAACGCTGGCGTTACAATAGCCATGTTTTTTACACCTTGTTTTCCTAAACGCTCAATAGTTCTATCGGTGTAAGGTTGCAACCACGGATCGAAACCTAATCGCGATTGAAACGACGTTGAGAACGTTCCTGCTTCCAGACCTAATTTTTCGGCCACCAAACGGGTAACCTCCAAACACTGATGCCTGTAACAAAACTCGTGCGCTTTACTTGGTGTAGCACAACAACTACCGTCTATTTTACAATGCGATTTTGTAATGTCGCTTTTGCGAATGTGGCGTTCTGGAACACCGTGATAAGAAAACAACACGTAATCGTAATTTTTGTCTTGTAAATAAGCTTTGATTGAATTTGAAAGCACCGAAATATATTCTGGTTTGTTATAAAACGCTGGAAACGATTCTATTTTTAAATTCGGAAAATGAGCTTCTCGTAATTCTTCGGCTAAAACCGTAATAGTCTCGGTAGTTGCCATGGCAAATTGCGGATACAACGGAAATAACAACACTTCCTCCACACCTTGATCTACTAAAGCTTGCAAGCCTTTTTTAATCGTCATACTTCCATAACGCATGGCTAAACCAACAGGCATATCGAGTTGTTCTTGCACTTTGGCTTGAAGTCTTTCGGAAATAACGATAAGCGGCGAACCTTCGTCCCACCAAATTTTTTGGTATGCTGCTGCAGATTGCTTTGGGCGCGTTTTTAAAATAATACCTTTTACTAAAGCCGCACGCGCAATGGTTGGAATATCAATAACCCGCTCGTCCATTAAAAATTCACCTAAATACTTTTTAACGTCTTTTGGCGTTGGGCTGTCTGGAGAGCCTAAATTAACAAGTAAAACTCCTTTTTTCATTTATAATTTTTTTCAAATATCTGCCGTTTTAGCAAATTTTAAAACATATTGTTATACGAAAATGTAACTTTAAAATAAAAATTACTTATACTTTTTGGTTTGTTTATATAATCAAATTTATGGGTCATTGCTTCTTCTAACAACGCCTGAATTTCAGATGCGCTTAAAAACACTTGTTCTTTGGGCATAAATATGGCACATGCGAGCACCTTGCCTTTTTCATTTAAAATATAATCTAAGCTAAAATGTATTTCTTTTTCAGCTTTAAAAATATTTTCCTTTTTTTCTGATTTTACCAAGTTGAAAAAACTTTGGCTAAATCCTGTGTGTGCTTTATATTTTGCTTTGGTATCCGCTTTTTCAAGTTGGTTGTTTATAGTTTCTTTTTGATTCTGAAGCTTCTGTGAATAAACATCAAAAGCATCAGTTTCAAACACCGCATTATGTTCTTCCGCGTAAGCGAAAACATGAACCTCTTGCGCCATAATTTCAACTGAAACCAACACAAAAATGAGATACACCAACCACTTCACGGTAAAAAAATGCTTGGTAACTTTCAATTGCTATCGGTTTAAACAATAAAAAATTCCGCCTAACAAATGCTGCTGAAAATCGGCATTACCATACATTTCACTCGTGTGCCCTAAACCTGTGTAAAACATGCGTCCACCATCAAATTCTTGATACCATGCTATTGGATGAAACCCACCATTTTTTCCACCTTTATAACTCGACTCGTCGAGCGTTAAAACCACTGTAATGGCATCGCTTATATTTTTAAAATTGTACCATTCGTCGTAAACCGACCACGTTGATTTTAAATGTTTTGTTGAAGGATGCGTTGTATTTACCACATTAATGGTTGCGTTGCATTTTTCGGGGTGATCTAAAAAATAAGCACCAACCAATTGGTTGTACCATGGCCAATCGAACTCGGTATCGGTTGCGGCATGAACTCCTAAAAAGCTACCACCGTTGTTTATGTAAGTTTTAAAGGCTGTTTGTTCATTTTCGTTAAATACATTTTTGGTAGTGTTTAAAAATACAACTAATTGATACTGCGTTAAATTTTTGGTATTAAACAAAGTTGCATCTTCGGTGTGATGTACTTCAAAATGGTTGCTTTTCCCTAAATTTTCAATGGTTTTTACACCAATTTCTATCGATTTATGCCTAAATCCATCCGTTTTACTAAAAACCAAAACTTTTTCTTGAGCGCAAAAAACACCTGAAAACAACGTAACAACAATTAGTAGTAACTGTTTCATTTTATTTTAAACCTTTCTCAATTTTTTCCTCGTAATAATACTTTTGGCGCCCGTTTTTATTTTCGGTATCTTGAAAAATACCACAAGACACGCCTGGTTTTACCAACGATTTTTTACTGTCTTCTTTTGCTAATGCTTCAATTTCTGGGGTTAAAAATTTCATAACAAATTAATTTAAAGAGGTTACATATTTTTTTGGCGTTGTGCCATACTTCTTTTTAAAAGCTGCGATAAAATGACTTGCGGTACTGTAGCCCACTTTTAAGCCAACTTCGTTTACATTGTCGTTACCGGCTTCTAGTAGTTTACGCGCCACTTCCATTTTATAATCAAACAAAAAGCTAAACACCGAATCGCCATAAATTTGCTTAAAGCCTTCTTTAAGTTTTTTAAGCGGTAGCGCAATTTCGTCGGCAAGCTCTTGTAAACTTGGTGGCTCTGCCATTCTTGCGATAATAATGTCTTTAGCCTTGCGTATTTTTATCACATTGGTTTCATCAACTAAAAACGGACATTGCTCTACATCGGCATCTTCGCTGCGGTTAAAATACAGACTTAAAAGCTCGTAAGCTTTTCCTTTATAATAAATGTGTTTTATGCTTTGGTTAAGATTATAGTTTATTAACTGATTGAGAACTATTGCCATAGACGGCGATATAACCCCATCTTTGTAATATTTTTTATCCTTATTCTCGTCGCTTAAAAAGGTAATGTATCCCGCTTCTTGGGAAAACAAACTATGAAATTTTTTAATTGAAATTAATATGGAAACAATCCAAGAATTAGGGTCTATTTCTAAGTTTATAGGTAAGTCACGTTGCGGGTTGTAAAGCAACAACGCATTCTCTTCAACAATATTTAAAGCATAACGGCCTTCGTTGAAAATAAATTTACAACAGCCTTTTAAACAAAAGTGAAACTGAATAAAGTCGCTATTTATATCTTTAACAATACTTTGCGTTTCACTAGTGTCGTTTTTGTAGGTTAAAATTGAAAAACCATCGTCTACTTTTGTTTCTTCAAATGAACTTACAGCGACATTTTTTTGAGCACTTTGAGCGTTATCCATTTTGTTTTTATTTAGAATAGTTCTAAATAGAATTTATCAAAACTATTGATTTTACTACAAAAATATGATATTTATCATACTTTTTCCTAAAATTACACCAAAAAACGCATAGCGTTATTAAAAGTTCGTTTAGCGTTATTTTTTTTTGAGCCATACCTATATTTTTGCTTCACATTTTTCAGGTATAGCATGCAGAACTACAACATTTCAAAAAGTAGCTCCTTTTATGCCATTGGCTTAAGTTACAAAAAAGCCGATGCAGACATAAGAGGACATTTTAGTTTAGATGACGAGTCTAAACTGAATTTATTAGTGCAAGCCAAGGAAAATAACATCGAAAGTTTATTGGTAATTTCTACTTGCAACCGCACCGAAATTTACGGTTTTGCACAACACCCTTACCAACTTATTCAATTACTTTGCGACAATACTCGTGGTACTGTTGAAGAATTTAGAGAAGTCGCGTACATATACAAAAACCAAGAAGCCATTGCGCATATGTTTCGCGTTGGTTCTGGTTTAGACAGTCAAATTTTAGGCGATTTCGAAATTATAAGTCAGTTACGCGTTTCTGCACGCTTATCTAAAAAGCATAATTTACTAAATCCGTTTTCAGAGCGATTAGTTAATGCGGTTATCCAGTCGAGCAAACGTATTAAAAATGAAACTGGAATTTCGTCTGGCGCTACATCGGTATCTTTTGCATCTGTGCAATATATTTTTGATACTGTTGAAGACATTTCTAACAAAAACATATTACTTTTTGGTACTGGTAAAATTGGTAGAAACACCTGCGAAAACCTGGTAAAACACACCAAAAACGAACACATAACGCTTATTAATCGCACCAAAACAAAAGCTGAACAAATTGCTGGAAAGTTTAATTTGGTGGTTAAAGATTATGCGAATTTACAAGAAGAAATAAGTACTTCTGATATTTTGATTGTTGCCACTGGCGCACAACGTCCAACGGTAGATAAATACCTTATTCAATCTAAAAAACCGTTGCTAATTTTAGATTTATCGATTCCTAAAAACGTCGATGAAAACGTTAACGATTTACCAAACGTTTCGCTTGTTCATCTCGATCATTTGTCGAAAATTACCGACAGAACTTTAGAAGCAAGAAAACAACACATTCCGTTTGCCGAAGCGATCATTGAAGAGGTAAAAGCCGAATTTAACACGTGGCTAGAAACACGCAAATTTGCACCAACCATTAAAGCTTTAAAACACAAGCTTAACGGATTTGCTTCTGCAGAACTTGATGTACAACGCAAAAAAATATCGGACTTTAACGAAGCGCAAGCCGAATTAATTAGCAATAAAATTATTCAGAAAATAACCAATCACTTTGCGCATCATTTAAAGGATGATACTATTTCAACCGACGAAAGTCTTGAACTTATTAAAAAAGTATTCCAGCTAGACCCTTCACCAAAAAATGCTTAAAACCATAAAAATAGGCACACGCGATAGCGAATTAGCGCTATGGCAAGCCCATGTTGTTAAAGAACAACTCGAACATTTAGGTTATAAAACCGAACTTGTTCCTGTAAAATCTACAGGCGATTTAGTGCTAGACAAACCACTTTACGAACTTGGTATTACCGGTGTGTTTACACGTACGCTCGATATCGCCATGTTAAACAACGAAATTGACATTGCCGTACATTCGCTAAAAGATGTACCCACTGTTTTACCAAAAGGTATTGTGCAAGCTGCTGTTTTAAAACGTGGTAATGTAAACGACACCTTGGTTTTTAAAGATAATGAAGAGTTTTTAGGCGCAAAAAATGCCGTAATTGCCACAGGAAGTTTAAGACGACGTGCGCAATGGCTAAATAAATACCCAACACACAGCATTGAAGATTTACGAGGTAATGTGAACTCACGTCTTCAAAAATTAAAAGATAACGAACATTGGAATGCTGCTATTTTTGCCGCTGCAGGTATTGGCAGAATTGGTATTCGACCAGAAAATGCGGTCAATTTAGATTGGATGATTCCTGCACCAGCACAAGGTGCTATTATGATTACCGCTTTAGCTGAAGATGAGTTTGTAAAAAACGCTTGCGCGGAATTAAATCACCCAGAAACCGAAATTTGCACGACCATAGAACGTACCTTCTTAAATAAACTAGAAGGTGGTTGTACCGCTCCAATTGGCGCTTTGGCGACTATAAAAAATGAAGAAATTCACTTTAAAGGTGTGCTTTTAAGCTACGATGGTTCTAAAAAAATTGAAGTTACTCGTGTTGAAAAACTAGGCAAACACAACCATTTAGCAGAATGGGCTGCCAATTATATTATCGAGCGCGGTGGTAAACGCCTCATGGATACCCTTAAAAATTCTACTAAAGCCACAAACGTATTTTCTACAAAGTCGTTAACCGAAGACCAGCGTTTACTTTTAAGCGATAATGTTTCGGTAAAAAGCACCGATTTTGTAAAAATCAGCTTAAACAGAATTCATCCTCGATTTTTAAAAAACGAAATAGAAAACGTTGTTATTACCAGTAAAAATGCTGTTGAGTCGTTAGTAACCAACTATTCGGCTACCGAACTTCAGTTTAAAAATATTTACTGTGTAGGCCGACGTACAAAACGACTGATTGAGAAAAAAATAGGTCCTGTTAAGCACATCGAAAAAAATGCTGAAGCTTTGGCTAACTATTTAGTTGAATATATTGAAGGCACAAACGTTACCTATTTTTGCAGTGATATTCGATTGGATGCGTTACCAAACATCCTTAAAGAAAACAACATAAACGTTACTGAAGTTGAAGCATATCAAACCAAATTTGATGGCGAAAAAGTAGACGATTCTGTTGAAGCTGCTATGTTTTACAGTCCTTCAACCGTAGATAGTTACGTTGCCAAAAACAACAAAGAAATTATAGCGTTTTGTATTGGCGAAACCACAGCTAAAGCCGCAAAAAAACACTTTAGCGATGTGCGAATTGCTAAAATACCAACTGTAGAGAGCGTTATTGAATTAGTGAATGAACATTATGTTTAAATCGTCATTACGAGGCAGCATGACGAAGTAATCTCATAAAAAGATTGCCACGTCGTTCCTCCTCGCAATGACTAGACAAAATCATATGATTAAAAACGATTTATTTTTAAGAGCATTAAAAGGTGAAACTGTTGAACGTCCACCAGTATGGATGATGCGTCAAGCAGGACGTTACCTTCCAGAATTTATGGCTATTCGTGAGAAATACGATTTTTTCACACGCTGCCAAACACCCGAGTTAGCTAGTGAAATTACGGTGCAACCTATCCGCAGATACGGTATGGATGCTGCTATTTTATTTAGTGATATTTTGGTTATTCCGCAAGCCATGAATATCGAAGTGCAAATGAAACCTAATTTTGGTCCGTATTTGCCTAACCCAATCCGTACGCAAAAAGATGTTGACAACGTTATTGTTCCAGATGTAAAAGAAGAACTAAACTACGTTTACGAAGCCATAAAAGCCACTAAAGAACTATTAAATAACGAAATTCCGTTAATTGGTTTTGCTGGTTCACCATGGACTATTCTTTGTTACTGTGTACAAGGTCAAGGCAGCAAAACGTTTGATAAGGCCAAAGAATTTTGCTTTACAAACCCAATTGCGGCACACCAAATGCTTCAAAAAATAACCGATACCACCATTGCTTACCTAAAAGAAAAAGTAAAAGCAGGCGTTAACGCTGTTCAAGTTTTCGATTCTTGGGGCGGCATGTTATCGCCAACCGATTATCAAGAATTCTCTTGGCAATATATTCAGCAAATAATCGATGCCTTAAAAAATGATGCTCCAGTAATTGCCTTTGGTAAAGGGTGTTGGTTTGCACTCGATGTTATGGCAAAATCTGGTGCTTCAGCGCTGGGTGTCGATTGGACGTGTTCTGCAAAAAATGCACGTTATTTAACTGGCGGAAACATTACGTTACAAGGTAATTTCGATCCGTCGCGTTTGCTGTCACCACCTTCAGAAATCAAAAAAATGGTTACCCAAATGATTAACGATTTTGGTAAAGATAAATACATTGTAAACCTAGGTCATGGTATTTTACCTAACATTCCGTTAGATCATGCCAAAGCGTTTATTGATGCTGTAAAGGAATATAAAGAGTAACAACAGCTAACGATGGGAGCTTCATTAAAAAACATACAAAAAAAATACACACTTTTTAAAAAAAAATGGACTCCTCAACAGAACCTATTTTATGGGTTTTTGACGTATGTTTTAGCTGGTTTTGTTTTATTATGCATTCCAATATTTCATAAAACTGACGTGTCTATTTTAGACAACTTGTTTACAGCAACCTCTGCCGTATCTACCACAGGCCTAGTTACCGTATCTGTCTTCGATAGTTATAATTTTTTTGGTCAATTTATCATCATGATATTAATTCAACTCGGTGGTATTGGATATTTAACATTTACAACTTACATGTTGTTAAGCACCACAAAAAAAATGACGCTATGGCATAAAAAAATATTATCCACTGAGTTTATTTTACCTGAAAGCATCCAAATTAAAGATTTTTTAAAATCAGTAATCATATTTACGCTAATAATGGAAATTTTGGGGAGCATAATGTTTTTCATTGTTTTTAAACAAGACCTACCTTTTTTTAACGCTTTATGGTCTGCTATTTTTCATAGTGTAAGCACATTTTGTACAGCCGGATTTAGTTTATTTAACAATAGTTTTATTGATTATGCAAATAATCCTTTATTAAATTTCACAGTTGCTTTACTTGCAATTTTTGGCTCTTTAGGATTTATTGTTGTTACAGATTTTTATTTAAAAGTTAAAAATTTTACACATAAAATTAGTTTCACCACAAAAATTATACTTTATGGGTTTATCATACTTTTAAGCTTTGGTACCTGTTTTTTATATTGGTTCGAACCTTCTATCACTCAATTAACCCAAGGCAGGTTATTAGCATCTTTTTTTCAAAGTATGTCTGCAATGACTACCGTTGGTTTTAATACGGTTGATTTTGGATTATTTAACCAATCAATGCTATTAGTTTGCATTTTCTTAATGTACGTTGGCGCATCTCCTTCTGGAACTGCTGGAGGCATTAAAATAACAACCCTATCTGCCATTTACGCCATAATTAAAAGTAGATTACGAGGACAAAAAAAAATAACTTTTATGCATAGAGTTATTCCTTTTGAAAGACTTTACATCGCCACATCTGCTTTTATTTTTTACACAACAATTATTGTTTTGGGCACTTTTTTAATAACTTTTACAAACGACTTTAAATTTGAAGACATTCTATTTGAAGTAGCATCTGCCTTAGGAACTGTAGGTGTTAGCACAGGCATTACAACTAAACTAAATACAATAGGCAAATTAATTATTATTGTTTTAATGTTTATAGGTCGCCTAGGTGTTTTAACTTTTGGACTAGCACTATGGCATAGAAAGAAAGAAAACCAGAAACATAAAATCTTAAAAGAAGATATTGCAATATAAATAAATATGATAAAAAACATACTAAAGGGGTTGCAAGGTTATGCCGGAGCATTTGGTTTAATATCTAAACTAAAACTCTGGAAATTTTTCGCAGTGCCTATGTTAATTAGCTTCGTTACAGCCATAATTATTTTTGGTACGGCGTATAGCTTATCCGATAACATTGGGCATTTTATTGCTAAAATCTGGATTTGGGATTGGGGTCACGATACTTTTGAGACCTTAAGTGCTTTTCTCGGCGGACTCATCGTACTCGTAATTGGCTTAATACTCTACAAACACATTATTATGGCCTTATCGGCGCCATTTATGAGTCCCGTTTCCGAAAAAATTGAAGCGCACATAACAGGCAAAACAGTGCATTACCATCGTAATACCACATTTAATCAACAATTATGGCGTGGTATACGCATAAATCTTAGAAATTTGGGCATGGAACTGTTGTACACAATTCCCATTTTACTCTTAAAATTAATACCTGTTGTAAATATATTTTCAACCATTTTATTATTTCTACTGCAAGCCTATTATGCTGGTTTTGGTAATATGGATTATACGCTAGAACGCCATTTTAAATACAAAGAAAGCATACAATTTGTGCGCAAAAATCGTGGTTTAGCAATAGGTAACGGTATTGTGTTTTTACTATTTTTATTAATTCCTGTTATCGGTGTTATTTTAGTGCTACCGCTATCTGTTACTGCGGCTTCAACTAAAACGATAGAAATACTGAATGTAGAAAATTAATTAAGACCTGTCAGGTTTTGAAAACCTGACAGATTTAGAAAACAATCAAATAACCGCTTCAACTTCACAAACAAATAACCAACTTGAATAAAACAAACATGAAAGACAAATTCTACCAATACATACATGATTTACAAAACACCATAACTTCTGGTTTAGAAGCTATTGATGGTAAAGCTAAATTTCAAGAAGATATTTGGGAACGACCTGAAGGCGGTGGTGGTCGTACCCGCGTTATAGAAAATGGTCATGTTTTTGAAAAAGGTGGTGTAAATATCTCTGGTGTTCATGGTAAACTTCCAGACAGCATGCAAGCTTACTTTGGCGTAAAGGATGCCGATTTTTTTGCCTGCGGATTAAGTTTAGTGCTACACCCAAAAAACCCTATGGTGCCGACTGTTCATGCGAATTGGCGCTATTTTGAAATGTATGACCAAAAAGGCAATATTGTTGACCAATGGTTTGGTGGCGGACAAGACCTTACGCCCTATTATTTATTTGAAGAGGATGCGAAACACTTCCACCAAACATGTAAAACCGCTTGCGATAAACACAATACAGCATTTTACCCAAAATACAAAGCGCGTTGCGATGAATATTTTCACAACACACATCGCAACGAAGGGCGCGGTATAGGCGGTTTATTTTTCGATTATTGTAAAGCATCAGAAGATATGACCATGGAAAATTGGTACAATTTCGTGACTGAAGTTGGCAATAGTTTCCTTAGCGCCTATCTACCTATTGTTGAAAAACGCAAAGATTTACCATATACAAAAGCACAACGCGATTGGCAAGAAATTCGTCGTGGCCGTTATGTTGAGTTCAATTTAGTGCATGATAAAGGGACATTGTTTGGTTTAAAAACTAACGGACGTATAGAAAGTATTTTAATGAGCTTACCACCGCATGTGCAATGGGTTTACGACCATCAACCTGAAGCTGGAAGCGAGGAAGAAAAATTAATTGAAGTATTAAAAAAACCCATAGATTGGGTGTAGAGTTTGAGTAAGCAACTTGTAATTTTACACTTTTAACTTTTTAAATTAAAAAGCATGTATCCATTAAGAAGAAATAGACGATTAAGAACCAACGAAGCCATTCGTAGTTTAGTTCGCGAAACCGTATTAACTCCAAACGATTTTTTAGTGCCACTTTTTGTGGTTGAAGGCAAAGGTGTTAAAGACGAAATTGCTTCTATGCCAAATTACTACCGTTACAGTTTAGATTTGCTTGAAAATGAAGTTAAGGAATTGTGGCGATTAGGCTTAAAATCGGTGTTATTATTTGTAAAAGTGCCCGATAATTTAAAAGACAATAAAGGTGCTGAAGCTTTAAACCCCAACGGATTAATGCAACGCGCCATAAAAACCGTTAAAAACGTTTGTCCTGATATGTTGGTGATGACTGATGTAGCTTTAGACCCTTACTCGGTTTACGGACATGATGGCATTATTGAAAACGGACAAATAATAAACGATGACACTGCCGAATTTCTTGCAGAAATGAGTATTTCGCACGCCAAAGCAGGTGCCGATTTTGTGGCGCCAAGCGATATGATGGACGGACGCATTCTTACCATTCGCGAAGCTTTAGAAGATGAAGGTTTTATAAACACTGGTATTATGAGCTATTCGGCTAAATATGCATCGGCATTTTACGGGCCATTTCGTGATGCGCTAGATTCTGCTCCGGTAGATGTTGTTGATATCCCGAAGGATAAAAAAACCTATCAAATGGATTTTGGCAACCGCTTTGAGGCCATTCGAGAAACCGAAATGGATATTGATGAAGGCGCCGATATTGTTATGGTAAAACCAGGTTTATCGTATTTAGATATTCTGCGAGAGATAAAAAATGAAGTCAATGTTCCTGTAGCTGTATATCAAGTTTCTGGCGAATACGCCATGATTAAAGCTGCTGCCGAAAAAGGTTGGCTTAACCACGACCAAGTGATGCTAGAAACCACCATGGCATTTAAGCGCGCAGGTGCTGATATTATAGCGAGTTATTTTGCTAAAGATTTAATGAAGCTAATATCATAATTATTTTTCCCATTTACTAACTTGGTAGGTTGACTCAAAATAACCTAATTTACCATCAGGCGAAATTGCTTCTAAAATTATGAGCATATCGCCTGTGGTATCTGCGTTGTAGAATTCTATTTCGGCTTCACCTTGCTCATTAGTTGTTATACTTGGCGACCAGTGTATAGTTGAACGTAAATCTGCAATATCCCAATCTACTGGCTCAAGAACATCATATTTTGGCGCATAAAATTCTTTTCTGGGAGAAAACCCAGAAATAACTCCTTTAAAAATGCCTTCAGTACGACCTATACCATAAAGCCCTTTACCAGAATAGGTATAAATACTAATAATTGCGAATGTTTTAAAAGCTATATCTTCAGACACTGGAAAAATTTGATAAAAATATCTTCTTGCATTTTTAGGATGATTTAGAATTTCAAAACTCTTAACACCCTCTACAGGTAAACGAGAAACTAACGGATATTCATAAAGATCTATTAAAACACCATCAATTAAAATAAAAGTAAAATCAGCACCAAAGGCATTAGCCATATCGAATGAATCAAGACCACTGCCTATTTGACTGGTTTTAAAATAATCATAACCCGATTTATTAACTCTTTTTATCCTAATATCATCAGGGAACTTTGACCTTAAAACACTATAAAGTCCAAACATCCATTTTTCTTCTTCTTTTTCGAGTTCTTCATTGCTGATAACTACATCTGGTGGCCCATGAAGTTTAAATACTTTTTCTCGTTTTGGAGTAAGGTTATACCCCGTTAATTCTACTGCATTTAATTCAATGGTATTATCGGGAGTTACAAATCCATCGTTTACTTTTTTATTTTCTATACTTGTATTTAAATAAGGGGTTACAATGGTATCGGCTAACTGAAAATTTTGTTGTTCTTCATAATATATTTTTGGTGGCGCTAAAGCGTCATCTAATGCTATATTATAGTCCTTTTTTACACCTTTCTTATTTGTTGATTGAATTACAAATTTTAAAGTATCTGCATACTGGCTTCCTAAGTTAAAGGCAAAACGCCCTAAAGAATCTGTTTTTTGAAGATAAAATCCTCTAGGATCTCCAAAGGTAAATAAAGATAAATCAACTGTTTTTTTGGGCGGCTTATTTTTATTAAATACAGAATTTACTATGCCTGAGATCCATAAATCAGTTTCAGGCTTTATGCTAAAACTGTTAATTGTATCGGTTTTATTAAATACATAATTACTCCAACCTTGAGTTAGCATTAACGATTCCATATCGCGTTTTCTATTAATACTATTCTTGTTAAAATAATATTTAGGGTTTTCAATTGTTCCTTTTAGTTCTGAGCTTAACAAAAAATGCGATAAAATATTAGGTTGCAATTTTCTAAAATCTCCTAATTGCTTTTTATCAATAACCAAAAGAGAAAGATTTGTTTTAACAGGCTGTCCGTTTGTATTAGCTACTACTATATTTAACTTAGTTTTATCTCGTTGGCTATATCTTGGTTTATTGGTATTTACCGAGATATTTAGTTTTTCTGATTCTTTAAAATTATAGAACAAACGTTCGCATAATGGCACATGATTATTATTTAAAAGTACAACACTATGTATGCCTTCATTAAAAGCATTTTTTTGCATTAATACTTGATAAAATCCGTCTTCTACTTTAAATGAATGTTCTTGTATTAAAACGCCTCTCATTTTTATCTGTACAAAAAGACTATCTGTATTTTTTACATTGGTTTCTACTTTTAAATTTAGATAATTGGTAGTTTCTAAAAGAGACATTACATACCCAGACTTATGTACTTTTGGTAATTCATATTTATAAATTGTACCATCGGCATTTGTAACTTTACAGTAATACGTTTTGGTTATATCTGGTTTTAAAAATATGTAACCCATACCTAATTCGTTACTTAACACCTCAAATAACACATTGTCTTTTTCATCAACAATATCTCCATTTACAACTGTACCTAAACCATTATACTTTACACCTTTATAGCCTAATTTGCTTTTAAGCCCATCAACTAGTTTACCACCTTCAGGAAAAAACTGTAGGTCTAAAAAGTTTTTATCAATAACTATTGTTTTTGTGTGAGTATTATTAACCTTTAGCTTATTATTTTTTAATTTAGTGTCTTCCAATTCTACTTTAAGCTTCACACTATAAGCATCTGTTGGAATTTTATACTCCAAAGCATATTGTTTTTTCTGCTTCTTAATTTCAACGGAGTCCAAAAGGTTTTTAGAATGAATATGCACCTTTAAATCTTTGGCATACGTCTCATCTATTACTTGAGGATTTATATTTGCTGATAGTTTAACTTCTCCTTCTTGTGTTTTAGTAAGTACTATATTTGTTATTACCTCGCCTTTATCAATATCTTCAAGAGAAAACAAATCAATATACCTTTCAAAAAAGAAATCTTTACCAAAATTTCTATTCCAATTGGTATAAGCTCTAATTAAATAACGCCCCGTTGGATACGATTCTCTTAACTGGAAAAAGCTATCTGCAATTCCTTTTTCCAATTTCAATTTTTTAGAGATTAAAATGTTTTTATCAAAATCTACAAGTTCTACATGAACAACACCACTTAGGCTTTTAGGATGGTTAAACACATCGGTAACAATGGCTTTAAACCAAACCGTTTCATTTGAAGTAAAAATTGTATTATTTAATTGTAAATAAATTTTTTCGGTAAAAGCAAATTCGCTAAGAGGTTGTATTTGAGGTAAATTCTGAGCATTTACAAATGATACGAACATGAAAAAAATCAAATTAAACTTAAATAAAAACTCATTTTTCATGTTAAATGTTTATTATTAATATTTACAAATATAATCAACCAACCAGTAAAAACACCAATATAACCCCTTAACATAAAGCTTATTAAGCTAATTACCTCGTTTTTTAGCCTCCTATTTATTTTCAATTTATATTCTAAAAAATATTTTTAAAAGAGAAAAAGTAAAATAGCCATAACTTGTTTACATTTAAAAGGAAGCTAAATAAGATAGTAATAACACATTTAAAATTATTGATAATATAACATGAAAAAAATTGTATTGCATTTGCTCTTAATTCTTGGGTTTACAAAACCTTGTTATGCCCAAATGCCGTATGCTTCGCCAGAATCGGTTGGCTTAAATGGCGACTTTATTAAAACACAGATTGATTCTATAATGCACTTTGGTATTAGCGAAAAAGCCTTTCCGGGTGCGCAACTTTTAGTCGCAAAACAAGGGCAAATTATTTTACACAAAGCTTACGGTTTTCATACCTACGACAGCATTACCAAAGTACAATTAAACGATATTCACGATTTAGCATCGGTCACCAAAATTGTTGGGCCGTTGCCTGCTTTAATGAAACTTTACGAGGAAGGCAAACTAGATTTAGACGCGCCATTTAGTAACTATTGGAAACCATGGAAACACCGAAAAGACAAAAAACACATTACCCTGCGTGAACTTTTAGCGCACCAATCGGGACTGCAACCTTACATTGTATTTTTAAACTCGGTAACTAAAAATGGTAACGTTAAAAAGCGTTTTATTCATTCTGAAGCTAGCAAACGGTTTTCGAATCAAATGTACGACGGAATTTACGTTAAGAATCGATTTAAAAACAAGCTGTTCCGTATTATAAATCGATCGAAAGTAAGCGACAAAAAAGTCTATACTTACTCAGGATTAGCGTCATTAATTTATCCTGAAATTATTGAAAACATCACAGGAGAAACTTACACTAATTATCTTCAAAAGCATTTTTACAAGCCATTGGGATGTGAAACTTTAGGCTATCTTCCTAAGAAAAAGAACTTTAAAAATGCCATTGTTCCAACCGAAAACGATTCCATCTTCAGAAAAACGCTCGCTCAAGGTTGGGTTCATGACGAAAACGCTGCTTTATTTGGTGGTATTTCTGGTAATGCAGGTTTATTTGGTACAGCTAAAGATTTGGCTAATTACATGCAAATGTTAGCAAATTATGGTACTCTTAATGGCACGACGTATTTTAAACCTTCAACCGTAAAGGAATTTACTAAAATTCAATATCCAGAAAATAACAACCGCCGTGGTTTGGGTTTCGATAAACCTTTAATTGGTAACGACACCTTAAACATTACAAAAGCATATCCTGCGCCACAAGTTAGTAAAGAAAGTTTTGGTCATGCGGGTTTTACCGGTACGTTTGTTTGGGCTGACCCCAAAGAACAATTAGTTTTTATTTTCCTATCTAACCGCGTTTATCCTTCAAGAACTCACCGAAACATTTACAACTTAAACATTCGCCCAAAATTGCAACAAGTGTTTTACGAGGCTCAACTTGAGTAATAGTCATAAATAAAATCTTCTTAAAACAAGTGTAAGCAACCTCTTATAGCTTCGACTATTTTAAAAACCGAAAGCTATGACTAAATTTTACACCACTGTTTTTATTGTTATTACCTTCCTGTTTTCATCCTGTAAAGGTGAAGATATTTTAGATGATGAAGTTCCTAGAGAAGTTAGAATTTTAAATCCTATTGAAAACCTTACCGAATCATCAACCCATCAATATAATGCATCGTATTTTAATAATATTGGGCAACAAGAGAGCATTACTATATCCTGGCAAAGCTCAAACGAATCTGTGGCAACAATAAATACTAGCGGATTGGTTACTGGTGTTATGGCAGGCCAAACAGAAATTAAAGCTATTGTAATGGTTAACAATACTACTATTGAAGACAGCACGCCGCTAAATATTGTAATGGATTCCAACACCTCAAACAGTTCTAGCAAAACGGGTACAATTGCCACTACAAGTAGTTACGAACTAAGCGGCACGTTTACACTCTCAACTATTGAAAACACCAATAATCTGTTACTTTCTATAGATGCAAATTACAAAGCTTCAACCAGTTTACCTGGTTTATATGTGTATTTAACCAACAATCCAAATTCGGTAGCCAACGCCTTATCTTTAGGTGCTGTACAAGTATTTAGTGGAGCCCATAACTACGTTATAGAAAATGTTGGTATAAACGATTATTCCTATTTATTGTACTGGTGCGAACCTTTTAGTGTAAAAGTTGGCGGTGCTGATATCGAGTAATTTTAATGATAAAAATTAATATGAAAACATCCATTAAGTCACTCGTTATTTTCACTTTATTAATGAGCTTTTTTATAGGAAATGCCCAATGGACTAAAGGAAAAGGTAATGGTTATTACAAACTA
This sequence comes from Neotamlana nanhaiensis, assembly GCF_000943555.1. GTDB lineage: Bacteria > Bacteroidota > Bacteroidia > Flavobacteriales > Flavobacteriaceae > Neotamlana > Neotamlana nanhaiensis. Next base: position 89,965 of record NZ_JTDV01000016.1, on the reverse strand, counting down.
TCGTTTTGGTATTTAGAATCGGACAAACATTTTACGGATACCGGAAAAACCGACCCAAATGTAACACGTGGACAAGTTAATGCCAGTTTTTACGGCGCTTATGGCATCACCAATAAACTAGATGCCATTGTTTATTTCCCTTTTTTTAGTAGCACTTATGAAAACGACGTTATTTCGGGAACAACAGGCGAGACCATCTCGTCTGGAGAAACTGTAAATTCTATTGGCGATATTGATATTGCCGTACGCTTAAAACTATTAAAAACTAAACGACTTGCGCTATCAACCTCATTGGTATTTGGTTTGCCCACAGGAAATAGCCAAGGTGGTAGCGATGGCAGCTTTCAAACAGGTGATGGTGAATTTAACCAACTCTTAAAAGTGAATTTAGGCACTCCTTTTAAGCTGCTTAACGCGCCTTTTTACGCAAAAACCTATGTTGGTTTTAACAACAGAACCAATGGTTTTTCAGATGAATTTAGAACAGGCTTAGAAATTGGCGGTAACTTTTTTAATAGAAAAATATGGTTAATTGCCAGAAGCCAAATAGTAGAATCGATGCAAAACGGAAGCCTAAACGCTCAAAATAGCCAAGGAAGCATTTTTGCAAATAATATTGAATATACCAATATTGGCGGCGAAATAGCTTACTACATTACAAAAAAACTTGGTGTTTCGTTAAACTATACACATCCTATTAGCGGCCGTATTATTTATGCCAATGCATCAATTTCTGGTGGTATTTTTTTCGATGTTAAATAAACCTAAAACAACTCACTAAAATCTAAATCCCAATTAACACCTAAAAGCGTAATTAAATTATTTTCTTCGGGAAAATCTTTACCAAAAGCACCTGTTAAACTCACTTTTTTAAATAACTGGTAATTAATATTACCAACCGAACGGTATTGACTACCAAAACCATCGCGTTTTAAATACTCGTAAGCAAATTTTAATTTATTAAACTCAAGTTCAACTTTTCCGCCATAATCCCAAAATACACCTTGGTTTGCAATAAAGCCATCATCAACATACTTAGCAATGCCGTAAATATGTAAATAGTTGGCAGGTTGTGAGGCTTGTTTTTCCTTTTTAATCAAGTTAATAGCAAAGTCGAGGGTTAACCAACCCGAAAACCTGTTTACATTTGATGAGATTGTATTTTCCTTAAATAACATGCCGTAAGCCAAAGCACCATCAAGTCGCAAAAACGGTTTTATATCTTTTGGGTTGTAATAAAACTTTACAATTCTGTCGGTAACCTCTTTAAAATAGGCATTTGCCAAACTTTTACCATCGGGATAATTGGAATTAAAATCAGGGTTTTTAGTCAAAAAACTATTGGCAGCATCAATATAACTTTGAGGTATTTTGTTGTTTATAATATATTCTTCAGCATCAAATTTGGTTACAATTAAATTTAAAAATACTAATGTACCATTATATTTTTGGAGCGCCTCGTTTGAATATGGTGCCGCTGTTTTACTTATAATATCAACTAAACTTTTTACTTTATTTTCACTATAAAGTTGAAGAATGGCCGTTCTTGCACCAATTGAAGCTACTTTTTTATCACCCGTATAACCATCAAATTGTTTTGTTACATATCCAAATGAAAACGAAGAATTTGTTTTAATACCATTAAACGGATTGATATAAAATTCGCCTTTCTTATTTAATTTTATACCTCGAAAATCTTGATAAGAGCGATCTTTTTTATTTGGGATTATCCAATACGGATTCGACTCCAAAGCAATATTTCCATTATTATAACCATTGTAAACATATACCGCCAAACTTTTAATATTTTCGGGCGAGTTAATAGCAGTTGGTGTTTCATCAACCAACGTAAACGCTGGTGTTGTGGTGCTTTCAAAATTAAAGTCGTTAATGGTTGTTTGCGCTTGTTGGGTAGTTACAAAACCTACTAAAACCAAAAAAATGATTGAAAACCGCTTCATAATTATGAGTTTAAAGATTTAACAAAGGCTCTGTGATTACTTCTTAAATCTTCGTTTAAAACAATCTCAATATTTTTTTCAACTGTAAATTGCTCGGGCGATACTTGAATGAATTCTGATTCAAAACTTATAAATGAAGAATAATACGTTTTCCTATTATCTTGGTCGTAAACACTATAACGAATTAGTGTACGTTCCATAACTCTTTGAAGGTTTGGCTCTTGGGTTATATCCACAATAAAAACAAACTTTACAGCTAATACAGGTAATGTTTTAGATTGTTCTTTTGAAAATGAAGAGGTATTTTCAACACTATCTAAAATTTCAAAATTCATTGGATCATCTGATGCTCTTAAAGCAAAAACAGTTGGTCCTACTTGTTGCGCTATAGTTTCAATGTCGGTAACATTAATGGTAATGCGCTGATTATTATCAAAAGTTTCAAATGTTTCCATAGTATTTAGTTTAATGGTGATTTTTTATAAAATACACATCTGCGACGTAATGAAGCACATGTATTTATTACAATACTAAATTGAAATTTTTAGGGAGGAAACACAATACCCAAAAACGGGTATCTAATTGATTTTTATAAAATTACTAAAAATTGTTTTACCGAAAAAAGAAATATTAACCTGTTATCGTTTTAACGAAAAGTGCGACACAAAATGCTTTAACTCACCGTTTTCTTCGTAAGTTAAATCGAACCAATAGTCGTTTGCTGGTAACGGTTGCCCTCTAAAAGTACCATCCCAACCTATATCGTTAGCTCGTAATTGTTTTAATAACTTACCATACCTATCGAAAATTTTAACAGTAGTAGTTGGCTGATCGCTTACAGCAAACACATGCCACGTATCGTTGTAACCGTCGTTATTCGGCGTAAGTACTTTTGGATAATTTATTATAGTAATATCATCAATTATTATAGAACCACACGACGGATTTTCGGTTTTCCTATCGTAAACCGTAACGCTATGTGAACCGCTACTTACACTGGTAAAAATACCTGCATTATCTTCTATTGGGCCATCATCTAACTGAAACCAGTATTCGCCATAACCCTCAACAGTTACAGTTATTCTTGGATTAGGCTCAAAAGTTTCTGTTTGCGATACATCGACCAATACTGGTGGTCCTGATTGTAATACTTCAAACCCTTCGCTAATTTCAGAAGAACAATTAGCAATGGGCGTGTTTTCTTCAATACTCAATGTATAAATACCAGGAGTTGCAGTATCAATTATTAATTCACTAGAAGTTTCTCCAGCAATTTCGGTTCCGTTTAAATACCAAGTATACACATAATTGGCGTTTTGTAAATCGCTAACTAAGGTAACACTGTTTAAAACTGTATTAGTCTCAAAATCTACACATAAGGTGTTGTTTCCTGTTAACGACGAAATTAATGGTTTTAAAACTGGATTTACTGTATAATTAACCGAGGTTGTAGCATAACATACATCTGGCGAACTGGCATGATACACACGAATATAAATAGTTTGAAAATTAGCAAACCTATTTGTATAAGCGTCAGGATTTGTAATTGCATTTATACCATCTTCGGCATCTTGCGAATCTTCAAAAAAGGCCACAATATAATTACTTGGATCTTGTCCATTTAAAACTTCAGTATTTAAAGAAGTTAAATCGAATTGATGAAACCCATCGTTATCACCATCTTCGTCACAAATATTAATAGGATTTGGTGCTGTTGCTAAAGCAGCATCTTCAACCGTTAAATAAAACGTAAAAACAGCATCGCACAAAGTAGCATTATCTGTAATTTGAACATAAATGGTATGAGTGTATGCTACCGAATTCGTATACGGATTTGTTGTTATTTGCGTTGACGCCGAAGCGTCTTCAAAAAATTCAACAGTAAAATCTGAAGCATCTTGGGTGCTTCCTAAAATATTAGGAATTTCGGCAATTAAATCGAAATCGAAATACCCATTTCCGCTAAAAGTACAGGCTCTTAAATTATCTAAATCTATTATTGGTGTAGGACTTACAATAATGCGCATAGTTTGCTCACTTGCACATTGGCCAGCATCGGGCGTGAAAGTGTAAATAGTGGTAGTCGTATTATCTATTGCCGGACTCCAACTTCCTGTTACACCATTTCTTGAGGTAGTTGGTAAAGGGTTAATGTTTTGTCCACTGCAACGTGGCGCAATTTGTGTAAATTCAGGAATAATTATTGGATTAACCGTAATGGTCATGGTTTGCGCTGTGGCACACTGTCCAGCATTAGGAGTAAAGGTATACGTTGTGGTGGTTGTATTATCGAGAGCTGGACTCCAAGTTCCTGTAATACTATTATTAGATGTGGTTGGTAATGGCGATAATGTTTCGCCGCTACAAATAGGAGCTACCTGTGTAAATTCGGGTGTTAAACTTGGGTTGACTGTTACAGTTTCAGAATCGGTTAATGTTTGCGAACAAATTACAGTTCCCGAACCATCAATTACCTGAACACTTTCTAAAGTTAATGTTGAATTTACCGTTAACACTTGATTTAAAGTTGCTATACCTGAATTATCAATATAAACTTGTTGTGCTGCCCCACCATTAATATTATAATTTACAGTTGTATTTTCTGTTCCTGTAAATGTAAAAGTTACCGATTCACCTTCACAAATGGTATTTCTATCAACAGAAACTACAGCATCTGGAATAGGAGAAACCACTAAATTAAAATCGATTAAACTATAGCAATCAGTAGTTGCGGACTTTACTTTTGCATAAATCTGTTGCGGATTACTTGTATTATTATAAATATCTGGCAATTCATTAATATCATCGGTAGCATCGGCTAAATTTTCATAAAACTCAACAGTATTGCTTGCGTCAGAATTAATACTATTTCTTAAACTTCCTAAATCAAAAGACGAAGCATTAGGTGTACTACTACAAGCAATAACATCGTTGATAGCAGTAGCTATTGGTGGAGATGGAAACGCTCCTGCACCTTGCATAGCTGTACCTGTCCACTGTATTTCAAAACTACCTGAAACGTTTGGTCTATCAATAACAATAAAATAAGTTTCACCAACAGCAACGGTTAACCAATCTACATAACCATTACCATTTGCTCCTGGTCCCGTTTGCGTTTGGGTTGTACTGCCATTTATTCCTGTATGGTTATTAAGTAAACCTGCCTGCTGAGGATTGGTAGTAGCACAACGAATAGGACTACCAAGATTAGCACATAACTGGTTAGGGCCATATACCCAAAAATTATAATCAATAGAAATATCTGGATCGTCAGGAATTAAATCAAACCCCAAAGTTCCACCTTGTACAATATTAATCTCTAACCATATTGAATTTTGCTCGAAACCACCACAAGAATTAACTTCTGTTGGATTATTTCCTGGTCCTGTCGCATTCGATTGAAAATTTCCGTTACCACAAACTGTAATAATATTATCGCAGTCGTTTGGTTCGTTTTGAGCTTGCAACGGTATAAAAATTAATATAAACATGCCAAAACACATAAACCTAACCGCTTGAGCTATCTTCATAATAATCAATTGATTTAGGCCATAAATTTAATCATTCTATTTCTTAATTATCAAGAATTGTAAGTGTCTATTTTAGATATTTTAAAGAATAATAAAGTTTGCTTTTAATTTTAGTTATTTACACAACAACAACCTACTATTTTATATCTAAAACTTCATTATTAAACTTTATTCGAGCATAACAAAAAAATGCTCCATAATTATAAATTCCTTTTTGTAACTTAGTGCTACAATAAATTATAATTCAATCTATGGCCTTACTTATTTTTTACGGCGTTATTTCTATTTTCTTTTCGTTTTTATGTTCCATTTTAGAAGCCGTTTTATTAAGTGTTACCCCAACTTTTATAAATGTTAAAAAACAAGAAGGTAAAGCCTTTGCTACTAGTTTAGAGCAGCTAAAACAAGATGTGGACCGTCCATTAATTGCCATTTTAACGCTAAACACCATTGCTCATACTGTAGGTGCAATTTTAGTAGGTGTACAAGCCAAAGTGGCTTACGCTGAAATGTATGGCACAAAAACTTCAACAGTTTTAGGTATAACCATTACAGAAGATTTAATGGTTGGTATTGTATCATCAATAATGACCATTTTAATACTTGTGGCTTCAGAAATTATTCCCAAAACTATTGGTGCCACCTACTGGAAAGGTTTAGCAAATTTTACAACAACAGCACTTCATATTTTAATATTTCCTTTAAAATGGACAGGTATTTTATGGTTGTTACAACTTACCACAAAACTTATTGGAGGCAAAGGTCATGGTAGTGTTTTAAATCGTGAAAGCTTTATGATGATGACCGATATGGCACATAAAGAAGGTGTTTTTCAAGAAAACGAAAGTAAAATAATTAAAAACTTACTTACTTTTAAAGAGGTTTTTGCCAAAGACATTATGACACCGCGAACGGTAATGAAAACTGAAGACCAAACCACTACGGTTGAAGGTTTTTTTAACAGAAACCTAAACCTACGCTTTTCTAGAATTCCAATTTACGCCGATAATCCCGACAATATTAAAGGTCTTGTTTTAAAAGATGAAATTTTTAAAGAAATGGCACTTGGTAATGGCACTAAAAAATTAGAAGAATTACAACGAAACATTATTATTGTTGACCGTAATTTACCAATTCCTACGCTTTTCGAACAACTTGTTGAAAGCCGAAACCACATGGCTTTGGTTGTTGACGAATACGGAAGCGTAAGCGGGTTAGTTACTATGGAAGACGTTATTGAAACCCTTTTAGGCTTAGAAATTATGGACGAAAGCGATAATGTATTAGACTTACAATTACAAGCACGAAAAAGTTGGGAAGCACGCGCTAAAAAATTAGGTATTTTAAACGATGAAACGCCTACAAACTAATGGAGAGTTGCATCATTTCATCACCACTTGGGTTCACTAAAATTGAAGGTGATGTTAATGGTATTACATCAATAATTGTTTTAAATTCTGAAGAAAAACCAACAGATATTATCCCCGAAGTTTTAGAAGATTGCACCATACAACTCAACGAGTATTTTAATGGTACACGAAAACAATTCAGCTTAAAACTAAACCCTAAAGGCACAGATTTTCAGCAAAACGTATGGAATGAGCTAATTAATATCCCCTATGGAAAAACCACCTCATATTTAGAGCTGGCAAAACAATTGGGTGATGTTAAAGCTATTCGTGCTGTTGCCAATGCCAATGGTAAAAACCCGTTATGGATTGTAGTGCCATGTCATCGTGTAATTGGTAGCGATGGCAGCTTAACAGGATATGCTGGTGGCTTGCACCGTAAACAATGGCTATTAAACCACGAAAGCCCGTTTAAACAGCAAACCTTATTTTAGTTGTTGCAACTAATGCTTCTTCCCTATTTCTTATCGATTTTTATGTTAAAAAAGTTATCTAGCTAAAATATTCCCTATATTTATTTAAACTATAAAATAAACTCATGAAATTTATAAAAAACCTATTTAAATGGCTTTTAGCCTTAGTAATTCTGTTGGTTGCGCTACTTTATATTTTCGACTATGGTTATATTATTCGTGGAGCCAAAGTAGTTTATTTTACAGGACATAAAACCGCTTTTATAGACGATTACCCATATTTTGAAAACGATACCATTAAAAAAGGTAATCATGTAGATGAATGGCCAATTCATAAAAATTACAACACCGTAAATGCAACAGAAAAACTCGAAAAAGTAAATACCGATTGGGGCACAATAGCCTATGTAATTATTAAAAACGACAGTATTTGGTTCGAAAAATATTATGATGGTTTTAATAAAAACTCGCAAACCAACTCGTTTTCAATGGCAAAAAGTATAACCTCAGCGATGTTAGGAAAAGCCATTATGGATGGTTACATAAAAAGCCTAGACCAACCTTTAAGCGATTTTTACCCGCAATACAGTTACGCCAAAACTACGGTAGGCGATTTATCGTCTATGTCGTCTGGTCTCGACTGGGTTGAACATTATACAAGTCCGTTTTCGGTAACCGCAAGAGCTAATTACGACGACGATTTAGCCGAAACCATTTTAAACCAAAAAGTCGTAAAAACACCTGGTGAATCTTTTGAATATTTAAGCGGTAGCACTGCACTTCTGGGCATGGTTTTACAAAAAGCAACAGGTAAAACGTTATCCAATTACCTATCAGAAAGCTTCTGGAAACCTATGGGAGCAGCAAACAACGCCTTGTGGCAACTGGACGACGACGACAACCGTTTAGCCAAAGCATTTTGCTGCATTTCGAGTAGCGCACGCGACTTTGCACGCTTTGGAAAACTATATAAAGACTATGGTAAATGGAACGGCAAACAACTACTAGACTCTGCATTTGTAAAAAAAAGCATTACACCTCGTTTTAAAGCAAGTCCAGAGTACGGTTATGGCTGGTGGCTAAAAGACATTGGCGACAAACACTTTTTTATGATGCGTGGCCACTTGGGGCAATACGTTTTGGTAGAGCCTAACGATAACCTCATCATTGTGCGCCTAGGCCACAGAAAATCGCCCGATCAAGGTGTAGGTAAGTTTACTAACGATATTACTGTTTATGTTGAAGAAGCTTATAAAATGATGAATAATTAAAATAGCGCTTTCGCGGAAAACTGGCATGATACAAAAGTTAAATCTAGAAAACATATTATTTTTAGACATCGAAACAGTACCAGAAACTGCGTATTTTTCAGATTTAGATGAAACCAAACAAATGCTTTGGGAACATAAATCGCAATACCAACGAAAAGACGATTTTACAGCAGAAGAGTTTTATGATCGTGCCGGTATTTGGGCCGAATTTGGTAAAATCGTATGTATTTCGGTTGGCTATTTTAATATTAAAGGTGACTTACGAAAGTTTAGAGTGACTTCTTTTTATGGCGACGAATCTAAAATTCTGCGCGATTTTAAAAACTTACTTTTATCACATTTCAATCAAAATCACCATTTACTTTGTGCTCATAACGGTAAAGAATTTGACTTTCCATACATAGCACGTCGCATGATAATTAACAATATAGAATTACCATACAAACTCAACCTTTTTGGTAAAAAACCATGGGAAGTGCCGCATTTAGACACGCTAGAACTCTGGAAATTTGGCGATTATAAAACCTATACCTCTTTAAAATTACTCACAAATGTATTAGGAATTCCATCACCAAAAGACGATATTGACGGTAGTGAAGTGTCGCGTGTTTTTTATAAAGAAAACAATATAGACCGCATTATAATTTATTGCGAAAAAGACACCATTGCAGTTGCGCAAATTTTACTTCGTTTACGTGGTGACGACATTTTAAGCGAAGATGAAATCTTGCACGTATAAAAAGGAACAATTAAAATGAAAAAAGAACCCATTTTATCAGTTAATAACCTTAAAATCGCCTTTGGTAATAACGAAGTAATTCATGGCATTACATATCAAGTTTACGAAAACGAAATTTTAGGCATTGTTGGCGAATCTGGTTCGGGAAAATCGGTATCTTCATTAGCTATTCTGGGTTTACTTCCTAAGAAAATTTCAAAAATAACCTCGGGCTCTATTTCATACTATAATCAGGAATTAACCAGCTTACCGCAAAAAGCATTTCAAGACATTCGCGGTAATAAAATTGCCATGATTTTTCAAGAACCTATGAGTTCTTTAAACCCATCTTTAACTTGTGGTGATCAGGTTTTAGAAATATTAACACAACACACCTTTTACGACAAAAAAGACGCTATTCCAGAAGTTATTTCCCTTTTTGAAAAAGTGAAACTTCCCAATCCTGAACGGGTATTTAAAGCTTATCCTCATGAAATTTCTGGCGGACAAAAGCAACGCGTTATGATTGCGATGGCCATTGCCTGCAAACCCGATATTTTAATTGCAGACGAACCCACAACAGCGCTCGATGTAACCGTACAAAAGGATATTGTAAAACTTTTAAAAAGTCTGCAAAACGACACCAAAATGAGTATTATTTTTATTACTCACGATTTGTCACTCATCTCCGAAATTTCCAACCGTATTTTAGTCATGTACAAAGGCGATATTGTTGAACAAGGCGATGCAAAAACTATTTTTAGAGAACCGCAACACCTTTATACCAAAGCTTTAATAAATTCCAGACCATCGCTCGATACCCGATTAAAAGTATTACCTACCATTCAAGATTTTTTAGATGGCACGCCAAAAACCGAAATCATTACAACGGAACAACGTGCCAAAAATCATAAAAAAATATACAACAAAGCCCCACTTTTAGAAGTTATAAATGTTGAAAAAGAATATTTAAATAAAGGTGGTTGGTTTACAAAACCCGACAGTTTTAAAGCGGTAAACAATGTAAGTTTTAAACTTTACGAAGGCGAAACCTTAGGGTTGGTTGGTGAATCGGGATGTGGCAAAAGTACCTTAGGAAATGCCATTTTACAGTTAAACAAAGCTACTTCTGGAAGTATTTTATATAAAGGCAAGGATATTACAAAACTTAAAAGTAGCGCCTTAAAAAGCTTAAGAAAAGAGATTCAAATTATATTTCAAGATCCATATTCGTCATTAAACCCACGTATGCCCGTTGGTGAAGCCATTATGGAACCCATGAAAGTGCATAAACTATACAAAACCGATAAAGAGCGTAAAGAAAAAACCATCGCTATTTTAAACCGAGTGGGCTTGGGTGAAACCTATTTTAACCGATATCCGCACGAATTTTCTGGTGGCCAACGTCAACGTATTGGTATTGCACGCACTATCGCGTTGCAACCCAAGTTAATTGTTTGCGACGAGTCGGTTTCTGCACTCGATATTTCGGTTCAAGCTCAAGTTTTAAACTTATTAAACGAGTTAAAAGAAGACTTTGGTTTTACCTATATATTTATTTCGCACGATTTAGCAGTTGTAAAATATATGAGCGACCAACTATTGGTAATGAATAAAGGTAAAATTGAAGAATTAGATGATGCCGATGCTATTTATAGCAATCCTAAAAAGGCATACACCCAAAAGCTAATTCATGCTATACCCAAAGGGTTATAGCATGAAAATCTTTTTGGTTAGATAAAGCAAACTTTTCAAAAACTGTATATTTTTTCTAACAGTTTCCTTGAATTTGCTTTCAATTAAAGTAGGTTGTTCAGGTAGATTTGAGGCAAAGTTCATAGGTTAAAGTTTTTGGTTAAGTTCAGGTAGATTTGGGTCTACATGTTTGGTTAATTTTTTAGTAGATTTGAGTAAATCTATTATTAATATTTTGGTTATTTTGGGTGTTACGAATATAAGAGAGTTTTTAAAAACCATCGCTAAAAAACATATTTTTTCGTCGAAATACATGTTTTTTTAACATTTAAAATGTTTTTCACCGAAATCAGCTAAACTAAAAACATACAAACTATGCCAGTTGCACCACTTTATACACCACCAAGAAGCGTTACGCAACAAAGCCATTTAAATAAATATAAAAACTGGTTATCAACGCATTACAATCTGCAGTTTAATTCATATGAAGACTTATGGAATTGGTCCATTACGCATATAGAAGATTTTTGGAAAAGCATTACCCAATATTTCGATGTTAGCTTCCATTCACCATACAAAAACGTACTATCAAATTACAACATGCCTGGTGTAAAATGGTTTGAAGGCGCTACACTAAACTATGCCGAACATATTTTTAAAAATTACCAAGCCAACAAAACAGCCATTATTTTTGGTCACGAATCAGGCACCATAAAAAATATAACTTGGAAAGCATTAAAGCTTAAAGTTGCCGCTATGGCACAATATTTTAAAAGTATTGGTATACAAAAAGGCGATCGTGTGGTGGCGTTTTTACCCAACATACCCGAAGCCACCATTTGTTTTTTGGCAGCAAATAGTTTAGGCGCAATTTGGTCGAGCACCTCGCCAGATTTTGGCGTTGATAGTGTAATAGACCGCTTTTCGCAAATAAATCCAAAAGTAATAATTGCTGTTAACGGCTATTATTACAACGGAAAACCCTACGATAAAACCGATGTTGTAAATAGTATTGTTAAAGCATTACCATCGCTAGAAGAAGTTGTTATTCATAATTACATAAAGGAAGCTAACACATTTCCAGAACATTATACAAGTATTGAAACCCTTTGGAACAACACTACCGAAACTTTAGAATTCACGCCAGTTGAATTTAACGATCCTATTTGGGTTTTATACTCTTCGGGCACAACAGGACTTCCAAAGCCCATTGTGCATAGCACTGGTGGTATTTTATTAGAACATTTAAAATATATGGCTTTTCACAACGATGTGAAACCTAACGAAAACTACTTTTGGTTTTCTACAACCGGTTGGATGATGTGGAATTTCTTGCAAGCTTCATTACTCATGGGATCCAGCATGGTATTGTTCGATGGTTCTCCTACGTTTCCCAATTTCAATGCGCTATGGGATTTTTCCGATAAGGTAAACATCACACATTTTGGCACAAGCGCACCGTTTTTAGTCGCGAGTATGAAGCGCAATATATCGCCAAAAACAACTCATAATTTGGCGTCCATTCGCTCTATTAGTTCTACGGGCGCACCACTGCCTCCCGATGCTTTCGAGTATGTTTATAAGCACATTAAAGATGATGTTTGGCTATGCTCAATGGCTGGTGGCACCGATGTTTGTACTGCTTTTGTTGGTGGTTGTTTAGAGTATCCTGTGTATTCCGGTGAAATTCAATGTAGAGCTTTAGGCGTATCGCTTTTTGCTTATAATGATGTAGCCGAAACAGTTGAAGATGAATTAGGCGAAATGGTAATTGATAAACCTATGCCCTCAATGCCTATTTATTTTTGGAATGATGCCGAAAACAAACGTTATAAATCCAGTTATTTTGAAGATTACCCAGGCAAATGGCGCCACGGCGATTTTATAAAAATTAATTCTGAAACCAAAGGATTAGTAATTTACGGACGTTCTGATGCTACTTTAAACCGACACGGTATTAGAATTGGTACTGCCGAAATTTACAGAGCTATAAACAACATCACCGAAATTGAAGATGCTTTAATTGTTAATTTAGAACTTGAAGGTGGTAACCATTACATGCCACTTTTTGTAAAAATGAAACCCAACCAAGTTTTAAATGATAATTTAAAAGCCCTAATAAAACACGAACTTAAAACCGAATATTCACCACGCCACATTCCAGATGCGATAATTGAAGTTCCAGATATACCGTATACGATTAGCGGAAAAAAAATGGAAGCACCGGTAAAAAAGATTTTACTTAAAATGCCTTTAGAAAAAAGCATAAATATTGACGCTATGAAAAACCCCGAATCGGTGGCGTTTTTTGTTGATTTTGCTAAAAGTATTAGTTAAAAATCCAAATCATCTAAAGTTTCTTCGGTATTTGGAGTATCATCTGAAGCATTATCGTCATCATCTTTAACGGAGCAATCAATGTTAATTGTTAACTCTTTTGGAGCAATAAAATCTTCTTTTGAGATATTTAAATCGGTATCGGCGTAACAATTTTTCATATAAACACCCCAAATAGGTAGAGCCATCGACGCGCCTTGTCCGTAAGTAATACTAGCAAAATGCGCCGCTCTATCTTCGGCACCAACCCAAACACCCGTTACTAAATTTGGAACCATCCCCATAAACCAACCATCACTTTGGTTTTGTGTAGTACCTGTTTTACCAGCTATTGGGTTTGTAAACTGGTACGGATATCCTGTAATAACTTCTCTGTATTCTGCACGCCATTTATCGTAACCTACAGTACGTAAGCGCGTACCCGAACCACCTTCGGTAACACCTTGCATTAATTTAACTGTAACATACGCTGTTTCTTCACTTAAAACATCGCGTGTTTCTGGTTTAAATTGGTATAAAATAGTCCCGTTTTTATCTTCAATTGTGGTTACCATAACTGGTTTGGTGTAAACACCTTGGTTTGCAAACGTAGAATAGGCACCAACCATTTCGTAAACACTAATATCTGGTGTACCTAAAGCAATTGATGGCACTGCAGGAATATCAGATTCTATTCCAAGTCTTTGAGCTAAATCGGCTACGGTTTGCGGACCAACTTTGTCTATTAACTGCGCGGTAATTGTATTTACCGAATTTGCTAAGGCGTTTTTTAATGATCGGGTTCCACCATAGTCTGGCGTCGAGTTTTTTGGACACCATTCTTCCGGATTTCCATATTTATTAGCTTCTATACAATATGGCACATCTGGAAACTCATCGCATGGTGAATAGTGTAATTGATCGATAGCTGCTGTATACACTAAAGGCTTGAAAGTAGACCCTATTTGGCGCTTTCCTTGTTTTACCATGTCGTATTGAAAGTGTTTATAATTCATACCACCAACCCACGCTTTTACATGCCCTGTATGCGGATCCATAGACATCATACCTGTACGTAAAAAAGATTTGTAATAACGCATAGAATCGATTGGCTTCATAATGGTATCAATCTCGGTTGGTTTACCATCAACCCAGGCAAAAACTTCCATTTGCGTTGGTTTATAAAACGAATCTTCTATTTCTTTATTCGATTTTTTTAAATCGTATTTCATGTGTCTCCAACGCTCCGATCGTCGCATAGAGCGATTCATTAAATTGGTAATTTCATCTTTCTCTAAATCTAAAAACGGCGCGGTTGGGTTTCTATCCGGTGTATTTTGATGAAAAAACTCCGCCTGTAGCCTTGGCATGTGTTGCGCCACCGCATCTTCGGCATATTTTTGCATACGCGAATCGATGGTGGTGTAAATTTTAAGTCCGTCGTTGTATAAACTCCATTTTTCACCATCAGGTTTAGGATTCTCTTTAATCCATTTTTTCATGAAATCACGTAAATATTCTCTAAAATAGGTCGCGATACCTTGACTATGCGTTTCTGGAGTATAGTTTAGATCGAGTTCGGTTTTTTGTAAAGAATCTTTAACAGCTTCTGAAATATAATCGTATTTATACATTTGCTGTAAAACAACATTTCGTCTATTTTTTACACCAACAGGATTTTTTCCTGGTCTTGGATTGTATAATGAAGAATTTTTAAACATCCCAACCAACATCGCCGACTCCTTTAAATCGAGCGCCTCAGGTTCTTTGTTAAAATAAATTCTGGAAGCGCTACGAATACCGTCGGCGTTATTACCAAAATCGTAAATATTAAAATATTGTGCTATAATTTCTTCTTTGGTGTATTGGCGTTCTAAACGTATGGCAATAATCCATTCTTTGGCTTTTTGTAAGACACGCTCCACTATGTTTTTTGAACCTTCACCATGAAACAATTGTTTGGCTAATTGCTGCGAAATGGTACTTGCACCACCTCCAGCGCCTAACTTTACTATAGCACGTAAAGTACCACGAGCATCGATACCTGAATGATCGAAAAAACGAGCATCTTCGGTCGCGACTAAAGCATCAACTAAATTTTGAGGTAATTGATCGAAACCTACCGGTGTACGGTTATCATCGAAATAAAATTTACCAAGGGTTTTTCCATCGGAAGATATAATTTCGGTAGCCAAATTTGTTTTAGGATTTTCTAAAACAGTATGGTCTGGCATCTCACCAAAAGCACCCCAAGATGCTAATAAAAAAATGAAAATAACAGCAAAAACACCACTTAAAAATAACCACCAAAACCAGCGAATGTATTTAGTAAAGCCTTGTGTTTCGTTTTCTTGTTTTTTTGCTTTAGCCATAATTTAAAAAAAAGCCGTTAATTAGTACTTGCTATATGTTCTACCCTAAAACCAACATCGGTTACACCTGTTAATTCTTCTACGCCATTAACTTTACCATTTTCGCGCATGGCGTGCTGTATGTTAACCGTGTAATTACCTGTTTCGTTAAAAACAACACCTTCTTTATACCATAATTTATTTTCTTTAACATCGGTAAAACCGGTACCTAAAAGTTTGCCTGTTGGATCTGCCATTCTGTACTCTAAAGTATCTTTTATGGTTTTGCCATGTGGAAATTGCATTTCTACAATTAAAAATAAATTGTTGAATTGGTAGGCATTAGTATTTCGTAAATTAACAAATAAATTATAGGCGTTAGTTGAATCGGGCGGTGTTATATTAAAACTCACAATAGAATCTTTATGCCATTGATTTGGCACCGATTTAAACGTATCGAACACCCGATTGGAATCGCAGGACATGGCGCTTATTACAACAATTACCAACAATAAAATAACATTATTTCGAGCCATTATCAGATTTTTGTCTTTGAGGTTTTCTTCGCTTGTTGTTGTTATTCTTGTTATTATTGCGGTTGTTATTACGGTTACGGTTGTTACTACTATTATTGCTATTCCCGTTGTTTTTATTCCCGTTATTTTGTTTGTTTCTATTGTTTTTACGTTTTCTAGGTCGTTTTGGACTATCGAAACGCGTTAAACTATCTTGACCTACAACGTTCTCGAAATTGGTTTTAGTATCTTCAACCACGTCGCTAGCATACTCTTCGAGGCTTGCAATTTTTTTATTTTGTTTATTAAGGGCAATAATTTCGTTGGCTTGCTCGGTAGTAATTTTATGCCAATTCATCCATTCGCCTTCATAAGCGTACCACATGTGCCCTTTAAAAATATCGGTTTTTTGGCAAACAGCAGTACCTTTTTCGGTTTGAATTTTGGTTTCAACTTTAGGAAAATCTTTCAACGCATCTAAATAAGTATCGAGCTCGTAATTTAAACAACATTTTAATTTACCACATTGGCCTGCCAACTTTTGCGGATTTAAAGATAGTTGCTGATAACGCGCTGCTGATGTACTTACCGAACGAAAATCGGTTAACCAAGTAGAACAACACAATTCGCGTCCGCAAGAACCAATTCCGCCAAGTCTAGCGGCTTCTTGACGAAACCCAACTTGTTTCATCTCAATTCTTGTACGAAACTCACGTGCAAACACTTTAATTAGTTCTCTAAAGTCTACGCGCTCTTCGGCCGTATAATAAAATGTAGCTTTACTGGCATCGCCTTGAAATTCGATATCAGATATTTTCATTTGCAATCTTAAATCTATTGCAAACTGGCGTGCTTTAACCTTCATAGGTTCTTCGCGGTCGCGTGCTTTTTGCCAAATATCAATATCTTTTTGACTTGCTTTTCGGTAAATTTTTAAAGCTTCCTTGATGTCTGTTGCTATTTTTTTGCGTTTCATTTGTACACGCACCAATTCCCCCGTAAGGGTAACAACGCCAATATCGTGTCCCGATTTAGCTTGAGTGGCAACTACATCGCCCATACTAAGCGTTAAATTTTCGGTATTATGATAATATTCTTTTCGGCCATTTTTGTATCGTACCTCAACCCAATTAAAAGGTTGTTCGCCCGTAGGTAGCGACATGTTAGATAACCAATCGAAAACGGTTAATTTGTTGCAACTATCTGTACCACACGTGCCATTATTTTTGCAACCCTTTGGTTGTCCATCTTTAGTTGAGCAACTTGCACAAGCCATATATTAATAAAGTATATATTGAATTCGCTAATAATTAATTTATTACGAATAACGATTTGTAAATAGTTTTAATGCGTAAAGATAACATTATTTACTTAGGAAATAAACATGCTAATTTTTAACAATTTAATATTTTCTTCAGAAAAAATCCAAATCAAATAAAACTAAGAATTTTCTGAAATATTTGAAGGAAGTAAATGAATTTTAACTTAAATTGATGACATGTTGAAATTTATGCGATATGGTTAAAAATCACTTTAATTAATCCTGAATATGAAACAGTTTTACGTACTCCTCATTACTTTTTGCGCATTTGCAACCATTGAAGCACAACAAAACTCAGTGCTTTTTAATGCTGAAGGCGGTGAATTTAAGATAAACCAAAACATGCCTTGTTTAACAAATACCCAACGCGCCGCAATAAAAGAAACCCTTAAAAAAAGTTATAATCAACTTAAAGCTACGGGAAAACTCAAGTACAAAAAATCGACTAACATTCCCAATCCCAAATTTATTTGGCCCATAAAAAAAGCGGCACATGCAAGTTATAACGATACTTGGGGAATTTCTAACTATGTAGACCACAACACGGCTTACCCCGACCAACTCACCGATTATAATTGTGGTAGCAAAACTTACGATACTTCGGCAGGCTATAATCACCAGGGCATCGATGTGTTTTTATGGCCTTTTAGGTGGCACCAAATGGATAATAACTACACCGAAGTTATTGCTGCGGCCGATGGACAAATTGTTGCTAAAAACGACGGTGAATTTGATAGAAGCTGCAGTTTTAACAATAATATCTGGAATGCTGTTTATGTGCAAAATACCGATGGCAGTATATCGTGGTATGGGCATTTAAAAAACGGATCGTTAACCACAAAAGACGTTGGAGAAACCGTAACAGCAGGCGAATATTTAGGCGTTGTAGGTAGCTCGGGTAATTCTACAGGACCGCATTTACATTTCGAGGTTTATGAAGATAACACGTATAGCCAATTAATCGATCCGTATGCCGGAAGCTGCAATAGTTTAAATTCCGAATCGTGGTGGCAAGAACAAAAACCTTATGCTAACCCTAACATAAATGCGGTTTTAACCCACAACACACCTCCTGTTTTTAACGATTGTCCAACCAGTGAAACTACTAATGAAGTTAACAGTTTTGCTGATAACGAAAGGGTATATTTTGCATTATACATGCGCGATCAACAAGCTTCAACAGCTATAAACCTTCAAATTATAAGACCTGACGACTCGGTGGTTTACAATTGGAATTTCGACTTTACCGATACCTACAACTCATCGTATTGGTATTGGTACTACAGCGGTATTTTCGATCAAATTGGCACTTGGAAATGGCAAGCCTCATACCAAGGTAAAACAGTAACCCATACCTTTGAAATTACATCGTCGTTAAATACAGAAACAAATACCTTAGGTACTTTTAGTTTACATCCAAATCCGTTTAACAATGTTGTCAATATAAACTCCAAAAACCTTATAAAGAAAGTTACCGTTTACAACACTTTTGGTAAAGAAATTTTAACAGTTAATGATAATTCAATAGAAAAAATAGAATTAAATCAAACCGCTCCAGGTTTATATTTTGTACGCTTAGAAGATATATATAAGAATACTAAAACCTTGAAAATAATAAAAAAGCAGCTTTAAATAGCATAAGCACGTAAAACCAAAAAAGCTTCACCAGTAAAAGTGAAGCTTTTTTTTATGAAATAAAGTATTTTTAAACAATACCTTGGGCTAACATGGCATCGGCAACTTTTACAAAGCCAGCAATATTGGCACCTTTTACGTAATTAATATAACCATCATCCTCGGTTCCATATTCAATACAAGAATCGTGAATATTTTTCATAATACCTTTTAAACGATCGTCTACTTCTTTACGCGTCCAACTAATTCTTAACGAATTTTGCGACATTTCTAAACCAGATGTAGCTACACCACCAGCGTTTGATGCTTTTCCTGGCGCAAATAAAATTTTAGCATCATGAAAAGCGGAAATGGCACCTTTAGTAGATGGCATATTCGCACCTTCGCTAACACAAATACAACCATTTTGTAAAAGTGTTTTGGCATTTTTCTCGTTTAATTCGTTTTGGGTTGCACAAGGTAACGCGATATCGCAAGGCACTTCCCATGGTGTTTTTCCAGAAACAAACTTTGCATTTGGATATTGCTTGAGATATTCGTTAATCCTACCACGTTTAACATTTTTTAGCTCCATTACAAACTTAAGTTTGGCTTCATCAATACCTCCTTCATGGTAAATATACCCCGAAGAATCAGATAAGGTTACTACCTTTCCTCCTAATTGCAATACTTTTTCGGCGGCAAATTGAGCCACGTTACCCGACCCAGAAATTACAACGGTTTTACCTTTTACAGATTCATTTTTTGTGTTTAACATACTTTCTGCAAAATACACCGTACCGTAACCTGTTGCTTCTGGACGAATTAGAGAACCACCCCACGATAATCCTTTACCTGTTAATACTCCGGTAAATTCGTTACGCAATTTTTTATACATACCAAAAAGGAAACCAATTTCGCGTGCACCAACACCAATATCTCCCGCAGGAACATCAGTATTTGGTCCAATATGCCTAAATAGTTCACTCATAAAAGCATGACAAAAACGCATAATTTCGTTATCACTTTTTCCTTTAGGATCGAAATCACTACCTCCTTTGCCACCACCCATTGGTAATGTTGTTAACGAGTTTTTAAAAACTTGCTCGAAGGCTAAAAATTTTAAAATACTAGCATTTACAGTTGGATGAAAACGCAAACCACCCTTATATGGGCCAATAGCAGAGTTCATTTGTATACGATATCCGCGGTTTACTTGAATTTCACCGCTATCATCCACCCATGAAACTCTAAACGAAATTAATCGTTCGGGTTCAACCATTCGCAGTAAAATATTTTTACCATAATATATGTCGTGTTTAACAATATAAGGAATTACCGTTTCGGCAACTTCCTCTACAGCTTGCAAAAATTCTGGTTCATGACCATTCCTCTGTTTTACAAGATCTAAAAATTCTTCAATGTTTTTTTTCATATACAATAGTATTGCAATGCTAATTTATTAAAATAATAATTTTTCGCCACAAATATACGATATCTATAATTTAAACGTTGATGTTTTTATAATTTCGCAATAAAAAAATCACAAATTCCCTCTTAACTAATATTATTTGTTTGTTATCGCAGTTTTTATATATTTGTGAACATTAATTTGCCTCAAGAAAAACAAACCTTATTATGCTTAACTTGAAACACTTAGTTTCTTTATTCCTGCTGTTTGTTTCAATACAAACTGTAAAGGCTCAATTAGGCTTTTCTCATGAAATTGGTGTTGTTGCTGGTCCAGTTCAATTCCGATCAGACTTTGGTGGCAGAGATGAAAACGAAACTAATTTTGGCAATACAGGTTTTGGAATTGGTTTAATTCACTATATAAACTTCGCATATAGAGCTGATTGTAACTGCTATACAACCGATACTTATTTTAACGACCATTTTAAATTGCGAAACGAACTTTCGTACAACCGCACTAAATTAAATCACTTTGGAAAATGGGTTGATGCCAACAGAACGTCGTTAGATGCAGATAGACTTAGAGCACATAGTGGTATTGCAAGTAATTTAGATATTGGTACGCAACTTGAATATTTCCCGTTAAGTATTCGAGATTTTCAAGGATTTGCTTATAAATTTGCACCGTATATTAGTTTAGGAGTGCACTATACCTGCAGTTCTCCAAAAGCAACAACTACCTTTGGAGATGGTAATATTTATAACGAAGATAATATTTACTCGCCCTGGTACAAAGATCAAAGTTATTTACCACCGTTAGATGGCGGAACTACTCGTGAATATCCAATTGATACTTCTTCGTTTTCTGCATGGTCTGCAGTTGCAAGTGTTGGCGTGCGTTATAAATTAACGAAACTATCTGATTTACTTTTAGATCTTAGATGGCAGTATTACTTTAGCGATTGGGTTGATGGGCTAAACCACGAACTTAAATTTAATAAACACAACGATTGGTTGGTTTGGTTTAATGTTGGTTACGTTTATTACCTTAATTAATTTTCAATTTTTAAAATATTGTTAAGTTTTTTGCAATTAATAGGCTGTATTAATTGCATTTTTTATTTTTAAAGGTATTAAAATGCTTCATGAAACAACTTAGCCACTACCTCGTTATATTCTTTTTTATCAGTTCTTTTTTTAATTGTAAAGAAGAATCAACACCTATCGAATTTAATGAAATTAGTATAAATATTGAACACAACAAGCTTGTAGAAATAAATACAATTAAAGCTATAGGCGATTCAAAAATTGCATTAAAAATAAACAACCAACTTAACGCAGCTCTTATAAATGCATTACATATAGGTAATACAGAAACTCCTAAATCAAAATCTGTAGAAGAAAGCATAGCCTTATTTAACCAAGCCTACAATGCTTTTTCTGATGAAGTAAAAGAAGCCACCCCACCATGGGAAACTCAAATAGACGCTGAAGTGATGTATCAATCTCCCGAATTAGCTTCAATTGCTATTACTACTTACGCTTATACCGGTGGTGCACATGGGCTTACTCATATAGTATTTAAAAACTTCGACACCACTACGGGCAACTCAATCGCCACTTCTGATTTATTTAGCGATTTTGACGGTTTTAAAACTCTAGCAAAAATGTTTTTCGATAAAAATTTAGATGATAAAAACATTTTATTTGAACCTACAGAATTCAACCTCCCAAAAAACATTGCCTATAATAGCGAAGGCATCGTTTTATTATACAATACTTACGAAATCGCTCCGTACTCAACAGGAATAATTGAGTTTGTAATACCTTTTAAGGACGCAGCGCCGTATTTAGCTTTTAACAGCCTTTAATAGCGCCAAAATGTACCCATAATGCAATCCTTCGTGAACAGCAGCAAATTGTAAAGCGTCTTCTATTTTGGTTAAGGTGTTTCCTGTTGTAGACACGGTATACTCATTAAACGTTTTAAACACACCAGCCTTATAATTGGCTTCGGTATTTTGTATAGTTGAAATTAATAAGTTTTTAATCTCGTTAACTTCATGTTGCGAAATAGCACCGTCAGGTTTTGTATCTTTACGGTATTTGTTTATCATCTCATTTGAAACAGAAACCTCTAAACCAGATAATTTATAAACCAACAATTGCTCTGTTACAATAATGTGGGCAATATTCCAGATAACATTATTATTAAAACCTTCTGGTATTTTATTTAAATCTTCAAGTGTGTTTTCTTCTATAATTTTTTTAAAAATACCACGTGTGTTATTTAAAACTTTAAATACGAAATCCATTTGTTTATTTTTGGTTTAAATATACCGCTAATTTACTGTTCAAAATAAAACAAACATGAAAAAAGTCTATTATTTAAAAACCTGTAATACTTGTACTAGAATTTTAAAAGATCTTAATTTATCTGAGAACTTTATATTACAAGACATAAAAAGCGAGCCTATAACAGTGAAGCAAATTGAGGAAATGAAAGCGCTTTCGGGAAGTTATGAAGCTTTATTTAGCAAACGAGCAAAGCTCTACAAAGAAATGGATTTAAAAAACCAAGATTTATCCGAGCGCGATTACAAAAACTACATTTTAGAGCATTACACTTTTTTAAGTAGACCAGTAATTGTTTTGGAAGACAAAATATTTATTGGAAGTTCTAAAAAAGTTATTGAAGCGTTAAAAACAGTAATGAGTTAAAATAAAAAAAGCCCAACATTTCTGTTAGGCTTTTTGCTCCTCAGGCTGGGCTCTACGCGACCGACCTATCTATCTGATTAACATTTGTTTAATGAAAAAGCGGTTTTATTGAAACCTTTTTTAAAGCCTAATTATTTAAACTTTTAAATTTCTGCTTGACTAAAAACATTACATAGTCTAAATCAACTCCTTTAGAAACCTCAATTTTATAAACTGTTCCTTTGGTACCTCTCTTCCATTCCCAAGAATGTTCCTTAGCGATTTTTTTGGGGTCATCAAAAGTAAAGTATTCTTTTGAAGTACTTCCATCGGTGTTAATGTTACCTCTGGGAACATCTAAAATTATTTTAGTCTTTCTAAAATTTAAAAAACAAATAGCTTTATTATTATCGTTTACTAAACTTATATAATGCTTTTTTGGATTTAAACTTACCTCTCCCAATTCGAAAAAACGTTCTTTTAATTCTAACCAAATATTATAAATCTGATTATTTTCGGGTGAAACGTGATGTTCCTCTCCATACACTACAACTTCTTTATTTACTGAAGTAATAATATTTTGTGTGCTAGACGTAGATAACGAAGATATACTCTCTTTAGAACTTATTTCATGTTTATCTAAAACAATAATATCGTTACCAAAACGCTTAATTTCCCAGAGCTCGAAAGGCAAATTTTTAAAATTTACACTATCCTTTTGGTAAGCATTAAACGAAGGAGAAACAAAAACTATTTTTGATTGACTCCAATCGACATCACTAGTTTTTAAAACTTTGTTCTGATACTGAGATAGCGCTAAAACGAAATCTGACTTGTTATTAAGCAACAATTGCAAATAAGTATACCCCTGATCTATAACCGAATAACTTGCTCCTTTTTTATATTCTATAATTACAAAAGCATTGTTATCAGAATCAAAACATAACGAGTCTATTCTGTAATTACCAACAGTAAATTCCGATTTTACTAGTTGTAGCTGAAAAATTGTTTCTAAATTATTTTCAACTAAATCTTGAATTTCTTTTTCGAGTTTAAAAGATTTTACATCTATTTTCTCTACTTTATCTTTCTTTAAATTAAATAATTCCATAACTAACTTTAATTAACAGCCTACAATGCTACCCTGCATTATCATTAACATTATCTATAATTGAAATAATTTGCCTAACATCGTGTTCATCTTCAAAAACACCTATAATTCCAGAGTCATGTGATTCATTAAAGGGCGGTTTTACTAATAACGATTTGTCTAGTGTACCATTTACGTTTAAATAGTTGATTAAAGTATTAATAAAAGTAATTTGCGCAGCTTTTAAATTTTCGTTATTTATAAAATCGGCAAATAGCTGATTTACCACACTTATGTTTAAACCCACTACACTTCTAATAAAACTACCTAGCGGCATATCTCCTATTTTACCTTTATAATCGTCCTTAGTACTATTTGTGCCGTCATATAAGAAAGACTCTAACAACGCTAACTCTTTTTGCGTTATAGGAATATTATTATGCAACTTATTAACAACTAAGTGGGATTTATGCTTTCGTATAAAAACTTCAATTCTATCCCTGTAGGTTTGTAAATTAGCATAAGATGCCATTATATCCTTTTCTTCAACTTTATCATAAAGTAAGGTATCTTGAAAATCTGTATATACTGGCTTTACATCTTCTTTATCAATAAACTTAACCAAGTCTCTTAACTCTGTTCTAACATGTTCTATTTGAACAACACCAGCTTCTTTCCAGAATGTGGCGTTTTTAATTTGATTAATAACTTCTAACTTATTGGCTACAGCTGGTATATTTCTTTTTTTAAATAATTGCTCTCCTATACCGTAAATAGTTGTTGTTAGTCCTGTAACAGCCTTAGATTTTAAAATTACTGCCTGTTGCAACCTTAATACTAAGACATCGAAACGCTTAGCTAATTCATCTTCTTTTTGACTAATAATAGGTAAATGCGATAAATGGGTACAAATATCTGAAACATCGCCTATTGATAAATTTTGCCAACGTTGTATGTTTTTATAATCCTTAACATAGCGCAACGACTTTCTAACTTCGAAACGAGTTTCATCTAAAGTATTTATAGCCTCATGCAATTCGTGAATAAATTTTTTAGCTAAATCATCCTCGTTAGCACTGGACTCGCTACTACTTCTTAATGCTATTGCTATTTGCAGTTTAGTTTCAAATATTTTTTGAGATAAAGTTTTTGAACTATTGGTTTTTACACCATCTGGAAATTCATCAAAAAATTCGAAATTACCGCAAAAATCGAATATTAAAAAATGGGTCTTATCTTCTCCAGGAGCAAATAAATCTGGCCTTAATCGCGTACCTCGCCCAATCATTTGCCAATACTTAGCATACGATTTTACAGACTTAAAAAACACTAAATTTACAACTCTAGGAGCATCTACACCTGTATCCATCATGTCTACAGACACAGCAATTTGTGGATCTATTTCTTGTTTATCGTCTGTAAACTTGTCAAGTAAATCTTGTGCTTTAGTTTCATAGTTATCAATTACCCGCAAAAACGAACCGCCATATTCTGGATAATTTTTATTGAATCGTTCTTCAATATAAAGGGCATGTCTATGGTTTTTTGCAAACACAATAGTTTTACCAAGTTTATCGCCTCCATTTACCTTTATCCCTTCATTCATTAAAAAATCTAAGGCAACATCAATGGTTTTGGTATTAAAAAGAAAACTATTTAACTGGTTTTTATCAATTTGCGCCGTATCATCTTCTGGTTCTATTTCAAAACTGCCAAACTGTTCTTCGTATTTACGTTTATCTAGATCGGAAAGTTGATTGTATTTTACACCTTCTTCTAAAAATTGTATAGGTACTTTTTTAGCTTTTGGTGGCACTAAATAACCGTCTTTTACAGCTTGATTTAACTCGTAAGCAAAAGTTGGGTTATCATCTTCTATACCAAACAACCCATAAGTATTATGATCTATATCTTTTTTTGGTGTTGCTGTTAAACCAATTAAAATCGCATCAAAATAATTAAATATAGCGCCATATTTTTGGTAAACCGATCTATGCGCTTCGTCAATTATAATTACATCAAAATGCCCTACCCCATAAAACCTATTATCATCAACAATGCTGTCAATTTTATTCATTATAGTAGGGTATGTAGAAAACACCAACCTCGTGTTGTTATCTTCTTTTTCTTTAGTTAAATCTATAGCACTTAAATGGGGTAAATGTTCTTTAAAAGCATTTTTAGCTTGTGTTACCAAGGCATTTCTATCGGCTAAAAACAGCACCCTTTTTGCCCAATTGCACTTGGTAAACATATCTACCATTGCTGCCGAAGTTCTTGTTTTTCCACTTCCCGTAGCCATAACCAAAAGTGCTTCTCTATGCTTGCCCTTTAACGTATTCTGAAACGTTGTAACTAATGTTTCTGAAACACGTTTTATAGCTTCTAACTGATAGGGGCGTCCTGCAATTTGTGTATTTACTTGATACTGCCTAATATCTTTCCTGTTTTTACGCTGCTGTATTAAAAACTGAAGCTCTTCTTTGGTGTAAAACCCAAATACTTCGCGTTCTGGATAAAACAAATCATCCCATAAATACGTATCGAAACCATTTGAATAAAATATTATGGGACGTTGTCCTGTAGATTGCTCTAAACAATTAGCATATAAAAGGGCTTGTTGTTTTCCTTTTCTGGCATCGTGTAAACTTTGTTTAGCCTCAATAACTGCAAGCGGTAAACCATTATTATCCCACAACACATAATCAACATAGCCTGTACCTGAAGGATTGGTGCTTTTTGGCATTCCTGTAACAGGGTATTCAATATCTATACCTTTTTTTAAAGTGTGCCAACCTGCTTCTTTTAGCAACACATCTATATACAGTTTTCGTGTTTCAAGCTCTGGTGTAAGCTGCGGAATATCGCGTTCAGGAATAACTTCCTTTTGGCGTTTCTCTTTACGTTTAGCTAATTCCTGCTGTTGTTGACGTACTTGCTTTTTTAAAAGCTCGTTTTCTTTTAACAAAGCCTCTTTTTGAGCCTGTTCTTCTCTTAATTGTTTAAGTTGAGCCTCCTTTTCTTCAGCTAATGTTTTAAGCTGCGCTTTTGTAATGTTACCTGTTGCCTGATTATTTACAGGTATATAAGTTTCGTTAAAAGTTGGAATTTCAACTGGGGTATTGCCATAATACTTTACGAGATACACCGAAAAACTAAAAATTGCTTTTAAAGCAACCATAGCTTTTGTTTTAGATACGGCATTACCATGTGCGCCATCGTTTCCAAAACGCCTTACCAAGTCTAACTCCTTATGCAACGATGGTTTTACACTACTTTTAAAATCGTAATGAAAAAGTAAAGCCACTAATTTAGTATCATAAGGCTTTGTAAAGTCTAAATCATTATCATATAACCAATGCAAGCCTAACTCTAAAACGGTTCTAGATAATAATGCAGCATATTTAGGCTCGGTTAACGTATATTTTTCTGCAACTACAGCTTCGTTATACAGCTTTGGAAAATCTGGTTTTAAAAAGTTAAAGTTGCTCATATATACATTAATTAGTAAACAATTTAACCAACCTATAATTTATGTAGTAATTAAACTTGCCTTGTTTCATTTTTATAAGCACCCCATCATCTGCTAAAGTATTTAGGTAACTTGCTGCGGTAACTCTACTAACATGCAGTTCGTCTTTTAAAAATTCTATTTTAGTATAAGGCTGCCTAAACAAATGGTTAATTAAATCGTGACTATAAAATTTATAGTTTTTACGCAGTACTTCTTTCATTTCCTGCATGGCTTTTTTAATTTCTTTTACCTTATCTATGGTTTGATAAGCTGTTTCTTCTACACCTTGTAGCATAAACAACAACCATGCTTCCCAACTATTCGTATCTCTTACGTCTTGTAGTTTCTTATAATAATCTTGCTTATTAGCTATTATATAACGACTTAAATATAATATAGGAATATCTAAAAGGTTTTGTAGAACTAAGTACAATATGTTTATTATACGGCCTGTACGCCCATTGCCATCGTAAAATGGGTGAATACTTTCAAATTGAAAATGTATTATAGCCATTTTTAAAACAGGGTCGTAATCACTTAATGCTTTATCGTTAATATAGGCTTCAAGATTTTGCATAAGTAATTTAATAGTTTCTGCATCTTGTGGTGGTTGATAAACTATTTCTCCTGTTTTATCATTCTTTAAAGTTGTACCAGGCAACTTACGTAACCCTGCTTTATTATTTTCTAAAACCTCTTGTATTTTAATAATATCGTTAACCGATAATACTTTTTTTGCCTTTACTATGTTTGCTCCTTTTTTTAAAGCTTCTACATAATTTCTAACTTCTTTTGTGGCAGGAGACAAGTATTTTTCTGCGGTTATAGTACTTTTATAAATTTCGTCGTGAGTGGTTACAATATTTTCTACCTCCGAACTGTCTTTTGCTTCCTGTATAGCTAAGGTATTAATTAAAATATCTTGCTGAGGCATAGTTTGTGCCAACCCTTTAAGTTCTGCCAATGCACGGTTTACCAATGCTAATTTTTTTAAAACAGCTTTGGTTTCTAAATCTTGTGTGTATGGTAATAGTTTGGGTTGCCAACTCATGTAAACAAACTTTACAAAACTTTATATGTTTTTAATTCATGTAAAGATAATTGAATTTTCTTTACACGTTGTGCGGTTGTATAAAAAAAAAGCCATTTTCTTTATATGTAAAATATTGGTGTATAAATAAGCTAAATTATTTTACACGTAATTTTTACTACCCACAAAAAACACTACACTAACTCGCCTTTAAACGCCCTTTGCAATAAACTATTAAACAAAGCCTCACTTTTTTGCAATGCCGTTTGCGCTTGTTGCTTTTGTTCATATATTAATTTTAAAGAATCAACAAATTTCTTCTGAATTTTAATAGGAGGTAATATTATTTCATAATCTCCCATAATTTTTGTGTTCAAATTTGGTTGCGTTCCATCAGGTGCGGTGTCTCTGAAATATTTTGTCACAGAATTTAAAGTTTTCAAAAGAAAAATTTTATCAATTATATTTTCATCAAACTCAGAAAATGCTAGCCAACCATCATGAATACAACCTTCAAACTGGATAATTCTGGCAAACCCTAAACTTACCCCACAATTAGCAAATATTAGACTTCCCTTAGGTAATAACCTCGTTTTTCTTAATCCTTCATCAATTATACTTTCTTTAGTAGAATACAAATAAATATCATCACCTTTTGAAGCATCACCTATTTTTATCCATGGGTTTTTTCCTCCCAAAAAATTTTTAATTGGTCTGGGTGAGCCTCCTCTTACAATGCTCATTAATGATTTCATTGGCTTCTTCTCCCACCCTTTCGGATTTGTAACAGGGTCGCCAAACATTTCTAAAAACAAGCTTTGGGTTAAGGCGTTGTATTTATTAATAAGTTGCTGGTTAAGTTGGCGTATGTTATCGGCTTCATCTAAAATGGCAGCTATTTTTTTTTGGGTTTCTAGGGGTGGTAGCGGGATTTTAATCGAATTTAATGATGATTTCGTTAACTTCCCCCTAGTAGCTCCATTAATATATAGAGATAAATCGGTATAATTCAAATAATACATTAAATATTCTAAAATAGTATTATCCTTAGCAGTAACTACATGCGCATGATTATTTACCCAACATTTTTCATTATAAATTTTTGAGCAAACTTCATTAAAACCCCAGCTACCACCATCTTCAGCTATACATAAAATTTTTTCATCATATATATACTCATCGATATACCCCATTATATTGTTAGCCCCGATATATGGATATAAAGGCTTAGACTCCTTTTCGCTCCTTTGTTTAGAATTTAAAGGAATTCTTCTATTATCTAGATTGTTTGTTAATTTAACAAATTCAACAAATTCCATTAACTCATCATCTTTTCCAAGTTTAACAAAGCTTCGTTACGTTGTTTATCGAGGGTTTTTATTTGTGCAATAAGGGCTTCTGGTTTTTCGTAAACCACTTCTTCGTACACAATTTCTTTATAGCGGTTTATGCTTAAATCCCATTGGTTATCGGCTATTTCTTGTTTAGGCACTAAAAAGCTTTGTTTTGTGCGGTCTGAGAAGTTCTTTTCAAGAGATTGCTTCGTTCCTCGCAATGACGCACTATTCATTATTTTATT
Source organism: Neotamlana nanhaiensis (assembly GCF_000943555.1). Lineage (GTDB taxonomy): Bacteria > Bacteroidota > Bacteroidia > Flavobacteriales > Flavobacteriaceae > Neotamlana > Neotamlana nanhaiensis. The sequence goes on along the minus strand of NZ_JTDV01000016.1, from coordinate 59,525 downwards.
AGCATCTAGTAATATTTGTGGTATGTCGCATTTGCCTTTTACTTCTTCTAGTATATTTTCTGGTTCGGTAAAGCATTGCTCAAATGCTTCTTCTGGTACTAAAAGGTTGCGTTTATCGTCTAAACTTAAACCATCGGCTTTCATATCGTAAAACCAAACGTTATCTGTTCCACCAGAATTGGTTTTAGTAAAAAATAAAATGGCTGTACTTACGCCTGCATAAGGTTTAAACACACCACTTGGCATGCTTATTACGGCTTGCAATTGCTGGTTTTCTACTAGTTCTTTACGTATGTTTTTATGTGCTGTACTACTACCAAATAGTACGCCATCGGGCACAATTACTGCTGCTCTACCACCTGTTTTTAACATACGTAACATTAAGGCTAAAAATAAAAGCTCGGTTTTTTTTGTTTTGGTTACTTTAAGTAAGCTACTTTCTACTTCATCGTAATCTAAACTACCTTTAAAAGGTGGGTTTGCCAGAATAAGCGAGTATTTGTTTTCTATGTTAGCATTAGCTTCGCTAAGAGCATCTTTACCTATAAGTGTTGGATTTTCTATGCCGTGTAATTGCATGTTCATAGCACCAATACGCAACATGGTAGGATCGAACTCCACACCATTAAACATACTATCTTTAAAATGTTCACGAAATGTTTTTTGGGTAAACCAATCTTTATGCTTATCGTAAATATATTGTCCCGCGGCTACCAAAAACCCTGCTGTACCACAACTAGGGTCGCAAATTACATCGTCTTGTTTAGGCTGTACCATTTGCACCATCATTTGTATAATATGGCGCGGTGTTCTAAACTGCCCGTTGGTACCTGCCTCGGCTATTTTAGAGAGCATGTACTCGTATAAATCGCCTTTGGCATCTTTATTTTCTAGATTTAAATCTTCTATTTTTTGCACCACCTTATCGAGCAACTTTGGTGTAGGAATCATAAAAATAGCGCCTTTCATGTACTGCGCAAAAACACCACCTTGCTCTCCTATATTTTTCATAAAATCGAAAACTGTAAGGTCATCAAGGTCTCGTTGTGGTTTTGTAAACAAATCGAACATAACCTCGGGGTCTTTATCTTTAAAGTTGCTCCAACGCAAAGGAGCTTGTGCTTTTGTATAAATGCTTTTGCCCGTTGGTACACCTAAAAGGTTTTCGGTTTTATCGTTTAAAGTTTGCTTTTGGTCTAGCTGTTTTAAAAATATTAAATACGTAAATTGTTCTATAACGGTAAGTGGATTAGAGATACCTCCCGTCCAAAAATCTGTCCAGATTTTATCAATTTTACTTTTTAATTCGCCTGTAATCATAGATTCGTGTAGTTGCATAGCACAAGTGTTTTAAATTTTAAATATGGTTTTACTTATTTTGTAATACCATGGTTTAAAATTATTTACAACTTGTGCAGTGTATTTGCATTAATAGTTTTGTTGTGCTTTTTGCAATCGGTTTTTTATGTTTTGCTTAATAAACTCTGGGTTTATAACCCGAAGGTCTTCACCAAAGGACAAAATTAATTTTTCCATTTCATAATTAGGTATCACTTCAATAGAAAATGTATATCCATTTTCGTTTTCTTCAACTTTTTTTTGTGAACCGTGAAGTGGTTTTGTTTTTATATAAGGTGCCAATGTTGTACTTGCCTGTAATATAATAGTTATTAAGACATCGTTATGTTTTGTTACGCCTATTACATCTTCAAAATAGGTTTCAAAATCAACCATTTCGGAGTCATCATAGGGTTCTATACAAGGCTGAATAGCTTGTATTCTATCTAAAGCTAAGTTTGTTAAACCCTTAAAATCTTGTTTTTTTCCAAATACAAACCATCGATTATTATGTTGTTTTAAATAGTAGGGGTGATATACCCAACGCTGCGCTGTTTGGTGCTTAAAACTTTGATAGATAACTGTAATAGCTTGCTTATTATTAATAGCTGTAAACAAGGGCTCAATAAACTCCAAGCCTTTTAAATAAGGATTATTATCGAAACCTATAATATCTTGATTGTGTTCTGATAAATTAAAGCTTTGGTCTAATTTAGGAATTAACTCGTTTACCCATTTAAATTGCGGCAAGCCTTTAAACCTTGTTAATACCAAAATAGCTGATTTTAATTGTTCTGCCTCTAAATTATTTAAAGGTTGATTATTAATAGAAAACGAGGCATCTTCATATTGATAATAAGCACGTCTGCCATCCTTTATTTTTAATAAAATAATGGAGAAACCTTGAGAAGACTCCATAAACCTTATATCGTCGTAAAGTTGACGCTTTTTTATGCCATCGGAATTTGGATCGAACTCAAAAATGGCTGTATTACATGCTTTTAGTAAATCTTCAATATAATACCGCTTACCTGTATTACGGAAGCATTTATCCAAGGTTTGATAACGTATTATAGCATGCTTGTTAGTAGACATAAACCCGCTTTTGGGTAAACTTAAACTATTATGCGCACATACACTGCATTAATAGCCATTAAAATTGCAGCAGTATTAACTTTTATTATAATAACATGCAACGTGATTATTTTTTACGCTTTAATATTGCTGGATTTTCGTACTATGAAGGTGCTATAGCTTTTAAAAAACTACAAATAGGTAAAAAGCTAAATTTAAAACCAGAACCTAAAAATGTGCATGATAAACATGCCGTAGAAATTTATTTTAAAACATTAAAATTGGGATACATTCCACGACAGGATAGCAGAAAAATTGCACTCTTATTAAAATATGGTTTTGACAAATTTCAAGCACGAATACAATGTATAAACCCTGAGGCTCATCCTGAAGCACAAATTGAGGTTATTTTATATTTAGTAGAAAAAAAGGCGGTATAAATCAGATACCGCCTTTAATTTTTTAAGATTTATAGCTCCATTTATAACCGCCACTGTATTCTCGTTCACCTCGACAAACCCTACTGATACAAGTTTTACTTACACTTGTTTTTTTACTAGCCTCTGCAACTGATTCATAAGTTGCCACTTGTTTACCAGCAAGCGTATATTGAATGACCTGCTTTTTACGCAAATCTTTTTCTGGACTAAAAGGAACGCTAAAGTTATAGCTCCAATAATACCCTTTACAAGTTTTGTTTTGTCCTATACATGCATTTCCAATAGCATTTTTATGTGCACTAACTGCACTAGCTGCATTTTGTAGGCAATCATATGTATTTACTAGACTACCATCTTCAATAGAATACTGATACACTGTTTTTTTAAACCCACCACCTGAATTACAATTATAACCTGTCTCTTTGGATTTTAATTTATTTATGTATTCTTTTTCTTTTCTGGCAAGCTCGTCTGTTGTATTAGCAGTATCCGTCATCTCCCAAGTAAACGCCTCTGCACCATGTGTAGCTATAGCTTTTGCAAAAGGATGCTTTTCTCCTCTATTTGCACGCTCTATATGGTCTAGTTTTCGCTGTTCTAATGAATCTGTTGTTGCACCAACGTAAAATTCTCCTGTTATTTCACACTTTACGGTATAAATTATACCTGCGGATTTTTTATTCTTCTTCATCGCTTGCCTCCTTTCTTGACTTTAACTGAAACGAATAAATACCACCAGAAGATTTAGACTGGTAGGACAAATTGTTTTGTTTGGCATACTCTATTGTCCATTTAGTAAAAGTGTGTGACGTAATATCTATTAAATGAGGATATTCGATATGAAACAAACCAATCATCTTACGTTTATCATGCCAGGTATCTGACGTAAACATCTTCGTAGAAAAAGCTTCAAATTCAGCAGAACTCACGTTAATCAACCTATGCTTTTTTAAATTTATTGGACTAGCTTCAACTAGACCATGCTTAAGGTACACTTGTAAACATTCAATCATAAAGTTGTCAAAGTTGTCCCATTCACATTTGTCCCATTCATCAAAAAATTGATTCCCATAAACCTTATAAGGCTGGTTTTTTACAAAAAAATCCGATAGCTCAAATTCGTAACGGCGTCTCTCATCAGACGAACCTCCTGGTCCCTTTACAATATAATTAGATGAAATTAGGTATTTCGGAGCTTCTTTTGCGCTTAGGTGAATTTCATCCTTTCTTTTTCTTTCAATTACAATTCCAGAAGTTAATTCCGAAAAAATGGTTTCAATTGAAAAATCCTTTCCAACATCGTCATAAACAGAAATATCCGTATCGACACCAATTCTTTGATTCCTAAACCAAGAACCTATTTTCAAATTTTTGCCCTCTGTAAAAACGACATTAACCATATGCTTTAAAGCTTTTGCAATCAAACTTTTACCAGTACCTCCATTAGCTTGTCCATCAAAACTTATTTTTTCATCATTTAAGATAATTGCTTTACATAAACTTGGATTATTATATCTATGCATTAAATAACCTATCGCTGTCTGAAGTGCTAAAAACCTATCTGCACTGGATTTTGAAAGCTTAAAGCAAAAGTCTCTAAATTGCCCTTTTTTAGAAATTAACTTCTTAAAGTTCCTTGTTCTTATTCTAGACTTCCAAATATTATGATCTAACTGCTTATAAGGGATAATTTCAATCGAGTCTGCCATGACTTTAACAGCGGTGTTTTTATAATATATCCAACCACAATCTGACTTATCTTTATCTGAAAAGCTTTCTATTTTTGGAAGTAACCCTAATTTCTTTTTATTTATATAACTTCCTACTCCAACAGCGAACTTTTCCAAAACATTATTTAGCTTTAAACTTACTAAGTAATTTTGAATACACTTTATTAGATCACTTTCATCAACTTCTCGAATAATGTTATTTTTTATCTTTACAAGCATTGTTCCTCCTTTTTCAAAGAACATCAAAAAATATCCATTTTGGGCTAAAAATTGAATGAGAGTATAATGTAAGATGGTTATTTTACCATCTTCATTTATTTTATAGAATTTAATCTTTGTCATTACAACAAGTTTTTAATTAATAAAAATTTGTTTCTTCATTAGTTGGATAGTGGAAGAATCGTGCACCATCGCAACTAATCACATGACAAAGATGCTATAGAAAAGTAATATTTAAAAAAATATAAAAGGTATGTATGGGATGAAAAAATATCCCATAAAATATTATTTAAATTTCAAAATGTGATTTTTTTTAATTTCTTTGAAGGTGTAGCATATGCAGCATCTGTTCTTAACGTTGAAAAATAATTATAAGCTTTATCCATACTCATGTATTTTTTTGACTTTTCATTATAATACAAGAAATGTTTTTCTAACAAAGCGCCTAGTTCCTTTTCTTGAGCTTGGTCTTTATTAACAAAACCTAGATCTGATAATTTCTGAAATAACTGACATACTTCCTTTTTATTTAGATTAAACATTATTTTATCTGCATTAAAATCAGAAAAAGAATTTGGCATTTTACTTTTCAAAATATTTATAATTTCTTCTAAAACGATTTTTGTTCTGTCTTTTGCAGTATTATAATTTGCGTACAAACTAATATTGTTCAAGGCATTTGAGTATGAATTAATTAAATTTATTTCACTCTCAATAAAGTACATTTTAGAATCTGGAGCGTGTATATCTTGATTTAATTTAGCGTTAAAATTATCGACATACTTATTTTTCACTATTCTAAGTAAAGGGAAAAAATAATCGTCGAAAAAATCTAATTCCTTTTCTTCTGGATAATATTGCCATGTAGGTATTTTTTTCTCTTCACCATCTTCATCGAATATTATGTCGTAAATCATATCATTACTTGGTACCATAAAGACACGCTTAAATTGACCATTTTTTACATCAATTCCATTAGCAAAAAACCTATGCTTAATAAAACCTATTTTTTCTTCGATGAAAAAATCTACTAAACTAACATTAGGGTAAAAAAAATTAAAATTCATATAAACAATTTTTAATAACTAACTCCGTGCCATTTAAATAGGCACGAAGACGTTATTTACGATTCATTTTCAGTGGTTTTCTTTAAAGGCTAAACCGTCTCAAAAGAATGTTAACCTGTATTGAAAAGTACAAATTTCAAACAAAATACAGCATAAAGCCAATCTATAGATTTTAATTTTAGCCCTGTATTTATCACAAATGGGTTAAAATGTCGAAATAATTATAATAATATGCCTGCTTATTAATTATAAAAACTGTTTTACCAGAAGAGGAAAGTTTGACTTCTTCAACCTTTGCATAATCTCCAACCGACAACTTGCCAACTTTTTTCTTAACTTTTACGGTTATGGGACAATACAAAGTCTTAAGTTTACCATACCACGTAATTACCAAAATACTACTAGGAGAGCAGTACCTCCATAATTCGGAGAAATCTTTGTTATCCATGTGATTAAAATAAAATGCCCTATTTTTTAAAAAGGGCATGTTTAGCTATGTATTATTAATTTAAATACCATATAGGTATATCATTTTGCAGTGAATCAGCTAGCTTTTGAATAAGCTCATACGAGTTTAAACTTCTAGTCAAAAAAGAATCAATGTAGCTACTTTTTGTTGCTTCTGTTAGCAAATTGTAAACCTTCCATAAACTAATACTACCGTCTTCTTGCCTTGAAAAGTTATTATCATCATAATACCCCTTTGCAACGGTGTTAATCTGCCCATCATTTAATAATAATGCAGGTATATTTCCCTTTTCTGGTTTAGGCAAATAATTATACATTCGACATTTACCCAAAAACTTAGCAAACTGCTTTTCAGTTAAACTATATTGAGATAAGCTTTTTAAAGTATTTAAGTGGTTTTGCATTTCATACCTCCCCAACATATCTAAAACTTTTGCCTTTAGTTCATCGACGCTAACCGCTCTTAACTCTTCTACCAGACCATCACTACTTACACACAGATTCGTACATACTATATTTTTAAAACCAATGAAAACCTTAAATTTTTCAAAATTCTTTTTACTATATAGATTCTCCTGATTATAGGCACGAACACCACCTACTACTAAATTTAACTTATTACCACTAATAGACTCAGATATTGTTGGTATATCAATTTTAAACATCATCCTTTCGTAATAAATTGTTTTTTCAGTCTCTTTTAAATCCTTTACAGGTTTACCAATAGCTTCTGGTATCCGACCTTTTATTACATGACTAACACGCAATTCTGGACTTAAAATTCGCTGCCCTGAAAAAATAGCTTTTACACTAGTATCAACAGCATTAATAAATTCGTGATGAGCCACCGTACATTCATTATCCTTACTAAATACGGGAATAGTACAATCTTTTTTTAAATGTAAAAGGCTAACCTCTTTTGTGTTAGCCTTTATAAATGGTTTAGATAACGTTGAATTAACTATAACATCCTGTTCTGGTATGACAAGGGATTTTCTAACTTGTTGTAGTTCCATTATTTATGTTTTTAAATTCAATAATTTCTGAATTAGGCACAATATTATGGTTAACCGTTTCTATTAGGTTTTTTCTTTCCAAAATATCGCTTTTAATTACTGTTTGATAATTAGGGTATTTTGCATAAATATGCCTTAAACCTTCAAGAGTTTCGCATTTAGCAATTTCTTTTCTCGCATCTGCTAAATCACTTCCATTATTACACCAAAAAACTAATTTCTTCCCTGTTGATGCATTAATTACAAATTCTGGTTTATTTGAAAACAACCCTGTTCTGTCCTTTGAAGCTTTAACAAGATGCTTATCGTTTATTAACTCAAAATTTACAGTTAACTCATACTCATAGCCTTCTCTTGTAATTTCCTTGGTACCATGTTTAACAACTTTAGTTTTACCATTCCCATCCGAATCCATTGAATAATCAATTTTTCGTCTGGCAGTTGTTATCACATGACAATTAGTTTGTAATATTTTATCAATAAACAACTGATGACGTGGTGTTACTGATGCCCAATCTTGAAATCTGCCACCTAACTGCTCATGAATCTGTAAACACCCTCCTGTACCATTCCATTCGTGTGTTATACTATCTATAATAATTACCTCTATTTTAGCTTTTTCGCAAACCTGAATGGCTTGAACATATTTTTCTGGTGAATAGGGAGCACTTAAACTTAAGGTATTATAATTACCTAAATGTGAATATAAGTTTGCAGATTGATTCTCGGTATCAATAATAGCTATTTTACTGTAATCACCTGTAATACCATAAGCTAAAAGCAACGCGGAATAAGTTTTCCCAAATCCTGAAGCTCCGCTAATACCTATTTTTAATTTTACTTGCTCTCTCTTAGCTTGTTTTAATTCCATAATTAATTTATTTAAAACTATTAACTACATTAATATTTAATATATAACCATAAAAAAAAGAGGCTATAATGCCTCTTTTTAATATTTTGTAACTAATAAATTACATAACTTCTTCTTCCTCAACTACGTTATCTTGAACTATTGGCATAGACTCATCTTGATACTCCCAACGATGCTCTAAAGTGATTATCTCTCCTGTTTCTGGCAAGGCATATTCATACGGTTCCACATCAACTTTAACAATTTTACCTGGAAATTCCTGACCTATAATTTGCTGGCAAGTCTCCTCGTCAAACGTTGTTGGTGCCGTTGCAGTTTTGGCAGTAAAGTACATTTTACCAGATTCCTTACTTTTTACTGGTGTTATACCTCCTTGTAATACTAAAACAAAAAATTCTTCACCTGTTTTAGATTCTCTTTTTTTGAAATCAATAACTTTTACCATGATTTTAAAATTTAATTAAACAATGACGGGGAGCCATTCCCCTCCGCAGATTAGGGAGGGGTGGTTTGTTAATTATTGACTGTTTACGGATATAAAAAAGTTTCAAAAAAAATTTTATAATATTTTTTGAAAAGTTGTCGCGTTATTTAATTGTCGTGAATATTATAATAGCACGAGAAAAAATCTTTAAAACCTTTTAACGATTGCTTTCCATTCGGATAAATACGCCTGTAACAAATATCTAGTTCTCCATTACTATTTTTAACTTCTGAGTAGCTCATATAGGGAATACCCTCATAATCAAAATAAATTACTTCTGTAGAAGACAGCTTACCTTCTACACTAAAACCTTTCGTTATAATAAAATGATTAAATATTTCCTCCTCGTAAGAACATGAAATTTTATCATTTATGTATTCCTTAATGATTTTTTTGTTATTCTGGTAAAACACTCTTTCATAAAACAAAGTTGGGCGTATATGTGTCTTACTATTGATTATCAACACTTGGTTTTGAAAATTGCCTTTATCGGGAAATCTTATCTGCATATTTATTTTAAAAATTAAACTGAGCATTCCAATTTTTTTTTACAAACCACTTTATATGTGTCTATAAAATATCGATATGCATTATTGTTAAAAGCTCCGTCCGTTATGTAATATTGTTTCTTACCATTAATTTCTTTACCGCACTCTTCCATATTATTCTTAACCCATACCTCTACATCTGGATATGCTATTGTAAACCAATCTACAACGCCTAAGCTCCTTTTCATTATATCTTTTGAGAAATATTTTTCAAAAGTAGGACTGGGTTGAAATTTTAAAGACTCGGTAAAATAAGGTAGTACATAATTAAGTTTTCTCCATATATCTAACCCATTAGGAAAAAGCGCAAGGTTAACCCTTTCATTATCACCATATTTAAAAAAATCAATTTTGTCAGCAATAAAAAAAGACCTTATAACAACTTCTAATTCATTTGAAATATCTAATGTTTTAAATACCGTTTCCCATATCATCTTATTTGCTGCTTCATTTGAGTCAAATGAACTAGGAATTCTATTTTTCTTTGTTTCAGAAGTATTTGCCCGTATTGGTTTTTTGGCGAGCACTTCCTTCCATAATTCTCTTTTTTCTAACTGTTTCTTAACATTATGCTTTTTAGCTTTATTCTCAAAATAATCAGAAACAAAAAGCACACCAATGATTGAAGCAAAAAACACAAGTAAAATTATTATACCTCCAAAAGCTCCAAGCTCTGCACCATCAAATATAGACACCAAAATACCTACAATAGTAAATGCCATTATTAATCCTAAAACTAATTTTAATTTATCCATACTAATTTTAATAATTATATGTGCTGTTAAGCCTTGTAAAAACATCTAAAACTTCACTATCTAAAACGATGCAATCATTTATATTAACTTCATCATTAAATTTTTTAAGCAGCAATGCCATTGCAAAAATACCAACTGCCTTACTTGACAATGAAAGCTTAATATTACTCAACATACTTTGTCTTAAATCAATTGGATTTGGGCAAATTTTCCTTAAATAACACTGATTTAGTAAACTTCTAGTATGTTTAGAATTATTGATTGTTTTTTGAATACTCCTAATTTTACGCTCTCCAAACTCTCTTAAAAAATCATTATAATATATTTCAAAAGCTGTATTGTAATCCATTGTCTTTGATTTTATTAATTGTTGACATATATGCTTACCCTATGAGCTAATTTAAAAAGTATCATTGACATAAATGTCAATAGATTCAAAAAAAATACTTACCTACCAGAAGGAATTTGGCAAACAGCTTAAGAAAATAAGATTGAGTAAAAAAATGTCTCAACTTGATTTAGCTGCAAGTTGTGATTTAGAAAAAACGAGTATTTCTAGAATCGAAAACGGAAGAACCAATACTACACTCAAAACCATGATTATAATATCGGAAGCGCTAAATGTAAATATTTACGAACTTTTTGATTTTGAGATATAACAATTGTAATATTTGAAAAAAGTTAACATCTTGACAAATTCTGTCCAAGTACATTAATCTTTTAACTAGCAGCAAAACTTTTAAATATACACCAATAGAGTTTCAACAATAATTTACTAATGAGATACGCTCGAGTTGGGAAAAATTAATCATCCCTTAATTTTTTAATTTCCAAACTAATTCTTTTTTGAACTACCTTTCCATAACTATCTTGCATTATTTTTATATTAGAATGCCCTAATAACTCACTTACTATCTCTATAGGTACATTATTATAAAGCAGAACAGTACTAGCAAATGTTCTTCGAGCCATATGGGTTGTCAAATTCTTATCTATACCAACAATGCTAGCAATTTCTTTTAAATATGAATTATAACGCTGATTACTAATTCGAGGAAAAATATCGCTCCCTTTATTCTGGTAAAAAGTTAAAATTTTTTCTGCCTTAGGTAATAGAGGTACGGATAGTTCTCTCAATGTTTTATCTCGTTTTATTTTAATCCATAAATTGTTATCAAAACCTTTAACCAAGTGTTTAGCTTTCAATTTCATCAACTCGTTATATGGTAACCCAGTATAACAACAAAAAATAAACAAATCACGAATAAAATTTAACCTTTGTTGTTTAAAGTTGTAACTTTCTAACTTTTGAAGTTCATCAGATGATAAGAAAACAACTTGTTTTGTAACATTTTTAGCTTTGTAAAGCAAAAATGGGTCTTTTTCTAGAAAATCTTCTGCTACAGCAACCCGAACTACTTTTCTAAGCCTTTGAATTTTCTTGTTTATGGTAACTTGCTTTAATGGTGGCTCATGCTGAGTTTTATAGTAGTACTCCAACTCTGTTAAAAAATTTGGCTTTAATTCTTTTAACCGAATATCATTAGTTTTATACTTCCATTTAATGTAACTTTTTACGTCATTTTTAATATATTCAAATTTATTATAGGTTACTTGCTTTATATCAATACCTACAAGTGTTTTCAGCTTATTTAAATAGTTTTCGTAAAACTCAATTAGACTATAATTTTGTGTAGCTTTTTTACCTAAATAAGCGTTATATATATCATTTACTGTAAAACTTCTTTCCTGAATTTGAAGCAATAAAAAAGCCCTATTAATTTTTGTTTTAATAAGGCTTAATTGTTGGTTGATATTATCTCTATCAGGTTCTGGCGGTTTCACCAATTGTTTTTTACTATCCCAATTTTTTGGATTTATAAATTGACCGACGGCAAAAGACTTCCTTTCTTTATTATAAGTTAATCTACAGCTAAGAGGAGCCCGATTATCTATTCTAGTTCTACTTACTGATATGACGAATAGTATGTTTAATTTATGTTTATTCATATTTTTAATTTTTAATAGAAATTGACAACTGCAACCTTTTAAATTTAGACTGCAACCTCAAGTGCAACCTTTTTTTTATAAAAAGTTGGCAATTTGTCAAAATTGATAAAATGTGGGTAATGTGCTTAATGCAGGTATAATAAGGAAAGTTTAATCCACAAAAAAAGCCCAACATTTCTGTTAGGCTTTTTGCTCCTCAGGCTGGGCTCGAACCAGCGACCCTCTGATTAACAGTCAGATGCTCTAACCAACTGAGCTACTGAGGAAGGTTGTGCTTTGTCTTAGCGAGCGCAAATATATAAGTTATTTTAATTTATACAAAACTTAAACAAAAAAATTATTTAAAAAATTTTCTATTTGCACATTTAATTAAACAGCGCCTTGTAAATATCATTTCCGTTGGCAAACAACACGAGTGCTATAAGTATAAAAAAACCAACCATTTGGGCATATTCCATAAATTTATCACCTGGTTTTCTACCTGAAATCATTTCATAAAGTAAAAACATAACATGTCCGCCATCAAGTGCTGGAATTGGTAATAGATTTAAAACGCCTAACATAATTGATAAAAAGGCTGTAATACTCCAAAACACTTGCCAGCTCCAAAACTCAGGAAATATATCGTAAATGGCTTTAAAACCACCAACACCTTTATAAGCTCCTGTACTTGGTGTAAAAATAGCTTTTAATTGATCCCAATAAGACACCATCTTTTCTTTAGCTTTATTTAAGCCTACAGGAAAGGACTCAAAGAACCCGTATTTCTTGGTTTCGAATTTATAGTAACCAAGAGTTTCTAACGTTTTTGGTGTTGAACCAGAAGCATAAACCAATCCTAATTTGCCCTCATTGTTTATTTTTAAAGGCACGTTTATTTCGGTTTCTTTACGCTTTACGGTTGCAGTCACCTCTTGACCTTTAAAAGTTTCTAAAGCCTTTTTAACTTGATCGGCATACTTAGTTTTTACATTATTTAATCCAACTACAATATCTCCTTTTTGTAACCCGCTAACTTTGTTGCTCGACGAATCTGGAACTTCTACGATAATAAAAGGTTCTCTTAAATCTATAAAATCTTTTTCTTTAGAATCTATTAACTGCGCCAAGAAATCCTCCGGCATCGTTACGGTAGATTTTACACCATCGCGCTCAATGCTAATTTCTTTTCCAAATAACACCTTTTCTGAAATCTCGGAGAAATTATTTATGGTTTTACCATCTACAGCAAGAATTTTATCTCCTGTATATAAACCAGCTTTATTCGCAACGGTATTTTCAATTAAAACCCCATCTACAACATTTTTGTTTGGTAAAAATCTATCGCCATAATAGTAACTCATACCAATGTAAATAAGTATGGCTAATAAAAAATTTACGGTAACACCACCAAGCATAATAATTAAACGTTGCCATGCAGGTTTAGAGCGAAATTCCCAAGGTTGTGGTTCTTTGGCCATTTGTTCGGTATCCATACTTTCATCTATCATTCCCGAGATTTTCACATAACCACCAAGGGGTAACCAACCAATACCGTAAACGGTTTCGCCTATTTTTTTCTTAAATAATGAGAACTTTACATCAAAAAACAAGTAAAATTTTTCTACTCGTGTTTTAAAAGCCTTTGCTGGTATAAAATGCCCTAATTCGTGAAGAACAATAAGCAAAGACAAACTCAGTAAAAACTGAGAAATTTTTATTACAAACTCCATAGTATGTTTTCTATCAATTTTTTAGAATCGCACAAAAGTACATTTTTAAACCAACTTTAAAAAGCTTAATAATTTTTGAAGTGGTATTTAACAATAATTTATAGCCCATATATATTTTTAAGCTCTAATTTTCAATGTATTTTTGTGTAAATTTCTAGATTTATGTTAACCTTTTTTAAAGACTACAAGAAGTTTGCCATTGTGTTTTTAATAATTTCGGCAGTTATTTTGGCTTTAATTTATAATACTTTAAATGTTTATCAGCCTTTAAACATTTATCAGCCTGCTATGGTAGATGAGCAATTGGTTGATAGCACCATACAACACCAACGAAAATACCACAAAATTGCCAATTTTAAGCTTATTAACCAGAATGGAGACACAATAACCCAAGAGACTTATAAGGATAAAATTTATGTAGCCGATTTCTTTTTTACCACCTGCCAAACGATTTGCCCCATTATGACCGACCATATGAGCGATATACAGAAAGAAATTATTAATGATGATGAGGTTATGCTACTATCACATACCGTAACACCAAAAATTGATTCGGTCGCGCAATTAAAACGTTACGCCAAACGAAAAGGTGTTATTGATAAAAAATGGAATTTGGTTACCGGCGATAAAAAACAAATTTATGAACTCGCCAGAAAGAGCTATTTGGCTGTAAAAGATTTTGGTGATGCAGGACCGTTTGATATGATACACACCGAAAACTTTATGCTTATTGATAAAAAACGACAAATTCGCGGGTTTTACGATGGCACGGATAAAGAAGAGATTAACCGATTACTAGACGATATAGCCATTTTAAAGGAAGAATATAAACAGTAACTGCTACTTGCATTAGGGATTGCAGCGGATAGCTTTTGGCGAGGCGCACATCGAGCCAAAACTACTAGCGGAAAGCCCGACCCTTTGGGTAATGCCCTTAAAAACCCTGTTTTATTTAGAAAACTTTAAACCTGAAACTTTTGAACCTGAAGCTTTTTTACATTATTTTTGCTTCTTTAAAATCAATCTAAATAAGTTTGCAATACACTTTAGCACATTTAAAACGTGGCGAACGCGCTGTTATTACAGATGTTTCGTCTAACCTTATTCCGTTAAAACTTTTAGAAATGGGCTGCTTACCTGGTAATACCGTAGAATTGGTACAGCTTGCACCGTTTAAAGACCCTATGTACTTAAACATAAATGGGGCGCATCTTGCTATTAGAAAAGAAACTGCAACTCTTGTATTAATTGAAAAAATAGCAGATGAGTAAACAAATTAATGTCGCTTTAATTGGTAATCCAAATACCGGTAAAACCTCAGTATTTAATGCACTTACCGGATTAAACCAAAAGGTTGGAAATTACCCTGGTATTACGGTTGAAAAAAAAGAAGGTTCTTGCAAACTTACTAACGGCACCAAAGCTCATATTATTGATTTACCTGGTACTTACAGCCTTAACGCATCGTCGTTGGATGAAAGTGTGGTTATTGAACTTCTTTTAAATAAAAACGACAAAGATTTTCCGGATGTGGCTGTTGTGGTTGCCGATGTTGAAAATTTGAAACGTAATCTACTAATCTACACCCAAATTAAAAACTTAGAAATCCCGACCATTTTAGTCATTAATATGGCCGATAGAATGGAGAAAAAAGGAATTTCGTTAGATATTAATGCGCTTGAAAAAGAGCTAAATACCAAAATAGCGCTTATCAGTACGCGTAAAAAAACGGGGATTGATAATTTAAAAGCGCTTATTGAAGACTACCAAAGCTTAAACACAGAACCCTGCTTGAATGTGAGCGACATAGATCCTGATTATTTTAAGCGTTTAAGTGATGCCTTTAAAAATCAACTGCCCTACAAGTTGTGGTTAGTGATTACTCAAGATGTTAATTTTGGCAAAATTGAGCGCGATACTTTTAATCAGGTTGAAGATTTTAAAACTAAAAGTGAAGCCGATTTAAAAAAACTACAGCAAAAGGAAACCATAAAGCGCTATCAGTTTATAAATAATGTGCTTAAAAAAGGTTTAACTGTAGATTTAAGTACTGCTACCGATTTAAGAATAAAACTCGACAGAATATTAACCCACAAAGTTTGGGGTTACGCCATATTTTTTGTGATTTTATTTTTAATGTTTCAAGCGGTTTACGAATGGGCTGGTCCGCCAACAGATTTAATTGATGAAGCCTTTGCAAGTTTAGCCGATTGGGTTAAAAACACCCTGCCCGCCGGTGCGTTTACCAACTTATTATCCGATGGTATTATTGCTGGTGTTGGTGGCGTTATGGTCTTTATTCCGCCCATTGCATTTCTATTTTTGTTTATTGCACTGCTTGAAGAAAGCGGTTATATGAGTCGCGTGGTGTTTTTAATGGACAACCTAATGAAACGTTTTGGACTAAGCGGAAAAAGTGTTGTGCCACTAATTTCTGGTAATGCCTGTGCAATTCCTGCCGTTATGGCCGCAAGAAATATTGAAAACTGGAAAGAACGCCTTATTACCATTCTAGTTACACCGTTTACTACTTGTTCGGCGCGTTTACCGGTTTACGTTATTATTATTGCTCTGGTAATTCCAGAAGGTTCGTTCTTAGGTATGAGCTATAAAGCGCTAACCTTAATGGGACTTTACATTATTGGGTTTTTAACCGCGATAGTGTCGGCGTATATTTTAAACAAAATATTAAAGATTAAAAGCAAAAGCTATTTTGTTATAGAAATGCCAAGTTACAAAGTGCCATTATTTAAAAACGTAGCGATAACCGTTTTAGAAAAAACAAAGACTTTTGTACTTGAAGCTGGTAAAATTATTCTAGCTATTTCTATTATTTTATGGTTTTTAGCTTCTTATGGTCCTGGTGAGAATTTTAATAACGCTGAAAACATTGTAAAAACGGAATATCCAAATTTAGATGAAACCGAATTAGACGATAAAGTAGCTTCGTTTAAGCTAGAATCGAGCTATATTGGCATTATTGGAAAAGCGATTGAGCCAGCTATTCGTCCGTTGGGTTACGATTGGAAAATTGGTATTGGTTTAGTAACATCGTTTGCTGCACGGGAGGTTTTTGTGGGTACCTTAGCCACTATTTACAGCGTAGGAAGCGCCAATGATAATGAAGATGAAGACACGATAAAAAGTAAAATGGCTGTCGAAACACACAACAACGGCACCAAAGTGTTTACTTTAGCATCTGGCATTTCTTTATTATTATTTTATGCGTTCGCAATGCAATGCATGAGTACTTTGGCTATTGTGAAACGTGAAACTAATAGTTGGAAGTGGCCATTAATACAATTAGGTGCAATGAGCGGATTAGCCTATATTGTAGCTTTAATAGCCTATCAATTTTTGAAATGATTTGGATGTAACTACGACTGAAGCACTATGAACTCGATAATACAAAACATGCTCGTTACCATTACCGTTGCTTTTGCTGTCGTTTTTTTAGTTAGAAAGTTTTTCTGGAAACCTAAAAAGAAAGACTCCAAAAGTTGTGGTAACCAAAATTGTGGGTGCGGTTAATACATTTTGATTACCAGAACTTTTTAAATCTTATGTCAACTTGTGGTGTATTCGAGAAAAACGATATGAAACTTAAATTAACGATATTTTTTCTAACCTTTAGTTCAATCTTGTTTTCGCAAGAATTGAAAACAATCCAAGCAGTTCAAAGAACAGATTCTGAATTTTTTGACTATGAAGATTATGAAGCACCTGACAAACCTATAGGAGAACTAATCTTTTTGAAAGGTTGCAGTTGGTATTGTGGTGGTTCTGTAAAATCGATTAACGCTTCATCTGAATTGAAAGAAAATAACGAAATAAATTACTCACCGAAAAATGCTCATGATTTTAACAAAAACACAGCTTGGATTGAGGGAAAACCTGATTTTGGGGTTGGAGAATTTATTGAATATTGTTTTGACTTTAACGAAATAAAAGGATATAAAGGTGGTTTAGGTATTAATCGAATTTTACTAGCAAACGGTTACAAAAAAAATAAACAGATTTGGGAAAACAATTCTCGAATTAAACAACTTAAAGTTTATTTAAACGATAAACCTTATGCGATTCTAGACCTTTTGGATTCATTCGAAATTCAAACAATTGACATCGGAGAAATAAAATTTCCAGCTAATAGAGAAACAAAACTGAAATTTGAGATTACGCAAGTTTACGAAGGAAAAAAACACAAAGACACTGCTATTAGTCTGCTAATGTTTGACGGAATTGGAGTGCATTAAAAAATAAAAACGACAACATAACAATGTCTAGAAATAGCTGCTTGATCTGTTTCTAATCGGAAAATCCGTTGGATTTTCCTTTGGTTTCTTTGTTAAATCGCAACCAAACCACGTAACCATCCATAGTTGCGTTAAGCGCAGTCGAAACCAAATTAAGATAAAGCTGTTTCAAAGCTATTGGATTGTAGCTACCGATTATTTCACCTCTATTCTGTCATGCTGAACTTGTTTCAGCATCTCAAATCACATCATCTAAAAATCAACTTGTTGCTATGAGACCCTGAAACGAGTTCAGGGTGACACGCCATTTTATTTTAGTTTACAGATTCTTATTTGAACAGTTCTTTATGAGTTTATGTTGAACTCATATTAATTCTTACAACAGAAACTCAGTCTACAATTTTTTGGCAGCATCTTCATCAAGAAACCAATATAAATTTCCTGAAGTTGGATTTACTAAAGCCGCTGGATAATCTTTCGCTGCTTCCGATTGATTAAAAATCTCATCAACTTTTTCGGCTTTATTAGCGCCCGTTACTAAAAATGCCACTTGTTTCGCGTTATTTATAATCTTTCCTGTAATCGATACGCGACGTTGCCCTGAATCTGGATGAATTGCAACAACACAGTTTTCACTAGCATCCCAAAGATCAATTTCATGCGGGAAAATAGAAGCTGTATGTCCATCGTCGCCCATTCCAAGAATGACTAAATCGAATTGCGGTATATCATTTTCTGTTTCTAGCGTATCGTTTAAAACTTGCGAGTAGCGCACGGCTTCGTCTGCTGGCGTATCTTCACCTAAAACTCTAAAAATATTAGCTTCAGGAATATCAATTTTAGAAATTAAATGATCGACTGTCATTTTATAATTGCTTTCGCTATCGGTTGGCGGCACACAACGCTCATCACCCCAATATAAAAGCACTTTGCTCCAATCTAAATCATTAAAATTTTCAGCTATATAATCAAAAATAACTTTTGGTGTACTGCCGCCCGAAAGCGCAATGGTTACTTTTTCATTAGTTTTTATAAGTTCCTTTAAATACAGTGCGAAGTATTTAGAAACTTCAGCTTTATCTTTATATATTTTTCTTTCCATTTTTCTTAATATTTAAAACACAATAGCTAGGTTCGTCTGCTAAATTCTTACTTGGGTTACGCCAAAAACCACGACCTTCAATTAAGTCGTCTGCATGTAAAGGTCCCCAAACACCTGCAGAATAACCATGTACTGTAGCCGATTTGCTCTCATTCCAATACTTTAAAATAGGATCAACAAAAGCCCATGCTGCTTCAACCTCATCAGCACGCGCATAAAGCGTAGCATCACCTTGCATGGCATCAAGAAGTAAACGTTCGTAAGCTTCCATTATATTGTTGCCTTCATCTAAATCGGAATAATAAAAATCCATATTAGCACGCTCTACATTAAAGCCTTGTCCTGGTACTTTTACTCCAAATTTTATTAAAATACCTTCATCTGGCTGAATACGTATTACCAATTTATTATCAGTATCAAAATCTTGATCTTTAAAAATATGGTGATGCGACGGTTTAAAATGAATCACTATTTCGGTAACCTTGGTTGGCATACGTTTAGCTGTTCGCACATAAAAAGGTACATCTTTCCAGCGCCAATTATCAATATAAAACTTAATAGCAGCAAAGGTTTCGGTAATAGAATCTGGCGCAACACCTTCTTCTTGACGATATCCTTTTACGATTTCACCATTTATTACAGCCGATGTGTATTGTCCTTTTATCGTATGATCGAATATGGTTTCATCATCCTCCATAATACGCAACGCCTTTAAAGCTTTTACCTTTTCGTTACGAATTTCTTCAGGGTCGTCGCTAATAGGCGGTTCCATAGCCACAATAGACACAATTTGCATTAAATGGTTTTGAAACATATCGCGCAGCGCTCCAGATTTGTCGTAATACCCACCGCGATTGCCCACACCAACACTTTCAGCATTTGTAATTTCTATATGGCGAATGTAATTTCGGTTCCAAAGCGGCTCAAAAATGGTATTCGAGAAACGTGTCACCAATAGGTTTTGTACCGTTTCTTTACCTAAATAATGGTCTATGCGGTAAATCTGCGATTCTCTAAAGTATTTTTGTAACCCTTTATTAAGTTCTTTTGCAGTTTCTAGACTGTAACCAAAAGGTTTTTCAACAATTAAACGTTTCCAGCCCACACCTTCAACACTTAAATCTACTGCAGCTAAATTTTTCGCAACCGTTTCGTAAATACTTGGTGGCAACGAAAAGTAAAATACAAAATTGTGGTTTATTTTAAACTCATCATTTAAAACGTGTATTTTTTCTTTAAGCGGTGTAAAATCGGTATCGTAGCCATCACCTAAATCTTTATAAAATAGTTTTTTTGCAAACTCTGCTTTAGTTGCTTCGGCATGTTCAGATTCATCCTTTAAAAATTCACTATTAAAAACCACGCGATTTCTAAAATCGTCGTCGGTTAAATCGCTTCTACTCGTTCCCAAAACCACAAAGTTTTTAGGTAAAAAGTTGCCTTTATGAAGCTCGTATAATGCTGGAATTAATTTACGTTTAGTTAAATCGCCCGATGCTCCAAAAATAATTAGCATCTGCCTGTCTATAGATTTCATAAGTATTAAATAATTTTTTGAAAGTAACGTTTTTAAGCTCCATTTTTAATGGATAACTAAATATTTTATTTTACTTTTGAATAGATATTTTCTCGGCAACTAAGATACACTATCTTTCTAAGCACATAAAGGTTTTTGCCGATTTTTACAAAACAATTTAACTACTAATTATGAGTGACAAAAAATATGATTTTGGATTAGTTGGCCTTGGCGTAATGGGGCGTAATTTTATATTAAATGTTTCCGACAACAACTTTACGGCTTTTGGGCACGATACAGACCAAGAAAAAGTAGATGCTTTAATTGAAGAAGGTGGCAATGCTCAAAAAGTAAATGCTTCAACCGATTTAAAAACCTTTGTTGATGCATTAAGCGTACCACGAAAAATCATGCTTTTAGTTCCTGCTGGAAAAATTGTAGATATTGTTATTGAAAGTTTAATTCCGCATCTTGATAAAGGCGACATTATTATTGATGGTGGAAACTCATTTTACACCGATACCGACAGACGCGATGCGTATTTAGAAGAAAAAGGTATTCACTTTTTTGGTGCAGGTGTTTCTGGTGGTGCAAAAGGCGCTAGAAAAGGCCCAAGTATTATGCCTGGTGGCGATGCTGAAGCTTATAAAGTGGTACAACCTATTTTTGAAGCTGTTTCGGCAAAATATAAAGGTGAGCCTTGTGTGGCTTACATGGGAAGAAAATCTGCTGGAAACTATGTAAAAATGGTTCACAATGGCATTGAATACGGCCTGATGCAACTAACCAGTGAAATTTACGATTTACTTAAAAAAGCTGGCGGATTAACAAACGAAGAGCTTCATAAAACCTATGCAGAATGGAACGAAGGACGCTTACAATCGTTTTTAGTTGAAATTACTGCTGATATTTTCACCGAAAAAGATGATAAAGGTGAAGGCGATTTAGTTGATAAAATTCTTGATAAAGCCAAACAAAAAGGCACTGGAAAATGGACCTCGCAAAATGCTATGGACTTAGGTATTCCTGTACCAAGCATTGATATTGCGGTAAGTATGCGTGAAATTTCAGCTTTAAAAGATGAGCGTATTATTGCTGATGAGCTTTACGGAAAACCAACGCCAGAAGCCATTGATAAAGCAGAATTAATTAAACTAGCCGAAGAAGCACTGTATTTTGCTTATATAGTTACTTATGCTCAAGGCTTGCACCAATTAACCGATGCTTCTAAAGAATATGATTACGGCTGTGACATCGCAGTTATTGCCAAAATCTGGAGAGCAGGTTGTATTATTCGCGCCGCGTTATTAGCTGATATTACTGATGCTTACAACGACAACCCAGAGCTTAAAAACTTATTATTAGCACCTGCATTTGTTGAAAAAGTAACTTCAACCGTCGATTCTGCTAGAAATTTAGTGGCTTATGCTGCAAAAAGTGGCATTCCTGTTCCGGGATTATCAAATTCGCTAACTTATTTTGATGCGTACACATCAAGCAGATTACCATTAAACCTAATACAAGCACAACGCGATTACTTTGGTTCGCACACATACGAGCGTTTAGATATGGAAGGTATTTTCCACACCGAGTGGGAAGCCGAATAAACAAATAACGCTTTTAAAAAAAACAAAACCCCTTAAACAATTGAATTTAAGGGATTTTTTATTGCCTATATTATTTTTTTAGCTACATTTGAATAAATTTTTAAGCTTACTTAAAAATAATTTAAAGCCAATTAAATGTCTGTAGCCATTGAAAACTTTGTAAAGGCCATTTACAAAAACGGAAAAAGCAATACCAACGACACAAAACCTGGTAATATTGCTAAAGAACTTGGTATTTCTAGTGCCGCTGCCACCGATATGGCTCAAAAACTAGCAGCAAAAGATATAATCGTTTATAAAAAATATCAACCTTTAAAGCTTACCGAAAAAGGCAACAAAATGGCATTAAACATTGTGCGTAAACATCGTTTATGGGAAAGTTTATTGTTTAAATTATTCGATTTATCGTTACATGATATTCATCGTGAAGCCGAATTATTAGAGCATCAAACTTCCGATTTGTTAGCCGAAAAAATAAGTGATTATTTGGGCAACCCAAAATTTGATCCGCATGGTGACCCTATTCCAACAGCAAGTGGAGAAATTACAACTACAGATACATCTGTACCGCTTTCAAAAGCATCAGAAGGCAAAAATTACATTATTTCGAGACTATTAAGCACCGATAAAGAGTTTTTCGATTTTTGTTCGGCAAATGCTTTAAAATATGGCAATACCATTCATGTGTCAAAACAATTTACTTCAAGTAAAATGACACAAATTTCAATAAACAATAACACCATCGTGCTTAATAGCGATTTCTCTAACATTATATATGTCGATGAAAAAGAGTAGTCTCGTTATAATATTTACTTTATTAGCTTTCATATTAAAAGCACAAAATATAACTGGTAAAGTTACTTCAAACAATGCGCCTTTACCTTATGTTAATGTGTATTTAGAACACACAACAAAAGGCAATGCCACGAACGAATCTGGAAATTACAGTATAAAAAACGTTTCCGAAGGCACTTATACAATAGTCGCCTCTTTCACTGGGTACAAATCTGTTAAAAAACAGATAAGCATTAACAATCAGAATGATATTACCGTAAATTTTGAGTTGGAAGAAACCGATAATTTAAACGAAATTGTAGTTACTGGAACCTTAAAACCTGTATCTCGTTTAGAAAGCCCGATTCCTGTTGAAGTCTATTCTACCTCATTTTTAAAACAAAACCCAACACCAAATATTTTTGAAGCACTCCAAAATGTAAATGGCGTACGACCTCAACTAAATTGCAATGTTTGTAACACCGGCGACATTCACATTAATGGTCTCGAAGGACCTTACACTCTAGTTTTAATCGATGGTATGCCCATTGTTAGCGGTTTATCTACGGTTTATGGTTTATCAGGAATTCCAAACGCATTAATAGAACAAATTGAAGTGGTTAAAGGCCCTGCTTCGTCGCTTTACGGAAGCGAAGCCGTTGGCGGATTAATTAATATAAGAACCAAAGATTTTTATCGCGCTCCTATTTTTTCTGCGGATGCTTTTGTAACCAGTTGGGGCGAAACTAACATCGATTTAGGAGCTAAAGCAAATGTGGGTAAATCAGCAAGTGTGTTATTTGGGTTGAATTATTTTAACTACTCCAACCCTATTGATAACAACAATGATAACTTTACCGATGTTACCTTGCAAGATCGTATTTCGGTGTTTCAAAAATGGAATTTTAAACGGAAAAGCGGTAAGTTATTTTCTATTGCTGGTAGATATTTTTATGAAGATAGATGGGGTGGCGAAATGCAATGGAATTCATCATACCGCAGTGGAAACGAAGTTTACGGCGAAAGTATTTACACCTCACGATATGAGTTAATTGGAAACTATCAATTACCAATACCTGAAAACGTTAGCTTTCAGTTTTCATATTCCGATCACGACCAAAATTCGGTTTACGGCGACACACCGTACCTCGCCAAACAACGCATTGGTTTCGGACAATTGCTTTGGGATAAATCCTTAACAAATCACGATTTACTTTTTGGTATTGCTGCTCGTTATAATTTTTACAATGATAATACGCCCGCTACAACAAATGCCGATGAAGTCACTATTCCTTCAATTTTTATTCAAGATGAAATAAAATTAGACGAAAAACAAAATCTGCTTTTAGGTGCACGATATGATTACGACAAGCGCCATGGATCAATTTTTACACCACGAATGGCTTACCGTTTTAAACCTTCAAAAAACGATATTATTAGATTAAATGCAGGCACTGGTTTTCGCGTGGTGAATTTATTTACCGAAGAGCATGCTGCACTTACGGGAGCACGCGATGTAGTGATTGAAGAAGCCTTGAAGCCTGAACAATCATACAATATAACTCTTAACTATCTAAAATCACTCAAAACGAACACAGGCGAATCGTTTACTTTCGATGCTTCCGTTTGGTACACCCATTTTACCAATGCTATTATTCCCGATTACGACACCAATCCTAACCAAATTATCTATAGTAATCTTGATGGTTATTCAACCTCAAAAGGCACTAGCATAAATATTGATGCTGTTTTAAACGCCAATTTAAGAACTTCAATTGGCGCAACATATCAAGACGTTTCAAAAACAGAAAACGATGTGAAAACACAACAAATTTTAACTGAAAAATTTAATGGAGTTTGGTCGGTTTCCTATAAAAATTACCCAACACATCTTACGCTAGATTATACGGGCAGCATTTATGGCCCTATGCGATTACCGCTTTTAGGTGATCTTGACCCAAGAAGCGAATATTCGCCAACATGGAGCATTCAAAATATTCAATTAACCTACAACGGATTTACTAATTTTGAAATTTACGGTGGCATTAAAAACCTATTAAACTGGACACCAAATAAAGGCAATCCGTTTATAATCGCAAGACCAGAAGATCCGTTTGATGAAAATGTACAGTTCGACAACCAAGGTAACGTCGTTGCTACCAACGATAATCCGTATGCATTGACTTTTGACCCTTCGTATGTGTATGCACCAAACCAAGGACGACGATTATTTTTTGGCATGCGATACAGCTTAAATTAATACAATTAAATGTTTTAAAAAATGAAAAAATATATAGTTTTAATAACCCTTGCAATCAGCCTTATAAGCTGCAAAAACAACACCAAATCTAACTCCAAATTAAACGTTGTAACCACAACCACCATGATTACCGATTTGGTAAAAAACATTGGTGGCGACGTTATTGAAGTTAAAGGTCTAATGGGAAGCGGTGTCGATCCGCACCTTTACAAAGCCAGCGAAGGCGACGTAACAAAACTTACCAACGCCGATGTTATTTTTTACAACGGTTTACATCTTGAAGGTAAATTGGTTGAAGTCTTTGAAAAAATGAAAAGCAAAAAAACCGTTGCTATTGCTGATGCTTTAGACAAATCGACTTTAATTGGTTCGGAATATTTTGCCTCAAACTACGATCCACACATTTGGTTTAACATCGATTATTGGATGCAAGCCGGTGCCTATGTTGCAAAAACACTGGAAGAAGCAACTCCAGAACACGCTGAAACTTTCAGAAAAAATTGGGAAAGTTATCATGCGCAATTAGTAACTTTAAAACAGGAAATTTCAGGGATAATTGAAACGCTTCCGCAGGAAAAACGCATATTGGTAACAGCACATGATGCCTTTAATTACTTCGGAAAATCGTTTCATTTTGAAGTTGTTGGTTTACAAGGTTTATCAACAGCCACTGAAGCCGGTGTGCAAGATGTACAAAAGCTCGCAGCCTTTATTATTGAGAATAAAGTGAATGCGATTTTTGTGGAAAGCTCGGTACCAAAACGCACCATTGAAGCTTTGCAAGCTGCTGTAAAATCGAAAAACCACGACGTAGCTATTGGCGGCACATTATATTCTGATGCCCTAGGAAATGCAGGCACGGTTGAAGGCACTTACATTGGTATGTATAAATACAATGTGAATACGATTGTTGGCGCGTTGAAAGCCTCTCCTAACCTCTCCAAAGGAGAGGAATAAAACGCTAACTTATAAGTTTAGTTTTTAGAGAATTGAAAGTTTAATTTGAACAGTCCAGAAAATACCAGAAACCAAGTCCCACATTCCGATAAAATCGGAATCATCAATCTGCAGAAATAGAGAGTGAGAAAACGTAATTGCGAAGTGTAGCTTCAAGCATGAAGTTTTTAAAACAAAAGTTCCGCAGGAATTTCCTCAGATTGATATGATTTTTTGGCTTGGTCTATCCTGAGCGTAGTCGAAGGGTTTTGCATCAAGGCAAAATGAATAAATAAATTTATTAACATTATGTCACAACAAGTAGATAAAACAAAAACGGAAAAAACAGGTGCTATTGCAGTTCAAGTAGACGACCTCACCGTTGCATACAACTACAAACCCGTTCTTTGGGATATCGATTTAGAAATTCCCGAGGGTGTTCTTATGGCAATTGTTGGACCAAACGGCGCGGGAAAATCAACCTTAATAAAATCTATTTTAGGCATTTTAAAACCTATTGCAGGTAGTGTAAACATCTACGGAAAGTCTTATAAAAAACAACGTCATTTAGTGGCTTATGTTCCTCAAAAAGGCAGCGTTGATTGGGATTTCCCAACCACCGCACTCGATGTGGTTACTATGGGAACTTATGGTAGTTTAGGTTGGATTAAACGCCCCGGACAAAAAGAAAAAAAGGAAGCCCTTGAAGCCCTTGAAAAAGTTGGTATGTTACCCTTTAAAAACCGACAAATTAGTCAGTTATCTGGTGGACAACAACAACGTATATTTTTAGCGCGCGCTTTGGTGCAAAACGCTTCTATTTATTTTATGGATGAGCCATTTCAAGGTGTTGATGCCACTACCGAAATTGCCATAATTAATATTTTAAAGGAATTACGCAAAGCAGGAAAAACAGTAATTGTGGTGCACCACGATTTACAAACCGTTCCCGAATATTTCGATTGGGTAACCTTTTTAAATGTTAAGAAAATTGCCACCGGACCAGTAAAAGATATTTTTAATGACGATAACCTTACGAAAACTTACGGTATTAATTACAAAGTAAGTATTCAAGAATGATGTAATTCCTGTAAAGAATGAACATAAAAGAATACATAGAATTACTTTTCACAGATTACACCTTGCGTACCATAACACTAGGCACCGCTATTTTAGGTGCGGTTACTGGCATGCTTGGTAGTTTCGCCGTATTAAGAAAACAGAGTTTATTAGGCGATGCTATTTCTCATGCAGCGCTACCTGGCATTGCTATTGCTTTTTTACTCACAGGTACAAAAGATTCAAATGTGTTGCTTATTGGCGCTTTAGTGAGTGGTCTTGTCGGTACATTTTGGATACGAGGTATTATCAAAAAAACACATTTAAAATCCGATACGGCTCTTGGATTAATTCTGTCGCTCTTTTTCGGTTTCGGAATGTTATTGCTTACTTTCATTCAAAAGCAACCTAACGCCAACCAAGCAGGATTGGATAAATATTTATTCGGACAAGCAGCGACACTATTAGAGCGCGACGTTTGGCTTATGACGATTGTTTCTGGCGCCTGTTTAGTTGTATTATTATTGTTTTGGAAAGAATTTAAAATCTTACTTTTTGACTCAGATTACACAAAAACTCTTGGGTTTAACACCAAAATAATTGATATTTTAATCACCTCTTTTATCGTACTCGCCATTGTATTGGGTTTACAAACCGTAGGTGTCGTACTTATGAGCGCCATGTTATTAGCTCCTGCTGCTGCTGCGCGACAATGGACCAACAAACTTGGTGTTATGGTGTTTTTAGCCGCTTTATTTGGCGCATTTTCTGGAGTTTTTGGTACAGCTATTAGCGCCACACAAAACAACCTTTCTACTGGTCCTGTAATTGTAATTATCGCGGGTGTTTTTGTGTTGTTCTCATTTGTGTTTTCTCCAAACCGAGGACTGCTATTTAAACAAATTCGTTTTATAAAAAACCGACGCGATTTACAGCTTCATAAAACCTTAACCTTTATGTATCACATTGCCGATACGCATGATAATGTTTCGCATCCGCATACGGTTAAAATACTGAACAATTTTCAAGGTTATACCAAAGGCACGCTTCAAAAATTGGTAAAACGAAATTTAGTTGAATTAGATGGAAACATGTGGAGTTTAACCGAAGAAGGTTATAAAACAGCTTCAAATTTGTACAATCAGCAAAACAAAACCGATGAGTAACGCACAAATAGAAATACAACTTATCGCCGCGTTAGTTGCCATAGCTTGCGCCATTCCAGGTTCCTTTTTAGTCCTCAGAAAAATGGCCATGATAAGCGATGCTATTAGTCATTCTATACTACCAGGTATTGTTATTGGTTTTTTTATTACTCAAGATTTAAACTCGCCTGTACTTATTCTTTTAGCTGCCCTTACCGGAATTATTACCGTGGTTTTGGTAGAATACATACAAAACACAGGATTGGTAAAAGAAGACACCGCTATTGGTTTAGTTTTTCCAACACTATTTAGTATTGGTGTTATTTTAATTGCTAAAAATGCCAACGATGTACATTTAGATGTAGATGCCATTCTTTTAGGTGAATTAGCCTTTGCGCCTTTTGATAGATTACTTATTTCTAGAGTTGATGTTGGGCCAAAATCTTTATGGATTATTGGATGCATTTTAATTATAACAATCACATTGCTTATCGCCTTTTTCAAGGAATTAAAAGTAAGCACATTTGATGCTGGATTAGCGGCTTCCTTAGGCTTTTCGCCAACGTTAATTCACTACGGGTTAATGTCGATATCATCAATAACCTCGGTTGGTGCTTTTGATGCTGTTGGTGCCATTTTGGTGGTTGCTCTAATGATTGCTCCTGCTGCCTCGGCCTATTTAATCACTAACAATTTAAAGCGTATGCTCGTCTATGCCATAAGTTTTGGTGTGTTTAGTGCCATTGCAGGTTATTGGCTCGCTCATGCGTTAGATGCTTCTATTTCGGGTTCTATTACTACCATGCTTGGTCTCGTGTTTTTAAGCGTGTATTTATTTGCTCCTAACAAAGGCGTTATTGCAGTTTTATACCGAGAGAAACAACAACGCACCGAAGTACTTTTACTTACGTTTTTACTTCATTTAAAAAACCATACCGAAGAGACGGAACGCCATGTAAATCATTTAAATGAACATATTAATTGGGGGAAAGTTCGGAGTAAGACCATATTAGATTTGGCTCTAAAAAACAACATGATTCAGTTTAACAAAAACATTGTGGCTCTTACCGAAAAAGGTGATGCGTTTACTACGCAAGCCATCGATTACATCATTACCAACGAAGATGGACAAATTGAAGACATGAAAGATGATTTCTTTTTGTTTAGGGGTTAGTTTTGGTATCTTTATTGTGGCTAATTAATTCAAAAACTAGCCATTATGAAAACTATTATACTCAATATCTTCGTAATCTTTTGCTTCATTTCTTGCAATAATGAATCGAAATATCAAGGCAAGTGGATAAACTCTGCAGTTAAACCAAGTCGTTTAAATAATGAATCAAAAAGTATCATCATTGAAAATGATTCAATCAAATTCAACTTTCCTTATTTTGATTATTGGCATAAATACTCTTTAAAAATTAAAAATAGAGAGTTACTTTTTAATGATTATTCTGTTAAAGCTAATGTAAAAAAAGACACTTTAACACTCAACGATTCAATCTTTTTGGTTAGAAATATTTCTGATACTTCAAATTGGGATAAACCTTTATTAAAAATAAATCTACTCAACAGCATTATCCCTCAAGCATTATTCAAAGAAAATAGCGATAATGAAATTTTCCTATATTTCGGACAGAGCCTAAAAACGAATTCGTTAAGCTTACGATTAAATGATTCTTATGCAGAAATAAACGATATACCCCAGTTTGTATACAACGAACGTGCAAGCTCAAGATGCGAACTTACGCCATTTTATTCTGCCACATTTTTTATTGATAAAACTACACCGATGAAGTTTGTTGAAGACATGCTCTATCAATTAAAAGCTGTCAATCTTTTAAAAGTTAATTTCGTTGGAAAAATAAATTTAGAATATGATGATTCTCTAGGGTTTAGATACAGCTATGACATATTAACTAAAAAGCTATTTCCCTTTATTGAGAACGACGGTTACTACACAAATTCACTTAAGAAAATCTCCAAAGTACCACCACCGCCAATAACACTCTCGCTTTCAGATACCATAATACCGAAAACACGAATTATTTATTTAAAGAATAATCAAATAATTCATAATAACACAACGATTACTACTGGTCATTTAAAAAATCTTATAAAACCATGGATTGAAGAAAATGATATTATAATTAGCCTTTATGATTTAAATTCGAATTTTAATATATTTTTTGAGATGAACGCCATAATTAACAATGAATATATAGACTTTAGAAAATCTTTGGCTAAACAAATGTTCAATAAATCACTTTATGAGTTAACCGATGAAGAATATTTTGATATTAAATTGAAACATCCTATGACTCATGTTTGGGATTTTTCAATACCACATTACAATCATATTATTAGAAATAATAATTCCTTTTTTGGCTTAAAAGTTCCTTTAGTGGATTCCGCATCGAGGGCGGAATGACAAAATAAACCCTACTTTAGCAAAATGGCACAACACAACGAATTAGGCAAAAAAGGTGAACAGTTAGCGGTTGATTTTCTTATTGAGAACAACTATGATATTATTGAACGCAACTACCGATTTGATAAAGCCGAAGTTGATATTATCGCTCAAAAAGAAGATACATTAGCCATTATTGAGGTAAAAACACGATCAACCATAGATTTTGGTAATCCTCAAGATTTCGTAAAACCAAAACAAATAAAAAATTTAGTTAAAGCTGTTGATGAATATGTTACCGTTAACGGATTAGATTTAGAAGTTCGATTTGATATTATTGCTATTGTAAAAGAGGGCAAGCAGTATAACATAGAACATTTAGAGGATGCTTTTTATTATTTTTAAGGCTTATGTCATCCTGAACTTGTTTCAGGATCTCAAAACCGAAAGATAACCACGTCCACTCCTCGTTATGACATTTTAATTACTCTTCTCCTTCAAAAAACAGTTTTAAAGCCTCAAAATCTTCTGGTTTGGTAATAATTTTTTTGTCTTTATCAAGTATAAAATAAGTTGGTGTTGCTGTAACACCATAATCGTTACCAATTTGATTATCCCATTTGCCTTCACCATACACATGAATAAACTCAGGATAATTGTAAGTTAGGGTTTTCCAACCATAAATTTGATCTTCTAAACCAATCGCAATTACTTTTACTTTACCTTTTTCGTAAGTTTTTACCAATTTATGTAACTGAGGGATTTCATCTAAACAATGCGAACACGTGCTACTCCAAAATACAATAACGTAATTTTCAGCCAGCTTTAATTCGCTTAACTTTTTGGTGGTTACTGTACTTTCTTTTTTAAACTCAATTGAAAAATCGGGAGCTACACTACCATTCGATAGGTTTTTGTACAGAATTAAAGTGTGTAAAAGCTCTTGATCGTTAAGCTCTACGGCAATATTCATTAAATAATTTTCAGAAATATAGTTAGCCACAGGTTCTATTCCTAAATCAACCATTTGTTGCCATAAATCGACCAACATGATACGTTTAGTTTTTACAGGCACCTTCTGCATGGCCTTACAAAATACACTTATGTTTTGTTTATAATTGGTAATATCGTCTTTGGTTTCATCACTCATTCCAAAAACGTAATTCAGCATTTTTTCATCTAAAAAATTAGAACTTTGAAGGGTAGTATTTGCAAAATCGATATTATCGAAATAGTGTTTCCTTAAATTACCAATATAGGTTTTAACATTTTCAACTTTTGTTGGAATATAAGGTTTATTGGCTTTAATAAAATGTAATGCAATGGTGTTTTGAGCCGCTTTTTCAAAATTAGTTTGAGTTTCCTTTTGGGTTTTAAAAATAGATTTTAAAGCCGTTGTATCTTTACTTTGACTACCATAATAATTACTTAAACTCTGTGTAATCATAGACATGCTATTGGTATAAGAGGTAAGCAATTTGTTTTCGATAGATTTTACAAAAGTTACGCCTGTTTCAGAATTAAAGGTTAGTTCAATATTTTCTTTTCCGTTGTAAATAATATCGAAATTATAATCTTCTTGTGGTAACGCATAAACCAAGCGATACATCCCTTTTGTTACTGTTGAATCTAATTGTATTTCGAACGATCCGTCCTTCTCCAATTCATAACTCGCCACATACTCCGAAACTGTTGGTGTTACTTTATACAAAATAGTAGCGCGAAACTCTCCCGCAGGCGAAAAAACCCCTTTTATAGTATGTTGCGCCAACAACATATTGGGTAAAAAAATGAAGAGAAAAAATATGCGTTTCATTTATATTGATTCTTTTGGTATGTTGGTAATCTTCTTTTTAAGTTTGATGCTAAAACAAATTCAGTATCACGTAAAATTATTAATTCAATAATTAAGCAGCAATAGGTTTTAATGCGTTTAACGCCTGTTTTACAGTTTTTATGTTGTTAAACGTAAGCAATAATCGCAATCCGTTTCGGGTTTGTTTTTCCTTCATTTTACAAGCTTCAGGGTGTTTTTGTACAAACTGTAACACGTTAGTAAAATTAGTACTTTGATAAAAACTACTTTGCTGATCGTTAATAAAATACCCTATTAATTTGTTTTGCTTCATCACCACTTTTTCGAAACCAATTTTGGTTGCCAGCCACTTTATTTGGACACTGTTTAATAAATCGGTCACTTGTTGTGGTAATTCGCCAAATCTATCAATTAAATTAGCTTCGAACTTTTGTAATTCTTCGTCTGTTTTCAATTCGTTAAGTTGAGTGTACAAACTTAAACGCTCTGCAATATTATTTACGTAATTATCTGGGAAAAGGAGCTCGAAATCGGTATCAATGGTAACATCTTTTACGTAAACCTTGTTTTCTTCAGGTTCGTCGTATAAATCTTTAAATTCGTTTTCCTTTAATTCTTCAATAGCTTCGTTTAATATTTTTTGATAGGTATCGAAACCAATTTCATTTATAAATCCGCTTTGTTCACCGCCCAATAAATCGCCTGCACCACGAATTTCTAAATCCTTCATAGCAATATTAAAACCACTACCAAGCTCGGTAAATTGGGATAAAGCTGTAATTCGTTTTCTGGCATCTTCAGTCATTGCCGAATACTCTGGCGTAATAAAATAACAGAAGGCTTTTTTGTTGCTACGCCCTACACGACCACGCATTTGGTGCAAATCGCTCAAGCCAAAATTATTGGCGTTATTAATAAAAATGGTGTTGGCATTTGGCACATCGAGGCCACTTTCAATAATTGTTGTACTTACCAACACATCAAAAGCGCCATCCATAAATTGCAACATGAGTTCTTCGAGTTTTTTACCATCCATTTGCCCATGTCCAACGGCTACTTTAGCATCGGGTACCAAACGTTGAATCATGCCTGCTACTTCTTTAATATTTTCAATACGATTATGAATGAAAAATATTTGTCCGCCGCGTTCTATCTCATAACTTACCGCATCTCGAATGGTTTCTTCGTTAAAACGAATTACGTGACTTTCGATTGGATAACGGTTTGGCGGTGGTGTTGTAATAACCGATAAGTCACGCGCTGCCATTAAACTAAACTGAAGCGTTCGTGGTATTGGCGTTGCGGTTAGCGTTAACACATCTACATTTTCTTTTATGGTCTTAAGCTTTTCTTTTACAGCAACCCCAAATTTTTGTTCTTCGTCTACAATTAAAAGGCCTAAATCTTTAAACTTTACGTTTTTATTTACTAATTGATGCGTTCCAATAATAATATCCACAGTGCCTTTTTCGAGCTGCTCTAAAGTCTCACGTTTTTGCTTTGCCGTTCTAAAACGGTTGACATAATCTACAGTTACCGGGAAATCTTCTAAACGCTTTCTAAAGGTTCGAGCATGCTGATAAGCCAAAATGGTTGTTGGTACCAAAACAGCTACTTGTTTGCCATTATCTACCGCTTTAAATGCGGCTCGAATAGCCACCTCGGTTTTACCAAAACCAACATCGCCACAAACCAATCTGTCCATGGGGCGCTCGCTTTCCATATCGGCTTTAATATCGGCTGTTGCAGTACTTTGGTCAGGCGTGTCTTCGTAAATAAAAGAGGCTTCTAATTCGTGTTGTAAATAACTATCGGGTTGGTATTGAAAGCCTTTTTCGGTTTTACGTTTCGCGTAGAGTTTTATTAAGTTGAAAGCGACATGTTTTACACGTGCTTTAGTTTTTTGTTTCAGTTTTTTCCAAGCGGTACTGCCTAATTTATAAATTTTAGGTGGCTTACCATCTTTACCATTAAACTTGGTGATTTTGTGCAAAGAATGAATGCTTAAATACAGTACATCGCGCTCGCCATACACCAATTTTATGGCTTCTTGTTTATTACCTTCTACATCTATTTTTTGTAAGCCTCCAAAACGTCCAACACCATGATCGATGTGTGTTACGTAGTCGCCAATTTCTAAATTAGTAAGCTCTTTTAAACTTATAGCTTGCTTTTTAGCATAGCCATTTTTAATGTGAAATTTATGATAGCGCTCAAAAATTTCATGATCGGTATAACAAACTATTTTATTTTCATGATCTATAAAACCCTGATGAAGCGATACGATTATGGTATTATACGGACTAACCTCAAGATTTGAATCGTCGAAAATGTCGTGAAAACGTTTGGCTTGTTGCTCACTTACGCAGGCAATATAGTTGGTGTAGCCTTTGTTATGATTGCTATTTAAATCTTCAATTAATAAATTAAATTGTTTGTTAAATGATGGTTGCGGTGTTGTGTTAAACTCTAAGAAAGTATTCTGCGAAGTTTCTATTTTGTTCAGCATAACTGCCGAATTACCAAACTCAACAAGTGTAAAATCTAACAACTGCTTTTTTAATAACGAAGCATCGCAAAATAACTCGTTAGGTTTAGCGTGTTTTATATCTTTTGAAAGGTTTGCGAAAGCGTCTACAGCTTTACCATAAAAATCGTCGATTCTCGAAAACAATAAATCTGCATTTTTTATGCCTACAACTGTTTTTTGAGCCACGTATTTTAGGAAGCTTTGGCGTTTTTCTTCCACCATTTTATTCGCCACATTGGGAATAATATTGATTTTTTTAAGCTGATTTATGGACAGCTGCGTTTCAACATCGAAGGTTCGAATGGTATCGACCTCATCGCCAAAAAACTCGATTCGATACGGCTCGTCGTTACTAAACGAAAACACATCTACAATACCACCGCGTACCGAGAATTCTCCAGGTTCGGTTACAAAATCCACACGTTTAAACTTGTACTCGAAAAGGACTTCGTTTACAAAATCGATAGACAAATTATCGCTTACCGCAATTTTTAGTGTATTGCGCTCTAACTCTTTTCGGGTTACCACTTGCTCGAAAAGCGCATCGGGATAGGTTACAATTAAGGCCGGTTTTTTTTGCGAATTAATGCGATTTAAAACCTCGGCACGCAATAATACATTGGCGTTATCGGTTTCCTCAATTTCGTATGGTCTGCGGTAACTTCCTGGGTAAAAAAGTACATCTGGCTTATCGCAAAGTTGCTCGAAATCGTTCAGGTAATGTGCAGCTTCTTCTTTATCATCAAAAACCAGTAAAAACGGCTTTTTTGCTTGCTTAAAAGCATTTGCTAAAACAAATGATAATGCAGAACCTACAAGACCTTTTAAATGTGTTTTTGTTTGAGTTTGGGCAATAGCATCGTGCAGATTATGCGATTGCAAAACCTGTAAATAGGCTTGAGAGATATGGGTTTTACTCACCTAATTGTGTTTTTAAAGTTGCAAAGATAAGGCATGTACTTTATTTTTAGTATAATACTGTATTAAAATGCATGGTTTACGGATTTAATTTGCGTTAGGGATTGAGCGGCATGTTTGAGCTCGCCGACGCAGGAGGCAGCGAGTAGCGAAAGCCCGCCCCTTGTGGTAACGCCCAAAATTTAAAATTTTTAGGTTAAATTATTAAAAAAATATGTAGGTTTGCAACACTTAAAAAATTGATAATTATGTCGTTTTCAGATTTATTTGATAGTGGTTTTAAAAAACGTAATGAAGACCATTTCGCAGCTATTGTTCGTGTAGCCATGGACGATGGTATTATAACCGACGGAGAAAAAGCGTTTTTAGATAGATTAGCTCGTAATTTAAATATTAGCGAAGTAGACTATGCCGCTATTTTAAAAGATTACAAAAAACACCCTATTAACGCCCCTCATTCTTATGATTTAAGATTAGAGCGTTTATATGATTTAGCAAGAATGGTTTATGTTGACCATATTAAAGATGAGGATGAAATTAGCTTGCTTAGAAAAATTGCAGTTGGCTTAGGATTTCATCCTGAAAATGTAAAATATATTGTTGACAAAGCATTAACATTAGTAAGCAACGGTGTTGATTTAGATACTTTTACTGATGAAATGAAAAATATGAACAAATAATAACTTCATTTGTTTTATAATAAAAAAGCGCGTTCTTAATACAAGAACGCGTTTTTTTATTTATGCAATTTTAATTGAATACGCTTTCGCGGAAGATCTACCTCTAAAACTTTAACTATTACCTGCTGATGCAGACTGATATGCTCGTTTACATCGCTGACAAAACCATCGGATAGGTTTGAAATATGAATTAAACCACTTTCCTTAATACCAATATCGACAAAAGCACCAAAATTAGTAACGTTGTTTACAATACCTGGTAGCAGCTGTCCCGGTTGTACATCGGTAATGGTTTTTATATTTTGATTAAAGCTGAACACTTTAGCTTGCTCGCGAATATCTAACCCAGGTTTTTCAAGCTCTTTTACAATATCTTGAAGGGTTGGCAACCCTACTTTATCTGAAGCATATTGTTTTAAATTGATGCTTTGCAACACTTGCGAATTACCAATAAGTGCATCAACTGTTTTACCTTCATTTTTTGCAATAGTTTTTACAATATGATAGCTTTCTGGATGCACCGCAGAATCATCTAACGGATTTTTAGCATCTTTTATTCTAAGAAACGCCGAACCTTGCTCGAAGGCTTTTCCTCCTAAACGCGGCACGTTTTTTAAATCGGTTCGCGATGCAAATGCACCATGCGTATCCCGATAAGCTACAATATTTTCGGCTAGTTTTGGTCCGATTCCAGACACATAACTCAGCAAACTTTTACTGGCCGTATTTAAGTTTACGCCAACAGCATTTACACAATGCTCTACAACAGTATCGAGTTCGTTTTTTAGTTTGGTTTGATCTACATCGTGCTGATATTGCCCAACACCAATACTTTTGGCTTCAATTTTAACCAATTCTGCCAACGGATCTTGCAAACGGCGACCAATAGACACTGCTCCACGTACCGTAACATCGTAATTTGGAAACTCGTCGCGTGCAATTTTTGATGCTGAATAAATACTCGCACCCGCTTCACTTACCACAAATACCTGAATATCGTTTTTAAACCTAATTTTTCGAACTAACGCCTCAGTTTCACGCGATGCGGTTCCATTCCCAATGGCAATGGCTTCAATTTTATAAGCTTCGGTTAATGAGCTGATTTTTTTAATAGCGCCCGTACTATCATTTTTTGGCGGATGCGGATAAATAGTTTCGTTGTGTTTTAACTGCCCTTGCGCATCTAAACAAACCAACTTACAACCGGTACGAAACCCTGGATCGATAGCTAAAATACGTTTTTCGCCTAATGGCGAACCTAGTAACAATTGTTTTAAGTTTTTTGCGAAAACGGTTATGGCCGAAGCATCGGCTTTTTGTTTGGCGTTTTGCAAAGCTTCGTTACTTAACGATGGTAAAAGCAAACGCTTGTAAGCATCTTTTATGGCTAGCTCGATTTGTTCTGCGCAATCGTTATTCGATTTTATAAGACGCTGTTCTATTTTATTTAGTGCTCTATCGTCATCAATTTCAATTTTTACACGAATAAAACCCTCACCTTCAGCTCTTAAAATAGCTAATAAACGGTGTGATGGTATTCTGTTAAGCGATTCTTCCCAACCAAAATAATCTTTAAACTTTTGAGCATCTTCTTCGTGCTCTTTAGTTTTTACAACCTTTGTTGAAATAATGGCGAAACGCTCAAGTTGATAACGAATGTTGTTACGAATATCGGTACGCTCGTTTATCCATTCGGCTATAATATGGCGCGCACCTTCTAGAGCGTCTTCGGCAGAATTTACCTCACCTTTTACATAACGAAATGCCACCGACTCTACATCTCTTGCATTTTGGCTCATTATTATTTTAGCCAAAGGTTCTAAACCTAATTGGCGCGCTTTTTCTGCTTTAGTTTTTCGGCTTTTCTTGTAGGGCAAATACAAATCTTCTAAGGCCGTAGCATCTTGAGTGGATTCAATTTTTTGTTGCAATTCGGGGGTTAAAACATCTTGTTCTTCAAGGGCTTTTAAAATGGCGGCTTTTCGTTTTTCTAAAGCTTCAAACTGCTCTTTATATTTTACAATGTCGCCTATTTGTACTTCATCTAAATTTCCTGTGGCTTCTTTCCGGTATCGGGAAATAAACGGTACAGTACACGCATCATTAAGTAAATTAATGGTGTTTTGTATGGCGGTTTTGGGCAGTTGGGTATGCGAGAAAATATAATCGGTTATTAACATAAAAGGTGTTCTTATTCTGTAAAAAAGCAAATATAGAAAGTTACTTTATTAAAATATACGACATTCATCGTATTACTTCCTGTTTCATTAAAAAGTAGTTTTGTTTCCCTCAACAACACGTATTTTTTATGAAAACTCTGAAAGGTTTAAGTTTCTTAATTACACTACTCTTAGCATTTAATGCTTATTCTCAAAAAGTAGATTTTGTAAATGCACCACTAAATCCTATTGCTTTTAAATACAAACTAGAGCATTTTAATTTAAAAGGCGATGTTTATTCGGCAGGTTTTAAAGATGGCTTCAAAAACATGCCTGTTTTTAGTAGATCAGGGCATTGCATAAAATCTACTCTACACTATAATTATGAAAACGGTATTTTAAAAGGTAATGGTGGCCATACCTATACAGTTAATGAAGCTGGTTACATTACTAAAATACGTTACTTTGGTGGTGCTACAGAAACCTTTGTTTATGAAAACGGTTTAATTGTTAGCAACGATCATGTTTATAATACAAAACACAGCATTACAAAATACACTTACGATAATAAAAATAGGCTGATTTTTGAGGAAATCAACCAAAATGGAGACCTTAAAACTATAGCCTATCAATATAACTTATTAAATGATGCGCTACAGATACAATACACTTCAAAAAATAAAAACAAAGAATTAACTTACATAAATACCTATAAAAATGGATGGCTAGTAAAAACCGAAGGCGGATATACCCCAAATATTACCACTGAAATATTTTATAAGTTTGATGAAAAAGGAAACCCAATAGAGCAAACCTACAAACAGTCGAACGGCATTACAAATGTTTTTACAACCCCAATTCAATACTATAGCGAGCTTGAAAAAAAGAACGAAATTACATTCGGTTCGGTGTATCCCGATAAAGCTTATCCTGTATCTATTTTTAGAAATGGCAAAGTAGCCAACGATATTAGTTGGAGCAAACTACCAGAAACGGAAGATATACAGTTATATGATGTTTTTTCACATTCCTATTACACCGTAAAAGGTTCTCATGCCAAAGACAGAAAGCCAACAAGCCGCTTAAAAGCAGAAATGGTTTTACCAAACTCCGATGTTATGATGCATAAATTAAACGCGAGTTTTGCCCCATATTATCAAGGCGTACCCGTTTTTACAGACGCAAAAAAAAGTATGAGTAAAACCACAAAAGGAGACCGTATTGTTTACGCTTCGAAAAACAAATATTACGACACAAAAACTCTTATATATTATGATATAGACAGTAATAAAGCTTATTTAAACGGCAAACTTTTAAAGCACAGCAAAACACCTAGTAGTCACTTTTTTTATTATAAATATGATAAAAATGATAAAACATATTTCTATTTAGTTGTTAAAGGCAAAATACAAAATGAAGTAAAAGAGATAACCTATACAACAACTTTTGATCAGGTAGTAACTTTACCAGATGATACAAAAATAACGCTATCATCCTATAAGTATGCCCAAAAAAACGAATGGCTTCCTGCCAGATATTTTGATGCAACTACAGATATCATCAGTCAAAATAAACCCGAGCTAACTGCAACTACAAAAACAACCTCCCCGTGTATTTCAGGAAATTGTAAAGACGGTTACGGTACTTATGAATTTGAAAGTGGAGCAAAAATAGAAGGTTTCTTTAAAAACAGTAAATTCCATGGATATGGACAGTTTCTTTATGCCAATGGTGATATTTATAGTGGTAATTTTTATAACGGGCAGCGAAGTGGATTTGGAACATATGAATGGAAATCAACAAACGAACAATACTATGGGCATTGGAAAGACGGCAAACAAGATGGCTATGGCTATTACTATAAAAACAACAAATTAAGTCAAGCAGGTATTTATACCCAAGGCAAATTAACCACCAATTTGTTAACCGATTATTTAAACAAAAAAACAACTGGAGATAATTGTTTGGGTAATTGCCAAAACGGATACGGAGTTATTAAATACAATCAAGGCGATGTTTATTCTGGATTCTTTAAAAACGGAAAGCCCTACAAAGTAGGTGGCTATAAATGGAAAAAGAATGGTAACTTCTATGTAGGCGATTGGGACAGCCAAGGAAAAATTAATTACGCTGGTATGTTTGCAACAAGCACGTACATCTATAACGGAGCATTTGCCCACAATGGACAATTATCAGGTCTAGCCGTAAAAACCGATAGAAAAACATTCAAAAAAACTTATGGCGAATTTAAAAACGGAGCGTTAGTTGTTGACTATTCTAATATTTACACACCAAAAGCTACTACAACTACTAATAGCCACAATACAAATGCTTCCGAACAAATAGATCGTGCTATGCTAAGCTTAACAAAGTTATACATAAGCACCTTCTATAAAAACAAATCTGAGTTTAAACAAATAGTAGTTAACCAACACAATAATCTTGCACAAAAAATAAGCATCGACAGATTAAACAAAGATCATGCATCACTATTTAAACGGCTTTATCAATTAGACAAAGTTGTGGCTCACAGATATTTAATTAACATACCCAACCCATATGCTAGAGCGCATACAAAAAACATTTTATCTGAATTAAGTAATGAAGAGCGCACATTTATTCGAGAAGAATCTAAAAGATTTACTAGCCAATATAAACTTAAAGAACAATATGTCCCTAAAAATTAAATTACTATCTGCTAGCCTATTATTTCTGGGTTTAAATGTAATTGCGCAATCGCTTCCTAGTATTAGTTACAAGAATTATGGTTTTGAAAATGCAGTTTCAAAGGTTGAATCTGTTTATTACAACCTCAATAAACAACCAAAAGAAAAATCTGCACATCAATTCACTAAAAATGGCTTTATTGAAAGCTCTCTAACGGAAAATTTACAGGAGAAAACATGGTTGCTAACAAAAAGCAGCTACAAAAAAGGCAAACTGAACAAACGTATTTTTCAAAGCAATGACGCATCAGTAAACAAAAAACACACTTACAAATACAATGCAAAAAACGAGCTTGAAAAAGAAACCATAATTTTTAAAAATGGTCAAAAAAATCAAATTAATTTTACCTTCGAGAATGGTAGATTGAAGGAAACCATAGCCCATAAATATAATTCGCTAACCACAATTAAGTATTTTTATTCAGAACAAGGTAATCTTTATAAAACTACAAAAACCCTAAAGAAAAACAACCAGCCTGATGTTATAACTAACAGTTTTTATTTAGAAAATAAGGAAATAACTTCGTACGTTGAACCGCAAAGCAATTTTAAAGTCAGCACCTATTTAGACAACCTAATTTTAAAATTTAATTTAACTGAAGACGAAAAAACAACGGAAAGGCTTCTAAAAGGCATGCAGCGTTTCAACAAAGAAGCGCCTAAAGATAATTTACCTTTTGGGTTAGAATCCTACTCTAACCAAACACTTCAATTTTACTCAAAAAACAAAGACAAACTTCAACTTACAGAAGTAGTTCTGTTTGAATACATAACCGACAAACAAAACCACAAAATAGCTTACGCGGAAGCACATATCGATTTAAACACAAATACTATTGCAGGAATTCGGTTTTATAAAACCACACTAGCTAATGGCGAAATTTTAGGAAACACCGCATACGAAGATGCCGTCCTACATAAGTTTCAAGACATGCTAGAAGCTGTAAAAGCAATGTAATCATTTAATAAACTAGACATGAGTTATCTAAACACATTATTAGACAAACCCTTAAAACATTATGCACAATGGGACTTTTTGGTGTTTACGCTTCTAACAGCGCTGTCGATATGGAACGGACAAACAACTGTGTTTTATGTTCTTTTCTTCTTTTGGTGGAACGAGCTTATTAGAATAATTATTGATAGAATTCTTTTCAAAAGAAACAAAAATGCAGTGCTTGTTGGTAACCAATCCACATCAATTTTTGGTTCTTTTATTCAAATGGGTGTTTACTTCATTTTTATTGTTGTGTTTTTTGCATTTATGGCAAATTGGAACAATGATACACTCATTTTAATAAACATGAAAATACTGTTTTTCAGGAATTGGTTTTTCAATATCAACCTAATATTCGTAATTATAGAACGCATTATGATACACAGCTCAGATCAACCTGTAAAAGTAAGTTTTGGAGTTTTTACCCCAAATATGCTCGTGCTTCATGTGTCCATCATTCTAGGCGTTATATTTATGTTTTTTGTGGTTCGTAATTTCCCTGAAACTTTTACACCAACTAACTTATTTGGCTCAGTACTCATCATTTTACCTTTTTTATTAATTAGAGCAGCAGTTCAATATGTTAGAATGAGATATTAACCGAAATTAAAATTCGCACTTTTTTAAAATGAAATTTCCAAGACTATTAGTTTTAGTTGGTATTGCTGGTTTAATCATTTTTCTGAAACTGTTTTTGCCCACAGAGAAAGAACGTGAAGAATCGGTAATGAACGAACTTGTAAACCGAAATACACTTGAAAAACAATTGGTTGGAAAATGGAGTTCAATAAGGTATGTTGATGGATTAGTGCTTTATGGACGATTCCATTTATTAAGCGCAAACCTGAAATACAGATACCGAGGCACCGACAATAGTAAAATTTGGGGAATAACTTGGTGTGTTAATCAAAGTGATTCGGTACTTACTACAAAGACAGCTTCGGGTGACCAAAATCGTTATAAATTATTAGAAATTACACCAAACCGCATTAAGCTGCAGTACATAAAAAATGATAGTCTTGCGCAAATTGAGCATTGGTATCGCCATCCGTATGGAGATTATAATTAAAATGAAATATAAACCGCTTTAAGAAGAGGTGTTAAGCGACCTTTTTTAGCAAATCGAAACACGGGCATTTGCCACAACGTTTATTTTCGCCCTTTTTGTATTTTTCACAGCATTTGCTTTTTACCTTTTTCGCGTTTATAATACCCGCCTTGTGTAAGGTTTTTAAAGCTTTTTTCTGTTCTTTTTTATCTTTTTTCTTCTTTCCCATGTAGTTATAGAAAATAAAAACTGGGCAAATGTAGACTATTCTTAATTAATCTAAATAATATTAAATGTTAAAATTAAGCCTGTGTATTATCTTGTGCTGCAGTACTTACAGTTAAGTTTTGTATGTCTCTATCGAATAAATACAAACCGCCTTTATCGTCACCAATAAGATTAATTTTGTCTAAAATGGTTCGGGCAACGGCTTCTTCTTCAATTTGTTCAGACACATACCATTGTAAAAAGTTGTGAGTAGCATAATCTTTCTCTTGAAGCGAAATATGAACCAACTCATTTATACTTTGCGACACAAACATTTCGTGTTTTAAAAGCAATTCAAACATATCTTTAAAAGAGTTAAAAGTAACATCGGGTGCTTTTAATGCCGAAACTTTAGCGTGCCCACCGCGTTCGTT
Organism: Neotamlana nanhaiensis; assembly: GCF_000943555.1. Classification (GTDB taxonomy): domain Bacteria; phylum Bacteroidota; class Bacteroidia; order Flavobacteriales; family Flavobacteriaceae; genus Neotamlana; species Neotamlana nanhaiensis. Next base: position 15,216 of record NZ_JTDV01000016.1, on the reverse strand, counting down.
AACAAACTTCACTAATTTAAGCATGTGCTCGCGCTCTTCATCGGATTGTGCATACATAAAACCAGCAACACCTTCTAAACCTTTTACTTCGGCCCAACATGCCATAGCTAAATATATTTGTGATGATTCGGCTTCAATTTTAATTTGATTATTAAGGGCTTCTTCTATTGTTTTTGATAACATAATATTTTGTTTTTAGTAAAGTTATAAAATATAATAAAATAAAAAAGCCGCCCATAAAAAGACGGCTTTGGAGTTAAAATAGTTAGTAATCCCTTATAAAAAAATTAACTCCCCGCTTGTTGCTTAGCGTCTTCAATCATTTTTTGATTAGGAAGAATGGCCACATTTACGCGACGGTTTTTTGCTCTACCGTCAACAGTATTGTTATCGTACATCGGTTGATTTTCACCAAACCAATTTGTAGTTAATCTCCCTGAACTAATACCATGACCAGATAAGTAATTAGTAACGGCATAAGCTCTGTTTTTTGATAGCGTCATGTTATAATCTTCTGCACCTTGGCTATCGGTATGTCCTACAACCAAAATATTGGTATCTGGATATTCGGCAAAAACACTCACTAATTTGTTTAATGTTGCTTCCGATGCTGTATTGATATTATATTTATTGGTTGCAAAATACACGCCGCTATTCTCGTCGAAGGTAACTACTATCCCATCATCAACACGTTCTACTTGCGCTCCTGGAACTTCTTCTTCAATCTTTTGCGCTTGCTTATCCATTTTATTTCCAATAAGTACGCCAGCACCACCGCCAACTACACCGCCTATAACAGCTCCTAGTTCGCCGTTACCTCCCTTACCGACATTATTACCAATTATGGCTCCTAAAATAGCTCCGCCAGTTGCGCCAATTACAGCACCTTTTTGTTTATTATTTGCATTTTGAACCGATTTACAACTTGTAAAAGCCAAAACGATTACCAACGCTAACATGGTTACAGACGATTTCTTCAATATATTTTTCATTTTTTTAATTTTTTTGGGTTAATTATTTTTTGATAAAATTCATTGTAATGGTAAACGGTTGTCCATCTACATTCAATGTTTGTTGCCACTGCATTGTGGTATCTGATAAGTTTGTTAAACTTAACCTGAAACCTTGATTGGTTTCCGATTTGTACTTCTCGCTTGTTGGTTTTAAAAGAAAATTATAAAGTCCAGTAGTTTCATCAATTTCTTGAATGGTAAATACAAAGTGGCGTTCTCCTGCCAAACAATCACTGTTATTTATACTATAAATTCCCGTGTTGTTGTTAGGCACAAATTGCCATGTACTACCTTCAAAACAAAATTTTGAAACATCGTTAAGTAAGGTCACGTTATAAGTTCCTGGTTGACTATACGTAATGGTATTTAACGACCAATCTCCTTTTATAACCTTGTTAGATTGCCGCACGGTTTTTGAAGATCCGCAAGACATTAAACATACAAGTGTAACTAATAAAAGTATTCGTTTCATAAAGTTGATTTTAATTAATAACCTACTCTATTTACGACAAGAAGCTACCGTAAAGACGCCGATTTTTTAGACAACGCGTTTTAAGAAAGCTTTTAGAAACACCAATAAACATTTAATTATCAAGGCATCGCAAAGAATTAAACATCATTTTATTCATTCATTTTTAACAACGAATTAACTAAAAAAGCACCTTGAAAAAGGTGCTTTTATGATGTATTTAGAATTATGAGAATGACTTTTACTCAGTAAACTTAGTTAAAGAATAAGTTTTAGGGTCACCATTATTAAAATTTCCTAAAATGATGTAATCCTTATATCTGAAAATAGTTTCAGTTTCCTTTTTATCATTAATTTCAGATTCTTTTTGGATTTGTTGATATCCACCTTTTTGAGAACCAGAAGCTACCGAAGACAATGTAGTTTCAGACTTTCCCGTATCATCAACATAATCATCAATTCTATCGAAAACATTAGGTTTTATATCACCATCTAAATGATTAAAATCAGCATCAAACAAACATTCAATTCTTGTTGATTTCGATGATGTATATGCGTTATAAGCAAAATAAGTAGGGTTGAAAAAAATGTTACTACTACCCATGGTTGTAATTGGAATTCCGCCAAAACCACCCATAGGCATCATCATTCCACCTCCTCGAGCCACTTGTTTTTCACTTCCTATGGTAATAATATGTTCCGAATCTTGCTTATAAGCACTTATACCCAAATCTCCAGAAGAAATTTTTCGTAGAAACTTTTTTGTGCTTTCTAACTCCCTATAATTATCGTAAACACCACCTTCTTGAATTATTGGCGTATTTTTAAAGGTAATACTATCCTCAACTTTTAAGTTGATTTCTTTGATTATTTCGCCAGTATGATAGTTCTTTATATCTACTTGCATCTCTTTGTTATTTGAAGCTATGGTATAAATAAGGTCATTATTTATATAAGTATTGGCACTTTTTTGATTTAGCTTTAGCGATTCTAACGATTTCATTACAGTTTTTAGGTCGTAACTGAAATCCTTAATATTTATAGTAAGAATCTGGGTTTTATGTTTATAATTGTCGAAAGTAAAAACAACTTGATTGCCCATTACATAAAGTTTTTTCTCTTTTGATGTAACTTCGATAGGATTCGGTAATTTATTATCAATCTTATTGGTTTCAATATTTACATAATTGCCTCTACTGTTTATTTTAAAAACATTGTATAAGGTTTGGCTTTTACCGTCTCGACCTAAAAATGCTCCCATTTGAAAATTCAAACGATGTGGTTTTGGCAAATTAACACCATCAAACTCATAAATACTTAATATTGAAGTTTCTGAATTGATGGTAAACATGTAGAACTTATTATCTATGGTTACCGTTTGTATAAACTTTTCGTTATAACTACTTAAAGTAAACTCTTGTAAAGAAGATACTTGACCATCAAAAGAAAAACCTATGCCCGCAAATTTATTATGTTTCTCGTTGGTTAAAAACAAATTATAATTCAACTCGTTCTCTAAACCATACCCTATTATCGTATTATATTTTCGTCTTTTGTCTTCTAAACTCAGCTTGTTCTTTATCTCAAAATCTTCGTTAAACAAATAACTATGCACTTGTTTTGCGTTGATAAAAAACATGACAAAATCGTTGTTTTCTTGATTTACAACTTGAAAGACTTCTTTTGTTGCATACCTGGAAGAATTTAAACTGTTTTCGAATTCAACTAATCTTTCTTGAGAAAAACCAATAACATGTAACCCAACAATTAAACTGAAGAGTAATTTCTTTCGCTTCACTTATAAATTTTCTTAAAATTAAAGCATGAAAATAAACAAAGTAATTTTAGAAAACTAACTTATCTGCAAACCATTACTCACTTCTTGGTCATCCGGATTTACAAAGACCAATTTACCTTCTGGCGTTTCGGTCATTAAAATCATACCTTGACTTTCAACACCGCGTAGTTTTCTTGGAGCTAAGTTTACTAAAACAGTAACTTTTTTACCAACCACTTCCTCGGGTGTAAAGCTTTCGGCAATACCTGATACAATGGTTCTGGTATCGATGCCTGTATCTACTTTTAAAACCAATAACTTTTTAGTTTTTGGCATTTTTTCGGCTTCCAAAATAGTCCCTACACGAATGTCTAGTTTTGTAAAATCTTCAAACGTAATGGTATCTTTTTGTGGTTCAACCGCTTTATTAGCCGCTTCGTTTGCCTTTTTACTGGCTTCCAATTTATCTAATTGTTCTTGAATGGTTTTATCTTCAATTTTACTGAATAATAATTCGGCTTTACCTATTTGATGTCCTGCTGGGAGTAGCACTTCTTTTTCTGTGATGTCGTTCCATGACATCTCGACTGCGTTCGATGTGACATTAAGTATGCCTTTTAATTTAGCTGAAGTAAACGGTAAAAACGGCTCACTTAAAGTTGCTAAAGCACTTGCTATTTGCAGCGCCACATACATAATCGTTTTAGTGCGGGCTTCGTCTTCTTTAATCACTTTCCATGGTTCGGCATCGGCTAAGTATTTGTTACCTAATCGAGCTAAATTCATAAGCTCTTGTCCTGCTTCTCTAAATCGGTAACGCTCAATAGAACTCGCGATAACGTTTGGATAGGCTTTTACAGCCGCAAGCGTTTCTAAATCGACATCGTTAAATTCATTTGGCTCTGGTACAACGCCGTTGTAATATTTGTTGGTTAACACCACCACACGGTTTATGAAATTGCCAAAAATGGCTACCAACTCATTGTTATTTCTAGCTTGAAAATCTTTCCAAGTAAAATCGTTATCCTTAGTTTCTGGTGCATTTGCGGTTAATACATAACGCAACACATCTTGCTGATCTGGAAATTCTTCTAAATATTCAGGTAACCAAACCGCCCAATTTTTAGAGGTTGATAATTTATTGCCTTCTAAATTTAAAAACTCGTTTGCTGGTACGTTTTCAGGTAAAATGTAACTACCTTCAGCTTTTAACATACTCGGGAAAATAATACAGTGAAATACAATATTATCTTTACCAATAAAATGAATCAACTTGGTATCTTCATCCTTCCAATATGGTTTCCAGTCTTTTCCTTCGCGTTCTGCCCATTCTATGGTTGATGAAATATAACCAATTGGCGCATCAAACCATACGTAAAGTACTTTACCTTCGCCACCTTCGGCAGGTACAGGAATACCCCAATCTAAATCGCGGGTTACTGCTCTTGGACGTAAACCATCGTCTATCCACGATTTTACTTGTCCGTACACATTAGGTTTCCAGTCTTTTTTGTGCCCTTCGAGAATCCATTCTTTTAAGAAATCTTCATGCTTATTTAGCGGTAAAAACCAGTGTTTAGTTTCTTTTAAAGTTGGTGTATTTCCAGTTAAGGTTGACTTCGGATTTATTAAATCAGTCGCGTTTAAACTGGTACCACACTTTTCACATTGGTCGCCATAAGCTTCTTCGTTACCACACTTTGGGCAAGTACCTGTAACAAATCTATCGGCTAAAAACTGATTAGCTTCAGCATCGAACAATTGTTCGGTAGTTTCTTCGATAAACTCACCTTTTTCATTTAACGTTTTAAAAAACTCTGAAGCTGTTTTATGATGAATAGGTGCCGAAGTACGCGAATAGTTATCAAACGAAATTCCAAAATCTTCAAACGATTTTTTAATAATCGCATGGTATTTATCTACAATATCTTGTGGTGTTACACCTTCGTTTTTTGCTTTAATGGTAATTGGCACACCGTGTTCATCACTTCCGCCAATAAGTACCACATCGTTTCCTGTTAAACGTAAATAGCGCGCATAAATATCGGCAGGAACGTAAACGCCAGCTAAATGGCCAATGTGTATTGGGCCGTTTGTGTATGGTAATGCGGTGGTAATGGTGTATCTTTTTGGTGTGCTCATTTTAATATTCTCATTGAATTGTCATTGCGAAATTTTTGAAAAAAATGTGGCAATCTGTTGATTTTATAAATTCCCACGCTTCGCTCGGAATGACATATTTTTTAAAGCCGTAAAAGTACGTAATTTGACTACTATTTAGAAAAAATTCTGCGAATTAAAAACTACTGAAATTTCGAGATCCCGCTTATTAGCGGGATTAGTTCAACTTCCAATTTTATTCTCACTCTTTTGAGCTTAATAAAATGGAGTTTCACTAAAAAAATGTACTTTTACATTATGCGCAAATTCCTATTAACTTTATGTGTGTTTTGTCTGGTTTTTTTCTTTGGTAAAAACCAAGCCTTTTCGCAAAATACACCATCGACATCTACAATAATGAGCTTAAAAAAACCACCATACTTAAAACCAGGTGACACTGTGGCTATTGTGGCGCCTTCGGGTATTTTAAAAAACCGTGAAAAAGAATTACAACAAGCCCAAGATTTAATGAAAAGTTGGGGTTTACATACCGTTATTGGAAAACACGTTTTTAGTAAAGCCAACCATTTTGCAGGAACCGACGACGAGCGTTGCGAAGATTTACAAAAAGCCATGGACGACCCAAAAATTAGTGCCATTTGGTGTGCCCGTGGTGGTTACGGTACCGTAAGAGTTTTAGATAAATTAAACTGGACTAAATTTAAAGCCAACCCAAAATGGCTTATTGGCTATTCTGATATTACGGCGCTACACAGCCAAATACATAATGAAGGCGTTGAAACTATTCACGCGATGATGTGTACAAGCATGCGAGATGATTTAACAGAAATTGCCGAAACCGTTTCAACCTTTAAAGATGCCCTTTTTGGCAATTCGTTAAAATATACTTTAAATGGAAGCGCATATAACAAAGTTGGTTCTGCTAGGGGACAATTAGTTGGAGGAAACTTAACCTTAATTCATACCATGTTAGGTTCGAATACTAGCATTGATACTTCAGGAAAAATACTTTTTATTGAGGAAATTGGCGAATATAAATATCATATAGACCGTATGTTACAAAGCATGAAGCGCGCCGGATACTTTGATAATTGTACAGGCGTAATTGTTGGAGATATGAGTAAAATGAGAAAAAATACAACACCTTGGGGCACCAGTATTGAGCAACTTATTTTAGATGCTCTATCCGATTATGATTTCCCGATAGCTTTTAATATGCCTGCAGGCCATGAAAAGGATAATCGTGCTTTAGTTTTAGGTAGAACGGTTGAGTTGACCGTTAACAAAGCACAGGCTACGGTAAAATTTAAAGAATAGACACTTTTAAACGTTAATTTAATCGTTTAAAACTTGCATTCAACCAATTTTTTCTATCAAAATCAAAATTTATTTTAGCATTGTAGCTTATTTTTAAACGCCTATATGTTATAATGAAAAAATTACCAATAATAATTGCTTTTGGTTTATTATTTAACGTTGCTGCAAATGCAGACACCATTAAAAACTCAAAATTAAACTTAAACAATCCAGATGTAAGAAAATGTCTTATTGAAGCTGCACAAAGTGAAGGCTGGAAATTAGCATCGGTTTATCTTAATGCCAACAATAAAATAGTTTATGTTTTCGATAAAGAAAACGATACTAAAATATACACAAGCAATCAAGCTTTTTCAAATTAAGAAAATTACACACTAAAAAAACCAACTAATTTTTAAAGTTAGTTGGCTTTTTTTTTATTACTAAAACCCGCGCTCTTTTTGCAATTGTTCGTAAGCCGCTTGTACTTGCCTAAACTTTTCCTCGGCACCTTCTTGATGTTCTTTTCCTAAATGAATTACCCGATCTGGATGGTATTTTTTAGCCATTTTTCGGTAGGCTTTCTTAATTTCATCAACGGATGCCGATTTTTCAATTTCTAAAATTTTATACGCATTATCGCTACTATTATAAAACATCGCTTTAATGCTTTCGTAATCCATTGCGCTAATACCTAAATACCCTGCCATAGTATAAATTTGGCGTTCTTCATCTTGAGTTACCATCCCATCGGCTTTGGCAATACCAAATAAAAAATGTATCAGTTGCAGGCGCGAAGCATGATCCATCATTTGCTTTATTTGCAAACACACAGGCCTTACCGATACACTTTGCTTACTAATATTTTTAAATAATTTAAAAGCTTGGTTAGCACGATCTTTACCATACATACTTACAAATTGCTGGCGTACATAATCCAGCTCTCGTTGGTCCTGTTTACCATCGGCTTTAATTATTACCGATGCTAAAACTAGTAAACTCACCTCAAAATCTCCCGATTGTGTTTGTGGTCGTTGTCTAGGTTGCGTACGATAGGTTGTATGCCTGCTTCTAGTTTGAGGTTCGCCATCACCTAAAAATGGGCTACCACCGTTAGTGGTCATATTATCAATTAAACTGCCTACAGCTAAGCCAATTATTGCGCCAATTGGCCCTCCAAACGACCATCCTAATGCGCCGCCTATCCATTTTGAAAAACTCATGTAATAGTATAAATTTTTATTATGGTTAAATATAATATTTGTTTGTAGATATCACAGCGTTTTTGTTACACAATTGGTATCTTTGCAATCCCAGTATAAACTGGAACGGAACAAAAAATTGTTAATTAAAAAAATTATAATATGTATCCAGCAGAATTAGTAAAGCCAATGCGCGAAGATTTAGTAAGCGCTGGTTTTGAAGAATTACACACTCCTGAAGCCGTAACCGAAGCCTTAGAAAAATCTGGAACTACTTTAGTTGTAGTAAACTCGGTTTGTGGTTGTGCTGCAGCAAATGCACGCCCTGGAGCTAAATTAAGCTTACAAAACGCAAAAAAGCCAGACCATACGGTAACTGTTTTTGCAGGCGTAGATAAAGAAGCCGTTGATGTTGCTCGTGGGCATATGGTACCATTTCCACCAAGCTCACCAAGTATGGCTTTATTTAAAGATGGCGAATTAGTACACATGTTAGAGCGTCACCATATTGAAGGTCGTCCTGCAGAATTAATTGCAGAAAACCTTATGGATGCTTACAACGAGTTTTGTTAATTCGTGTTTTAAAAGCAACTTTTATTGTTATGCTGAATTTCTTTTCAGTATAACAAAACCTATAAAAAACTGATTAAAATTTAAACGATAACCTAGATCCTGAAACAAGTTCAGGATGACACAGGTTTTAAATTTTAATCAGTTTTTAATTTTCCACGCAACCCTTCTGCAAATCTTTCATCTATTTTATAAAATGAAAATACAAAAGATGAAAAAGATTTTATGCACCATTATCATACTTGTTTGTTTCTTCAGTTTAACTGCGTTTCAATGTAATGAAGATGAAAGTGGCAATTACGAAGAGGAATTAGCCGAACTTAATCAGTTAAAAACAGATATTGAAACACTTGCGCAAAGTTCCGTGTGCAATGAAAACGAAACCTGTAAATATATTGCCTTTGGGAGTAAAGCTTGCGGCGGACCAAAATCGTACCTGCTGTATTCAACTTCAATTAGTACTGAAAAACTCGAAAATTTAGTTTCAACTTACAACCAGAAAGAAAGCGACTTCAACACAAAATGGGATGTGCTTTCAGATTGTTCTTATGTAAATCCGCCAACATCTATTATTTGCGAAAATAACAACTGTGTAGCTGTATATTAAAACGTTGTTTTCGTTACATTTGCTTCATGCAAAAAATACTAGCTTATCCTTTAACGGTAGTTTATTTTATACTTTTTGGGTTAACATTACTTGTTTTCCATCCTATTCAGTGGTTTTGTTTCAATGTTTTTGGTTACAAAGCACATAAAATTAGTGTCGATTGGCTTCAGTTTTTTATAATGAGAAGTTTAAACGCTTTAGGCACCCGATTTTCGTTTAGCAATCCGCATAATATACCAGAAAACCAACCACTTATTATTGTTGCCAATCATCAAAGCATGTACGACATTCCGCCATTAATTTGGTATTTACGAAAGCATCATGTTAAATTTATAAGTAAAAAATCTTTAGGAAAAGGCATTCCAAGTGTATCATACAACTTACGCCATGGTGGTTCGGTTTTAATTGAGCGTAAAAACCCTAGACAAGCCTTACCCGCTATTATGAAATTTGGCGAGTACATTGAAAACACCAAACGTGCCGCCGCTATTTTTCCTGAAGGCACAAGAAGCAGGAACGGTGCACCAAAAGCATTTCAAACAAAAGGACTCGAAATACTGTTTAAAAAAATTCCATCTGCCATAATTGTTCCAGTAACCATAAATAACTCGTGGAAATTGGTTAAATTTGGTAAATTCCCTATGGGTATTGGTGCGCATTTAAAATTTCAAGTTCATAAGCCCCTTAAACTTTCCGATTTTGAAGATAAAATGGGGCTTATAAACACCATTGAATCAACCATTAAAGAAGCAATTCATTAAAAAAACTAAATAAAATGTCATTAAAAAATGTGAGACTAGAGGTTATGAAATTTCTAGAAAAGGATGTTGAGACATTAATAAAAAAATACTTAATTCCAATAGATACCATTTGGCAACCAACTGATTTTTTACCAAATTCTGAAGGCGACAGCTTTTTCGACGAAATTGAAGAAATTAGAGAACTATCAAAAGAATTACCATACGATTTTTGGGTAGTTTTAGTAGGCGATATGATTACCGAAGAAGCCTTACCAACCTACGAATCGTGGTTAATGGATGTTGAAGGTGTAGACCAAGTAGGAAACCCTAACGGATGGTCTAAATGGGTAAAACACTGGACCGCCGAAGAAAACCGCCATGGCGATGTACTTAACAAATACTTGTACTTATCGGGTAGAGTTAACATGCGTGAAATTGAAAAAACTACTCAATATTTAATTTCGGATGGGTTTGATATTGGCACCGATAGAGACCCATACAAAAACTTTGTTTACACTAGCTTTCAAGAGTTAGCCACTTATATTTCACACAATCGTGTAGCAAAAATTGCGAAAAAAGCAGGCAATAAACGCTTAGGTAAAATGTGTCAAATTATTTCGGGCGACGAAATGCGTCATCATAACGCTTACGCGGAATTTGTTGAGCGTATTTTTAAAGTAGACCCAAGCCAAATGATGATGGCCTTTTACTACATGATGAAACAAAAAATTACCATGCCAGCTCATTTTTTACGTGAATCTGGCGATAAAATAAGTACCGCTTTCGAAGAGTTTTCTAATACGGCACAACGCATTGGTGTTTATACCTCGAAAGATTATGTAGATATTTTACAAAAACTTATTGATAGATGGGAAATTGACAAAGTTACGAACCTAACAGATGAAGCCGAAAAAGCACGCGATTACTTAATGAAACTACCACAACGCATGTATAGACTGGCAGACCGAATGAAAATTCCTGAGAATTCTTATCAATTTAAATGGGTTGAACCTGCTGTTAGTAAATAATTTTGAATGACTCAAGATCAACTCATAAACAAAACTAAAAACTTTGTAAAACAAACTTTAGCCGATGCCGAAGGCGGTCATGATTGGTTTCATATACATAGAGTATACAACAACGCCCTGCTAATTGCAAAAACCGAAAATGTTGATGTTTTTACCGTGTCGTTGGCTGCCCTACTTCACGACATTGCGGATAGTAAATTTTATGATGGTGACGAAACCGTTGGCCCAAAAATGGCTCGCGAATTTTTGTTTAAAATCAATGTAGACTCAACTATAATAGAACACGTTGTAAATATAATTAAACATATTTCGTTTAAAAATTCGTTGTCGGGAGACGTTACATTTACATCAAAAGAATTAAAAGTTGTACAAGATGCCGACAGGCTTGATGCTATTGGCGCTATAGGTATTGCTAGATGTTTTAATTATGGAGGTTTTAAAAACCGACCTATGTTTAATCCAGCAATAAAGCCCAATTTAAACATGACGAAGGCAGAATACAAAACCTCAACGGCACCTACAATAAATCATTTTTACGAAAAACTACTGCTTTTAAAAGATAAAATGAATACAGAAACTGCTAAAAAAATAGCGAGCAAACGCCATAAGTATATGCTCGATTTTTTAGACCAGTTTTACAACGAATGGGATGGCAATTGCTAAACCGCTTCGGCCGAATCTTGAATTATTAGCTTTATTTCTTTGCGGTAATTAGATGCTGTTTTACCTGTTATATCAGTAAATTGCTTGTTAAAATGCGAAAAATTATTAAACCCACATTCGTAGCAAATATCGGCAATACTCATTTGGCTTTCATTTAACAATTTGGTAGCATGCACTACACGATATTCGTTAACCAATTGGGTAAATGTTTTTCCTGTTGCTTTTTTAAAGTATCTACAAAAGGCCGGAACCGTCATACTTACTTTATCGGCAATTTCATCTAACGAAATATGGTTTTGGAAATTTTGATTTACATATTTAAAAATAATATCGATTTTCGAACTATCTTGAGCTTCAGTTTCAAAAGCAAATCCATCAGCATTTAACAATTCATAATCATCTGTTTTAGCTAAATAATCTAAAATTTCTAAAAACTTAATTACTTTTTTTAAACCTTCATAATCGTTTAACGCTTCAATTTTAGGTCCTAATTTTTGTTTTGTATTAACTTTAAATCGAATACCTTTTTTTGCTCTATCGAACAGTGCCGCTAAATTGGCACTCTCTGGAACGCTTAAAAACTCTTCACCTAAAAAATCGGCTTTAAATTGTATAGTAGTTTCTGTACCAGTAGCAGTTAATCTATCGGTAAAACCATTATGAGGTAAATTGGACCCCATTAGTATTAATTGGCTATTGTTAAAATAGGATAAATGATTACCAATATGGGTTTTACCTTGGCCTTTATTTACATAAATAAGTTCTAACTCTGGATGAAAATGCCAATAGGCTGCATTTTTATCGAGGGTATCTACGTGTTGTTTAATTAGAAAAGAGCTACCAAAACTAGGTGTAAGCTTTCTAAAAGTAGGCTTTTTATTAATCATAATAAATAGTATTTAAGGACAACAATATTATTATAACGCAAAATTAACACATATTATGCATACATTGTATATATTTTTCTCAAAAATGTATGTTATTTTAACATTATAACCTATTAACAATTTATTAACGGTTAATTTAGCACACAAAATAGATAAAATAGTTGTTTTTATCGACGAACTACACCCCTATCTTTGTATTGTTAAACAACATGAAATACATATCGATGTTTGGCTAAATAAAAAAACCTTAATAAAACAGTATGAATGCTTTATTAAGGTAATTTAAATAAACGTTGACAAACATATACTCTTATTTAGAGTAACAAAATTCATTAATAATTAGTTTAATGTCTTATTTAGTTTAGTTGGTAAAAGTGAGCTGTGGTGGCTCACTTTTTTTTTAATGTCTTATTTAGTTTTGTTAATTTTTTGTGAAAATAATACAAAAAAACAATTCTCCAAAACATTTTTTATCTTTTTTAACCTCAAACTATGCTATATTAACTCTAAATAAAAAAACAGGGTAATATAGCATATAAACTAGTCAATTTTAGTAATTTCTATCATGGTTTTCTATTATACATTTGTAGTGTTAAACATTATTAAAAATATATCGATAGTATTTTAATGTTAACGGAATTAAAAAAATTGGTGGTAGATTTTTTTAAATCTTTTAAAATATAAATCGATAAAACATATACTCGCATAGAGTGACAAAATTCATTAATAATTAGTTTAATGTCTTATTTAGTTTAGTTGGTAAAAGTGAGCTGTGGTGGCTCACTTTTTTTTATGTATTAATGCCATATCAAAAAACGATTTCTAAATAGCTTCCTTTAAAAGGAGCCAACTTTAACCACAAACTAATGCAGAGCTAAACCCAATACTTCAAGTATTTTAACCCTAATAAACACTAAATTTTCTAATGCATATTCCACAGATAAAATACCATATAAAACCGTCAATTTTAATAATATAATTATCTAATTTGTGTATTAGTTTTGAAGTGTTAAACATTATTAAAACAATTATCGAATTAGTTTAATATTACAGACTTTAAATATTGGTGGTAGATTTTTTTAGTCTTTTAAAACAAAATCGATATAAACCATATACTCACATAGAGTGACAAAATTCATTAATAATTAGTTTAATGTCTTATTTAGTTTAGTTGGTAAAAGTGAGCTGTGGTGGCTCACTTTTTTTTATGTATTAATGCCATATCAAAAAACGATTTCTAAATAGCTTCCTTTAAAAGGAGCCAACTTTAACCACAAACTAATGCAGAGCTAAACCCAATACTTCAAGTATTTTAACCCTAATAAACACTAAATTTTCTAATGCATATTCCACAGATAAAATACCATATAAAACCGTCAATTTTAATAATATAATTATCTAATTTGTGTATTAGTTTTGAAGTGTTAAACATTATTAAAACAATTATCGAATTAGTTTAATATTACAGACTTTAAATATTGGTGGTAGATTTTTTTAGTCTTTTAAAACAAAATCGATATAAACCATATACTCACATAGAGTAACAAAATTCATTAATAATTAGTTTAATGTCTTATTTAGTTTAGTTGGTAAAAGTGAGCTGTGGTGGCTCACTTTTTTTTATTCAAATAAATCACTAGCATAAAAACATATAACCAGGTTTTATATAAATTTGAAATTACACTTTATTAACACAAGTTAACAAAATAGGTAAAATAACATACATTCACGTTAATTCTATTGTTTTTTGTAACCTAAAACCACAGTATCTTTGAATTGTTAAACATTATTAAAAAAATTATCGAAATAATTTTAATGTTAACGGACTTAAAAAAATTGGTGGTAGATTTTTTTAAGTCTTTTAAAACAAAATCGATATAAAAATTTTCTCTTACAGAGTAACAAAATTCATTAATAATTAGTTTAATGTCTTATTTAGTTTAGTTGGTAAAAGTGAGCTGTGGTGGCTCACTTTTTTTTATTCAAATAAATCACTAGCATAAAAACATATAACCAGGTTTTATATAAATTTGAAATTACACTTTATTAACACAAGTTAACAAAATAGGTAAAATAACATACATTCACGTTAATTCTATTGTTTTTTGTAACCTAAAACCACAGTATCTTTGAATTGTTAAACATTATTAAAAAAATTATCGAAATAATTTTAATGTTAACGGACTTAAAAAAATTGGTGGTAGATTTTTTTAAGTCTTTTAAAACAAAATCGATATAAAAATTTTCTCTTACAGAGTGACAAAATTCATTAATAATTAGTTTAATGTCTTATTTAGTTTAGTTGGTAAAAGTGAGCTGTGGTGGCTCACTTTTTTTTTGCCCATACTTAAACACTCAACTTTATTATTTATAAAAAAATAAGATTAAATTTCTACCAAAACTATGGTTTTATAGATATTTAACCGCCCATTACAGTATATTAACTTTTATTAAAAAAACCTGATAATTTAGCACATATATAAGTAAATATCAATGATTTATAAAGTATATTACCTATATAACTTTGCAGTGTTGAACGTTAATAACACCAAATCATGAAAAACGTAATTAAAAACACAAAAAAAGGATTCTTAATGGTATCTATGTTTGCTACCTTGTTAAGTTTCGCAACAGAACCTGCTTTTTTAACATTTAATAAAGATGCTAAAAAAGCGATTTTAACATTACAAAAAGTTAAAGAAGGAGACCAACTAACCATTATAGATAATAATGGCGTTGTACTATATAAGGAAGTCATTGAAAAAGCAGGAAACTACCAAAAAGCTTTCGACTTAACTGCACTTCCTGATGGAAACTATGTTTTTGAATTAGAAAAAGATTTA
>NZ_JTDV01000015.1 GCF_000943555.1 Neotamlana nanhaiensis | reverse complement strand
ATACCTTTTTCGCTTGCTGCTTTAACGGCTTCTAAACAAACATCGGCAGCACCTTGTGAAATAGCTGGTGTAATACCTGTCCAGTGAAACCACTCAACACCATCAAAAACAGCATCCCAATCAATCATACCAGACTCGATTTCTGCAATAGCAGAATGCGCTCTATCGTAAACTACTTTACTACCTCTACTTACAGCTCCTGTTTCTAAGAAATAAATTCCTAAACGATCGCCACCCCAAACTATTTTATCTACGCCTACACCACGCTTACGCATCTCCATCATAGCACATTCACCAATATCATTTTTTGGTAAACGAGTTACAAAATCAACATCAACACCATAATTTGCTAGCGATACCGCTACGTTTGATTCGCCACCACCATATACAACATCGAAATTGTTAGCTTGCGAAAATCTTAAAAATCCTTGAGGTGCTAATCTTAACATGATCTCCCCAAATGTTACTACTTTACTCATTTATTTTTAGTTTGATTTGATTGTTTAATTAGAGATTAACTAAAAGCTAAACCACCGTTTATATCTACATTGTTTCCTGTTATAAAACTTGCCTCGTTTGATGCTAAATACACAACCAAATCTGCAACCTCATTGGCTTGCCCTTCGCGACGTAAAGGTGTACTTCCTGCTACTTTGTTTCTAATCTCGTCTTTTGTAAAATCATCATGAAATTTAGTGCCAATTAAACCAGGACATACAGCATTTACTCGAATACCTTTAGGACCAAGTTCTTTGGCCATGGCTCTTGTAAACGTAGTTACCGCTCCCTTTGAAGAACTGTATAACGATGAACCGCCTCCACCACCATCTCTTGCCGCTTGCGAAGACAAATTTATTATTGATGCACCTTCACCCATTAACGGCTCGAAAACTTGCATAGAAAAAACCGTAGATTTAAAATTTACTCCCATTACTAAATCGTAAAAAGATTCATCGAGTTCTTGGAGTGTTTTACGCGCAAAAAGACCACCTGCATTGTTAACCAAAATATCTACGTTATCGCCAAATGCTTCAATGGTTTTCGCCTTTAATTGTTGAATATCTTCAATTTTAGAAACATCTGCCCTAACTGCAATGGCCTCTCCTCCAAATTCTTCAATTTCTAAAATTGTATTATTAGCGCTTTCTTCAGAATTTAAATAATTAATAACCACTTTAGCTCCTGATCGTGCTAGCTTAATAGCTATAGATTTACCAATATCTCGAGATCCGCCTGTAACAACAGCAACTTTACCTTCTAACTTTTTCATAATATTAAATTTTCTAAGTTTTTATAAGATTATTAAAAATGTATAAATACATTTAATCAAGACTTAAATACCTAACCCCTGTCCGCCACCTACTTGGATAGTTTCGGCAGTTAAAAATGCTGCTTGATCACTCACTAAAAACGACACTACTGATGCCACATCTTCTGGTTGACCTAAACGACCTAACAGAATATTGTTTTTCCATGAAGCAAATACCTCTGGTTTAGTTGATTTTATTTGTTTGTGAAAATCGGTGTCGATAGTACCTGGAGAAACTGCATTAACACGAATTCCATACTCGGCTAAATCTTTAGCAAGTGCTCTTGTTATAGCATGAACAGCTGCTTTTGAAGTACCATAAACACCTGCACCCGGACCACCAGCATTCCACCCTGCAATAGATGTATAGTTAATAATTGAAGCGTTATAACCCTTCTTCAAAAAAGGAATGGCTGCTCTTGAGGCAAAAAACGTTGAATCTAAATTTAAAGCCATCACGAATCTATAGAATTCGGTAGTCATACCTTCAAAACGAGAGCGACCACCAAGTCCGCCCGCATTATTAATTAACGCATCAATTTTACCATATTTTTCGCCAATTTTTGTAATATTTTCAGTTACTTCATTTTCTTTAGTAACATCAAATCCATAGTACTCTGTGGTAATACCTTCAGCTTTTAATTCTTTTACTCTTTCTGCTCCAGCTTGGTCTTCAATACCATTTAATACAACGGTATAACCGTCTTTCCCTAAACGTTTTGCTACTTGAAAACCAATTCCTCCTGTAGCTCCTGTAATTACTGCTACTTTATTTTTTAAACTACTCATTACTACTATTTTTAAATTTTATTTTACAATTAATAATTCGACTTTTTCGTGACTGGTCCGATGTTTTTTATGAACATAAAAATGGACAACACCCCTAACCCAACAGATACACAAATGGCTACAAAAGCTGGTGTATAAGAACTTTCGGTAATCTGGCCAACAAACCAATTCATTATCATTGGCGAGACGGCAGCTACTGTACCTGCTAAACCAGCCAAAGTACCAACAGAAGATCCTTTAAATAAATCGCTTGAAATAGTTTGAATGTTTCCAATGGCAAATTGAAACCCAAATAAGGCCAAACCTGCTAGGTAAATAAATGTCATGAAATTGTCTTCTCTAACTAAGGTTATAATGCCCACAAAGGCTAGAAGAATTAAAACGCCGCCAATAGTGATAGTAATTTTTCTAGAGATGTTAACCGAATAATTTTTCATTAAATAGCCTGTAAACATCCCACCCAAAATACTACCAACAGCAGCCATGAGATAAGAAATCCATATGGTTTGTGTTTCTTTAATATTTAACCCAAATCTATCGGCTAAGTATAAAGGCATCCAACCAACAAAAAACCACCAAATAGGCTCTATAAAAAATCGGCATAACAAAACACCCCAAGATTGTTTATAACTTAAAATTTGTGCCACACTTAAACCTCTAGTTTTTTGTTCTTGAACGTCGTCTTCAATTCTATCGTTTAAAATTAAGGCGCGTTCTTTATCGGTTATCCAAGCATGCTCTTCTGGTCTAGCTTTGTTTATAAATAACCATGGAATAACCCATAACATACCTATAGCCCCCAAAATAATGTACGTTGTTTTCCAGCCAAACTGTGTGTATAAAAACACGATAACAAAAGGCGCTATTACGTTACCAATTGATGCTCCAGCATTAAATATACCTTGAGCTGTTGCACGTTCTTTAATAGGAAACCATTCGCCGTTACTTTTTACAGCACCAGGCCAATTACCAGCTTCTCCTAACCCCAGCAACCCACGAACAAGCGATAAGGAGACTAAGCCTTTTGCAAACGCATGAAAAACAGAGGCTACCGACCAAACTATTATAGATACTGTAAACCCTAAGCGTGTGCCAATAATATCATAAAGCTTACCAGAAGCAAATTTTCCAATGGCATAAGTAGCCATAAAAATGTTTAACATAATGGCATAATCGGCATTGTCCATACCTAAATCTTGTCCCATTTCGGGCCAAAGTAACGCAAATGCTGTTCTATCGATGTAATTTATAACTGTGGCTAGAAATATAAGTGTAATAATCCACCAACGTAATCCTTTAATTTTCATATCTTAAATTTTAAGCAATAGATATCCTGCACAGTGAAAAACCTGTGTAAAAACTTTAAAAAGCTGTGTCTACTTTTTATTTATTTAAATGAAGAAAAACTTAAAATCTAAGAATTTCTTCCCTCCTAATTTTTTATTTATATGAAGTTAAAAGCGTGCATTTTTTAACTTCAAGATATTATATTTTACTTGTTATAACAGTATTGATATAACACACTAAAATGTTCTTTCATTTTTTGTTTCGCTAATGCCGGATTTTGAGTCTTTATAGCCTCATATATCTCTGTATGTTCTTTAATACCTAACATAGACATACGTTTATCGCAAACGTGATATTTCTCGAAATCCATAATAATTTGAGGCGTAATTGTTAACATAAACGTATTTATTGTACTGTTTCCACTAGCTTTGGCAATAGCTAAATGAAATAATAAATCTTCTTGAACAGCATCTTCGCCCGATTTAACTGTACGTTCGTAAGCATCTAATGCGTCCTTAATCCGTTTTAAATCGGATTCTGTTCGTCTTAACGACGCTAACTTAACCGTTTTAAGTTCTAGTAAAATTCTGGTCTCTACAAGCGATTTAAAATCTTGTTCTTCTAAACCTAAAATTTCATCAATCATTCCATTCATGGCTATAACACCAATATTAGCAACAAATGTTCCACTTTGAGGAATAGATTGCAAAATACCATAAAACTCTAATTGTTGTATAGCATCACGAATATTGCTTCTGGTTACCGCAAATTTTTCGGCTAGCATACGTTCTGAAGGTAGCTTATCGCCTGGTTCTAAATTTTTGTAATTAATTAACTCTCTAATTTTTTCTATAATTACATTTTGCAAACTTGTTGAATCGCTAAATGATTTTGCCGCTTCTAACTTCATTGTTCTTCGATATTATATTTTGGTTAACCAATTTTCAAATTTAGTAAAAATAGTTTCAATACGACTACATTAGGTTTTACTTAATATTTTATTTTCTTCAAATCTAATCTTACATATTTATACTTTTTTTAATTGGAGCAATTCAATAACATAAATTACTCCAATTATTATTTTAACGATGCAATTAATATCCTGAGTTTTGAATAATTACACCATCTGTAGCTAAAATTTCAGATACTGGCACAGGAAAAACATAATAATCACTATTTACAGTTTCTCCCATTTCTACATCAACTGTACCTGTTCTTACTAAATCGAACCAACGCTGCCCTTCAAAAGCTAATTCTAATCGTCTTTCATTTAAAATTACTTGTTTTACTTCTGCCTGAGTATTGGCTGTTCCGCTTAAACTATTTAAACCTGCCCTTGTTCGAATGTCATCTAGTAATGCAAGAATAGTGGCTGATTGCGAACCATTTGAATTATTATTTTCGTTTAATGTTTCAGCATATAACAAAATTACATCTGCTAATCTTAATTCTATCCAGTCGTGTTCTGCTCCTAAACCTCCTTCTTTGGGAAATTTAATTGCTGTTGTGCCATCTTCACTTAAAGTTACGGCTCTTCTTAGATCTATCCCACCTCCATTGGCATCACTATTATCAAAAGCTGCAATTAAATCTGGATCTACAGGAAAATCTGATTTTGAATCGTCTCCAACAAACCAATTCCAAAAATCAGAACCAAATGAATATTCATCTGTTATAGAACTTGAAATTTGAGTTGAAAAGATAATTTCGGAATTTGAAACTTCGTTTGCTGCTCCAAAAATTTCGTTAAAATTAGCTTTTAAACTAATTCCTGCTGAGGCAGCTCCATTAACTACAGCTGCTAAATGAGGCTCTGCACTTCCATAATTCCCCATAGTTGCATATACTTTACCTAATAAACCCTGAGCCGCATATTTTGATGCTCTTCCATTAACAATTTCTGTGTCTAAAACTGCCATTGCATCTTGTAAATCTGGAATAATTACATTGTTATAAACATCTGTGGCCGGTTGCCTAACTAATATTGAAGAATCCGAAAAACTTGGGTTTGCTTGTAAATTTACAGAAACATCTCCAAAAACTTGTACTAATTTAAAATATGATAATGCTCTTAAAAATTTCGCTTCACCAATTTCTGATTCGTTTGTAGAATTTTCAATTACGTTATTTGCACTTAATATAGACTTATATAAAGCTGTGTAAAAAGGGCCAAAAAACTGATCTTCCATGGCTGTTAAGCCGTTATCAAATTCATCAAATTCTGTGTAAGGCGCTTCATCCATTAAGGCATTATCTGATCTAAATTCACCCATTACAGCAATTGGAGTTACTGTACTTAGTTGGTAATAGTAAGCTGCATTTAAAACGCCAGCAAAGTCATCTAAAGAATCTGAACTCGCTATGTTTGGAGGAAATTGATCTAAATCATTACTACACGCAGTTGTTAGCAATACCATTCCTATTAAAAATAAATATATTTTTTTCATCGTATTTTTTATTAAAAATTAATATTTAAACCAAGTGTAAAACTTCTAACGATAGGGCTTGCTCCTACTTGAGCTCCATAAGTTGTTGGTCCTAAATAATCACCGCCTGAAGTTTTAACTCCTTCTGGGTTGTAAGACGTGTAATTGTCTGCCATGATGTAAAGTAAATTTGTTGCTGCGGCATATAATCTGGTAGATTTTAAACCAACTTTACTAATCCATTCTGGTTTAAGCGTATAACCTATGGTTAAATTTCTTAATGCTATAAATGATGCATCTTGTATTGTCGCATCGGTTTGATATCTGTTACCTGTATAAAACTCTCCATTATGATCTGCAACGCCGTCATCATTAGCATCAAAAGAATCAACTAATCTTCCACTCCATTGCGACTCATAATATAGTGGGTCTATATTATAAACTTCGGCTCCCTGTGACCCCTGAAATTGAAGTGACATATCGAAATTTTTATAACGTAAATTATGTGTCATACCCCAATAAAAATCTGGAGTATTAGAACCAATTTTTACCAAATCTCCACCATCTTCTACAGTTCGTGTATTATCTATAATACCATCTCCATTTTGATCTACAACATAAGATTCTCCTGTTGTATTATTTGGATGCCTTGTTCCATCTTCAAGATAAATCATTTCTACTTCTCCTGTGGTTTCTAACCCCCACATTTCGCCTATTTCTCCTCCAACATAATTTCTAAATACTGGACCTCTACCACTTTGACCATAAATAGCTTGTGGTAACTCTTGTAACCCTCCTAAATCGGTAATTTCTGTTTCTACAGTAGCTAAGTTAGCTCCCATAGACCAAGAAAAATCATTGTTATTAATCAAATTAGCACTTAACTCGAACTCCATACCATTACTTCTTACATCTCCCGAATTTAATATGATTGATGTTGTACCATAAAGTTCTGAAACACTTTGATTTATTAATATACCTTCGATATCTGAGGTGTAATAATCGATACCTAATCTAAAACGGTTATTTAAGAAACCTAAATCTACACCATAATTAGTTTCTGTATTAGTTTGCCAAGTTAAATCTGGATTAGCAACATTTGATGGTATTAAATACCCTGTACCATAAATAGTTGCTTGTGGATCTAATAAACTCAAAGAATCATAAGAGCCCAAGAAGGATGTTGTACCAAGAGAACCTGTACTAAATCTAAGCTTTAATTGACTTAAAATATTATTATCTTCAAGGAAAGCTTCGTTATGTATATTCCACCCTAATGAAAGCGCAGGAAAAATTTCGAACCTATTATTGGCACCAAAGCGAGAGTCTCCATCGCGTCTGGCAGAAACAGATAATAAATAACGATCGTCGTAAGCGTAATTAATTCTCCCAAATACACTTCGTCTTACTCTTGTTTCATCTCTTTCGGTCACAGTAATATCGGCTGGATTAAATAAATTAAAGTTTTGTATAGCTGTATCTGGAACATTTGCTCCTCTTAGTGCTGTACCTTTTAAAGTAGTTGTTTGAAATTCTATACCTGCTACTGCTGCTACATCATGCTTACCAAATACATGAGCATAATTTAACGTCGTTTCGCTTAATACAGTTGATACTTTTAAATCGGTTTGATTCATGTAAGTTTGACTGGTTCTGGCTCTTGAGTCATAACCTAAAAGTCTGTGTTCGTAAAACTGAGTATCTCGAAAATCGCCACCTAAAACAGTTTTAATGTTTAAATCACTTAGTATATTATATTGTAAATACGAACTTACATTACCAAAAAATGTTTTTTCCCAACGCTCTGTGTTATCTAGCTTTGCAGCTGGACCTGCATCACCAGAACCACCAATACCATTATTTGCTCTTCCATAATGCCAATCTTGCGCTGCCATTCCTGGTACTAAATCGTAAATACTACTAGCTTCGTAAGTTGAACCTCTATAACCATTATCAAAAGCAGCTAAACCTAAATTTTGTGCTTGCTGATCTAACTGTTGCACAAAAGCTATAGATTCCTCTGTATGATATACTGGATGTACCCCATAAGACCTAAGTAAGTCTCTCATGTCATGACCAAGAATATCTCTATCTGATGTAAACCCATTAAAACTAATTCCAGTTTTAAATTTGTCGCCTAACTTAGCATCAACATTTAAACGCGCATTTAACCTCTCGAATCCTTGTGTAATTACTACACCTTCTGCATTTTGATAACCCATAGATGCGAAATAATTAACATCGTCTGTACCGCCACTCATACTAAAATCGTGGCTCATAGCATTTCCATTTTGAAATAACCAATCTTCTGGACTTATGGCTCCAGGAGAGTTTTCGTAAGCACTCAATCTGAACTCTACAAAATCTGGATCTATTTGTGAAAGATCCCAATTACCATTAGCAATTTCATTTCTTGCATGAGCAGCCCATTCTGGACCAGACATTAAAATATTCTTTTTATACTTACTAGAAGTACTCACGTAAGTATTGTAGCTAAAACTAGCTTTACCTGTTTTACCTTTTTTTGTTGTTACTAATATAACTCCATTTGCACCTCTAGAACCATATATCGCAGCAGATGCAGCGTCCTTTAATACTTCTAAACTTTCTATATCGTTGGGGTTAACAGTTGCCAAACTTCCAGAAATAGGATAACCATCTACAACGATTAAAGGGCTAGAGTCTCCCGAAATTGATGATGCCGCTCTAATTTGAATTTTTGGATCTGCTCCAGGCGCACCATCCTGATTTTGAATTAAAACACCTGGTAATTTACCTGCTAATGCTTCATCTACACGAGATGCTTGAATTGCCGCTACTTCACCACCTCCAACTTTTGCAACTGCACCTGTAAGATGTGATTTTTTTCTTGCTCCATAACCCACCACTACAACCTCATCTAACTTAGCAAGATCTTCGTTTAATGTTACATTTAACGTTGTTTGATTTGAAATAGTTATATTTTGAGTTTCAAATCCTATATATGAGAATTGGAGAATATCTCCTTCGTTTACATTAATTTCATAAACACCATCAAAATCGGTCGTAGTACCTTTTAATGTGTTTTGAATTATTACGTTTACACCTGGAATTGGAACACCGTCAGCAGAAGACACAACAGTACCCTTAACTACAACTCCATTTTGAGCCATTAAAACAGCATTAAATAACAATGCTACAACTAGAGTTAGCTTAATTTTTAAATTCATAATTTGTCTTTTAGTTTAGTTATAAAGCCAGAAGTGGTATGGCTTTATTTAAAATTTAATTAACTAACACTTATGCTATAACATAGATTGTAAACATTTTTTCGTAATTTTGAATTTTACATGTTATGCTTAGCATTTCGTGTTCTACATACTTCCCTCCTAAAAGAAGTAATGTTTACAAAAAGGATAGGCGTGCACCTGTCCTTTTTTAGTTTTTAATCATAAATAATACATTTTAAAATTATTATACATTTCTTTAGTTTCAATTGTTTTTTGGGTAACCAAATTGGTTTACCAGTTTGGTTACCCAAATATAAATTATTTTTTTATTAAAAGCAATAAAAAATAAATTTTAACAGTTTTACTCCATAAAATCTTCTCTAATAGGACTAAAGACATCTATTAAAATACCTGTTTTTGTGCATTTTGCACCATGAAGCACATTTGGTGGTATATAAACAGAATCGCCATCTTTAACGATTTTAGTAACCCCTCCAATGGTAAATTCCCATTCGCCATCGATACAATAGGTAACTTGAGAGTGGTAATGTTTATGTTCGTACCCAATACCACCTGCTTCAAAATGTACTTTTACGAGCATAATTTTATCATCGTAACCCATAATTTTACGTTTTACACCTTCGCCTACAACCTCCCAATCTTGAGCATTATCGAGTAAAAATTCTTTGCTTGATCCGAAACTTTTCATGTTTTATGTATTTAAATTAATTAATGTATAAGCACCTTCCCATTGATACTTAACTGATTTAATAGTAAGTTGATGTGTTCTATTTAAATTACTGCTAGAGTTGCTCATAATAAATAGCTTTTGAGTGTTGTTTATTAATGTGAATTCTACAGCCGTATAATCGTTATTATTGCACAACACACGAATATCTTTTAAATTGCTATATGCATTATTTGCTATTTCTGAAACTGGACTATAAGTACCATGAGATTCTAATACAGATAAAAACAAGGCATTTTCTGTATCTTTTTTCCTTATAATTAAACATGGATCGTTTCTTAAATTATAGTCAGGATCGTTAGCCCCTATACGTGCCATAATAATATTATCGTTTTTAGATGTTAAGGCCGTATAAGTATAAAACCTATTGCTATGTAGCCAATTGAACTTAATATTTTCTCCGTTTGATGTGGCAATCGCTTCTTTGTATAAATGTTGATAACCATTATTTGTCCCCAAAACTTCTGGCGTATCAAGCTTAGAATATTTAAAACTAGTTTGCATTATTTGGCCTAAATAATATAATGGTAAGTCGTACTGATTTTTGTTTGAAGACTCCACTCTAAATATATCTAACACTATTGGATTTGTATCTTCTTCTAAGGTTATAAGGGCCATTGTTCTGTGTAATTTTGTATTGGAGTAAGCATTAAACTCTTTGGCACTAGCTACTTTTATAGCGTCGCTATCGGCACTAAACACATAAGCATTAGAGTGGTGTTTACTAGCAATTTCATAAGCACCTTGAAAATGAGAAACCTTGTTTTGAACTACGGTATTATGCGCAATAGTTTGTTTAGCAAAGGTTGTATTTTCTTTTAAATAGTTACCACCACCTTTTTGCTCTATATTTACAAATCGTGCTAAACCGTAATCTTGAACAACTTCTTCTCCGTTATCAAATAAAGCAAAGGATAGTTTATCGAAATGCCCATGACTTAAACCGTGTGCAGTGTATTTAAAAACAAGTTCTAAATCTTTACTTCGTAAAACACCAACAGCGCCTTGTTTGCCGTTTGAACCATCGGATAATTCTATTGATTTTTTAATAAAAGGTTGCTCTTTACCTGCTTTAATACCCATTGCTACAGTTAAACCAGCATCGTTTAAACTTACTCGATTTTGCTGTTTTGCAATACTTAACAATTCTGGGTTTTGTTCACCAAAATGGTAAGCTATATCAACAGCAGATACTAATGCTGAAGTATGGTACGACATGCCTTTTTGAGCATCGTTTAACAAGAAAAATTCACCTTTTGCATTACTTAAATTTAATAAAGCGTTTACACTTTTAATTAACACACTGTCTTTAAACTTAAACACCTCTAATTCTGGTTTTTTATTTTGTAAGGCTTGAGCAAAAACTAAAAACGGATAAGACGCATAACGTTGGTAATATGGCCCCTCGGTGTAATAACCATCGGGAGAGAAAGGGTCTTCTAAATTTGCAAAAAAGCCAGCTTTACCATGTTTATTAATAAATCCGCCATCGTTATCTTTTAATGTTGGGTCTATTTTTAAGTTCTTAATACCATAAAGCGCACGGTTTAATAGGGTGTCATCGTCCATTACTAAGGCCATCATCCCCACAGCAACACTGCCCCAAGTGCTATGATTGTGCACACGATTAAAAAACTGAGGATTTTCAATAGAAATAAAATTAGCAAAAGGCTTAAATAATTCTTGCTCTAAAATCTCTCGCTCGTTTTTTGATAAAAAATTATATATACAATCGTAAGCTTGACTGGTATAAACTAACCAATTAGAATCGTTTAAGCATTGCCAAAATAGTTTACCACGAGCATACGATCTTGTTTTTGGATGCACTGGTAATGTTGGGTATAATTTAGCATATTCAAACAGCATTTGCTTTACATAATTGGCATAAACATCATCATTCAAAATTTGAAAAAGCACACCAGCTTTTTGCATTGTTATGTAATTTTTTTTGTGTCTTTCGTGCGTGTAACCACCAGAATAGTGTTTAGGCACGGGGACTTCGATGCCATTTTTTATTTCGTTATCTACTTCTTTTTTAACTATCTCTAGCGAAGAATCAAAAATGGGAATAGTACCCAAATGTTTCTTAATTTTAACAACGCCTTCTTGAGTTAAAATAAGATTAGGATGACTTCCTTTGGTTTTTAAAATAAAACGTTGTGGTTTGGGTTCATTTTTACATGACCATACTACAATCAATGCAACCCATAAGGCTAACACTTTAATACGACTTAAACTTTTCATAACTATTTATTTAAAGTTGCGCCTAAAGCGTTACCATGAGTTCCCTTATGTTTTAACACCGAGTTAGGTTCTAACTGTAATGTAGTTTCGTTTAAATCAGGTTTTAAATGCCACAGGTTCTCAACATTATAAACTTGATCGCCTGTAATACCTATTTCTCCAGAATTATAAAAATTATTGTTTAACACGTTTACAATAGGTTCGCCCACCACCAAATGCATATTTAATCCCTTAGAATTATTAAAAATATTATTGTTTATATAATTTACCTGTACACCGTATAAAGACATTGCAGTGTTAAATTTATTCTTTTTACCATGTCCTACATTATCTATGGTATTATTCTCAAACTCTAAAAATGGCCCAAAAGTGCTTTCGTCTGTTCCTCCTCTGTACAAGCGTAAAGCAGCACCTTGTACATTGCTTATTATGTTGTTCTTCATAATAATATACTCGGCATTGTAGGCTCCAATATCGTCGGTTTCTTTATCGAGCGAAGCAATATGTCCTGTTATATTTTTAAACGTAGAATTAGTTATACTTATAGTGTCTGCAAAAGTACCTTTAGCGACGCGAAGCACATCGAAAGAATGATTTACAACCAAATTTTGAAACGTACAATTGTTAACAAATAGTTTGTAGTTATTAATCATTGACGTTTTACTTGTACTAATTACTGAATTGCCTGCGTAATCTGGAGAGCTCGCACCATCAAACTTAATATTATCGAGATTTAAACTACCGCCATCACTAATTTCGAAAGCCATCATCCGTTCGAAAAGAATTGTAGATTTTTCAGAACCCATTGTTTTAACCGTAATTGGATGTTTAACTTTTACAGACTTTGTAACTTTATAAGTTTTACCAGCTTCCAGTTGAAGCACATCGCCTGGAGAAGACATATTAACAGCATTAAACAACGTATTTATACCTGATGCCACTTCAATAATTTTACCGCTATTAAACGCTGCTACATTATTTTCTTTTTTATACCAAGGCACTCCCGTGTTAGTTTTTGTAGCGATATCTTTATGAATATTTACTTTAGGTTCTGTATTTTTTAAAGTAGGAATTAAGAAGCCATTATTTTTAACTAACTCAAATTCTTTTTTAACAAAACCCTCTAAAATTCCTACTTCTATATTTTTACTTACCTCATTGTTATTAAAAGCAATACCACTTATATCATCATAAATAGTGAATAAATCCTCTTTTTTATCGTGATAAAAGATATTGTTTGAAATTAACGAATTAACAGGAGGTGCACTACGCTCTGCATCGCTACCCGCACACAATTGTATATGGTCGCAATTAACAAAAATATTATCGCTAACTCTCGAGTCGCTCACCTGCACATAACGGTTTGGTGGCGAATTTGGCACACCATTCATCATTACAAAAGCTCCACGAAATCTATAACCAGTTAACCCATAGTGATAATTATTTATTACAGTTTGCGATTCATTAATAACACGAACACCACCTGTACTTGGTTTCCCATTACCTAAAAACACATTGCTATCAACTAAAGTTTCGTTACCATGTCGCATGGTTAATGTGCCTGTACACTCGAAAAAAGTATTGTATTTAAACGTATTTTTACAGGATTTGTTTGATATTATTTCGTGTTCGCCGTTACACCTATCGAAATAATTAGATTCAACTAACGTATTTGAGTTTTTTAAGGCATAATGACTAGTACCTATTCTTAATGTTTCGCCGCCATTGTTTCCAAAAGTAGGACGCGGGCCAAAATAATTATGATCTATTTTATGATGATTCTCGCGACTTGCTTCGGTATCTAAACCTACAATCATGGTAACTCCCAAATTCTTTTTACCAACAATGTGGTTATGATCTATTCGGTTATTTTTTCCATAAATAGTCACCCAATAATCTTGAACATGGCGCTCAGGATTGTTATAATTATCTATTACGCATTCGGTTAAACGACAATTGTTAGCCAATTCATTTTTATTCTTTCTAAAAGAAATAACAGCATTTGTAGGTGTAAACCCATTTTTAAACACTAAACCCTTAACAATTAAATGCTCACCTGCAATTTGTAAATTAGATTGCCCTTGTAAAATTACTTTTCCTTTATCTTCTGCCGATAAAATTATAGGGTTATCCTTTGTTCCTTTTGCTTGAAAAACAAGTTCTACATCTTTCCAAATTCCGTTTGCTAAAACCAATTGGTCGCCTGGTTTTGCATGCTTTACGGCATTATTAAATTCTCTAATGTTGTTAATTAAAAGGCCTTGATTTTTAGGCGTACTACATGAAAAAGCAAAAAGCATAATTAACATTATACTAATTAATTGTGGTGTCTTATTATTCATTTTAAATTGGTTTACCAGTTTGGTTTACCAAATATACATTTATTTATATATTCCACAAAATAAGAATCACTCAATTAAAAATTTTAACATATTAAAAGTACTCTAAAAGACCAAGAACTCCATTATAAGAAATAATACACGAAAAACATAATGCTGCACACAGACCAATATTAACCCCTAGATTAGTTTTATAACCTTTCATTACTTTTTTATTGTTAACTAATAAAATAATACCAAGTATAACTGCTGGTAAAACAAATACATTAAATACTTGCGACAGTATCTGCATTTCGATAGGATTTGCACCAAAAATTGGCACAATAAGAGCCACTAAACAAGCAATAAAAGTTATTATTCTAAATTGACGCGAATTAGTATCTAGCTCACCAGATTGGTAATCGGCTAATAACAATGGCGCAATAAGTAAACATGGAAAAATTGAAGACAATCCGGCACTTAGGGTACCAAAAAAGAAAATAGAAACAGCTAAATTACCAGCTATAGGCTCCAAAGTATTAGCCATATCTAAAACTTTTGTAACTACTTTACCTTCTAAAAATAAAGCACCGCACGCCACAGCCATAACCGATGCACTAATTACAAATACTAAAATGGCTGCTGTAATGGCATCCTTTTTTTGTTGATCTAAATTTTTAATAGTCCAACCTTTACCTTTTACAAATAATGGTCGAGATAAAAATGTTGCTGCAGCCATTGTAGTACCAACAAAAGCGGCTACCATCATTTTACCACCTGGAACTTGAGGAATTGAAGGTAAAAAGCCTTTTATAACATCTAAAGGAAGTGGTTGCACAAAAAACAATGAAATTATAAAAGAAAGTCCCATAAAAGTTACAAAAATGACTAAAACTTTCTCAAAAAAAGTGTATTTTCCAATTAACATTATTCCATAAAAAACACTAATTATTACAATTGCAGTAATTAAAATGGTTTCATATTTATAAGGAATTACACCCTCAAAATTAATTGCTAAAATCTCATAAATTATATTTGCAGAAATACCTAAAATTCCCATTAAAGAATTCCACTGACCGAAAGAAACTCCTACAATAATTAAAATGGCTAAAAATTTGCCATATTTAATATGTTTTTTAAATGCATAAAGTGCTGTTTCGCCAGTTATTAAGGCAAAATTACCATATACAAACATTAACAAACCCGAAAACAAACAACTTAACAATAACACCCAAAGCAACTGCATGCCAAATGTACTTCCTGCTACAATCATTGAAGTTACACTTCCTGTACCAATAGTATAGCCGATAGCAAAAATACCTGGACCAAATGCTAAAACAATAGCTAACAATTTTTGTAAAAACGTTTTTTTTGTTGTGTTGGTATTCATAATTTGGTATTTAGTTGGTCTTTTTTAATGCTACAGATTTTTAACAATTTGTTTTACAACATCTTGAGGAAGCATTTCAATATCTACAGAAATCGCGTTTTTTGGCAATTCGAGAATACTGTATTGCGATTTAAGTAACTCTGGTGGCATAAAGTGATTTGTTCTTTGGGTTAACCTTTTGTATATGGCGTCGAATGTCCCTGTTAAATGAACCCACTTTACTTGATTATTAATTTTTTTACTTAAGATTTTTCTATAATTTTCCTTTAAAGCAGAACACACAATTACACAGCTCGTACTTTTTAATTGTTGTCTTGCTAACGTATTTAAGTCAGTAAGCCAACTTTGTCTGTCGGTATCGTTTAAAGCTTTACCAGATGCCATTTTGCGTACGTTAACTTCTGGATGAAAGTCGTCGCCATCAAAAAAAGGAATATTTAAATAGTTTGCTAGTTTTTTACCTATAGTAGATTTTCCCGAGCCAGAAACTCCCATTACATAAATTACAATATGTGAATCCATGTTTAAATCTCAGGCTTTACACCCTCACCTATTGTGCAGTTTCTAAACCAAACTTCAGCATAACTTCCATGAGCATACTGCTTAGCAATGTCTCCATCATAAGTATTAGAACCTGTACTCCAAATCATATTGGTGATGGGCTTTTTACCATTGGTTTGGTTGTAAGCGCCTTGCTTAAAGTTTTGCAATTCACCTGTATAAGCTAAAGGTTTTTCGGTTCCATCTCTTCCAATTTTAGCATATAGATTTGTTATTTGTTGTGGTATGTCCTCCTTTTTTATATATTCAGATTTAATTAAAT
This sequence comes from Neotamlana nanhaiensis, assembly GCF_000943555.1. GTDB lineage: Bacteria > Bacteroidota > Bacteroidia > Flavobacteriales > Flavobacteriaceae > Neotamlana > Neotamlana nanhaiensis. The sequence continues at coordinate 141,645 of NZ_JTDV01000015.1, read as the reverse complement.
TTTTTGTAAAGGTTTTCGTTTCATGACCGTTACACATAAATTTTAAATACATTATACCTCTATACACATTAATTTCGTAGCTAAACTCTTCGCCTAAAGCAATACCGTTTTCTGGCTCGTCAGGATAAGTATGGGCAGTAGAGCCTAAAACAGACATGTCGTAGCCCCAAACCGCTGTTGAAAAATCCCAACGTTTATCGTTACTACCTTCAGTATTAATTTCGTAATTCCAAAACACAGAACCTTTTGTATGCCCAGGAAATTTTTTATAAAATATTTTTAAAGGCTCGTTCTCATGCCCTTCGGTTCCATGAATTTGCCCAACAACTACTGCAAAAGAAGCCGCTACACGTGCATCTCCTGTAGTTGAAACATGTTGAACTTTTAAAGTCCCTGTTAACTTTCCTCCTTCCATAGGCTTCCAATGTTTCTTCTGCCCCATCTCGCTTCTTGTATTTCCAGAATTTGGCGAAGTAATTCCAGAGTTTGGTGTTTTATAAACTACCCAATCATAGTCACCATCATTTTCTACGTAAAAAAAATCGTCTTTTTTATAATTCACTAAATCATCACTACGGGTACCATCTCCTAATAAAATCTTCCATTGATCCATAAAAGGTAAAACATCGCTTGGGTATTGTTTATGTACAGTGTTTTGAGGTATTGTTGTTGTTTGAATATCTTTAGAAGTATTGTTTTTACAATTAAAACAACAAGTTAATAGTGCAAGAAAAATATAAGCTCTCATGGTAAATCTTATTTTTAAGTTTAGTATATATTTTAATTGGTTTTCCAAACTGGTTAACCAATTAATTTTTTCAAAAATACAGAAATACAATTAACTTCCAAAATTTTAACATTTAAATATTGTCTACATTACCAGTATATTTTAAAAAAATTTAAGTCATTTTCTCTTTCAAATTAAAAAAACCATTAATTTTACCAACCAGAACAGAACAGACCAGTTTGTGGATTTTTCAATTGATATAAATATAGAATCACCTAAATACCAGCAACTTGTAAATGCTGTTAACGATGCGTTAGCTAACAACACATTAAGCAGTGGCGATGCCTTACCTTCGGTGAATAGTATTTGCAAAGACTATAAACTGTCTCGCGATACGGTGTTTAAGGCCTACTCTATTTTAAAGGAAAATGGCGTTATAGAATCTGTTCCTAACAAAGGATATTTTGTAGCAAACGATACTCGAAAAGTCCTTTTAGTACTTGACACTTTTAAAGCTTACAAAGAAGTACTTTACCATGCTTTTGTAAATAATTTACCTAAAAAAGTAATTGTCGATGTTCAATTTCATCATTATAATATCAATAACTTTAAAACGATATTAAACAATAGCAAGGGTAAATATTACAAGTATGTGGTAATGAATTTTAATCACAAAGAAGTGCCGAAAGTTCTTAGTGATTTTGATATCGAAAAACTCTTATTAATCGACTGGAACATTCATTCAACTTCAGCAAACAATTATGTGTTTCAAGATTTTGGTAACGCTTTCGCGGAAGCTTTAACAGATGCAAAATCAGCTTTTAAAAAGTATAAGCGTTTGGTATTTGTGTATCCATCGTTTACCTATCACCCGTTTGAAACCATTACGCACTTTAAGCAATACTGCGATACCGAAAACTTTAAATATAAAGTCATTACAGACATTAAAGATTTTGAAGTAAAAAAAGGTGATGCCTACCTAAGTGTCAGCGATCGTGTTTTAGGCTTGTTTTTAGAACAATGCCGTACTAAAAACTTAGAACCTGGAACAGATACTGGATTTTTATCTTACAACGAAACACCAATGAAACCTTTTATTTACAAAGGCATTTCGGTGATCTCAACCGATTTTAAAGCCATGGGAAATATGGCAGCTCAATTTATAAACCAAGAACAATCAATACAAAAATATATACCCACTAAACTTATTTTAAGAGAATCATTGTAATGTATTATTTAGGATTAGACATAGGAAGTTCTTCTATTAAAGCAGCACTGGTAGATACCGAAACCAGTAAAAGTATTGCTGTTGTACAAGAACCAGAACAAGAAATGGATATGTATGCCGAAAAAAATGGTTGGGCAGAACAAGATCCAGACATTTGGTGGCAACATGTTTGTAATGCCATTTCAAGATTAAAAACCGAAAACAACATTACCAGCGAACAAATTGTAGGCATTGGTATTTCCTACCAAATGCACGGTTTAGTCATTGTGGATAAAGCTGGAAAACCACTACGAAAAAGCATTATTTGGTGCGATAGTAGAGCGGTTGAAATTGGAAATACCGCATTCACTAGCATTGGTGAAGCAACATGTAGCACTGCCCTACTTAATTCGCCTGCAAATTTTACCGCTTCAAAACTCCGTTGGGTTAAAGAAAATGAACCCGAAACTTTTGAAAAAATCTATAAGTTTATGTTGCCTGGAGATTATATCGCTTATAAATTCTCCGACACTATAAACACGACTATTTCTGGTTTATCTGAAGGCATTTTTTGGGATTTCAATAAAGATAATATCGCCGAATTTTTGTTAGAACATTACGGTATAAACAGGGATTTAGTACCCGACATCGTCGATACATTTGGCAAGCAGTCTATTGTAGATGAAGCTGGTGCTGAATCTAGCGGATTACAAGTTGGCACGCCTATTTTTTATCGTGCTGGCGACCAACCTAACAACGCTTTATCTTTAAATGTTTTTAACCCTGGCGAGGTTGCATCAACAGGAGGCACTTCGGGTGTTATTTACGCCATTACAGATAGCTTATCGGTTAAAGAAAGTTCGCGTGTTAACAATTTTGCACACGTTAACTACGCTAAAGGCACCGACGCTCGTATTGGCAAACTGCTTTGTATTAACGGTGCAGGCATTCAATACCGTTGGTTATTAAACAATTTAGCCGTTCAATCTTACGACGACATGAACGCGCTCACCAACGACATTCCTGTAGGTAGTGATGGTGTTTGTATTATTCCTTTCGGTAATGGTGCCGAACGCATGCTTAACAATAAAGATGTTGGTACACGCATTTTAAACCTCAACCTCAATAATCATCATAAAGGTCATTTATGTCGTGCGGCTCTTGAAGGTATTGCCTTTTCGTTTGTGTATGGTATGGAAATATTAAAGTCTGACGGCATTAATCCTACAGTCATTCGTGCTGGAAATGATAATTTATACCGTTCTGAAATTTTCGCAAATACGGTCGCAACACTAATCAATCAAGATATTGAAATTTACAATACTACAGGCGCCATTGGTGCTGCACGTGCTGCTAAACTTCATGAAGGTGATTTTGAAAGCTTTGGAACAGGCATTATTGAAAATGATTATGTAATGACTTACAAACCATTAGACGACAAAGCGCCTTACATAGAGGCTTATAACAACTGGAAAAACGAATTAGAAATTATATTAAAAAACAATAACTAAATTTTAAAAACATGGCATTAATAGGAAACAAAGAATACTATAAAGGTATTGGAGAAATTAAATATGAAGGAAAGGAATCAGACAATCCTTTAGCGTTTAAATATTACAACCCAGACCAAGTAGTTGCTGGAAAAACCATGAAGGAATGGTTTAAATTCTCGGTAGCTTACTGGCATACGTTTTGCGGGCAAGGTAGCGACCCATTCGGTCCTGGAACTTTGAACTTTCCATGGGATGCATCAAACGATGCGGTTCAAGCGGCTAAAGACAAAGCTGATGCTGCTTTTGAGTTTATCACAAAAATGGGCTTTGGTTACTACTGTTTTCACGATGTAGATTTAGTACGCGAAGGCAAGTCGTTTGGCGAATTAGAATCTAATTTGGCCGTAATTACCGAATACTTAAAAGAAAAACAAGCTGCTTCTGGCGTAAAATTACTTTGGGGTACAGCTAACTGTTTTTCTAACCCAAGATATATGAACGGTGCTTCTACCAACCCAGATTTTAATGTGGTTGCCAGAGCTGGTGGACAAATTAAACTAGCGTTGGATGCAACTATTGCACTTAACGGTGAAAACTATGTATTCTGGGGTGGTCGCGAAGGTTACATGAGCTTATTAAATACCGATATGGGTCGGGAATTAGACCACATGGGGCAATTCTTAACCATGGCGAGAGATTACGCTAGAGCGCAAGGTTTTAAAGGAAACTTCTTTATTGAACCAAAACCCATGGAACCGATGAAACATCAATACGATTTCGATTCTGCAACCGCTATCGGATTCTTAAAAGCATATGGTTTAGATAAAGATTTCAAAATTAATATTGAAGTTAACCACGCTACATTAGCACAACACACATTTCAGCATGAAATTGAGGTGGCCGCTAAAGCAGGTATGCTAGGTAGTTTAGATGCTAACCGTGGCGATTACCAAAACGGTTGGGATACAGACCAGTTCCCTAACAACATACAAGAAACAACAGAAGCAATGTTGGTATTCTTAAAAGCCGGTGGTTTACAAGGTGGCGGTGTTAATTTTGACGCTAAAATTAGAAGAAACTCAACCGATTTAGAAGATGTATTTTTAGCTCACATTGGTGGTGCCGATACGTTTGCTAGAGCTTTAATTACTGCCGATAAAATTATCTCATCATCGCCTTATGATAAATTAAGGAAAGAACGTTACAGTAGTTTCGATTCTGGAAAAGGAAAAGATTTTGAAGCTGGAAAATTAAGTTTAACCGATTTATATGAAATCGCTCAAGAAAACGGGGAATTACCATTACAGAGTGGTAAACAAGAGTTGTTTGAGAATATTATCAATCAGTATATCTAAAATAGATACTGTAAAATATTTTGTTAAAAAATCCTTGCAATGTTAAAGTTGTAGGGATTTTTTTATTTATCAAGAAATCAGCATGATACCACAGGATAATTTTTCAAACTAATCTCCTAATTTAGCCTTTTTAAACGCTCTCTAAATGCAAAGTAAAGTCACCATCTATGATATCGCCGAAAAGCTAAAAATTTCAACAGCTACGGTGTCAAGGGCTTTAAACAATAGTTCAAAATTAAAACAAAGTACATTAGAACTCATTCAACGCACTGCCGATGAGATGGGTTATCAACGAAATATTTTTGCAAAAGCACTAAAAAGTGGTAAAAGTAACACTATAGGAATTATTGTTCCGCGTATAGATATTAATTTTTTTAGTTCGGCCATTCGAGGTATTCAAGAAGAATTAAATCCAAACGGCTACCAAGTGGTTATTTGCCAAACCTATGATAAAGGCACATTAGAAGTTGAAACCATAAATTCTTTAATAAACTCTCAAGTTGACGGTATTTTGATGTCGATTTCTAATACTAAAATCGATAATTCTGATACTTTTAAAACCCTCGTTAAAAAAGGATTTCCTTTTGTTTTTTTTGATAGAAAAAAGGATATTGAAGGTATAAGTTCGGTAACCACAAACGATTTTGAAGCGGGCTACATAGCCACCGAACATTTAATAAAACAAGGTTGTAAGCGTGTTGCCCATTTAACTAATAATCATGCTTTAGATATTTTTAAAGACCGGTTTTTAGGCTATAAAAAAGCCTTAGAAGATTACGGTTTGGAATTCGATTCTGAAATTGTAATAAAAACGCCATACAAAATTGATGAAGGTAAAAAACACACTAGGGATTTGTTAGCTTTAAAAAATCCACCTGATGGAATTTTTGCAGTTCACGACTACTTAGCTTTTGGAGCCATACAAGAAATAAAAGCCCAAGGCAAAAACGTTCCTGATGACATTTGCGTTATGGGTTTTAGCAATGAGCCTTTTGCAAAATTTCTAGAACTTTCAATTACCACTGTTAATCAATCGCCTCTAAAAATGGGAAAATTTGCTGCACAAGCCCTTTTGGAGCAAATTAACAACCCCAATAATATAAAAGTAGAAAAGCATGTCGTTTTAACACCAGAACTTTTAGTAAGGAAATCTACTTTAAGACAGTAGCTCTTTATTTTCTAATTAAAGCATGCCACTGACTTTTTGTGTAATTTTTTTGCAGATCATATAAATAAAAAAAGCTTCCAATTATCTTGGAAGCTTTTCTTTGTTGTGACCGCGGCAGGATTCAAACCTGCAACCTCTTGAGCCGTAATCAAGTGCGCTATTCAGTTGCGCCACGCGGCCATTTTTTGTGGGTGCAAATATATATTTTATTAACATACCACCAAAATATATTCAGTATTTTTTGTTGATTTTTTTACTTCCAGGAATATCAAGTAAAATTAGGAATTAAAAAAAAGGATGTATTAAACTATTTCGGCACTTAAACCTGCCTCCAACAGCATAGAACAACGTGGTTTTAAGTCGCTATAAACTCCTGTTTTCACTGTGCACTTACCCTTATAATGAACAATTAAAGAACATTGTTCTGCCTGTTCTGCTGTATGATCACAGGCATAAATAAGGGTTTCAATAACATGATCGAAGGTATTTACATCATCATTAAAAAGCACAATTTCGTTTTGTGTAGATACTTCTTCTTGCAGTAATACCTCTTCTAAAGTTTTTTCTTGGCTGCTCATTTTCTATCTTTTTTCACTAATTTATAAATTTTAGAGACACCCAATTGTTTCTTTCTAATTTTTCTTCAAATTTTAACAAATGTTTTTCACATTCGGCCGTAATCATCGGGATATCATCGTTATAAAAGCCACTTAAGTATATAGATCCGCCTTTATTTAAACACGATACGTAAGTTTCCATATCCTGTAATAAAATGTTTCTATTGATGTTTGCAATTATAATATCATAAGATTTTCCTTTTAAAACCGATGCATCACCTTCTATAACTGTAATATGTTCACAATTGTTACGCTCAACGTTTTCTAAACTGTTTAAGTAACACCAATTATCATAATCTACAGCATCTAAAGGCTTCGCCCCTTTCTTTTCGGCTAAAATGGCTAACACACCAGTACCACACCCCATATCTAAAACCGATTTTCCTTTAAAATCATTTTTCAAAATATGCTGAATCATCATGTGCGTGGTTTCATGATGCCCTGTACCAAAACTCATTTTAGGCTCGATAACGATATCATATTCCACATTAAAAGCCTCATGAAATGGTGCACGAACCGCGCAAGTATCATCAACTACTATTGGGTTAAAATTCTTTTCCCATTCGGCGTTCCAATTAGTTTGCTCTATATCTTCAAAGGTGAATGAAATGTCAAATTCATCAGAACTTAATATTTGAATATCTTCAAGAATAGCCTCATGCCACTCTTCTTTTTGAATGTAAGCGGTTACGCCTTCTTCAGTTTCAACAAAACTCTCAAAACCAGCATACCCTAGTTCTGCTATTAAGATTTCGACTGCGGGTTGTTGTGGTTCTACCTTAAAATAATACCCTAAATATATTGTATTTGACATATGCTATTTTTAGGCTGCAAAGATAACTACTTTAAAATACTTCCTAACCATAAAAATTAACCCTGTTTATTGAAAAAACAGGGCTAGAATAAATTATTACTTTCGATTTTTGCGACTTAGTTTTTAATTACTTTGCCTCGCTTTAAAACAGCATTTGGAGTTTTTAAAACGTAAAAATAAAACCCATTATTTAATTCTGCTAAATTAACATTGGATGTTTTAAGATTTTTTGTGAACAATAATTTACCTTCTAAATTATATAAATCAATACTTAATGTTGTAATATCTAGATTTTTTAATCCAGAAACATTAACATTTAAAAATTGGTTTACAGGATTTGGATAAATGTTTATGGAATTTGATTCTATGTCATTTATTGAAAGGGCTGCGTTTGCACAAGTTGCAGTATTTTGAACCTCTAAATATGTAGGGTTATAAAGGTTTTGCCCTATAATAATTTCACTCTCTGCAACTTCTGCACTTGCCACTAATGCAGAAATAGCACACAAATCGTAAAGATTTCCATTGCCTTCATAATCATATAAGCCGCCTATGGATATGGCTATATTGTTTAATCTGTTTTTAGATCGACCTTCTAACCCATAAAAACAACTGCCAATAGAGGTTATATTATCTAATCCATCTAAGTTATTCAACATGGCGTTGCCTTTTACCGTTAAACAACCTCCTATTGAAGTTAAACTTTCTAATCCTGTTAAAGTGCTTAGCATTTCATTATTTCCAATTCTTAATTCTCCTCCAACACTTGTTACATTAGCTAAACCACTTAAATCTGTTAATGTGTTACAGTTTGAAATATTAAGAAGTCCTGGAACATTTGTTAATCCTTCCAACCCAGTTAAAGCACTTAAACTATCACAAATAAAGGTTAAATCTCCACCAATTGTAGTCAGACTATTTAAATGACTAATGGTGCTTAATGCACCATCTTTAACATAAACATCTCCATTGATTGCAGTAAGCGACTCACAACCAGTTAAAGATACTAAAGCATTGTTTTGATTGATTGATAAATGACCACCTATTGTAGATAAGTTATTAATACCATTTAACGATAATAACGCTGTATTACTATCTATATTTAAATATGTACCAATAGAATTTAAACTATTTAAACCAGCTAAACTTGTTAATGAAACATTATTATTTATTTGAAGATATTGTGTGATTGTAGCCAAATTACTTAAACCTGTAAAGTTTACTAAAGATTGGTTTTCATTTACAAAAAGTGAATTTAGTTGTGTTATGGCTTGAAAACCATCAAAATTTGTAAGCGATGCATTGTTTGAAACATAAAGATTTCCAGTAACTGATGTATTTGTTAATGCACTAAGGTCTGCCAAAGAGTCGTTAAAATTTAAGGTTATACCATCACCAATTGTTGTTAGATTATCTAACCCAGATAACGACAAAATATTTGGATTATCAAACAAATACAAGGATCTTGATAGGTTTGTAATATTTTCGAAACCTACTAACGATATTAATGCGTTATTATATTGTAACGACAAGCCACCAACTGTACTCAAATTTGTAAGTCCGTTTAACGAAGTAAGTGATGTGTTTGCTAAAACCAAATCTTGCCCGATAGTTGTTAATTGCCCCAAAAAATTAAGGTTACTTATATTATCGCTAATTGTTAATGAGCTATTTACTGTTGTTAGATTATTAAATCCGCTAATACCTGTAATAGCATTAGCATTAATTGTAACCGTTTCGGTTGTTTGTAAATTAGCAAACCCACTTATGGTCTGTAAACCATTATTATAAGATATAGTAACCCCATTGGGTAGCGCGGTAAGCCCATTAAATCCATCAAGATCGGGTAAGGCGTCATTTCCATTTATAATTACACTTGTAACACCACTAGTTACATTATTTAAAGCAGATAAAGTAGTTAAAGCATCGTTGTTAGAAATACTAATTACATCTCCAACGTTAGTTAAATTTTGTAGTCCATTTAACGAGCTAAGATTGGTGTTTCCATAAAAACTTAAGTCATCTCCAATTGTTGTTAAATTTGATAAACCTGATAAATCTGTAATTAGAGTATTATTGTTTATTAATACATTACCACCTACTTCTACTAACGCGTTTAGCGCCGTAAGGTTAGAAATTGGTGTTGCAGAATTTTCAATAATTATTAAATTTCCTGTTATCTCTGTGTAGTTAAAATCGTCTACTTCTGTTTGAGAACTTATTCTTAAATTTCCACTATAAATTTGAGTATAACCAACTGTTATACTAAACATTAAAAACAGCGAAAAAAGAATTAGGGATTTTAGCAGATTGCTTTGGCAAGTAATTGTTTTCATTTTTTTTAGTTTTAAAACATCATTAAAGATTTGATTATTAGATGTTTTAAAATTAAATTGAAAAAGAAAAGGATTTTTAAGGGTTTCCCCTGAAAATAAAAAATAGGTGTAAACCCTTAGTTAAAAAATAGCACTTATTTACTTAAGTCAGTAAATCATTTTCGATAGCTATTTTTATCATGCCTACACTGTTTTTTGCACCTAACTTAAGCATAATATTAGACCTATGAGTTTCTACAGTTTTTGGACTTATGAAGAGTTTTTCTGAAATTTCATGAGTGGTTAATTCTTCCGAAATTGCTTGCAATACTTCTTGTTCTCTTCTAGTTAATTTTATATTTAAACCATTATTAAACGTTTGTTTTGGTGTTTGATTGATTAATTTTTTTTGAATATCTTTTTGTAAATATAATTCTCCAGAAAGCACTGTTTTTAAGGCTTCTAATATTTCTAACTTATCGGTATTTTTAAGTAAATACCCATGAACGCCTTGTTTTAGCATACGTTTTACAAACGAAATGTCTTCAAAATTAGTAAGCGCAATAATTTTTAAATCTGAGTGTTTTTTTAATAATTGCTTACTCAAATCTATACCATTTATATCTGGTAAATTAATATCTAACAATAATACATCTGGACATTGTTTTTCTAAACCATTAATGGTTTCTTGTGCTGTTTCATAAGTTTCAACCACCTTAATTTCTGGGGTATTATTTAACATAGATTGTATACCTTGAAGCACCATTTTATGGTCGTCGGTTATGGAAATATTAATCTTCATTTAACTTATTTATATCAATTTCAATGGTATATGAAGTTCCATTTTTATTTGAAACCACATCTTTTTCAGCCTTTAAATAATCTATTCTAGATTGAATATTTTTTAACCCAATCCCGGTAACATTACTATTGGTTGTATTATATCCTTGTCCGTTATCTTCTACTGTGATTTGTATTTGGGTATTATGAAAGCTAATTTGTACATTTATTTCTGTGGAATTAGCATGTTTTAAGCTGTTATTTACCAATTCTTGAATAATACGATAGATATTCACCTCAACTTTTTTATCAAGATTTATGGTATCTCCCAAAAACTGAAATGTTATTTTTGGCTCTGATAATTCATCCATATTTTGGCAAAATGCATCGGTAGCCTCAATTAAATTGAAACTTTCTAATGTTGGCGGTACTAAGTTATGCGAAATGGCTCTTACTTGAGTACAAGAATCATCTATCATAGAGATAGCTTCTTTTATAACATTATTATTAAGCTCTAATAACGAGGTTAATTTATATTTTATGGCAGACAAATCGCCATTTACGCCATCATGTAATTCTTTTGCTAATCGCAATCGCTCTTTTTCTTCGCCTTCTATTAACGATTCTAAGGTTTTTACTTGATGCTCTCTTTTTAGGGCTAAAATTTCTTGATTTTTACGTTTTTGTCGTTGTTTTAATAAAAACCATAATAATATTGAGGATACTAATAAAAAGCCTGCAACACCAATCATATAATTAATTTGTGTTCTCTTTTTTTGAATTTGAACCTCTTTTTCTTTAATTTCTAATTCTTGTTTTGCAAGTTCTTTGTCTTTTTTTACGGTTTGGTACTGTTTATCTAATTTGTTTACTTTTTCTTTTAAGTCATTATTTTGAAGACTATCGTTTAATACCTTTCCCATTTTATAAAACTCGTAGGCCTTATTAATATTACCCAGTTTTTCGTAAACTTGAGACAAGGCAATTAAACTAAGAGCTTCATTATTTGCCGACTTAATATTTCTTGATATTTGTAAAGATTTCTCTAAATTAAATTTGGCTTTTTCTGTATTTTTTAATTGCAGATATAGGTTCCCTAAATCGTAATAAGAGCCACAAAGCGGTAATTGTTCTCCTATGTCTTTTCTAATATTTAAAGCTTCAATAAAATTTTGTTCGGCTTCATTATATTTTTGCTCAGACTGCTTAATAAGTCCAATATTTCTTAATTGAAAAGATTTTACGGTTAAATCATTACCATCTTTACTTATATCATATCCTTTTTGAAAATAATTTAAAGCTAAATTTAAACTATCTAGGTTTTTATAAGCAATTCCAATGTTATTATAAATTAAACCTAAATCATGTAAATTTCCTGTTTCTAAATAGGATGCTTCTACTTTTTTATAATAGGAAAGTGCTTTTTCGTACTGTCCCATTTGATCGTAAATAGCGCCCAAAGCATTTAGGTTTATTAAGGCACGATCTTTAGCGTTTGTTAGTTCTGAAAGTTCTAACGATTTTAATAAATAATCTACAGCTTTTACTTTGTTGTCTAGAGCCATGTGGCTAACTCCAATCTGGTAATAGGTTGGAATTAAATTTCCAGTATCTTTCTTTTTCTCGACGGCTTTTTTGTAATCCATTAAAATACTTAAAGCCTGTGGCGTATCGCCTAAAACTCTATAAACAACCGAATAATTATACATGGATAACAGGTGTAATTCTTCATGCTTAATTTTCATGCTTAAGGCAGATAAAGAATCGTTATACTGCAATGATAGTTTAGGTGAATTATGAATATAATTTCTCACAAGATTGTTATAAATACTACATTTTTTTACGCTACTGGTTTCAATTAATAATTGTTGCTTCAAACTATCAATTATAGAATTTGTTTGCGCTATAGACCAATAACTTATTAAAATTAAAATTGTAAGAACACTATGGGTTTTGGTTTTCAAACGAATTGATTTTAAACTACTTGTTAAAAGTAGCCAATTATTTAATTCAACAATAATATTTAAACTTTAATGTACTTGTTTTTAATTATTTTAAAAACTACTAATTTGCATCAGTATCATCATTATTAAGTTTACAATAAACAATACGTTTTTCTGATGCTACATTTCCATTATAATCTTCAAATTCAAAAGTTAAAATATAAACACCTTCGTTTGCCTTACTAAATGATGTATAAACTTCGTAACCGTTTTCCGAGTGCATTTCTCCTATTCCATTTTCATCTGTTATTGTTACTTTACCACTTTTTACATTATTATTGTCCGTTGCACTTGCGGAAACAACAATGGTATATAAATTCTCTGCTTCGCTATTTGGATAATACAGTTGATTATTGTTGGGAGAAATAATTGTAATTACTGGAGCTTCAACATCATGTTCAATAGGTTCATCGTCTGAACATTTACACTTTACTAGAAGTGAAGTTGTTACAAAAAGTGCAAAAATAAATTTTGAGTTTTTCATAAACTAAATTAATTGATTAATAACAAGTTGCAATTTATAATCGCCCCATAAAAAATAATTAAGGGTATTCCTTGATTTAAAAAAATCGGGGAATACCCTTAGAAACAAAAAAACCTGCTAAGCACTTTTAAACTTAACAGGTTTTAGTTTTTATAACTGACTTTGGCAAATATGCCCGCGTTAGGGATTGAGCGTTTGTTGGAGCTCCTCGCAGAGAGCGACTCGCGAAAGCCCGACCTCGCCTTAGCGAGGTAACGCCCTAATTGTCTATTTTTTAAAATGCATTTACAATAGCAAAGAAATCTTCGGCCTTAAGTGAAGCACCTCCAATTAAACCACCGTCTACATCTGGCTTACCAAATATTTCTTGCGCGTTGTTTGGTTTTACACTACCGCCATATAAAATCGATACGCTGTTTGCTGTGTCGTAACCATAATGATCGGCAATCGTTTTTCTGATATGTGCGTGCATATCTTGTGCTTGCTCTGGGGTAGCTGTTTCGCCTGTTCCAATAGCCCAAACTGGCTCGTAGGCTAAAACAATGTTTTTATAGTCCCAAGATTTTAGGTGAAATAAAGCGTTTTTTATTTGGTCTTCTACGACTTGTTCGTGGTTTCCAGATTTTCTATCGGCTAACTCCTCGCCAAAACAAAAAATAACACGCATGTCGTTTGCTAATGCGGCATCTACTTTTTTAGCTAAAAGTTCGTCGGTTTCATTAAAGTATTCTCTACGCTCGCTATGGCCTAGAATTACGGTTTTTATACCAACACTTTTTAACATAGCAGCACTAATTTCGCCGGTATAAGCACCATTTTCGGCAAAGTGCATGTTTTGAGCAACCACCTCGATATCAGTTTCTTTTAACGCTTCGTATGCACTATAAAGATTGGTAAATGTTGGTGCTACCATAACCTCGGCATTAGTGGTTTTGGTTTGTGCTTTTAAGTCGGTAATTAACGCTTGAGTTTGTGCTAAATCGTTATTCATTTTCCAGTTTCCAGCTACTATATTTTTTCTCATAATGTTTTAATAACCTTCACAAATAGAAGGAATTAATTTTATTTAAGTTAATTGATATTAGATTATTGAGTTGCTAAAATAATTAATTTTTAACAGCTTCTAGCAACTTTTCGTCATCAGCTTCAATAACATTAAATACAACGATTTCGCCAGCTTTATTTATTACCATATATCTAGGAATCCAGCTAATATTTACGAAATCTGCAAATTTACAATCCTTCGCATTTGGCATGTAATAATGATCGCCTTTTACTTCATACTTTTTAATACCACGCTTCCATGCGTCTTCACCTCTATCTAACGATAAAAATACATACGCCGCTTCGGGGTGTTTGGCTTGTAAAGCTTTTACTTTGGGCATGCCGCCAATACAATCTTTACACCATGATGCCCAAATATCAACAACTATAGTTTTTCCTTTGTGTTTATTTAAAATGGATTGTAAAGTCGTTTTTTTTCCTGCTAAACTAATAAAGGTATCGTTTAAAGCTTCTTGTGAAAATGTTGTTGGTTCTTTTGAGTTACAGCTTAAAAATGCTACAACAATTAACGTAACTATACTTAGTTTTTTCATAACTATACCAAATGATTTTTCCAATTTTCCAGTTCACTAATATTTACTGTTCTAAGTAGAGACACTATCTGATGAGCATGTAAATAATGACATTTATTAAAATTATGAAATTGGTCCGTTAGATAATAAATTCCTCCATCATACCCAAAAACATTTGAATCTCTGAAATTGAAATATGGTTTATACTCGGGCTTTTTCTCTCTCATAGAACAACTAAAAGAAACTAGCCCATAATTAAGCAAAAAATTACCAAAAAAACCATAATAACTATCAAATCCACTTTGTACAAATTTCTGCTGGACAAAAGCAATGGTTGGATCCTGCGATTGCTTAATTAGATTTCTAATTTCTTTATTAAATACTTCTATTCCCATAATATTTTAATTAAGTTTTACCTTTGGATCTAACCAAACATATATTAAGTCGACAAGAATATTAATAATTACAAACATAATGGCAATTATTAATACAGCGCCCATAATTATTGGTAAATCTAAAGTATTTAAAGCGTTTACAATTTCTTTGCCAAGGCCATTCCACCCGAAAATATATTCTACAAATACTGCACCTGCCAACATGGATGCAAACCAACCAGAAATTGCCGTAACCACCGGGTTTAAGGCATTTTTAACAGCATGCTTTTTTATAATTTGGTATTCGCTTAATCCTTTAGCTCGCGCCGTACGAATGTAATCTTGATTAAAAACTTCTAGCAATGAGTTGCGCATAAGCTGAATAACGACCGCCAACGGACGAATACCTAAAACCACCGCTGGAAGTATTAGGTTTTTCCATTTAATATGCATGGCTTCGCCAAAATCGTCGAGTTCGTAAAGGCTTCCTGTCATTTCTAAATGAGTGTACTTATGAAGCACAAAACCAAATAACCATGCAAACAAAATGGCGCTAAAGAATGACGGCACACTCATACCGAATGTACTAAATATTTGAATGGTTTTATCGAGCCATTGGTCTTTATAAAGCGCTGAAACTATTCCTAACACAACGCCTAAAATCATAGCAATTATAATGGCCGAAACCGCTAAAACAAAAGTATTTGGCAAGGTTTCCTTTAATACATCGCTAACTTTTTTACCTTGTTTGGTAAACGATTCGCGTAAATATGGGAACTTTAGTGCAACTGTGGTATTTCCTATTGAGAATAATTTTGCTGCATTGTACTTTCCTTCTGTTAAAAAGGTATAATCTTGATTGCTTTTTGAATGAAACGATACTGGTGATAAATCGTTTAAATAATAAAAATACTGCGTTGTTATGGGCTTGTCGAAACCGTATTTTTGTTTTACTAAAGCTAGTTGTTCACTGTCTTCATTTTGCCCCAGCATCATTTGCGCAGGATCGCCTGGTAATACGTTAAATAAAAAGAATATCACGGTTACCACACCAAATAAGGTGAGTATTGCGTATGTGGTTTTATTTAAAAGGTAGGTTATCAGTGTTGTTAGTTGTTTGTTGTTTGTTGTTTGTTGTTTATTGTTTATTGTTTATTGTTTATTGTTTATAAACTATCTTTTTTTAGTTCAATTATAACAATGCCTCCATAATCTTTACCATATAATTTGGATATTGAATCTGTAGCTTTTTTGTTGTCATGAAAAACACGAATCGCTTCTATATTATCTTTTTTTAAACTATCTACTTCTGCCTTACTTGACACCTTATTATCAATTAGGTATAATATTTCTTGTTCTACTTTTAATGGCTCTGATTTCCTTTCAACTTTAGGCAACTCTAAACTTTCAACATCATTCCAGTGTACTTTTTGTTTTACAGTTCCGGCGTCAAGTTCTATAATTCCAGGATTCGATCGTACTACTGTTTTCAGAGCTTTTTCGTCGCATAAATACCAAGTAAAATCTAAATTATATAGTTTATTTATTTGCTGTTTAGTTTCTTCTCCTGAAGCTGTTAAACCTATAATTTGGTATCGATTTGCTCTTGCTTTATCCTGTAATGCTTTCAATTTTAAAGCGCCTTCACGTTCAATTTTCTCTAAACTATACGAGATAACCACTATTAAATTTTCTTCAGATAGAAATTGTGTGGTTAAGTCTTCGTCTTCTGTTTCAATTGAAAAATCATAAATTGGTGGTTGGTAACCTTCTTTAATTACTTTTGTTTCAACTCCAATAAACTCACCTTCAACCGATGGATAGGACCCCATGGTAGTGATTATTTTTTCTTCACCATTGACATTAAATTTCCAGTAATATTCTGTTTCGGCTTTTGGCGCATCATCTGGCACACTCATACCTTCGGTTATATTGGCTCCTATTTTATAAGCTCTAAAATCTTTTGCTGGTAAATGCATTAACACATGGTACCCAAACCACAAGGATAGAATAAAACTTAATAAAGCTATTACCGTAACGGCTAACCTTCCAAATATGGGGTTTATGTATTTTTTACCGATAAATAAAATTAATATCAATACCAGTAAAACTAAATCTTTTGTAAAGCTTTCCCAAGGTGTTAATTTTAAGGCATCGCCAAAACAGCCACAGTCTTTTACCTTCTCGAAATACGCCGAATAAAAGGTTAAAAATGTAAAAAACACAATCATTAATAAGAGACTCCAAACTGTAAATTTGGGTTTGTAACCAATTAGTAAAAACACACCTAAAACCACCTCGAAAACCACAACAACTACCGAAATCATGAGTGCGTACGGTTCTAAAAATGGTAAATTAAGCACATCTGGACTAAAATATTCTTGTAATTTATACGAAAACCCAAGTGGGTCGTTTAATTTTATTAATCCGGATATGATGAATAAAACACCTACAAATATTCTACTGATTGATACTATGACTTTCACTATTTTATGTTTGTTTCTATTTGAATGTATACCGTTCTCAATTACTAAGTTCTAGTTTAACACTTTGAAATTAAATTCCAATTTTTAAAATTCCAAACTCCAAGTTGAACTAAATTCCAATAACATACATGAATTAAACTTTATTAATTATTGCTGATAATATTTTTCGTAACTCGTTGGCTTCAATTTCTAAGGCTGTGATTTCAGTTTTAAATTCTTCATTCATTACTTTTAAAAGTTTCAACCAATACACGCTTTCTTTTGCTTCTTTTCTCGCTATTTTTAACCTAAATTTTAAATCTTTTGCTCCTAACTTTTCATTAGCTTCAATATAATTTGCTCCTACCGAGCCTGATGATCTAATTAATTGTTTTCCATCCTCAATATTAGAAATCGACTTTGTTATCTTTTTAAACAAAAACCGACAATCTCGAGCAAATTCGAAAGTACGTTCTTCAAGATTAAAGGTTTTAGTAGTCAATTGTTTTTAGATATTAATTTTGGAATTTGGGTTTTATAATGTTGGTATTTTACTCCTTTAGATGAATCAAAGCAAAAACCGAATAATTAATCATATCCTGGTAATTGGCATCAATACCTTCACTAACCAAGGTTTTTCCTTTGTTGTTTTCAATGGTTTTTACACGAAGTAATTTCTGTAAAATTAAATCGGTTAAGCTGCTTACGCGCATATCGCGCCAAGCTTCACCGTAATCGTGATTTTTATCTTCCATTAACTTCTTGGTAATGGCGACTTGCTTTTCGTATAATTCTGTTGCCTCTTCGGTGCTTAAATCGGGTTGATCTACAACACCTTTTTCAATTTGAATTAAGGCCATAATGCAATAATTTATAATGCCTATAAACTCGCTTACTTCGCCTTCATCTACCTTTCTTACATCATTTTCTTGCAACCCTCGAATACGTTGTGCTTTTATAAAAATTTGATCGGTAAGCGATGGCAAACGCAAAATACGCCACGCACTACCATAATCACTCATTTTTTTTACAAATAAACTTTTACAAGTTTCTATTACAGCATCGTATTGTTTTGAGGTTTCTTGCATAAATAAATCGAATTTTGCGTAAATTTCGCCTAAATAGTTTAAAGTACAAAGTTGAAGCTTTAAAGTTTTTCAACGAAGTACAAACAACCCTCAAAACGGTATGAATGACAATTAATTGTAAAGGAAACCTCATCGATTTATCAACACCAAAAGTTATGGGTATTTTAAACCTAACTCCAGATTCTTTTTTTGATGGTGGTAAGCATAAAAATGAAAAAGACATTTTAAATCATGTTGAAAACATGCTAAACAATGGCGCAACTTTTATAGATTTAGGCGCCTATAGTTCACGCCCTAATGCCGACCATGTAAGCGAAACCGAAGAATTAAACCGAATTATTCCCATTATTAAGTCAATTTTAAAATCGTTTCCTGAAGCCTTACTATCTATAGACACCTTTAGAAGCGAAGTTGCAAAACAAAGTATTGAAGCTGGTGCAGCCATTATAAACGATATTTCGGCAGGAAAATTAGATGAGAACATGCTACAATGTGTTGCCGATTTGCATGTACCGTATATTATGATGCACATGCGCGGAACACCAAAAACCATGCAACAACAAACTACTTACAACGATTTGGTTAAAGATATTCTATTTTATTTTTCTGAAAGATTAGCATTAGCAAAAACGCTTGGAATTAAAGATATTATTATAGATCCAGGATTTGGTTTTGCTAAAACCTTGGAGCAGAATTATGAGCTTTTAAACAAAATGGAGTTATTTAAAATGATTGAAAAACCTTTGCTTGCAGGTGTTTCTAGAAAATCGATGATTTATAAAAAACTAAATATTACTCCAAAAGAAGCACTAAATGGCACATCCGTTTTAAACACCATAGCCTTACAAAAAGGTGCTAAAATATTACGTGTTCACGATGTAAAAGAAGCCGTTGAATGCGTGAAATTGGTTGAAGCTTTAGATGTTAGATGTTAGATGTTAGATGTTAGATGTTAGATGTTATGAAATATATTTTTTCACTCTTAATTGGTATTTTATTTTTTTCCTGCGGAAATGAAAAAACGGTACAATTACCAGAAATAAATCATTCCGAGATATATGATGTTAAAGATGTTTCGGCGGCATATATTTTTTACGATGAAACACAAAAAGACAGTGTTCTGCTCAACCGTAAAAATTTAATAGGCACCACAAATTGGCTGGTAAATATTGATAAACGTTTAACATTACAACAAGTTATTCCTCGAATAAAATTCCTTCAAGAAAAAAAGGCCAATGCGAGCCATAAAAACAATAAAGCTAAAAATTACTTCACCTGTAATGATATTAGTAGAAACAATTTAGGGTTTATTGAATTCACCAACACCTTTTATCAAGATAAAAAAGAATTAACAATCCAAAATTTACCACTAGATTTTCAAGTGACTACTAAAAACATCTTTTTTGATGATAACGGAAAAATCTTCATCATTAATCCTGAAAAAAAACCTTTTATAATTGAAACCACCGAAAGCGATTTCATAAACAACTTGAATACCATTTTTAATAAAAACGCTGTAATTTCCCTGCGGTTTTCAAAAAATCTAACATTTCAAGAGTATATCAAATACAAAGCGCTTATTGAAAACAATCAAATTAATCATCTTAAAATATCGAATACCGAATTTATAAATTGATTACTTCATTTTTATTAAATTTACCTAAAACCTATTGCTTTTGGAGATTTTTAAAGACATTTTAAAATTTAGCGTTGTAGATGTTATCGATGTAATTTTAGTTGCCCTACTACTCTATTACATATACAAACTTATTAAAGGTACAGTGGCTATCAATATCTTTATTGGTATCATTATTATTTACTTGGTTTGGAAACTTACCGAGTTTTTAAACATGCAACTGCTTACCAGTATTTTTGGAGGTTTTATTAAGGTTGGTATTATTGCGCTTATCGTTGTTTTTCAACCCGAAATAAGGAAATTTTTACTCATGGTTGGTTCTACAAACATTAACCGACGAAAGCAATTTTTAAAACCCTTTAGCTTTTTAAAAACCGAAGACGAAAACATCACAGATGTCGATGCCATAATTTCTGCTTGTAATAAAATGAGCATGTCTAAAACGGGAGCTTTAATTGTTTTTGAACGCAATAACAACCTCGATTTTTTATCCTCTTCTGGCGATGAAATGAATATAAAAGTAACGCAACCTATAATAGAAAGTATCTTTTTTAAGAATAGCCCGTTACACGATGGCGCTATTATAGTCAGTAACAATATTGTAAAAGCAACCCGCGTAATTTTACCAGTTAATAACGAAAAAAACATACCGCAACGCTTTGGTTTGCGCCATAGAGCAGCCATTGGGGTAAGCGAAAAAACAGATGCTTTAGCGCTGGTTGTAAGTGAAGAAACGGGACAAATTTCGTATTTTAAAGATGGTGAATTTGTTATTTACGAAGACACTAACGAACTTAACTCCCTTATTAAAAAAGATTTAAATTAAACTAAATGACTTGCAAAAACTGTAATAACAACCTAAGAACCGATTATAGTTTTTGTCCAGATTGTGGTGCAAAAGTTATTAGAAAAAGAATCACTGTAAAAAGCTTAATCTTCGATTTTTTTGAACGCTATTTTAATCTGGACAATACACTTTTAGCAACCCTAAAAGACATAATAATTAAACCGCAAGCGGTTTGTGGCGGTTATATCTCTGGGCTTCGAAAAAAATATTTAGACCCTGTAAGTTTACTGGCTATTTCGTTAACTCTATCCGGAATAATCATGTTTTTAATGAAAAAAGTCGCTTGGAAATATATTGATTTTGGGGCCATTGGTTATGCACAAACAAGTTCTGGTGGTGCTGGTACTCAAAAAATTATGGAAGCAACTATGGAATATAGTTCTTTTATCTATTTTTTCTATATTCCAATTATAGCATGTTCTAGTTTTGTGGTGTTCAATAAAAAACAATACAACTTTCCTGAGCATGCGGTAATTGCGACTTATTCGCTTACTTGTTTCAGTATTATTACAACTGTTTATGCCTTTTTCGCTCTATTAATTAGCCCTCAATTTTATATTGACACCGCTGTTTTATATATTGTTATAATGATTGGGTTTTGCCTTTACGTGTCTTACAAAAATTCGGGAGACACTAAAAAATCTTTGGTATGGCGCATACCCGTATTTTTATTCCTTGTTTTTATAGGCTATATAGGAATATCAGTATTAACTTTGGGGCTGCTATTTATAACAGGAGATCTATCTGTTCAAGATTTCATCCCTAAAAATTAGGCTACTTTTTCTTGTAAAAACTGTACCTCATACAAGTTTTTATAGTAACCGTTTTCTTTTTTAAGCAATTCGTCGTGTGTGCCTTGTTCTACAATTTCACCAGCATCCATTACAATAATTTTATCGGCCTTTTTAACGGTTGCTAGTCGGTGAGCAATAACAATTGAAGTTCTGCCTTTGGTTATTTTATCGGTAGCATTCTGTATGAGTTGTTCTGAATACGAATCGACGGATGAAGTCGCTTCATCTAAAACCAAAATACTAGGATTTGTAACATAAGCTCGTAAAAACGAAATAAGCTGTCGTTGCCCAGAGGAAAGCATCACGCCGCGTTCTTTTACATTATAATGATATCCATTTGGTAAGCTCGATATAAACTCATGAACACCAATAGCTTTGGCTGCTTCAACTACCGTTTCTTCAGAAATTTCAGGGTGATTTAGTGTGATATTATTCAAAATAGTATCAGCAAATAAAAACACATCCTGTAAAACCACAGCAATTTGATTTCTTAATGAAGCCAAAGTGTATTGGTTTATATTGGTTCCATCAACCAAAATATCGCCACCTTTAATTTCATAAAAACGATTTAATAAATTGATTATGGTCGATTTCCCAGCGCCTGTAGCACCAACAATAGCTATAGTTTCACCAGCATTCACATTAAAAGATATACCTTTTAGCACCTCTTCGTCTTCAACATAACTAAAATGCACCTTATTAAAATTGATATCTCCTTTAAGTGACGTTGCTATTTGGTTTCCGGAATCATCAATATGTGAAGTAGTATCTAAAACTTTAAACACTCGCGTTGCGGCAACCATACCCATTTGTAACGTATTAAACTTATCGGCTATTTGGCGTAACGGACTAAACAACATTGGTATAAACATAATAAACGACACCAAAACACCTTGGGATACTGTATCGCTTAACACCACATTTAAACCACCATACCAAGCCACTAAACCAACAGTGATTGAAGCCGATAATTCGGCAATCGGAAAGAAAAACGAGTTATACCAAACCGTTTTTAACCAACCTTTTTTATGGCGTTCGTTAATGGTTTTAAAGTTTTTGTGCTCAATTGTTTCACGAGTAAACAACTGTAAAATTTTCATACCTGTAATGCGTTCTTGTACAAAGGAATTTAAATTAGAAACCTCGGTACGTACTTCTTCAAATGCTTTTTTCATATACTTCTGAAAAATTCTGGTAGCATATAAAAGTACTGGCAGCATTATTAAAACAATTAAACTCAGCTTTACATTGGTGTACAGCATCACTCCAAAAACCACCGTCATGGTTAAAAGATCTCTAAAAATCATAAATAAACCTTGACCAAAAATATCGGCGATACGTTCCATATCGGTTACTGCGCGCGTAATTAAAACACCAACCGAAGAATTATCGTAATACTTCATTTTAAAACTAAGTAAATGATCGAATAGGTTTATACGAACATCTTTCACCAAATTTTGTCCCAACCACGACGCGTAATACATAAATAACAACTGGAAAATCGTTTGTAAAATTAACGCCGCAAACATAAGCGTCACGTAAAACACAAAGTCCTTTGGGTTTTTATTGGTCATACTATCGTCAATCGCAAACTCTGTAAGTTTAGGTATTGCGGCACTTAAGCCAGCTAATAAAACAACACAAATTATTAAGCTAAAAAATACGAGTTTGTAAGGCTTAATAAACTTAAATAGCCTTTTAAACAATTTAAAATCGAAAAATGTATCTTTTGTTTCACTCATTATATTTTTATCTCCTCTGGATATGCAATATTAGTTAAATATAAGCCATGAGCTGGTACCGAAAACCCTGCTTCACTTCTACTTTTAGATTGAATTATATTATGTAACGCGTCTACCTCAATTTTACCTAAACCAATGTTTACCATGGTACCTACTATGGCACGAACCATATTTCTTAAAAACCGATCGGCTTTTACAGTAAAATGAATTTCGTCTTCCACCTTTCGCCACTCCGCTTGCATTATTTTACAATTAAATGTTTTTACATCGGTATTGGTTTTAGAAAAACATTGAAAATCGGTGTACTGAAATAGGATTTGCGAGGCTTCATTCATTTTACCTAAATCTAATTCCTGATTTACAAAATAGGCATTATTAAAATTAAATACATTTTTTTTAGTGGCAATTCTATACAAATAAGTTCTGCTTAAAGCATCAAAACGTGCATGCGCTTCGGTATTAACTTCAAATAAATCGTGAATAGCGACATCTTTAGGTAAAAAAGAGTTTAACTTATATACCAAATTCCTAGTTACAGGATGCTCTGTTTCAAAATGCGCAAACATTTGTTTAGCATGAACACCTGCATCGGTTCGTCCTGCACCAACAATACTTGTTTTGGTATTTAACAAGGTGGATAATGCTTTTTCAATAACTTCCTGTACGCTAATAGCATTTGGTTGATTTTGCCAACCATGATACGCTGTACCGTTATACGAAAGTTCTAAAAAATACCTCAATCTTAATTGCTTCTTTTATTAAACAACAAATATAGATAGTTTTGTAGTTTCTGCGAAAGCGATAATCTTAATTCTATATTAAAAAGATTTTATGAACATACTTAAGAATAGACATTAACCGCATTGAGAGAATACATTATTTCATACATTTATTGTAATCATATATCAATTTAATCATTGATTTATCTGCAAACTTTAAATTGTTTATTTGTGTACTAATTCTCGAACAATTTAAAAAAGCATATTTCAAAATTCCGATATAATATTTTCGTATGGTAGTATACTTTTTATTGGCATGATATGGCAAACCACTTTTAAACGAAATTCCTTTTTCCGTTCTGTTACTTATAACTTCTTCTTGCGTTAATGAATAAAAGCTGGAATCCATCTTTAGTACATACCCATAATAAGCTGGAGATTCGTATTCATAATTTATTTCAGAAGCATCTAAATCAACTTTATAAAGACTTACCTCTTTATTTACCAAAACCTGAGCAAACCTTTTTGATGCTATTTTTTTACCATTTTTCGTATTATTAAAATCAACCGAAACATAATTTTCATCTGAAAGACTAAATCCCTTTAAACTAGATGGTTTAAAAAATTCCACCCCAGAATCTCCTCCGTTTTTTGCGAAATAAATCTTTTTACTCATAACAGACTTTTTATCTTTTTTTATTTTCCCATAAAGCGTATCGCTATTCGTCGTTACAATAAATCCGTCTTCAAAATTCTTGTCTTGAGCCATTACGCAGGCCATTGAAGTAATAAAAATTAAAAATGTTATTTTTTTTATCATATTAGTTAAGGATATTAGCTCAATATTTGAATTCATTAGGAATAAATATAGAACTAATAAGATTGGTTTATCAAAATATTATCAAAAATTTGCCAGAAAAATTTTTAAATTATAGATGAAAAAAATCCTCCTCCTTTCTGATACACACGGCCATATTGACAACGACATTTTAAAATACGTAAAACAAGCTGATGAAGTTTGGCACGCCGGAGATATTGGCGATTTAAAAGTAACCGATGCCATAAAAGCCCTTAAACCTTTACGAGGTGTTTATGGCAATATTGATGATGCTAGCGTTCGCGTAGAATTTCCAGAACATAACCGCTTTTTATGCGAAGATGTTGATGTTTGGATAACGCATATTGGTGGTTATCCGCCTAAATACAATGTTAGAACGATTTCCGAAATTAGGCAAAACCCGCCACGGTTGTTTATTTGCGGGCACTCGCATATTTTAAAAGTTATGCCCGATAAAAAATTAAATTTAATACACATGAATCCCGGTGCGGTTGGTAAACACGGCTTTCATAAAGTTCGCACTATGCTTCGTTTTACTATTGATGGCAAAAAAATTGACAACCTTGAAGTTATTGAGTTTAAAAAATAGGCCTTACATTTCAATTTCTTCGGCTAGAATTTGAATACCATCGGCCATCCCAATTAAAGCCTTAACGTTATTCATGCCATTTCGTAACTGTTCGTGCGCTACCAAAATACCCCAAACATTATACACGTAACTATTAAAATCTTGCGGTGTTGCTTCGGGTAAAATACCTAAGCTCATAGCCACATTTAATATTTGTTTTAGTAACCCTCGCGCCTGTTCAATTTTCTCTTCCAAAGGCAAAATAATTTGAGAAACCACCTCTTGAGCTGGATGTATTATTTCTAAGGCCTTACTTATTTGTCGTTTTTTACGTTCGTTGGGTTTTCCGTTTAAAACAAACTTTTGTTGTGCTAATTGGGCGCGTAAACCAGAAACTTCGGCACATTGTGTGTAATTTAAAGTTTTTAAAGTGTCCTCTGTTGTTTCAAGCCATGTAAACAACGTATCAATAGAGCTAAACTTTTTTTGCTGAATTGCACTTACCAGTTTAGGAAGCTCCATTAATTTAGGTTTTAACTGATTTATGATATATAAAGATGACTTTTTCACGATAAAACAGGCGTTCTATTCTGGTAATAACTTAGTTTCAACCTCACCATTATCACGCTCAATAGTTTGCCATTCCATGCCTTCTTCAACTAAAGTCATTTTTATACGAACAATATTTTCTGGCGGAATTTCTTTAAGCTGATGCGACTGTACTAACACCTTTGTGTTATCCATATCGATGGTTTTTTTAGGCGCTTGAATTTTAGAAATTAACGATTCTTGCAATTGCGCTATAAGTTTACGCTGAATTTCTTTATTATCACTATTGGTTGATGCCACAAAAAAACGTGTTAAACCAGTGGCATATTTATTTAACGATTTTTGGATATCCTCCTTCGCTTTTAAATCTTTTTCTAAAACATCGGTATCGGCGGCGATGCGTTTTCTAAGTAAATCGGATTGTTTTCGTCCAAAACTATCAACCTTCAAAACATCTTTAAACACATTGTATGCAAACGAATTGAAACTTTTATTATCGATAGGCTGATAATTTTTTTCTTCAACTTCATTTAACTCATCAATAGCAATAGGAATATCCAATTCTATATTAGAAGCCTTAAATCGGGGCACCGAAAAATTTTTTAATATAGAATTGGCAGCATACGCTTCGGCAATTTTAGCCGACTCTACATCGGCCATGGCGCGCGCTTGGTTTATTCCAGACACTAAAGACCCTAAATAATCTTTTAAAAGTGGCATAATAAAATAGGTTATTGGTTTGCAGGTAAGCCCACAATAGATTCTTCAAGAATATTTAAAATCTTTTCCATGCCACCAGGCATTTCATCTTGACTCGCTTTAACATTTACTCCTAACTGATAGGTTTTTTCAACCTTACTACCAGCACGCGAAGTTCTCTTATACGAAGCATTTACCTTAAAACTCACAGAGTTAGTAAAGCTAGATTTAGCACTGCCTTTAGCAAATAACGAAGTTAAACCTCCTGTTCCTGCCGAAACACTACCCTTTACGGTATTTTTCATGGCAAAACTGCTCGATGCTTTAAATTCTGAGGCCACATTACGATATTCCATCGAATTAATTTTAGCATTAAAATCGATGGTAGCCTCATCAATACGAATAAAAGGAATTGGCACCATGGTTAACAAAGGCACTTCAAGTTTCATTTCGTCGTAAACAGCTGGAACAGCAGCTTCATCTCGTGTTGATAAACTAGCCTCAGCCGTTTCAACTGTCGAAGGGTCTGCTGTACTATTATATGTTACGGTAATAGTATCATCGTCCGAGTAGCCTTCTCCGCCACTTTGTAAAGTTAAATCTATTCCATTATCTCCGTTTACAGAAGCCACAACATTGCCACCTGTACCCGACGATGTGGTTATTACAACACTAACAATAGAGTCGGCATCACTTACACTTCCGCCAAGGTTAACCGCATCAATAATTCCATTTTTAGCAGGAATATAAGGTGCCACTTGTTTTGGATATTTAAACTGAACATAAACAGGTCCTCCTGGAGTAATTTCGCCTGTTGTGGGATCTTCGGAATCTTGCTCGAAACCGACACTTTTAATAAAACCTACGGTTGAAAGCGCCGCTTGGGCTTGGGCCTCTACAACTGCGGTTAAAGGACCTCCAATCATAGATCGGAAATCGATAGATGATAATTCTTGCCCTGGATTATAGTTTGAAACTGCCATAATACATTTAATTTAGTACCTACTCGTTTAAATACAGGCTTTTCGGTTAACGCCTTATTATGAAAAATCTTGGGAAGAAGTGATTACAAAGATCTTTTAAAAGGCGATACATTTCAAGAGGAAAAACACCCTAAATTTTATAAAAACACCCGTAAAATAAAAAAGCCCAAAGTTAAAACTTCGGGCTTTTTTCGCACTAATACTACTAAGATGTTAGGTTTATCGTAATCGATCAACAGATTTTACAAGATCTTCATCCTTTTTAATAGCTTTATTAGCTAAAGCCACAAACACGATAGAAACAATAGGAAGAAGCATCCCAATACCTTTCTCAGAAACCGCCGTTTCTCCAGATACAGTTAGTGATTGATACACGAAAAATCCTAGTAAAATAAAGTTTAATATGATGTTAAGTCGCCCCAACATAAATTGAGACTTCCTATTTTTAAACATAATTATAGAAATAACCGATAACAACGCCGAACCTAAAAACAGGCCTAAAAACAGTAAATTATCGGTTGCATAAACTACATCTTCGTTATTTGTAACCCATAAATTGAACACAAAAATTAAGCCTGCCGAAACTCCAGCGGCACATAAAAGATAAATAGTTTGAATGCGTTGTAACATGTATTTTTTTAAAACTTGACCGCAAAAATAACAGAAATTATATTAAAAATTAAAATAAAGTTGTATAATTGCAGTAATAATTCACAACAACCGTAAAAACAAACGGTTAATTCTTCAGAAGAAATAAATAATTCATTCTACAGAATAGCAAATTCTTATAAAATACATATTCATTTATATATCAATGTTTGAAATTTCACAATTAAAAGAAAAAAAACTTACTGAGTTACAAGAAATAGCAAAAAAACTAAGTATTCCAAAGTATCGTTCGTTAAAGAAATTAGATTTAGTATATCAAATCCTTGACCAACAAGCAGCCGATCCTAAAGCTGTAAAAGAAGCTGTTACAACTGAAGTTGAAGCTTCTGAAACTAAAGAAAAACCTACTCCAGAAACAAAAAAGCCTAGGCAACGCATACAAAAACCAGCGAAAAACACTCCACAAAATAAAAGTGAGGATAAGAGCAAGGCGCCACAAAAAAATACTGCTGAAAAGAATACTTCTGATAAAAAACAAAACAATCAGAACGATAATAACCAAAATCAGCAAAAATCAAATCAAAGAAATAATAACAACAACCATCAGCAAAATAAAAATCAGCATAAAAACCAGAAAAATAATGGTAATAACCATGTTGATAAAGGCAATAAAGATAACCGAAACCGTTATCGCGAGCCAGATTTTGAATTTGATGCCATTATTGAAAGCGAAGGTGTTTTAGATATTATGCAAGATGGTTACGGTTTTTTACGTTCATCGGATTATAACTATTTATCATCACCAGACGATATTTATGTATCGCAATCGCAAATTCGATTATTCGGACTTAAAAAAGGTGATACGGTGTTAGGAAATGTACGCCCACCAAAAGAAGGCGAGAAATATTTTCCGCTTATTAAAGTAAACCGTATAAACGGACAAAAGCCAGAAGTGGTTAGAGATCGTGTATCGTTCGAGCATTTAACGCCGCTTTTCCCAAAAGAAAAATTTAATATTGCCGAAAAACAAAGTACCATTTCTACTCGAATTATGGATTTGTTTTCGCCAATAGGTAAAGGGCAACGTGGTATGATTGTATCGCAACCTAAAACAGGTAAAACTATGCTCCTAAAGGATGTTGCTAATGCTATTGCAGCAAACCATCCTGAGGTTTACCAAATGATTTTACTTATTGATGAACGCCCTGAAGAAGTTACCGACATGCAACGTAACGTACGTGGCGAGGTAATTGCTTCAACTTTCGATAAAGAAGCTCATGAACATGTAAAAATTGCCGATATTGTTTTAGAAAAAGCAAAACGCTTAGTAGAGTGTGGTCATGATGTAGTAATTCTTTTAGATTCTATTACGCGTTTAGCCAGAGCTTATAACACCGTGCAACCAGCTTCAGGTAAAATTTTAAGTGGTGGTGTTGATGCCAATGCATTACACAGGCCAAAACGCTTTTTTGGCGCTGCCAGAAATATTGAAAATGGTGGTTCGTTAACCATTATTGCTACGGCACTTACCGAAACTGGCTCTAAAATGGATGAAGTTATTTTTGAAGAATTTAAAGGAACTGGTAACATGGAGCTACAGTTGGATAGAAAAATATCGAACCGTAGAATTTTCCCTGCTATCGATTTAACATCTTCAAGTACACGTCGCGACGATTTATTGTTAGATGACAACACCATACAACGAATGTGGGTAATGCGTAAGTACCTAGCCGATATGAATCCTGTTGAGGCTATGGAATTTATTAACGAACGCGTTAAACAAACGAGAAATAATGAAGAGTTTTTAATTTCCATGAATGGATAATTAAAACAAACGTATTGATATATAAATTAAGCCTTAACTATTTTGTTGAGGCTTTTTTTTGATAAAAGATTATAAAAACTAACGTTTTAAAGTAAAATGACCGTTTGTTGAATAACCAGAACTTGTACTGAAACTAAACCAATAATCGGAATTTGGCAACTGTTTCCCTCGGTAAGTACCATCCCATCCGTTGCTGTTATATGGGTTGAATGAAGCCATTTTTTTTCCATATCGATTAAAAATAACAACTAAAGATTCTTGTTGTACTTTTTTTGAAACACCACTAATATTCCAAGAATCATTTATACCATCATTATTAGGCGTAAAAAATTTTGGAAACTTTAAATTAATTAAAGAATAATTATTATCAATACAATCCATACTTAAAAAAAAGTTGGTTATCTCATAACAGCCCGCTTCATTAACAACTTTTACAAAAATCTCTTTTAAATCTTCATTTAAATAATAAGTACTGTCTAAGGGATTGACATTATTTTCAGCATCAAAGAAACTTGAATAAAAAAACAATTGGTGCTCATCGGTAATTAAAATGACATCATTAGCTATTTCATCCAATTGAAAATATCCTAAATTATTTCGATCAATATAACACTTATCTAGAAATAAAGGGTTGTTGTACGAAGACATAGCAACCAAACTAGGAATACTTATGTTTACAAGGTTAAATTTAAAATAACTTGTACAACCAGAAAGGGTATTTTCTACTGAAACAAAAATTCTCTCAACCAACCTGGTTGATTGATACAAACTAGGTAATGGCATAGAATTTACAACCATTTCAGGGTCAGAAGTAAAATAATTAAACACCAAATTATCGCTAATATTTTTTTGCATTTGAACCGACACCTCATTTAAATTAAACTTGTTTAAACCATCCTTCACCGAATAACACGAAATGAGATCTAGAGGAGGGTTTACATTAGGGTAAGAATAAACATTTAAATTTACTTTAACCAAAGTATAATTGCCAGTTTGATTATTTATTATTTTAACAAATAAGGTTCGTGTATGTGTATCATTAACCGTAAACGATTCTTGCGGCTCTAACTGATTAATATCTTGTTCAGCATCAAAAATAGAATTATATGTAATCAACTTAAAATTTACAGCTTCATGTAATCCAGTGGCTCCAAACCATAAATCGTCTGAAGATGGATTTTCAACTATATCTAAAAAGGAAAAATCGGTCAAATTAATTTCGTACAACTTGGTTGGTGTTACACCATAAAGTTTCCCTAGTTCTGATGCTAGACCATAAGTTTCTGAAGGAATTTGTCCCAAATCTATATGTGAAATGTAATCTCTATTTGCATTAACAGTAACTTCATAAAGCCTATAATTATTTCGGTTTAAGTTCCAATCTACGTACATTTTTTCATTTAAAAGAACAAAATCACCACCAGAGGTTCCAAATTGAAAATCGTGCCATGTGGTACTTGATATTTCATAATTAGGGGAAATTTTAGCTTTTCTAACCTTAGAATCGTTACCAAAACCTAGATATAAATTATCTAAATCATCGAAAGAAAGTGCATTTCCTTGCCAAAACGAATAATTAAAGTAAAATAAATCACAATTATCCTCAACTTTATAAAACGAACCTCCATTTACATAGATTTCTTTTTCAGAATTTATAGCTATATCAAATAAGTTGGTAGTATTAAGTTCGCATTCGGTTTTATTATTGGATTATTAGATGGGTAACTAACGCTAAGCATATTACCTTGAGAAGTACAAATGAGTATTTGTTCTATATACTCGTTTTCGGATACTCCAATATTTTCTAATACATAAGACTGAACCTCGTTTACTGTAAAATGTTTTGCCCCATCGGTAGAGCAAAATACCGCGTTAAGATTAGCATCGTTCAATTTATTTAATACCTTTTTGCTTTGGGCATGACCTATAAACATTTGACCATACAAAAGAAAAAACGTTAAAACAATAGCATTAAAGTTTATCAAGTTTCGTTATTTATTATAATACCAACCATATTATAAATGTAATTTATTTCAATTACCGAGCTCAAAGTTTTCGTTCAATAAACATTTATCAAGTTCAAATGCAATATTTATACAAATAAAAAAGTCCCTCAGAAATGAGGGACTTTTTTATTTACTTAAAACCTTACTCTTATAGAGAAGCTACATGCTTAGCTAAACCAGATTTAAGGTTTGCAGCTTTGTTTGCATGTATAATGTTTTTCTTAGCTAATTTATCTAACATAGAAACCACAGAAGGAAATAAAGCTTCAGCTTCTTTCTTGTCAGTTAACTCACGTAATCTCTTCATAGCATTACGAGTCGTTTTGTGCTGATATTTGTTAATAACACGCTTCGCTTCGTTGCTTCTAATTCTCTTTAATGCTGACTTATGATTTGCCATTTTATTATAACTATTTTTTTCTTTAAAAAATTGTAGCCCGTAGGGGAATCGAACCCCTCTTACCAGGATGAAAACCTGGCGTCCTAGCCGATAGACGAACGGGCCATTAAGCTTGTTTCATTATTTAATGAACTATGCAATTCGTGATTGCGGATGCAAATATACAACTCTTTTTGAATGCTACAACACTTATTTAATTTTTTTTGAAAAAATTTTGAATTAATATGCTTTTGCAAATAAAACCCTACGTTTTGATGGGTTTCCAGAGTACACACAAACCCCTACTTCTTCCTCGTACTCTAAAGGCATGCATCTAATTGTTGCTTTTGTTAACTCTTTAATTTTATCTTCGGTTTCTGCTGTACCATCCCAGTGTGCCGAGATAAAGCCTGTTTTAGTTTCTAGGGTTGTTTTAAAATCTTCAAAAGTATCTACCTTAGTAATGTGCGTATTTCTGAAATCTAAGGCCTTTTTGAATAAAGATTCTTGAATCTCTGTCATTAAACCTTCAACCTTATCTATTAAACCATCTAAAGCAACAACTTCTTTGGTTAAAGTATCTCTGCGTGCAAGTTCTACTGTTCCGTTTTCTAAATCTCTTGCGCCAATTGCAATTCTTAATGGTACACCTTGCAATTCATGTTGTGCAAATTTTGCTCCTGGACGAAGCGTATCTCTGTTATCGTATTTAACTGAAATATTTTTACCTCGTAGATCTTTTATTATACCGTTTACCACTTCAGTAATCGCATCTAATTGCTCCTCGCTTCTATATATTGGCACAATAACCACTTGGTTTGGTGCTAAATTTGGAGGCAATACCAATCCGTTATCATCACTATGCGTCATAATAAGCGCCCCCATTAAACGTGTAGAAACGCCCCAAGAGGTTGCCCAAACATAATCTTGCTTACCTTCTTTATTCGCAAATTTAACGTCGAATGCTTTTGCAAAATTTTGTCCTAAAAAGTGCGATGTCCCTGCTTGTAATGCTTTACCATCTTGCATTAAAGCTTCAATACAATAGGTTTCTTCGGCACCAGCAAAGCGTTCACTTTCTGTTTTTAATCCTTGAATAACAGGAATGGCCATAAAATTTTCAACAAAAGTCGCATAAACATTATTCATTTGTTCTGCTTCTGCAATAGCTTCTGCTTTCGTTTCATGAGCAGTATGCCCTTCTTGCCATAAAAACTCTGCTGTACGTAAAAATAAACGCGTACGCATTTCCCAACGTACTACGTTTGCCCATTGGTTTACCAAAATAGGTAAATCGCGGTAGGATTGAATCCAATTTCTGTACGTATTCCAAATAATAGCTTCACTTGTTGGTCTTACAACTAACTCTTCTTCTAATTTTGCATTTGGATCTACACGTAACTTACCTGGTTTATCCGGATCATTTTGTAATCTATAATGTGTTACAACAGCACATTCCTTTGCGAAACCTTCAGCATTTTTCTCTTCGGCTTCAAATAAACTTTTCGGAACAAATAAAGGAAAATAGGCATTTTGATGTCCTGTTTCTTTAAACATTCTATCTAATTCGGCCTGCATTTTTTCCCAAATCGCATAACCATATGGCTTAATTACCATACATCCTCTAACCGCGGAGTTTTCGGCTAAATCGGCTTTTACAACCAATTCGTTATACCATTTCGAATAATCTTCTGCTCTGGTGGTAAGTTTTTTACTCATATCTATAATTTGGCACAAAAGTTGTGATTATGTTAAATAAAAAAATAGTTCAGCAAAACTAACTATTTTTGTTATGTTCAACAATAAAAAAGAAAGAGTTATGCAATTTACAAACTACATAAAAATGAATCTGTCAAAAATAGGCCTTTTCGGTTTATTATTTGCACTGGTTTCTTGTGGTTCGTACCAATATGTTGGTGGGGACAACGATGGTATTTATGGCAATACAAATACGCACACCCAATATGAAGAAGCTATTGTTGAAGTACCAGAAAACAATAACACCAATAGTAATTACTACGAAAATTACTTTAAAACAAAAGCCATAGAATCGGAAGGTTTATATGCTAATGGTGAAATTTTTACAGATATTGATGCTTATGAAAGTGATAATTTAGTTGAAAATGATAGCATTGCCAACAATTATGAAGGCTATGGTGGCTGGGGACAAACAACCGATAACGTTACCATAAACTATATTGATAATGGTTGGAACAACTGGGGCTGGAATGCTGGTTTTGGTTGGAACAATTGGGGTTGGAACGACTGGAGATACAACCGTTGGGCTTGGAACCCACGCTGGAATTACGGTTGGAATAGCTGGGGCTGGAACAATTGGGGATATGGTTATTATGACCCGTACTTTTATGGTGGCTGGGGCTACAACACTTGGGGCTATGCCTATAACCGCCCATATTATGGAAACAGATATTATACAAATGCATATACAGGTAGAAGAGCTTCGTACAGTGCTACACGAAGAAGTGGCTATTATGCTTCAAACAATGTAAACACTACTAGCCGAAGAAGTGCATCAACTTCTAGAAGCGCAACCTCAAAATACAATAGCACAACTAGAAGAAGCAGTATAAACAGTAACAACGTATCGGCTTCGAGAAATTCCAGTGGTACTTCTACCGTTAGAAGAACCACCAGCAGAACGCCAGTATCAAACTCAACATCACGTTCATCGTCAACAACTCGAAGAAGCACTAGCACTGTAAATCGTACAGGAACAACTTCAAATAGTTCGTATAACCGCCGTTCAACCTCACAACCTTCAAATTCTTCACGAAGTTATACACCAAGTTCAAGCTCTAGATCGTCGTCGAGCTCAAGTATGCGATCATCTGGTAGTTCTAGTAGATCTTCTGGTAGCTCAAGCAGATCATCATCTGGAGGAAGCAGAAGACGCGGTTAAGAATATTAAAAATTGAAAAACATTATATGAAAAAGTTAAGTTTACTAGCCATAGCTATGCTCTCTATGGCTTTTAGTTATGCCCAAGAAATATCAGACGCCCTACGTTACTCGCAAAGCGAAATTCAAGGAAGCGCACGTTTTAGAGCTTTAAGCGGTGCTTTTGGTGCCTTAGGCGGCGATTTAAGTGCTGTTAGCATAAACCCAGCTAGTTCGGCTGTTTTTAACCAAAGCTATATTTCGTTTACACTGTCTAATTTAGACACAAAAAATAACACCAGTTATTTTGGAAACACTGTAAAAACAAACAACTCTACTTTCGATGTTAATCAAGGTGGTGCCGCTTTTGTTTTTACAACTAGAAATAATTCACCTTGGAAAAAATTGGCGCTATCTATTGCTTACGATAAAACCAATGATTTTAATGAAAACTGGAATGCTATAGGTTTAAATACTAATGATGATGGAGAGTTCAGCAATTCTATTGCTAGTTTTTTTTATGATTATGCCAATGGAGTAAGACTAGCAGATATTAGACAGTATGATCAATTAATAGAAAATGACTATAAAGAAATAGGTGACATTTTAGGTTATGGAACTCAACAAGCTTTTTTAGGATATCAAGCTGGTATTTTAGATGCCGATGATGAAAATAATGATGAAAACACATTCTATACTGCAAATGTAGGTTTAGGTAACTTTTTTCACGATTATTTATATACTGCTTCTGGTTACAACGGTAAAATTTCATTCAATTTCGCTACACAATACGAAGACAACTTATATTTAGGCATTAACCTTAACTCGCATTTTATTAATTATGATAAAACCACATCATTACTTGAAGACAATTCAAACGGTGGTAGTATAACAGAAATAGATTTCGACAACACCTTATCAACCCAAGGAAATGGCTTTTCGTTCCAAATTGGAGGTATCTATAAAATTACCCCAGAGCTACGTATTGGTGTAACTTACGATTCCCCCACTTGGTTTACAATAGATGAAGAAACTACGCAATATGTTAACTCTAACAATCCACGAGAAGCAGATATTATTTTTATCTCTGATATTATTAACGTTTACCCACGTTACAAACTCAAAACACCATCAAAAGTTTCGGGTAGTTTAGCCTA
Source organism: Neotamlana nanhaiensis (assembly GCF_000943555.1). Lineage (GTDB taxonomy): Bacteria > Bacteroidota > Bacteroidia > Flavobacteriales > Flavobacteriaceae > Neotamlana > Neotamlana nanhaiensis. The sequence goes on along the minus strand of NZ_JTDV01000015.1, from coordinate 104,929 downwards.
CATTTTTGGAAATCGTGGTTTAATTAGTTTCGATTACTCAAATAAAGATTACAGCAAAATGGAGTTTGGACCAACAGATGATGCTTTCTATCAGAGCCAAAACGAGGTTATTACCAACACCTATACCAGCGCTTCAACTTACAGATTTGGTGGCGAGTTACGACATAAACAATTTAGTTTTAGAGGTGGTTACCGCTTTGAAGAAAGCCCATATGAAGACGGCGAAACCGTTGGCGATTTAGAAGGGTTTTCACTAGGTCTTGGTATTAGTTTTGGTAACACTAAGCTCGATTTAACTTACGACCAAGCACAGCGTTCATACTTAACACCACTTTACAATGTAGGTTTAATTGACACCGCTTCAATTGATAGAAAAAACTCTAATTTAACTTTATCATTGGCCTTTAATCTTTAGAAAAAAACACATCAAGTAATATCTAAGCCTGAATTCGTTTAAATTCAGGCTTTTTTATTCAAAAAATAACATAAAAAACATTTATAATATTATTAAAATAATTGTTTGTTAAGAATAAATTGAAAAAAACGGAAATGTTTATCTTTGCAGACTAAAATTACACCTGATGAAAATTGACAATAACATTGACGAACATGATGCCTTAGGAGAAGACCACATTGGAACTTCATCAAACACCCCGCTTCGGTTAGATGCTTTTAAGCTATCCAACGAAGAAAAAATTGAAATTATAAAGGACGATGTGCGCCATATTATGGAAACGCTTGGACTAGATTTAACCGACGATAGCCTTAGTGGCACACCAAACCGTGTCGCAAAAATGTTTGTTAAAGAAATTTTTGGAGGCCTAGACCCTAAAAAAAAGCCTAGTGCTTCAACTTTTGACAACAAGTATAAATATGGCGAAATGTTAGTTGAAAAAAACATCACCTTATACTCTACTTGCGAGCATCATTTATTGCCAATTGTTGGTAGAGCTCATATTGCGTACATTTCAAACGGAAACGTTGTTGGTTTATCTAAAATGAATCGCATTGTTGATTATTTCGCTAAGCGTCCGCAAGTACAAGAGCGCTTAACCATTCAAATTGTAAAAGAATTACAAGAAGTTTTAAACACTCAAGATGTGGCTTGTGTTATTGATGCAAAACATTTATGTGTTAATTCTCGTGGTATTCGCGATATAGAAAGTAGTACCGTAACTTCAGAATTTGGCGGAAAATTTAAAGATAAAACCGTGCGTCGAGAGTTTTTAGACTATATTCAATTAGACACTAAATTTTAAAAGTTGGTGTGTTGATGCTAATTTGATTATTTATAATAACTAATAAATACCCATTATAAAAACATCAACAAATCCATAACTTAACAACCCAACATCCTAACAACATACATAAAATGCAACTTTACCAGCATCAGCAAATAAAAATATATAATTCTCTTACTGGAGAAAAGGAAGTTTTTAAACCTATAAACGAAGGTTATGTAGGCATGTATGTTTGTGGACCAACGGTTTATAGCAATGTGCATTTAGGCAATGTGCGCACGTTTATGTCGTTTGATGTTATTTTTCGTTACCTAAAACATTTAGGTTACAAAGTACGTTATGTGCGTAACATTACCGATGCCGGCCACTTAGAAAACGATGCCGATGTTGGTGAAGATAAAATAACAAAAAAAGCACGTTTAGAACAAATTGAACCTATGGAAGTAGTGCAACGCTATACCGTAGATTTTCATAATATTTTAAACACCTTAAACTTTTTACCACCAAGTATTGAGCCTACAGCCACGGGCCATATTATTGAGCAAATTGAATTAATTAGTAAAATTATTGAAAACGGATTTGCCTACGAAGTAAACGGCTCGGTATATTTTGATGTACACAAGTTTAACGAAACTAGCGAATACGGTAAATTAAGTAAGCGAAAATTAGAAGACTTAATTCACAACACACGTACGCTTGATGGCCAAAGTGATAAAAAGAATCCGCAAGATTTTGCCCTTTGGAAGAAAGCCGAACCACAACACATTATGCGTTGGCCTTCGCCATGGGGCGATGGTTTCCCGGGTTGGCATCTTGAATGTACCGCAATGAGTACCAAATATTTAGGAGAAACATTCGATATTCATGGTGGTGGTATGGATTTAAAATTCCCGCATCATGAGTGTGAAATTGCGCAGAATGAAGCGGCTATTGGCAAATCGCCAGTAAACTACTGGATGCACGCCAATATGCTTGAGCTTAACGGGCAACGTATGTCGAAAAGTACGGGCAATACCATAAATCCGCATGAATTATTATCTGGCAATAACGACAAAATGAGTAAAGCCTACTCACCTAGCGTTATTCGATTTTTTATGGCGCAATCGTCGTACCGAAGTGTTTTAGATTTAACCGATGAAGGCTTAAAAGCCAGCGAAAAAGGCTATAACCGTTTAATGGAAGCTTTATCGTTGTTACCAAAATTAACCGCTTCAGCAAGCTCAACAATTAATATTGACACATGGCTTCAAAAATGTTATGATGCCATGAACGACGATTTTAACACTCCTATTTTAATCGCTAATTTATTTGAAGCAGCAAAGTATATTAATCAGGTAAACGAAGGTAGCCAATCCTTAACCGAAACCGATTTAAACACTTTAAAAACAAGTGTAAATGCTTTTGTTTTCGATGTTTTAGGATTATTAAAAGAAAGCGAAACCAACTCGGGTACCGATAAACTTTCGGCTGCTGTTGATGTGTTAATTAATTTACGTCAAGAAGCTAGAGCCAATAAAGATTTTGCATTATCGGATAAAATTCGAGATGAGTTAGCATCAGCAGGTATTCAATTAAAAGATGGAAAAGACGGCACAACCTTTTCGGTGAATTAGAGCTTTACTTATTATCTTGAACAGGTTTCTGTATCGCACAAACTAAAAATAATGAAAACCTGAAACAAGTTCTGGTTTACAAATCATGAAAAAACTACTTATTGCACCATTTTTATTTTTAATAAAGGTTTATCAAATGTTTTTGTCACCTTTACTACCTGCAACCTGTAGATTTCAACCAACTTGTTCTCATTACGCAAAAAAAGCATTAACAAAACACGGCTTATTTAAAGGTGGTTGGCTCGCCCTAAAACGCATTGGTAAATGCCATCCTTGGGGTGATTCGGGTTACGACCCTGTACCTTAAAAATTCTATTTTCATCAATATTTCTTCTAAATTTTATTTTTTCCTTAAAGTTTCAATCATATAAATAACTGATTGTTAAGTATTTTTTGTATTTTTATAACATCTCCCACAATATAATTCCCCTCAATTCTACGTAATAGTTTTAGGTTTAGGCCTAAAAATCAATTTTAATTCTAATAAAGCAGGTTCTGTTCCTTAATGTTTCAAATTGTATTTGTAACAAGATTAGGCTATAGTTAATTGATGGTTTTTGTGTGATTTGATGGTTTTAAGTACGTGTTTTTAGAATTAAAACGAATAGAGATATTCTTTTTCATTTTAAAAATATATACCATGACCAAAACAGCTAAAGTAAAAGGACATAAAATTGAAGTTGACAATATTGACTTTAAAATTCCCGAAACACTTCAACAAAATTTTAAGCTAAAAAGTTACATTGAAGTTTCTACAACACGGTCTGAAAACAAGGAACAAACCGTTGAATTAGAAGAAAACGACTTAATTGCTCTTCAATTTTCTGATAATACCGAATGGATTGGGCATCCAGAAGATGTTCAAGATATTTACGACAAAAAAACTCAAAGTCAGCGGGCTTTAGCCGAAGAAGACTATATTTTTAATATCCACATCACTTCCGAAAATAATCGCGGTTTCATTAATCGTGCTATCGTTAAAGTTTTTAGTGTATTTACTCCAGATAAAGTTAACAAGCTAAAAGAAAAGACCTTGTTGGCCTTGGCTGAGGCTTACGATAAAAAAATTCAACCAAAAATTGGGCTATTTCAATTAGATAAAAATTTCAATAAAATAAAGTTTAACCAAAAAGAAGTTGATACTAAAACACATTTATTATTTATTCACGGCACTTTATCTACAACCTTTGATGCCTTTCAAAAACTAAACAGTAACAATGGCGCATGGCAAAATTTGGTTGAGCTTTATGGCGATAGAATTTGGGCTTTAGAGCATCATACCCTTTCTGTAAGTCCGTTGCAAAATGCCTTAGATTTTTTAAACGACTGTCCCAAAAACTGCACTATCGATATTATAAGTCATTCCCGAGGCGGCTTGGTAGCAGATATTTTAGCAAAATGCGATTATCGTAATCAGGTTACCGGTTTTCACGACAGCGAAATTGCCATTTTAAAAACTCCTGAAGAAAAGACTAATAGGGAATTAATGGCCGAAATTAACAGACTAGCCAAAACCAAAAAACTAAAAGTAAACAAAGTAGTTAGAGTTGCTGCCCCCGCATCGGGTACTACAATTTTATCAAGACGCACAGACCATTATTTCAACCTAATTTTAAACGCAGCATCTATGGCTTTTGGTATTACAAATCCGTTTTACCACAGCCTAAAAGCCTTCCTATTAGATATTATTAGTCACAAAGATAACCCCGAAGTTTTACCTGGTTTAAATAGTATGATGCCCGAATCATTATTTCAAAAAATGATGAATATTTCGGCAACAACTGTAGAAAGCGAACTGTATACTATTGCAGGCGATTCCGATATTTCTGGTTTAAACTTACACTCCTTAAAAGTAATTTTAGCGAATTTATTTTATCAAGGCGCCAACGATTTGGTTGTAGATACTAACCGTATGATGCACGGTGTAACACGCACAAACGGCATGTACAAATTTTTAGCAAAAGGTGGTAACACCAGCCATTTCAACTACTTTTCGGCCAACAATTCCAGCAATGCTGTTATAGACGCCTTAAAAGCAAGCAGCGATAATCCGTCGTCATTATTTACTAAAAGTTTGTACACACAAGGAAACCGCGGTGTGTTACTCAATACTTTTTCTATGGATGGTGTTTCCTATAAAGTTAAAGATATTACCAAAGATGTTGTTATTGTAATTCCTGGAATTATGGGATCGTCGTTATCTCAAAACAATGAGCACCAATGGGTTAATATGAAAAAAATATTTGATGGTGGCATTGTTGATAATTTAAAAATTAATAAACCTAAAGTTAAAGCTAATGGAGTTATTAAAGACTTTTACAACGATTTTGCCGAACATTTACAAAACGAATACGACGTTATAACCTTTGAATTCGATTGGCGAAAATCGTTAACTGAAGCCGCAAAAAATCTAAAAAAAGAACTTGAGGAAGTTTTAAAAACTAAAAATATAAAAACGCATATTGTGGCGCATTCCATGGGTGGTTTAGTGGTACGCCAATTAATAATGGATTTTCCCGAGGTTTGGGGAAATTTTAAACTAAATACCTTCAATAAATTTGTAATGCTTGGTACGCCATGGTTGGGCTCGTACCTTATTATGGAAGTACTAACTGGCCATAGTCGCAGAGTAAAACAACTGGCCGCCATCGATATAAAAAACGACCGTGCCGATTTACTTAAAATTTTCTGGAAATACCCAGGTGTTTTCGAACTTTTACCCATCGAGGAAAGTGAAAACCGTCCGTTTTGGGATCCAAAATTTTGGAAAAACTTAAATGACATTACCGATTTAAAACACATGCCCAATCCCGACGATTTTAAAGAAGAATTAGCCCATTTTAAAGCCTATCGCGAAAAAATTATAGCATTCACTAATAATTTACAACCCAAAGATTTAAATAATGTTTATTACGTTTGCGGGCTTGCCAAAGAAACTGTTTTCGATTATAAATTTAAAAACCGCTTCTTATCGAAAAACAAAAAATTAGTTTACGAAGCAACCTCACATGGCGATGGTAGTGTAACTTGGGAAACTGGAATACCAAAACAACTTCTTAATTCTCAAAAAATCTTTTACAGCCATACATCTCATGGCGATTTAGCAAACGAAACTTATATTTTTAAAGGTGTTTCCGAAATTTTAAACACTGGTAGCACTAACCTATTAAGTAACGATCGTTCTGGAATGCGCAGTGGTGAAATAATAACCGAAGTTTATGAAACTCCAGAACCAATTTACAACGAAGCCGCAGTATTAAGCGGAATTTTCGACATTAAAAAAGAAGTTGAACCAGAAGTAGATAGTTTTAACGTTCGTGTTGTACATGCCGATTTAAAAGTGGCCTTCTACCCCGTTATGGTTGGGCATTTCTTTATGGATTTAATTTTAAGCTCGGAAAAAGCACTTGACAAATATCTTGATGATCGCCTTTCACAACGTATGAATATTGGCTATTATCCTGGAAAAATTGGCGAAAGCGAAGTATTCTTCAATTTAAAAACACAACCAAAGGGCGCCATAGTTTGTGGTTTAGGTAATGCCGATACCGTTACACCATTCCTACTCTCAAAATCGGTTAAGCAAGCTGTTTTAAAATACGCTATGTTTATGCGCGACAATTATACGTTACCTGAAGCAAAAGAATATGCCACTGGAATTTCGTTTGTTTTAATGGCCATTGGTTACGGTAAATTGCCTGTGGAAGACTCTGTAAAAGGAATTTTACTTGGTGTTGCGAAAGCTAATAAACAAATTAAGGAAACTGGCGAAGGCTTAAAACAAATTAAAGATATTGAGTTTATAAATTATTACGAATCAGTATCTAGTGAAGCCTATTTAAGTTTATACCGATTACAGGAATCAGACAATCGGGTGGCCTTCAATTTACAACCCAATATTGTAAGGCGTGCTGGTGCCAAAAAACGCAATCAGTTTAGAAACAACGACTACAATTGGTGGTACAATTTACACATCGGCAGTATTATAGATACAACAAAATCTTCAAAAATAAATGGGTTTAAATATTTCTCATCAAATAAATTGGCCCGTGTAGACGAAGAAAAAATAGGCATAAAACTATCTAAAATTTTATATCTGTTAGAAGAAATGTCTACCACTTATGTTTGGGACGAGCGCTTATCGAAAACCTTATTCGAAATGCTCATTCCAAACGATTTTAAAAACATTTTTAGAGATCAAAATAACGTTATTTTAAAACTCGATAAATACGCAGCGCAAATACCTTGGGAATTGTTGTTCGACAGCACCACTACCGACAAACCAGCTTCGGTAAATACTGGGTTTATTAGACAATTAATCACTCAAGATGGTAGCCCAAACACGCCCGTTTCGTTAAACAACCATGATGTTTTTGTAGTTGGCGACCCTATTTATAACACACCTGGATTATTACCATTACCTGCCGCTAAAGAAGAAGCTATTTGGGTAATTTACAAGTTTAAAAAAGAAGCTTATCGCGTAAACCCATTAATAAATTCCAACGCAAAACATATTATGATGGAGCTATTTAGCAAGCCCTATAAAATCATGCATTTTGCTGGACATGGCGTGTATAACCCTGAAGACGAAAATGTTGGTATTGCTATTGGTAACGGACTTTGCATCGATCCGGCTGTAATAAACCAAATTGGCTATGTTCCAGAATTTATTTTTATAAACTGTTGTTTTTCGGGTGTTTTAGATGCCGAAGATGATAGTTATAGCAAAAACCGATTTAAACTAGCCGCAAATATTGGCACACAACTTATTGAAATGGGCGTAAAAGCCATAATTATTACGGGTTGGCCCGTTGATGATGCTGCCGCAAGAACTTTTGCCGAAACCTTTTACAAAAAAATGTTTGAAGGTTACAACTTTGGCGATGCGGTACAAAAAGCGCGAATGGCTTGCCATAACAACCATTCTGGATCGAATACTTGGGGCGCATATCAATGCTATGGCAATCAATACTATAAATTTAGAAACAGTAGCAAATCGAAAAAAAATAATCAAAAGTACATTATTGCCTCACAGGCTTACACCGATTTAGATAATTTACTCATTGCCGTTCGCGATAAAAATGTAACCAACGATGCCGCTATTGACAAACTAAACGATATTTTAGATAAAACTCAAGAATCTAACTTAATTGATGCCACTGTTTTAGAAAAAGAAGCCTTAATTTATGATGAATTAGGACATTCCGATCTTGCTTACGAAAAATATAAAGAGCTTTTTGTTTTCGATAATGGCAACTTCTCCATTAAAGCCTTAGAGCAATATTGTTTGGTACAATCGGTTATTCTTAAAAATAAAATAGTCGATTTAAATCTTAAAAAAGGGGATAGTAAAATATCGGCGTATATAAATGAATATATTTCAGAAATAAAATTATTAACCTTAGCCGGAAGAAATACCACGAGGCTAAATATTGTAGCCAACGCTTACAAACAAACTGCGCCTTATTTTGATAAGACGGAGGAACTACAGCATTTGTTTGAAGCTTATAAACTTTATGAGCAAGCATTAAATATTTCGAAAGACAAATACGATGGCAAATACCTCGATGCCTTTTCAAATATGGTGTTTATTGCCTATTGTTTAGAGCATCGTAAAGGCACAAACACCTTTAAAGATGCCTTAATAAACAGCCAATTATTTCCTGAAAACTCCGATTTTGAAACCTTAAAAACCGAATTCACTTTAATGGATTTACTAAGCCAAAACCGAGCGTTTAGTAAAATTGCCAGTTTAGATAAATTCCTTGAAGAATACTACCAACGTTTAGACGATTTTGATAAAGCTGATGTTGATATTTCGGTACTGTTTGGAATGACCGAAATTAGTTATGCGCGCCTGATGCTTTCAAACAATAATAAAGCACAACTCGACCAAATTATACTAAAATGGTATAAAGAAATTTTTAATCTACTATACAGTCCAAGATATATAAAAGTTGAAATTGAACAAATAAATTTCCTTTTAAACTACACTAAGAGCGAACAAGTTAAGGCGAGTTTAGAGTTTATTTTAGAAGAATTAAATAAGAAAATTAAATAACACGCCATGGCCACATTATACTTAGGAAGCTGCGATGCGGGCAAACGCCCCTCGAGTAGAGAAACTTACTTAAAACCATACCATATGGATGGCATTTTAGTTGGTAAAGTATCGTTTCGCGACGACGACCGTACCAAATGGCGATCGTTTAGAACAGTAGATGGCAACCCGGTTTTAGAATTGCAACAATTTTTGTTTGATGCAGGTTTTATGCCTCGCAACGATTTTAATGGAGTTTTTGGTTATGTAACGCAGGCTGCAGTACGACTATTTCAAGAATATGTTCGCACCATTGAACATGTTAGCGATATGGTACCCGATGGCATTGTAGGTTCGGGAACTATGGAACATATAAATAGATGGAAAACCAATGGAATTACATCGGTTTGGGGCAATTTTAAAAATAATCCAACGCCAGAGTATACCCGTTGGATAAATTTATTAAACAAAGCGAAACAACATTATTCGGCAAATCCTGGACCTATTTTAAGTGAATTAAACACGCTTAACAACACCTATGCTACTTTAAAACCACAAGATTGGGATTTTAGCCCAGATAAAATCCATTTAATTGGCGTCCGTAGAAATCAAACTACAAGTACAACACGACGCAACAATGATGATGTTTTCTTTTTATTAATAAACGGTATGGTTTTTACATTTTGGGGCTCAACAGACCCAAGTGTTAACATGGCGCAACGAAACGATGAAGCCTTTTTAATTGAAGGACAACACAGGTATAGATTTGGTTGGCACAAAATAACAAACGAAAGTAAAATTTATCGTGCTTTAAAACCAGAAAATCCCAAGGGCGTAATGATACTTCGCGATTGGGACAACGATAATTCACTAACCAATAACGATTTAAAAGTAACCGATAGCCAAGGTCGGTTAAAAGGGCTTCAAGTAAACCCAGGCATAAACATACATTGGACAGGTGTAGGTAGCTCCAATTTTTCGGCCGGATGCCAAGTAATTGCTGGAAAAAGCTATATAAACCATAACAACGATTTGCAAGACTGCTCCAGTTTCGCATCAACAAGCTACGGCGGTTTAACCAATTCAAAAAAACAAACTAAAGGCGCCTACAATGTATTTACCGATTTGGTGCTTTGTTACGCACCACCGCAAGTTACAACGCTATATTACACGCTAGGTCGTGAGGAATCACTCGATTTATCTTCGGAGTTTGGAAGCGATTATGCTTCAAAAATTTTCGCGAAGCTTCAATCGGTTTAAAACCATAAAAAACCAAACCCCATGAAAAATTCAATTAAAATCTTCACATTAATTATCATCAGTTTATTGCTTAGTTCGTGCTATTCAGTACGTTTAAGAAGTATAAATGGTGCTTATCAACCCGACCCGTTATTATCGCGCGATGATTATTATCGGGGTATGGAAGTTGTAGAACTCGATACCGTTATTAAAATTGATGTAGTATCAAAAGACTTCACCTATTTAATAAAAGAAACCGAGGCTTGCAAATCGGGAAAACTACATACCGTAGAATTTAAAAACACCTTTGGCGGTTCCCTTTTAAGTGTATTTTCATTTGGAAAAAAACGCAAGCTTAAAGTTAAATACGTATGCATGAAACCTACAAATTAATATTATGGCAACAACAAAAACTCACCATTTAAAACACTGGGACACCTTACATAATAACGGGCCTTTCAAATTAAAAAAACTTTACATTACCGAGTTAGAAGGCGATGGTATAATCCCCAAAAAAATAGATAGATATAACGATGCGGTTGTAGAAATTCAGCGTTTAATTAAGGAAACTTTTAATGCCAACCAAGGCTTTCGTGCTTACGGTTCGGCATGGTCTTTAAATCACATTGCGCATCATAAAGATTGTATGCATTACAATGGCTTTATGAATATTCATATGCCTATACAACCCGAAAATTTACATAGTGACACCACATTTAAAGCCGAAAACCTATTCCTTTTTCAATGTGGCACAACCATAAAACGAATTTCTGAGGTGCTATCATCTCACGGAAAATCACTAAAAACATCGGGTGCTAGTAACGGGCAAACTATTGCTGGTTGTATATCAACGGGGGTTCATGGTTCGGCTTTTCAAGTAGGTTCTGTGCAAGATTATGTAGTTGGTTTGCATTTAATTACTGGGCCAAATATTGAAGACAACGTTTATATTGAACCCGAAAGTAAAGCAGGATTAAATGATGCGTTTGCACAATCAATTTCAAAAAAAATAATTCGAGACGATGCCATGTTTTATGCCGCTTTGGTTGGTTTAGGTAGCTTCGGATTTATTCATGGCGTTGTTATTGAAGCCGAACCCCGATTTTTACTAAATCGCTACGTTAGGAAAATAGACAAAAATGTTGCATTACAACTTGCCGATACATTAGACTTTAAAAATTCACCTTTTAAAATCCCCGAAGAAACCACACCCGACGGATTTGGCAAAACACCATACCATTACAAAGTATTTATAAATCAATACAGCGATGAACCAGAATATGTGGTAGAACTTATGTATAAAAACGCGTATAAAAACGATTATAAAGATCCGTTTCCCATAATTAAACAATCGTTATACATGGATTTGATTCATTTATTTACAAAAATGGCCGAAAACTGGCCAAAGAGTATTCCGTGGTTAATAAAACGGTTGGAAAAATCTATTTTACCAAAAGTTGATGAGGATTTAACAGGTACCTTACCCGAAATATTTTGGGATGCGCCATACCAAGGTGGTGCTTTTGCTTGTTCGGTAGGCATTGATTATACCGACTCATCAAAAGCATTAAAACTATTATGCGATTTAACCACCAAAGAAGGGCCAATACCTGGTATTTTTGCAATGCGATTTGTAAAACAAACCAAAGCGACCTTAGGTTTTACAAAGTTCCCGGTTACTTGCATGCTCGAAATTGATGGTGTTCTCTGGAAAAAAACACGAAAAATAATGAGTTTTGAAGCGTACTGCACCCGAATTATTGAAGTTTTAAAACAAAACAACATCAAATTTACACAACACTGGGGAAAAGGCAGTAATTGGGCATATAACGGACTGGTAAACTACATGTACGGAAATGACACGGTAAATAATTGGAAAGCCCAACGAAAAAAACTACTAAGCCCAGAAATGCTTCACTTTTTTGCTAACGACTTTTTATATGAAACAAAATTAGCCGCAGATGAACCTGTTATCCATCCTATAAATCCCCAAAATGAGGATTTAATAACTTAAAAATATTTCTATTTTAGAGGTTTTAAATTGTAAGTTTATTTTAATTCAACTAACAAATCAACATAAAAACTAGAATCATGTCAGACAAATCTAATTTCCCGTATAAAACCCTTATTTGGGCGCTCGTTGCATTAATTGCATTATTTTTATTTAAAAGTCAGTTTGAAAATGCCCTAACAAACGCCACCGAAATAAACATTTTAGGCGTAGTTATAAAAACAAACGACGAAAATGCACTGCGTCTTCGAGACTCATTAGTACACTATAAAAAAGAAGTAGACCAAACAGTAACGGACTTATCTGCTCAACTATCGTTACAAGAAAAAAGTTTAAATCAATTAATAATAAACAACAAAGATTTAAAAGACAAATTAAAAACTTGCAATATTGAAGTAAACCAACCGAGTACTTTAATTGGTACCGATATTTTTAAAATGCTGAAAAAAAATAGCGAATTAAAAAACCAAATCGATGCTATAAAAAAGGTAGAGATTATGGCGTTTAAAAAGTAAATTTTTACTTTTTAAAATTTACCCCTTTACATCCAAAGCATCACGAAGAGCATTACCAATAAGCATAAAGGCCATTACTAAACTCATTATGCACAATCCTGGAATTACGGCTAAATAAGGTTTACCAAGGATAATGTAGTTGTAATGATCTTTAATCATGGCGCCCCAACTAGACATAGGCGGTTGTGCTCCAATACCCAAAAAGCTTAGGCCGCTTTCAATTAAAATAGCTGAAGCAAAATTAGCCGCCGAAATTACAATTACTGGCGCCATAATATTAGGTAGTATGTGCTTCGTGATAATTCTATAATGATTGTAACCTAAAGCCTTCGCAGCAGTTACATATTGCATTTCTTTAACCGAAATTATTTGTCCGCGTACCACGCGAGCCACTTCTACCCACATAGTTAATCCCACAGCAATAAAAACCTGCCAAAAGCCTTTTCCTAAAGCTAAGGTAATTGCAATTACCAAAAGTAATGTTGGTATAGACCATGTTACATTTATTATCCACATAATTGCGGAATCAATTTTACCTCCAAAATACCCCGCCAAACTTCCCATAAAAATGCCTATTACTAGTGAGATAAAAACAGCAACAAAACCAATAAAAAATGAAATTCTTGCGCCAACAAGTACTCTACTTAATAAATCTCTACCATATTTATCGGTTCCTAAAACAAAGGTTTTTTCACTTATAAATTCTTCAGCTTTATTATTTGAAAATACGTTTAAATTGAGTGTTTTTTCTGTTCCTAATAAACCATCGGAAGTGTATTCGGTGTAAACTAAATTATTATTTTCAATGCTATATTTTAAAATAGGTACTTCGGTATTGGCGTTTATTTTTCCAAAAAACAACTTATCAAACACATTTTGTTCCACTTTTAATTCTGATGGAATGGTAAGCATTTGCACGGTAAACCCAGGCTTTTTAGAGTGGATAGCCAAATGCATTTGGTTAGCATATTGTGAATTATCGGGAGCTAAAGCATAAGCAAACACCGAAACTAAACCAACAATAATGATATAAATGAAGCAAAAAACGCCCCAAAAGTTCCTTTTAAACTTTTGGAGCGCTAATTGTTTTAATGAGTTTGATGGTTCTGCCATAAAAACTTACTCTTTTACAGCTGAAGCTACCTTTTTAATTGGATATGCCGTTTTTAAATCTTCTAACACGTTTAATGCTTCTTCAATATAAACATCTTTAGTTAAGCTTTTATGCCAGCGTTCGCGTTTTTCTTTTAAATCTGTTGAATCGGTTTCAAACAACGATTTTTCGTAGGTTGTTGAATAAAACTTTAAATTTGAAGTATAATCATCAATCGCATCAAACTGCTTCGATTCGGCTTCATTTTCTTCATTTTGCTTCACATACTCATCGTAATTTAAAGACACTACGGTTTCATCAATTTTATTTTTTACCCATTTCGCATTTTCATCAATAAGCTTAATTTGCTCGTTATTACTCATGCGCGCTTTACTTTTTGCAACAGTAGTATCGTAATCGAAATAATGATCCCAAGGTGTATAAATAGCTGGATCAATTTCATCCCAAGGTAATGGGTTATCTTTATCTTTTTCACCTACATTTATATAACTAAAACGTCCTGGAACAGTAACATCGCTTTTTACACCTTCTAACTGAACCGAACCACCATTAATACGGTAATATTTTTGAGTTGTTAAGGCTAAGGCTCCTAAATCGCCAGCATTATTATTACGCAACATATTATTTAAATTCATAACATTTTGCACCGTTCCTTTTCCGTAGGTTTGTTTACTACCAATAATAATAGCGCGTTTATAATCTTGCATTGCTGCCGACATAATTTCGGAAGCTGATGCCGAAATTTCGTTTACCAAAATAACTAAAGGCCCATCCCAAGAAATAGATTTATCTCTATCTTTAAGTACTTCTTTAGCCTCACCAGTAGAACGCACTTGTACAATAGGGCCATCTTTTATAAACAAACCTGCCATATCGACCACCGTTGGTAACGACCCACCACCATTGTTTCGTAAATCGAGCACTAAACCTTCCATTCCTTCGGCTTTTAAATGCTCTATTTCAGCTTTAACATCTTTTGCCGCATTAATATTTTTATAATCTTGAAAATCGACGTAAAATGCGGGTAAATTAATTACTCCAAACTTTTTACCATCTTTTTCTACCACCGATGCTTTTGCATAAGTATCTAATATCTCAACAATATCACGGGTAATTGTAATGTCTTTAATGGTTCCATCAACTTTTTTAACTGTTAGGGTCACCTTGGTGCCTTTTGGCCCTTTAATATAATTTATAGCATCGTTAATACGCATACCAACAATATCTACAGGTGTTTCTTCGTCTTCTTGTTTTACTTTTAAAATAACATCTTCAACTTCAAGTTCTTCGCCTTTCCATGCAGGTCCACCAGAAATTAATTCTACTACTTTAATATAATCCATACGTTTTTGTAAACGCGCCCCAATACCTTCTAATTTTCCCGACATACGTTGGTCGAAATCTTCTTTGTTTTTAGGAGCTAAATAATAAGTATGCGGATCGAATTCTTCAACAATGGTGTTTACATAAATAGCAAACCAATCTTCGCGTGTTTGATCATCTATGTAATCTTCAAAAATAATATTGAGTGATTTTAGAGTAGCTTCTCTAGCTTCTTTTTCAATTTCGGCATCGGTTTTCATGGTATACGATGCATCTTTTTCCTTTTTCTGCTTTTCTTCTGTTTTAATATCTACATAATTTGAAATAGAAGAAAACTTTAATTGCTTTCTCCAACGATCGTACATTTCCTTTTTATTTTTTGGAAAACCTACTTTTTCGGTATCCGTATCATATGATTCCTTAATGGAATAATCAAAAGGTTCTGCTAAAACCGACTTATAAATCTCTTTTGCCTCCGCAATGCGTTGCAAAGTACGCTGATTAACAACGTTGAAAAATGTAATATCCGTAGCTTTAAGTTGATCATCGATAGTTAACTTAAATTTCTCAAATTCATTGATATCCGATTGATAAAAATAACGTTTAAACGGATCGGTAACGGCGATATAATCTTCGAAAAAATCTTCCGAAAATTCATCATCAAACTGAATAGGATCGAAATGTCCTTGCTCTAAAACAAAAGTTATAATTTGTATTAATAATTTGTCTTTGTCTGGGTTATCAAATTTTTTGGTAGTGAAGCTGCAAGATGCAAATGCCAATAGCAACACCAAAAGCATTGCTTTATAATTCCTTTTCATAATTTTTCTCATCTATTTAATTTAATTGCTCTAAAAAGCACGACATTATTTTTACTAAAATAGTAGAAAAAAGTGTGCCACAATAAACAAATGCTACTAATTTTTTGTTAAACGCCTTAATTTGGCTGTTTGATACGTAATTTATGTATTTTAGCACATAGAAATTAAAAGCAAGATATGGCAGAAAAACCTTTAATTTTAGTAACCAATGATGATGGCATAAACGCCCCAGGAATTCGCACCTTAATTGAGGTAATGAACCAACTTGGCGACGTTGTTGTAGTTGCTCCGGATAGCCCACAAAGTGGCATGGGGCATGCTATTACACTGTACTCTACACTGTTTGCCGATCCTGTAAAAATTGACAACGGCCCGCAAACTGAATATAGCTGTTCTGGTACACCTGCCGATTGTGTAAAAATTGCCATAAGAGAAATTTTAAACCGAACGCCCGACCTGTGTGTTTCGGGTATTAATCATGGCTCTAACGCTTCTATTAATGTGATTTATTCTGGTACCATGAGTGCTGCTATTGAGGCTGGTATTGAAGGGATTCCAGCTATTGGTTTTTCACTATTAGATTATGGTCACGATGCTAATTTTGAGCCTTCGAAACCTTATGTAAAAACTATTGCAGAACATGTTTTAAAGCATGGTTTACCCGAAGGTATTGTACTTAATGTGAATATTCCTAACCTTAACAAAGAAGCTATTAAAGGCATTAAAGTGTCTCGACAAGCGCGTGCTAATTGGGTAGAAGAATTCGATAAACGCCAAACACCTCAAGGAAAAGATTACTACTGGCTAACAGGAAAATTTGTAAATTTAGATGGCGGTGAAGATACCGATGAATGGGCGCTAGAAAACCACTACGTTTCTATTGTTCCCACACAATTCGATTTAACAGCTCACCACTTTATAAACGACATAAAAAACTGGAATTTAAATGATTAAAAAAGACGTTTTTATAGGCATTATAGTTGGCTTAATTGCAAACGCCATTGGCTTATTTTTAGCTGCAACACTTTTAGGTGGTGGCGACGATTTTACAACGGTAATTAAAGCTGCAATTAGTGAAGGCTTTTTAGGAAAACTTATAAGTTTAGGAGCCATTTTAAACCTTATTGCCTTTTTTGTTTTTATAAGAAAACGACAAGATTACAGAGCGCGAGGCGTACTTTTAATAACCGTAATTTTGGCCGTATTTACTTTTGTTTTTAAATTATTTTAGTAGAAGTTTTTAAATGAAATATTACATTCTTGCAGGTGAAGCTTCGGGCGATTTACACGGTGCCAACCTTATGAAAGCATTGTACAACGTTGATACTGATGCTAATATTAGGTTTTGGGGTGGCGATGCTATGCAAAATGTAGGCGGCACTTTAGTTAAACACTATAAAGAGCGTGCTTTTATGGGGTTTATTGAAGTCATTTTAAACCTCAATAAAATTTTTAAACTTATAAGATTTTGCAAAAAAGATATTGCTGAATTTAAACCCGATGTTATTGTTTTTATTGATAATTCTGGTTTTAATTTACGTATTGCCAAATGGGCTAAACAAGCAGGTTTTAAAACCAATTACTATATTTCTCCGCAAGTTTGGGCATCACGTGCAAAACGTGTTTTCGACATAAAACGCGATATCGATGCCATGTATGTTATTTTGCCGTTTGTTGAAGATTTCTATAAAAAATATGATTACGATGTGCATTTTGTTGGCCATCCATTAATTGATGCGATTGCTGATAGAACTCAAGTAAAAGATAGCACATTTAGAGCCGAAAACAACTTAGGCGACAAACCTATAATAGCCCTATTACCTGGAAGCCGTAAGCAAGAAATAACCAAAATGCTTTCGGTAATGCTGAGTTTGGTTGATGATTACCCCGATTATCAATTCGTAATTGCTGGTGCACCAAGTCAGGAATTTAGTTTTTACCAAACGTTTATAACATCGAATAACGTAAAATTTATCGACAATAAAACTTACGATTTACTAAGCATTTCCACAGCGGCATTGGTAACCTCTGGCACAGCAACTTTAGAAACAGCCTTGTTTAAAGTACCGCAAGTAGTTTGTTATAAAGGCAGCAACATTTCGTACCAAATTGCCAAACGTATTATTACTTTAAAATTTATTTCGTTAGTGAATTTGGTTATGGATAAAGAGGTGGTTATCGAACTAATTCAAAACGATTTCAATAAAAAACGTTTACAGCAAGAACTAGATAAAATTTTAGAAGCCGAAAACCGCAAAACCATGTTTTTAAATTACTTTGAATTAGAAAAAAGATTAGGCGGAAAAGGTGCCAGTAAAAAAACGGCTGAATTAATTTATAAAAGTGCCCAAAACTAAAATAACTTATGAAAAAAATTGTGTTTTTACTAATGCTTATTGTGGCTTTTGGTAGTTGTAAATCTTCAAAAGGCACAAAAAGTAAATCTTCAAAAACTACTGTTATTGATAGAAAAAACACATCAAAATCTAAAGCCGATTACATCATTGATTACGCCCAACAGTTTAAAGGTGTAAAATACAAATGGGGCGGCACAACAAAAAAAGGCATGGACTGTTCTGGTTTAGTTTACACGGCGTTTAGCGCTTACGATGTTATTCTTCCTCGAATTTCTCGAGATATGGCCAAACGTGGCAACAAACTTAAACTTAAAGAGGTGCATAAAGGCGATTTACTATTTTTTAAAACAGGGAAAAGTCGTAGAAATGCCATAAATCATGTTGGTTTAATTGTTGACATAAGAGATAACGACATTAAATTTATTCACTCTACAACCAGCAAAGGCGTTATTGTTTCAGGACTTAACGAAACCTATTGGTTAAATGCTTTTGTTGAAGCACGCCGCGTATTGTAAGATATTTATTATATTTAGAAACTATTATGAAGCTTCTAAATTTTACCATTATAAAACTTACCGCTTGCCTAATTGTTGGAATCGTAATTGGGTATTTTTCAAATATTCCAAACAACGTTTCTCTAATAACTTCTTCCCTATTTTTATCATTTTTAGCAATAAGTTATTTTACAAATAAGCACAAGTTTAATCCTTCTGTTTGGTTTGGAGTTTTTACGTATGTAACGATGATTTCTTTGGGCATACTTACCGTAAACTTTCATAATCAAAAGAACTTTAATGATCATTACAGCAAAAATATTGCTTTAGAAGACAGTGACTATAAAACCATACATTTCCGTGTAAAAGAAGTCTTAAAACCAGGGAATTATTACAATAAATATGTGGTTGATCTTTTAAAGATTGATAACACTAATGTTTCAGGAAAAACACTTTTAAACATTGAAAAAGATAGTACAAAAACAGGTTTAACAGTTGATGATAATGCTATAACCAAAGCACAGTTAAAAGATTTAATTCATCCTTTAAATCCGTATCAATTTGATTACAAAAACTATTTAGAAAAGCAATACATCTATCATCAAATATTCACGACGCATGATGCTATTTTAAAGGTTGATTCAAAAAATACCAGTCTTTTAGGTATTGCAAACAACATTAGGAACTTCATTAATAACAAACTTGAAAAATATCATTTTTCCAATGACGAATTAGCCATAATTAACGCTTTGCTTTTAGGGCAACGGCAAGACATCCGCGAAAGCGTTTATTCAAATTATACAAATGCGGGCGCCATACATATTTTGGCGGTTTCTGGTTTACATGTGGGCATTATTTTAATCATTTTGAATGTCGCATTAAATCCGTTAGAACGCTTTAAAAACGGAAAATTCTTTAAAACTGTTTTGATTGTTTGTATCCTTTGGAGTTTTGCGGTTATTGCAGGTTTGTCGGCTTCGGTAACAAGAGCCGTTACCATGTTTAGTATTGTAGCCATTGCGATGAATTTAAAGCGACCGACCAACATTTACAACACCTTGGCTATATCGATGTTTTTTATCTTGTTGGTAAAACCTATGTTTTTGTTTGATGTTGGCTTTCAACTCAGTTATTTGGCGGTTTTTACTATTGTAACCATCGATCCGATTTTATACAAATTGTGGCAACCCAAAAATTGGTTTTTAGATAAATACTGGCATACTTTTACGGTTACCGTATCGGCTCAATTTGGTATTATTCCCATAAGTTTATTCTATTTTCATCAATTTCCAGGGTTGTTTTTTATTTCAAATTTAGTCATCATTCCTATTCTGGGAATCATTTTAGGTTTAGGTGTTTTGGTTATTGTTTTAGCTTGTTTGAATATTTTACCGCAATTTTTAGCAACAACTTTTGGCTATACAATTAGTTTTATGAATCATTTTGTGGAGTGGATTTCTCAACAAGAAGCTTTTCTGTTTAAAGCCATTCCGTTTAGCTTGCTTTACATGCTAACAAGTTATTTTTTAATCGTTGCTTTCGTTAGGTTTTGCATAAAAAAGAATTATTCAAGTGTTAGATTATTCTTAATCGCTGTTTTAGTTTTTCAGTTAGCATTTTTTTACACCGATATAAATAAACCTTCAAACGAATTTATAGTGTTTCATAAAAGTCGTTATAGCCTTATCGGAAACACCGCAAACAATAACATTACTATTGCGTCCGATTTAGATAGTATTGAACAAACAAAAACCAAGATTATAAAAGATTATCGCATTGGCAATCACATTAACAATGAAAAAACTGAGACTTTAAAAGTCTATTATCAGCTTAATGACAGCTCTCTTTTAGTAATTGATAGCTCAGGAATTTATAATTTTAAGTCGATTAAACCCAATTATGTATTATTACGACAATCACCAAAAATTAATTTAAACCGATTGATTGACACGTTAAATCCGCAACACATTATTGCCGATGGTAGCAATTACAAAAGTTATATTGAGCATTGGGAAAGGGTTTGTACAAAAAGAAAAATCCCTTTTCACCAAACCAGTAAAAAGGGCGCTTTTATTATAAATTATTAGATACTTTTAATTCGAAGCAACAATATTATTGGCAACTTCTAACCATTTTGAAGCACCACCTCGCACATAACCTGTTTTACCTAAACTACTTAAATTCTTCTTACCTTCAACTGTTTTATTTGGCTTTGCAAAAAACACCGATGGATACCCTGTTACATTAAATATTTGTTGCATTTGGTAATTCTGAACTTGTAATTTTTGCTCTAGTTTTTTACGTCTGGGAAAATCTAATTCTACCAAAACGACATTATTATTCGCCCAGTTTTTAAAATCGGTGGTTTTAAACACTTCGTTCTGTAATCTGATACACCAACCGCACCAATCAGAACCTGTAAAAAACAACATTAATGGTTTATTTTCGGTTATTGCGATTTCAAAAGCCTTATCCATGTCGGTATGCCAAGTTAATGCTTCTTGTGCGTTACTCTTAACAAAAAACACACTGATAAATAAACAGGAAAACAAAAAATGCTTCATAACTTTTAGCCTTTAAATTCTGCATTAAAATTATTGTAATACGTATTGAACTCTTCCTGCGAAGTGATGGTTTTATGATCGTCGTTTTTAAACATTTTTAAATACAACTCCAATTGCGTTGGCGTTTGATAACCGCGTAATGGCGTTATTACATCTCCTTTTTCATCGAAAAACACAACGGTTGGATATGCGCTAATTTGAAGATAACGTGCAAAATCGTGTGGTGAATTTCTACGGTTTGCATTTCCAGGATTGTAATTTGGGTTAGCAAAATTATTGTCTTTGTAACTCACGGCATCATTTCCTTCACCATTAAACTTTACAGCGTAATAATGTTCGTTAACATAGTTCGCCACATCTTCGTTTTGAAACGTATTTTTATCTAACATTTTACATGGTCCGCACCAGTTGGTATACACGTCCATCATAATTTTTTTTGGTGTTGTCTTTTGAAGTTCTAAAGCCTCATTTAAAGTCACCCACTTTATTTCTTGTGCCGCAGCAATTAGCGTGAACATGGCAACAAAAATTGTAATAATTGTCTTTTT
The DNA here is from genome assembly GCF_000943555.1 of Neotamlana nanhaiensis. Taxonomy (GTDB): domain Bacteria; phylum Bacteroidota; class Bacteroidia; order Flavobacteriales; family Flavobacteriaceae; genus Neotamlana; species Neotamlana nanhaiensis. The sequence goes on along the minus strand of NZ_JTDV01000015.1, from coordinate 83,049 downwards.
CATAGTTTACTTAGTTTCAAAAGTTGTTCCGAACTTACAAAAAATGCCCCTTAAAAGGAGCATTTCAGTTTATTTTTTGTGATTTTTTCGATTAACGCACACCATGCATTAATTTTTTAATTATCGGCTGAAAAATAATAGATACCACACCCACAACTATAGAAACTATGGTTAACATCCAGAAAAAGTAGCTAATACCGTTTTCGTCGGCAATTTTATCTACGTTTTCACCAAATACACCAGCGCCCTTCATACCAATCGCTACGGCCAGATACCACACCCCAAACATAAAAGCAATCATACGTGCTGGTACTAATTTACTAACGTAAGACAAGCCTACTGGCGAAATACAAAGTTCTCCCATAGTATGGAATAAATACACTAAAATTAACCAAATAATACTCACCGAAGCTGTTTTTGCACCAGGTTCTATACCTGTTGCTCCAAAAGCAACACAGGCCATTCCTAAAGCTAGCAAAAACATACCAATACCGTATTTTACATTAGCAGATGGATTGTATTTACTTTCCCACCATTTTGAAAACAACGGTGCTAGCGTTATAATATAAAGCGAATTTAAACTTCCAAACCAAGACGCCGGAATTTCTAAATTTTCACTATTAAATTGTTTTACTAACATCCATATTGCAATAATCCAAACGATTATAAAACTTAAACTTAAAACAATATTTGCCCATTTATACTTAGCAAAGGTTTGTTTAAATAGTAAAATCAACACCCAAGTAATAATACCTAAAGGCACGACCACCAAACAAGTATTAACTATTCTAAAAATATCTGCTGAAGTTCCATCGAGAGATCTATCGGTATAATCGTTGGCAAAAATGGTTAAAGACCCTGGAGCTTGCTCGAAAATAGCCCAGAAGAACACCGATAATAAGGCAAAAAATGCCACGGCTATGAGTCTATCTCTGGTTATGTTTGAATATTGAGTAAATCGATAAATTAATAACACAAGGAATAACCCTAAAGCGGTTAAAATCGCAATATTGTTTCCGTTATCGCCTAAAAAACTAAAGATATTTATTTTTCCTTCGGAAATAATTGCTGCAGGTGCATTGATAATCCAAAGTAATCCTAATGCAACCATAATAAAGATTAACACCAATTGCCATGATGTAAATGGCACACGCTTATCGTTATCTTGAGCTTCAATAGAATTCGCGTCATCCTTTTTAGGTTTTAAACCAATGTTTCCGAATATATTTTGAGCTAACCAAAACTGAATCAATCCAAAAAGCATAAAAATTCCAGCTAAACCAAAACCTAAGCTCCACCCTACTTGTTCACCTAAATAGCCACATAAAATAATTCCTAAGAAGGCTCCCGAATTAACGCCCATATAAAAAATAGTGTAAGCGCCATCTTTTTTCTCAGGACGATCCTTATACATTTCGGATATAATTGACGTCATGTTAGGTTTAAAAAATCCGTTACCAATAACCAACAATCCTAAACCTAAATAAATTGACCAAGGTGTCTCGATGGCCATTGATGCGTGACCAAGCGTCATTAAAAGTGCCCCTACTAAAACGGCGTATCTAAAACCTATAATTTTATCGGCAAAATAGCCACCCATCATAGTTGATAGATAAACCAAACCAACATAAGAGCCAAACAATGCCATGGCATGCTCTCGTGGCCAACCCCAACCTTCATCAAACAATGAAGCCGTTAAAAATAATACCAATAGTGCGCGCATACCATAATACGAGAAACGCTCCCACATTTCGGTAAAAAACAATACAAATAGTCCTGACGGATGCCCTAAAACGGTGCTTTTAAAAAATTGATCGGTTGAATTTTGTGCCATAATCAGTTAAAAAGTTAGTTCTTTTAGTGTACGTTACCCATTAATTTTTTCATTAATGGCGAGGTAACTATTACAATTAATCCTGCACCAAGTGCATATTTTGCTATTAGTAAAAATCCATCGGTGTAAATGGTTAGGGTTTCAAAACCTCCTACATTGCTATCGGTACTTTCTACCGCTAATTGTTCTGAAATAAAACCAACAATTTGAAACGCATACGATGACGATAAAAACCAAACCCCCATCATAAATGCAACCACGTGTTTTGGAGATAAATCGGTAATTTTTGATAAACCAACAGGAGACATAAATAATTCACCAATAGAAATAATAAAATACATGATGAATAAATAAGCGAATGGTACCATACCATTTTCGTCGGCACTACCACTACTCATCGATAGTATATAAAAACTTAATCCCGCCAATAGTAGTCCGAAACCAAATTTATAAGGTGTTCTAGGATTCAAATTTCTTTTTGCTAAAAATGCCCAAAGTAAAGACATTGGAATAGCTAATATTACGATAAACATTGAGTTTAACCCGTTAGTTTGGCTCGCACTCATTATACCACCTAAATCTACATTTCGAGAAGCAAACAGAGTAATTACACTTCCTGAAAGCTCGTGAAAGCCCCAAAAAAGCGTCATAAAAAAAGTAATTAAAACGGCCATAAGTAACTTTTTACGAGCATCGTTACTTTCTAATTTAACCACTATAAAAACGATATATGCTAGAACTGCAAATCCTATAAATTTGAATATAAAACTTACATAATTATCTTGCCATGACGAAAGTAAATAAGCAATTACTGGAGCCGACAAAAACGACACAATAGGAATGAATGTTTTTTGCGGAATACCTAAAATCTTCTTTTCGTAAGCCTCAACACTTGGTGGTAAACCTTTATCGCCAAATACATTCTTTTTAATACCACTCCAAAAGAAAATTAACCCTGTTAACATGCCAATTCCAGCTAAACCAAAACCGTAATGCCAACCATATTTCATGGCTAACCAACCACATAAAAATGGCGCTACCCAACCACCAATGTTTATACCCATATAGAAAATGGTAAAACCAGAATCTTTACGCACATCTCCATCTTCGTATAAAGAGCCAACAAAAGTGGAGATATTTGGTTTAAAAAATCCGTTTCCAACGATTATAAATGACAAAGCCAAAAAGAATGCAATATTATTTTCAATAGCTAAAACAAAATGCCCTAAAGCCATTAACACGCCTCCTAAAAAAATGGAGCTTCGCATACCTAATATTTTATCGGAAATTTGCCCTCCTATAACTGTTGAAGCATACACTAGCGACCCGTAAGACGCGTAAACGACTGCAGTTGCAGCATCGCGTTCTACAATGGCTTTAAAAATTTCTTCAACCATATAAAGTGTTAATAATGCACGCATGCCGTAGAAACTGAATCGCTCCCACAATTCGGCAAAAAACAAGTAAAACAGGCCTTTTGGATGGCCAAACATTTGAGGTTCTTCTTTGGTTAGTATAGTTTTAGACATATTTATTATCCTTTTATTTTTATTTCGTTTTTTGTTTTGTCTTCTTTATTAGCCTCAAGCTTATCGCCCAACTTGTCATCAATAAAGTTGGTCATTTTTTTATACAAATGCAGTCTTGTATTGCCACCATAAATACCGTGGTTTTTATCGGTATAAATCGCCCAATCGAACTGCTTATCGGCTTGCACTAAAGCTTCAACCAAACGCATGGTATTTTGTACGTGTACATTATCATCGGCTGTACCGTGCACTAAAAGAAAATCACCTTTAAGCTTATCAACATGGTTTATTGGTGAGTTTTCGTCATAACCTGTTGGGTTTTCTTGTGGTGTAGTCATGTAGCGCTCGGTATAAATACTATCGTAAAAACGCCAGCTTGTTACCGGTGCAACGGCTATTGCCATTTTAAAGACATCATTTCCTTTAAATAAAGCATTACTACTCATAAATCCGCCATAACTCCAGCCCCAAATTCCAATACGGCTCGCATCAATATAAGGTAAAGCACCTAATTGTTTCGCTGCTTCAATTTGATCTTCAACCTCGTATTTTCCAAGTTCTTTTTGGGTTACCTTTTTAAATTCAGCTCCTTTAAAACCTGTTCCACGACCATCCACACAAGCAATGACGTAACCTTTTTGCGCTAACATTTGATACCAATAATCGTTTGAACTTCCCCAACGATTTGCAACTTGTTGCGAACCTGGACCCGAATATTGAAACATAAATAATGGATATTGCTTGTTTTCATCAAAATCGGCAGGTTTAATCATCCACATATTTAAATCGTTACCATTAACATGAATGGTGCTAAACTCTTTATTCGAGGTTTTATAATCTGTTAAACTTTGTGACAACACATCGTTATCCTTAATACTTTTAATTAGGTTTCCAGAAGACGCACTATTTAATGTATATTCAGGTGGTGTAGTTGCACTTGAGAATGTATTTATAAAGTATGAAAAATCGGCACTAAAGGCAGCACTGTTGGTACCTTCGCTTTTTGTTAATCGTGTTTTATTTCTTCCGTTAAGTTTTATAGAATACACATCGCGATTTATCGATCCGTTTTCAACAGATTGATAGAAAATAGTTTTTGCCTTTTCGTCGTAACCATAATAATCGGTTACTTCCCAGTTTCCTTTAGTAACTTGATTGATTAGTTTTCCTGTTTTATCGTAATGATAAATGTGATTGTATCCATCCTTTTCACTGGTCCAGATAAAACTATTATCTTTTAAAAACGTAAGGTTGAAAGTCACATCAACATAAGCCTTATCAGTTTCAGCTAAAACTAAATTAGATGTGTTTTTAGACGTATTTATCATCCATAAATCCAACTCGTTTTGGTGACGATTCATATACTGCGCACTTAAAACGTCGGCATCGTTCGTCCATTTTATTCTTGGTATATAGAAGTCACTATACGATTTATCTACCATAACTTCCTGCGTTGTTCCTGTTTCAAAATCGAAAACGTGTAACGACACTACCGCATTGGCTTCACCTGCTTTTGGATACTTAAAAACCTGTTGCGTTTGGTAAAGCGCGCTTCCATAAACATCCATAGAAAATTCAGGCACGTTGGTTTCATCAAACCTAATAAAAGCAATTTTATTACTATCGGCATTCCAATCGAAGGCTCTCACAAAGCTGAATTCCTCTTCGTAAACCCAATCGGTAATTCCATTTATAATTTCATTTTTCTTACCATCGGTAGTCATTTGGATAACCTCACCGGTTTCTAAATTTTTATAAAACAAATTGTTTTCATGACCGTAAGCAACAAATTTTCCGTTAGGTGAAAACGTTGGTTCTTGTATTTTAAAATCGGCAACAGCTTGCACCGTTTTTGTCTTTACATCGTAAACAAAATATTTTCCTAAAGTAGAACGACGATAAATCGACTCTTGCTCGGTTGCTAATAAAATTTTACTCTCGTCTTCACTAAAGGTGTAATCTGTAAAATATAAAATATCATCTAAATTAGCCGAACTCACCAAAGTTTCAACCTTTTTAAGGGTTTTATAATCGTAAATATCTATTGACGTACTTCGTGTTTCACGATTAAAATCTAATACCGAATATTGTTGTCCGTTAGCCATAGAATGCAACGCATCCATACGTTCTGTTCTAAAAGTGCCATTGCTCCAAATGTCTTCAAGGGTAATTTCTTTGGTTTGCGCTATGGTAACTAAAGATAAAAAAACGCAAATCCAAAAGGATAATTTTAAGTTTTTCATTAAAAATGATATTTATTTTTCAAAATGCGGTCAAGTTTACTAAAAATTATGCAAAAAACCGTTAACATTAACACTTTAATAAGAGGCTTCATAATTTAAATAATTAAAACTAAACGAAGAATACTATCTTTGCGCTGCAACTTAATACCTTATGAATAAATCTATTTCTGGTTTTTCCAAACTGTCAAAATCGCAAAAAATTGATTGGATTGTTAACACTTATTTTTCCAATACCAACAATGCCAAACAAGTAATAAAACAATATTGGAACAGCGACGAAAAACTACAGCAATTACACGACGAATTTATTGAAAACACCATAACCAACTATTATTTACCGCTTGGTGTGGCACCGAACTTTTTAATAAACAACACCCTTTACACCATACCCATGGCCATTGAGGAAAGCTCGGTGGTAGCTGCAGCAAGTAAAGCAGCTAAATTTTGGATGGATCGTGGCGGATTTAAAACCGAAGTCATTTCTACTACAAAAATAGGTCAGGTTCACTTTTTATTTCAAGGTGATTTTAAAGTTTTACATGCTTTTTTTGAAACGATAAAAGACAAATTTCTTACCGATGCCAAAAGCATAACTCAAAACATGGAAAAGCGTGGTGGCGGTATTTTGGATATTGAATTACGTAATAAAACTGAAGATTTACAAAACTACTACCAACTACATGTAAAGTTTGAAACCCTAGATGCTATGGGTGCTAACTTTATAAATTCGTGTTTAGAGCAGTTCGCCAAAACCTTAAAAGCCGAAGCTTTAAACTACGAAGCGTTTACCGAAAAAGAGAAGCATATTGAAGTGGTGATGAGCATACTTTCAAACTACGTTCCCGATTGTGTAGTGCGTGCCGAAGTTAGCTGTAAAGTAGACGATTTAACCGAAAAAAACATAAATGGTAAAGCTTTCGCTGAAAAATTTGTGCAAGCAGTTAAGATTGCCGAAATAGAACCGTACCGCGCCGTAACACACAATAAAGGGATTATGAACGGTATTGATGCTGTCGTGTTGGCCACAGGAAACGACTTTAGAGCCATTGAAGCTGGCGTACATGCTTACGCTGCTAAAAATGGATCGTATAGTAGTTTATCGCATGCCAAAATTGAAGATGATGTATTTACATTTTGGATGGAAATTCCGCTTGCTTTAGGAACCGTTGGCGGATTAACAGGTTTACATCCATTAGTAAAATTAGCCTTAGAAATGCTTAATAATCCATCGGCAAAAGAATTAATGCAAATCGTTGCTGTTGCTGGTTTAGCCCAAAACTTTGCTGCCTTACGCTCGCTTACAACTACTGGTATTCAGCAAGGCCACATGAAAATGCACCTGATGAATATTTTAAACCAGTTTGAAGCTACCGATGCCGAAAAAGCTACTTTAACCAAACATTTCGAGAAACACACCGTGTCGCACAGCGCCGTTGTTTCTGCTATAGAAAATCTACGTTCTAACGCTTAATTATGAAACAATTTTACAGCAACGGGAAACTTTTTATTGCAGGTGAGTATGTGGTTCTTGATGAGGCTTTAGCTTTCGCTGTTCCTACAACATACGGTCAGCATTTAACGGTAGAGCCCCTTACTGAACCAGTTATTATTTGGCAAAGTTTTGATGAGCAAGAAAATATTTGGTTTGAAGCCACATTTAATGTAGTTGATGGCGCGATTCAATCCATCGTAAATACTTCAATAGCTCAAGAGGAAGTTACCAAACGAGTTATTCAAATTTTGAAAGCCGCGAAAACATTAAATCCAGATTTTTTAAATGATGCTAGAGGTTTTAAGGTAATTAACAAGCTTACATTCCCAAGACATTGGGGTTTAGGCACCTCATCAACCTTGATAAATAATATCGCGCAATGGGCAGAAGTGGATGCCTATAAATTACTCAACCATACCTTCGGTGGCAGTGGCTACGATATTGCTTGTGCGCAACACGACACTCCTATTATTTATCAAAAAATTAAAGATGCGGTTAGCGTGAACAGGATAACGTTTAATCCAGAGTTTAAATCGCAGTTGTATTTTGTGTATTTAAACAAAAAAATGAATAGTAGAATTGGCATTGCCACCTACAACGCCAACAAATCGAACTTAAACATTCCTGAAATTAACTCCATAATTAGGAACATGGCAAATTGTACTAACGTTGCCGATTTTGAAGATTTAATTGAGCAACACGAAACTATAATTGCTAAACTTACTAACCAAACACCTGTTAAAACCCTTCTGTTTAAAGATTTTATTGGTAGCGTAAAAAGTCTTGGAGCATGGGGCGGCGATTTTGTTTTAGCGGTATCAAAAGAAAATCCTACCGAATATTTTGAAGCAAAAGGTTACGAAACGGTAATTCCTTATTGTGATATGGTTTTGTAAACCTGTGTTCGGTTAATAATTCAATTTTCAAAAAATAAAAAGCATTTAAAATTTAGCAACTTGACATGTCGATAATATGAATTATAATGGCTATTACAGGTTCTAAGAAATCTCACTATTAGAGATTCTTCAGTCCTACCTCCTTCTGAATGACATCATGAGATTTTTCAGGAGCACCTCTTTGAAAATGATATAATTCGTTCCACAACACTTACTAAAACACTAACTATCAAACACTTTAAATAAAACTCAGGTTTTAAAACTAATCTTCAACAATATTGTAATACACTTTTTTAACTACAGGAATACCGCTACTTGTTATACCTTCTAGCTGTACTTTTACTTTAGTTTTTGTATTTGTGTTATGATAATTTACAGAGGCTTTACCTAATTTATCTGGATGAACATACGGATTCCAATAAATGGTATTTCTGGCTTCAAATAATTTATTATCTTCTTCTGAACTATTTTTATTGGTTGATTCGTAAAATTTACGGGCTTCGTAAAAACCTTCTATTTGCCGTTTTAAAGAATGAACAGAATCTTTTTTAGGTTGATTGCTTCTACTTTTACCATTTGTAATAATTGAAATAATACCATGTGATGCTTCTTCTCCATAAATCGCTATTAGCATTTCCGAGGGCCGAATCACTTCTATTCGCTCAACCTCACTTGGCAAAACAAAAGCAGCATCACCTTCATAAGTGTCAATCAAAAACATAGGAGGCTTATTCTCTCCAGTAATTTTTCCATTAGAAACCCCAGGAACATTATCCAATATATCACTAATTGAATATAGATTTTTATCTGCTACATCTGGAACGTATTTATAATCGGCCGCTCCATAAAAAAAATCTAAATCGTCTCGTTTACTTGCTGTTATTTCAACCTCATCCAAAATATTTTCAGGTGGTACACCCAAAGCCATATATTTGCCATACATATAATTTATGACTGTTGTTGATTCTAACGGATTTAATTCTGGTAGTTTAAATGTAACTTGCAAGGGTTTCTCCTCTTTATTAAGATACAAGAAGCCTTTTTGCTTTCCCTTTTGATTGTTAGTGCTTAAAAACACATCTGTTTTGCTCGAAAATATTAATTTTTCAAACTTAAACTCGCCTAGAGAATCTGTGGTAGTATTAAACGCATTAAAACCATTCTTATTTATTAAACCTAAGGTAACATTATTGTTTACCATAGGGTTTTTACTAAACAACTGTTCTACCCTACCCGAAATGGTGATACCTTTTTCAACTTTGTACCCTAAAGTGTCGTTAATCTTAGGTTGCGATTTCCATAAAAAATCGCGCCAACCCTGGGTTAACAGTAAATTATCTAAATGCGTTAATCGTTTGGGGTTTTTAGGATTGAAATAATAGTTAGGCTGGTGTATTTCGCCTCGAACATCGGATTCCATTAAATAATATGAACAAATGTTTGAGCTGTAATTTTGTTCGGCATCTTCTCCATTCATATCTGTAACGCTTAATGAAAAACTTGCCGATTGGGGTTTGCCCGTTTTTTGCTTTGAGGACACATTTATTATTACATTTTCATTGGGCTCGTAGCTCTGTTTATTGGTTTCAAGAGTTACATTCAAATCGTTTGCTTTTTCAAAATACACTAAACGTTCGCTTTGCGGTTTGGAGTCGCTATCGTACAACGTAATTTGATTGATGCCTGCTTTTAGTTTATCTTCTGGCAACTCAATTAACGCTGTGGTAGTATTTACTTTTTTTGCAATTTCCAAGTACGAAACACCTTTTAATTTACATACTACTTTTACATTTTTATTTGGGTTTTTACCCAATGTTTCTTGGTTAGTACTAACAGCAATTATATTTCGACCTTTAAAATTTTTATAGCTGATTTTATACCCTTCCGTAAGTACCTCTGGTAACTCTTGCAACAGTTCATCGCCTGTATTTATTCTTGCAATAGCGTAGTATGGTTGATTTTGTAATGGTAGTATTTGAAACTTGCCCATGCCATCGTGTTCGCTTGAAAAAGATGCAATTTTCAGATTATTGGCATCAAAAATATCGCCGCTAACTTCTATCGGGTTACCAATTAAATCAACTGCCTTAAACCCCACAACACTCGCTACATTTTTTAACAACGAACCGCCTTCTGGGAAAAACTCAATTTTAAATGTATTATTAATTTGCTCTGAAGCTTTTGGTACTTCAGTATTTGAATTTTCTTCCGTTTCAGAACCAAAATGCGATTTGAACACATCGATTATCTCGATGTTTTTTGTAAATATAAAGTCGTCTCCAAAATTCCTATTCCAATTCGTATAGGCTCGTAATTGATAGTGTCCCGATTTTACACCGACGGAATCGGTCAACTTTAAATCGCCATGGCCCAACCCCATTTCCAACTTTATTTTTTGCCTTGAAATTATTTTGGAATCTGAAGAAATCAATTCTACATACAACACATTACTGAGGTCTGTTAACAAACCTGTAAAAGCATTTACATTGTAAGCCTTGTACCATAAATCTTCTCCTAAAAAATACGTAGAGCGGTCGGTATGCAGGTAAACGTTTTCAATGGTATTGATGCTTTTATTTTGTGCAGTACTACCCCATACTATAAGCAATAAACAGCAAAACCAGAATGGCATTTTCTTATTTAGTTTCTTTGGCATTTTATAACAATAAAGTTAAAGGTATGAAACATCAAGTAAGGTAAAAAAAGAAACTAAAATCTAAAAATCAATCCTAATTATCAGTCAGTTCGGTTCTTTTCATAATTCAAAAAACAAAAGATTACATGTTCTAAATAACTTCTATTTAAAGTGTAATTTAACTCCTAGAAACCCCTAAAGCCAAACCACGAATTTCTGCTAGCCCACGAAGTCTACCAATAGCTGTATAACCTGCATAAGCGTTGTTATCATTTAAATCGTTTAACATTTGATGGCCGTGATCTGGTCGCATTGGCAATTGCACATTACGCTGTTTTTCTACCTCAACAACAGCCTTTACTACCTCGTACATATCTGTTGATCCTTCAAGGTGGTTATCTTCATAAAAACTGCCATTAACTTCGCGTTTAACGTTACGCAAATGTAAAAAGTGAATGCGATCACCAAATTTTCTAATCATTTTTGGTAAATCGTTATCTGGATTTGCTCCTAACGAGCCTGTACAAAATGTGATACCATTTGCTGGACTATCAACAAAACTTACTAAATCATCTAAATCGGCTTCAGATTTTATAATTCTTGGTAAGCCCATAATATCCATTGGTGGATCATCTGGATGAATAGCCATAACAATACCATGAGCTTCACAAACAGGAATCACTTCATTTAAAAAATAGGATAAGTTCGCTTTTAAATCGGCATGCGTTAAATTGTCGTATTGCGCAATCATATCTTTAAACACAGGAATTGTTAAATCATCAACCGTACCAGGTAAGCCTTTTAAAACATTATCTTCTAACTGTTGTTTTTCTGCTGCCGACATATTATTAAAAGCGTTTTCGGCTTGTTTTAAAACTTCAGTTGTATAATCGTTTTCAACACCTTCACGTTGCATAATAAACTTTTCAAACACGGCCATTTCTACCTTATCAAAACGCAAAGCTGTACTACCGTCTTCGAGCTTCCAAAACAGTTGCGTTCTAGTCCAATCTAAAACTGGCATAAAATTATAGCACACGTTTTTTATACCACAGGCGGCAACGTTTTTTAAGCTTCGTTTATAATTCTCGATGCGCTGCTTATAATCGCCAATGCGTAATTTTATATTTTCGTGAATTGGAATACTTTCAATAAACGTCCACTCTAAACCGTAAGATTCGATTTCGGTTTTAACTTTATTTATTTCTTCAACTTCCCATACTTCGCCGTTAGCGATGTGATGTAATGCGGTAACAACACCTGTTGCACCAGCTTGTTTTATGTGTGCTAATTTTACTGGATCGGTAACACCAAACCATCTAAATGTTTCTTTCATTTTTAATTTTTAAGTTGCATTAAACGCCGCTAAACGCACTAAATCCGCCATCAACAGGAATGGTAATACCTGTTACAAATTTTGATGCATCACTACATAAATAGTGTAAAGCACCATGAAGCTCATCGGCATCACCAAAACGCTTCATAGGCGTATTATTAATTATGGTATTTCCTCTAGTGGTATAGCTTCCATCATCGTTTAAAAGTAATCTTCTATTCTGATTTCCAATAAAGAATCCAGGCGCTATGGCATTAACCCGAAGTCCGTCACCATATTTTAAAGCTAACTCTACCGATAACCATTTGGTGTAATTATCGATTGCTGCTTTTGATGCAGAATAACCTGCTACTCGCGTAATAGCTCTTTCTGAAGCCATTGAAGATATATTTATAATAACACCCTTTTTCTGTTTAGCCATTTGTTTACCAAAAACAATAGATGGGATAATGCTGCCAAAAAGATTTAAATCGACCACCTTTTTAAAATCGCCCATATCGATATCGAAAAACGATTGATCTGGTCCAATGGTTGCTCCTGGCATATTACCTCCTGCTGCGTTTATAAGGATATCAATCTGCCCATATTTTTCAACAATAGCATCGGCTGTTGTTTGCATGCTCTCTTTCTCGACCACATTACATACAAAACCATCAACTTTAGTGCTAATTGCAGACATGCGTTCAACAGTTTCTGTTACAGTTTGCTCCTTATAATGCAATATTATTACGGTGGCACCTTGTTGTAATAAATATTCGGCCATACTACCTCCTAAAACGCCACCACCTCCGGTAACTAAGGCTACTTTATTATTTAAATTAAATAAACTCATTTTAGTTTTTATGTCTTATTATTTTTATTGTACTAATATCTTGCATTTAATTTTAATAAAAAATAGAAATACAAAATATTACTGTATTCCTTTATTCCTTTTTTTAATTACGCATTAAATATTCAATATCTGCTGAAGTAATTTTAGGGTTAGCACCATCTTTTGAAGCCACTAAAGCACCTACTGCACAAGCTTTATTAATAGCACTTAAAGGAGCTGTGTTGTTAAGTATTTCGTTTATTAGTGTTGCTAAAAATGAATCGCCTGCACCAACGGTATCCTGCACCGTTACCTTATACCCTAAACTTCGGTAAAACTTATTATTAACAAAATAGATAGCGCCTTCACCTCCCAATGTTACACAAACTGTAGACGTATTAGTTTTTTTAGTAATAAATGCTATTTGGGCTTCTAAATTTGAAGATTTAAAACCAAAGTACTCACAAATTTCTTGCAACTCTTCATCGTTAAATTTAATAAAATCGGCCTTTTCCATAAGCTCTAATAAAAGCGTCATAGTATAATGTGGTGGTCTTAAATTAACATCGAACACTTTAAATTTAGCATATTTAAGCAAGTTATTTAAGGTTTTATAGGATGTATCATTTCGAGTAACTAAACTTCCAAAAATAAATGCATCGGCCAATTTTACTGTTTCAACGGCATCATTATTTAAACTGATGTCATCCCAAGCGCACGGAAAATCTATGGTATAACTTGCCGCTCCTTGGGCATTTAATACAACATTTACATGGCTTGTTTTGTAAACATCTGAAATTTGAATATAATTGGAGGTAATACCAGAAGCCTCAATATAATCTATTATTTGTTTGCCATCGCTATCGTTCCCAACACTACTTATCATATTAACCAAGTTACCGAAAGCATTTAGTCGTAACGCCACATTTAAAGGCGCTCCCCCAATTTTTTTATGCGTAGGAAAAACATCCCACAACACTTCTCCAAAACAAACGATGTTTGCCATATAAATTTGTTTTTATTATAAAATATTAAGATTGATTTGTGAAGTTAACAAAAAAAGAAAAGCCCATAAAAATATGGGCTTTAAATTATATAAATTACGAAGTATTAACTAACTTTTTGTTGCTCTTTAAGGCGGTTAAGCATACTTAATTCATGCTTAATTTCGGCTTTACGTTTATTAAAAGCATTAACTTTAGCGTCAATTAAAGCTTGATTTTTTAGACGACGTTGACGCCTAATTTCTTGCTTTTTTAATTGTTCTTCGTGTGCTCTCTTTTGAATGATTTTCTCTTTAAAAACAGACCAATACGAGTAGCCATACATACTCAAAAACAATAAAGCTACAATACCTAAAATTACGTAACCATTTTCCATGACTTAAAGGAGGGGATTAATGAATTAATATTTTTTTGCTAAAAATTTGTGTAATCGATATTTAATAACACAGTTCTTATACAAAACTATACAAACTGAAGTTTATAATAAAATAAACAAGTTAAAGTACTAAAAAAGAAGATGAAATTAGTTTTAACAAAAAATCTTTGGAAATTAAATTAATTATTCTCCAAAGATTCTTAAATATTAAAAGTTTTTCTTGTCTTTATTTATCTACAACATCACCCGTCCATTGCAGCATACCGCCTTCTAAGTTATAAGCGTTTTCAAAACCTAACTCATCCATAATTTTGCAGGCTTGCCCGCTCCTATTTCCAGAACGACAATACACGTAATAGTTTTTACTTTTATCGAGTTTTTCTATTTCGTTTATAAATTCTTGCCCTTTATAAATATCAATATGTATAGCGTTAGGAATAATGCCATCGGCTACCTCGGCATCAGTTCTTACATCTAATATTACGGCATTAGCATCGTCCACTAATTGTTCTTGCCATTCGTCTTGCGATAAATCTTCCATAATTTTAATTACATTTATATTACAATATTATTAAAAGCTGTATAATGAAAAAAATCTGAAGCATGAAATGTTCAGATTTTTAATTTTTGAGTAACTAATAATGGGTGTTTAGTTTTTCGCTACTTTAATAGAGCAACCAATAGCTTTGGTTTCTTTTTCTATTATTTCTTCTCCTTTTATTAGCGCATCAACCGCATTTTCAACATATTTTGTTGTTACCGCTTCTGCACTTTTGTAATTATTATCTATAGCACCAATGTATGATACTACAAAGCCAACTTCAGTTCTATCTAAAATAAAAATATGAGGCGTTTTTGTGGCTCCAAATTTTGGAAAAACGTCCTGTTTTTCATCAATTAAATAAGGAAAAGTAAAGCCTTTTTCATCGGCTCTTTTTTTCATTGCGTTCAAATCATCATCCGGCTTTATACTTGTATCATTTGGCATAATAGCTAATACTGGATACCCTTGCTTCGCGTACTTTTTATCTAAAGCTACAATTCTATCTTCATAGGCCACAGCATACGGACATGTATTGCATGTAAAAGTTACAATAACGCCTTTTTCATTTTCGTAATCTGATAAAGACACCATTTTACCATCAATGTTTTTTAAAGTAAAATTTTCGGCAATATCACCAATTTTGTAACCTTCAGCAGTGGCTATTTTTTTTACGGCAAAGGCGCTAACTAATAACACCAAACATCCCGCGACTATTAATGTGGTTGTTTTTTTCATTTTGTTTTAATTTAAAAATTGTTGTAGTTGTTCTTCTAATTCTTCATATGTGAATGATTGTTCAAAAAAAGTGCGTTCATTTTTATTGTAAATTATTGTAGCAGGTATTGAGCCCGACCAGTTTTCGTCTACTTTAGGAATCCATGTGTTCATATCAGGATCGTCTAAAACCAAAACTTTCGATTGTAATTTACGTTCCTTAATAAAAGGCTTCAATTTTGTATCGTATTGGTGTGGAAAATCTAAACTTACTAACAAAACTTCTACATTCTTATCTCTATAATTTTTATAAAGTTCTTCAAAATGAGGTAATTCTTTTACACAAGGCCCACACCATGTTGCCCAAAAATTAACCACATACGTTTTATTGTCCTTTATATTTAAAAATGGCTCGATACCATTGAAATCGTAAATTTCAAGTGCATTGTTAGTTTTTATCGCTTTAGCTTTAGAAATTTCTTTAACATTGGTTTCCTTTTTACTTTCCTGCTTACAACTAGCTAATGCAAAAAATACAATAAAAATAAGTTTTAGTTTCATAACCTTAAAAATAATTAACTGAAATCTGTTTTTATAATAGTTTAACAAACTTTTAATTAAAAAATGTTTTAAACTTTTGGGTAATATTTTTTTCGTTTTTATATTTGATGCATCAAAAGTAACAAAATGAATAATTTATTAAATAATATTTGGTGGTGGTGTTTACGTAACTAACGTTCGTGAAGCAATTACTTTGTATATTTAATTAAAATATAAATCAAGGCTTGTCATTCACGACAGGCCTTTTTTCTTTGTTCTAATTCATTTTTTAGAATAAAAATTTAAACTAAATGAAACAACATAGATTACATACACATTACAAAAAAATATTAACAGATACCATAACTCCTGTTACTGTTTACTATAAAATACGCGACAAATACCCCAACAGTATTTTGTTAGAAAGTGGCGATTATCACCGTAATCACAAGAACTTTTCGTATATATGTTTTAACCCAATTGCCTCGATAAAAATTGAAAACGAAGTAATTTCTCAAACTTTCCCTGACGGAAGTAATACGAGTTTAAACATTACGGAAGATGTTAATGTAGTTGATGAGATTTATAATTTCACACAGCTTTTTGATGTTGAAACCGATGAAGATTTTCAATTTATAAATAACGGTATTTTTGGTTACACCGCTTACGATGCTGTACGTTATTTTGAAGATATTGAGATTGGCAAAAAAGAAAACTCTGTAACTATTCCAGATGTGTATTATGCAGTTTACAAGAATATTATAGCCATAAATCATTTTAAAAATGAAGCTTATATTTTTGCGCATTGTTATGAAAACATGGATAATAACATTCATGAAATCGATCAACTTATTAATGTTCAAAATTTTGCATCATTCAATTTTAATGTAAAAAATGACATTGAATCTAATTTAACCGACGATGAATTTAAAGAACACGTAAAACTAGCAAAGAAACACTGTCAACGCGGTGATGTGTTTCAACTGGTATTATCACGCCGTTTCTCTCAAGAGTTTACAGGTGATGATTTTAATGTATACCGCGCCTTACGAAGTATAAATCCGTCGCCCTATTTATTTTATTTCGATTATGGCGATTTCAAAATATTTGGTAGTTCGCCCGAAGCGCAACTTATTGTTAGTGATGGCGCAGCCGAAATTCACCCCATTGCTGGAACCTACAAAAGAACTGGCGATTACGAGCAAGATGAAATTTTAGCCGAAAAACTAAAAAACGACGATAAAGAAAATGCCGAACACGTCATGCTTGTCGATTTAGCAAGAAACGATTTAAGCCGACACGGTAATAGCGTAAACGTTGAAACTTACCGCGAAGTTCAGTTTTTCTCGCATGTTATTCACTTGGTAAGTAAAGTGGTTGGTCAAAAACATAAAAGCACCTCAACCATGCAAGTTGTTGCCGACACATTTCCAGCAGGCACACTAAGTGGTGCACCAAAACACATGGCAATGCAGTTAATTGAAAAATACGAAAAAACAAGTCGCGGGTATTATGGTGGCGCTATAGGTTTTATGGATTTTAATGGCAATTTTAATCACGCTATCATGATTCGTACCTTTTTAAGTAAAGATTACAAACTGAATTGGCAAGCTGGTGCGGGTATGGTTTCTAAATCGAACGAAAACAGCGAAACCCAAGAAGTTTACAACAAACTCGGCGCCCTAAACAAAGCGATAAAGTTGGCAGAAGAAATTTAGATGTTAGATAGATTGAAATTTTAGAATAGAACAAGAAATAAAAGCAGGAAAAAAGCAAGTCCCTAATTTCGACACAGTCGAAAGTTCAATCTACAGAAATAGAGAGCGAAAAACGGAATTGCGAAGCACAGCTTCAAGCATGAAGTTTTCAAAGCGAACGTTCCGAAGGAATTTCCTTAGATTGATTTGATTTTTGGCTTGGTCTATCCTGAGCGCAGTCGAAGGGTTTTGTATCAAGACAAAATGAACTTAGAATAGTAAAAGATAATTTAAATAAGATCCTGAATCAAGTTCAGGATAGCAACTATGAAAAAAGTATTAGTAATAGACAATTACGACAGTTTCACTTATAATCTTGTACATTATTTAGAAGATTTAAACTGTGAAGTTACCGTTGTTAGAAACGACAAATTACAACTTGAAGATGTTGAACCATTCGATAAAATTGTACTGTCGCCAGGTCCTGGTATTCCAGATGAGGCAGGTTTACTAAAAGCTATTATTGAAAAATACGCTGCCACAAAAAGTATTTTGGGCGTGTGCTTAGGGCAACAAGCCATAGGTGAAGTTTTTGGTGGTTCGCTTAAAAATTTAGATGATGTGTACCACGGCGTTGCAACAAACGTAACACTAAGTGTAGACGACGAATACATTTTTAATGGATTAGATAAAAATATTGAAGTTGGCCGTTATCACTCATGGGTTGTAAACGCCAATTTACCCGAAACTTTAGAAGCCACTTCGTTTGACGAAAACGGACAAATTATGTCCTTACGCCATAAAACATACGATGTACGCGGTGTACAATACCATCCCGAATCGGTTTTAACACCAGGCGGAAAAAAGATTTTAGAGAATTGGGTGAAGCATTAGAAAAGCCCCTAAATCCCCAAAGGGGACTTACTAAACATTATAAATAATTTAGAACATATTCCCTCTCCTTTGGAGAGGGTTAGGGAGAGGCCATGAAAGACACACTAAACAGACTTATAAACCACGAAACCCTTACCACACAAGAGGCAAAACAAATCATTGTAAACATATCAAACGATATGTACAACCAAAGCCAAATTGCTTGCTTTTTATCGGTGTACATGATGCGCAGTATCACAATCGATGAGCTATTAGGTTTTAGAGAAGCACTACTTGAGCTTTGTGTTCCTATTAACTTAAGCGATTTTAACGCCATTGATATTGTTGGAACTGGTGGCGACGGCAAAAACACGTTTAATATTTCAACATTATCATCATTTATTACTGCTGGCGCAGGTGTAAACGTATCAAAGCACGGTAATTACGGCGTATCATCAACTTCAGGTTCATCAAATGTTATGGAACATTTGGGTGTAAAGTTTTCTAATGACGAAGATTTCCTTAAACGCTGTGTCGATCAAGCAGGTATTTGTATTTTACATGCGCCGTTATTTCATCCAGCCATGAAAAATGTAGCGCCAATTCGTCGTGAATTAGGTGTAAAAACCTTTTTTAATATGTTGGGTCCTATGGTAAATCCGTCGTTTCCAAAAAATCAAGTTTTAGGTGTTTTTAATTTAGAAGTATTACGTTTATATAGCTTTTTATATCAAAATACCGATAAAAATTACAACATCGTTTTCGCCCTTGATGGTTACGATGAAATATCGCTAACAGGAAAAGCAAAAATCGTTTCAAACCACACCGAAAAACTATTTTCACCCGAAGATTTAGGATTAAAAACCATAACACAAGAAGCCATTTACGGTGGCGATACCATTGCCGATGCCGCAAAAATATTTGTAGATATTATTTCAGGAAACGGCACCGAAGCACAAAATAACGTGGTTTGCGCCAATGCAGGATTAGCCATTGCAACCTCCGAACAAATATCACATCAAGCAGGTTTTGAAAAAGCCAAAGAATCCTTATTCTCGGGGAAAGCAAAACAAAGTTTAGATAAATTGATTGAATTGAGTAAATAAATTTAGTCTCAGTTAACATTTACAGTAGGCAGAACGCCACTTAACTGATTACTGAGACTGACAACTGAGACTGATATAATGAATATACTAGACAAAATAGTAATTGATAAACGCAAAGAAGTAGCATTAAGAAAATCCTTAATACCAACCTCGCAACTAGAACAATCCGTTTTATTTTCGAGAAACACCACCTCTTTAGCTAACAATTTAAGAAACATCAAATCAGGAATAATTGCCGAACACAAACGTCGTTCGCCATCAAAATCTGTCATAAACAACGGTTTAAACGTTCAAGATGTCGCTACAGGTTACGAAAATGCAGGCGTTTGCGGCATGTCGGTATTAACAGACGGCAAATACTTTGGTGGTTCTTTGGACGATTTATTAACCGCCAGAGCAAGTTGTAATTTACCATTACTTCGTAAAGAATTCATCATTGACGAATACCAAATTTTAGAAGCCAAAGCATACGGTGCCGATGTGATATTACTCATTGCAGCCATTCTAACCCGAGAAGAAATAAAACAATTCTCAGAGTTTGCTAAAAGCTTAAATTTAGATGTGCTATTAGAAGTTCACAACGAAGACGAATTGCACAAATCCATCATGCCAAGTTTGGATATGCTCGGTGTAAACAACCGCAATTTAAAAACCTTTGAAGTTAGCCTAGAAACCAGTAAATCCTTAAGCACAATAATTCCAGACGATTTTGTAAAAGTATCAGAAAGTGGCATTAGCAACATAGCAGCCATTAAAGAATTACAACCTTACGGCTATCAAGGCTTTTTAATTGGTGAAAACTTTATGAAAACCGATAATCCTGGATCAAGTGCAACGGAATTTATAAAAAGTCTAAGTTAACTCGTCCAGAAAAGCTGATCTTATATTTAAACACACAGTAAATGAAAGACACTTCAAATACAATGCAACAAGCTCCCGAAACAATCGACAGCTCTTCGATTAAGCTTAAAATATGCGGTATGAAACACCAAGAGAACATCGAGCAAGTTGCTGCATTGCAACCCGATTATCTTGGGTTTATATTTTACGACAAAACACCACGAAATTACGAAGCAAAAAGCATTCCTAACATACCAGAAGGCATTAAGAAAACAGGTGTTTTTGTTAACGCCGAAATTAGCACCATAATAAAAACGGTAACCGATTATAACTTACAAGCCGTTCAGCTTCACGGTCATGAATCGCCGTACTATTGCAGTATTCTAAAATCGACTAAATTATTCACAACTAACAACGTTGAAATAATAAAAGTCTTTTCTGTTAACGACACCTTTAATTTCAATGAAATTGAGCCGTACGAAGTGGTTTGTAATTACTTTCTTTTCGACACCAAGGGTAAACTTCCTGGTGGCAACGGTTATAAATTCGATTGGAGCTTACTTAACGCGTATCCATCAACAAAACCCTTCTTTTTAAGTGGCGGAATTGGACTTAGCGATGTCGATGCTATTAAAACATTTAAGGCAAGTGAAGCCTCAAAATACTGTTATGCTATCGATATAAATAGTAAATTTGAAGTAGAACCCGGACTTAAAAAAGTCTCGGCTTTAAAAGCTTTCAAAAATCATTTGAATAATAAAAATATGAACTTTTATAATGTAGATGAAAAAGGCTATTATGGCGAATTTGGTGGTGCATACATTCCAGAAATGCTCTATCCAAACGTTGAAGAATTACGCCAAAAATATCTAGAAGTTATGAACGAACCTTCGTTTAAAGAAGAGTTCAATCAACTTTTAAAAGATTATGTTGGGCGTCCATCACCGTTGTATTTCGCGAAGCGTCTTTCAGAAAAATACAACACTAAAATTTATTTAAAGCGCGAAGATTTAAATCACACAGGCGCGCATAAAATCAACAATACCATCGGTCAAATTTTAATGGCAAAACGCCTTGGCAAACATCGTATTATTGCCGAAACTGGCGCAGGACAACACGGAGTTGCCACAGCTACAGTTTGTGCCTTAATGGGATTAGAATGTATTGTGTACATGGGCGAAATCGACATTGCGCGACAAGCACCAAACGTAGCACGTATGAAAATGTTGGGCGCCACCGTAGTGCCTGCAAAATCAGGAAGTCGCACCTTAAAAGATGCTACAAACGAAGCCATTCGCGATTGGATTAATAATCCCGTAGACACGCATTACATTATCGGTTCTGCTATCGGTCCGCATCCATATCCAGATATGGTAACGCGTTTTCAAGCCGTAATTTCCGAAGAAATCAAATGGCAATTACAAGAGCACGAAGGTCGCGAAAACCCAGATTATGTCGTAGCGTGTATAGGTGGCGGTAGTAATGCGGCAGGAACCTATTACCATTATTTACACGACGAAGATGTAAATATTATCGCCGTTGAAGCCGCAGGTTTAGGTGTCGATTCTGGCGAAAGTGCAGCCACTTCGGTATTGGGTAAAGAAGGCATCATCCACGGTTGTAAAACGCTATTGATGCAAACCAACGACGGACAAATAACCGAGCCCTACTCCATTTCGGCGGGCTTAGATTATCCTGGAGTTGGCCCAATGCATGCCCATTTAGCCAAAACTGGTCGCGCCGAATTCATGTCCATTACCGACGACGAAGCTATGAACGCTGGTCTTGAACTCTGTAAGCTAGAAGGCATCATTCCTGCCATCGAGAGCTCGCACGCATTAGCCATTTTCGAACAAAAAACCTTCAAACCAACCGATGTGGTCGTGGTAAGTTTATCGGGGCGTGGTGATAAAGATTTGAATAACTATATTGAGTATTTTAAAATATAATCGCTTTTTTTTTCATTTCCGAGAAATCGGAAATCTCAAAGTCCATGGATGTTCACTATGTATACATTTTAACTAATAAAAACCATACGGTTCTGTATGTAGGACGAACGAAGCAGTTAAAATTGAGACTAAAACAACATAAAAACAATAGTTCAAAAACTTTTACAGGAAAGTACAATGTTACTAAACTAGTTTATTTTGAAACTACAAAATACGTTAACAACTCCATAAAAAGAGAACGACAAATAAAAAAATGGAATAGGGCTTGGAAAATCAGTTTAATTAATAGCTTAAATCCTGATTGGAAAGACCTATCGGAATACCTTTAAATAGATTCCCTCTTACGAGGGAATGAAAAACATTCATTTTCAATGAACAGAAGAATAAACCAAAAATTACAAGAAAACAAAAAGTTACTTTCTATATACTTTACAGCAGGTTATCCCAACCTTAACGATACCGTTTCTATCATTCAAGATTTAGAAACTAGCGGCGTCGATATGATTGAAATTGGCTTACCGTTTAGCGACCCATTAGCAGATGGCCCAACCATTCAAGATAGCTCAACAAAAGCCTTAAAAAATGGCATGACCACCGAAACGCTTTTCAATCAGTTAAAAGATATCCGTAAGACGGTAAATATTCCATTAATTATTATGGGCTATTTTAACCCCATGTTTCAGTATGGTGTTGAAGCTTTTTGCAAAAAATGTCAAGAAATTGGTATCGACGGACTCATAATTCCAGATTTACCTGTAGATGTGTATCATGAAAAATACCAAGCCACTTTCGAGAAATATGGTTTATCAAACATCTTTTTAATAACACCGCAAACCAGCGATGAGCGCATCCGTTACATTGATTCTGTTTCAAACGGATTCATTTATATGGTAAGTAGCGCTAGTGTTACGGGTTCGCAATCGGGCTTTGGCGATACCCAAAAAGCCTATTTTGAACGCATTGCAAATCTCAACTTAAAGAACCCACAAATTGTAGGTTTTGGTATTAATAATAACGAAACCTTTACGCAAGCTACAAATCACGCTAAAGGTGCCATTATTGGTAGTGCTTTTATAAAACATTTAACAGCAAAAGGCACTAAAAGCATTAAAGATTTCGTGAACTTTGTATTGAATTAAAACACTTCATCATGGCACAAAATAAACAGAAAATTGTTATTGTTGGTGCTGGATTCGCGGGGCTACGCATTGCTCAAGATTTAATAAACCATCCTGCTTACGAGGTTTTATTAATAGACAAACATAACTTCCACCAGTTTCAACCCTTAATGTATCAGGTTGCAACCGCTCGCTTAGAGCCTGCAAGCATCTCTTTTCCGTTAAGAAAGGTTTTTCAAAAGGCTAAAAATGTAAAAATCAGGATAACCGAAGTTACTAATATTAATCATTCCGATAAGATTATTTCAACCTCCATTGGCGATTTTAACTTCGATCATCTTATTATAGCTATTGGTTGTACCACAAACTACTTTAATAACACCAATCTTGAGGATTACGCCTACCCAATGAAAACCATTCCGGAGGCTATTCAATTACGCAACAGAATCCTACAAACGTTTGAAGATGCTGTACACACTAAAAACCCAGAACAACTACAAACCTTACTAAACTTTGTAATCGTAGGAGGTGGTCCTACAGGAGTCGAACTTGCTGGTGCTTTGGCGGAAATGAAAAAATATATTTTACCCAAAGATTATCCAGACAAAGACTTCTCGAAACTGACTATTTATTTATTAGAAGGTGCGCCGCATACTTTAAACCCAATGAGTTCTGGTTCGCAAACAAAATCGCAAGAATATCTTGAAGATTTAGGAGTGATTGTTAAAACCAACACGCTTGTAAAAGATTATGATGGCGAATTAGTTACCCTAAACACTGGTGAAACCATTACCTCTAAAAATGTAATTTGGGCGGCAGGTGTAACTGGAAATATTATTAATGGTTTACCTAAAGAAACTTTTACAAGAGGCAACCGTTTAGTAGTTGATAGGTTTAACAAAATTAATGGTTTAGATCATGTTTATGCGCTTGGTGATATTGCCTACATGGAAACACCAATTTATCCGCATGGGCATCCTCAACTAGCTGGTGTAGCGTTACAACAAGCCAAACAGCTCGCTAAAAACTTCAGTTTAACAGCTAAAAACAAATCTAAAAAAGAATTTGAATATATCGATAAAGGCTCGATGGCAACCATTGGTAAACGAAAAGCCGTTGTAGATTTACCTAAATTTAGTTTTCAAGGTCGATTTGCTTGGTTTACCTGGATGTTTATTCACCTAATGCTTATTTTAAGTGTAAAAAACAAACTACTCATTTTTATGAACTGGATGATTAGTTATTTTAACAACGACAGCACGCTTCGTATTTTAATGAAACCAGTATCGAAACGCGTAAAAATTAAAAAGTAAAACAACTCATGCCTCTTAATATTGTTTTAATTGAACCCGAAATACCTAATAACACAGGAAATATTGGACGCTTAGCTTTAGCGTCAGGTTCTAAACTGCATCTAGTTAAACCTTTTGGTTTCGAAATTGACGATTCCAGATTAAAACGTGCTGGATTAGATTATTGGCAACATCTGGAAGTGATTTATTATGATAATGTTGATGAATTCTTCCGTGTAAACGCAGAAAAAAAAATGGCTTTTCTAACAAGTCATGGCAACAAAAATCATTGGGATATTCCGTTTGAAGATGATATGTTTTTAATCTTCGGAAAAGAATCGGTTGGCTTATCAAAAACTATTGTTGAGAAATACCCTAATCAACTTTACAAAATCCCAATGTTTAGCAAGCATATTAGAAGTCTAAACCTTGCAAATGCCGTAAGCATTACCATTTATGAAGGCATCAAACAGTTAAACAGCTAAATATAAACTGTAATAGTCATAAAAATTACGGTAACAACGGTAAGTATAAGCACTAAAGGCATTATAAATTTCATCCATTTATCAAACCCCACATTTACAATAGCTAACGATGCCAAAATTAAACCGGTTGGATTTATAAAATAGAACAACCCTAAACCATATTGGTAAGCATTTACAACCACTTCTCTGCCAACACCTACACCATCGGCTAAAGGCGACATTATAGGCATGGTTAAAACCGCCATTCCAGAAGAAGAAGGAATAAAAAACGATAACCCTGCATAAACAAAAACCATAATATTAGTAAACAACCCTTTATTCATACCATCGGTTAATTGGCTCGAATAATTTAAAAGTGTATCACTTATTAGGCCATTATCCATTATTATAGTCACACCACGAGCAATACCAATTATAAAGGCAACACCAAGTAAATCTGCGGCTCCTTTTACAAAAGTTTCTACAAATTCACCTTCTTTTAACCGAACAATTATGGCAATTAATATGCTACCCACAAAAAAGGTCGCTGTCATTTCAATAAACCACCAACCTAATGCAGAAACCCCATAAACCATAATTATAAAACATAACGAAAACACCAATAACACCAGTTTTAATTTTGGTGTTAGTTTAACTTTAGTATCGTTTTGTAACATGCTAAATCGTGCTTCAATAGCATCTTTTTGATTATAAATTATAGATTTTGTAGCATCATTTTTAACCCTTTGTGCGTATCGCATGATGTAAATAATACAAATTACAGTACAGATAACAAACATTAATAATCTTCCGTTTAAACCCGTTGTCCAATTTAAACCTGCAGCATTTGAAGCAATGATAACACTAAAAGGATTTACCGTAGAACACATAGAACCTATTGCAGACCCTACAAATATTGAAGATACACCAACTAAAGCATCATACTTAGCTGCAATAAAAACGGGAATTAAAATAGGAAAAAAAGCTATGGTTTCTTCAGCCAACCCAAACGTTGTACCTCCCAAAGCCACTAAAAAAGTGACCAAAATGATTAAAACATACTCACGGCCTTGTAGTTTTTTTGACAGCCAAGAAATTCCGCCTTCAAAAGCACCTGTTTTATTAACAACACCTATTAATCCGCCAATAAAAAGCACTAAAATAATAATATCGGCAGATTCAATAATACCCTTTATTGGTGCTTGAACAAACTCTAAAAAACCTTGCGGACTTGCCTTTAAAGTTTTGTAAGTATTAGGAATACTAATGGGTTTCCAAATATCTCCATTAGTGAATTTTTCTAAAGAAATTTTAATATTCAATGCATCTAAAGTTTCTTGTGTTGCTGGCATTTCGGTTGTTTGCCCTTGAGCAGAAACCTCAAAAACTTGTTTGGTTTTATTATAAGCTAATTGGCTAAATTTACCCGATGGAATTACCCACGTTAATATGGCAACGATACCAGCTATAATTAATAAAACGGTTTGAGCTGAAGGAAACTTTATTTTTTTCATTCGATTAAAATACGGTTAAATATTTAATTCTTTTCATTTAAACTAACACTTAATTTTGTAAGTATTCGCCTTTTGAAACCTATAACTTCAATGCATAAAGCATTCAAAATATTAAATTAAAATACTCAACTATATTTTCTATAATGCATGGTGTTGTTATTTTTTTGAATTAACTTAGTTTTCTGCTTATACCTAATAAAAACATCTAAAAATGAAAACAAAACCGCTTTTCTTTATTTTACTAATTTTAATTTTTGGATGTGAAGAAGAAAAAGAAGTAAGTTCGATAAACCCTGAAAATTGGACAAAACGCTATGCCAAAATTAAAGAAGCCGACAGTTTAGAATATGGTAAATCGTACCTATCGATTTATGCACAAATTTATAGCATGTCTGAACACAAAACCCATAATTTAACTTCGATGATAAGCTTAAGAAATGTGAGTGAAACCGATACTATTTACGTATTAAGAGCCGAATATTTTGATACACATGGTGTTTCAATACGCAACTATTTTAAACAGCCTATTTTTTTAGCGCCACTTGAAACTGCCGAAATTATTATTGATGAAGTTGATGTTTCTGGCGGTACAGGCTCGAACTTTATTTTTGAATGGAAAACAGCTAAAAACACACCCGAACCTTTGTTTGAAGCTGTTATGAATTCTACTATGGGGCAACAAGGCTTATCGTTTACAACACAAGCAAAACGTATTAAATAATATGACAGAGTTATTAACTTCAATCTTTTTCATTTTCGCAGTAATCGACCCTATTGGAAGTGTTCCTGTATACTTAGAAGCAACCAAAGAATTCGATCTACAAAAAAAGAAAAAAGTAGCCTTTCGAGCTTCGGGAATTGCCTTTTTAATTTTATTATTTTTTATTGTTATAGGACAGCTTATTTTGGAAGGCATGTCGGTTAGTCTGGAAGCTTTTCAAATTTCTGGTGGGGTTATTTTATTCTTATTTGCTTTAACCATGATTTTTGGCAGCGGCAAACCTGCCGAAGAAAAAAGCGGCATTACCGATTATAAACACGTTACCATTTTCCCCATAGCCATACCATCTATTGCGTCTCCAGGTGCTATAATGGCTGTGGTTTTACTAACCGACAATCATGTTTATTCTATACAACAACAAGCTATAACAACCTTTTTGGTGTTAATTGTAATAGCAATTACCTGTATTATTTTACTAACCGCAAACCACCTACAAAAACGCATTGGCGATTATGGTATTACAGTAATTAGTAAAATAATGGGTTTAATTTTAGCGTCTTACGCTATACAAAGTATTTTAAGTGGTATTGTTAAATATTTTGCTACGATTTAGTCGTTTAGAGTCATAACTAATCGAAAACCAATAACCAAAAAACTTACCCCTTCGGAAACTGTCGCTTAATATTCCTTATAATATCTTCCAAACCATTTACTTTTAGCTCGTAAACTTGCCTTAGCATATCGCCTAATTGCCCTTTTGGGAAACCTTTACTATGATACCAAACCACGTAATGTTCGGGTAAATCTATTAAATAACGGTCTTTATACTTGCCATAAGGCATTTTGGTATGCGCTAACTTTATTAGAAAATCTTTATTTGGGAACATTGGTTATTGGTTGTTGGTTGCTTGTTCCTATGGCTTAATTCTTGACACTATATTCTAACTAAAATCTATTCCTTTAACTCAAAATCTTCTAACGCTTTCAATTCTGCTTCAACATACAATTTCCATTGTAATTGAGCTTCAAAACTTCTTGAAAAATCAGTTTCAGAATCATATTTATTTTGACAAACAGCTAACTCTTTATTTATAGTTTTATGAAGCGCTTTTAGCTCTTGCTTTATATTATTCGATATTTTTAATTTACTAATGCGCTGTCGAAACTTACGAGCAAACAATTCGGTGATATCAAAATGCAACTGTTCATGTCCTAATATTGTATTTGTAGCTTGCTCTGGAATATACCATGATTGTTCTGGGTAAAAATGCGCATGCACTTCGGTTGTAAAATCGACGACCTTATGACTATCGGTTTCTGTAATTGAAAATCCGAATGAAATACCCGATGCTGTTATAGCCGCTGCGCCTGTTTGGAGTTGGGGTTTTCCTTTAAAATCGTTCCAGGTTAATTTGTAAGATGCTTTCCATGACTTAACGGGCTGATCTTGAAAATTCAAAAGAAAAACTAAGCAAAAAATAAATAACTTGTTCACGCTTTTAAAGATGTTAAAACCTAAAAACGCAGCTATTACAACAATTATTGCTCTACCTCTACTACCGATAAGTTATCGTACTTTACCAAATACACACTATCGTTATAATAGCCACCAAACAGCTTGTGTTTGTATGAAAACTTATTCTCTACATACTCGGTTAATAATGTGTTTTTAGCTGAAATAAATAAATTTTCAGAAGTTACTAAACGTAACACCACATCCATAGTTAAATCGAAACCTTTAACGGCACGTTTATTAGGCGTAATATTGTAAATTTTACTGTATTTTTTGGTAAAGCTACTCGTATCATTAAAACTAGATTCTTTCGAGCTTGTTGCAAACAAAAATTGCAAACTAGACAAATGTGTGTTGTTTATTTGGTCGCTCTCAAAAGCAGAATTCTCATGAGTTGTTGTTAAAATAATTTCGGATGGTTGGCCACCTTCAACTAAAATTTTATTATTTAACGAGGCTAAAATACTAGAAACATTCGATGCAAAACCTTCGTTTTCGGTTTCTAAAAACACAATATTTTTACCTGGCTTCAGTACATTCTGTATATCGTCTTTTATAACAAAAAATTGATCTTCACCTGTTTTTTTATCCTTTCGAGAACTTACTGTTTTAGCTAAGTTAAATTCTCGTTTTAAATCTAAAGCAACATCGGCCGTTTTAGTATCAGAAATTATAACGATATTTTTCGCTAACGAATCCTTTTTAACGTAATTAATAATTTTTGTTTTTAATAACTCATCAGAAGGTTTCGATTGAAACACATTACCATGAAGCTTTAAGTTAGAGCCTATTGGAGACACCACAGGCACCGAAATTTTATTTAACTCCGAAGCTACCTTATCAAAAGCACTTGTAGTTAAAGGACCAATAACAGCATGCACATTTTCGAAGTTATTTTCGTTTAAAATTTTAGTTACTTCGCTTACTTGTCCCTGCGTATCATAAACATCAACTTTTACAGAAACACCAAGAGTTTTCAACGAATCTAAAGCCATCAAAACCCCCGAATAAAAATCTAATGAAGCATTTAAATATCTATCCGTTTTAATACTGCGTTTTGTATCAACCACCGAGTCAAAATCCACTCTATTCAATCTAAATGGCAACATCACTGCAATATGCTTGGTACTAAAATCATTAATACTATCGGCTAAATTAACAGCTTGTATACCCGAACCTTTTAAAGTTTCAACCGAGTTAGAAAAAG
Organism: Neotamlana nanhaiensis; assembly: GCF_000943555.1. Classification (GTDB taxonomy): domain Bacteria; phylum Bacteroidota; class Bacteroidia; order Flavobacteriales; family Flavobacteriaceae; genus Neotamlana; species Neotamlana nanhaiensis. The sequence goes on along the minus strand of NZ_JTDV01000015.1, from coordinate 52,801 downwards.
GTATTTTTAAAATCATACCTTCTTTTAATCCACTTTCGTCCAAACCAGGATTTAGAGCTTCAATTTGCTCCTTTTCTAAGCCCAATTTCACCTTCAAACGATAAAACCCTTCTTTAGGCAATACCTTGTAATAACTGTATTTTTCGTCAATTACTTTCTGCTCTTCTCGCTCTAAATTAGGTACATTAATAATTTGACCTTCCTTTAAAACATCGCCCATTTCAGGATTTAAATCCTCAAGGTCCTTAACCGAAATTCCAAACTTATAAGCAATTCGCCATTTCCCTTCTTTCGGTAAAACTTTATATTCTGTAGTTTCAGCAACTTCCTCAACAATTTCCGTCACTTTAAAAATAGGAATCTTTAACGCATCGCCTTTACGCAAGGGGTTAGCATATAAAAACGTATTGTGTTTTTTAAGTTCATCTTCACTTACATTATACTGTTTTGCAATACCGTACAATGTTTCCTTACGTTTTGTTTTATGCGTTTTAAACCCTTCTAGTTCCTTAACAATAGTAACCTTAGGTTTATTAGCTTTCGAGATAGGAATAATTAAAATAGTATTGGCCTGTAACCCTTTTTTAGCATCTGGATTTAAACTGTAAATATCGGCAGGAGTAACATAATATTGTTTAGCTAAAGCCTCAACCGTTTCGCCATCTTTTACACGATGGGTACTAAAATTTTGAGCGTTAACCGCGTTAAACCAACCTATTAAAACTAGTGCTATTAAAAATTTCTTCATCTTACTTAGTGAGCTGTATGTTTGTTAAAGGTAATAAACCTGAGTATATACGTAGGTTTTAAAGCAAAAAGTTTATAAACCCACAAAAAATATAACACATAACATGCCAAAATTAATTTGGGCGATCCCGCGATTTCGATTTAAGTCGAAAACGCGGTCGGGCTATTCATTACAAGTCCGCGCTCCCCGCTTATTGCGGATTCGCTGTGGGCTTTCCATTGCTATCCCTATCGCGGGCATACTTGCTAAGTTATAAACTTAAACAAGGTTTATTCCCACTCAATAGTTGCTGGTGGTTTCGAACTAATATCGTACACTACTCTATTAACGCCTTTAACTTTATTTATTATATCGTTGCTTGTTTTTTGTAAAAACTCGTAAGGTAAATTTACCCAATCGGCGGTCATACCATCGGTACTTTCAACAGCACGAAGCGCTACACATTTTTCGTAAGTACGCTCGTCTCCCATAACGCCAACACTATTTACGGGTAATAACATGGCTCCAGCTTGCCAAACCTTATCGTAAAGTCCCCAGGCTTTTAAACCATCAATAAAAATAGCATCAACTTCTTGTAACATACGTACTTTTTCGGCAGTAATATCGCCTAAAATACGAATCCCTAAACCAGGACCAGGAAACGGATGTCTGCCTAACAACTCTGGGCTAACTCCTAAACTTGCACCTACACGGCGAACCTCATCTTTAAAAATAGCACGTAAAGGCTCTACAATTTTAAGTTTCATAAAATCGGGTAAACCACCAACATTATGATGACTTTTTATAGTTGCCGATGGCCCACCAGTTGCCGAAACACTTTCAATAACATCGGGGTAAATAGTGCCTTGTGCTAACCAAGTTACGTCTTTTATTTTGTGCGCTTCATCATCAAAAACCTCAATAAAAGCGTTACCAATGGCTTTACGTTTTTTCTCAGGATCTTCAATACCTTTTAAGGCCTCTAAAAAGCGTCCCGAAGCATCGACACCTTTAACGTTTAAGCCCATACCTTCGTATTGCTTAAGTACGTTTTCAAACTCATTTTTACGCAATAAACCGTTATTTACAAAAATACAGTACAGGTTTTGCCCAATGGCTTTATTTAATAAAACAGCAGCAATTGTAGAATCTACACCACCCGATAAACCTAAAACTACTTTATCGTTGCCTACTTTTTCTTTTATAGCTTCAACCGTTTCTTCAACAAACGACTGCGGTGTCCAATCTTGATTTAAACCAGCGATGTTTACTAAAAAGTTCTCTAAAAGCTGCTTTCCATCGGTTGAATGATAAACTTCTGGATGAAATTGAATGGCATAAGTGGTTTCGCCTTCAATTTTATATGCGGCATTTTCAACATCGCTTGTACTAGCCAATAAAACGCCATTTGTTGGTAGTTTTTTAATGGTATCGCTATGGCTCATCCAAACTTGGCTACCTTCATTTATACCTTCAAAAAACGCTTCCTCATTTTTTATAAACGATAAATTTGCACGACCGTACTCTCTGGTGTTCGATGGTGCTACTTCGCCTCCCGAAAAGTGCGCCAAATATTGCGCCCCGTAACAAACCGCAAGCATAGGTTTTATGCCACGTATTTGCGATAATTCTGGATGTAACGCTTGCTCACCTCTTACCGAATTTGGACTCCCAGAAAGGATAACCGCTTTATAATCGCTAAGATTGGTTGGAATTTTGTTAAATGGGTGTATTTCGGAATAAATGTTGAGTTCTCGTACTCTACGGGCAATAAGTTGTGTGTATTGCGATCCGAAGTCTAAAATAAGTACCTTATCGTGTTGCATGCGCAAAAATAATAATTGATTTTTTAATTGCTAATTACCTGTTATAATTTTTTTACTTAATTGTCAACAAAACTATTTTTTTAGACGTTTTCTTGAAAATGCTAGCGAAACCTAAAAGGCTTAGTTAAAAAGTACTTCTCGATACAAATTTGCTTCGTTACTCTGCGCAAATTTACTCGAAGTGACTTAACGTTTCAATTAGACTTCATTTGTCAATTCAAGTGATTTTGAGTCATGAGGAATTGTACCGAGATTTTTTTTAGCTTATATTTTGTAACGTTTCTCGATACAAATTTGCTGCGTTGCTCTACGCAAATTTACTCGAAGTGACGTAAAGTTTCAATTAGACTTCAGTTGTCAATTCGAGTGATTCTGAGGCACGAAGAATTGTACCGAGAATATTAAAATACCTTCTAAAATAAATTTTTATTTCATCGATTCTAAAATCAATTTGATATCTTCTTCTGTGGTGTCTGGATTTATAAAACAAAAACGTGACACAGTTTCAAAAGTATCTCCATTTTTCCATTTAGTTGGCGTTACCAAAGCAAAACCAGATTTATGATTTTCGTATGTCCAATGTGTGTAATCTTCGGGTTTCCAGTCAATTCTTCGGTACAATACACAAGACAAACTTGGGTCCCGCACCAACTCTACATGTGGCATTTCTTCAATCATTTTCCCTGCAATCTGAGCAAGTTCTAAACCGCGCTCCACAGCTTCTTTATACCTATCGGTACCGTGTGTTGCTAGTGAAAACCATAATGGCAATCCGCGAACACGACGTGTAAGCTGAATTTGGTAATCGGTAGGATTAAAACCATGTGCACCTTCATCTTTAAAAATATCTAAATAAGAGCCTTGTTGAGAATGCGCCGCTTTAGCTAATTCAGGATTCTTGTAAATTACAGCACCGCAATCGTAAGGTGAAAACATCCATTTATGCGGATCGATAGTAATGCTATCGGCTAGCTCTATACCTTTAAATAAATGGCGTACAGAATCGGCAATTAATGCGCCACCGCCATAAGCAGCATCTACATGAAACCAAAGGTTTTCGGTTTCGCAAACTTTAGCAACACCTTCCAAATCGTCTATAATTCCTGCGTTTGTTGTGCCACCAGTAGCGACTACCGCAAACAAACGCTTACGCTGATGGAAATTTAAAGCATCTATTGTTTTGCGTAGGTCGTTTCCTGTTAATTTTTCTTCAGAATCTACTAACAGAATATCTACATCGGCCACTTTAGCCATTGCCTTTATTGAGGAATGTGCCCCAATTGAAGTGATAATCAAGCCTTTTTCTCGTTTGTATGTGTCGTCTTTACGCCAATATTCGCGAGCTGTTACAATAGCCGATAAATTTGCCGCAGTACCACCACTTGTAAATACACCAAAAGCACCTTCGGGTAAACCAGTAAGCGATACCATCCAGCGCATAGCCTCGTTTTCACAAAAAATACCGCCAGCGCCTTCCATCCAATACGCACCATGAATACTTGATGCCGATGTTACCAAATCGAACATTACAGCAGCACGTGTAGGTGATGCTGGCACAAAAGCTAAATGCCTTGGATGATCGGCAGGTACATTAGCTTTCATTAAATGTTTTTTCCACAATTTAAATGCTTGCTCCCCTCCAATACCTTTTTTGGTAACAGTTTCGCCAACAAGCGCTTTAAGTTCTGATTCTTTTTTGGGTTTACCTATTTTACTATTGGTGGCCGAAATTCTATCGATGGTATATTTCATAACATCAAGAGTCATTTCAACTAAATCTATATCAATTTTGTGCATGAATTATTTTTTTTCAAAAGTACGTATTTGAAAAAAACAAGCCAATGCTATGGCTATTGAAATGAGAGAAAACAGAAAGAAAAATTATAATAAATCTAAAAAAACAACTCGTATTTTAACGGAGTTAAAACCGCACTCGACAAGACGCTTATTTGGCTTAAGCTTTATAAAACCAAAACATCGAATTCATTTTGTAAAGGTTCTAATTGTTGCATTAAACTCGGAATCAAATCATCTCCAAAATCTAAATACAATTCCGAAAAATTAGCATTTCGCTCCTGTAAACTTTCATTAGGAAATAATTGATTTTTTATAACGGTTGCCCGTTCAATTTCATCTTTTAATTTTCGCTTTTGCGCTTTAAGTAGTCGTTTTTCTAGCGCTTCTAGTCCTTTAACCTGTTTCTTTTCTTGTGCTTTTACAGCTCCAACGAAGGATTTGTCGGTTTGTTCTGCTAGTGTATATAAATCTTTAAACTGTTGCTGTAAATGTGTTTTTTGAGGACTAAAATCTATATCAATATTCGATATATCTCGAACACGCTTGTTTATAAAAGCATGCTTTTTTAGAAACAAATGCTTTAACGAAACACTTAAATTTTCAAGTTTTTTAAATTGATTTTCATTTTGAACCAACACGGAGTTTCGCAATAACAACATAGGAAACGTTACGTTTACTTCGTTAAAAAAGTCTTTTAACTGAAACCAATACGCCAATTCACCACCGCCACCTATATAGCATAAATTTGGCAAAATAACTTCTTGGTAAAGCGGACGCATTATAACGTTGGGCGAAAAACGCTGTGGCATCTCATCGAGGTGTTTTAATATCTCACTCTCGCTCCATGTAATATCTGTATTTAAAACTTTATAAACATCATCTTCTAAAACAATACGCTCTCTTAAATTCTCATTTAAATAAAATAAATTTATCTCTCTGGGATTAACTTGAATTTTATAAGCTTCTGATGTGGTTGATAACGCTTCATTGGTTTTACTTACTGCTTTAAATGATATTTGGCGCAACAATTCGTCCTTAATATACGGAGTAAATACCTGCTTTAACGCTTTTGAATTGGCATCAATAATCACTAACCCATAATCTTTAAATAGCTCGTTTACTAAATATTTGGTTGCATCAGCTAAATTTTCATGTTCTAAATACGCCGATTTAAAAAGGGCTTTTAAATAGTTAGCATTATTATTTGAACCAAATTCACTCGAAATCACTTTAAAAATAGCATCTAAACCTTGGGTGGAAAGCTCACCAACAGCTCCATTAGCATCTCTATTCCAAACAACTTTTTTTCCTTTAAAATTGAAGTAATTTATTTCATCGAAATCATGGTCTTCGGTGGCCATCCAATAAACAGGCACAAAATTTTTATCGGGATAGGTTACTTTTAATTGTTTTGTAAGGTTAATTGTAGAAATAATTTTATACAAAAAATACAGTGGCCCTGTAAACAAATTTAATTGATGACCCGTTGTTATCGTAAACGTATTAGGTTGTAAAAGGCTTTTAATATGAGTTAAAGTAGCATCTGATGTTTGTAAGGTTTCATACTGATTTTGTAAACTATTAACTAAAACTTGTCGCGTCTCAACCTTAAAAGATGATGCCTTCTCTTCCATTTGAAATTTAAACGCATCTATTTTTGGGAATCGATTATAAAATGATTTTAACGCGTCATTTTCATCTAAATAATCACAAATTAACTGCGAGAAGTAACCTGTTTCTTTAAAGGAAATACTTTGTTTTTGCATACTTTAACTTAAGAAGCTGTAAATATACGGCTATTCACGTTTTTAGTTTCTAAAAAATAAGTTAATAAACTAAAACAACTATTGTCTAAAATAAAGCAAACTTTTAAAATTTATAAAGAATACTAAAAACAAACACTTAACTAATTATTTTTTTAACTAGCTTTATAAAATAAATTAAAGATTCTGTGATAGACTTTCTATTAACTAGCGACGCCTTAATGGCATTACTTACCTTAACTTTTTTAGAAATTATTTTAGGTATCGATAATATTGTTTTTATATCGATTGCAGCCAATAAACTACCCGAAAACCAACGCAGTAAAGCCATGAACATTGGGTTGCTTTTGGCCATGGCGCAGCGCATTATTTTATTGTTTTTTGTGAGTTTTTTAATTGGGTTAAAAGAACCATTTTACACTGTAAACCTATCTTGGTTTCATGCCGCTATTAGTTGGCAAGCCTTAATTCTTTTTGTAGGAGGTATTTTTTTAATTTACAAAAGCACCAGCGAAATACATGAAAAGGTTGAGTTACCAAAACACGACGAAAATCATTTAAAAAAGAAAAAAGTACAAAGCCTAAAACAGGCCATTACCCAAATTCTGTTAATAGATTTTATATTTTCAATCGATTCTATTTTAACAGCGGTAGGTATGACCAACGGTTTACACCCAAACCACAATTACACACTGGTTTTAATGATTATAGCCGTTATTATTTCAATATTTATAATGATTGGTTTTGCTAATCCTATTAGAAAATTTATCGATTCGCATCCTAGTATACAATTACTCGGTTTAGCTTTTTTAATATTAATTGGTTTTATGTTAATTACAGAAGCGGCTCACCTGTCGCATACCAAATTATTTGGTAATGAAGTTGGAGCCATACCCAAAGGTTATCTGTATTTTGCAATTGCTTTTTCGTTATTTGTTGAGTTTTTAAACTTTAAAACAGTGAAAAAACTTAACAAATAAAGCGTTTAATCGGGTTTTTTAATCGTTTTAACGTGTTTTAAACACCAAATTTTGTACTTTAGCCCACGTTAAAACATTGTTTTAGTCAATACCCCAAATATTATGAAAAAAGCAATAACCTTTTTACTGTTAGTATTTTCAATTCAAATTTTGGTTGCGCAACGTATTGTATTCCCAAATCAAAATCCTATAAATCCTTATTTGGATGATTCTTCGTTTTTAGCATCTAACGGACGCTATAACATAACGGGCATCATTCAAGCTTCAGATACCAACATATCAAATACCTCGCAATATCTTAACGCGCAATTGGCACCGTTCGATAATTTTGCTTTTGGTTTAGATTATGGCAATCATAGTTATCATGTTTATCATTATATTCAACTTTTTTTAAACACACGTTTTAAATTTAATTTAGGAAGCGAATTTCAGTCTATTAATATTGGTGCATCCATTGGTTTAGATCGATTGAACGAAAACCGATCTGCTCAAGACAATAAATTTAGTTCGGTTTACAAATTAGGTGTTCACTATACCAATTTCAACCTAACTTTAGGTGGCTTCTTCACCACTTATCCAATTCAAAATGATTTATCTTTAGCCCCCAACCAACCTTTAACAAGTAGCAGTGGTTATACAGGATATTTATCATATAGAATTCGAGTTTCAGACGATTTTAAAATTACTCCAAGTGCAAAATACCATGCCTACAGCGATTTAAATATAGTTGAAGGAGTTGCCAATTTAAATTTTAAAAATAATTATGAATTGGCCTTGTCATATAAAAACGATTACTCCTTTAATGCTGCCGTAAGCGGACGATTTTTTAAATATTTTAGGGTAAGTTATTCGTTTGAAAACGCCATTGGTTCTCAAAATTTTAATCGGGTACATTCGGTTGGTTTGTCGGTAGATTTAAGTGCAAAAGATTTAGAGTTACCAGAATGGGAAAAGACTGCTGAACGCAATAGAGAAAAGTTACGCAGTTTAAAACAACCAAAAAAACCGAAAAAAGAGGTGGTTGTTGCAACGCCTATTGAAGAACCAGAATCTAAAATTGAAGTCGTTGAAGCTGAACCTGAAATTATTGAAGAACCTGTAACAAAGGATATACCTGCGATGAGTGAAGATTCACCTTCTGATATTATAAATGGCTTTTTAAAACCTGGATATTATGTTATTTTAGGAAGTTTTGTTAACGAAACTAACGCTAAAAAGAAACTAGAAGAGCTAAAAAAGGAAGGCGTTTACGCCAGAATTGGGCGTAAAAAAGGCGAGAAATTTAATTATGTTTATGTAGATCGCTATGATGACAGAGATTTAGCATCAACTCGTACGGTTAACAAGCAAAAAGAATCAGGCTTTGAAAAGGTTTGGTTAATGCGAGTTAATTAAAAATACAAAGTGTGGGCAATTAATTTAACATTGCCTACACTAAAACATATGTAATTTAAGACTTTGTTCCTCTAAAAAAAGATTTTACTTCTTTAAATAATCCAATAAATCCTGCAATTTTTCAGTTGAATCTTGCAATCCGCCTTCTCGATTACGAAGTAACCAAATTGTTTTATGCTTTTCTATAAGGAGTGTGAGTTCTGTGGCCAGTTGTTTTCGCTTTTTTAAAGGTATTTTGTTGGTAGCCATATTTTTCGCATCCAAGCGTGCTAAACCTAACTTAATACCAAACAAAGCCAATTGCGACGCTTGTTGTAATTCTTTTATAATTGTTTCACCATCTATGGCCTGCGGTTTAGCAAGTTGTAATTCTTTTAATCCTTTTTCTATTTCCGTTTTTGCAGCAATCAGTCCGTTTTTCGTTAAGTGTTTCGTTTGGTAATGCCCTTTCATTGTCCAACGAAAGCGGCGCAACATTAAGTGATACGCATTAGCATTACCAGCAGGAATATTGGCTTTTAAATAAGCATTTCCTAGTGTTAAAACAGCTTTTGCGGTATTTCCAGTGTCATCACTAAAAACATATTGATTTAGAAGAAACTCTAAATTTTCAACCGTTTCATCTGAATAATTCCAAGCATAATTTGCGCCCAAAACCAATGCTGGATAACTCACAGATTTAGGCTGAAAATGCCCAAAATCGCCCCAATCGGTAATTAAATATCCTTTTGCCCCATAGTTTTCCCCTTCAATAGCGGCATTTTTTAAGTTTAAAAAGGCGTTGTGATTTCTTCCTATTTCGGACCGCCAACTTGAAGTACCAGGACATACATAAAAATCGAGATTGGCATCATGGAACTTTTTTAAATTTTTATCAAACGGATAAGTGGCATCGTAACCCCAAACTAAAGCGGTCATGTTTTTTGGAATGTCTTTAATAAGTTCGGGATGATTTAAAACAATATCACCCCAAAACTGGCTTTGCTTTCCATTTTTAAGCACTTCGACATTTAGCTTTTTTAAAAAATTTAAATACACTTGCCCTTTACCAATAGAATCGCTTAAGCGCTTGGATTTACCTAAACCCAGTTCAACCGTTTCATCACCGCCAATATTTACAAATTTACTTGAAAAATTGGGTAATAATTCGGCATACAACTCTTGCATTAAAGCAAACGATTTAGGGCTTGTTGGTGCCAAAGCGGTTCGTTTTCGGTTTCCCCAAATGGTTTTACAGTCGGTTTCGCATTCACATAAATCTAAATACTCATCGTGTTTTAACCAATTCTCCATATGGCCAAACGAGTTTTGATTTGGTACCAAATCGATACCCTTTTTTTGACAATAGCTATCAATTTCTTTTATTTGAGCTGCGGTTAACGGACTCGCATTTTCCCAAACCACTTTATGATTTCTGTAAGCAAAAGTATGTTCGGTATACAACTGAAATTCGTTTATTCGCCATTGCTCCAACTGATCTATTAACAAATAAATGCTAGCCATAGTAGGCACCTTATTGCGGCTTACATCGAGCATATAACCACGTTTCTCAAAATTAGCCCAATCGCTTATTTTAGTATACGGAACGAATTCGTTCTTGGTTTGAGCATAGTTTAACAACCTTAGAAATGTTTGTTTTCCGTAGCGTAGCGCATTTAAGTTTTTTGCGACTAAGGTGATGTTTGAAGTATTTATTTCTAACTGAAAGGCATCAAAACCCTTTAAATTAGCATTGATTTCGAAACATAAATTGAAATCACTTTTTGCAGTTGATATATTAAATTTTCCAGCTGAAGCTTCAGTGATACTAGAATTTAAAAACGCTTTTAAAACATTTACTTCGTCATTATAAATGGCAACCATATTGGTGTTTACTTCTATCTCTTGAGGTGTAAACAGCAAATATTTTTCTAAATCGTTATTAGCAAACAAAAAAGTATTAACCAATCCGACAAAAAAAAGAACAATAAATTTAAGCTTCATAGAATTATACTTTTCTTTTAAGTATTATCAATTTTATTGAGATTAGAATGTTGTTTACTACAATTTAAATTGAACTCCCCAATTGAGAACTGAAGATTTTAAAGTGCCATTTCTTTCAATTATCCCCAAAAAATATCTCAGATTAACAGCTAAATTTTTAGCGATTTTATACCCAAAACCTAAAGTTAATCCTAAGTCAAACACATTACTCTCAAATGTGTTATTTGTTGCATTATACTCAAAAGGACTTTTCTTTACTTTTTCTTTTACATTAAAAATGTAACCTAATTGTGGTCCAGCCTCAATATAAAAAACATCATTAAATAAATACTGAAAAACAATTGGCAATATAATGGTAAACTCGTTTATTTTAGATTCATAATCTGAATCAGATATAAGAAATCCTTCAGAATCATAAACTTGTATATCCTCGACTAAAATATTTGTACCTTGGCTAGCAAACATTAATTCTGGCTGCATGTTAAAATTATTTCCTATAATAACATTTGCATAGCCTCCTGCAAAAAAGCCAAGTTTTGGTTTATAATCAAGATAAGTAATTCCTCCTACTTTATGATCTGGAGTAAATTGCGAAAAATTTCCTCCAAACGTAATTCCAAATTCAATAGTAGAGTTTTGTCCATTTAAATTATAGCAATAAAGTAAAACAAAAACTCCTAGTAACAGTGCTTTTTTTTTCATTCGGTAAAATCCTATATTTATCTAAAACCAGATAACTTTAAAACAAACTCGTTTGTCCTTCGTCGTCCTTATCGGTTTCTGTGTCGTCTTTTGGTTTGGTTGAAGCGTCTGACTCGGTAGCACCTAATGTTTCTTCATCTATAACTTCTAAATCGTTAGCATGAACTTCCTCCGGCGATTCAAAAGGTAACGGATCTAATAAATTTACTTGATTGACTTTATCTTTAGTAAGCTGATTTCCTAATGCCGAAATACCTTTAATGGCAATAAAAGCTTCTAAATTTACTTCCATATTATCCTTTCGGTCTTTACCGCGTTCTTTAGCAAAAACCACTTCTGCCATTGGTTTCCAATCGGTAGAAACAATCTCTAATTGCGATTTTGGGTGATCGGATATAAAGTTTTCTTCCTTGTCTTCTTGCTCTATTACAAATCGTTTTACGTAATATAACTCCTTTTCGCCGTGGTAGTAAATAGCCGAAATGGGCTTTTTAGGTTCCCATTTTTCAAGTACAATCATATCATCATCGAAGTGCATAGTAACTTCTGGTGTCACGGTTTTAACAACTCCAGACTGATTGATAATTAGTAATTTATCTTCACCACGAAACTCTCCAATTAAATCGCCTCGACCATCAACATTAATGCGTCTTACGGTTTCGTCGAACCAAATTTTTCGTGGTTTTAAGGTTGAAACTCCTTTCTCTTTAAGCTCAACGCGCTTAATAGAATATTTTGTTACCACATTTCCTTTTGATGCACGACCTTTTATTAAAATATCGGCAAAATCAATATCCCATTTAAGTTTTTTAATGCTTCCTGCTTGTCGCAATAAAATAGTTACTACCTCGGCTTCACCATTAGGGTTTGCCGAAAAATACAACATGGTTGATGCTTTGTTACCGTTGGTTAAATCGTATTCTCTATCGCGAGTAATACTAGTTACTGCAAAACGTTTTATGTACGATGGTCCACTTTTACCATCACGATAAATCATGTTGTAAATGGTACGTTTATCTTTCTTTTTAAACACCGCAACATGTATAATATCTTTACCAATAAAGGTTTTTGTGTCTACTTTGGTAACCATCATTTTACCCGCTTTTGTAAAAACAATGACATCGTCGATATCGCTACAATCTCCAACATATTCATCGCGACGTAATGAGGTTCCAATAAAGCCTTCGGCACGATTAACATAAAGTTTTGTATTTCGAATGACTACTTTAGTAGCATCGACATCGTCAAAAACGCGAATTTCGGTTTTACGTTCGCGTCCTTCGCCGTAATCGTTTTTAAGTCTTGTAAAATAGGCAATGGCATAATCGATAAGATGCTCTAAATGATGCTTTACCTCTGCAATTTGATCTTCTAAAGCATCAATTTTTTGTTGCGCCTTATCAATATCGAATTTTGATATACGCTTGATGCGAATCTCGGTTAAACGCACAATATCATCTTCGGTAATGGCACGTTTTAAATGTTTTATATGGGGTTGTAAGCCTTTATCGATGGCTTTAATAACACCTTCCCAAGTTTCTTCCTCTTCAATATCACGATAAATTCTATTCTCTATAAAAATACGCTCCAATGATGCAAAGTGCCACTGCTCTTCAAACTCCCCCAGTTTAATTTCGAGTTCTTGTTTTAAGAGTTGCACGGTATTATCGGTACTTCTACGAAGCATTTCAGAAACCCCTATAAACAGTGGTTTATTATCTTCGATAACACAGCCTAAAGGTGAAATTGAACTTTCGCAACTTGTAAATGCATAAAGGGCATCTATTGTTTTATCAGGCGATAACCCTGAAGGTAAATGCACCAAAATTTCAACTTCGGCAGCGGTATTATCTTCAATTTTTTTAATCTTGATTTTACCTTTATCGTTGGCTTTTAAAATAGAATCGATTAACGACGAGGTTGTGGTTGCAAAAGGAATTTCGGAAATAACCAACGTGTTTTTATCGAGTTGCGAAATTTTAGCGCGTACACGTACTTTACCTCCTCGTAAGCCATCGTTGTAATTTGAAAAATCTGCAATTCCTGCTGTCGGGAAATCGGGAACTAAAGTAAATCGTTTACCGTTTAAATGTTTTATTGAAGCCTCAATAAGCTCGATAAAGTTATGCGGTAATATTTTTGTTGATAGACCAACCGCAATACCTTCGCCACCTTGCGCCAATAGCAAAGGAAACATAACTGGTAAATTTACAGGCTCTTTTCTACGACCATCGTAACTGGCTTGCCACTCGGTTATTTTTGGGTTGTAAACCACATCGAGTGCAAATTTTGATAATCGCGCTTCAATGTAACGCGATGCTGCAGCACCATCGCCTGTTAGAATATTCCCCCAGTTTCCTTGGGTATCGATTAACAAATCTTTCTGACCAATTTGCACCATGGCATCGGCAATACTTGCATCACCGTGCGGATGATACTGCATGGTATGCCCCACAATATTAGCTACTTTATTGTAACGACCATCGTCGAGGTCTTTCATACTATGCATAATACGTCGCTGTACTGGTTTAAAACCATCTTCTATGGCTGGTACAGCACGTTCTAGAATTACATAAGATGCATAATCTAAAAACCAATCTTTATACATACCCGTAACACGGGTAATGGTTTCGTTTGGTTCTTGGTTGTCTTGGTTGGTTAAATCGTCGTTTTCTTCGTTTATCATAAACTTGAGGCAATCATTTTTTGTAACCTATTTTATTTCTTGGTTTTTGATTTTCTTTTTTATCAATCAATTCATCCAGATAATTAAAAACAAGCTCAATATTTTTGCTATGGTTGGTTAGTTTCTTTTTAATTTCTTCAATTTCAAGTTTCAAACTTAAATTATCGCTAAGTAATTGGCGCATTTTAGTAAAAACTCTAATAATTTTAATATTTACCGCAATAGCCCTATCGCTGCGCAACACGCTTGATAACATAGCAACACCTTGCTCGGTAAATGCCATTGGAGAATAACGCAGCCCCATTTTGTCGGAGTCATTGGAGGTCACAAACTGTGATCTCCAATTTTCTAATTCAGGCTTGGTAAGTTCAAACATGAAATCTTCTGGAAAACGATTCAAATTTCGCTTAATAGCCTGCTTTAAAACTCGAGTTTCAACCTCATACAAATTTGCTGAATCTCTATCGAGCATTACTTTTTGGTTTCTAATAAAGTAAATTTTGCCTGCAATATTTTCGTCTGGAATAATTAAATTGTCATCCATACGTCATTATTTTTCTTCAATTAAATCCATTTCAACTTTTAAATTGTCTATAATGAACTCTTGACGTGTTGGTGTGTTTTTGCCCATGTAAAACGATAATAAATCCTCTATCGACATACCATCGTCAAGCATCACAGGATCTAAACGAATATCGTCGCCAATAAAGTGTTTAAACTCATCGGGCGAAATTTCACCTAAACCTTTAAATCGAGTAATTTCGGGTTTTGGTTTTAATTTTTCTATGGCATTTACACGCTCTTCTTCGGTGTAACAATAAATGGTTTCTTTTTTGTTTCGAACCCTAAACAAAGGCGTTTGCAAAATGTATAAATGACCTTCTTTTATAACTTCAGGAAAAAACTGCAAGAAAAATGTAATTAACAGCAATCGAATATGCATTCCATCTACATCGGCATCCGTAGCAATTACCACGTTATTATATCGTAAATCTTCTAAAGACTCTTCAATATTTAAGGCCGCTTGTAGTAAGTTAAACTCTTCGTTTTCGTAAACTATTTTTTTGGTTAATCCGTAACAGTTTAAAGGCTTACCTTTTAAACTAAATACCGCTTGCGTGTTTACATCACGCGATTTTGTAATACTACCAGAAGCCGAATCTCCCTCGGTAATAAACAAGGTGGTTTCTAGATTTCGTTCGTTTTTAGTATCCCCAAAGTGCACACGGCAATCGCGTAATTTTTTATTATGAAGACTCGCCTTTTTAGCACGATCTCTGGCCAACTTACGAATACCAGAAAGTTCTTTACGCTCGCGTTCGGCTTGAAGAATTTTACGCTGAAGTTTATCGGCAGTATCTTGATTTTTGTGTAAGTAATTATCGAGTTTTGTTTTTACAAAATCGTTAACATAAGTGCGTACTGTTGGGTAATCGCCACCCATATCGGTAGAACCCAATTTGGTTTTTGTTTGACTCTCAAAAACAGGTTCCATAACCTTGATTGCTATGGCACTTACAATTGATTTTCTAATATCGGAAGCATCATAGCTTTTACCATAAAACTCACGAATGGTTTTTACAACGGCTTCGCGAAACGCATTTAAGTGCGTACCACCTTGGGTTGTATTTTGGCCGTTTACAAAACTGTTATATTCTTCGCTATATTGGGTTTTACTGTGGGTTAAAGCGATTTCAATATCGTCTCCACGAAGATGAATAATTGGGTATAATAAATCGGATTCGTTTATTTTTTCAGATAATAAATCTTTTAATCCGTTTTCGCTATAATACTTTTCACCATTAAAAACTATGGTTAAACCTGGGTTAAGGTACACATAGTTTTTAAGCATTTTTACAACATATTCGCTACGAAATTTATAGTTTTTAAAAATACTTTCGTCTGGAACAAACGATACTTTCGTTCCTTTTCGGCGCGAGGTATCGTCGAGCATTTCTTTAGCAGTTAGCTCGCCTTTTTCAAACTCGGCCGAAGCCGATTTACCGTCTCTAGTACTTTCAACCCTAAAATAAGTTGATAAGGCATTTACGGCTTTGGTACCAACACCATTTAATCCTACAGATTTTTTAAACGCCTTTGAGTCGTACTTACCACCAGTGTTCATTTTTGAAACCACATCAACCACCTTACCAAGAGGAATACCACGACCATAATCGCGTACAATTACTTTGGCCCCTTGTATAGAAATCTCGATAGTTTTACCAGCGCCCATTACAAACTCGTCGATAGAGTTATCTAGCACTTCTTTAAGTAAAATATAAATACCATCGTCTGGCGAACTACCATCACCTAGTTTACCAATATACATCCCGGGACGCATTCTAATATGCTCTTTCCAGTCTAACGAACGTATATTATCTTCGGTGTAATTGGTTTGTTCTGCCATAAAATTAGGTGAGTTTTGTGAGATTGCTTGCTAATATAATATATCGGCTTAAAAAATAAAACTACAACTTCACAAATTAATTAAAAAAGTTATTATGATTTTCTTGATAGCCTATTTATCATATTCTGCACAGACAAACGAAAATACCTACATTAATAATCTTGAATTATCACAAAATCAAATAGTGATATACTAAATATTAAATTTATAAGAAGATAGTTAAAAAAGTATAAAAACTAAAGAAATACCATATTTACACGTCAACATTATTTAAAATAAATATAACGCTCTAAACCTGAAACCTACAAAGATTCAGCTTTATCTTTTAGAGCTTCATTTCTAAAAACAATTAATTTTTTAATATGCTTTTTTAAAAATAGATAATCGAATAATTTTCCAAATACCCCATACGGCGATTCAAAATAAAACTTATCTATCATTAGCGTTTTATTTTTAATCTTCTTAAAAATATGCTCGTGTTTATAGGTTTTAAAATGGCCTTTAACCATTTCGTCTACAAATAAAAAGGGTTGCGAAAATTCGGTTACTTTTAAAGTTAAATGCTGATGTAAATTAAGGTGTCTCGTTTCCCATATGGTGGCATCACCTTTTTCAACCAAGCCAGCTACTTTTCCAGAAATAGCTATTTCTGTTGGTTTTTGTAACGTATTTTGATAAAAAGTAACATCTCTCGCCAAATCGAAACAAGTTTCAATTTCGGCGTCAATTTCGGTTTTTACTTCAATTAAAGGCATAACAAACTGGGACCTTTTTTATAAGCTTTAAAAGGTATTTTTTTGCTTTAGTTAAAAATAAAGCACACGCAAATATACCAAACAACAACTGATTTCCAATTACCTAAGTATAATTAGCATTGCAGATTTACATGATTCTTAGTGCATATACCTATTTGCAAAAAAAAATGCATCAACCGTAATATAAATCCAAAAAAAAATCAAAAACCTGAAGTTCAAGCTTTTGATTTTTATTGATTTTTTAAAATCTTTTTATTACACATTAAAAAGGAAATGCATCACATCGCCATCTTTAACAATGTAATTTTTTCCTTCAACACGCATTTTACCTGCTTCTTTTACTTTAGTTTCGCTACCTAATGCTACATAATCGTTATAAGCAATAACTTCGGCTCGAATAAAACCTTTTTCAAAATCGGTATGAATTACACCAGCCGCTTGTGGCGCCGTGGCGCCTATGGAAACCGTCCACGCTCGCACTTCTTTTACACCAGCAGTAAAATAGGTTTGCTGATTTAATAATTTATAAGCCCCACGAATTAACTTTGCCGATCCTGGTTCATCAAGACCTATATCTTGTAAAAACATTTGGCGCTCTTCATAATCTTCTAACTCGTTAATATCTGCTTCAGTACCCACAGCAAGCACTAAAACCTCAGCATTTTCATCTTTTACAGTTTCTTTTACTTTCTCTACATAAGCATTTCCCGAAACCGCAGATCCTTCATCTACATTACAAACATACATCACTGGTTTATCGGTAATAAATTGAGATGGTTTTACAAAATCGGCATAATCATCATCGCTAAACTCTAACGCTCTAACCGATTTTCCTGCTTCTAAACCTGCCTTTATAGCTAATAAAGTTGCTTCTTCTTTTTGAGCCTCTTTATTACCTGTTTTTGCAGCACGTTTTACTTTATCTAATTTTTTATCAACCGTTTCAAGATCTTTAAGTTGCAACTCCATATCAATGGTTTCTTTATCTCGAATAGGATCTACACTACCATCAACGTGTACAATATTATCGTTATCGAAACAACGTAACACGTGTAAAATAGCATCGGTTTCGCGAATGTTTGCTAAAAATTGGTTTCCCAATCCTTCACCTTTACTCGCGCCTTTTACCAATCCCGCAATATCAACAATCTCTACGGTTGCAGGAATAACACGCTCAGGGTTTACTAAACTTTCTAATTTCTCTAACCTAGGATCGGGTACGTTTACCACACCAATATTAGGCTCGATAGTACAAAACGGAAAGTTTGCACTTTGCGCCTTGGCATTCGATAAACAATTAAATAACGTTGATTTTCCTACGTTTGGTAATCCTACAATTCCTGCTTTCATTGATATTTATTTTTAATTTCCGTGCAAACGAAAATCTTTTAACAACTTATTAAATTTACGATTAGCCTGCTTTTACAGCATGTAATTCGCGGTGCAAATGTAATTAATTAAATAGAAATAATTAACCGAAAAATTACGCTTGTTTTTAAAACCTAAACCTTTGTTAATTTATGGTTTAACCTACTTTATTATGAAAAATATTCTGTAACATTATAACAGCTAAATCGTTTATGTAGTAAAACCATCAACTATGAAACAGATTCTTGTTTTATTTTCTTTTTTGTTTTGTTCAATGTCTATATTCTCGCAAAATATTACGGCTAGAATAATTGACAAAAACACTAAAGCACCTATTCCTTATGCGACCATAAAAACTGGGAAAAACAGCGGTTTAATATCGAACGACGATGGCTATTTCACTTTAAATAACCTAAATAACGACGCTATAACCATTACGATTTCCTGTTTGGGCTACGAAAGTGAAACGTTAAGCATTTCGGCAATAAAAAAAGCTAATTTGCTTATAAAATTATCGCAAGCTTTAAATCAATTAGATGAAGTTTATATAAGCAATAAAAGACCAAATGCCGATTCTATAATAGCAAAAGTAAGGCAAAATATTTCTAAAAACTACAATGCCAACCTTAACAAACACAGCATTTTTCATAGAACTACCAATTACGGACATTTTGATCATTTAGATTTTGAAATTGACAAAGCTTCAGAATTTAACAAACAAAATTTAGCCCGTGCCAATGCCGAATTAATTGCTTTATCTAAAAAAGTACGAGAAAGCGACGCCAAACATTTTACCGATTTTAAAGGAGAGCTTTATACCTTAAATCAAGACAGCAGCAAATTGGCCGTGAGTAAAGCCACAAAACTTCTTGATGCAAAAAATAATTTTTCGATTGAAGAAGTACAAGATCGCGCCCAAAAAATTGTATTAACGTATTTAGATACCACCAAAACTTACAAAGTAAAAACTGGTTTTTTTACAGTTGAAGACTCACTAGCCCTAAACGATGAAGAATTTAAGAATAAAAACAAAGACAAGTTTGAATTAAGCACTTTAAACAACGATGCGAAAAGGTTATTGAAGCGCACGCAATTTGCCGAAAACTCATTACTAACTCAATTTATAAATCCTAATTTATACGATTACGAGTTTGAAGATGTAACGCTTTACAACAGCAACCTTACCTATATTATTAATTTTTCACCGCGAAAAGGAAAAGCCAAACATTCGGGTACCATGTATGTAAATGATGGCGATTATGCCATAACCAAAGTGGAGTATTCGTATTACAAAAACAGACATGGCGAAAAACTTAATTTAAAACTTTTACTGGGTGTTAAATACATTGAAAACGCAAATAGAGGTTCTATTTTATTTGAAAAAGGCAGTACATTTTACCATCCAAAATATATAAAACATACATCGGGAAGCTATTTTTATTTTAGTCGAGATTTTAAATTGATTGAAAACAGCCGGGATAGAAACAAAATTAAGTTTAGTATAAAATTAGAAGGCGAAAACCGCAGTAAAGTGGAAATGCTTTTTACCGAAAATAGCCAAATTACGCAAAGTGATTTTGATGCCATTACTCAAGAAGAAACAGCGCCCTTTAAAGTACTATCTGCATTCGATAAAACCACTTGGGCCAATGAAGCTACTTTAGAACCCACCGAAGAAATGAAGGCTTTTAGTGGCGAGGATTAACCAACGGCACATAACGCTCGTTGATGATGTTTAAATGATGCATTTGATGCCCTACAATTACAAAACCTAGCGCCAAAGCATTTATTTTCACGTTAAAGCAATCGCCTAAATTTTTAACGCCATCATCGTCAAAACTTTCAAAAAGGTAAATACTGGTTTGCCTAACTAATTTTAGCTCATTTAGTAAATCATCTATGGTTCTTTTATTGGCATTATTGTGGTGCGCCAAAACTTTTTCATCATAGCCTGATAAAACGGTAGTGTCAAATCTTGCAAAACGCAACGCTCGATAAGCTTGAATACGCTCGTTATCAATAACATGTTGTATTACTTCTTTAACCGTCCATTTTTCGGGTTGGTAACGTTTATCGGCAATAGTGTTGTAAAGTGCTAAATCGAGTTCGTTTAAAACGGACAACGAATTTGTTAATGCCAACAATAAATCATCTTCTCGAACCAACTTGATATAGCGATCGAAAAATTTGGGCATGGGGTTTATTTGGGATTTTTTCATTTTATGGTGATTGTTGTGATTATCCGTTTATATATAAAAAATAGTGCGTAAGCAAACTTACACTTTCTCGACTAAACAAATGTTATTAAACAAGTAAAGCAAATAGCATTCAATACTTGCTTAGCTACTTTTTATGAACATCGTTAGGTTAATTATTTATTTTTAGTACTTTTGTACCATACTACAACTGATAAGTTGTTCAAAAAATATTAGGATTGGGGTGTCCCCGGTCGGCGTAAAAGGTTGAGTTTTCTCAGCCTTTTTGTTTTATGGAAATTTCTTAAGCCCATAAACCCTTCCATTTTTCGTATAAAAATTATGTTTAAATTTGTCAAACGACAAGTTAACACCTTGTGGATTTAAAATTTTTCTAGCAATTGGATAAGCAATTAAATCAGAAAGTTGAAGACCATTTATATTTTCATTTTTCCAACTAAATTTTGCTTTGAAACCGTAATTTTGAATTCTTTCAGAATCAACATAATATGTTCCAATTTGCTTAACTTTCTGTATATGTTCATTTAATTTAGTATCCTCCTTTTTTCCTCTTCTTTCTATAATTATTTCTAGATCATTACAATTTCCGAGTTTGTCTAGACAAAAAACAGTTCTCTCAAGTATGAAAGAAAGTGATATTTCGTAAACATCGTTTTCTAATCTTCCATATTTTTTTATGAATTCAGTTTTATTTATTGAAGCAGCAATAATATTATATTGTTGCTTTTCTACTAAAACATTTATGGATTCATAGAATTTCTCTTTAATACCTAAATCAAATAATATTTGAAATTCGTTATTACATTTCCTAATATCTCTTGAGTGGAAAATAACATTTTTATTATTCCAGAACTCAATTTTTATTCTATTAATCTCATTCCTAATTAGTTTGTAATTTTCTTCTGAAATCAAAATTCCACATAACAAAAAAATAGGAAAACTTTTGTCAATTTTTTTTAGCCCGTGGTCACCACTTTCATCAAGGAATAAATAATATTTCAAATTAGTATTTAATTTCTGTAATTGTACAAATATTGTCGTTTTTGGGTAGTTACAACTATTGAGCTAGAACCATTTTTTAATTGCTCTCATCGCCTAAAAAACGAAATTAGCTTTTAAATCACACAAAATCAATACAATAAATAAAATTTCAGTAATTATTTTCAACAAAAACCTAAAACTCACTATTATAAATCTCCAATACAATCTCAGTAGCATTTTTAGCCGATTCCCCTGTAATTAGAGGTTCTGTATCGTTTTGTATAGCTTTTACAAAGTCATTTAAAATGGTTTCGTGGTTGGTTGTATCGCTTACTGCTGCGGTTGCTGCACCTGTATGGGTATTTTGGCTTGGCGTAACGGTTGTTGGGTTTTCAAGACCTTCAATACTCCAATGGGCAATCACATCGTTTTCCAGAATTAAACAACCTTTACTGGTGTATATTTCTAATTTAGCTGGAAAACCTGGTTTTGTAGCTGTTGAAGCGGTAATGGTTGCCAACATCCCAGAATTGTGTTCACAAATAGCAACACCATGATCTTCTACTTCAATATTATGAGCGAAAGTTGCCAGTTTGCTCACAATTTTCTTCGGTTTCCCGAAAAACCAATAATACAAATCGATATAATGTGATGCCTGCTGAATAAATGGTCCGCCACCATCAATACTATATGTTCCACGGTACTCAGAAGAATTATAATACGCATCATCGCGATAGTTTTTCACCGATAAATCCACCGAAAAAACAGTGCCCAATTCCCCAGAATCAATCAACTTTTTAATTACAGGATTATCTGAACTATAACGCCTTTGGTATGCAACCCCTAGTTTAACATTAGCCGTTTTGCAGGAAGCAATCATGTTATCAATAGCTTCAATGGTAATATCAATAGGTTTTTCGCATAACACGTGCTTTCCTAATTTAGCAGCCTCGATGCAGGATACATGATGCAACCCGTTAGGCGTACAAATAATTACAGCATCAAAAGGTACTGAAACCTCGGCTAAAGTTTTAAAAAACGGCAACGCTTTTAAATATGTTGGTTTTTCGGTTTTACTTGAAATTATAGCAACAACTTTAGCGTTTTCAATATTATTTATGGCATTTAAATAAGTTGACGCAATATTTCCAGCACCAATTATAACAAATTTTACAACACTCATTTTAAGTATAAATTAACTTGCAACAAGTTAGTTAAATTACTGGTAATACGCCTACATATTTACAAAAACAAACAAATCGCCGCTGTTATGGGCAATGGTAACAACTTCATTAATTGCAGTATTTCTGGTACCAATACGTTTACCAAAACTTAAATTTTCGTTGTTTAGTGGGTATTTTAAACCAGTTGTACTAATACCTTCAACAGGCGTTAATGGTACTAATGAAACAATCTTGTTTTTACAGTTTTTAATTTCAATCTGTTTATCGGCTAAAAAATAATAGCCATAATTATCAAAAAAAGTGAGCTTTAATGTGTTTTTCCAATGTACGGCTGTACTCAAATTACCTAAAAAGTGGTCTTGCTCTTGGCCGCTAGCACCATAAACATCAATATAAACAAATCCTTTTTCTTTTAAAATATTTAGTATTTTATCGAAATCGGTAAAATCTTGATCGGGTGTATGTATTACTTCAACATCTTTAGGTAATTCGGCTAACGAATCGAAATCGCCGCTTATAAAATCGGGTGTAATATTATGGTTCATTAAATGTTTGTAACCACCATCGGTAGCGCAAACTATATCGTATTTACTTAAATCTGGAAACACAATTGGCGGTTCGCCATTAATTAATAAAAACGCTTTTTTTAATGTCATTACAAGAATATTTAAAGCTAAGAAACAAAAAATCCTGAGCAAAAAACTCAGGATTAATTTAAAATTTTATGTCTTTCAAAACTATCCGTCCGGATGCATAAAGCGTTGTTTTGCTAGAAGCTCGTCTTCGGTTTCTTCGTGGTCATCATCTGGCACACAACAATCTACAGGACAAACTGCTGCACATTGTGGCTCATCATGAAACCCTTTACACTCAGTACATTTATCTGGAACAATGTAATACAAATCGTCGCTAACCGGCTCTTGAGCTTCATCGGCATCAACTTCTTTTCCGTTAGGTAAAACAATACTTCCTTCTAAACTTGTTCCGTCTTTATAACGCCAATCGTCGGCGCCTTCATATATTGCTGTATTAGGGCACTCTGGTTCGCAAGCACCACAGTTAATACATTCGTCTGTTATAATTATTGCCATAGTAATTTTTATCTTTTAAAATTTAAGAACTTATAATGTTTCCTTAAATTTGCAGTTGCAAAAATAAAGCCAAAACCATTCATAACCAAATTAGAATGCAATTAGACCAAAGAATTAATGCTTTTGTGAATTTAGGGTTGTTTTTAAAACAATTTTCAAACAAAACCGTACAAAAGAAAGAGAATATTAAATGTAACGATTTGTTTTTTGATGGCTTTAAACACCAATTAAAACTTGCCGAAGAACACAATGGTTGGTTTACACCAGAAAACCTTAGGTTTGCTATACAAAGTTGGGCAGAAGCTTTAACCCCAGACAACCTTGAAACCTGGTTAAAACCTTACCAAATTAACACCAAAAACCCCAAAACGATTGCTATTATTATGGCGGGAAATATTCCGCTAGTTGGATTTCATGATTTTTTAGCGGTGTTAATTACGGGGCATGATGTATTGGTAAAACAATCGAGTAACGATAAGCAACTATTACCGTACTTAGCAAAATACCTAGAATATGTTGAACCAAGTTTTAAAGGAAAAACACAATTTACCGAAGCTAAACTAGAAAATTTTGATGCTGTAATTGCCACAGGAAGCAACAATACAGCACGCTATTTTGAATATTATTTTAAAGGAAAACCGGCTATTATTAGAAAAAATCGAAATTCGATTGCGGTTTTAACAGGTAATGAAACGACGGACGATTTAAAAAACCTATCAGAAGACATTTTTAGATATTACGGCTTAGGATGCCGAAACGTTTCAAAAATTTACGTTCCAGAAAATTACGACTTTAAAACTTTTTTCGAAGCCATTTACCATTGGCATCCCATAATTGAACAAGCCAAATATGCAAACAATTACGATTACAATAAAGCCGTATATTTAATGAGTGAGTTTGATATGCTTGAAAACGGATTTTTTATGATTAAAGAAGATGAAAGCTACGCGTCGCCTATTGCCACATTATTTTACGAATATTATAAGGACGCGAATACGCTTAAAGAAAAATTAGAAACAGAAAAAGATCAAATTCAGTGCATCGTTTCTCATAATTTTACAGACAACGAAATACCGTTTGGGCATACCCAAAAGCCAAATCTTTGGGATTATGCGGATAGTGTCGATTCTGTTGAATTTTTATTAGCAATTTCGTAAAAAAATTATTGAATTTTTAACACAAAATACTCAATTTATCACCAACTTTACAACTTAATTTTTTTTACAAAAAATGAAATCTTAATTCTTATAAAGATTCTTAAATTAGCAGTAATTTTTAGCTTTTTTTTAAATGATTTAAGATTACATCTGATTCAAAAAATAAGACAAAAAACAAACAGATGAAAAAACACAATTTTAGCGCAGGACCATGTATTTTACCTCAAGAAGTATTACAAAAAGCTTCACAAGCCGTTCTAGATTTAGATAACAGCGGGTTGTCTTTAATTGAGATATCCCACCGTAGCAAAGCTTTTGTAGACATTATGGAAAACGCTAGAGCGCTTGCCCTTGAACTTCTTGGTTTAGAAGGCAAAGGTTACAAAGCTTTATTTTTACAAGGTGGTGCTAGCACGCAGTTTCTAATGGTAGCTTTAAACCTTCTAGAAAAAAGAGCGGGTTATTTAAATTCTGGTACTTGGGCAGCAAAGGCCATTAAAGAGGCTCAGATTTACGACGATATTTACGAAGTAGCATCATCAAAAGATGCAAACTATAACTACATTCCAAAGGGTTACGAAATCCCTGAAGATTACGATTATTTTCACTGTACCTCAAACAACACTATTTTTGGTACACAAATGAAAGAATTTCCAAACTCACCAATTCCAATGGTTTGCGATATGAGTAGTGATATTTTTTCTCGTAGTTTAGATTTTTCAAAATTCGATATCATTTATGCTGGAGCTCAAAAAAACATGGGACCAGCAGGTACAACTTTAGTAATTGTTAAAGAAGACGTTTTAGGCAAAGTATCGCGTAAAATACCTTCTATGATGGATTACAAGTTACATATCGATAAAGGTAGTATGTTTAACACGCCTCCTGTTTTTGCAGTATACACATCTATGTTAACGTTAGAGTGGTTAAAAGCACAAGGCGGTATTACAGCTATTGAAAAAGAAAACGAAAAGAAAGCGCGTTTAATGTATTCTGAAATTGACTTAAACCCATTATTTAAAGGGTTTGCAGCAAAAGAAGATCGCTCGAACATGAACGCTACCTTTACACTTGAAAACGAAAACCTTAAAGAAACCTTCGATACTATGCTTAAAGAAGCTGGTGTTAACGGACTTAACGGCCACAGAAGTGTTGGAGGTTATAGAGCTTCAATGTACAACGCATTACCTTTAGATAGCGTAAAAGTTGTGGTTGAAGTAATGAGCGAATTAGAACGTAAAGCATAATACAGTAAACAGTAAACCAGTTGCAGTTATGCAGTTGTTTTTATTAAAATTTTAAAATAATTAATCCTAAAAGTTTAAGCTAATGGTTTCACCACTTTTAACTTTTAACTTTTAACTTTTAACTTTTAACTTACAGAAATGAAAGTACTAGCAAACGACGGTGTTTCTCAAAGCGGTATTGATGCCCTTGAAAAAGCCGGATACCAAGTATCTACCACAACAGTAGCACAAGAGCAATTAATAAACTACATAAACGAAAACGATATTTCGGTTTTATTGGTTAGAAGTGCTACCACAGTTAGAAAAGATTTAATTGATGCCTGCCCGAACCTAAAAATTATTGGTCGTGGTGGCGTTGGTATGGATAATATTGATGTTGATTACGCCCGCGAAAAAGGCTTACACGTAATTAACACTCCTGCTGCTTCATCGCACTCGGTTGCCGAATTAGTTTTTGGCCACCTTTACGGTTTAGCGCGCTTTTTACATAACTCTAACCGCGATATGCCACTTGAGGGCGATAGCAACTTTAAAGGCCTTAAAAAGGCTTACGCTAAAGGCACCGAATTAAAAGGTAAAACTTTAGGCGTTTTAGGTTTTGGTCGTATTGGGCAAGCTACTGCTAAAGTAGCTTTAGGTGCTGGAATGAAAGTTGTTGCTTTCGATCCGTTTTTAGAAGAAGCTAACTTAGAATTAGAATTTTTCGACGGACAAACCGTAAACTTCGATATTAAAACCATTTCTAAAGAAGACGTTTTAAAACAAGCCGATTTTATTACACTTCACGTGCCTGCGCAAAAAGATTACGTTATAGACGAAGCCGAATTTAACATGATGAAAGACGGTGCTATTTTAGTAAACGCTGCTCGTGGTGGTGTGGTTAACGAAGTTGCTTTGGTAAATGCTATTGAAAGCGGAAAAATTTCAAGAGCGGCTCTTGATGTTTTTGAAAAAGAACCAAAACCAGAAATGCAATTATTAATGAATTCTGCTTTATCATTAACACCACATACTGGTGCTGCAACTAACGAAGCACAAGACAGAATTGGAACAGAATTAGCAACACAAATTATTAGCATTCTTGGTTAATAAGAAATAATTTGTGACCTATTCACAATATTTGAGTCCTAACTATAACGGTTAGGACTTTTTTTGTACCTTGAGTAACCAATTTTTTGTAAAACAATTAAAATAAATAAACATGTCTGGAATTTTAGATTTATTAAACAGTGACTTAGGAAAAACAATAATTAGCGGAGTTGCAGGACAAACCAACCAACCACAGAACAAAACACAAGATGTATTAACTATGGCTCTACCTGTATTAATGCAAGCTATGAAAAGAAACGCAGCCACACCACAAGGTGCAGAAGGCTTAATGAGCGCTTTAAACGGAAAACACGATGGTAGTATTTTAGATAACCTTGGCGGATTATTTAGTGGTGGCGTGGACGATAATGTTTTAAATGACGGAAGCAAAATTTTAGGCCATGTTTTAGGTAACAAGCAACAGCGTGTTGAAAATACGTTAGGTGCAAAAGCTGGTATGGATGCTGGTTCTGTAGCGCAAATATTAAAAGTTGCCGCTCCTATTTTAATGGGTGTTTTAGGTAAGCAAACCAGACAAAACAACGTAAACAACCAAGGTGGCATTACCGATTTATTAGGCGGTTTAATTGGCGGAAATTCTGCAAGCCAAGAACAAAGCTTTTTAGAATCTATTCTTGATGCCGATGGCGATGGTAGTGTTATTGATGATGTAGCTGGTATGGTATTAGGCGGAAATAAAAAGAAAGGTGGCCTTGGCGGTATGTTAGGTGGGCTTTTCGGAAAATAAAACCAGACGCGCAACCATATAATAAAATTTGTCATTTAAAGTGCAAACGACTCTAACTCAAGTTTAGAAAAATCGTTGTGCTTTGAATGACATTTTTTTAGCATAATACTGTCATTCTGAAGGAGGACGACTGAAGAATCTTCTCTTTAATAATTCTTTATATCTACAAGATTCTTCGCTGCGCTCTGAATGACACTCAAGCTCTAAAAAAATTTGTCATTTTAAAAAGAGGACAATCAACAAATCTATTTTCTTAAAAACACCGCTTTTAGGAACAATTTTTGTAACTTTTAAGATAAATTCAAGTTATGAAACACCTACTCTACATAGTTCTACTCGTCTCGCTTATTGCTTTTAACTGTAATACTCCAAAAAAAGTAACCAACACCAATACTAACGAAAGACTTGAAAACTTAAAAGACAACGACACCGTAAAAATAAGTAGCGATAAGGTTGAATACGAAATTATAATTATAGAACCCGGTTATAATTATTGGCTGGCAAGCACAGCAAGACCAGAAGGCTTTTACTCGCAGCAATTCATGGAAAATCGAAATTATCAATATGTAGTAGAATGGAATAACCGCGTTTTACAACCTAATCGTTTCGATCCTAACTTATACGAACTTCAAATAGATTACAGACCAGGAATAGATTATGGCTACGAGGTAAACTACAAACTGTACAATTATTTTATCTATTTTCAGTTAAAATACAAGCAAAGGTTAGGCCCTTTTACACCTAGAATTTAAAAGCTTTTGCGTATTTTTGTGCAAAACACATAGCTTGGAAAAGTTAAAGAAACGTTGGGGCATTACTAGCAATTGGCAAATTGCTGTCATCTTTATTGTTTTTGCAGTCACAGGATCTACAGCTTCCTATATTGGCAAGCCCATTTTAGGCTTTTTCAACATTACTAAAGAAACGTTAAATCCGTTTCTATATTGGACAATTCGTATACTTTTGCTGTTTATTGTCTATCAATTTTTACTTGTTTTCTTCGGATGGCTCTTCGGTCAGTTTAAATTTTTCTGGAATTTCGAGAAGAAAATGTTAGTAAGACTTGGGTTTAAGTTTTTAAAAGATTAGTGAGCAACATTACTAAACATATTACCTTTAAATTTTTCGCTTTACTGCTAGTTGGTTTATTATGTCTACCCACAATTTTAAAACTTCAGCATAGTTTTGAACATCATGAGCACAAGGTTTGTTTAGATGATAGCACAACGCATATTCATACGGTCGATTTAGATTGTGACTTTCATAAGTTTCAATTAAATCATCATTTTACACTTACAGAACAAACTTTTGAAAGTTTACCTGAAACAACTCCGTTTCAAAATAACTTTAAAAGCTACTCTTTTTTAAAAAATCATCAACATTTATATTTTTCGTTAAGAGCGCCACCTGCCTTCATTTAATATTTCAGAATTACATTAAAATTTAAGTAATCTTTATATTAAACATGAAGAATATATTTTCGGTATTATTTTTCCTGATTAATAGCATTGTAATAGCTCAAGATTGCAACCATAAACTTACTGGCGTTGTTATAGATTTTCATAACAACAAACCTATTGAAAACGCCACCATAAAAGTTTTAAATGCTAGCAATTATGCTATCACAGATGCTAACGGAAATTTTACCATAAACAACCTTTGCCAAACCAATTTTACTATTGAAGTCGCCCACATAAGTTGCGAAACCCAAACGGTTTCTATTAACTTAAATGAAGACAATTCGGTGAGTGTTTTTTTAGAACATCACTTAGAAGAACTTAACGAGGTAGTTATACAAACCAGTTCGCGAACCGAAGTTACAAGCATTGAGCAATCTTTAAACCAAAAAACGATTGAACAGTTTAGCGATAAATCGTTGGGTGATGCTTTAAAAACGGTTAGTGGTGTGTCGTCCTTAAACACAGGAAACACAATTGTAAAGCCTATGATTCATGGGTTACACAGCAGCCGCCTTTTAATTATAAATAACAACGTACGCCTTTTCGATCAAGAATGGGGCGACGAGCACGCACCCAATATTGACATTAATGCGAGCGACAGAATTGAAGTTATTAAAGGTGCCAACACTTTAATTTATGGTAGCGATGCTATTGGTGGTTTAATTTTAATAAAACCTAAAAAGTACGCCACATTAGATAGTTTATTTGGTAGCTCTATGTTGTCATTCAACTCAAATGGCTTAGGCGGTATTGTAAATTCTGAAATTATAAAAACGTATCAATCTGGCTACTACGCTAAACTTCAAGCGAGTTACAAGCGCTTTGGAGATTTTAAAGCACCAGACTATCACCTAACCAATAGCGGTATTGAAAGTATGAACCTTTCGGCGAGACTGGGCTATAATGGCTTCGAAAAAGGTTTTGATGCTTATTACAGCTATGTTAATAACGAAATAGCCATTTTACAATCGTCGCACATTGGGAATGTTAACGATTTGGTTATGGCTATAAATCGTCAAGAACCACGTGTTATCAATGATTTTTCATACAATATCAACTATCCCAGACAAAACATTTTGCACCATTTAGCAAAAGTTGAAGCTTATAAACGCTTGCAAGGTTTAGGTAAACTCTCGTTACAGTACGATTTTCAAATAAACAGACGTAAAGAATACGATTTAAGACGTGGTGACAGAGCCAATACACCAGTAATTGATTTACGCCTATTCACCACATCATTACAACCTAATTTAGAAATTGATGCGTTTGATGATTTTGAAATAAACACTGGGTTTTTGTTACGCTTTCAACAAAACGATGCCATTTCGGGAACAGGTGTTAATCCTTTAATTCCCGATTACGAAAAATATGATGCTGGAATTTATGCCACAGGAAATTATAAACTGAATTTATTTTCTGAAATAAGCGCTGGTATCCGCTACGATTTTTCTAGAATTGAAGCTAAAAAATGGTACAACACTACCGATTGGGAAGACACATATAACTACGATGAGTTGTTTCCTGAATTTGAATCTGGAATAACCGAAAACTCTGAAACTTTAACCTACCCAAAATTTTCATTTCATAATATTTCAGCAAATTTTGGATATAACAGGCATTTGCATAACGATTTCGAACTGTTTTTTAATTACGGTTTAGCATCGCGTATGCCAAATCCCTCAGAATTATTTAGCGATGGCTTACACCATAGTGCTGCCCGAATAGAAATTGGGCAATTAACTATGAACAAAGAAATCGCCAATAAATTTATGGCGTCTTTAGTTAGAAACAACCACAATTTTGGGTTTAGTGTTAGTCCGTACTTCAACTATATCAAAAACTATATACAACTCATTCCAGATGGCATTACCACAACGGTTCGTGGCGCATTTCCGGTTTGGGAATACAATCAATTAGATGCAAGAATTTTTGGTGTAGATGTAGATGTTAACAAAGCCATCACTAGCACAATAGATTATAAAGGCAGTATAAGCTTATTGCAGGGAGACAACCTATCAGATGATGTTGCGCTTATACACATGCCTTCAACTAACTTTACAAATAGCATATCGTACTACAACAAAAACTTAAATCAATTATCTATTGGTTTAACCCATAAAACTGTATTACAACAAAAACGTTACCCCGATTATAATTTTTACACTTATAACGCTACGGTAGACGATAATGTTTATGTAGATATTAGTTCTCCCCCATCGTCCTATTCATTATTTGGTTTTAATAGTTCTGCTACGTTTAAAGCATTTAAAACTGGGGCTTTAAAAGTTGAATTTAACGTTGAAAATATATTCAACACAGCTTACCGAGAGTACTTAAACAGGCTGCGCTATTTTGCCGATGAATTAGGAAGAAACTTTAACCTAAAAATTAAAATAAATTATTAAAAACATAAAAAGAATCATGAAAGATTTCAATTTAAACCCTATAAAAAACTTAAAATTAATCGCTTTATTTTTCGCTGCAAGTATAGCATTTACAAGCTGTTCAAGCGACGATGACGATCACGACGACCATGAACATGAAGAAGAATTAATAACCACAGTTACCTATACTTTAACAAGCGGTACCGATGTTGTTACGTTCACTTTTCAAGATTTAGATGGTGAAGGCGGTAATGAACCTACGTACAACCAAACAGGTACGTTATTGGCAAATACAACATATGCTGGTGAAATTGAGTTATTAAACGAAACAGAAAGTCCTGCGGAAGATATCACTCACGAAGTTGAAGAAGAAGGCGACGACCATGAGTTTTTCTACACCTCAACAATTTCAGATATCTCAATTACAAAAGACGACACCGATGAAGATGGCAACCCAATTGGTATTGAAACTACGTTTACCACAGGAGCTGCTGGAACTGGTTCATTAATCGTAGTTTTAAAACATGAACCTACAAAACCAAACGATGGTAGTGTAGCAAATGCAGGTGGAAGTACCGACGTTGAAGTTACTTTTCCCTTAACAGTGCAATAAAACCATTTTGTAATACAGCTTAAAAAAGGTTGCTAGATTTTGTCTTGCAACCTTTTTTGTTTTTGGTTTCAGGAGTGCATGGAACCGACAACTAACCTCTATTTTAATCCCTTCGTCACTTCGATTTCTATGACATGAATTTGCGAAGGGCAACGTAGTAAATTAGTATCGAGAAGACCACATAAATTTTCATTTCCTAATTTTCGTATTGGTTTTTAAACTAACTTTACTAAAACAACCTTAACTAACTAATTATGAAACGCATTATACTAAACGTACTTTCCGCACTATTCGGAGTTATGATGATAAACGGTGGACTAAACAAATTCCTTAATTACATGCCAACACCCGAAAACATGTCAAAAGCCTTAGTCAAAGATTTTAAAGCTCTTGTTGAAATTTCGTGGTTACTTCCGTTAATTGGCGTCGCCGAAATCATTGGCGGTTTACTAATTATTATTCCAAAAACCAGAGCTTTAGGTGCGTTAATATTGTTTCCAGTAATGGTTGGCATACTGCTTACAAACACAATAGTTGAACCCAACGGCTTTATTATGACTTTGGTACTTTGGATAATTTTTATCTGGATTTTATTAGACAACAAAAAGAAGTACACACCACTTTTTTAACTCCTTTATCATGAAAAAAATACTTTTTAAAAAAGACATTAATGCTCCAGCAGCAAAAGTTTACACCACCATGCTTGGTTTAGATAATATTGAAACTTACAACCAATGGACTGCTGCTTTTAACCCAACCTCAACTTACGAAGGCACTTGGGAAAAAGGCTCAAAAATGCTATTTGTAGGTACCGACGAAAACGGTAAAAAAGGAGGCATGATCTCTGAAATTGCCGAAAACATACCAAACCAATTTATTTCCATAAGGCATTATGGCATTTTAGATGGTGACAACGAAATTACTGAAGGCCCAAACGTTGAGCAATGGGCTGGTGGACTCGAAAATTATGCATTCAGCGAAAATAACGGTATCACTACCGTAACTATTGAAACCGATACCATTGAAGATTACCAAGATTATTTTAATACCACATGGCCAAAAGCTTTAGATAAATTGAAAGCGATATCTGAAGAATAAAAGCTTATTTTTTTGTGAACATGTACTATTAACAAGCCAACACCTTAGTGTTGGCTTGTTGTTTGACTTTGTAAAAAATTTCAACTAAATTCGTTTAACTGCTAATATAAGTCTCCTGTATTGAACTTTTTTCAGTATTAAAACGACGTTATATCATGAAAGTTGGCAACAATATGAACGAAACGAACAACATAGAAAAAATAAAAATTGAATTGATTAATTCTTGTGTGAATTACGACACAAAATCATTCATTCCTTTTCTAATGTCAAAAAATGTTCTGACTGGAATGCCTAATAAAACAAGATTTTACGTTTTTTTAAAATATATGGTTAATTGTACAAAACAATGTTCAGAAGGACAACTAACATTCAAAATAGAACAAGAAAAAATAACAAATAACCAAAAAAATTACTATTTAAATTTTTACGACAAAATTCATAAATACTCTCGACTATCAATTGAAGTTAAAGAAACAAACGAAAATATATATTTTAATACATTACCATTTTAAATTTAAAACATTTTACAATGAGTTATTTACCATCCGAAGAAGAAATTAATGGTCTAAAATATTGTATGGATACCAAAGTTATGAATGTTTTTAATTCTTGGTTAAAAAATAATCATATAAATCACGAATCTTCACCAGTTTTTGACTTATCACCAACAGAATATCAATTTTATATTATAAGCCAGTTTTTTAACTCTTACGACATTGACTTATTGTCATTAATACCAAATGTAATGAAAGATAAATATAAAACTTTGAGTTCCGAATATCCGTCGGACATCTCAAGGTATATCTCAAATTTTTGGTGTATAACCACATATCAAGCCTCTAAAGCATTAGAAAAAAGGCTATTTCCTAAACCAAAGACTTTTGACGAGTTAAAAGTCGGAGATATTGTAAAAGCTAAGTTTACTGAAGGAGAATTTAATGAAAATGTTTGCAACGTAGAATATGAAATCACTGAAAAACATTATAATTATATGTATGTAAAAATACTCGAGTGTGATGACTCAAGCTTTTTCCAAGTTGGTCAAATTGAAAAATTAAATAAAAAGCAACCTAAAAGAACAACCTTTGGTGGGCCTCCACAAGACGCCTTTTACAACGACCAATTAGATTTAGACCAACAAGATCCTGAATTCTGGGACAGTATATAAAAAATACTGTTGCCAACAACGTATATAATCCATTGCTAGTATTAGCTTACTTACGAAAATCCTCTCGGATTTTCTATCTGGTTTTTATTTGATAAATTACGTGCTAAACCACGCAACGCATCATAAACAAAACCATTAAACGAACCCAAAAATCTTACCTCGAATAATTTGGCGATTCCTTAGTAATCGTTACATCATGCGGATGGCTTTCGTTAATACCACTAGCTGTAATTTTTACAAATTGACCTGTTTCTTTTAAGGTTTCAATGTCTTTTGCACCACAGTAACCCATACCAGCACGTAAACCGCCAATAAATTGGTGGATGCTTTCGTATAAATCGCCTTTGTATGGTACACGTCCCACAATACCTTCTGGAACTAGTTTTTTAATATCGTCTTCAACATCTTGGAAATAGCGGTCTTTACTACCTTCTTTCATCGCTTCTACCGATCCCATACCACGATACGACTTAAACTTACGTCCTTCGTAAATAATAGTTTCTCCTGGAGATTCTTTAGTTCCTGCTAAAAGTGAACCTAACATCACACAATCGGCACCCGCAGCAATAGCTTTTGGTATATCGCCTGTGTAACGAATTCCTCCATCGGCAATTACAGGAACGCCACTACCTTTAATAGCCGCAGCAACCTCTAATACCGCAGAAAACTGAGGAAAACCAACACCTGCAACCACACGCGTAGTACAAATAGAACCTGGACCAATACCAACTTTTACAGCATCGGCACCTGCTTCTACCAAATATTTTGCAGCAGCAGCAGTAGCTATATTTCCAACAATAACTTCTAAGGTTGGGAATTTTTCTTTTATCGCTTTTAAAACACCTACCACACCTTTGGTATGCCCATGCGCCGTATCGATAACCACAGCATCAACACCAGCATCAACTAACGCCGCTGCTCTATCTACTGCATCACCAGTAACACCAATGGCTGCAGCAACACGTAAGCGTCCAAATTCATCTTTATTAGCAATTGGCTTTTGTGTTAATTTGGTAATATCTCTAAAAGTAATTAAACCTGTTAGTTTGTAATTATCGTCTACAATAAGTAGTTTTTCAATTTTATGTTCTTGAAGAATGGCTTCGGCATCGGTTAACGATGTACCAACACCCGCTGTTACTAAGTTTTCACTCGTCATAACTTCGGTAATCGAACGGTTTTCGTCATGCTCGAAACGCAAATCGCGATTGGTAACAATACCTTTTAATATACCGTTATCATCAACAATAGGAATACCGCCAATGCTATGCTCTGCCATGTTTTGTTTGGCATCTTTAACTTGAGCAGTAACCGGTAACGTAACAGGATCGAGAATCATACCACTTTCGGCACGCTTAACACGGCGTACTTTAAGGGCTTGTTGCTCAATCGTCATGTTTTTGTGTAGCACACCAATACCTCCTTCTTGCGCCATAGCAATAGCCATTTTACTTTCGGTAACGGTATCCATCGCAGCCGAGATAATTGGCACGTTGATGGTAATGTTTCTGGTAAATTTTGTTTGGATATTTACTTCGCGAGGTAAAACTTCAGAGAAAGCTGGAACTAGTAAAACGTCGTCGTAGGTTAGTCCTTCTCCTACTATTTTATTTAAGTGTGCGTTCATGATGCAATTACGTTATAATTGCGTGCAAATATACATAATTTTCATCTTGTATTTTTAATTTAAGTCTAAATTTATTGTTAAGTATTGTTAAGCTTACCAATACTGGACTATTTATCCGCGACGACCACGGCCACGACCAGAATCGAAATTCATACGTTGCCCCGCAAAACTGCCAAATTTATAAGTAAAATTCAGCATAAAATATTGCTCTAAAATACGGTTTTCAACATCTTGAATATAAGTATCGGTTACCGTACGACGATAGCCATTGTTTTTACCTAAAACATCGTAACCTACCAGTGTTATAGTGGCTTTGTTATCCCAAAGTTCGGCACCTAAACCTGCATTCCAAAATACAGCATCGCCATCGTAATCGTCGCCTACTCTACTGTTATAACGGTACGACACTTTGTTAGACAAAAACAGTACATTTTTAATAAAAAATATAGAGGCATTAAATTGTAAATTCTGCACAAAATAACTGTTATCGTTTAAGCTATCGGTATCGTAAACACTTTCTACCGTAGAATAACTATAACTCGCGTTAACATCGATAATTTCGTTGTACAAACAATTTACAGAAATTCGAGGACGCAAAGTTGTGGTTTGCGCGGTAAATTTAAGTCCGTTTTGTAACGACAAACTATTGTCGAAACTCGCCATTACACTTCCGTTAAGATTAAAATTTGTTTTTTTATTGTAATACGATTTTGAAACCGAAGCATTACCTCGAAGATAATAATCGCCATTTAAATTAGTATACGTGGTGTAACGATTTAAATCGGCATCGGTTAAGGTAGCATTTAATATTTTATCCTGAGTAAATTCGGCTCTAGCATCGCCCGAAATATTGATATTATGAAATGCGATGTTATTTTGATAGCGGAATCTAAAATTATGATCTACTTGAGGTGCCAAATCAGGATTACCTACACGAATATGTGTAATATTACTAACATCTTCTACGGGTTGTAACTGACTCATTGACGGTAAGTTTACTCCTTGATTATAATCTAAACTAATACGCTTATACCCTTTTTCGTCGCGATATCGAATACGCCCGCTATAGGTTAAAT
This sequence comes from Neotamlana nanhaiensis, assembly GCF_000943555.1. Taxonomy (GTDB): domain Bacteria; phylum Bacteroidota; class Bacteroidia; order Flavobacteriales; family Flavobacteriaceae; genus Neotamlana; species Neotamlana nanhaiensis. The sequence goes on along the minus strand of NZ_JTDV01000015.1, from coordinate 15,273 downwards.
AATTAAAATCGCGCTTAAAATTTCGAGCATCAACAATGGCGTCTTTATAATTTCGGTTGGTTGTGGTGTAAGCACCTTCAACTTCAAATCTAAAATCGCTAAACTCATAACGTAAACGTAACGACGGACGAATGGTTGATGTAATATATTTATTATCGGAACTTAGTATTTCGTTAAAACTATCGTAAGCTTCGGTTTCTTCATTTAAATCATAAATATAATTTTCGGTATTACTACTGCTTACGTTAGCACTATATCGTGGCATAATGCGAAATCCTTTAAAAATTTCTTTCATAAAAAACACATTCATCCCAATACGGCTACTACTGTTATCGCGGTTGGTAATTTGATCTTGTATTACGGTTTCGTTGTTGTTATACAATATATTTTCTGAATATTTTTTACTATCGGAATTGCCTTTACTAAAATCGGTATCCAATCCAATATTTAAAAAATGACCACTTCCAAAAACTGGTGTTACATCGAATTCGTTTTGAAGCGAATAACTTGAAGATGTCGCTTGGTTTAAAGATGAATAATCGCTAACCAATGTACCGTCGCTATAAGAAGAACTACTAACACTTGAAGAACCCGAAGTTGAATTTGAAGCATTAAAGTTTGTTTTGTTTGATATACGAACCCGCCTTTTGGAGTTTTTACTCTTAGGCTTTTTTATAAATTGTAATTCGGCACCGCCTCGATGGCTATCGGAATCACTAAATCCGCTACTTTCAGAATCGGTTAAATAATTAAGGTCAGGTAAAAAATTCTCTCTGAAACTTTTTTGTTCGGTTTCTCTACTTTGCGCACTATAATTGTAATTTGCATTTACGCGATCTTCGTTCCATTTTCCTTTACTGTAATTGGCTCCAATAAAATCAGACTCCAAATATCCAGTACTCGTATCGGTATTAGGCAGGGCATTAAAACCTTTTGATAAATTTATATTGTTGGTTCCTGCAATAATACCCAGTTGTTTGCCATCAACCACCTGAAATGCATTACCGTTTCCTTGATATTTATTATCGGTACCCGCACCAACTTTAACATCGCCAAACATGGCGCGGTTTTTCCCTTTTTTAATTTTAAAGTTGATTTCTTTGGTACCCGAATCGGATTCTTCACCCGTAAATTTTTGGTTATCGGTTTTATAATCTGTGACTTGCACCTTACTAATAGCATTACTAGGAATATTTTTTAAGGCGATCTCGCCGTTTTTCTCTCCAAAAAAGGACATGCCATCAACATTTATAGCCTCGACCTCAATGCCGTTAACGGTTATTAAACCGTCGGCATCAATCTCAACACCTGGCAATTTCTTTAGTAAATCTTCCGCTTTATCGTTTGGTAGTGTTTTAAAACTATCGGCGTTATATTCAATAGTATCTTTTTTAATTACCACAGGCGGGGCTTTGGCAATAATGGAAACAGCTGTTAGGGTTTCGGTTTGGTCTTCAAGCATTACAACACCCATATTTAATTCGTCGCCTTCAGGCACATTAATATCTTTTCTATAAGGTTTGTAGCCCATGTAAGCGATATTAAAAATGGCCTTTTTTTCGTCGTAGGTATTCACTTGCAACGAAAAACGCCCTTCTCTATTTGTGATGCCGTAGGCAATTGGTACACTATCGGTTATGCTTTGCAAATAAACGGTTGCAGCTTCGAGCGTGAGAGAGTCGCTATCTTTTACAATACCTTCGAGTGTGAATTTTTGTGCAAAAAGCATCGAAGACATACTTAACGCGAAAAAAAATAGAATGTTTTTCAACTTGATTTTGGTTAGGTTTAGTTTTTTAGACTAGAACCTAAGTACATGGTTTAACCTCGTCTTGTTAAAATAATCTTAAAAAATTAATGATACACCCTAAAAATCTTTAAAGCTTCATTGTAGGCACTTTCAAAACTCATAGCGTTGAGTGTATTTTGCTGTTTACTTGTAAAATAAGACAATAGTTTTTCGGTAGGCATATTTCCTGTAAGCTCATCTTTTGCCATAGGGCAACCTCCAAAACCTTGCATAGCGCCATCAAACCGTTTACAACCTGCTTGGTAAGCCGCATCTACTTTTTCGAACCATGATGCTGGTGTTGTGTGGAGATGTGCACCAAATTCAATATTAGGATATTTCGGTATTAAATTTGAAAACAGATAGGTTATATCTTCTGGAGTAGATGTACCAACAGTATCACTAAGCGACAAAATATTTACGCCCATATTAGCTAATTTCTCTGTCCATTCGCCAACAATATCCACATTCCACGGATCGCCATAAGGATTTCCAAACCCCATAGAAATGTAAACCACAACCTCTTTGTTATTTTTATTGGCTATTTCTAAAATTTCTTGAAGTGTTTCTACCGATTGCGCAATAGTTTTGTGCGTATTACGCATTTGAAAATTCTCTGAAATTGAAAACGGATACCCCAAATAATCTATGGCTTTATGTTGTGCCGCATCATTTGCCCCACGAACATTGGCGATAATAGCCAATAGTTTACTTGTAGTATTACTTAAATCTAACTGCGATAATACGTCAGCTGTATCTACCATTTGCGGAATGGCTTTTGGCGACACAAAACTTCCAAAATCTATAGTATCGAAACCAACACGTAATAAAGATTGTATGTATTGCACCTTCTTTTCGGTTGGAATAAAGGTTTTTATTCCTTGCATGGCATCACGCGGACATTCAATAATCTTTACTTTTTCTGGCATTAAATTGTTGCTATTATTCGATGATAAATATAACGCAATAAATCAACAAAACACAATACGGTTCTTTTAGAAAACTTTAACATATACTCAAAATCACGAATCATAACGCCTTTACAAATAGACTTTTAATAAAATTTTAATATGATTTTTATTAATTCGGTATTACACTTTATCCTAAAAAACTAACATTTAGCACTTTAAACGAATATTACTTGGTTTTATCGTCTTTTTTTTACAATACACAACCTTGCTCCTACCTTTGTACATATGCAAAGTCCCAAAGCTAAATATTCACGAACCCTAGTATGTTTCTGCACATTACTTTTATTAAGTATATCGGTAACATTTTCGCAATCTATTACAGATTGTGGAACTACAATTTCTCAAGAACGAGCCGATTATTATAAAAGCCTAAAACCAGAGCTTAAAAAAATTGAAATGCAGTTTAAAATGAAAACTACCAAACGTGGTGGTGGTGGTGGTGACAAAACTGTTGAAGTTAATAAGATTCCTATTAAAGCACATATTATTAGATCTTCGAATGGAGAATCAGATTTTCATGCGAACGATTTAAATGATGCCATTGAAAACTTAAACGAAATTTATGAAACGGCTGCGATGAGTTTTTACCTTTATCAAGGCATAAACTATATAAATAGCGACGATTTATACCATTTTAAAAAAGGCAACGAAAAAACCCTATTAACTAGTAATTATACAGAAAAAGCTATTAATATTTATTTTATTGATTTTTTAGAAAATACTTCAGGCGAAAGCATTTGTGGTTTTACCGAAGAACGTTTTAATGTGATTGCAATGAAAACAAGTTGCGCCACTAACACAACATCCTTAGCACACGAAATAGGTCATATATTTTCTTTAGTTCATACTCACGGCTGGAGCGATAATGGCACAACCACTGAATTGGTTGATGGCAGCAACTGCGATACCGATGGCGATGGCATTTGTGATACACCTGCCGATCCTGGTTTAGCTAACAATAATGTTGACGATTATTGCAACTATATTGGAGGTTTAACCGATGCCAATGGAGACACCTATGCTCCTGATACCGAAAACATCATGTCGTATGCACCAAAATCTTGTAGAGCTCAATTCTCAAGTGATCAATTTGCCAGAATGTATGCTTATTATACATTAGTTAAAGAAGATTTTTCTCAGGATAATATAGATTCAAATAACGTTAATGTACTTTCTGAAGTTAGAATTTATCCCAACCCGGTTACTGGAGGTGCTTTAAAATTTAACTTAGCATCTTTTGAAAGTACTGTAAATTATAGAATCTCTAATTTACAAGGGCAAATTTTATTAAAAGGCGAAACCACTAACACCGAAATTAACGTTAATAATTTACCTGAAGGAAGCTATTTAATTTCTCTAAACGATACTACTAATAGCGTGGTAAAAAAATTCATTAAGTAGTTTTTAAAATAGCCTTATTTATCTTTTTTATTAAGCTAGGACCTTCGTAAATAAACCCTGTATAAATTTGAACTAAATCGGCACCAGCCTCAATTTTTTCAAGTGCATCTTTAGCCGAATGAATACCTCCTACGCCTATTATTGGAAATGATTTATTACTTTTTTCTGAAAGATATTTAATTACGCGTGTGCTTTTATCCTTAATTGGTTGCCCGCTTAAACCACCATTACCAATGGCTTCGAGTTGTTCTTCTGATGCTTTTAAGCCACGTCTATCGGTCGAGGTATTACTTGCAATTACTCCATCTAAGTTTGTATCTTTTACTAAATCTACAATTTCATCTAATTGATTATTATTTAAATCTGGTGCTATTTTTAGTAAAATAGCTTTTTGACTATCAAAGGTGTTATTCGCCTTTTGCACCGCAGCAATCAACTCTTCTAAATAATCTTTATCGTTTAATTTAGCATGACTTCCCACATTCGGACAACTTACATTCAACACAAAATAATCCACATAAGGGTGTAATGCGTTAAAACACTCTAAGTAATCTTTGGTATAATCTTCAGGTTTTGTTTGGGTATTTTTACCAATATTCCCTCCAATAACTAACTTTCCTTTATTCTTTTTTAACTGTTGGATCGCAGCTTCTAATCCATCGTTATTAAACCCCATACGGTTAATAATACCTTCATCGTCTTTTAACCTAAATAAGCGTTTTTTAGGATTTCCTGCTTGTCCTTTAGGAGTTACAGTTCCTATTTCAATAAAGCCAAAACCAAAATTAGCAAGCTCGTTATATAACACCGCATTTTTATCGAAACCAGCGGCTAAACCTACGGGGTTTTTAAATTTTAAGCCAAATAATTCACGTTCTAATCGTTTATCTTCAAGAGCGTACATTTTTCTAAAAAGCGCTGGAACACCTGGTATTCTCGACGTATTTTTTATTAAAGAAAAGGTAAAATAATGAATGTTTTCGGGATCGAATTTAAAAAATAACGGACGAAGAAGTTGTTTGTACATCTGTATGGTTTGTGCAAAAATAGTAGTAATTAAAAAATCAAACAATTCCTAATGGCAAAAAATTAATAATCGTATTTTAGTGTTTTAAAATTTCATACCTGAAAACTATCGAGACCCCTCAAATTCTAATTTAAATGACAATGATTTCAAAAGACCATATTATAAAACGCTTTATAAGCTATGTTACCATAGATACTGAAAGCGATCCTGCATCAAATAGCACACCTAGCACCGAAAAACAATGGGATTTAGCTAACAAATTAGTTGACGAACTTAAAAGTATTGGCATGCAAGATGTAACTATTGACGAGAACGCATACATCATGGCCACTTTACCAAGTAATGTTGAACACGATGTACCAACCATTGGTTTTATCTCGCATTTTGATACGTCTCCAGATTTCACAGGAGCTAATGTTAAACCACAGATTATTGAAAAATATGATGGTAAAGACATTGTTTTAAATGAAGCTGAAAACATTGTTTTATCGCCCGATTATTTTGAAGATTTACTGCAATATAAAGGTCAAACTTTAATTACCACCGATGGCACTACCCTATTAGGTGCCGATGATAAAGCGGGTATTTGTGAAATTGTGTCGGCAATGGAATATTTAATTCAGCATCCTGAAATAAAACACGGAACGATAAAGGTTGGTTTTACACCAGATGAAGAAATTGGTCGTGGCGCCCATAAATTTGATGTTGAAAAATTTGGAGCCGATTGGGCTTACACCATGGATGGCAGCCAAATTGGCGAACTAGAATACGAAAATTTTAACGCTGCAGGTGCCGTAGTAACTGTAAAAGGAAAAAGTGTACACCCAGGTTATGCCAAAGACAAACTTGTAAATTCTATGTACATCGCTCAGGAGTTTATAAACTCATTACCGCGTATTGAAACCCCAGAACATACTGAAGATTATCAAGGCTTTTTCCATTTACACAACATAAATGGTAATGTTGAAGAAACCACATTAAAATACATTATTCGCGACCACGACAAAAAGCATTTCGATGCCAGAAAAGAAGTGATGCTAAAGCTTACCGACGAGTTAAATTCGCAATACGGCAAAGAGGTAATTATTACTGAAATTACAGATCAATATTTCAATATGAAAGAAAAAATTGAACCTGTTATGCATATTGTTGATATTGCTGAAGAAGCCATGAAGCAGTTAGATATAGAACCCATAATTAAACCCATTCGCGGTGGTACCGATGGCTCTCAACTTAGTTACATGGGTTTACCATGTCCTAATATTTTTGCTGGCGGACATAATTTTCATGGGCGATTTGAGTATGTCCCCGTAGAAAGTATTATAAAAGCCACCCAAGTGATTTGTAAAATTGCGGAGTTGACTGCGGAAGAAAATTAGTAAGATGACCAACCCAATACTTTGGAAAAAAATAAACGAATTTAATTTAGAAGATGAAAATGCCACATTTAATTTCACCCATAGACTTGCGCGAGACAATAATTGGAAATTAAGTTTTGCTAGAGAAGTTGTATTAGAATACAAAAAATTCATGTATTTATGTGCTATTTCAAAAGCTCAAATTACACCTTCAGATGCTGTTGATCAAGCATGGCATTTACATCTTACGTATACCCATTCGTACTGGAAAAATTTCTGTTTGAAAACAATTGGAAAAGAAATTCATCATAACCCAACCAAAGGTGGAAATAAGGAAAAGGATAAATTTTCAAATTGCTATGATTTAACCTTTAAAACCTATGAAACTGAATTTAGAAAACCACCTCCAAAAAAAATTTGGTTAGATAATAAAAAAAGATTTCAAGAAGTAAATTATAAACGCATAAACTTAGATAGATACTGGTTAATTAAGAAACCTTCACCCAACCTTACAACAAATGTTTTAATCCTTTTTTTAGGATTAATATCCTCGACACTATTAATACAAGCCCAAAATAATTCTTCAATTATTATAATTTTAATAGTCATTATTTTCTTTCTTATAAAACTATTTAATAAAGGCAATAAAAATAATGGTGGTTGCAACACCGGTTGTTCCTATTCGGACGACTCTGGATGTAGTGGCTGCAGTGGTTGTGGAGGTTGCGGCGATTAAAAACTATTGAGCTCATGAAAAAATCATCATCTGTAGACGAATACATAGAGAACCAACCTAAATTCTCTGAAGCGCTTACACTTTTGCGAGACCTTATTTTATCTACCGAGGTAGAAGAAGATTTTAAATGGCGATCGCCAGTTTACACGATAAACGGCAAAAATGTAATTGGCTTAGGCGCGTTTAAAAACCATTTTGGTATTTGGTTTTTTAATGGGGTATTTTTAAAAGATGAAGCCAATGTACTCGTAAATGCTCAAGAAAATAAAACCAAAGCCTTACGCCAAATGCGCTTTGAACAATTTGAAGATATTAACAACGATTTGGTTTTAGCCTATGTAAAAGAAGCGATTGAAAACCAAAAATTAGGCAAAGAAATTAAGCCCGAACGCAAAGGAAAAACCGTTAATATTCCAGCGGAATTAAAAACCGAATTAACAAATAGCAGTGAACTCAATTCCGCTTTTAAAGCTCTAAGTCCTGGAAAACAACGTGAATATTGCGAATATATTGAAACCGCGAAACGAGATGCAACGAAACAATCCCGGTTAGAAAAAATAAAACCTATGATATTAAATAACATAGGTTTACACGATAAATATAAAAATTGCTAGTCGCGTTATAAAGCCACTTTAGTACCAATAGATTTTCCTTCAATAATGTCTATTATGGTATTATTTTTTTTACCGTTTGCAATAAAAGTTGGTATATTTTTCGCTGCAGTTTGCTGTGCAAATCCTAATTTAGATCCCATACCACCGCGACCTTCTCCTTCGGTTTTGCCACTATCTTTTATATATTTCTCTAAATTTTCGTTCGGATTTACCGTTCTAATCACGTCACTATCGTGTTCTTCGGGATGCCCGTTGTAAAGTCCGTCGATATCTGTTAAAATAATCAACTTATCAGCATTAATCAATTCTGCTATTAAACTAGCGAGCTCATCATTATCAGAAAACATTGAAGTAGTTACCGAAACTGCATCATCTTCGTTTGCCACAGGAATAACTCCTTCGGCGAGTAAGCCTTCGTAACAACTTATCATATTTTCGCGATGTACACCAGCTTTAAAATCGTTTTTTGTTGGTAATACTTGGGCACATTTCATACCATAATCGTGAAAAATACCGTAGTACAAACGCATCATTCTAGGCTGCCCAATGGCCGAATATACTTGTCGGCGTTGTGTTCTATCTTCAATTTTAGATTTTCCTAAAACTTCTTTCCCTGCAATTACAGAGCCCGACGATACTAAAACGCAAATAATATCGCGCTCGTAAAGTTCTGCTATTTGCTTAACCAAACCTTCTAAAACAGGTTTAATTATACGGTTATCTTTGTTGGTCATTACATTAGTACCAACTTTTATTACTATTCTTTCTTTGTACATTTTAATGTTCTTTACCAAGTTCTACAGCTCTGTTAAAGGCTGCAAAAGCGGCTTCTTTAATTAATTCGTTTACATTATTATCTTCCATAGAATCTAATGCTGCTCGTGTAGTTCCTCCTTTTGAAGCCACACGTTCCATCCAAGAATTAGGCGATAAGTTAGATTGCTTAAAAAGTTCTACCGCTCCAGAAAATGTCTGGCTCACCAAAACTGTAGACTCATTTTTAGAAAAGCCCATTTGCATTGCAGCTTCCATCATACTTTGCATAAAATAGAAAACATAAGCTGGACCGCTACCACTAATCCCTGTTGAGGCATCAATACGCATTTCATCACTTACCTGTAACGATTTACCTGTGGTGTCTAATAAATTTTCTACGGTTAGCATTTCAATTCTAGAAACTTCGGGAGATATCACGTAAGAGGTTAACCCTTTACCAATTTTTGCTGGTAAATTTGGCATTGCTCTTACTATTTTTTGTAATCCGGTGTGTTCTTTTATGGAGTCGATAGTTACACCTGCCATAATTGAAATGACAATTTGTTGCGCATTTGCCAATGGCTTAATCGCTTTAAACAAAGCTTCGGCATGATACGGTTTTACCGCTATAAATATAATATCGGCTTCAGGCACGCAATCGTTTAAATCGCTGAATGCATCAAAATGCGATATGTTATTTAACGCTTCTAGTTTTTCTTCCGATTTGTCTAAAACCATAATATTCTTGCGCTTAAGAAGTTTAGATTTCGACATACCTTCGGCATAGGTAAGTCCCATATTACCGGCTCCAATTACTAATACTTTCATGTATTTTTATTTGTTGTTAATAGTTTCTACTTATATAAACAACATACAATCTTTGGTATCTTTTACCTCGCCATAATACGTTTCACGGTATTTATGCAAAGTTTTAATAGGCATACCCAAAATGTACCTTTTTATGCTGGTAACTTTTGTGGTAAGCTCTCCCATTTGTATTGTATGTAGTTTTTCGTAACTCGTTTTTCGTTTTACACTTATTATTTTCATGTGTTCTGTTTTTATGTTTATTAGAAATGGATTATCGTGTTAATCGCATTTCAATATTTCGTTTTTCAAATCCTTGTTTTTCAAAAAGTTTTATCGCCGGATTTTTAGCATTAATATGGATGGCTATATCGCCTTTACAATACCTTTTGGCATGCTTTAAAAGACACTCGCCAACACCTTTACCTCGTTCTTCTGCCTTTACTGCTATGTAAACCAGAATATTTTCTGGTATGTACTCATTCATTCCTGTTTTATTAATAACAATAGCTCCAATAATCTCGTTGTTTTTTTCTATTACAAACACATAACCACCTAAACCTGAAATTTCTTTAGTCGCGTATAAAATTGATTTTTTTATAGCACGTCGTGTATCACGAAAATCTCCAGAATAGGTGTACAAAAAATTTGTTAAACGATTAATATTATTAAATGATAGCTTCGAAAAAGCATCAAAGGTTTTAATAGTCATAAAAAACTAATAACCAACAGATAACCTTAAAAAAGATTACGCCAATTTATTTTTAAAATGAATAAAATAAAGCACTTCTAACGGTACACACCATTAGAAAATGCCACAGAAATAGTTAAAAGGATATGCTTATAAAGTAGGAGGAATAAACTTATCAGACTGTGTTCTAAACACCAGAAAGTTAAAATTAAAAATTCTTTTGTTTTGCTTTTCGTGCAATTTTATTCCCATGCTGCAAATTTATGAAATAAGATGGCCAATGTCAAATTAGTCATGTTAAGATAAATACAATTTATTTTAAAATGATAACAAAACGTTAAACCTTGTGTTAAATAACACTAACTGAAAGTCTGATTTTAAACCGTGAAACGTACATGAAACAAACCCAAAACAAAAGCATTTCATGGCATCAAAAAAAACTTTAATAAACACTATTAAAAACCTTCAAAACAAAACTAACTCCATTTTTATTGGATCTGGAAAAACCGAAAGCCCTCACAACAAAATAACCTTACTAGCTACATTTATTTTCTTACTCATAGGCATTTACTTTTTTAGCTATTTTCAAATTGATTTAAAACAATTTAATGCTGATAGTCGCTCTACAAATATTGGCCTCATTTTTATGATTACTGCCGGATTATTATTTGCATACCGTGCTTGCTTTTTCATATTTATTTGTTATAAATATTTTAAATACAAACCCATTGAGCCCTTTAATGACGAAGATTTACCTACCTGCACCGTAATTGTTCCAGCCTATAATGAAGGTAAACTGGTTTACGATACCTTAATAAGTTTATCGAAAAGCGACTATCCAAAACAAAAACTAGAGCTACTTGCCATTGATGATGGCAGTTTAGATGACACTTGGGAATGGATGTTAAAAGCAAAAAAAGAATTAGGCGACCATGTAAATATTTTACAACAACCAAAAAACAAAGGAAAACGACATGCTTTATATAGAGGTTTTAACTTAGGTGTTGGAGAAATTTATGTAACCGTTGATAGCGACTCTATTGTAGAACCCAATACGCTTCGTAATTTAGTGAGTCCGTTTGTTAAAAATAAAGATTGCGGTGCCGTTGCCGGAAATATTAGAGTATTAAACAACAAAACAGAACTACTCCCTAAAATGCTTGATGTTAGCTTTGTAATGAGTTTTGAGTTTGTTCGCTCTGCCGAAAGCAGTTTAAATTCTGTTTTATGTACTCCTGGTGCTTTAGCAGCTTACAGAAGTGATGCTGTTCACAAATGCCTACCTGAATGGATTAACCAAACCTTTATGGGACAACCATCGGACATTGGTGAAGATCGGGCCATGACTAATATGATACTAAAACAAGGCAAACATGTTTTATTTCAACGTAACGCCGTAGCATTTACTAATGTTCCCGATAGATATACTGGATTATATAAAATGTTTATTCGCTGGGCCAGAAGTAATGTTAGAGAAAATATTGCCATGGGGAAATATGTATTTAAGAATTTTAGAAAAGGACGAAAACTAGGAACACGCTTGCTATATATAAATCAATCGGCTAGATTGTTAATGAGTTATCCGTTTTTAATTTTTATGCTATTTTTTGTGCTAGTACATCCGCTACTTTTTTTAGGATCGACCTTAGTAGGTATTATTATTACCTCAACATTTTCGGTGGCGTTTTACGCGCACAGATACAAAATAAAAGAAGCTATTTGGGCGTATACTTACAGCATTATTTACACATTTGCCTTATTTTGGATTACACCTTACGCTATTGCAACTGCAAACCGAAGAGGTTGGCTAACTAGAGGATTAGCCGAAAAGAAGTAAACGTTAAACCTTGTTAAAAACTTGTAATTGAGATTATAAACATTATATTATATGTTATGATTTACGAAGACAAACAAAAATATTCCGGCATTTTAGAAGACTCTATTACTTATTTAGAAAACCATGGCTTTGAAAATATAAAAGCAGACATTGAAGGTTACGAAACACCAAAATCGTATTCAAAGTCGGGAAGCGATATTAGCATTACACCCGATGTTGTGGCCACAAAAGAAGGGCGAAAGTATTATTTTGATATTAGCTTAAAATCGGAAAGACCTAAACTACTAAAGTCGAAATGGCTATTTTTAAATACACTTAGTAATATAAAGTCGTCCAGATTTAGATTAATTACAGCACGCGGACATTACAAATTTACTCAAGATATGCTGGATGCCATAAATTTAAACCACAAGCATTTAATAAAAATTTAAACGTTTTTAACTCGTGCATTAACGATAGAAGCGGCATCCTTTTTTATGACGCTATAAGAGTAATTTGTGAAGCATGAGCAAATTGCGCGCTAGCAAATAAAAAAGATATAGCGGATAGCGTGACGTATTTAAAGCCCAAAAAGCTTTAAATAGGTAATGCCCTAAAATTATTTTTATTTTTTTGTAACATTTTTTAAAGTTTGTGCGTATAACTATTGAATGCCCTAATATTCACAATTAAATTACAGGAGATTTTTTAGATGAGACAACTTAAAATTACGAAGCAGGTAACCAATAGAGAAACCGCTTCGTTAGATAAATATCTACAGGAAATTGGGAAGGTAGACTTAATTACTGCCGATGAAGAAGTAGAATTAGCGCAACGTATTAAAGCCGGCGACCAAGTGGCTTTAGAGAAATTAACTAAGGCTAATTTACGTTTTGTTGTATCGGTTGCTAAGCAATACCAAAACCAAGGCTTAACTTTACCAGATTTAATTAACGAAGGTAACTTAGGCTTAATTAAAGCGGCGCAACGTTTTGATGAAACTCGTGGTTTTAAGTTTATTTCGTACGCTGTTTGGTGGATTCGTCAGTCTATTTTACAAGCTTTAGCAGAACAATCTCGTATTGTGCGTTTACCTTTAAACAAAATTGGTTCTATTAATAAAATTAATAAAACATTTGCGTTTTTAGAGCAAAGCCATGAGCGTCCGCCTTCTGCCGAAGAAATTGCTAAAGAGTTAGACATGACTATTAACGACGTTAAAGAATCGATGAAAAATTCTGGTCGTCACGTAAGTATGGATGCGCCTTTAGTTGAAGGTGAAGACTCGAACCTTTACGATGTATTAAACTCTGGAGAGTCTCCAAACCCAGATAAAGAATTATTACACGAATCGTTACGTACTGAAATTGAGCGTGCCCTTGAAACATTAACGCCTCGTGAAGCAGACGTTATTCGTTTATACTTTGGTTTAGGCAACCAACACCCAATGACACTCGAGGAAATTGGAGAAACATTCGATTTAACACGCGAGCGTGTTAGACAAATTAAAGAAAAAGCTATTCGTAGATTAAAACATACGTCTAGAAGTAAAATATTAAAAACATATTTAGGCTAGTAATTTTTAAACAATTATTACGACTAAATTAAGGTAACAACAGTTACACATAACTGTTCGTTTTTTGATTGATGAAAGAACCCGCGGCTGATTACCGCGGGTTTATTTTTTTTATAAAACCCACATTTGTAATAAAAAATATCTGATGTCTTGTTGCGATTTTAAATTTTAAATGTATTTTAGCGAAGAAAATTACATTTAATCGATTAAAAACACAAAACCCAATTCAATTTTAACCATGAAGAAAAATACTCCTCCTTAAATATTAGAAAATGATATGCTAATTGGAGTGAAAAGTATTTTACCATAAAGTGTACTTTCATTCACTTGTAATTTAGTCTTTAATAGGCAAATTTCCAGCATAATAGAGTTTCGAAATTCTTTAGTTGTTTTAGCAGATTCAAGTTATAATATTGTATATCTATTTACCGAGATTCAAGCTATTAAGTTATAAACTAGAGATTTGTACAACTAGGAAAAAATAATAAATTTTAAAGTTTCCAAAAATCTTGTGGTCAAAAAAGAAATTTTTGCTAAAGAACATAATAATTAAAAATTGATAATAAATATGAACCAAAATCTACCCTTAAAAATTTTAATAGTATTTATACTATTGCTTTCAACCAATGTATCCGCTCAAACTATTTTTGATTGGGATAATTCAACAAATAATGGAGGGAATATTACTCAAACCGTCGATGGAATCACAGCTACAGTGACAGTTAGTGATTCTAATGTGTCTAATGCAAATGCAGGAGGTTTTGATGGTAGTACAGCTTCTATTGTTTATGCAACTTCTGGAGCGGCGACAAGTATGACTGTGTCCTTTGATACTAGTGTTAATATCGCTAGTGTTTATGCTTTTACGGCTAATAATAATGCAGCAGATTGGACATTTACACCAACAGGAGGCTCTAATACAGCAGTTGATGCAGTAATACCAGCATCAGGTGGGGTATCAGTTAATCTTAACTGGACAGGTGTTACGTCGTTTACAATAACCAATACTTCTGGTGGTACCAGTAACCCATATTTTAGTATAGATCCAATTACTTTAGCAGTAACTTGTACAGAACCGGATGTACCAACAGTAGCCCATACACCAACAACGGTATGTAATGGCAGTACAACAACATTAACTATTACAGGAGATTTAAATGATGCTACAGAATGGGTGGTGTATACTGGTAGTTGTGGAGGTTCTGAAGTTGGAAGAACAGCTACAGGATCGTTAGTGGTAACACCAATCGGCCCAAGTACAACGTATTATGTTAGGGGTGAAGATGGTTGTACAACGCCAGGGTCGTGTGGTACAACAACAGTAACAGTAACTAATTTAGATGATGCGAGTTTTAGTTATAATTCGTCATCCTATTGTCAAAATGCTAGCGATCCGTCACCAACCATTACAGGAACAACAGGCGGAACATTTAGCTCTACTGCGGGATTAAGTATTGCTAGCAATGGTACTATTGATGTGTCGGCTTCAACGCCTAACACCTATACCGTAACATACACGACTGCTGGAACTTGTCCTAGCTCATCAAATGTAAGTGTGACCATTAATTCTCCAGATGATGCAAGTTTTTATTATCCTTTCACTTCATATTGTCAAAGCGCTAGTGATCCTTCACCAGTTATTACAGGTTTAACAGGCGGAACATTTAGTTCTACTGCCGGATTGAGTATTGCCAGCAATGGTACCATAGATGTTTCGGCTTCAACGCCTAA
>NZ_JTDV01000014.1 GCF_000943555.1 Neotamlana nanhaiensis | reverse complement strand
GACGCCACAGTAGACGAAGACGGTGATGGCAATGGCGATGACGATGATGAGGATGCACTGACCATAGTCCCTGCACAGGCAGATTTATCATTAACTAAAATTGTTGTTGATGGTGATACAACGCCACTTATAGGTTCAGAAATTACTTTTGAAATTAGAGTATTTAATGACGGTCCTCAAGATGCGACAGGTGTAGAAGTGTTGGATTTATTATCATCAGGTTACGACTTTATATTATATAGTTCTACTTCAGGAGTATATGATGAGACTACTGGATTATGGACAGTTGGAACGGTACTTTCAGGAGAGTCAGAAACATTATTAATAGATGTTTTAGTTAACGGTTCAGGAGATTATTTAAATATAGCAGAAGTTACAGCTTCAGACGTATTTGATGTGGATTCTGTTCCAAATAATGACGATGGTGATCAAAGTGAAGATGATGAAGATAATGCCATAGTAACACCAGTTGAATCCGTTTCAGATTTATCATTAACAAAAACAGTTGTAGACGGGGATTTAATACCATTAGTAGGTTCGGAGATTACATTCCAAATTACAGTAACCAACGATGGACCGCAAAACGCAACAGGTGTTGAAGTTACAGATCTATTGCCTTCAGGATACGATTTTGTATTATTTAGTTCTACTTCTGGTGCTTATAACGAAGCCACAGGATTATGGAATATTGGTAGTATCGAGGCAGGAGCATCAGAAACTTTACTTATAGATGTCTTGGTAAATGCATCAGGAGATTATTTGAATATTGCAGAAGTAACGTCTTCTGATACGATTGATTCTGATTCAACACCAAACAATGATGATGGCGACCAAAGTGAAGATGATGAAGATAATGCAATCGTTACTCCAGTAATTTCAGTAGCAGACTTATCATTAACTAAAGATGTTGTTGATGGCGATACAAATCCTTTAGTGGGTTCTGAAATCACATTCATCATAACAGTGACTAATGATGGTCCTCAAGATGCAACAGGTGTAGAGGTGACTGACTTATTACCATCAGGATTTGATTATATCCTATTTAGTTCTACTTCTGGAACTTATGATGAGACTACTGGAATTTGGAACGTTGGAAATATTGATAACGGTGCAACTGAAACCTTGTTGATTGATGTATTAGTTAATGGTAGTGGCGATTATTTAAACATTGCTCAAGTTTCAAATTCAGATGTTGCAGATAATGACTCTTCTCCAAATAACGACGATGGTGACCAGAGTGAGGATGATGAGGACAATGTATTAGTAACTCCTGTAGATGCAATAGCAGATTTATCACTAGTAAAAACAGTGGTGGATAATGAGATTATGCCAAATGTTGGAGATGAAATTACATTCCAAATTACTGTTAGTAATGCAGGACCAGATGCAGCTACAGGTGTAGAAGTCATCGACTTATTGTCTCAAGGCTTCGACTTTGTTCGTTTTAGTGCAACATCGGGAACATATGATGAAGTAACTGGATTATGGACGGTTGGAACGATACCAAATGCAGGTTCACAAAGCTTATTTATTGATGTTATTATTAACGAGCCTACAGGGACTACAGGAGAATACTTAAACGTTTCTGAAATTACGGCAAGCGATGTGACGGATCCTAATAGTACACCAAACAATGATGATGGTGACCAAAGTGAGGATGATGAAGATAGTATTTTGGTAATGACTGAAACAGCAGATTTAAGTTTAACGAAATCTGTAAGTAACATGAATGCTAATGTAGGCGATGTGCTAACCTTCACACTTCAAATAGATAATGCAGGCGTTGATGCTGCTACTGGAGTGTCGTTAGAAGATATTTTACCAATTGGTTACAGTAACATAAGCAACATTAGCAATGGTGGTGAACTTATTGGAAATATCATTTACTGGACAGGGTTTAATGTACCTTTAACAGGCTTGACGATTACTTACGAGGCTACGGTTAATATGCCAACATTACAAGCGGGCGAGTATTTAAATATTGCTCAAATTACAGGTAGTGATCAGTTCGATCCTAATAGTGAACCAGATAACGATGATGGTGACCAAAGCGAGGACGATGAGGATAGTGCATTTATAAACACGCCTATTGTTGATCTAGCCATAACAAAAGAGGTAGATAATGACAACCCGTCTATTGGAGATGAGATTGTATTTACCATTTCGGTATCAAATTTAGGAGGTATAAATGCCACTTCAGTAGAAATACTTGATGTTTTGCCAAGTGGTTACTAGTTTATTTCAACATTGGCATCATCAGGTGCTTATAGTGAAACTTCAGGATTGTGGGTTGTTCCCCAAGTAGCGGTGGGAGCAACGGAAACACTACAAATTACTGTTGAAGTTGTTGATGTTAATGATTATGTAAACACGGCATCATTAGAATTTTTAGATCAAATAGATTCAAACGAAAACAATGATACTGATAACGCAACTATAGAACCACAATGTTTGCATGTGTACAATGAATTCTCGCCTAACGGAAATGGTAAGAACGAATTCTTCGTGATTGATTGTATTAACAATTATCCGAATAACGAACTGCAAATTTATAACAGATGGGGTAATGTAGTTTACATAAAAGAAGGCTATGATAATACGTTTAATGGTATTTCTAACGGAAGGGCAGTTGTAAATAAAAACAAAAAACTACCTGTTGGAACCTATTACTACATTCTTGATTTGGGTGATGGATCAGAACCAAGAGCGGGATGGTTATACATAGTAAGATAATTTAAGAACACAGTACATAGTTTAAAAAAACACAAGAATTTAAAGATGAACTTAAAATTTAAAATAGTATTTGGTTTAGTTGTAGTATTTGCTTGTATTTATGCAAATGCACAACAAGACCCACAATACACAGACTACATGTTTAATACATTAACGGTAAATTCTGCCTATGCTGGTTCTAGAGGTCATTTAACAGCTACAGGATTATACAGAACGCAATGGGTAGGTTTAGATGGTGCCCCAGAAACCCAAACCTTTAGTGTAGAGTCGCCAGTTGGTAAAAACGTAGGTCTTGGGGTTGTTTTGGTAAACGATAGGTTAGGGCCATCGGACGAATTTTTCTTAGATGCTAACTTTTCATATACCATTAATTTAAATTACGATAGCAAGTTATCTTTTGGGATTAAGGGTGGTTTAAGGTTATTAAATGTGGATTGGTCTAGAGGATCATATCAGGAACAAGAATACGTGTTTCAACAGAATATTGATAACAGATTTTTACCAACTATTGGAGCAGGAGTTTACTGGCATAATGATAATAGTTATCTAGGATTATCTGTACCTAACTTTTTAACAAGTGAACATTACGATGGTGTACAAAATGCAGTAGCTGCAGAGCGTTTGCACTATTTTTTAATAGGAGGGAAAGTATTTGATTTAAGTCCAAGAATAAAATTAAAACCTGCCTTTTTAGGAAAGTTTGTAGTAGGTGCACCTATTATTGTAGACCTATCTGCTAATGTGTTATTTGATGAAACGTTCAGACTTGGTTTAGCCTATAGATGGGACGATTCTGTAAGTGGCTTATTAGGGTTTCAATTAGGTCCTAAATTAATAATAGGTTATGCATACGACGCTACTACAACACGATTAAATAACTTTAATTCTGGAACGCACGAAATCATGTTGCGTTTTGAACTCAGATCTAGAGAAAAACAACTTAAATCACCACGATTCTTCTAAATATAAGCTACATGAAAAACATAATTACACTTTTACTTTTAGCTACCTTAAGCATCACACAGGCACAAAACTCTAATGAGAAAGCCGATAGGTTGTTTGATAGAATGTGGTATAAAGAAGCATCAGCCTTATATGAATTAGAACTAAAAAAGGCGGAGCGAAAAAATCAAAATTTTGGTAATTCCAACGATTCTACCTATGTAAATCTTTTAAAAAGAGCTGGTGATTCCTACTACTTTAATACCGATATGGAAAATGCCTATAGATGGTATGATAAGTTAGTTTCAAATTATTATTCTAGTGTAGATGCTGAATATATTTTTAGATACGCGCATGCTTTACAAGGCATAGGTCAATACAGGGATGCAAAACGCTGGATGAAAGAGTTTTCTAAGCGTACAGAACATAAGGATGATAGGTCTCCAAAATTCAGTCAGAAGATAATTACTGTTGAAGATATTTTATATATAGAACCTAGGTTTGTACTTAAAAATGTATCAACAAACACCAAGTATTCAGATTTTGGCCCTATGTATTATAAAGATAAGCTAGTGTATTCATCAGCTGTAGATAGTTCTACATTTCATACACGGATTTATCATTGGAACGAACAGCCTTTTCTAAATATGTATTTAGGCGAGTTGAATGAAATTCAATCTGATGTAAAACTGATAGATGAGTTCTCAGATAAATTAAATACACGATATCACGAAGCTACACTCGCATTTTCACCTGATGAAACTAAAGTATATTTTACCAGAAATAATTATGATGGCGATTTAGGGCGTGATGGTAAAGGCACAAACCATTTAAAATTATACAGTGCCGAATTGAAGCCAAATCGAGATAGTGTTTTAACATGGAAAAATGTAAAAGAACTGCCTTTTAATAGTGAAGACTATTCCGTAGGGCATCCAACAGTAAGTAAGGATGGTAAGCTACTTTACTTTGTTTCGGATATGCCAGGGTCTATTGGTGCCACAGATATTTTTGTAGTAGATATTTTAGAAGAAAATGAAACTACCAAACAAGATAGCACGTTTACAGGTTACTCCAGACCAAGAAATTTAGGGGCTAAGGTAAATACGGCAGGACGCGAAATGTTTCCATATATCACAAATAATGCATTGTATTTTGCTTCAGACGGACATTTAGGTTTAGGAGGTCTTGATGTGTATGAAAGCAGAGTGATTGAGGAACAATTTCAAAACCCTGTAAACCTTGGAGCGCCCCTTAACAGCAAACTGGATGACTTTGGGTTTATAGTAAATGAACCTAAAAACAGAGGGTTTGTATGTTCAAATAGATTAACAGGAAAGGGAGATGATGATATATATTCCTTTGTACGCTTGCCAGAGCCAGAAGGCCCACTTTGTGAACAAGCTATCAGAGGTTATATATCGAATTCAATTACTGGCGAACGTATTTCAAATGTGAATATGTCTTTGTTATCTGATACGGGTGAGTTGTTAGAAACCACAACAACCAATATTGCCGGAGCATATACATTTAATACGGTTTTAGATTGTGCAACACCATATAAAGTAACAGCAGAAAAAACAGGTTATGAGCCTAAGGAGAAACCAACGCTTACATTAGATGAAAATGGAGAGACTGTTGTAGCCTTAGGTTTAGAAACCCTAAACGAACTTATTGTTGAAGAAAAAGGTATGCTAAAAATTAAAATAGGGATTATTTATTTCGATTTAGATAAATCGTTCATTCGAAATCATGCAGCTATAGAATTGAATAAAATTGTGTTGCTAATGACGCAATATCCTAAAATGGTTATTAAAATTGAATCGCATACCGATTCAAGAAACTCTAACGCATATAATTTAAGTTTATCAGATAGGAGAGCAAAATCTACCAGAGATTATATAATTAGTCAAGGTATAGATGCTAAAAGAATCGAGAGCGCCAATGGTTTTGGTGAATCTCAACTTATAAATAATTGTTTAGATGGCGTGAGTTGCTCGGAAGCAGAGCATCAACTTAACAGACGCTCAGAATTTATAATTGTTAAAATGTAAACACAAATAAATCAAAGACCCTTTTAGGGATAGTGTCTGTTGTAAAGATCTTTTGGGTCATCAAAATTTGCTTTTTTTATTTCCTAAAATTTAAAGAATCCAAATAAAAAATAATATTAATTTAATTTTTTAATAACAGACCGCCTGTGTAGATACAATAGTTTTACCGCGTTAATTAAAACTATTTTTTATACAGTGAACCAAGACCAAATACTTTTTGAGTGTGTTAAGAAAGATAACCAACAGGCCTTAGAACAGCTATTTCAAAAGTATTATTTTAACTTGTGTTTATACGCTAAAAAATATGTGGTAAGTGCCGATTTAGCCGAGGAAGTTGTAGCCGATGTATTCTTTAAAATATGGCAGAACAGAAAAACACTTCAAATAAATACATCGCTAAAATCGTATTTATTTGTAGCTACTAAAAACTTGTCTATCAATGTTGTTAATAAAGCGAAGTCTGATTATTTACAACAACAAATTACCGATAATACCGTTGATTTTTCACATTTAAATACCGACGAATCCTTGCACTATAATGAGGTTAAAACTCAAATAGATCAAATTATTGAAACCTTACCACCTCAGCGAAAAATCATTTTTAAACTTAACAGAATAGAGGGTTTAAAATATAAAGAAATCGCAGATAAGCTTGGTATTTCTGTGAGTACGGTACAAAAACAAATGCTTGAAGCTATTAAGCATGTTTCGCAATACGAATCTCAATTTATCACTTTGGTAATTTCTTTTTGTTTGAGTTTTATTGATGTTTAGATAACTATTTGTTAACAGACTCGAATGGTAGATTGATGCGTGTAATTTGGTCTTATTAGTAAAAGATCAAAACACCATGACCGACGAGGTTTTTTACGAAATCGCATTAAAAGAATTAGCAAACGAAGCATCTTCAGCAGATAAAGCTTTACTAAATCAATATTTATTACAACCCGAATATCAAACCAAATACAACGAGCTTGCAGAGGTGTTTAAAGAACATCCAACCGAAGTTTACGAAGAATTTAACTTAAAACGCGGCTTAACAAAACTTCGCCATAAAATAAAAGAGAGCGAGAAAACCAATGTCTTTAAAAACCAAAAAGTTTTAGCAATAGCAGCTTCGTTAGTGGTGCTTTTAGGTTTGGGGATGCTTTTTAAATCCAATTTTTTTGCAGAAGTACCTGTTCAGTATGTTTCTGTAACAAGTATGGCGGGCCAGCGCACAGAAGTGTTATTACCAGATAGCTCTTTGGTGTATTTAAATTCTGGAGCGACCATTCGCTATCCTGAAAAATTTGTAAATAATCACAGACCTATAGAATTAAAAGGTGAAGCCTTTTTTAAAGTAAAAAGAAACGAAGAAAAACCGTTTACCGTTAGCTCTGGAAACTTTAAAACTACGGTTTTAGGTACATCTTTTAACGTGGCGCATTATGCCGAAAACGATTTTCAAGTGGCCGTAAAAACAGGTAAGGTTAAGGTAGAAAATACCACCTCGAAAAAGCAATTTATACTTGTTAAAAACACTCAAGTAGCATTCAATACTGAAGTTGGAGGATTAGTAAAATCTAACATCAACGCGGATTACGTAACCGATTGGCATAAAAACCTATTGCGTTTCGATGCCATTACAGCACAAGAAGCCTTTGCTAAAATTGAAAAATGGTACAACGTAAAAATCCAATGTACTTCCGATTCTATTTTAAATAAAAAAATACGAGCAGCTTATAACAATGAGCCTGTAGATAAAGTATTTAAAAGTTTAGAATTTATGATAGGCTTAGAATATAAAATTGAAAACGACACGATACTAATCAAATAAATTATAAGAACAGAAACACAACCAATCACAAAAAAAAACTGGAGCTGCGTCACCAGCTCCAGCTTATTAGAATTTTTAAAATCCTATTTACTAAAAAGTAATTACTAAATTATGAAATTAAATTTATACCAAAAAAGGAAATTATTTTCCGCCAATGTTTTGGTGCTATTTATGTTAACTATTGCACTTTTTGGATCTACCCAAAGTGTTTTAGCACAAAACAATCTTGAAAAACCTACAAATCTAAAAGTAAAAAATGTAACTCTAAATCAACTATTTAATCAATTAGAGAAAAATTCAACCTACACATTTAGTTATTCAGACGATATTTTAAATAACAAAAAGGTTTTTACTTATAATTTCAGCAATCAGAAATTAAAATCAATACTAGATCAAATAAGTAAAGACGCCCAATTAAACTATTTGGTAAGCGGTTCTACCATTACTTTAAGTAGTTTAAAAAAGGTGAAAGTTTACGGACAAGTTAAAGACGATAAAGGTATGCCATTAGGCGGCGTTAACGTTATTTTAAAAGGAACCAATACTGGCGCTTTAACCAATTTTGATGGGAACTATACCTTGCAAGCACCCGAAAATAGCACTTTGTTGTTTTCTTTCATGGGAATGAATAGCGTGGAAATTTCAACTAAAAACGGCGGACTTTTCAATATCACCATGCAAGAAGATGTGGTTGCTATTGATGAGGTAGTTGTAACCGCATTAAATATTACTCGTGAAGAAAAATCGTTGGGATATTCGGTTGCAAAAGTGGAAAGCGACGAAATTACCAAAACGGTTTCAGGAAATTGGTTAAATAGTTTAGGCGGTAAGGTTGCTGGTTTAACGTTTACATCGGCAAACTCAGGACCAAGCAGTTCAATTCGTGTAACCTTAAGAGGCGATCAATCTTTAAACTACGGCAATAATGAAGCGCTTTTTGTTATAGATGGTGTTCCCGTAAATTCTGGAGCAACGGCAACCCGAAGTGTGAGTAACTATGCCCAAGCCGATGCTCCTGTAGACTATGGTGATGGCATGAGCGATATTAATCCAGACGATATTGAATCGGTTTCAGTGTTAAAAGGACCTGCCGCTGCGGCTTTATACGGTTCTCGTGCTGCCAACGGTGCTATTATGATTACTACAAAATCGGGCAAAAAAAATAAAGGTTTAGGAATTACAGTAAACTCTTCGGTAACTTTTGAGCAGGCAGGATTTTTTCCAGACTTTCAAACACAATTTGGTAATGGTTCCGATATGGGCGCGAGCGAATATTCACTTTGGAATCTTACTGCAGATATGGCACCAGATGGTGTAGAACAACCAAGACACTATTCGCGTTATACCTTTGGAGAAGCTTTCGATGCCAATAAAATGCGTTATTTATATGCCTCTAAAAATTGGGATGATAATACATACACCAAATTGCCATGGGTGTATCAAGACGATTGGTACACAGGCTTGTTTCAAACAGGTATTACCACAAATAACACGGTAAGTATAAACGGAAATAACGGACGAGGAACTTCTACACGTTTTTCGGTAACCGATTTTAAAAACGAATGGATTTTACCAAACACAGGGTTTAATAGAAACACGGTGTCTTTGGCAATAAATACTCCAGTTTCCGATAAAATTAAATTAAACGCTAAGGTTAATTATTACAAAAAGAAAAGTGATAATATGCCTGTTAGTGGTTACGACGAAACTAACCCTATGTATGCACTAGTTTGGGGTTTTAATGTTAATAGCATTCAAGACTGGAAAGATGAATATTTTAACGGACGCTACAATTACGCCAACTGGAATGCTGGTGGAGAAAATGGTATGGGACTTGTGTTTCCTTCGGCCAACTCTTTTAACCCATATCGTACCCTTTACGAAGCATTAAATACACAAGATAAAAACCGTGTTTTTGGTAGTATAGGTTTAACTTTCGATTTAGTTAAAAACCTTACGCTCGATTTACGTTCTGGTTTAGATTGGTCCGATGAATACCGTACACAACGTAAACCGTACTACACAGCAGGTTATCAAAACGGATTTTACCGAGAGCAAACCGTTAGAGTTTTAGAAAACAACAACGATTTTATGCTACGTTATAACAATACCTTTAGCGAGGGGCGTTTCGGGCTTTCGGCTATGGTTGGTGGTAACAATCGCGTAAACGAATATTACAACAGTAAAATTACTCTAAGCGAGTTAGGTGAAGAAGATATTTATCACACAACAAACTTGCCAACAGGTGTAAACCCAGATCCGTATAACTACCGCAGCGAAAAAGTAGTGAATAGTTTGTATGGTTTGCTATCCTTAAGTTGGGATGATGCTTACTTTTTAGATGTTACAGCACGTAATGACTGGTCTAGCACATTATCTAGAGGGAATTGGTCGTATTTTTACCCATCGGTTTCAGCAAGTGTTTTATTAGATAAAACATTCAACTTTCAAGAAAATGCGCCATGGGTAGATATGTTGAAATTACGTGCATCTTGGGCAAATGTAGGTAACGATACGTCGGCGTATTCTTTAGATCAGGTGTACAGCACAACATCATATCCAGGAGGCTATACATTGCCAGGGAATATTCCAGATCCATTAATTCAACCAGAAAATGTAGAAAGTTGGGAAGCTGGTATTGAAGCAAAATTATTCAGAAATCGTGTATCTTTCGATGTAACTGCTTATCATTCTTCAACAACAAATCAAATTGTTTCGGTAGATGTCGATCAAATTACTGGAGCTACAGGAATGACCATCAATGCAGGTGAAATTTCCAACAAAGGATTAGAAGTTTCAGCAAACTTTGTACCTGTAAGAACCAAAGATTTTAAATGGGATTTCGATGTAACCTGGTCTAAAAACATCAATAAACTAGTGAGTTTACAAGATGGTTGGGACCCTACTGTGCCATTACAAACCGATATGGGAACAACCATTGGAAGTAGAACTTACATTTATTCTTATGTAGGTGAAGAAATGCACGTTATTTATGGCCGTGGTTTTCAAAAAGCACCAGAAGGCGCTACTTACATTGATGAAAATGGCGAAACCCAAGATGCTTCGGGCATGCATATTGTAAATTCTGAAGGTTACCCGGTGTTAGATAATTCTCCAGAAACACGAATTGGTAAAGTAAACCCAGATTGGCGCGCCGGAATGGTACAGCGTTTTAAGTATAAAAACTTAATGCTTTCGGCAACCTTTGCAGGACAATTAGGCGGAAATGCTTTTTCGGTAACAAACTTTGCGTTGTCTTACCAAGGTAAACTTAATAACTCGGTTGAAGGACGTTACGATGGTCTAGTTCATCCAGGAGTTAACGCCGTTGAAAATACCGATGGTTCTATCACTTACACAAAAAACAACACCGTAACAAACAGCATTCAAACTTATTACAATACGTATGTTTGGAACCGTAATAACACCGAAATGAACACTTTCGATACCTCTTATTTAAAACTAAGAGAGTTGCGTTTAGATTATCAATTACCTGCAAAATTAATAAGTAAGCTAGGGGCTTTTAAAGATGTAAGTTTTGGAGCTTATGCTACCAATGTATTTTGTATTACAGACTTCCCACAGTACGATCCTGATACGGGTATGTTAAACGGTTCAAATATTTATAGAGGTATTGAGTCGATGACTTTCCCGATGACAAGAACTTACGGATTAAACGTTAAACTTTCATTCTAAAAACATTGTGATGACTTATTTAAGAAAACTATTAATCATCGGTTTGGTAAGCATGTTGTTTGCTTGTACTTCCGATTTTGAAGATATAAATACAAACCCAAACCGAACCAATGTTGGCGATATAAAAGCTAGCGGATTGTTTGAGCCTTTACTTTACAACGGTATCAACGCTTGGCAAAATTACACTTGGTTTTGGAACAACGAATTAATTCAGTTTACTGCATTTACAGGAGGTGGTACGCGTCAGGAACACCGTTATTTTATAGGTGACCAAAACTGGCAAAGTGTATGGAATACCTATGCGCGTTATACAAACAATGCGTTGCATATGTACGATTTAAGTATTGAGCAAAACGACCAATCGTTACAAGCAATAGCCTTAACTTTAAAAGTGCTTTACATGTCTAATTTAACAGATATGTTTGGAGATATTCCGTATTCGGAAGCATTTCAGGCACGCGAAGGCGGTACAACCGAACCAAAATTCGACTCGCAAAAGGAAGTTTATGAGCAAATGTTTGCTGATTTAGAAACTGCCAATAATTTGTATGCAGAAAATCCAGTATTTATAAAACCAGCTTTAGATGGTATGTATAACGGTAATATGGAGCAGTGGATGAAATTCAACAATGCTTTATACTTACGTTTGTTATGTCGTGTTAGTGGTCGTTCTGAAATGAATACGGCAGCTAAAATGACGGCGATGTTAAATAACCCAAGTAAATATCCTTTATTCGAATCGAATGACGATAATGCAACGGTTCAATTCTCTGGTTCCGATCCTTACCGCAGTCAGTTTGCAAATACTAATGAAAACGGATTTACAAGTTCTGGTCGCAAACTCACCGAGCAGTTAATTAAAATGACGGTTATTGCCGATGATTTTGGAAATCAAACTTATGAAGATCCGCGTTTGGCTATCTATGGAAAGAAAAATCCAAATTACTTAGTTAACGGTGTAAATGCATGGAAAGGCACTATAGCAGGTTGTACAGAAGCTGAGCAAAGTGTTGCAGATGCTGGTGCATCGTGGTTAAATGCCGCTGTATTTTGTAGAGCTGAAATGCCAGCAAGTTACATGGATTATGCTGAAGTACAGTTTATTTTAGCCGAAGCCGCTTTAAAAGGTGATATAGCAGGTGGCGAAGCAGTAGCAAAACAATATTACGAAAATGCGGTAACGGCATCTATTGAAAAATGGGCAACATTAGGGCAGTTTAGTGAAACGCCAGTAGAAATTTCAGAAGAAAATATTGAAGCATTTTTAGCTTCAGATTTGGCATCTTGGGATAATGCAGTAAACAAAACAGAACTTATTGCAAATCAAAAATTCTTAAGCCTTTTCTGGATAGGTATGGAAGCTTACCACGAATACCGTCGCACAGGATATCCAGAGTTAACCATTGGCGATGGCGCAGTTTTTAACGATTATATTCTGCCAACACGTTTTGCTTATCCAAATACAACTATGGCAACAAACAACGCTAATGCGCAAGAAGCATTAACGCGTATGGGTGGCGAAAACAATATGAAAACACCAGTTTGGTGGAGTAAACAAGCTATCGAAAGCGGAAACTAAAAATCAACAAAAAACATTGAAATAATGAATACACTAAATAAAATACATACAAGCAAAGCATTGAGGTTGTTTGCATTAATAGCGCTATTGTTGGTGTCGGTTTCTTGTAATGATGACGAGGAAACTGCAGGCGAACCTTATTTTATAATTGAAGAAAACCCAACCGGATTGTCGGTCGATATTAACGGAATTACGCAAAGCTATGTGGTTCGTTCCAATCAGTCATGGGAAGTGGTTGCACAAAGTGAAGGCGAGTGGGTAAAAGCATTTCCAAGTAAAGGTGATGATGATGGTATCTTTAAATTTATTGTGGAAGAGAACAATACCTTCGATGCTCGAGTTATGAACTTTGCTTTCCTTGTAAATGGCAAAGAGCAACCCGCTTTGTTTCGCGTGGAGCAAGAAGCCAACGTACCATTTATTACGGTTCAAAATGCAGAAGAAGGTATTAGCGTAGCTTCTGCTGGTGGCAACTTTCAAATTAATTTAAGTACCAATGTGGAGTGGACATATCAAATTACCAATGGCGATTGGATTCAAGATATTGAAACCACCGAAACATCAATAAAACTTTCTGCAGAAAAAAATAAAGGTACAGAGCGTTCGGCGACTTTAACTGTGAGTTCTGCAAATCATCCTACTTTAAGCAAAAGTGTTACCATTACACAATTGGATGGAAGTATTGTTTTAGAAGAACATTTCGATTGGTTAACCTACGGAAGCACGATTTTTTACACGACGTCTGGCGAAAAGCGCATGGACTCTTGGACGCAAGACGAAATGGATAGAGGCTGGACAAGTACCCCAAATACAAGTTCAAGCAATCAGCAAGTGGTGTATGCCAGAACAGGTTTTGTAAAACTTGGAAAAACAGGTTATGGTGGCGATTTGGTTTCTCCAAAATTTTTAATTCTAGACGAAGAAACTGATGTTAAGGTTACGTTTAAAGCAGTGCCTTATCAAACAAAAGGCGGCACACAAGACGATAATACTTTGAATGTTGGTGTTATTGGTCCTGGAACTACTAGTGTTGATGCATTTACCATTAGCAATTGGCCAGATTACGATGCCGATCCTGATTGTACAGCAATTTGGGAAGATGCTTCGGCAACTTACACTTTTACAATTACTGGTGCGACTGCCGAAACCCAATTGCAATTACTTGGTGGCGATTTTGCCCTTGTTGGCGTTGGTAAAGGTAAAAATCGCATTTTCTTAGATGATATTAAAGTTGAAATTATAGATTAATGAGTCAATCACGAAGAAAATTCATTAAGCTAAGTGGTTTAACAACGCTTGCAAGTGTTAGCGGTTTAGGCTTTACTTTGCTTAATTGTGAAAGTAATGATGAGGTTGAAATTGATGAGCATAACGACTTAAATATTTCTGGTGTTTCAATTCCTTCGTCATTAGATGTGAGTAGAGAAGGACAAACCACATTAACAGGAAAAGGATTTAAAGTTGGAGATACAATTGAGTTTGTATCTTCAACTACTTCATTAAGTTTTTCAGGAACGGTTGTTGAAGTTTCAGAGAGCACATTCACGTTTACAATTTCTGGAAATTTTGAATCAGGAAATTATGCCGTAAGTGTTTTGCGTAATGCTAACAAACTATTGTTGGGTAACATTTTGTGTAATGTAATAGCAAACACCAATATTCCTGATGTTGCAGGCAAAAACATAAAAGGTGTTGTGTACTGTAATGGTGAAGGTATAGCAAATGTAACGGTTTCCGATGGTTACGACGTTACAGTTACCGATGCACAAGGGCGTTATTATTTAGCATCACTTAAAAAAACAGGATTTGTTTTTATCTCCGTTCCCGGAAATTACGAAGTTACCAATGTTGGAAGTGCACCGCAGTTTTTCAAGCGTGTTAGCAACAGCACCGAAACTGTAGAACAAAAAGATTTCTCGCTTATTCAAGTGAGTAACGATAATCATGTGGTACTGCCTTTAGCCGATTGGCATTTGGCGAATAGAAATAACG
This sequence comes from Neotamlana nanhaiensis, assembly GCF_000943555.1. Taxonomy (GTDB): domain Bacteria; phylum Bacteroidota; class Bacteroidia; order Flavobacteriales; family Flavobacteriaceae; genus Neotamlana; species Neotamlana nanhaiensis. Next base: position 171,482 of record NZ_JTDV01000014.1, on the reverse strand, counting down.
ATTTAGAGCAATTTACATCTAAAGTCTTACCAGACATCAACAATACCATAGGCAAATATTCCGCAAACGGTACAAAAGTGTATGCGCTTACTTTAGGCGATTTAACTTGGGATGCGTATTGGTACAATAACAATTTCGGACTCAACGATTACGTGCCATACATGAATAAAGTAAATGCTCCGGTATTCAACTTAATCGGGAATCACGATAACGATCCTTATTATGCTAACGACTGGGAAGCCGAAAATAAATACCGTGATATTATCGGGCCAACGTATTATTCTTTCAACTTAGGAAAAGTGCATTATGTGGTTTTAGATAGTGTGGAGTATATCAATTCAGGTGCATCTCAAGGTACTATTGGTAGCAGAAATTACAACGAGCGTTTAACCAACGATCAACTAGAATGGTTGAAAAAAGATTTAGCAACCATTACCGATAAAAGCACGCCAATTATACTGGCAATGCATACGCCGCTATACAAACATCCGGCGTTAGATACTAACGGAAATCAAGTAAATACAACCGATTTATTAAACGGAAGCACCTTAAAAAATGCATTAAGCGAATTTGCAACCGTTCATGTTTTGTCTGGGCATACGCATGTTAATTTTTCGGTAGAAGATAATAACATTATGGAGCACAATACGGCTGCCTTGTGTGCAACATGGTGGTGGACGGGTAGAAGCGGTTATGCCGATAATCATATTTGTAAAGATGGAAGCCCCGGCGGATATGGTATTTGGGAGATGAATAACCGTGATATAAAATGGCGTTTTAAAGGGATTGGTTACGATGAAGATTACCAGTTTAGAACTTACGATGTCAATAGTATTCATATTACTGCGGCTAATTACGCACCAAATTCCAATGATACGGATTTAGCCGATTATGCCGATGTTTACGCAAGCCCAAGTACAAATAACGATGTTTTAATAAACGTTTGGGGTTACGATTCGCAATGGCAAATTGAAGTTTTAGAAGGTAATACACCTTTAGAAATTTCACGAGTAAGCACTAAAGATCCGTTACATATTATTTCTTACGATGCTTTACGTTTAAATGCAGGAGCAACACCAACAAGTGCGTTTGTAACGAATAAAACAGCTCACTTTTTTAAAGTTACGGCTGCGGCGCCAGATTCAACTTTAAATATAAAAGTAACAGATAGATTTGGCAACGTGTACACCGAAAATATGGAGCGCCCCAAAGCACTAACCTTAGATATGAAATAAAAAATTATTAAGAAAAATGAAATCATTATACATTAAACAAACATTAACGGTAGCACTTTTTGCAACTCTAGGGTTTCAAGCTTTAGCACAAGAAAAAGTAGCAGGTTATGTGTTTAACGATGCCAATAAAAACGGCAAAAAAGAATCAAGAGAAAAAGGTATTGCTCATGTTGCTGTAACAAACGGTGTTGATGTTGTGCTTACCGATAAAAAAGGAAAATACGAGTTGCCTTTAGGGGATGATAATATTATTTCGGTGATTAAACCAAGTCAGTATGCAATTGCAACAAATGCCGATAATTTACCGCAATTTTTCTATAATCATAAACCAAAAGGTTCGCCAAAATCAAAATTCAAAGGTGTTGAGGAAACAGGTAAATTACCGCGATTACTTAATTTTCCTTTAATGCCTTCCGAAGAAAAAGACATTTTTACAGCATTAATTTTTGGCGATCCGCAACCGTACACTCAAGAAGAGGTTGACTATTTTGCAAAAGGTGTTGTAGAAGAAGTTGCAAATATTGAAAATGTGCCTTTTGGTTTGAGTCTTGGCGATTTGGTAGGGAACGATTTAGATCTTTTTAACCCATACATTGCTGCTACAAAAAAAGTTGGGATTCCTTGGTATAACCTTCTAGGAAACCATGATATTAATTTTGATGCAAAAACCGATAAGCTTGCAGATGAAACTTACGAAGCGCATTTTGGTCCAGCAAATTATGCCTTTAATTATGGTAAGGTCCATTTTATTGTACTAGACGATGTGTTGTATCCAGATCCAAGAAATGCTACTAAATATTGGGGTGGTTTCAGGGAAGATCAGCTTCAATTTGTAGAAAATGATTTAAAACATGTGCCAAAGGATTATTTAATTGTTTTGGCTATGCATATTCCATTAAGCGAACCAGCAAACGAAGATACTTTTAGAGACGAAGATCGTCAGAGATTATTCAATTTACTAAAACCATTTTCGAACACCTTGTCGTTATCGGCGCACACGCATATTCAGCGTCAAGATTTCTTTACTAAAAGTGAAGGATGGCCGCAAGAAAAGCCACATCATCATTACAATGTAGGCACAACAAGCGGCGATTGGTATTCAGGTAAGTTAGATGAAAATAAAATTCCTGTTTCCACCATGAGAGACGGTACACCAAAAGGCTATGCGTTTATAAATTTTAATGGTAATTCGTACAGTGTGGATTATAAAGTTGCGGGCAAGCCAAAAGCGTATCAAATGGAAATTTTTGCTCCAAAAGTAGTTGCTAAAGCTAAACGCACTAAGTCGGGAGTGTACGTGAATTTTTTCATGGGAAGTAAAAACGATGAGTTACTATATCGCATTGATAACGGCGATTGGAAGCCAATGAAATATATTAACGAACCAGACCCTTCGTATGTATCGCAAATTATTAATTGGGATGAATCTGAGGTTTTAATACCTGGAAAACGCGGTTCAAATGCTATAGATTGTACACATTTATGGCAAGGTAAAGTGCTTTCTAATTTAGAAGTTGGCGAGCACACCATAGAAATAAAGGCAAAAGATATGTATGGCAACGAGCATTTTGGAAGCAAAACATATCGTGTTGAAGCGCCTAAATTTTAATTTAAACCCTTTTTAAGATGAAATATTTACAGGTTTTACTATTGATTTGTATGGTTTTAGGATGTAAAGAACAGGCTAAAACATCAAAGTTAGAAACCTCAAAATCAGATGCAAACCGAGTTGAGGTGCAAGGTCATAGAGGCGAACGGGGTCATAGTCCAGAAAATACAATAATTGGTTTTAAAAATGCCATTTTGAAGGGTGTAGATGTTATCGAGTTAGATGTTGTAATATCTAAAGATGGTGAAGTTGTTGTTTCTCATGAACCTTACATGTCGTCATTGTATGTATTAACGCCTCAAGGCGATAGTATTTCAAAAGAAAACGAAAAGGAATACAATTTGTATCACATGACCTACGATAGTATTAAAACATACGAAGTAGGGTTAAAAGGCAATGTTAAATTCCCCGAGCAAAACAAAATTTCAGCCTATAAACCTTTGCTTTCCGAAGTAATCGATAGTGTAGAAACTTTTGTTAAAAAGCAGCAATTACCACCTGTGGGATATAATATTGAAATTAAATCGGTGCCTTCAGTTTACGATATTTATCAGCCACAACCCGATAAAATGGTCGCTTTAGTAATGCAGGTTTTAAAGGGTAAAACCATTGCAGGTAAGTGGAATGTTCAATCTTTCGATCCTGCAATTTTAAACGAAATGCATAAAACTTATCCAGAGGTTCAGTTGGCATATTTAGTAAGCAAAAGTGGTATTGAAGCTAATTTAAAGTTGTTGGAATTTACACCTCAAATTTATAGTCCTAATTATAAGTTGATAAAAAATAAAGCCTTTGTCGATTCTGTAAAAGCCAAACAAATGAAACTAATACCATGGACGGTAAACGATTCTTTGGCAATACTAGAACAAATAAAACTTGGAGTAGATGGCATTATTACCGACTACCCAGAAAAAGTAATACTACAAAACAATAATTGAGAGTTAATTGTAAATTGAGTATTTAGTTAGTTTTTTCATTGAAAAGCGCAGTTTTTACTGCGCTTTTTTTATTTCCTCGAATTTTTAAATCTGTAAACGATAAAGTTGGTTATAATCAATTAAGCTATTAATTTTACCTTGAATTTAAAATTTAAAAAATGGCGAAGTTATTTCCAATTGAAGGGAAAATCCAAAATTATGCTTGGGGTGGTACCACATATATTCCTAATTTATTAAGTGTTGATAAAAACGGCGAGCAATGTGCCGAATACTGGTTAGGCGGCCATAGTAAAGCTCCTTCAATGATTAAAACTTCCGAAGGCGAAAAATCGTTAGATACTTATATCGAGGCAAATTTAGAACCTGTTTTAGGACATTACATCGCAGAGAAATTTGGTCGACTGCCATTTTTATTTAAAGTTTTAGATGTGCGAGATATGTTATCCATTCAAGTACATCCTACAAAAATTGAAGCCGAAAAAGGTTTTAAAAAAGAAAATGAAGCTGGTATTCCAGTAACGGCACCAAACAGGAATTATAAGGATGATAACCATAAGCCAGAAATTATGGTGGCTTTAAGCGAGTTTTGGTTGCTTCACGGATTTTTAACCGAAGCTAAATTAAAAACGGTTTTAGAAACTGTGCCTGAGTTTAATCATTTAAAAACGGTTTTTGAAACTGGTGGTTATTTCGGACTATACAAGCATGTTATGGAAGAGTCTCAAGAAGAGACCAACAAAGTGCTTCAGCCATTAGTTGATAGAATTTTACCAGAATACAAAGCGGGTAAAATAGCTAAGTCTTCACCAGACTATTGGGCAGCAAAGGCGGTAGATTCTGCTGATGATGCGTCCATTTTAGATAAAGGTATTTACTCCATTTATTTCTTCAACATAGTAAAAGCTAACAAAGGTGAGGCTGTATTTCAAGATGCAGGAATTCCGCATGCATATCTGGAAGGGCAAAATATGGAACTTATGGCAAATTCTGATAATGTGTTACGTGGTGGTTTAACGCCAAAACATGTTGATGTACCAGAATTATTAAAGCACGTAGCGTTTGAAGAAACTATACCAAACGTGATGAAAGGTGACTTACAAGATGATGGTATTGAGCGCATTTACAAATCGCTTGCACCAGATTTTCAATTGAGTTTAATTTCATTAGAAACTTCAAAAACCTACAAAAATACGGCAAAAACTGCCGAAATTATCATTGTTATTGAGGGTGAAGTTGAAGCACAAGACGCTGATGCTAAAGTGAGCTTAGAAAAAGGGCAATCGGTTTTATTGTTGGCAGGTTGCGAGTACACTATTAAACCAAAAGCAAATTCGGTGTTGTACAAAGCGACTGCGCCTGTGGCTTAGGTAGTCTAGTTTTTTCAGAGAAAAATATAGTTTCTGAGTATTGTGTTTCAGAATAGGGACAATGCATCTATTAAAAATTAAAACCATCATAGTTTTGTAAATAACATTAAAAAGCTATTTTAGAGACATCTAATTAAGCTGTTTATGTTGTTTGAAAAAGGAAATTTACTTATTCGTTTAAGTAAAAAACTATTGTTGTGCTGTGTTTTTATGGTGCTTGCGTTTAATAAAGTGAGTGCACAAAAGCTTTTTTTCGAAAAAGTATATGGTCAAGAAAAATCGCCTGTAACTTCTATTCACGGTATCACAAAAGATTCTATTGGTTACATTTGGTTTGGTAGCTGGAATGGTGCTTACCGTTACGATGGTAAGGATTTCGATTTATACCAACATAATCCTAACGACGATACTTCAATCCCAAACAACCGTATTAGAAATATTGTAACCGACGAGAATTTAGGCTTGTGGTTGCTCACTTTCGATTGGAAATACGTAAAGTACAACTATAAACTCAACAGTTTTACGGTGGTTAACGACGATCAAGTTTCAGAAACCATTAAAACCAAGCTTAGTAATAAATCAAACAACATCAATCGAGATAATGTTATTAATGGTAATCACTATTTTATGCATTTACTTAGGTTTATGTCGCGCGATATTAAAACGGGAGAAGAAACCACCTATGTTGCCGATATTAACCAACCAGGGAATTTATTCGACGATTTTGTAACCTCTTTTTTTATAGACGATACTAACGTAATTTGGTTAGGTACGCGTAATGGTGATGTTTATAAGGTGAATCCAAACCGTAACCCGTTCGATTTACATTATACCTATCGCCCAAACACCAAAAAGGAAAAGTTAATAACCGTAAGAGATATTCTTAAGGTTGATGATAAACTATGGCTAGGGACAGACGAAGGCGTTATTATTTACAAAAATAATAATGAGTTAGATGCCAACAATGCCTTTTATAAGTCTAATCTTCAGATGAATTATGTGCGTACTTTTTTTAAAGATAAAAATGAAGATATTTGGATTGGTGGTGTTGATGGCTTAGAGTTTTACGACAGAAGCAAAAACAAATGTACCGAAGTGTTTAGTCGGGAGTTAGACTCCACACTTTTAATACCTGCGGTGCATGCCATGGAATCTTACAACGACGATATTTTATGGGTGGCTTTGTTCGATAGAATGGCGCGAATTAATTTAAAAGATAAGTCGGTAGATTTCTTTTTTTATGCTGAAGATTTACAAGGCCATATTGTAACCGATATTTTAAAACTAGATGACTATACGTTTTTATTAGCTACAGAAGGTAAAGGCATTATTCAGTTAAGTTCTACCAAAAAAATGAGCGAAACGGATAGTATAACATCTTCCGAATCTAAATTCAATAATGAGGTTTTAGGATCTATTTTATACGCACTACATCAAGATAAAAATAATGATATTTGGGTAGGTTCTATTGAAGGATTAAGCAGGATACGAGTAGAAAAGAATTCGTTTGTAACCGAAAAAATTAACCTGCGTTACGATACACCTGAAGCTTATATTTCTTCAATTACAGATGATGATGACAACATATGGGTATCGCACAAGGAAGGTATTTCAGCTATTGATATTAATACTGGATTTGTATCGAGTTATCAGAAAAAAGATCAATATAACTCATGGAGTTTTTGGGAACGCGCCTTTTTTAAAGATACCACAAACAATATTATTTATTACGGAACAAAAAATGGTTATGTGGCATTTAATCCTAAGGATATAAAATCGAATATTAGTAACACCAAGAAAGTGATTTTAAAATCGCTTTATCTCGCTAACGAGGAAGTGCATCCGTTAGATAGCATAAACGGGAAGCCTGTTTTGTTAAAATCTTTATCGCACACAAATTCTATAAATTTAGATTATGAAAACCGAAGTTTTTCGGTAGGATATTCGCTGTTTAACTACAATGAAGCGACCAAAGAAATTTTTGAATATAAGTTAGAAGGTTACGACGACGATTGGATTAAAACCTTAAGCAATAAGGTAACTTACAATAAAGTGCCACCAGGCGATTATGTGTTTAAAGTACGCCCGTTTAACCCAGATGCCGAAAAAACAATTCCTTACAGCTCTTTAAGCGTGCATATTGAAAATTTGTGGTACCGAACCATGCTCGCTAAGTCCGTTATTACGGTGGTGTTAATTGGTATATTTTTCTTCTTTTTCAGAGAAATTTTATACCGCGATCGTTTAAAAAATCAAATTAAGTTAGAGCGTGTAAATCGTGAGCAACAAGCGGCATTAAACCGTGATAAAATAGAGTTTTTTACCAATGTTTCGCATGAATTAAAAACACCCTTGACCTTAATTTCCGATCCCCTTAAACAACTTCAAAAAAAGGGAATTAGTAAAGAAAATAGTGAGATTTATTTATCTATCGTTAACCGAAATGTAAAACATTTAACCCGATTAATAAATCAGATTTTAGATTTTAGAAAATCAGAACAAGGCAAACTAAAATTAAAACCTTCGCCTTGCGATTTTAGCGACATCATTCAAAATTGTTCACAATCCTTTAAACCAGTAGCAAAAAACCGACAAATTGAGTTTAATTATTTGGTTGAAACAACGCCTTTGTACTGCGCTATAGATGCCGAAAAAACAGAGCAAATTATTATGAATTTACTTTCTAACGCGTTTAAATACACACCAAACGGCGGAAAAGTAAATTTAAACGTTAGGCTCAATAATAAAAAGCAAGCTATTAAAATAACCATTACAGATACTGGAGTTGGTATCGATAAAGAATCGTTAAACGAAGTGTTTAAACCTTTCAATAATATAGGTTCTCGTCCGTTTCATGGTAACTCATCAGGAATTGGTTTATCGTTAACCAAAAATTTAATCGATATTTTAAATGGATCCATCAAGTTGAGTAGCGAACCTCAAAAAGGCACTAAAGTTTCCGTAAAATTACCTTATGTTGAAGTTACTGAAGCCGAAGCGCTAGGGCTTAGTGAAAATTCAGCGAAAGCCGTAGTTGTAAAAACAGAGGAAGAAAGCACAAAGGACATTAACAAAACCACCATTTTAGTGGTGGAAGACAACGTTGATGTACAAACTTATTTAAATAAGGAACTTAGCGGAAAATACAGATTGTTGCAAGAGTATAATGGGAAAGACGGGTTGAAAGCCGCTATAAAAAACATTCCAGATTTAATCATTTCGGATGTGATGATGCCTATTATGGAAGGTGTCGATATGTGTAAGCATATTAAAATGAACGAATCTACATGCCATATTCCAATTATTATGCTAACGGCAAAGGCATCGGACGAACATCAAATTGAAGGTTTTAATCTTGGTGCGGAAGCGTACATCCCAAAGCCGTTTAGTATCGGTGTTTTAAAAGCTCAAATTAGCAGTATTTTAGACAATAGAGTGCTGTTGCAAAAACAGTTGGCGGGAATAAAATCCATTAATGAGTTACAAGAAGATGCGCCCGATTTAGATAATGTGTTCTTAAAAAAACTAACCGATTTTATAATGGAAAATATTCAAGATCCCGAGTTTAACTCAGAAAAATTAGCCGAGTATTTACAAATTAGTCAAAGTCAATTATACCGAAAATTAAAAGCGGTTAGTGGTAGTACTGTGCATCAATTTATTATTCGTGTTAAAATGGATCATGCTAAACAATTACTAATAAATTCTGACTTAAACGTATCGCAAATTGCTTACGAAACTGGGTTTACAGAACCTTCAAATTTTTCGCGCACATTTTCAAAATATTATGGCAGTAGTCCATCTAAATACCTCAGTAAGTTAAGCAGTTAATTGTTTTTTTTAGTAATTCAAAATTTGCAAACTATTATCAAAAATTCTCATTGCAAAGATTTGATAGGTGTTTGTAATTTATGATAATAAAAAAAGTCTGCTATCTCTGTATTTTTGGTAAAGTTCTACCACGAACTTATCAACCACTAGATACATGAGACAAAAAAAGTTCCTTTTTATTATTACATACATCTGTTTTGTAAGTACTATTTTTTCACAAATAGAAACCAATCAACGCGAAAAATTAAACTTCAATTATGGTTGGAAATTGCATGTAGGTGATGCTAACAACGCACAACAATTACAATATAATGATGCGTCTTGGAAAAAAGTGAATTTACCATTTGCATGGAATCAAGACGAGGCTTTTAAATTAGATATTACCGAGCTATCTACAGGTATCGCTTGGTACAGAAAATCATTTAGCTTACCAGAACATTTTAACAATCAAAATGTATTTATTGAGTTTGAAGGCGTGCGCCAAATGGGAGAAGTTTATATAAACGATACCTTTATCGGGCGTCATGAAAATGGAGTGATGGCTTTTGGGTTTAATATTACACCGTATTTAAAGCCTTATCCAGAAAAAAATGTTATTGCTGTAAAAACCGATAACGATTGGCGTTATAAAGAGCAATTAACAGGTTCGGGTTTTCAATGGAATAATAAAAATTTTAATGCGAACTATGGCGGTATTCCTAAAAATGTGTATTTGCACATTACACCTAAAGTTTATCAAACATTACCCTTGTACACTACTTTAGGCACTACTGGAACCTATGTGTATGCGTCGGATTTTGATATCGATAATCAAGAAGCTGTAATACATGTGTCTTCGCAAATAAAAAATGAAACCTTAAAACCAGTTGAAGCCCAATTACAAGTTAAGGTTGAAGATATGGATGGCAACATAATTTCGACTTTTACAGGCGATAAAACAATGATTTCACCTAATGGCATGTTTGATATTTCGGCTGCCAACAAAGTATCTAGTCTTAATTTTTGGAGTTGGGGTTACGGTTATTTGTATAAGGTGCATAGTCAGTTGTTGGTTAATGGTGAGTCAACAGACGAAGTTGTTGTTAAAACTGGATTTAGAAAAACAAAATTTCATAAAGGCATGATTTACTTAAATAATCGTGTGATTATGGTAAAGGGTTACGCACAACGTACCAGTAACGAGTGGCCTTCGGTTGGTATGTCGGTTCCTGCTTGGGTAAGCGATTATAGCAACAAATTAATGATTGAAAGCAATGGTAATTTAGTGCGTTGGATGCATGTAACGCCGTGGAAACAAGATGTTGAATCGTGCGATAGAGTAGGGCTTATTCAAGCAATGCCTGCGGGCGATTCGGAATCTGATGTTACGGGTCGTCGTTGGACACAGCGTTTAGAGTTGATGCGCGATGCGATAATTTACAACCGGAATAACCCGAGTATTATTTTTTACGAATCGGGTAACGAAAGTATTTCCGAAGCACACATGCAAGAAATGCTAGCTATAAAAAATCAATACGATCCTTATGGTGGTCGTGCCATTGGTAGTCGTGAAATGTTAGATAGTCGCGTTGCCGAATATGGTGGCGAAATGTTATACATCAACAAAAGCGAACGTATTCCGTTTTGGGCAACCGAGTATAGTAGAGACGAAGGTTTACGAAAGTATTGGGATGAGTTTACACCGCCATATCACAAAGAAGGCAGTGGCGGTACCACGCATGAAAATGTAAATGGCACAAATGTAAAAGATGCGAGTGCTTACAACCACAATCAAGATGCTCATGCTATTGAAGATGTAGTGCGTTGGTATGATTATTACGAAATGCGCCCAGGAACAGGCGAACGTGTAAGTTCAGGGGGCGTTAATATTGTTTTTAGCGATACCAATACGCATTACCGTGGTGCCGAAAATTACAGACGAAGTGGAGAAGTCGATCCTATGCGAATTCCTAAAGATGGCTTTTATGCGCATCAAGTAATGTGGGACGGTTGGGTAGATATTGAAAACCCAAGAGCACATATTTTAGGGCATTGGAACTACGAATCTGGTGTAGTAAAAGATATAACCGTAATTTCTTCAGCGGATGAAATTGAACTTTTTGTAAACGGAAAAAGTTTAGGAAAAGGGGAACAAAGCAAACAGTTTTTATTCACGTTTAAAGATGTTGCTTTTAAAGCAGGAAATATTAAAGCTGTGGGTTATAATAAATCAGGAGCAAAAATTTGTGAAGCTGAAAAAATAACAGCGGGTAAACCTGCAAAAGTAAAACTAACCACTTTAGAGAGGCCTGGTGGTAGTTTAGCAAACGCATCCGATTTAGTTATTGTACAAGTTGAAGTTGTTGATGCTAAAGGTAATCGTTGTCCAACAGCATTAAATATGATTGATTTTGATGTGAAAGGTGCCGGTGAATTTGTTGGTGGTATTGCGAAAGGTCCAGATAATTATATTGGTTCAAAGCAAATTCCTGTAGAATGTGGTGTAAATCGTGTGTTTGTTAGAACGACAGATAAAGCTGGAACAATTAAGGTTGAAGCGACTTCAAAAGGATTGAAAAAAGCTTCAGTTAGTATAAAAACACATGAAACAGATTTAAGTGCGCTTTCAAAAGAAATTCCTTCGGAAAGTTTGCCTTCAAATTTCGAAAAAGGGGCAACACCAAAAACAAAATCTTATACAAAAACACGACAAGCCGTAGCTATTGTTTCTGCTACTGCAAATTCGAATGCCGATGAGGTTGCGAAAAGTTTTGATGATAACGAACTAACCGAATGGGGAAATGTAAATGGAGAAACATCAACGATAACCTATGCATTAGCACATGAGGCAAAAATTAATCAAGTCGTGTTGAAGCTATCTGGTTGGAGACGTCGCCAATACCCAATTAGAATTTCGGTTGATAATAAAATTGTTTACCAAGGTTTAACCGAGTTGAGTTTAGGTTATGTGACTCTAAATGTAGAAGAAACCACAGGTAAAAATGTAAAAATTGAGCTTGTAGGGGAAGCTACCGATAGCGATGCCATTAACCTTGTAGAAATAACAGGTAAGGTTGATGCTGCAGGTTTAAAGGAAAGTAGCAACGTAAAACAACTTAGAATTGTTGAGGTTGAATTTTACGAAAGTTTGTAAATACACGCAAAGCGTTTAAAATATATAGTTTAGTTTGTAGTTGCCTGCATGTTTTTTGGGATTAAACCTAAAAAACAGCAGGCAATACTTTTTGTTTATTACAACTTTTGTAGTTTAATTATAGTATTGATTTCTTCTTCGTAATCGTAACCATCTTCATCTTTTGTTACTACAATTTTAGAGGTGTATGTGATTTTAAATTTTGAACCAATAAGTTTTTCAGAATTTAAATCGAAGGTTTTTAATATGTCTTCGTTTACTTTGTGAAAGGTAACCGTGTATTCTAAATCGTCTTCGGTGGCAATAAAATTATAGCCATAATCTTCTTTACCATCAAAAACGGCGGTAATTGAAATGGGATCATTTTGATTTTTTACAGTTGTAAAACCAGATAATATAACGGTAAATAAAGCCATTAAGCCTAAAATTGAATGTTTAGCTTTCATAATAAAATTTTTAAAAATATTTTTTTGACACTTTTTTTAACCGAAAAAATCTACCAAAGTTTCGGTTTAACTTATAACAACCTTACTCGTAAAGCTGTTGGTAACATAAGTGAAGTAAAAAGTACTGTCTGTGTCGTTAAATAATATTAGAAAGTTTGGCTATAAATAAATCGATAACCTCTATTACAATTAAAATAATGATGATCCACTCTAAACGACTGCTTTCGTTATGATCCATGATGTCTTTAAAGAGCTCAAGGTTTTCTTTTATAATTTCAATGCGGTCGTGAATAACGCGATATCTGTCTTTTAAATCGAAAGCTTGCTTAAGTTCTTGGTTAAGCCTGTTAAATTCTTCTTTTTCCCAAGTAATTTCAGGCGAATCGAAAATGTAAAGGTTTTCAGAAATTTTGTTTTTAATGTTTAAAACTTTTCCAATGAAGCGTTTTAATTTGTTTCCAGAAATATCAAGTTTCCCTTTTTCTTCTAGGTATAAGGTGTGCTTGTTGGTTTCAATTAATAATTCTTCGGTAATTTCAGAATACCGGTTTAGCGCCACAGATTGCGATGCGTTTAACATTACTAAACGAATCATTTCTTGGTCTAAATTGGGTAAAATAACGTTGTCGAATTCAACTTTAAGAGTGTTAGGTTGAATTACGATTTCAACAGAATCAGATAATTTTTCAGAAAAATAGTTGCTGCAATGCGATTTAAGTTGCTGCAAAGCGTCATTTATTTCGGTACTGGTCATGTTAAAAAAACTAACCATACCGTACTGAAAAATATAAATAAATTTATTGGGTGAGCTTGTGTAATAAAGCTCGTCGCTATCTTGAAACAACAATTGCCAAGGCAACTGTTGTTTGCTAGATTTTATACTGATAGCACTAGCTACTTGGTAAGCAACTACGGTGTACATATTTTGTGTAAATACTTTTATTAAAGCGGTTTTAAGCTTTCAACAATGTAAATTACATCGTCGCCATCTTCTTCTTCAATAAAGGTAATTTTAAAGTCTTTATCAATTAAACTTTTATCATTTTTTAAATCGAATTGCTTTAACACTCTTGGGTGTACGTCTTCAAAAGCTAATTCTTCTCCATTTTCAAACCAAAACTTATATAATCCGTTTTTGAATGATTTAAAAACAGCTGTTCTCATATTCGTATTTATATTAATTAATCGTTGTCGTCGTCAGAATCTTCAGTGTCTGGTGGTTGTACAGCTTCTGGATCATCATTATCGAAATCTTCATAATCATCTTCATCGTAATTTTCCATGGTAACTGCTAACTTGGTACTTACTTTAACCAAGTATTTAGTGTCTGCAGTAGTCACCTCAACAGCTTCAATAATTTCGTTGTGTTGATTTCTAAACGAAATAATATGGTCGTCGTCATAACCATCAGGATATTTTTCAACAAGTAGCGCTAAAATCTCTGGCGTGAGTTTTTTAAAATCTACTATCACACGTTTTAGATTATCGTTTCTATTTTTCATGGTGTTAAAATTTGATAGTTTGGTTAATTACTGACCCAAAAGATAAGCAAAAATTAAAGGCGCAACAATAGTTGCATCACTTTCTATAATAAATTTTGGTGTATCAATATCGAGTTTACCCCAAGTAATTTTTTCGTTTGGTACAGCACCAGAATACGAACCGTAACTTGTTGTAGAATCGCTTATTTGGCAAAAATAGCTCCAAAATGGGGTGTCGGTGCGTTCCATATCTTGGTATAACATTGGTACAACACAAATAGGAAAATCGCCCGCAATACCACCGCCAATTTGAAAGAAGCCAATACCGTTTTTAGAGTTGTTGGTATACCAATCGGCTAAAAAGGTCATGTACTCAATTCCCGACTTCATAGTGCTTGCTTTAAGTTCGCCTTTTAAAACGTAGCTTGCAAAAATATTACCCATGGTGCTATCTTCCCAACCAGGGCAAACTATTGGTAAGTTTTTTTCGGCAGCAGCATACATCCAAGAATCTTTTAAATCGATTTCATAATACTGTTCTAAAACACCAGAAAGTAACATTTTGTACATGTATTCGTGTGGTAAATAGCGTTCACCTTTATCATCAGCGTCTTTCCAAATTTTAAAAATATGTTCCTGTAAACGACGGAAGGCTTCTTCCTCTGGAATACAAGTATCGGTAACACGGTTTAAGCCTTTTTCAAGTAAATCCCACTCTTCTTTTGGGGTTAAATCGCGGTAATTAGGCACGCGCTTGTAATGCGAATGCGCGACCAAATTCATAATATCTTCTTCTAAATTGGCACCTGTACAAGAAATGATTTGTACTTTATCTTGACGAATCATTTCTGCGAAGCTCTTACCAAGTTCGGCAGTACTCATGGCGCCAGCAAGCGACACAAGCATTTTAGCACCGTTTTCTAATTGGGCTTCGTAACCTTTTGCTGCATCAACTAATGCTGCCGCATTAAAGTGTAAATAATGTTTTTGTATAAATTGTGAAATAGGACCTTTAGTAGTCATTTTTTCTGTGTGTTTTTTAATTGTTGTAACCTAAAATTTTAAGTAAGTCTTCACTTTTTTGCTGCTCAGAAAATAAGGTTGTTGTTAAATTTCCTTCAGCATCTCTATCTATCAACAAATGTTTTGGCGACGGTATTAAGCAGTGTTGCAAGCCACCAAAACCACCAATAGTTTCTTGATAAGCTCCTGTGTTAAAAAAACCAATGTACAAAGGTTTGTCTTTGTTATATTTTGGCAAATAAATAGCGTTCATGTGCTGTTCGCTGTTATAATAATCATCACTATCACAGGTTAAACCACCTAATAAAACGCGTTCGTAACTGTCTTGCCAGCGGTTTATTGGTAGCATCACAAAACGTTTGTTAATTGCCCAAGTATCTGGTAAGGTTGTAATAAACGACGAGTTTATCATGTTCCATTTTTCGCGGTCGTTTTGTTGTTTTTGGTATAACACTTCGTAAATAGCGCCACCGCTTTCGCCAACAGTAAAACTGCCAAACTCGGTAAAAATGTTTGGTACATCTACACCTTCTTCGTCGCAAACTAATTTTATTTGGTTTACAATTTCGTCGACCATATACTCGTAATCGAACTCGAAAGCTAACGAGTTTTTTATAGGAAAACCACCGCCAATATTTAAACTATCTAAACTAGGGCATATTTTCTTTAAACTAGTATAAACCTTTAAACATTTGGTAAGCTCGTTCCAGTAATAGGCGTTATCGCGAATGCCAGTGTTTATAAAAAAGTGAAGCATTTTAAGCTCAACTTTTTTGTTGTTTTGTATCTGACTTTTGTAAAAAGGTACGATATTTTTATAACCAATGCCTAAGCGCGAGGTATAAAATTCAAATTTTGGTTCCTCTTCCGATGCAATACGAATACCTACTTTAAAAGTATCGTTAATTTCTTCCGATAGTAACTCTAACTCCTCATAATTATCAATAATAGGAATAGCATTTTTATGCCCATTATTAATTAATCTGGCAATATTAGTTACATATTGTGCACGTTTAAAACCGTTGCTAATAACAAAAGTTTCGTCGGTTATTTTACCTTCCGCTTTTAAAGCTTCAACAATATCAATATCAAACGCAGAAGAAGTTTCAATATGTATATCGTTTTTTAAAGCTTCGTTTAAAACATGTTTAAAATGCGAACTTTTAGTACAATAACAATAGTTGTATTTGCCCGCGTAATTATTGTTTTCAATAGCTTTAGCAAACCACTGTTTAGCACGCTGTATATTATTCGATATTTGCGGCAAATAGGTGAATTTTAAAGGCGCACCGTATTGTTCTACAAGTTCCATAAGGTTAATACCATGAAACGCTAATGTTTTATTTTTTAAGTCGAATTCCTCCTGAGGAAAATCAAAAGTCTGATTGATTAAATCAATATATTTAGTATTCATTTATGCTTTTAAAATGTTAAAATTGATAATTGTAGATTAACTACACGTTAAGATAATAAAAACAAAAGAATATCAAATACGAAATTGACTTTGTGTTGTAGGCACAAAGGCATATTCATGCTGTACAGCATAGATAGGAGAAACGGAAGTTAGCTTTAAAATTCGGTCGCTTAATCTGTAAGCTGCTTTTGAGTATGACTTCCTAATTTTCAAAAGCCCGAACATAAAAACAGAGTTCAATTTGTTCAGCTAAAAGTGAAGCAAATGTAATTTATTTTTTAATACAGCAAATAAATTTTAAAAAAAGTTTAAAATAATTTTTTGGGCATTACCCCAAAGCTTTGGAGTCGGGCTATACGCTGCAAGTCCTCGCAAACCAATTAGCATTGGCTTGCTGTGGGCTTTACGCTGCTATCCCTAATGCGGGTGTTAGGTTTAAATAAAGTAATCGTGTCATTCCGAATTTGTTTCGGAATCTACTAAAGCATCTTTAAATTATTAAGCTCTTGTGTAGTTAAATGTTTCCAGTGACCACGCGGAATATCCTTTTTAGTTAAATGCGCAATGGCTACACAATCTATACTCACAATATCGTAGTTAAAATGCTCAAAAATTGTGCGGATTATAGTGTTACCCGTGTTTTTAATTTTTAAGCCAATTTCTTTTTTACTCGAACCATCAATATAACTTATTTCTTCAACTTCAATCATTCTATCATCAACTTTAAAACCGGCTTGAATTTTTTTGAAATCTTCGTGTTTTAAGTTCCTGTCTAATTCTATATGAAATAGTCTTGGCACGCCATTTTTAGAGTTGGTAAACTTTTTTACAATAGCATCGTCGTTAGTAAAAAGCAACAAACCTTTTGAGTTTCTACCTAAACGACCTATTGGCCTAATGTTGGCATTGGTAGCATTAGCTACTAAATCCATTACCGTGCGTCCTTTGCCTTCGCTATTTGTAGTAGCAAAGCCTTTAGGTTTATTTAATAACACATAAGCTTTTTGCTCTGGGTTTACGCGAGAGCCATCGTAGCGCACCTCGTCGCCAGGTTTTACTTTGTAACCCATTTCGGTAACTACTTTACCATTAACAGAAACTAAACCTGTGGCAATATGCACATCGGCCTCACGGCGCGAGCAAATACCAGAGTTGGCAACATACTTATTAAGTCTAACTTCGTTGCTATTAGACTTTTTAGGTGCTTGCGGTTTTGTGCTCTGCGATGGCTTTGTAAATCCACCTTGATTTTTTATTGGTGAGTTACCACGAGAATAGCTTGTACGTTTATTTGAACTGCTACCACCTCGCGATGTTTTTTTATTACTGCCTCTGCCTTGGTTCCTGCTCATAATGTTTTAAATTTTGTGCAAAGATATACTTTAAAATTAACGATTTAGATGTTTTAATTTACGTTTTTTTCGCGTTAGCGATTGAGTAATTGTTGGAGCTCGTGCAAAATGCATTTTGCGCAGCGACTTACGAAAGCGCGGTTTACAGCTTTAAGGAGCTGTAAAAACGCCCAAATCCATTAAATTCTGTTTAAAATAACGCTAACATCAATTAATAAAATACTAAAAACACCAGTAAGTAAAATAACTTTTAAAATATTATGAAGTATTAAATAGTGTATTTTTTCTTTTGATTTCCAGAGTATTACTAAAAACAAACCTAACAAAAAGATACTGGCGTAAAAATAAAAGTCCATATAACCAATTTGGTATTTGTTTAAGAGTAAATAGGTTGGTATTAACGTTAGAATAGATAAAATACTAAGCATTATTTTTGATGCTTTTTCGCCATAAACAATAGGAATGGTATGGTAATCTTGAAGTAAATCGCCTTTTATGTTTTCTAAATCTTTGGTTAGTTCACGCATTGATATTATTAAAAACAAAAAAGTGGCATGTACAAAAATAACCGTATCGAAGTTTTTGTAATACATAAAAATGGCAAAAAAAGGCAAAATGGTTAACACCGCCGATACTATATTACCAACTAAAGGTCGTTTTTTTAACTTATGCGAATACAGCCAAATAGCAAAAATATAGCAGGCAAAGAAAAGCACCGCATTAAAAGCTACATAGCTAGCAAAAACAACGGCTAAAAAATTAAGCACAAAATAAAAAGACAGTTTCGTGTTTTGGCTTACCAACCTATCGAGTTTAGATTTTATGGGTTTGTTTATTAAATCTTTCTCGGAATCGTAAAAGTTATTAATAATATAACCACCAGCTATAGTTGCCGAGGATGCTAAAACTAACATAAAAAGCTTTACATCGAACAGTACTTCACGCAGTGGTAAATGGTATGCTAAAATGTAAATTGAGGTTAAGTATTGGGCTATTGCAATAACTAAGATATTGTAACCGCGAACCACAGAAAACATACTAAAAAACTTTAGTAAAATATGTTTCTGTCTTCTATTTAGCATAAAGAAGTTAAAGATTTGACCCTTCGACTACGCTCGGGGTGACAGAAAATTTAATTAAAAATTATAAACGACTTCTAGTTTATAATTTGATAAAGATTGCTTTGCTTTTTCAATATCTTCAGTAAAACCTAAAATATAGCCTCCGCCACCAGAACCACAAAGTTTTAAGTAATACTCGTTGGTTTCAATACCTTTTTTCCAAAGCTCATGGAATTGTTTTGGAATCATAGGTTTAAAATGACTTAACACCACTTTTGATAGTTGTTTGGTGTTTTTGAATAGCGATTTTATATTGCCGCTTAAAAAGTCTTCAACACATGCATCGGTATGTTTTATAAATTTATCTTTTAGCATATTACGGAACCCTTCTTGTTTCATGTTTTCCATAAAAATGCTTACCATTGGAGCTGTTTCGCCAACAATACCGCTATCTATTAAAAATACAGCGCCTTTACCATTTTGTTGCGCAGGAATACCTGTTGCTTCAATATTATCTTTAGAATTTATAAGAATAGGAATGCTTAAATAACTGTTTAGCGGATCTAGACCAGAAGATTTACCATGAAAAAACGATTCCATTTCAGAGAAAATAGATTTTAGTTCTAATAACTTTTCTCGGGTTAAATTCTCTAGAACTGTAATTTTGTTTTTTGCATATTGATCGTAAATCGCAGCAACTAAAGCACCGCTACTACCAACACCGTAACCTTGCGGGATAGATGAATCGAAATACATACCATCATTAACATCGGCTTTAAGCGTTTCAAGGTCGAAAATTACTAAGTCTGGGTTA
This sequence comes from Neotamlana nanhaiensis, assembly GCF_000943555.1. GTDB lineage: Bacteria > Bacteroidota > Bacteroidia > Flavobacteriales > Flavobacteriaceae > Neotamlana > Neotamlana nanhaiensis. The sequence continues at coordinate 151,778 of NZ_JTDV01000014.1, read as the reverse complement.
ATAGCCGCTAAATAATCGACGTATTTTTTTAAACTTTTGTTAGATTCTAACGCAGTTTCATTTGGGTGGTCGCTCTTTTTTAAAGCGCCGTTGTAAAAGTTGTAGGGAATTGATAAACCTTTGGAATCTTTAATAATTCCGTATTCACCAAAAAGTAAAATTTTAGAATAGAATAGGGGTCCTTTCATAATTTGAAGCCTAAAAATTTAGTCAAAATTACAACAATTTTGCTCCTAATCCTATTTTGTCGTTAATATATTGTCCGTTTTGGCAATGCTCAACCAGTTCATTGTTAATAAATTGATTGATATTTTCGGCTTCACTTTCAGGATAAAGCATATGTACATTAGCACCAGCATCTAAAGTAAAACATACTTTAGAATTTGTTTTTTCACGATATGCCCAAATTTTATTAATGATTTGAAGTGTGTTTGGTTTCATTAAAATAAAATACGGCATGCTTGTCATCATCATTGCATGCAATGTTAATGCTTCGCTTTCTACAATTTTTATAAATGCATCTAAATCTCCCGACTTAAACACAGCTATTAAATCGTTTAAGTTTTTATGCGCTTGTTTAAAACGTTCGTCCGCAAATGGATGATTGTGCATTAAACCATGACCAACCGTACTGCTTACTTGTTTTTCGCCTTTATCTACCAATAAAATGGTGTCACGGTAGTTTTTAAAATTCTCGTGAACTTCAAACGGATATTTTACGCCGTATAAATCTGAACTTTCTGTAAATGCTTCATGTTTTCCCCAAGCAACCAAACTTCCTTCTATACTTCGGCATGCACTACCAGAACCTAAACGCGCTAAAAATGATGCTTTTTTATTGAAAAAAGACTTGTTTAAATTTTCATGGTTTTTGCTTAGCATTCTGTCGATACTTGTTAAACATAACGCTAAAGCACTCATGCCAGAGGCCGATGAAGCAATGCCCGAACTATGCGGGAATGTATTTTTTGTTTTTATTACAAAATGATAGTGTTTCAAAAATGGTAAATAAGCTTCAATACGCTTAAAAAACGTTTCAATTTTTGGCTTAAAATCATCCTTTTGTTCATCGTTTAAAAATACATCAAACGAAAAATCGATTTTGTTTTCTTTTTCAGAAAATTCTAAAGTTGTTATGGTTTTACAGTGACTTAACGTAAAACTTATTGATGGATTTGCTGGTATTTGATGTTCTTTTTTACCCCAATATTTTACCAACGCAATATTACTTGGCGATTCCCAAGTTACTACGCCTTCTTCTATGGTTTTTGGGTACGATTTTGTTATAAATTCCTCTACTATCATTCAATCAAAAAATTATGGATGTAACTGCCACGAAACGGACATGTTACTAGAAAATTGCTTGCAAAAATACACAATAGTTTTTTAACATGATAAGTCGATTAGCTTCAATGTTGTTTTGTAGTTTCTAGCGGTTGCGGTAACCTTCAATTTGCGTTCAAAAAAATTATTGCTACACTTGGCTTTGCCATAGCCTATGGCCGAGTAAAAATACACACAGCTGTTAGTTATTTTAAAGGTTTCGTTAGGGTAGTTTAATGCTGAAACCTCTTTTGTTAAATCGGAATTTGGAACTTCAAATAAAAATGTAAAATAGCTTTTTTCTTTTTCTTCCTGCGGAAATGGGCTGTCGTTAAAAATCGCTTTTAATTCATCTGGCGTTAGTACCAAAACAGGTATGTTAAATGAGAATTTATCTGAAATAGCCTTGTTAATTAATGCTTCTAATACTTTTTTATTTGTTTCTGAAGATTGAAAAATTATATTTCCGCTTTGTATGTACGTTTGAACATTTTGTAGATTCGAATTAGTTAGTGCTTGTCGTAAATCTGCCATTGGAATCTTGTTTTTTCCACTTACATTTATGCCTCGTAGTAGCGCTATAAAAGTTTTCATAAACCAATTGATTAAGGTTACAATATAAAACTTAAATAACTAAACTATCTTTAATTGAACAAAAAGTATGAGTACAAAAATATATAGTATTTTAGGTTGTGGTTGGTTGGGTTTTTCCTTGGCTAAACATTTTATAAAACAGCATATTATAATTAAAGGATCGACAAGGTCTTTAGAAAAGGTCAAGGTTTTTAAAGCTGAAGGTATTAAGCCGTATATTATAGATGTTGAAAAGGATTTGGATTACAATGATTTTTTAAAAACCGATGTTTTACTGGTGATGATTACGTCAAAAAGTTTTGAGACTTACCAAAACTTAATTTATAATATTGAACAATCTCAAGTTAAAAAAGTCATTTTTATAAGCTCTACATCGGTATATCCAAGGGGAAATAAAACTTATACTGAAACTATTGAAACTATAGATTCACCTCTCACAAACGTTGAAGCTTTGTTTAGAAATAATTCGAATTTTGAAACGACTATAATTAGGTTTGCAGGTTTGTTTGGAGGTGAACGTCAACCAGGAAATTGGTTTAAGGATAAAAAAATACCACAACCCAACGGTTTTGTAAATATGATTCATCGCGATGATTGTATTGGTATTATTTCTAAAATTATAGATTGTAACATTTTTGGAGAAACGTTTAATGCTTGTGCTAACCACCATCCTACACGGAAAGATTTTTATACCCAAGCAAGAAAACGTTTAGGAAAACCAGCTCCTGTTTTTGAAGATGCGCAACTATTGGAATACAAAAAAATTAGCCCTGAAAAGTTAATTAAAAGGCTTAATTATGAGTTTTTACATCCTGATTTGTTAGACGTTAAAGAGTCGTTTTAAGGTAATAATTGAGAATTTTTTAACGCTACAGTTTCCCTCCTAGTAAGGAGGGATTAAGGGAGGTGTTTATAGTCTTAATTAGAAGTAAAGAATATTACAGGACACACCCCTGATTCCCCTCTTATTAGAGGGGACACTCATGCTCTTGAAGGGGTATGTTTTAATGGCATTAGCTAAAAATTAAAGAAAACGTATTCAATTATTTACTAATATTTTTAGCTACAATAAAGCCACTAGTCCATGCATTTTGGAAATTAAAACCACCAGTAATAGCGTCGATGTTCAACACTTCACCTGCAAAAAAAAGGTTTTTATGTAGTTTACTTTCAAAGGTTTTAAAATTTACTTCTTTTAAATCCACACCGCCAGCAGTTACAAATTCATCTTTAAATGTACTCTTTCCGTTTACAGTAAAAATAGCTTGGGTTAATTGTTTTGCTAAGCCTTCAAGTTGGTTTTTATTAATATCTGCCCAAGTATGGTTGTCTTCAATTTTTGCTGCAGTAACCAATTTTTGCCACAACCGTTTTGGTATGTTAAATTGAGCAAACTTAAGCATAGTTTTTTTAGCTAATTCTTGCTTAAGCTGTTTTAATTCCTCTAAACATGCATTGAATTCTTGTTGAATAAAATTAATTTCAATATCGAAATGATAATTCATTTCGGCGAGTTCTACCGCACCAAAAGCCGATAGTTTTAAAATTGAAGGCGCACTAAAACCAACATGGGTAATTAACAACGGACCTTGCGATTCCAAATGAGTGTTAACCACTTTTACCGTAACATTTGGTACCACAACACCAGGTATATTTTTTATGCGTTTATCGGTAACATTAAACGTAAATAATGAAGGCACAGGCTTAACAATAGTATGATTTAAAGTTTTTAAAACGTCCCATATTTTTGCGCTACTACCTGTGGCAACTACAAGTTTTTCTGCATGAAAAGTCTCGGTTTTAGTTTGTAAAGCCCATAAATCTTCGTGTTTTTCAATGTTAGATACACCAGAGCTATAAATAATTTTAATCTTATATTTTTTAGCTTCATTTAAGAAACAATCAATTATAGTTTGCGACGAATTTGAAGCCGGAAACATGCGGCCATCATCTTCAATTTTCAACGCCACGCCACGTTCTTCAAACCACGCCATAGTGTCGCCCGTCATAAACTGATGAAATGGCCCAAGCAATTCCTTTTCTCCTCTTGGGTAATTGGTGACCAATTCTTGCGGAATAAATTCGGCATGCGTAACATTACAACGTCCGCCACCAGAAATTTTTACCTTTTGCAAGCCCATTTTGGCTTTTTCTAAAATAGCAACTTTATAATCAGGGTTTTGCTCTGCAATATTAATCGCCGTAAAAAAACCAGCTGCACCACCGCCAATTATAATAACGTTAAATGTATTCATAGAGTTAAAAAAACACTGTAAATTTAGCATTTAATACTTGTTTTATGCTCAAACACGCCTACTTATTTCTGTTTATTTTAATAGCGAATTGCCAAAACACAATAGTTGATTTACCTAAAGATTTAAGCGAAGTATCAGGCAATGAAATTACTGTTAAAAATGATGGAATATGGATGCTTAACGATAGCGGAAACAAAGCACATTTATTCTTGGTTAATTACAACGGAGCGGTTGAAAGAAAATTAAAAATAGATGCTAAAAACCACGATTGGGAAGACATCACATCAGATGAAAAGGGTAATATTTACATTGGTGATTTTGGAAATAACAACAATAAAAGAACAAACCTAAAAATATTAAAAGTAAACGCTTCCGATTTAACTTCAGATAAAAAAATAGAAGTTGAAACCATTTCGTTTTCGTATGAAAATCAGAAAAAATATCCGCCTAAAAAAGATAAATTGTATTTTGATTGTGAAGCGTTTTTTTACTTCAATAACTATTTTTATTTATTCACTAAAACCCGGGTGAAAAATGAATACGGCAAAACCAAATTATATAAATTACCTGCTAAAAAAGGTAAGCAGGAAGCTAAATTAATAGGAACTTATAATTTTGGTGAAAACAATAACGATTGGGTTACAGCCGCAGATATTCGTGACGATGGCAAAGAAATCGCCATTTTAACACAGCGCCAAATATATCTTTTTAGAGATTTTAAAAATGATGATTTTTTCAATGGAAATATGGAAAGTATACAGTTTAATAAAACGACACAAAAAGAGGGTATATGTTATAAAAAAAACAATACCCTTTATGTTACTGACGAAAAAAATGATGAATCAGAAGGAAACTTATATACATTTAAAACGCATTAAACTGCAATACCTGAATGCACATTTAAAACATTTAAAATGTCGGATTTTTGCAACACACCCGATTGTCGCCATTTAGGTTCACCATCAACAAATAAAATCATGGTTGGTACGCTACGTACTTGATATTTTACAGCAAGTTCGTTGTTTTTATCAATATCTATTTTTACAATTTTTGCGGCGTCACCAATTTCTGTTTTTACATCTTTTAATATTGGCATAAGCGCTTGACATGGCCCACACCAAGTGGCAAAAAAATCAACAAGCACAACTTTTTCAGACTGTATAATGTTATTAAAACTACTTTTCATAATATTTAATTTTCTTTTTTAGACGAAAAATATAGCTGATAATTACAATTGTAAAAAAGTGATTTATTTAAAAACCAAAGCCTAAAGCAAAGGCAAAACGTAAGCCATCATCGCTATTAAAAGCCGAAACATTTAGCGCAGTTAAATTGGATAAATTTGCAAATGCGCCGCCGCCTATTGAAGTGTTCCAAGTATCAGAATTATGCATGGTATTTGTTATAAAATTGTCATCAACCCAAACTTTACCAATATCAAAACCTCCAAAAACACCAATACTAATTGGCAATATACCTGTTCTAAATTTTTTGAAATTTAAGCGTAAATCCGAACTTTGAGAAAAAGCAGTCTTACCTGAAAAGCGCTCGTTTCTAAAACCGCGCAAACCTGTTTTAGCACCAATATTTGCAGCTTGATAAAACTCAAAATTGTCTCCTAAATTAAAATGAGCACGCGATTTGGTAGCAAAAACCAACTGGCCACTATGTACTAATTTATAATCGAAACTTAATTCCGGAATAATATAACCATAGCCTTTAGCTTCATTTAAATTATTACGATAGCCCGCATTAAAAGAAAATGCCATTCCCATGGTTGGGAAAGCGTCATCGTCGGTGTTTTTAAAATGATAGGTAACATCGGCACCTAAAAAGTTATGATTTACCTCTTCTTTATTATTGTTTAAATACAGGTTTATAAATCGGTTTGCAGTTTCTTCAACTTCAATATTTTGATAAGAAATTCCCACTTTAAAACTCGCGCCTAAGGCACCGCGCCAAATTAATGCTGGAGCAAATTCAAGCGTTTGTAACTTTACGCGATTATAGTTTAAATCGACATCTAAACCATCATTTTCATTAGCTTCAGGGTTTGGTGTGCTGTTACCAAAACCAAAAAAGTTAACAGCATAATTGGGGCTTGTAAATTTTGTGTTTATGGCAAAATTCCAATTTCCAATAGCATTGGCAAACTCGCCATGATAACCAAGCTCAAAACCACTAGTTGCAAAATAATAAGCTCCCGAAAAATTGTGCTGCGATGTAAATGGGTTACGAGCAAAACCATAAGTGGTAAACGTATCGGCAAACCCCATTTTTACACCATCGTCGGGGTTAAATCCAATGGAAGGTAAAATTTGATTCGTGTTGTTCTTAGGTTTTTTGTAATGATACACATTAGTTTCGTAATTATTACTCAATGTTTTACCGCCACGATTTGTTGTAAAAGTGTTTTCTTTGGATTTGTAATCGTAAAGTTTAACTTTTTTGCCGTTTTCAATCGTATAGGTATCATTGTTTTGGCCGCCAATTAATCGTGTTTTAATTAAATTGTTTCCGTCACCAAAAACAGTAAAAATGTCTTTATCGTCTAAACCGTAAATCCAAAGTTCTTTTGTTGTGTTGTGGCTAAACGTTTTTTCGAAAAATAAGGTCGCACGTTCGCCTTTTTTATTTCTATAAATTGAAACTTTTGTGTGGCCGTTAGGTAAGCGTTCTACATCAATAAAATCGTCTTTATCGGTGCCTTTAATCATTACTTTTTTGTTGAGTGCATTGTAATAAGCTTCGGCTATTTCGGGCAAGTTATTTAAACGCGCTTTTAAAACTCTTTTTATTTCTGAAACGGTTTCATCTTGAATTTCTTTTGGGAAATTTTCAAAAGCTTTATTCATTAACTCTTCGGTTAGCGTTTTTTGAATCAAGCTTACCTGTTCGTCCCATTCGGTCTTTGTGGTTTCACTAAGCAACATCATATCTAACGGAAACGGACTTAAATTGAAGCCTTTTACATTCCTAACCGTTTCGTTAAAACCTTCCATAAGTTTTAATGCTGGAATTGCGCGCGATCCAAACGCCATAAAAGCGCCATCCCCCATTATAGAAAAGGCTTGATCACGGTCGCGAGGTACGGGTTTATAAACCACTTTGTCTTTAGTTTTAAACTCTGCCCATCGCCATTGGTCGGTGTGTCTGTCCCAATCACCAATAGTCATATCAAATAATCGCGCCCGTAAAAAAGCGGTTTTGTCGACACTGTATTTTTCGTCTTTTCTTAGGTTTTTCCTCAGATCGTCGGTGCTTACAATATCTTCGGCGTAACCAAAACTTTTAATTTTATGGCCTTCGGAAGGATGTTCTTCAATCATGCACAATTCATCTCCAAATTCATTATTAAAATGACCTAAAGCAGATTGTTTGGGAACGTAATATAAAACGGGATTGGTGTGGTAAATTTCTAAAGGATCGGACAAGGTTCCCGTAACAAACGGCGCATAAGGATGCGAACCCGTAAAGAAATCTTGAACCAAATTTGCAGGTGCTGTATTATCGAACTGACCTTCAATATACTGATCTAAAAACACCACCGCTTGCAAATATAACGTTGCACTTTTTCGTAAAGCACGCATAACGTAACGTGTCCCATTTTTGTCTTTTAAATGAAGTGATTTCGATTGATGCCCGCCGCCTTTTCTAAAAGGTGTTAATCCGCCAAAAAGCGTATCTAATTTTACCGTTGGCGCTGTAATTTTTGTGCCGTAAACATCACGATAACGTTCTCCCCAAATACCTTTATAGAATTTAGATTTATGTGTTTCTTCTGATGTGTAAATTGAAGCTGAAACTTCGCTAGGAAAAGGTTTGTCGTTTTCAATGTTAGTATCAAAATGAGCGGCTTCGTGTATTGGCGTTTGAAATAATAGCTCGTTTTCTTCTGAAAAAAATCGAACGTATGAGGCGCCATTTTTTAAAATATCTAAGCGCGCGTAACCCGATTGGCTAGATGAAAACGCATCAGAAACATTTCGTGTTGGTGTAGATTTAGAGCCAGCACCGCTAATTATTTGAGGCAAATTATCTTTTACCAAATATTGCAAACTGTGCTCGTGACCAGAAACAAAAATTACCTTGTCGTTTTCTTGTGCCATTGTAACCACACGTTTTTTTAAAGTATTGTAGCGTTTGTTTTGCACATCGGCAGGAGAAACACCTGTGGTTTCACGTAAAATATTTTTTAAAGTTCCTAAAACAGGAATAGGTTTTAAATGATTAATCACCGAATACTCACCACCATGAGGGCCATTGGTAAACAACGGATGATGCATGGCAATAACCGTAGTTTTTCCGCGTGCTTTTTTTATTTCGGCTTCTAGCTCATCTAAAAACTCGGTTCTTGTTTTTATCTCGCAATCATCGTTTATAGTTGGGTGCTTATTCCAATTGGTAATGTACCATTCGGTGTCAAGAATAAGTAAAACAATATCTTCGGAAATGTTTATCTTTTCTAACGGACAACCATTTTCGGGCAAAAAGGTATTTTTACCTAAAATAGCTTCAATATATTTTTCTTGACGCTTTAGTCCTTTTAAACCATGGCTATACCAATCGTGATTTCCTGGAATAAAAATAGTTTTGCCTTTAAAATTTTTAACCGTTTCGGTTTGTACATTTAATTGATGTTCGGCAAAACCACGTCCTTCTTCGTCTTCTTTTGGCATCCCTTTAGGATAAATATTATCTCCTAAAAAAAGCGCCGTACTTTGTTTTGAAGCAGCTTTTAGTGTTTCTTGAAAAGCAGATAAGGCTTTGATTTTTGTGCCTATTGGTGAGTTACCTGCATCGCCAATTAAATAAAACGAATGTGCAATGTTGGCTTCGTTAATCGTTCCTGAAATAGGTTCGGTATTATATTGGGTTTTATAGGTGGCGCAAGCACTTAAAAGCGTAATAATTAAAAAAGTTGAAAACGTTTTTAAAGATATTTTCATTTGAACTATTTAAAAATGAAGGATTAAGACTTTAGTTTTGATGCATAAAGTTTCCTAAATTTAGCCAATTTTGGTGTAATTACAGCATTACAATAGCTTTGTGTGGTATTGTTGTTGTAATAATTTTGATGATAATCTTCGGCAGCATAAAAAATACTGGCCTCAGTTATTTCTGTAACAATAGGATCATCAAAATAAGATGCTAATTCTTTTAGTACCGTTTCGGCAATGTTTTTTTGATTGTCGTTATAATAAAATATAGCCGAACGATATTGCGTACCAACATCGGCACCTTGTCGGTTTAAGGTTGTAGGATCGTGCGTGGTCATAAAAATGGTTAAAATATCTTGATACGAAATAGCATTAGCATCAAACGTAATTTGAACCACTTCGGCATGTCCTGTTAAACCAGAGCAAACCTCTTTGTAAGTTGGGTGTCCAGGAGCATTGCCTCCAGTATAGCCCGATACTACTTTTTCTACACCTACAAGCTCTTGAAAAACGGCTTGTGTACACCAAAAACATCCGCCACCAAGAGTGGCAGTTTCTATATTTTTATTCATTTTTTTATTTGTTTTCTAATTGTAATGATTCCGAATTTACGCAGTAACGCAATCCGCTAGGTTCTGGCCCGTCGGGAAATACATGCCCTAAATGCGCATCGCAGGTGTTACACATAATTTCTACGCGAATCATACCGTGCGAATCGTCTTTGTCGTATTTAACGGCATTTTTAGTTATGGGTTGTGTAAAACTAGGCCAACCCGTGCCAGAATTAAATTTTATTGTGGAGTCGAAAAGCAAAGTGCCGCAACAAATACAACTGTAAATTCCAGCTTCGTGGCTGGTACACATAGCACCACTATGAGGCATTTCGGTGCCTTTTAGACGTGTAATTCTAAACTGTTCGGGAGTTAAAAGTTGTTGCCATTCGGTTTCGGTTTTTTCAACTTTATTATCAGGTTTTAAATTTCCGTTAACCGAAAAATTAATAATATCTTTCCAAGTTAGCATAAGGTTTTAGCTTAAAAATTTATATTAAACATAAGTCGTAAAATAATCCACAATCTTACATGCAAAATTACGGTTTAAAGTTTGAAAGTTTTTTTAAAATATACGACAAATAAATGCGTTTACAACACACACTTCTGTTTTAGTAAAGTTTATTACTTTTACATTAAATCATTTTATTTTTATGAGTAACCTTCTTGTTGATGTTGAACAGTTTGCCACTACGCTTTTAAGTGAAAAATTAAATGCATCGTTTATTTATCATAACCTAACCCACACAACGCGTGTTATTGAAAAGGCTAAAGTTTTAGCTGAAGCCTGCAAGTTAAACGACTTAGAAACCGAGGTTTTATTAATTAGTTGTTGGCTGCACGATACAGGTTATACTAAAGGTGTAAGTAAACATGAGGAGGCTAGTGTTAGTATTGCCAGAACATTTTTAGAATCAAAAAAATATGCACCGGAGCATATTGAAACTGTTTGTAAACTTATTATAGCAACCAAATTGGGGCATGAGCCACAGACAAGGTTGGAAAAAATTATTATTGATGCCGATTGCTCGCACGTTGGTAGTAATAATTATGTTGATATTTCTGAGTTATTACGTAAAGAGTGGGAACTTTTATGCGATAAAATTTATACTGAAAGTGAATGGGTTGATAACGGAATTGATTTTCTAACTAAGATGCATCAATTTAAAACGCCAGAAGCGACGGTACTTTGGGAAAAAGGAAAGGGCAAAAATTTAGCGAAATTGCTAAAAATGAAAAAGAAGCTGGCGTCGAGTTCCAAAAAAATCAAACAAAAAAAAGAAGAACTTAAGTTTAAAAAAAATAAAATAGAATTACCAGAACGCGGTATAGAAACTATGTTTAGGGTAACCTTCCGTAACCACATAACCTTGAGTAATATTGCTGATACTAAGGCAAACATTTTATTGTCGGTAAACGCCATTATTGTATCGCTGGTTTTGGCTAATTTAATTCCTAAGCTCGATAATCCATCAAATAAATATTTAATTATACCTACTTTAATTTTTGTTTTGGTAACAGTAGCATCCATAATTTTATCGGTTTTAGCAACGCGACCTAATGTAACCAGTGGCAAGTTTACCAAGCAAGATGTAGCCAATAAAAAAGTGAATCTGTTATTTTTTGGGAACTTTCATAAAATGAGTCTTGACGATTTTGAGTGGGCTATGGGCGAAATGATACAAGATCGCGATTATCTTTATTCATCAATGAAAAAGGATCTTTATTTTTTAGGTTTGGTTTTAGATAAAAAATATAAAATTCTGCGCCTAACTTATAGTGTTTTTATGATTGGCATTATTGTAAGTGTGATAGCCTTTACTATTGCGTTTCAAATGTCTGGTTTGGTTTAAGTTTCTTAATTATCTTATAAAAATTATATCAGGCTGGTTTACAAAAATTTTAGTGTTCTTTTTAGGTAAACCTAATCACTTTATATTCATAAATTAACATAATATATCTTATGCATTAGGCTTTAGTTTAATTTGTTTAGAATTATTCCAAATAATAATCTATATTTGTTATTAAGAATACTTCTAAATAGTAATGTTATGCCATATCAAAGCGCTACTTTAATACAAAATACAGAAAATCACGAGGTTTACGCCAATCAATTGAGTTGTCCTAATGGTGAAATGGGCATTCAATTAGGTTTAAAAATGAATACGTCTCATAAAAATATGATATATGAGAGTATTACAGCCTTAAAATTAAAGGATAAAAATAGGGTGTTAGAGTTAGGTCATGGCAATTGCAATCATTTAAACGATATACTGAAGCAGGCCAACGATTTAAGGTATTTTGGTATGGAAATATCGGAAACAATGCGAACAGAATCCGAAAAAAATAACAGTGCTTTTGTAAAAAAGAATATTGCTAATTTCCAATTATACAACGGTAAAAATATTCCTTACGTTGTTAATTTTTTCGACACTGTTTTAACGGTAAATACCATTTATTTCTATGAGGATGCTCTGGAGGTTTTTAATGAGATTTATCGTGTATTAAAACCTAAAGGAAAATTTGTTTTTGCTTTTGTTCAAGAGTCATTTATGTCACAAATCCCTTTTGTTACACAATCTGTTTTTAAGCTTTATAACAACAAAAACATTGAAGCTTTAATTAACAAAACCAAATTTAAAATTGTAAAAATAGATAATCAGCAAGAACCCATTATTTTAAAAGATAATACATTAAGCTTTAAGCCATATACCATAGTAACATTAAAAAAGTAATGGCCTTAATGCTAATATAAGTTTATGTATAACGAAAGCTGTGTGTTTGTATACGAGGATTTTCTGAAGGAAAATCAGAAGCTAGCAAACGAGCAACTCACTTTGGTTTAGCTAAAACTGGCCATTTTTTTATCTGGTGTTAGCTATAGTTTTTTATTTATTAAGAAAATCAAAGTCTATATAAATTTTGTCACTATCATTTTTATCAAAGTAAATTTTTGTTACTTTTTTAATAGCAAAATGAATTTTAATATTGTCTAGTCCTTTGTTGGTTTTAAATAAATAATTTAATTTTTGTCCGCCAAAAGGGAATTCAACTTTTACTTCATTCGGCTTTTTATTTTTATAAGAGTCTTTTTGATTTAATTGTCCAACTTTTGATTCATAAAAGCCAGGACTCTTTGAGTTGAAAGAGATTATTTCTACATCGTTGAGATTTAAGTCCGATTTTCTTGAATTATTAATGAATATATTAAAATTATTAGATTCTTTTTCCAAAAGGATCTTTTGTCTTTTTTGATATTTATATGAGGAGTAAAAAAAGTAAATTATATAAGGTAATAAAATTCCAAATCCGATAAAAGCCATTGGTAAATAAGAGTCAGATACTCTTTGGTATTTACCTCTATATCCTAATCCAACGGATAAAAGGACTATTCCCATGAAGAGCAGCCCTAACAAAAAATTACTAAGAATTTTTTTTAATATTGACCTTGTTTTATCCATTCACTATTCAAATTGCAGCTAACTATGTGATATAGTGAGTCGAAGATAAGCAAAAACTTTTAATGCTAAGCCTCTTGTAAGGCTTCATTAAATTCTTCTTTAATTTGAGCAATCCATTTTTTTAAGCGTTCGTCGGTTAGTTGCGATTCATTATCGTGGTCTAATGCTAAACCGTAAAACAGGTCTTCTTGAGATTCAATTAAAGCAACAGAATCGGTGTGTCGGTATTCGTTAGCAGGCCAATAGCCAACTACATTGCCACCGTTTTCAATAATAACTTTAGCTAAAATGCCAACACCATCAATAAAATATTCGGCATAGCCAATTTGGTCGCCTAAACCATAAATAGCTACAGTTTTACCTGTAAAATCTATCGTTTGGAAATCCTCAAAAAAATCTTCCCAATCGCTTTGTAAATCACCGTCATACCAGGTTGATAGTCCTAAAATTAATAAGTTGTACGGTTCGAAATCGTTTACAGAAGCATCACCAATTTCCATGATTTCGAGGTTGTCGTCTTCCCAATATGTTGCAAAATCTCTAGTAATATCGTCTGTTACGCCGGTATCCGAACCATAAAATAAACCTATTTTTTCCAATGTGTTTTAGTTTTAATTGAATCACAAAAATACATTATTTTAATTTATTCTAAATAAAAATTGTTTGTATATTTACAAAAAATAAACGTTATGCTCTTTTTAGATCCTATTTATAGCAATGTCATTGGTACGACTTATGTTTTAAAAGATAATCTTGAAAAAGGCCCATTTGACTCAGAAAAAATCCAAATGGTTTTAGGCGAAGTGGCTATAATTTTAAGTAGGGCAGAGTTAGAAAATTTGGTTGTTATTATAAATTCGGCAAAGGCTGGGTGTAATTGTAAAAACTGCCGTTGTAAAATTCTGAAGCAAATAAAAGGCAATACAAATTATGTGGAGTTTGTTTTTAAATCGACTGAAAATAATCTCTCTAATTTAGAAGATTTGGTTAAAGGCACTTTATTTGAGTTACAAATAGCATCCGTTTTAAGCTTCAATAATATAGAATAAATAACATCTTAATTTTCATATTTATTTAATACCTAAAAAATGCCCGAAGAAATTAATACACAAGCTACCGTTAAAAAAGTGTTTACCGATTTTCTTGAAACTAACAGACATAGAAAAACGCCCGAACGTTTCGAGATTTTAGAGGAAATTTATAACACCAATGCGCATTTTGATGTTGATGAACTCTACATTAAAATGAAGGCTAAAAAGTATAGAGTTAGTCGTGCTACTTTATACAATACTATAGATTTATTGATAGCGGCTAAATTAATACGAAAGCATCAATTTGGTAACGGTACATCTCAGTACGAGAAATCCTATTTTAACAGGCAACACGATCATGTGATACTAACTGATTCGGGCGACGTTTTAGAGTTTTGCGATCCTAGAGTACAGGAAATTAAAAAAACGATTGAAGAGGTTTTTAATATTGAAATCAACAAACACTCCCTTTATTTTTACGGTGTAAAAAAGCAAAACGCTTAACCTTTAATTTCGTTCATTAAATCATTATAGGTGTAAAATACATTGCCGCCATCGGTTTTTTGATAGATAAAACTAACACGAAGTGCTTTTAAACCTGTTACTCCTTGTAAATCTTGAAGTTCTAAAATTTCAACATCATCATCTAACATGTTTTTAGACTGCATAAAACTAATGTATTTTAAGTACTCCAATTCGTCTTCTTTTTGCGAATAAACAATACTTAATTTACCTTTGGCTGTAATACGTTCTTCGGTACCTTTTATAAACGCTTTATCTACGCGTTTTTTTACAACTTCGTAACGGGCATTGTATGTGCCATCTACATCAAAACGCTTTTCGTCCATTCTAAAACGTATGGAAAGCGGTTGGTTAAAAACCAATACCATCGATGCGACATCTAAACTAATAGGATATTCGTTTTGGTTTTGGTAAAAGCTATTTTCCATGTCATACATAGCCTGTAGTTGCCAAAGTCTTAAATTGTATAGGTATATTTTGTTAAAACTGTTTTCTTTGGTAATAGATTCGCCAATGTACATGTTGTGCTCAACACCATCTGTTTTAAAACGCTCGAAAAAGTGCGGATACATGGCTTGGGCTTCTTCTTGTTTGTCATCTAAAACAGCCGACATGTTTTTGTTTATAAGCGTAATTGTATCATCGAAACTTTTACGATAATGGTAAATAACGCCTAAATTCGTATCAATCTTGCTGAAATAATCTTCAATTTCGGCTTTAGGGAAATCTTTCTTTTTTAAATAGTGATGAAATAAAGGCTCGATTTCATTTTTAAAATATGAAATTAATTGCTGCTCGCTATCTACTTTAAAATCTGAATTTATTTCACTGCTGAAGGCTTCTAACTGATAATTAAGCTGCTCAAAAATAGGTAGCTTATCGGTTTTTGATATACTTTCTAAAATTTTACTAATTAACGAAAGTTGAAGCGCTAAATCTTTTTTAGTGGCTTCGTTTCTAGCATCCGAGGATCCTTTTACATCAATTTGTCCAAAAAGCGGATAAACTTCATGGAATGCAATTTTGCTAAACGATGGTTTTTCGTTCGGGTTAATATGACTTTGAATTAAAAACTTTTTAGCCGCTTCTTTAAACTTCCATGAAACACTTGGATGAATTGAGGTGCATTCTTGCTGAATAATAGCTTCAATTAAATTTTCTTCTTCATTAATACTGCGTTCTACTGCCGAAACAATAAAAGGCATCACATCAACCAGTTTGTTGGTAGTAATACTATTTAATTCAAATGGGCGAGGAGACACAATCTCTAAAATTCCCATTAATCCGTCATCATTCGCAATTGGAGCAAAAATAGCACTCTTAATACCTTGTTTGTGCAATGCAGCAATGTGTGGTGCTTTACCATTCGATTTTTGGTAAGCGTTATCTACATTCGATACCGAAAAATACTTTTTTTCGTTTAATAATCGGTTGTACGACCATTTACACAAGGCATCGGTACATTTTTTACTGGTTATGTTATTTATTAAAAAGCTATTGGCGCCAATGGCATCGACACGATTAAATGTGTGGTCTTCTTTGTTGTAAATTGAAAAACCTATTTTAAGTGAATTAATACCTAATAGCGAACGAAAAACTTCATGAAATGTATCCACAAAATTTTCGTCGGAGCAGTTATCGTCTATAATTAACCCAGATTTGATGTTTGAGATAGATTGATCGTCGGTAACATCAAACATATTCGAAATTACAAAACCATTAAATTGATAGCTTTGTGGCGGAAATTTTTCTTTCCAAATTTCAATATTTTCGAAATTATCTAGTAATTCTTCGTAATCTTCTTGAGTAATTTTTGGGGCATTTGCCGATGGGATTATTTCACAAAAATCGGCATTATAGGTTATTTTATAATAGCGTAAAATACCTTTTTCATCAGGAATTTGATAGTAAACAGGGCGTTTAAAATTTAGATCGTAACCATAGCAAAAATTTAAAATAACCGTACAAGTAAGTATATAAAACTCCTCGTTAGGCATGTTTTTAATTTGTAGCTTAAAATCTGTTCCTGCCGTTTTTACAATACTTTTAAAACGATTTGAAACATTAAAATTAAAATCGTGAAATGGTATTGATGCGGCTTTAATCTCGTTATTTGTTAATAAGGGATTAAAAATATCTTGCAATAAAATAGCAATTTCTTTTTCGCGCTCGGTTATAACATCAAAGTCACTAATGCCATGTCGAAGTTCTGGATATTGTTCAGCTAAAGTTAAAATAGTTTGGGCTTTAGCTTTTGTGTGTTCATTATCGCTTTTAGACAAGGTTTCATATTGTTCTAAAAGTTTATTAAAGCTAATATTTAGCCTTAATGGCGATTCGATATTGTCGTTAATATCCATTTGCTATAATGTTTCGTGAGATGCTACAAAGGTACTAATTAATGCTTAGTCGTTATTAAGTAGACTTACTAACAGGAAAAATGTTACACTAAAAATGGAATTTTATAAGCTATTTTATTTTTAAAATGAAAGATTCTAACGGATTGAGAGTAACGGGAAGTGTTCCTTCTAAATCTTTAACATTTAAATTAGATTTATATTAATTAGAGAGGATATTGGTTAGTGTATAACTACCCTTTTGAAGCTGAAGTGTTTCAATGCAAGTTTTAGGAATTTTTAAATTGAATTCGGCCGCACGTTCATCATCAAAATTTGAAACTATAAGCAAAATTTCATTGTTACTCCAGCTTAAAAACGACAATACTTTATTGGAATAATTGGGTGTATGTTTTCTGTTATATAAATGAAGATCTTCGTAATTACCCGCTAACGCAGTCTTGGAAATAGTGATATTTAGTAAACGTTTGTAAAAATCTCTCAGATTTTTTTCTGAATTGGTGAGTTGGCCGCCATCAAATATTTTGTTATTCCTATTCCACTTTGGTCAGTTTACCAATTTTAAACATTTTTATATCCATTAAGTTAGTAAGCATCTCATAGACCTATTTCTTGAGCTTATAAGCTATGAGTGATTTAACACAAGGCAAGACCGTATCTAGTTGCCCTTAATGCGATATTTCCAAGGCTTTGGCCGAACTGCTCTTCCAAAATGGAATACGGCTCATTACAAAAGTGAGAAAGAACATGAAAAAACAGAACTTGTCAGATGTGGACGCTATACTGCTTCGCAAAAGAGCTCGAGTAGAATTTGTTAACGATGAACTTAAAAACATTTGTAGAATTGATCATACAAGACACCGATCTGTTAAAGGCTTTTTGGTAAACTTAATAGCAGGATTGACAGCTTACTGTTTTTACCCTAAGAAACCTTCCCTAAATATAACTCCAATTAATACTAACCAACTATCGTTATAGGCTGCTTAAACATTATTCACTTTAAATAGCTATTCCGAAAGGAGAAATAAAAAAAGCTGTCTTAAAAGTTATAAAATCTGTCATCCTGAACTCGTTTCAGGATCTCATTAATCAGATTTTATGTTTGTTTCGAGAATCTGAAATAAATTCAGATTGACAAAACCAAAACTTTAAAACAGCTTTTTTTATGTTGTAAAACGAAGATTATTCGTTTCCTTTTTTGTAATCTGCTAAAAATTTAGCTAAACCAATATCGGTTAACGGGTGTTTTAATAAACCTGTAATAGATGATAATGGCCCTGTCATAACATCACTACCAATTTTTGCACAATCGATAACATGCATTGTGTGACGAATTGAAGCTGCTAAAATTTCAGTACTAAAACCGTAGTTATCATAAATCTGACGAATTTCAGCAATAAGATTTAAACCATCTGTTGAAATATCATCTAAACGACCTAAAAATGGCGATACGTAAGTTGCTCCAGCCTTAGCAGCTAATAACGCTTGACCAGGAGAGAATACTAATGTTACGTTTGTTTTAATACCTTTATCTGAAAAGTATTTACAAGCCTTAATACCATCGGCAATTAAAGGTAATTTAACCACAATTTGTGGGTGTAAAGCCGCTAAAGCTTCACCTTCTTTTACCATACCATCAAAATCTGTTGCTATTACTTCGGCGCTAACGTCACCATCAACAATATCACATATTTTTTTGTAGTGGTTTAGAATGTTTTCTTCACCTGTAATACCTTCTTTTGCCATTAACGACGGGTTTGTTGTAACACCATCAAGTACACCTAAAGCTTGAGCTTCGGCGATATCATCTAAATTGGCTGTATCTATAAAAAATTTCATTGTTTTATGTTTTATTTTGTTTGTAAATATGCTAATACTTCTTTGCTTACTTTTTCGCCAGTAAATCCAAATTTATCATCAAGAACGCCAGCAGGAGCAGAATAACCGAAATGCTCTAAACCAAACACTTTACCATTGTCGCCAACTAAAGCTTCTAAGTTTACAGGTAAACCAGCCGTTAAACCAAATAAAGGTTTGTCTTTTGGAACTATACTATTTTGGTATTCTTTTGATTGTTGTTTGAATAAACCTTCAGAAATAACAGAAGCAATACTAACTTTAAGGTTGTGGTCTGCTTCTAAAATTTCGGCAGCAGCTACTAATGTTGATACTTCCGATCCGTTAGCTACAAGCACTACATCTGGATTATCAACAGATTTTACTAAATAACCACCTTTTTCGGCAGCTAAAGCCGCTTCGTAACGCGATCCTTCGGCAGGTACATCTTTTATGCCTTGACGCGATAAAATTAAACCAGAAGGCGTATCGGTATTTTCCATAGCCATTTTCCAAGCAACGCTAGTTTCGGCAGAATCTGCTGGACGTAACGCTAAGAAACTTTGTTTGTGGCTGTGGTTTTGAAGTTTTTCTAATAAACGAATTTGTGCTTCTTGCTCAATTGGCTGGTGTGTTGGTCCGTCTTCACCTACTCTAAAGGCATCGTGCGTCCACACATACTTAACAGGCAATTCTTGAATCGCACTTAAACGAATGGCAGGTTTCATGTAATCTGAAAACACAAAGAATGTTGCTACAACTGGAATAATACCACCGTGTAAAGCAATACCGTTTGCAATACAAGCCATAGTTAATTCGGCAACACCAGCTTGTAAGAACGAACCAGAGAAATCACCTTTTTGTAATGATGATGTTTTCTTTAAGAACCCATCAGTTTTATCAGAGTTTGATAAATCGGCAGAAGACACAATCATGTTTTCCACGTTTTCAGCTAAATACGCTAACACATTTGAAGATGCTGCTCTAGACGCTAAGCCTGCTTTATGCTCAACTGAAGCGAAATCTAATTCTGGTAATTGTCCAGATAAGAAGAAATCTAACTTAGTCGCTAAGGCTTCGTTATCTTTTTTCCAAGCTTCAATTTCAGCTTTTTTAGCTGTCGCTTGTTTTGTTTTCTCTTCTATTACTGTTTTGTAGAACGCTTCAACATCTCCAAAAATATCGAAAGGACTTTCTGGATTTGCACCCAAGTTTTCTAAGGTTTTTACGTAATCTGCACCTGTATCTCCAATTGGTTTACCGTGTAATTCACAGTGTCCTTCGTACATGCTACCATCGGCTGCTACACAACCTTTACCCATTATGGTTTTACCAATAATTAAGGTTGGCTTTTCGGTTTCGTTGTTAGCATCGGTTAAGGCTTTACGAATTTCGTCGTGGTTGTGCCCATCGATAGTTACAACCTTCCATCCCCAAGCTTCATATTTTTTTGCAGTATCTTCGGTAGTTACTTCGTCTGTTGATGTTGATAATTGAATATCGTTAGAATCGAAGAACATAATAAAGTTACTTAATCCTAAATGGCCAGCAATTCTACCAGCACCTTGCGATATTTCTTCTTGTACACCACCATCAGAAATGAATCCGTATATTTTGTGGTTCATCCAATCTCCAAAACGCGCTTCTAAAAATTTAGCAGCGATTGCAGCGCCAACACCCATAGTGTGACCTTGACCAAGTGGCCCTGAAGTATTCTCGATACCACGTTTTACATCAACTTCTGGGTGACCAGGTGTAATTGAACCCCATTGTCTAAAATTTGCTACATCGTCTTTTGCGTAATTTCCTAATAGGTAATACTGCGCATACATTAATGTAGATAAGTGACCAGCATCCATAAAAAAACGATCTCTAAATGGCCATTCCATGTCCGTTGGATCGTAATTAAAAAATTCTGAATATAATATGTGCATAAAGTCTGCACCTCCCATTGGTCCTCCAGGGTGTCCTGAATTCGCCTTTTCTACCATTGCCACCGCTAAAGCTCTAATATTATCTGCGGATTGCTGATCGATTTTTTTGTTCATCTTGAATAGTTTGTTGTAGTTTTATATTTAACTTCCAATCTCACAAAACTAAGGTATTTTATCTAAATTAGTAGTCTAATTGCGTGTTATATAACTATTAATTATTAAAATTTTGGCAATTTTTAGTAAAAACAGAATTTCGTTTAAAATATGCTGTAATTTTTATAAAATAACCAAAAGACATTATTGATGTAACACCTTGTTTTGTGCCAAATCTACAATAAAATTTTTACAAGTGTAAAAAAAACACTTATTATTTTCAAATTAGTAGAAAATCGCAGAAAACAATATGAAAAAGAAATATGAAATGTGATTTTATTTGAGATTAATCAGCTATCCTTTAACTGATTAATCTCAAATACACGCAAAATTTATCTGCCAAGTTCTGTTTCCTTTGGTAATTTGTACCCTAACTTCTTATTTTTAGTATTTAAAACCATATAATCCAAAGCTACACCTGCATCAACCATAAATATTTTAAGGGTTTGTTTGCCTTTCGTTTTTAACGATACTTTCATTTGCTTTATGGCTTTGTTGGTTAACACGTTTTGCTTCCAAGTATTGCTACGGCCGTAGGTTTTGAAACTTAGTTCTTGTATAGGTTCGTTATTCCATTGGACTTTAATTCTAACGTCGCCGTCGGTAGTTAGTGGATGCGTTGGTATAGCCACGATTTTTAAAATAGCTTCATTTGTAATGGTTTCTGTTTCAATATCGTATTCTAGATATGCCGCTTCAGTTGTGTTTTCAGTTGATTTTGCATTGAGTGGTTTAGCTTGCATTACCGATTGCGTGTGACCAAATCCTGTTTGTTTTTCCCAAAACGTCTTCTCTGTTTTATGGATGTTTGAAAAACTGCTGGCATAAATAACTGCTAATCCGTTTTTTTCAACTAGCGATGCCTCGGATAAATTTTGATAACTGTTTGAAGTATTAATTTGAATAGTCTCGTTAAAACCTTCACTTTTGATTTTGATTTGAGCGGATAGCGGTTCACCGGAAGCTTTCCATAAATTCCAATCTATTGACACTTGGATGCGTTTTTCTAAAACTCTATCATTTAATTCACCTGAAACTTGACTTAATTTTATCCAATTCGGAATATTTTCAAAACTCCAACTAGCTTGATTATTTTTTACCAAAAACACATCAATAAAATAGGATGCGGTATCATTTACATAAAACGTTGGTAATTTTGGTATGCCCGATTTCGTACTTGAAGTATCCTCAACTGAAATACCAATTGGTTTTTCGGTGTTTTTAAATTCTAAGTTAATTTCAGGATTATCAAAAACAGGCAAACGTCGCGGTTTCATATCCATGATTCCTTGCCATTTTCCGTTGGAAAGTGCATTGTAATTTTTGGTTAAAGCAACAATATTCTCATAGGAGTTATTCGATTTATCTTTATAAACGGAAGCGCTTTTTCTGCCTTGATTCGCATAAACCAAAGCTTTATCGCGATACATGAATTTTTTAGTCATGTTCGATGCGCCTTTTACAGGATACGATAAAAGTTGCGTGAAACTAGAATTTAAAGCTTCAGGAAGTTTCTCTTCTATACTATCTACTTTGTTTTCGAGCGTTTCAAACGACTTAATACGCTCAGAAATTTCATCGCCATAACTCAATGTATTGTAAGCCGATTTATAAATAGGTGTGGTTTTTTCGGTTTGGCTCCAACCCATAAATTCCGGTTTGCGTTCAAAAGCCAACTGATAATATGCTGTTTTAATATCAGCCATGGTTTCTCCTAAATCTGCTCCAAAAATATCGGTGAAAAATTGAGTTTGATGCGCTTTTACAGCTTCAGTTTTTTGGAAAGATTCAGCATCAAATGCCATATCCAAAAAGAGTTGCATACTATATTCTGCAGGTTTAATGTCGCCTACATTTAAAATCCAAATGTCTTTGTTGTTCAAATTGTAAGCTTTCATCATTTCCTCATGAATCAAATACGGATTTGTAGATTCTAACCATAAATAATCGTGCGGACGCCCCCAATATGAGGCATGATAATACACGCCGCTACCACCGTTACGTTTTTGTTCTTCAGCATTACTAAGCGACCTGATGTAGCCGTAATTATCGTCAGTCCAAACCAAAGTAATATCATCGGGAACTTTTAGTCCGTTTTTGTATAAATCCAGTACTTCCTTATAAACGGTTAAGGCTTGCGGAACGTCCTCTACATTCGGATTTATGTATTTCTTTAGCAAACCACGTTGGTCAGCAATAACATCGGTAAGTACTTCAACCGCTTCGTCTTTGCTTTTAACGCCTTCCATTCCGCTATCGTGAACACCACGCATTCCCATGGAATAAATGCCGTCAATATTTTTAGCTTCTTTTACACGATCTTCCCAATATTTATAGACACTTTCTTTATTCGTTTTATAATTAAAATGTCCCATGGTTTCTTTGTTCCATTCATCAACATTGTTTCTCAGCATAGGTTCGGCGTGCGATGTACCTATTACGATATTGTAAGCTTCTGCCATTTTACGGTTACTAGGATAATGAAAAAAAGCTTTGGTGCTAGGGTGCATTGCGGGCCAAATGGTATTGGCTTTCAGTCGTAGTAGTAACTCGAAAATTTTGGAATAGGTTTTCGGACCAATATCGCCTGTTTCTGGCTCAAAAGTATGTTCTGCCCAAGGTTGCAAACCCCAATCTTCATCATTTAAAAAGATACCTCGAAACGCTACACTTGGAGCGCTACTGTAAAACTCGGGTTGATTTATAATCAATTCTTGTTGCTTTTTTGCGGGTACATCGGCCCACCAATACCAAGGCGATACGCCTATTTTTTTTGATAAATCGAAAACGCCATAAGCTGTCCCTCTTGGGTTTGTTCCAGTAATAATAAAGGCTTTTTCTATCGTTTTTGTGGGATTGGTTATGGTTTTATAGATATAACTTTCCCATTGATTTTTAAATTCTTGCTTTACGGCATCATCCTCTAAAAAGGTTTTTATAAGGTTGCTTTTTAGTTCACCAATAACAATCACATTTTTGGTAGCTTCGTTAGTACTTGTAATAACTTTAGGTTTATAACTGGTGACTTTATAAATGTCTTCCGCTAGCAAGTTGGCTGTTATAGAATCGAGCCGTTCGCCCTTTCCATATAAAATACTCGTTTTGGTGGTTGGTGTTACAATCTCGAACGAGCTATTTGAAAGTTGATTGTCTTGAGCAGATTTACAAGATATTATCAAAAATGCTATTAGACTTATTTTATGAAATAGTTTCATGTGTTGGATTTAAATATGCTTTAAAATTAAAAAATTAGTGCTTCTTGAAAGGATATAAATGTGTTTTTATATTCCCCAAAAAGATAAAAGGTATCACCTTCTTTAATGATGTTTGCACCATGTGCCGAAACATTTTCACCATTTTGAGTATACCAAGGCACACCAGAAATTATAGCGTTTGTGTTTGATTTGCATGCGGCTAATAAAAATGGCGTAGCTATTACAAAGAAAAATTTATTTATGCTTTTTGTTATCATAGTTTATAAAATGACAGATTTACTAAGTTTTATCGCTTTTTGATAGTTGGAGTGAAGCCATGTTGGATGGAATTGAATGGTTATTATTCATATCATATCATATCAAAAAAACGATTAGCGGTAAATTAAAGAAATGAAAAGGTTTAAAACCTATTGGTCTTTTTTATATATACAAGTTAAGTATATGTTAAAGGTATATCCTTATCAATAGGACGCAATGCATAAATTTGATATGTTTTGACAGTTTTTGATAATTTAAATACATAAAATCCTGTTACTTTTGAAGATAGCTATTCTCAATAAAAAATATTTAGTGTTTTCTTAACAATTAAGGTAAGAGTCTTTTTATGTTTTTTAATAAGCTAATGGCTACAAATGGAAGTGTTCTTAAAAAAAGTAATCAAAAAAACTTAAATAGCATGACCTACAAGTTTGTTTAACCGAACAAGCTTAAAAAACTAAACCAAACAAACTAACTAACTGAATTTATTAACGACTAAAACTAATTTTTTACATTGAAAAACCACTCAATTACCTCCTTTAGCTCCGCGCTAACCGCATAATTTTTATTTTTTAACAACTTAAATAAGTCTAACTATAATGAAGAAAAGAATATTCAATTATTCATTCTTCTTGCTACTTGTATTTACTGTATTTAACTGTAGTAAGAAAGAAGTTGATGAGTATTACGCAAGACCAGACGATCTTGAGCCACCTATTTACCAACAACTTGTGGCGCAAGGCAATTTTACTAACCTTACAGCTTTAATAGAAAAAGCAGGCTATAAGGATATTTTAGGAAAAGCTGGTTACTGGACCATGATGGCTCCAAACGACGAGGCATTTACAGCCTTTTTTCAAGAACAAGGCATCTCAAACGTATCGGAAATCGATTCGGTAATGGCTTCAAAAATTGTAAAATACGCTATTATTTATAATGGGTTTCGTACCGAACGTTTATCCGATTTTCAATCAAATTTAGGTTGGGAAGAAGATTTGGCGTTTAAACGTCGTACCGCATATTATGATGGCTTCCAAAACAAAACCATTAATGGTACGCCAATGGTGGTTGTAAATTCTAATCGCAACAATTCTGAAGGTGGCGATTTTTACATTCCAGGTGATAATAATAATAAATATATCACTTATTTTGTTGAAGAGTTTATGACTAATCAAGGATTGGGTAGTTACGATTATAACTACTTTTATCCCAACGAAAGCTACACTGGTTTTAATGTATTAGCAGCCGAAACAGTGACTGCCGATATTGTAGCAGAAAATGGCATTATTCACGAGGTTGATAAGGTGTCATTACCGCTAATTAATCTCGATCAAAAATTAGAGGAAAGCCCAAATTATAGCATTTTTAGAGACATGCTAGAAACTAATTTGGTACAGTATCTTTTCGATCAAGATGCAACAACAACCTATCAGAACTTCACATTAAATTCTGATGATGTTTTTGTTAAAGTATACGATCCTGCTTTAATATTTTCGCCAAATAACGAAAACTTTATTAAAGCCACCGATAATGATGGGCAAAGCGATGGTTACACACTTTTTGTTCCAGAAAACAACGTTTTACAGGAATTTATCGACGATGTGTTACTTAAAAACTATCCGTCGTTAGACCAGTTACCAAAGTATGTTTACGAAGACTTTTTTAACGCTCACATGGTACAAAATGCCGTTTGGCCATCAAAAGCTGCTGGTTACAACAATGCTTTAGAAGAAGATATTCGTATAGATATTGATAACGAGGTTGTAGAAGCTGAGGTTGTGAGTAACGGGTTCTTCTATGGAACCAATAAAGTACAACCATCAAACTTGTTTTTTAGTGTTTATACGTCGGCTTATTTAGATCCGGCATTTACCTTAGCAACACGTTTATTTAACGATGGTTCTGGATATCGCGAAATAATTAGCAATATTTACGGACGTTACACTATATTTTTACCATCCGATGAGGTTTTAACGCATTTAGGTTATAGTTACGATATAAACCGATCGGAATGGGTGTATACCTCGCCGCAAACAGGAAATACGGTTACTGGTACTTTTGCGAGAACACGTTTATTAAGAGTATTATATAATGGTATTGTACCAACGCCAAACGATGAATTAAACGATTTGTCGGGCTCTGGAATTATTCGTTCGGGTGATTTCGATTTACCAGGTGAATATATTAAATGGGATAATAACCAAGTTTACGCTGCAGGTAACGAAGTGTTAGATAACCGCGTGAATATTATTGGGTTTGAAGATCAGCAAAACGGAAGAACCTATTACATCGATAATATTTTAGAATTTAGTGAAGAAGCTCAAGGTTTAGATTTACAAATGATTGCTTTAGAAACCGATTCGGAGTATTTTAATTTTTATGAATACTTAAGAAATTCGGCACTTTACGAAGAAACCGCGGGTACCATTGATGGTATCGAATTAGGTACACCTTACACCTTTGTAATTCCTAATAATGCAGCCATACAACAAGCCGTTATGGATGGCGTTTTACCAGGTGATGAACTTACAGGTACGCCAAACTTTACACCTAGCGAGCAAGAAGAAATTGATCAAGTTGAACACTTCATTAAATATCACATTTTAGCCACACGTACTGCTTCAGCCGATGGCCTTGTAAATGGTTTAACTGAAACGTTACGTAAAACTGAATTTGGTGAAAAAACCTATGTTAACATTGTTAGTACAGTTGGCGATTTGTCTTTTATAGATGATAATAACAGAATCGCAGATTATATTCCTAGCGAAAGTAATCATCTTGCAGATCGTACACTTATTCACCTAGTTGATAACTATCTTTTATACACCGAATAAAATGAAATATTACAATATAAAACACATATTATACGGTTTTTCATTTATCTTTTTTGCTTTAATATCTTTTGATGTTTCTGCGCAAGCCGAAATTCTTTTAAGAGGTCAAGTTATTGATGCTGAAACCCAAGAACCAATTCTTGGTGCCACAGTTATTGAGCAAGATGCTGAAAAACGAACCATTACAGGGGTAGTAACCGATTTTGACGGAAACTTTGCCATTCGTGTTAAAAGCCCTAACAACCAACTAGTAATTTCTATTATTGGTTATAAAACCCAAACCTTAGCCATTGGCGAAAAACGTACGTTTAATGTTAATTTGGTTGTTCAGGTTGAAGGGTTAGAGCAAGTGGTAATTAACGCTTCAAAAACTCCAGATAACGGACTTTTAAATATTGCAGAGCGTAACTTAACTACCAGTGTAGTAACCGTAAATGCAGCCGATGTAGAAACCACTCAAGCCGCGTCTATCGATGAAGCCCTACAAGGACGTGTTCCTGGGGTAGATATTACTGCTAATTCTGGTGATCCAGGTGCGGGAATGCAAATTCGTATTCGTGGTACATCATCTATTACGGGTTCTTCAGATCCTTTAATAGTAGTGGATGGGATGCCTTACGAAACCTCAATTCCAGACGATTTTAACTTTGGTACTGCAGATCAGCAAGGTTATGCAGCTTTACTTAACGTTGCTCCTGCCGATATCGAGAGTATTACCATATTAAAAGATGCGGCAGCAACCGCCATGTGGGGTGCGCGTGCAGCTGCTGGGGTACTTATAATTAATACTAAAAGGGGATCTATTGGTAAACCAAAAATCGGGTATACTTTTAGAGGGTCGTTTGCTAGAGTGCCAAACACCATACCTATGTTAAGTGGCGACCAATATTCGCAATTAATTCCCGAAGCGTATATGAATCGTAATGGAACACCACTTCCAACATCTTTAAGAGAATTTCAATACGATCCTCAAGAAGTTTATTACTATAAAAACTATGGTAATAATACCGATTGGGTATCTGCAATTTCTCAAACCGGTTTAACTGGCGAGCATAACTTATCGTTACAGGGTGGTGGTGAAAAGGCACGTTATTATGCATCGGTTGGTTATTACGATTCTAAAGGGGTTACCAAAGGTACAGGTTATCAACGTTTAAATGGTCGTTTAAATTTAGATTATGTAGTGTCGGACCGAATTCGTTTTAAAGCCGATATTTCTTATACACATTCCGATACCGAACGTAATTATGTAAATACATTTGGAACCACCGATAGAGATAGAATTAGAAGTGTGGCTTATGGTAAAATGCCTAACATGAGCATTTACGAGTATGATGATGTAGGCGATTTAACACCAAACTATTTTTCGCCAGCGCAAAATATTCAAGGATCATATTCTAGAACCTATAACCCAGTAGCCATGGCAGAATATGCTACTAACGATCAAGTTGGAGAGCGTATTGTACCTCACTTTAATTTAAAGTTCGATATTATTCCTGAGCGATTAGTTTCAACTTTCGATTTGCAATACGATTTTAACAGTACAAAAGCAAAATCGTTTTTACCACAAAACGCAACAGGTAGACCATTTACCGAAACTGTGGTAAACAGAGCATCAGATGCCGATGTAGATGCCACCAGTGTAACAACAAAAACCAATTTTATTTTTACACCTTACTTTGGCGAAAAACATACCTTACAAACTATTTTGTCTTTACAAAGTAACGATTATCGTTATGAGTCGCATCAAGCATTAACATCTAACACGGCGTCGTCGTTATTAACCGATCCTTCGGTGCCATCTAGAACACAAAATGCGGGTTTAATACTGTACACAAATAACAGTCAGTCTCGTAGTGTAGGTGGTTTACTAAGCGCACAATATAGTTTGCTCGATCGTTACATTGTTAACGTTGGTTTACGTGCCGATGGTAATTCTAAATTTGGTCCAGATAACCGATACTCTTATTTTCCATCTGTTTCAGCAAGATGGCGTGTATCGGGTGAACCTTTTATGGAAAACCTTGATTTTGTTGACGATTTTAGTTTTAGAGGAAGTTACGGTCAATCGGGTAGAACACCACGATACGATTACCGTTTCTTTAATAGATATACCAATTATGGTGCTGAATATTTAGGTGAAACAGGGGTTTATCCGCAAAATATTCAATTAAATAATTTACGTTGGGAAACCTTAACGGGTAAAAACTTTGGGGTAAATCTTCAATTATTTGATAGAAAAGTACAGTTAGATGTTGATGTTTACCATAACAGAACCAAAGATTTACTTTTCGAAAACCTCGATTTAACAACCGTTTCAGGATATAGCCGATTATCAGACCAAAACGTTGGTGTGTTAGATAACCAAGGTTGGGAAATTGGTTTATTTACAACGCCGTTTAAAAATGATAAATGGCGTGTCGATTTTAACTTCAACATTTCAAGAAACCAAAACATTATTCGCGAAATTTCAGAGTTTTATCCTAGCGAAAGCGGAAACATCGATAGAAATGGCGAGTACAAACGTTTCCTTCAGGTAGATAACCCATTTGGTTCATTCTATGGTTATAAATTTAAAGGTGTTTATGCCGATTTAGAAGCAACTAAAGCACGTGATGCCAATGGTAATATAATTATTGGGCCTAATGGTCAAGAAGTATTTATGAGATTTAACTATCCAAATACCGATTATGTATTTCAACCTGGTGATGCTATTTATGAAGACATCAATAAAGACGGAAACATAGACAGTCGCGATGTGGTTTATTTAGGTAATAGTAACCCTAAATTTACAGGTGGTTTTGGGCCAAATATTACATTTAACGACCAGTTTAAACTTTTGTTATTCTTTACTTACCGTTTAGATTACGATATTGTAAATGGTACTGATATGATAACAACAAATATGTATGGTTTTGATAACCAGAGTACAGCAACTTTATCTCGTTGGAGAAATCCTGGTGACCAAACCAACATGCCACGTGCCGTTTATGGTGCTGCTTACAACTGGTTAGGATCAGACAGGTATGTAGAAGATGCGTCTTTCTTAAGATGGCGTTCGGCAACTTTTAGCTATAACTTTAGCAAGAAAATGCTACAGAGTTTAAAACTAGACGATTTACGTTTGTATTTCACAGCCGATAATATTTTAACATTTACCAAGTATCGTGGGCAAGATCCTGAAGTAAACATGCGTGGTGGAGATCCTTTTGGTATCGCAATCGATTATTCTCGAACGCCACCAACTCGTAGATTTTCTATCGGATTACAAACCAGATTTTAAAAAAAAAGAACTATGCGAACAAGAATATTTAATGTTATACTACTAGCGGTTGTTTTATTACAGTCGTGTGATAACTATTTAGATTTAAGGCCAGAAAACGGTACGACGCGTGAAGAATTCTGGCAAACCAAAGAAGATGTAAAGGCGGCTGTAACGGGTATTTATTTATCCTTACTTAACACACCTCCAAGTGAAAGTGATTTAACCATACCCGAGTATATTTTTATGTATGGCGAATTACGAGGAGGAATGGTTTCTGCTGCCCAATATACTAGCGACGACCAAATTGATATGTTAACTACAAACATATTACCATCAAATAGCTTAACAACATGGCGAGCATTTTACCGCGTTATTAACTTTTGTAATACGGTTATCGATTTAGGACCACCGGTTTTAGATTTAGATCCAACTTTTACACAAGAGGAATTAAATACTTATTTAGCCGAAGCTTTAACTATTCGTGCTTACATGTATTTCACATTAGCACGTACTTTTAAAGATGTACCGTTAAAATTAGAAGCAACGTTATCCGACGAAGATAACTTTCAATTACCAACAACGCCGCAAGCCGATATTTTTGCACAAGTGGTACAAGATTTACTTGATGCTGAAGCGATGGCAGTTGAAACTTACGAGAGTGTTGCCGAAAACAAAGGGAAAATTACCAAAAACACGATTAACACCATGTTAACCGATGTGTATTTATGGCAAGAAGATTATGATAATGCGCTTATTGCTGCCGATAAAGTTATTACTAACACCAACGAAACTTACGAGCTTATCGAAGCTAGTCCAAGTTGGTTTACTTCGGTTTATGCACGAGGAAACACCAGTGAAAGTATTTTTGAATTACAATACACCACACAGAATTTAAATCCATTTTACTTCATGTTTTTATTGGCGCCGCAGTATTTAGCTGAGGCAAGTGTGCTAGAAGATGTATTTGGATTAGATTTTAACGATCCTGAAAATAAAGATATTCGTGGTGAGCGTGCGTCAATGGTACCAGGTACAAACGAAATTTATAAATACACGGGCTTTGATGAAAACAACCGAAAATCTTTTGCAGAATCAGATACGCATTGGTTTATTTACCGTTACGCCGATTTGCTTTTAATGAAAGCCGAAGCGTTAAACGAACTAAATCGTGGCGAGGAAGCCTTATTAATAATTGAAGAGCTTCGTGAGGCTAGAGCAGCTATCGATTTAACCGAAGAACAAGTTACTGGCGACAACAAAAACGGCGTGCGCCAATATATATTAGCAGAAAGAGCAAGAGAACTTGCCTTTGAAGGGAAAAGATGGTTCGATTTACTGCGTAATGCACGTAAAGAAAACTACGCTTATATTAATTTAATTATTAACGTAGCTATACAAAGTGCACCTGCTAACCAACAGCAGACTATTGTAGCTAAGTTGCAAGATCCTAACAGCCATTACTTACCAATAAACGAGTACGAGCTGTATACCAACAAAGCACTTGTGCAAAACCCGTTTTACAAATAAAAAATAAGTCATGGAAAAAATATTTAAACTAATTAAAAAGTGGAAGTTTTCGATAGTTATTGTGCTATTAGCGACAATTATTCTATGCTGTTCTGAAGAGAAATACAAAGAAACCACCGACGAAACTCTAAATATTACCGAATACCTTCGTACAATGCCTGAGTACTCGATGTTTGTTGAGATTTTAGATGTTACCGGATATGCGTCGTTTATGAATACCTACGGCACGTATACCTTGTTTTTACCAACCAACGATGCGATTACCAACTTAATGGCCGATTTTGGCGTGAGCAGTATTAGCGCAATTCCTATTGAAGAATTACGCGACATCGTTAAGCTTCACATTTTAGAAGAAACCATTACTACAACATCGTTTACTGATGGTAAAATTGCATCTCCAAGTATGCAAGGGCAGTTCTTAATTACAGGAGCTACTTACGATGGAGGATCTGCAAGTATAACTGTAAATAAAGAAGCAAAAATAACGGCTTCGAATGTTGAAGTAGGGAATGGTGTGATGCATGTTATTGATAAAGTATTACGGGTAGCCGATAAAACTTTGGCAGAAACAATTGATACCGATGCGTCACTTAGTATTTTTGCTGAAGCTATAAAAGCAACTGGATGGTATGATAAATTAGACCAACCAGTAACTTACGACGAAGATAGTATTCCAAGTTATTTAACAGTAATTGCACAAACCGATGAGGTTTTTCAAAAAGCTGGTTTTAACAGTTTTGATGAATTAAAAGCACGGTACAGTCATTTAAACGATCCTACAAACTTAGAAGATAGCTTAAATCTGTTTGTTGCCTATCGTATATCTCCTGGTTTAAACTATTTAGCCGATTTAGCGGTTACACCGGCATTATTAACACAAGCGCCTCTTGAAGTGATTAGTGTAAAATTAGCTGCCGATAGCCTTTTAATTAACGAAGAAGTATTTAATGGGGTATTAGAAAAAGGGGTGGAAATTAATAGAGAACCAAGCGACGAAACAGCTTCTAATGGTGTGGTGCATTTGGTAAAAGATAATTACTTTATTAAAAAGCGATTACCACAACCTGTTTATTTCGATTTAGGAGATCAGCCAGAATTCCGTCAATTAAGCGCGGTGTTTAGAAAACCAGGAAACTATGCAAGTCTATCGGATGCAGAATTGTCTAGTATGTCATGGGAAGGAAGCCCAAGTGTTACTTATTCTTGCCCTGCTATTGGTGATGGTAATGCAGCGGGTTGGCATGGCGATTTATTAGATGTTTTACGTTTACGTGACGGTTATATTAATAATATCGAATTTACAACACCAGTTATTATTAAAGGACAATATAAAGTATGGGTGTCGTATAGAACGAATCCAAGAGCACCGTCATCAGCAAGAGCATTTTTTAACGATGTGCCTTTGTCGCGATTATTAAATATGCAAGAATATGGAGATAGTGGTACGCCAGAACGCGTATTAGAGTCGCAAGGTTATAAGCGTCATATTGAGCCATTCTCATCAAGATTTAATTCTAGACTAATGGGTATTATAAATGTTGAAACTACAGGCAGACACACTTTTAGATTCCAATCTTTAGCATATGCTGGTGGTAACAGTTGGTTCGATGTGGTTGAATTTAGACCTGTTGATATGGATCAATTATATCCAAAATTTGAGTCTAGCGGAAGTGGTTTAATATACGATTAATCCTTAACGAGCTAAAATAATACTATTAAACTAATCATATAAAAATGATATCAATACATAAATTATTAAAAATCTTAGTTGTAGGTGCTTTGGTTGTTACCGTGGTAAACTGTTCCGACCCTTGGGACGATCGTGCCACAACTACAGATTCGAACTTAAACGCGAATCTTGGCGAAAGTTTATTAAACGTACCCGAGTTATCAGAGTTTGGAAAATTATTAACCGAAACTGGGTTAAATTCCGTTTTAAACAATTCAAAAACCTATACGGTTTGGGCGCCAAACAACGATGCTATGGCTCAAGTACCAGCATCGGCGCTTGCAAATGCCCAAAGTAAAAGACTTTTTGTACAAAATCATATTGCTTTAACGGCTTTTTCGTCGGTTAGTGAGCAAGATACAGTTACTGTACAAATGCTTTCAAATAAATTTTTAGAGTTTAAAAATGGCTCGGTAATAGCCGATGCGAATGTTGTTACAATCGATAAGTATACTTCAAACGGCTTATACCATATTATTGGTAAAGCGTTGGTGCCAAAACAAAACATTTGGGAGTACCTAAATGCGCGGTCGGGTAGTAATGCCATGAGTAACTATATAACACAAACGCTTACCGAATTTAATATTTATCAATCGGACAGTATTGCAAAGGCCGATGCGCTTCCAGAAATGTATGCCGATTCGTTAACGAATTCATATTTGAAAAATGTATATAATTTAAATAACGAGCAAAATAAGTATACTTTTTTCTTATTAGAAGACGCAGCTTTTAATACCGAAGTAGAAAAATTAGAACCGTATTTAACAAAAAGTAATGCCGATTCTACCACAACGTACGCTAGTTATTTTTCGGTTAGAGATTATGCTTTCCACAAAGCTGTAGCTCGTGAGAATTTACCAGATACTTTAACCTCTCGATTTGAAGTTAAAGTACCAATTAATACCGATAATATTGTAGAAGAAGTGCTTTTAAGTAACGGAGTGCTTTATGTTATGAGTGCTTTTGATGTGCCTTTAGAAACACGTTTGCTAACTACAAAACTCGAAGGAGAAGAGCCGTTTGGTTTTAGTCAAGGTGATAAAGCGGCAAATACCTATTACAGAGATAAAGAAGATTTAGATGGTGTGCCTTTTAACGACATTATGGTACAAAATCACGGTGTAAACCTGTTCTCTATTTTTTACAATGCTAGAGATATGTATAGCACAACGTACCAAGTTTACTGGCGCGCTGTAAACGACATTCAAAGCAATACTTTTGAACAACGTGTACAATTTGGGGGTACTTTTGATGAAGAAGGAACCATTATAGACCCCATTGCTACTTTAGATTATACCGAAGTGCCTGTTAATATGTACGACGAGATTTACGTAGGTGAGTTTACCCTTGAAGAAGCTGGAAACCTCGATTTAATCTCGCTTATAGCAGCGAACTCTTCATCTAACGGTGCCAATACATTAACCTTAGATTATCTAAAACTAGTTCCAGTAATTAAATAAATGTCTATTAAACCAACTATTATGCTCAAAATATTGAAACTAACCAGTCTATTATGCATATTGCTTTTCGGAGGTATTGGCATGAATCTGCATGCGCAAAATTCATCAGATTCTAATCAAGAAACCGCATCAGAAAAGGAAGGTATAAAGATTGAAGGACTCATAAAAAATGCAAACACAGGTGAAGGAATCTCGGGTATAAATATTGCTGTTGAAGATTTTTCGGCAGCCATTAGTGAAGACGATGGAAGTTTTTCTATAAATGTGCCTCATCTAAATGCATTATTAATTATAAGCGGCGAAGGTTATCAAACTAAAGTTTATCCGCTAAACAACAAACAATCAGGAATAGAGATTTCGCTTCACGAAGCTAACTATTCGCAATTTTATGAAACTGCCGAAGTATCTGGTACTAAGGCTTTACAATACACAAATGCTGAAGCAGCTCAAGTTATCGATTTAAAACAAGACCAATGGGGTAATGCCGTAAACAATGCCGTTGGTAATTATTTACAAGGTCGTATTGCTGGACTTAACAGTGTAAGTAATTCAGGAGTGGCTGGCGCCGGAAGTTATTTAACTATTAGAGGCTTTAACTCGCTTTATGCTACCAACAAACCTTTAATTGTGGTTGATGGTATGATTTACGACGAAGAAGACTATGGTTCTGGTATTTTACAAGGTAATATGTCGTCACCTTTAACAATGATTGATGTTAAAGATATCCAGGATATTACAGTTTTAAAAGATGGTGCTTCAATTTACGGTAGTAAAGGAGCTAATGGCGTAATTGTAATTACAACGACACGTCCTGTAGATTTAAGTACTAAAATAGATTTTACTATGTATGGCGGCGTAAATGAAGATCCGCGTGCATTACCTGTTATGAATTCTAGAGAGTATCGTACTTATTTATCGCAATTATTAGCAACACGTGGCGACAGCCAACAACAAATTGCTAGTATGCCATGGATGAACGATAGAATTCAAGGCAATCCAGATTATTATGCCTATCACAACAATACCAATTGGCAAGACAAAGTTTACAGCAGTAGTGCTAACCAAAACATATTTTTAAAAGTACGTGGTGGTGACGATATTGCAAAATACGGTTTATCTGTTGGGTATTTAAATAGTGAAGGTGTAACGCAAAACACGGGTTTAAAACGTTACAATACGAGGTTAAACGCAGCGTTAAGACTTACCGATAAACTTACTGTAAATGCAAACTTATCGTTTATTTATAATAACGAAACGCAAAATAATCAAGGGCAAGCTTATAAAACTAGCCCAATGTATTTGTCGTTAACCAAATCGCCTTTTGTTGGTGTAAATATTATAAATGGCGATGGCGAAGTATCACCAAACCTAACCGATGTCGATATTTTTAATAGCAGTAACCCAGTAGCTATTCAAAGTAATGGCATAGGCGTAAATAAAAATTACCGCTTTTTTGGTAACCTTAATTTTCAGTACGACATAAGTAAAAACTTAAAAGCAAATTTAATTGCAGGACTTAATTTTAATAAAGAACGCGAAACCTTCTTTATACCAGATTATGGAGTTGCCGATATTATTTTACCAACAGCTATTGGTACAAACCGAAGCGGTAGTGAGGTGCAACGTTACTATGGTTTGTATACCGATACTTCGTTAGATTTTTCTAAAACAATCAACTACAAAAATCATTTCGATGTTAAACTAGGTTTAAGAACGCAAACAAACGAATCTGAAAGTGATTTAGGATTAGGCTTTAATGCTGCAACCGACGATTTTACCTCGGTTGGTTCGGGTAGTAATTTATTACGTATTATTGGCGGAAGTATTGGCGATTGGAAATGGTATAACGCTTATTTAAATGCAAAATACAATTACATTAATAAGTACTTTTTAACCTTAAATGCTGCTTACGATGGTTCTAGCCGTTTTGGTGAAGATGCTCAATTGGCTCCAATGGCTTCGCTTTCAGCAGGGTGGTTATTGTCATCAGAAGGCTTTTTGAAGAACGCTAGCTTCATCAACTTATTCAAACTTCGTGCAAGTGCAGGTATAAGTGGAAACGACGATATAGGAAACTATACAGCTCAACAACTTTATGTGTCTCAAAATTTATTAGGCTTACAAGGTTTGGTAAAGAGCAATATTGGTAACCCAGAGTTAAAGCATGAAACTGTTTTAAAATTAAATGCGGGTGCCGATTTAGCTTTGTTCAACGAACGTTTAAATGCATCTTTTGATGTGTTTCAAAACAAAACGACCGATTTAATTACATACGAAGCCATTAATACAACAAGCGGTTTCGATTATGTAGTAGCTAATAACGGAAGTATGCAAACCAAAGGTTTCGATTTTGGTTTACAAGGCAGACTAATAAATACTGCCGATATGACTTTCGATTTAGGCGTTAATGTTTCACGTTACAAAAATGAGGTATTAACTATGCCAAACGAGAATACTATTACCCAATTTGGTGGCGCTACTTATTTAACACAAGAAGGTTACGATGCTAACTTGTTTTACGGGTTACAAGCCAACGGGGTGTATGCTACAACGGCTGCAGCTAATGCCGAT
Organism: Neotamlana nanhaiensis; assembly: GCF_000943555.1. GTDB lineage: Bacteria > Bacteroidota > Bacteroidia > Flavobacteriales > Flavobacteriaceae > Neotamlana > Neotamlana nanhaiensis. The sequence goes on along the minus strand of NZ_JTDV01000014.1, from coordinate 113,962 downwards.
GGGTTATATCGTCGTTTAGAAAATGGAAGTCTTATTCCGTTTCAAGGTGGTGATATGATGTTTGAAGATGTAAATGGAGATAATATTATCGACGATAACGATCGTAAGATTATTGGTAATCCAAACCCAGACTTAACAGGAAGTATTAGTGCTAATTTTAGCTATAAAGGGTTAAGTGTTTCAGCGTTATTTAATTACTCATTAGGAAACGATATTTACAATTCGGTGCGTTACAATACTGAAAAAATGAGTGGTTACGAAAATCAAACTAAAGCTGTAAATAACCGTTGGGTTGCCGAAGGACAAGTAACCGATGTGCCAAGAGCAACATGGGGCGATCCGTTAGGAAACTCAGATTTTTCAAGCAGATGGATTGAAGATGGTTCTTTCTTAAGATTTAAAACCCTAATGATTTCGTACGATATTGATGTAGATTTTAACACTGTTAAATACATAAAAGTTTATGCCACAGGTAACAACTTATTTACGGTAACAGATTATTTAGGATACGATCCAGAATTTAGTGCGACCTCGTCTATTTTTGGTCAAGGTACCGATGTTGGTTTAATGCCACAGTTTACATCATTTCAATTAGGACTACGTTTAGGTCTATAATTTAAAAACAGAACTATAAATATAAAATGAACCATAGCAATATGTTGATATCAACAAAAATGATTCATGGTAATTAACATCTGACCGATGAAAAACAATAAATAAAAACAGATGAAAACATTTATAAAAAACTCACGAAATAAATTAATCTTAGCAGCCTCATTAGCCGTGGTTTTTAGCTTTAATTCATGTCAAGATTACCTCGATGTAGATCCTAAAGATAAATTAAACGAAGACCAAGTTTATAATGATATTTTCGATGCTGATGCTGCCGTAATTGGTATTTACGGTAAGTTTATGGGGCTTGCCGAAAAATACGTTGTACTTAACGAGTTGCGTGCCGATTTAGCGAGTACTACAAACAATGCCGATTTGTATTTGCAAGAATTAAACGAGCACGACGTGTCTATGGGGAATCCTTATGCGAATCCTCGCGATTTTTACGAGGTTATAAATCTTTGTAATGATGCGCTTAAAAACTTTCAGTCTATGTCAGACGATAACCGTTTAGACACCACTGAGTTTAACGAACGCTATTCCGATATCGGAAACATCCGTAGTTGGTTGTATTTGCAATTAGGTATTCATTATGGCGAAATTCCATATATCACCGAGCCAGTTGATAATGTAAATGATATTAAAAATGATACTAATACAATTACATTCGTTCAGTTATTAGATGAATTGGTTGCATTTACTGAAGATTTACCCTTTACAAATCCTTATAACCCAAACAGTACTTTAGTTATTGATGTTGATGGGTATAATACTGCGAAATTCTTTATTAATAAAGAGTGTTTATTAGGCGATTTAAATTTATGGAAGGGTAATTATGTTGAAGCTGCATCACATTATAAAAATGTAATGGAAACATCTACTTCAAGTAGTAGCCAAAGTGCATTATACGATATTTATCGTGTAAAATATGCCGATGTAGCTAATAATAACGACTTAGCTGTAGGTTATTTACGTTACCGCGAGCAAGATGCAAGATCGTTGGTTAATAATAATACCCAAGGATGGCGATCTATGTTTGCAAGAGAAAAAGATGTGCTTTGGAATACAGAATGGATTTGGTCTTTGCCTTTCGATAGTAATTTTGCACCTGCAAATCCGTTTATCGATTTATTTTCAAATCGAGCTGGAAGTTATTTAATAAAACCATCGGAATATGCGATGGAACTATGGAAAGGCGAAACACAGCGTAATGGTTTTTCTTATGATGCAAGAGGTGAAAAATTCACGTATAATATGATTAATAACGAACCTGTTATCATGAAATATTTGTATAAATTTTTGGATCCTACAAGTCAAATTCCAATTAGTGATTTCGAAAGAAACGGCGATTGGTTTTTGTACCGTGCTGGACAATTGCACTTAAGGTATGCTGAAGCTGCTAACCGCGATAGCCAACACAAATTGGCCGACGCTATCTTGAACTTCGGTATTCAGTCAGCCTATACTGTCGATGGTCAGGTTGATGTAACCGATATTGAACAAACACATTTACCATTTCCATATGATTTTGATGCACGTCAAGGCGATTTTCCTTACTTTAGAGGTGATTGGCATAGAAATGGTGGAATTCGTGGTCGTGCCTATGTTGAACGTGCCGAAGTATTTGGTGACAGTTTAATTTCTATTGAAAATAACATTATTAAGGAAGCTGGTTTAGAGTTGGCCTACGAAGGAAGCCGTTGGGCAGATTTACTTCGTGTAGCTTTACGTCGAAACGATCCTGCTTTTTTAGCTGATAAAATTTATAATAAATTAGAAAGCGAAGGAAACCCAAGAGCAGCAGAAGTACGCAGTAAGCTTATGGATGCAAATAATTGGTATTTACCTTTCGTTTGGAAAGAAGAATAAATAAGAGACGAGTAGTTTTAAGTAATTACTCCCATTAGTTTATATTTTGCTGGGGTTAGATTTTTATCTAACCCTTTTTTTTGAGTGTTTTACACCTCCCTTATTCCCTCCTTGTTAGGAGGGAAACTGTTGTGTTTATTAAAATTTTGCATAAAATTATTAAGAGTGTGAGTGTTCCCTCTAAAAAGAGGGGATTCAGGGGTGTGTTCTCAATAAGTAATTCGCATCTAACCCTATAAAATATCTTTTAAAAGATCATAATATTGCTTAGTAATATGCAATCCATTATGTCCAGCATCAGTGATGTAATACAGTTTTGTTTGTTCGGGTTGGATTGCTTTTAGTTTTTCGGCATTGGTTTTGGGGTTAACCAAAAAGTCTCGTGTTCCGCAGAAAATTGTAATAGGGCAAGATACCGATTTTAGAAACTCGTAGGAAGGGATGTCATATTTCATAATAAACTTAGGGATAGGTGGTGCGATTTCGTCGGCAATTAAGGTTTTCCATGAGTAGTAAGGTGCACCTAAAATTAGTTGTTTAGGGGTGTTTTTTGATGCTACATAAGACGCTAAACCCGAACCTAAGGAAAACCCAAATACAATAATATTTTGTTCGTTGTAATCTTGTTTAACAAAATTATAAACCTTTTGCGCATCGCTTAAAAGTTGGTCGCTATTATTGTATTCGCCATCACTTTTTCCGTAACCTCGATAATCAACAAACAGGACATCGTAATTATTTTCAAGATACAAATGTGCGCGAGTACCCCATTCGTGAATGGCTCCGGCATTGCCATGGAAATATAAAATTATGCCTTTAGAATGTTCTGCCTTAAATTTTACAGCGTTTAAATTTATGTTTGGTTCAACGGGAATAATAAGTTCTTCGAAAGGTTCGTTAAAGCTGAATTTATAATTTTTGTCTAAAATTTTAGGGTTGAAAAAGAAGCGTTCTTGTTTAAAAAATAAAAAGACTAGCGATACTAAGTAAAGACTAATTAATACAATTATAAGACGTTTAAAGAATCTGAATATTTTATAGAAGTTTATGGTCAACGGATTTCTTTTTAAAAATTTCAAATAAAAATACGCTAAAAACTACAATATACTCTAAAGCGATAACCCATAAATTTTCTGATTTATCCATAGAATTAGTATTTAAATACGCCAAGTAACTTAAAATAATAATATAACTCCAAACCAACGGAAACTTGTAATTGGTGAAAACGGATAGTATTAAAAGTGTTGAAATGTACCAAGGATGTACCGTTGTTGCTGTAAAAAAGTAAAACGATAGTACGAATAACATAGCAGAAATAAGCTGTGGTAATGTGCGGTTTTTTCTGAAAAAGGAAATGGCAATAATAAAAAGGATAACAATAATTTGTGAAAGTTTTCCAATTATGGCAATTTCGTTATGTCCTCGAAAGCTATATCCAATGGCTCTAGCGATGTAATAAAGACTAGCATTGAACTCGAAATTGTTAAACCATAAAGTCGTTGTTGTAGTATAGTTACTTATTAAATTAGAATTGTAAAAAGGAAGAAAAAGAAGCAACGTAACACCAATTACAATGATGTAAAATAATACTAGTTTTAAAAGTTTTGAGCTAAGTGATTTTAAGTTGAAATGCTTTACGTTGTTGCGATTTTTTTTAGTTATAAACCACTGAAAAAATAATGGGAGCAACATTAAAGGGAAAAGCTTTATTGAAATTGAACAAGCAAAAGTTAAGGCAGCAAGCATCGATTTTTTTTGCTGTAATAAGTACAAACTCCAAACAAGGAAAAAAATCATGACACCTTCGAAATGTAAATTTCCAGTAAGCTCAATTATTATAAACGGATTTAAAATATACCAATAGATTTTATGCTCAGGAAGGTTTAAGTCTTTTAGTAGTTTTTTTCCAAAATATAGGGTGCCAAAATCGGCTAGAATGATAATAACACGAAGTACAATTACAGAGCCTAAAATGTTGTGGTTTGAAATTAATGCTGCTAAAAAAAAACAGAGCTGATTTAGTGGTGGGTAATTGCTAAAATGGCTCGCATTTAATTGTCCCATACCTTGGCGTAGTATTTCGGCTTGAGGAATGGGAAATATATCGTTTTCTAAAAACGTTTGTACGCTATACAAATATGGATTATAACCTGCAAAAATAAGGCGTCCGTCCCAAATAAAGCGATAAAAATCTTGTGATAGGTTTGGGATGGCCAGTATAAAAAAGGCACGAAAACAAAATGCAAAAGCGGTTAAGGCTTTGGTGTTTTGTTTAAAGATGTTTACTATTTTATAAAACAGGTAAAATAATGCCGAGTAAAGCGTGACTAGTTTTATATAATCGGTGCGGACTAAGTTGTAGGCAAAAGACCAATAAAACAGCATGGAAGCAAGCACTAACAATAACGGAATTTTATAAGTTGTTATAAAGTTTTTGTTTAGTAACATACTTTAAATTTTGTTGTGAGCTCCGTTAGCGATTGCAACGGTTAGCTTTTGGCGAGGCGCGCATCGAGCCAAAACTATGAGTGTAAAGCGCGACCCTTTAGGGAAACGCCAAAAAAAATCAACAAGTTAGTTGTATTTTGATTTTAAATTTGCACTATACTTTTGATGCTAACGATTTGAAAAACACATAACCAAAGCCAACAAAAAGCATTAAATGGAATGGAAATAACCCAAAATCGCCACCTTGATTGCCTACTATAAACGCGCTATACATACCAAAACCAAAATAGAGCATAAGTAAACCTTCGAACACGACGTTTACGGAAAGGTTCTTTTTCATGTATTTGTTGGTTTTCCAGTTGTCTTTAAACTTGCTTAAATTGAATTTTGGCGTGCGTACAAATTCGCTTTTTTTACCAAAATGTCCTTCGAGAACGGCAATGGAATTGTGTAATGAAAAGCCCATAGCTATTGAGAAAAACACGAAAAACATGCCAATGTATTTAAAGAAGTTTTTAAAGCCAGAGCCGTAAATGTTTTTATACATGTGCCAGTAGCATATAAAAAATATTATGGTACTAAGCACAAAGAAACTCATAATGTAAAAATATGGTTTTAAGTGGGCATATTCGTTTTTAATGTATAGCATTGGGATGCTTAAAACCCCAACAATTAATACGTTTAAAAACATGGTACTGTTTAAAAGGTGAAGCAAACCGTGTATTTTGGTTTTTGCCGAAATGTTTGGAGATTTTAAGACGCGTCCAAGCATTTTTCGAAAGTTTTCGGCGCCACCTTTATTCCAACGGAATTGTTGCGAACGTGCTGCACTAATTACTACTGGTAATTCTGCAGGTGTTTCAACATCTTCTAGGTATTTAAATTTCCAGTTTTTAAGTTGTGCACGGTAGCTTAAGTCGAGGTCTTCGGTTAGGGTGTCGCCTTCCCAGTTTCCAGCATCGATAATGCATTGTTTGCGCCAAACGCCTGCAGTACCGTTAAAGTTTATAAAATGACCTTTACTATTACGGCCAACTTGCTCGAGTGTAAAATGCGCGTCGAGTGCAAATGCTTGTATTTTTGTAAGAATGGAGTAATCGCGATTTATGTGTCCCCAACGGGTTTGAACAACGCCAATATTTTCGTTTTTAAAGTATGGTACGGTGCGTAATAACCAGTCTTTATTTGGAAGAAAATCGGAGTCGAAAATAGCAATAAATTCACCTTTAGCAATGGCTAAACCTTCTTTTAACGCACCCGCTTTAAAGCCTTTTCGGTCGGTTCGAGTAATGTGTTTTATGTCTAAGCCAGTGGCTTGTAATTGTTCGATGTGAGCTTTAGTGGTTTCAACGGTTTCGTCGGTAGAGTCGTCTAAAACTTGAATCTCTAATTTGTCTTTTGGATAATCAATTTCAGCAATATTATCGAGCAAGCGCTCCATAACATACATTTCGTTAAAAACAGGAAGCTGTATGGTAATTACGGGAACTTCGTTGGGGTTTGATAAGTTAAATTTTTCACAATTATCTTCGGCCTTTTTAGAAGTTAGATAATTAAATAATAAATTTAACTGTGCTAAGGCATACATGAATATGAGCAGCAGCGAAATAGAATAAATTAAAATAATAACAGATTCAAGAATCATTTTTTAATACTGTATTTAAAAATCCAACCAAGTATTTTTACGCCTGCAAATATAGCACCTTTTATGGTACCTGAAACTTTAGATTGTCCTATTCTGTTTCTGTAATTTACGGGTATTTCGGTATACGATAAGTTTTGTTTTAATGCTTTTAGTTGCATCTCAACTGTCCATCCGTAGGTTTTGTCTTCCATATTTAAAGCTAAAAGTTTGTTGTATTTTATGGCTCTAAATGGTCCTAAGTCGGTAAATTTTGCATTAAAAAATAACGACATAAGATTGGTTGCTAGCCAGTTACCGAAAACTTGTGGAATTGTCATAGCACCTTGTTCTCGAAGTGTTTTTACCCGAGCGCCTATTACAAGGTCTATATTTTGGTTGGTTATTGGTTCTACTATTTTGGTTAATTCTTCAGGGTAATCACTATAATCACCGTCCAAAAATACAATAATATCTGGTTTTTCGATTTTTTTTGCGATATAATGCAATCCTTTTAGGCAAGCATAACCATAACCTTTATTTTTTTCGGTTAAAACGGTAGCTCCTGCTTTTTTTGCATTGTCCTCGGTGGCATCGGTAGAATTATTGCTTACTACAATAATTTCGTCTACCATTTTAGGAATATGCTGTATAACCAGTGCAATGGATGCGGCCTCGTTATAAGCAGGGATAATAACATTAATTTTTGGCATTTGGGTTGTTTTGCAGCGCCAAAAATACAATTTTAGTTTGTATTGTTATTTAATTGTTGTTGGTATTCTTCTTGTTGTGCGGGTACAATGTGTTTATCGAAATACCAAGAGCTCCATTTTTCTAGGGTTAAAAAGATACCAACACCTAAAACTATAATAATTACGGTTACCAAAATCAGGTTTTTTTTCTTGCGTTTAGGATCTATGGAGCATTGATTTTGTTTTTTTCTAAACATATAAATGCCATAAATACCAATAATTACGGCAGCAGCACGAAGTAGCCATGAACCAAGACCAACAGAGCCATCTTCGGCGTAAAAGAAATCGGCAAACGAAATGGCATAAATACCGCCCATTAATCCGAACATGAATAATACCGCGGGAGCTACACAGCATAATATTCCTGCAATACCTGCAGAAGCGGCAAACTTAAAGGCCCATTTAAAAATGTTAGGTTCTTGTGGCGTGCTGTTTTTTGTCATAACTTTTGTTTTTCGCTTTGGTCTTGTAAAACTTAAAAACCTTTCAAGGCAGCGACAATTTAATTTAAATTTAAAATACCATAGTGGTATTTACAGAAAATATAACAGTATATTTCTAGCATGAGAGCTATTTTTGTGTTTTGTCTGCTTATTTTAAGTGTTGGTTGCGCGCAGCCAGCGAAGTTGACCAAAATAAACGGCGTTAGTTTTGTAGCACATCGCGATTCCGTTAATCAAAAGCATATTAAACCGGTTGTAAATTTAAATGCCAATTATGCGGCCATTATGCCATTTGGTTTTATTCGAGATTTAAATCATCCTGAAATAGTGTTTAATACTAACAGGCAATGGTTTGGAGAAACGCGAACAGGTGTAAAACAGTACATATTTCAGTTAAAAAAAGAAGGTATTAAAACCATGGTTAAACCTCAAATTTGGGTTGGTCGTGGTATGTTTACTGGGTTTATTAAGTTGAAAACCGAAGCAGAATGGGCTGTTTTTGAGGCATCTTATACCGATTTTATTTTACAATTTGCTGAAGTAGCCCAAGAAACCAATGCCGAAATATTTTGTATAGGTACCGAATTAGAAGGATTTGTAGATAGCAGACCAGCATTTTGGTTTGGCCTTATTAAAAAGGTTAAAGCCATTTACAAAGGCAAGCTAACTTATGCCGCCAATTGGAATGAATTTAACAGAACACCGTTTTGGGAAGCCCTCGATTTTATAGGTATAGACGCTTATTTTCCAGTAAGCGACAGTAAAACACCAACAGTTGAAGCTTGTTTGCACGGTTGGAAAAAGCATAAAGCCGATATCTTAACCGTTCAGCAAGCAAATAATAAGCCCGTTTTGTTTACCGAATTTGGTTATCGCAGTGTAGATTATTCGGGCAGAAAACCTTGGGTTAGCGATCGAGATATGAATCAAGTAAATTTGCAAGCACAAGTAAATACCACCGAAGCTTTATTTAAAACCTTTTGGGACGAGCCTTGGTTTGCTGGTGGTTTTGTGTGGAAATGGTTTGTTAATCACAATGATGTTGGCGGAGAAAATAATCATCAGTTTACACCACAAAACAAACCTGTAGAAGCACTAATTAAAAACGAATACGCAAAAAAACGACATTATAAATTATGAGAACCTTTGCAATAGGCGATATACATGGCGGCTTAAAAGCCCTGACTCAAGTATTAAATAAATTAGAAATAAAAGATGAAGACACACTTATTTTTATGGGCGATTATGTTGATGGCTGGAGCGAATCGGCTCAAGTTATTGATTTGTTAATTGATTTATCTGAAACTATTAATTGCATATTTATAAAAGGAAACCATGATGTTTGGTGCGAAGACTGGCTTAGAAATAAGGAAGTAAACCCAACATGGTACATTCACGGAGGTAAAGAAACTATGGATAGTTATGAAGGGTATTCGGTGGAACAAAAAAAGATACATTTAGAGTTTTTCGAAAACACGCGAATGTATTATCTTGATGATAAAAATAGATTGTTTCTTCACGCAGGTTTTACTTCGATGCATGGTGTGGAACGGGAAGTAGTTAAAGAAACCTTGTATTACGACCGAACCCTATGGGAAATGGCTTTGACCATGGATAAAACCATCGACAAGGATGCTGTAATTTATCCGAATAGATTAAAGCATTATTCCGAAATTTTTATAGGCCACACGCCAACAACTAATTTTAATGAGTCCGAACCTATGCATGCCGCTAATGTATGGAATGTAGATACTGGCGCCGCTTTTAAAGGGAAAATTACAGGGATAAATATTGATACCAAAGCCTTTGTACAAAGTGATAATTTACCAGGTTTGTATCCTAACGAAAAAGGTAGAAATAAGTAAATGTTAGGCCAAGGCTTTTTTGTAATAACGATGCAATGTTTCGGGCGAGGCGCCTAACCATCGTTTTAAGTAAATGGTTAAAAATATACGTTGAAGCTTAAAAACACCTTGAGTTTCATACAAACGTGCCGATGTTTTTAAGTTTTTTTGAATTACCACAAACGTATTAATGCGGTAAAGCGTTTTTATTAAAATATAATCTTCGTAAATTATAAATGCTTCATTATAACCACCAATGGCATTAAAAAGCGATTTGGTGATAAACTGACTTTGGTCGCCACCTCGACAAGCCATCAAATTAAATTGAGTAAACCAACTAGCTAGTTTTAGCCACCAATGGTCGCTGTTAAATTGCATTTTAAAGCAGCCTGCTTCGTTGCCATTTTCAACTTCATTTAAAATAAAATAATCGAAATGTTTTGGCGGATACGAATCGGCGTGTAAAAAATATAAAATAGAGCCATTGGCGTGTTTTGCACCAAAATTCATTTGTTTGGCACGTCCTTTTGCCGCATGTAAAAGGTTAACTTGGTTTAAGTTTAGATCTTTAATTATGGAAACTGTCGCATCGGTGCTGCCGCCATCAACTACAAAAATTTCAAGATTTTCTGGAGATTTTGCGTTGTTTAATAGATACGCAAGTAATTTGCTAATATGTTCGGCTTCATTTAAAACCGGAATAATAATGCTTATTGTAGGCATATTTACTTTGTTTTTTAAAGTTGAATTCATTCATTTAAACTCCAGTTATACTCTAAATAACTTTTCTTGACATGAGGCGTTATTTGTACTTCAGAATAGGTGTTTAAAAAATCTATTAAATCCGTATTATTCGTTTTAAAATCTTTGGCAAACCATTTAAATATTTTCGAAAGTTTTAATTCGTTAGAAGTTATTTGGTTTTTGGTTGAATCGTTTAAAAATGCGTTTGTAGCTTTAGTTAATTGCGCGTTTAAAGAATCGGCCTTAAACGCTTCATTTAGTAATTTAGGGCAGGAAACCGATGCGCAAACAATGGCAAAATGTATGCGTGGTTCGTTCATTTTACGCAAAATAGTGTGTTCTATTTCGTTTAAATTAATCCATGTTTCACCGAGTTTCCAGTAACGCGCTTCCCAAGGATTTTTAATGTCTTTTATACTTTTTACCGGGTAATGGCGAAGGATTAAATCGATAGTAAAAGCGTTATAAGCATTTATCCAAAAGGCTAATTTTTGATTGGAGTTAAATTCTTGAAAGGCTTCGGCGTTGTACGTAGCTTGTAAACTTTTTATGTAACTTAAAAGTTTAACATAGTCAGTTTTAAAACCTTTGTAATTTACCTTGCCATCGGTTGAAACGTGTCGTTTTAAAAGTGTATCCCATTGGTCGTGTGTGCCTAAAAATCGTTTTTTAAGGATTTGTTTAGGTGTGATAAATGGTGTTGCGTCTTGGGTTGAAGTTTGAACTAGGTTTTTTGGAGTTGCTAGTGCTTCAGTGTTTTTAACAGCATCAATAACGGTTTGCGATACGCTATCTATTGTAGCATGCTTTTTTTGACTGACTTCGGGAACCTTTTTAGTTCCAGTACATGCTAAACACATCAATACAAGATAAATAACTATAAATGGTTTCATTTTTTTAAAGGATACATTTCTTGATGTAAAAAATCCTTCGGAAAATTTTCGTCGCCTTTAAAACCTAATTCAATATCTCTGCCATTATGCGGAATGTAATTGGTTTTAAAAATATAATCCCAAAGGCTTAAGGTTAGTCCGTAATTTACGCCGTGCCTTACATGCTTTGGTAAGTGTTTTACATGATGCCAAATATGCATTTTGGGGTTATTAAAAATGTATTTTAAAAAACCGTAATCCCATCCTAAATTAGCATGATTTAAATGCCCAATGGCGATGTTAAAAAAATGGATAATTGCAACATCTTGAGCATCGAAACCGCCAATAATAGCCAAAGGGATGTAAAGTAGAGATTTATAAACTACCGGTTCCATCCAGTGGTAGCGCAGGTGTGCAGCAAACCCCATTTCCTTAACGCTGTGATGGACTTTATGAAAATTCCATAGCCAAGGTACCCTGTGTAATAGTCTATGGGTGTTCCATTGAACAAAATCAGAAACCAAAAAGAAAATAAGTAAACCAAGCCATGTTGGTAAATCGTCAATATCAAATAATTGAAACTTGTAAAGTGAAAGGTTAAATAAACCTAAAATATCATTAAAAAATTGAGCAACTGTATTCGATAAAGCAATAAGAATGATGAGGTTTAATAGGAAAAAGTTGAAAAACATGTAAAATGTATCAAGCCAAAAATCTTTGCGAAAAACAGACTGGTTTTTCCGCCAAGGAAATGCAATTTCTAATCCCCAAACAACAAGCGATATCACAATTAATCCGTAGAAATAATTATCCCAATGGTTAATGTTTATAAGTTCGTGTTTTAGGTAATTCCAGTATCCAGAATACGATTTTTTTATGATATCTAAATACTTTTCCATGGTTATGCTTTGGTTTTAAAAAGTGATATTACACCAAAAAGAGGTCCTAAAAATAAGATAATAAAAATATAGTTTAGGTTTATGATTTGCGTGAGGTAAGCCATAAATTCAATACTTAAAATAGTAATGCTATAACCTATGCAATTAACTATGGTTAAAGCGGTGCCACGTGTTTCGGGATGCGCATGTTTAGCCGCCATAGTAGAAAGAAGTGGAGAATCCATAATAACCACCATGCCCCAAAATATTAGAAATAAAATGAATATAACTATTGATGATGTTGATAGGAACAAAGGCGAAAATAAACAACATAATCCAGAGAGTGATAAGGCAATAATTGTTGTTTTTTTGACAGTAATTCGTTCTGAAATATAACCACCAATAACACAAGCTATACTTCCCGAAGCAATAATTACAAACGCCCAAAATGGGATATTTAATGTTGTGTTTTGGTGCGTGTTGTAGTAGTTTAAAATTATAGGAACAAAAGCCCAAAAGGTATAAAGTTCCCACATATGGCCAAAATAGCCAAAGGCTGTTTTTCTGAATGTTTTCGATTTAAAAATAGAAATGAAAAGTGATAAATCTATTTTAGAATTCGCCATTCTATAAGGGCCATTTGGTACAAATATTAAAACTAATAAACCTCCAATACCGCTTAAAATTGAGGTGTAAATGATTGCCTGTTTCCAAATAGAAGCCTCAATAGTATGACTTAATAAATGAGGGAATGCGGTGCCAATAACCAAGGCGCCAACTAAAAAACTTAACGATTTCCCTAAGCCTTTTTTAAAATAGTCGGAAGCTATTTTCATGCCAACAGGATAAATGCCTGCAAGTAAAATGCCAACGCCAAACCTTAAGCCCATTAAACTTAGTAAACTGTTTTGTGGTAATAGGATACCCAAATTTAAAAGAGATGCCAACAGCGCGCTAATAAAAAACACTTTTGATGGCGAAAAGCTATCGGCTACATTAAACGCTGCAAATACTAAAGTGCCACAAATAAACCCGAATTGTATTGCAGAGGTTAGTAAGTTTAAAGCATTATTCTGTAGGCTAAAAGTTTCAATTATAGGGTTAATAACCGCATTTGAAGCAAACCACAACGATGTACAGCAAAACTGAGCCAATACAATTATGGTTAAAATGCGCTTATTGTTCATAATGAATTTTTAACAACAACCGCCACCGTCGTAATGATATGTTGATGGGCTAATAAAAATATCGTCGCGATTTAAACTAGCCAATGCAGCGGCTGTTTTGTCGCAAACAGCTAATGGTTGGTTTTTTAATAACACGTGTCCTTTTTTATCATCAAAATAATCAGACTTTCCGTAATAAATGGCCGCTTTCCCGGTGAAAATACAAGGCCCATCATTAGGCATAGGATCTTTTATAGCCGCAACCTCAATCGATTCGATATAAATTAACTCGTTTGTTGGATAATGTTTTGGATCTAAAATACGATATGGTTTTCTCGCTCTAATTTCTATAGTTCCAAAACCAGCATCAGTAAGCGCTTTAACGTATTCTGCAATGGGTAAGCTACCGCTTAAACAAAGGGCTCGAAGTCGTTCGTCGTTTCTAAGGGTTTCGTTCATGGGTTGTTCGCAAGTAGGATCGCTCATTACCAATCGTCCATAAGGTTTTAAAACACGATACATTTCGGCTATGGCTTGTTTTAAATCATCTGCTTTAAAAATATTAAACAAACAATTTTGAGCAGCAACATCAATCGAGTTATCTTCCACAGGTAAGTTCATAGCGTCGCCTTTTTTTAAATCGACAAATTCACTTTTAAACCAAGGATTTTCAGCTTCAGCTTCAATAAAGTTTTTACGAGAAGCTTCCAACATTTCATCGACAACATCAACACCAATAACACCACTTTTTTGCCGGTTAAAATAAGCAAATTGTAAAAGCTCCATACCACCGCCAACACCAACGTAAAGCGTTTTAGGATTGTTTGTTAAATCGCGCGCATGCACCGTAGAACCACAACCGTAGTTCATCTCTTGCATTATTTTCGGGATTTTTAATCCTGGTAATTCCCAAATAGGTTTTGTAGTGCAACATAAACCTACATCGGGTGTTAAGGCAGCTTCTTTATATACGTTTTTTGTGGTGTCTAGGTAACTCATGTTTTGGTTTTTAAATACAGTCTCAGTTTTTTAAGCGATATTGCGAGGCGTGTAATGCATGATGTGACAATCTTTTAAAAGATTCCTTCACTTTGTTCGGAATGACATTAAATACTTTTCAATAATTCTTTAAAAAGCAAAATCATATTAGGTTCTGCTTTCGAGGCATGCGCAATTATATCGTCGATATTTACGGGTTCTAAGTTATCTGGGTCGCATTCATCTGTTAAAACTGACACGGCAGCCACTTTTAAATTTAAATGATTAGCAACAATTACTTCTGGAACCGTACTCATACCAACGGCATCGGCACCAATAATTTTTAGCATGCGGTATTCGGCGCGGGTTTCTAGTTGCGGCCCAACAACACTAGCGTAAACTCCTTTGTGAAGTGTAATGTTATTTTTCGAGGCTATTTTTTTAAACGTTGTATTAATTTTGGCGTCGTAAGGTGCGCTCATGTCTGCAAAGCGCTCTCCAAGTTCGGAAACGCCTTTAAAGGCTAATGGTGAGCTCCCTTGAAGGTTAATGTGATCGTCGATGAGCATTAATTCACCTTTTTTAAAGTTTAAATTAATGGCTCCAGCCGCATTTGAAACTAGCAGCGTTTTAATACCTAGTTTTTCCATAATGCGCACCGGAAAAGTGACATCTTGTAAGGTGTAGCCTTCGTAAATATGAAAACGGCCTTGCATAACCACAACCTTTTTATCTTCAATATTACCGTAAACAAGTTTACCTTTATGAAACTCTACAGTGGCTGTCGGAAAGTTAGGAATATGGTTATAGCTTACTTGGGCAATTATTTCTATTTCATTAATTAATTGCCCTAAACCTGTGCCTAAAATAATCCCAATTTCGGGGCTATCGAAACCTTTATCTTTTAAATAATCAACGGTTTCTTCTATAAATTTAATCATGTAATTGTTGTATTTTTTCTTGTAATAGTTTGTTGTTTTTGTAAAAATGCGATGCAATTAAATCATCGTAAGTATCAATATCATTTAGGGTTTCTAAAGTACTAAAAGAATTGTTGTTTCGGGTTAATTCGTTTAGTGTTTCTTTTAAAAGCGAAGGTTGGCTCCATGGTTTGTTTTTAAAAATTTCAGGAATAAGTTTAGATAATCCAACGAGGTAATATCCGCCATCTTGAGCAGGACCAAATACAGCATCGTTGGTTTTTAAAGCTTCAAAACCTTGGATGATGTGTGTTTTGGAAATGTCTGGTAAATCCGAGCCAATTAGAATGATACGATTATAACCCGCTTTAAAGCCTTCTTTAAAAGCGTTTAACATACGTTCGCCTAAGTCTTTTCCGTTTTGAATGGTTTTAAAATGATTGCTCCAAGTGTTTTCATCAACAGAGTTTGAGAAATAAATACGCTTATCGCAATTTACTGTATTTACTACTTGCTCTGTAATTTTTAATAGTTGATTGTATACCTCGAAAGCGGCTAAATCGCCAATAGTTTTAGCGAGTCGGGTTTTTACGGTTCCTAAGGTTTTGTTTTTTACGAAAACAATTAAAAGCGTATTAGTCATAAATTTTGTTTCCTTTTTTTAGCCATTTACTCCACGATCTGGAAAATACGTGCACGTTTTCGGTAGGTTCGTTGTTTTGGTTGTAAACGGTAAAGTTGTTGTTTTTCCATTCAAAAATACCACCAAATAAGTTGAAAACATTCGTGTATCCTGCTTTTTTTAACTGTTTAGCAATGTTGTTTGAGCGTATGCCTAAACTGCAATAAACTACAATGGTTTGCTGTTTGTTTTTAAGTTTTTCTGAAATTTCTTGTATGCTGAAGTTATCATATCCAACGTGAATGGCATCTTGAATATGGCTTGTTTCAAATTCTATTTTTTCGCGAGCATCCAGAAGTGTTGCTTTGGTTTTTGGCATTGCTAATTCGTGCACGGATATATACGGAACCGATTTGTTATTATGATTTTTTAATAATTCCGACAGTGTTTCTTGTGAAAATAAGATTCCAGAGAATAGTAATGTTATGTATAAAAATTTCTTTTTCATTTCAAGAATGCCAGTTTTCGTTTGTACTATGCTACAGTACCTTGGCAACTGCTTCCAGCACCTGCGGTACAACCATAACAATGCTGGGAAATAACAATGTTTCTGCCTTCTAAAAGTGTTTCGTTGTATTCCGAAATGTGTTTTACTTTACTGTTTACAGGTAATTGTAGCATTTGATTAAAATCGCAATCGTACAAATAACCATCCCAACTTACAGAAATGGTATTGGTACACATTACGTTGGATACGGCAGCAGGATTGTAAGCATCAACAAGGGCATGCATATAATCTTCGTAATTTTCTGAAGCTATTAAATAATCTAAAAACCGACTAATTGGCAAATTGGTAATGGCAAATAAATTATGAAATCGAATGCCGAAATCGTCTATTAAAGCCTTCTTAAAATCTTGTTCCATGGATGCTTGGTTGCCTGGTAAAAATGCTCCCGAAGGATTATAAACCAAGTCTAACCGTAAATTACTATCTGGCATGCCGTAGCCAATGGCGTTGAGTTCTTGTAACGCTTTAATAGATTTATCGAAAACGCCATTACCACGTTGTTTATCTGTTTTTCCGCGAGTCCAATGCGGCATAGAACTTACGACGTGTACGTTGTGTTTTTTGAAAAACTCTGGTAAATCGTAATATTGTTTGTTAGCTCTAATAATTGTTAGGTTAGAGCGCACGATAAAATCTTTTATACCTGCTTTGGCAGCTTCTTCTACAAACCAACGAAAATTAGGATTCATTTCGGGAGCGCCACCGGTTAAATCGAGTGTATGCGCACCTGTGTTTTTAATAACTTCAAGGCACTGTTGCATGGTTTCGCGAGTCATAATTTCCTTTCGGTCAGGGCCAGCATCTACGTGGCAGTGGGCGCAAACTTGATTGCACATGTAGCCTACGTTTATTTGAAGAATTTCAAGTTTTTTAGCTTTTAAAGGAAACTGATTGGTTTCGGCAATTTTTTTAGCAAAGGTTGGTAGTTCGCCATCTTGAAAGATACCGTTTGATAGAATTTCAAGTTGCTTTTTACTATTTGCTAAGTCGCTTTCGCGTTTTTTTAGGGACTTTGTTGCCATTGTTGTTTATTGCTAAATGTATAGTTATTAGGTTAAAATAGGTTTGCGTTAGGGATTGTAGTGGAAAGCCCACAGCGACACCGCTAGGTGAGAGCGAGGACTTGTAGCGTAAAGCCCGACCCTTGTGGTAACGCCCAAATATTAACCGTCTAACTTATTAACTTTATTCATCATTTGTACACCGTGCACTAGCGTTGCGCCACTTTTTATTGCGGCGCCAACGTGTATGGCTTCCATCATTTCTTCTTTAGTAACACCGCGTTGTAAGCCGTCTTTTGTGTAGGCATCGATGCAGTAAGGGCATTGCTCGGTGTGAGCTACAGCTAGGGCAATTAAACTTTTTTCGCGAGCGGTTAAGGCGCCTTCTTCGAACACTTTGCCGTAGTAATCGAAAAATTTGTTCCCAAGTTCTTCGCTCCATTCGGTGATTTTACTGAATTTTCTTAAATCGGCAGGGTCGTAATAGTTTTTAGACATGTATGTTGTTTTTTATTAAAGATAGAAATGTATATGAAAATTGGTCGTTCTCTTTGGGAATTCTTAACAAAAAAAGGTTCAAGTTTAAGCCCGAACCTTTGTTTTTATGTTATTTAAAAGTTTAATCTCTTAAAACGCTTCTTGAAATTACAATTTTTTGAATTTCGCTTGTGCCTTCGTAAATCTGCGTTATTTTGGCATCGCGCATTAAGCGTTCTACGTGGTATTCTTTTACAAAACCATTGCCACCGTGAATTTGTACGGCTTCAACGGTGTGTTTCATGGCGACATCGGAAGCTTTTAATTTTGCCATAGCACTCGATGTGTCGTAATTTGCGCCTTGGTCTTTATCGAAAGCCGCTTTCATGACCAACATTCTAGCTGCTTCAATATCGGTGTACATATCGGCGAGTTTAAAGGCAATGGCTTGGTGGTTTGAAATTTCGGTGCCAAAGGCTTTACGCTCTTTGCTGTATTTTAAGGCTAATTCGTAAGCGCCAGATGCAATTCCTAAGGCTTGTGCGGCAATACCAATGCGCCCGCCAGAAAGGGTTTTCATGGCAAATTTAAAACCAAAGCCATCATCGGCAATTCTGTTTTCTTTTGGCACTTTTACATCGTTAAATTGTAGGGTATGCGTATCGCTTCCGCGGATACCTAGCTTGTCTTCTTTTGGACCAACATGGAAACCTTCCATATCTTTTTCAACAATAAAAACATTAATACCTTTGTGGCCTTTGTCTCTGTCGGTTTGCGCAATAACGAGGTAAATATCGGCTCTTCCGCCATTAGTTATCCAGTTTTTGGTGCCGTTTAAAAGGTAATGGTCGCCTTTGTCTATTGCGGTTGTTTTTTGTGACGTGGCGTCGCTACCAGCTTCGGGTTCGCTTAAACAGAAAGCGCCAACAAACTCGCCGGTAGCTAATTTTGTTAAGTATTTTTGTTTTTGTTCTTCAGATCCATAGGCTTCTAAGCCATAGCAAACTAAGGAGTTGTTTACCGAAACAATTACAGATGCTGAAGCGTCGATTTTCGATAATTCTTCCATAATAAGAACATAAGAAATGGTATCCATACCACTGCCGCCATATTTAGGATCGACCATAATGCCTAAAAAACCAAGATCTCCCATTTTTTTTACTAATTCTTTGGGGAAATGTTGTTTTTCGTCACGTTCTATAACGCCTGGAAGTAATTCGGTTTGCGCAAAATCGCGTGCGGCGTCGCGAATCATTTTATGTTCTTCGGTAAGTTCAAAATTCATTTTTCGTAATAATTTGTTTAGTTTAGTTCGGTTTTTTTTCAAATATAGCTTTTTGATGTGAATTTTTCAATAACGATGTTGTTTTTGCAAAACGGTAATTTTAAAGAGAGTTTTAAAAATAAAATTGAAGAATCTTTGGTTAAAGTTTAGTTTTTTGATTTTTTTTGAGAATATTTAGACAAAATAATTCGAATGAAAAATGTATTTCACGTTGTTGGTGTTATGTCGGGCACATCGCTTGACGGTATAGATTTGGTTTATGTGAAATTTGAAAATAAGCACCAGTTGCAATTCGAAATTTTAAATGCTGAAACTGTTTCCTATCCTAAAAAGTGGTATGACATTTTAAAGGGTTTAATTGAAAAAGATATAGATACCCTTAAAACAGTTGATGAAGATTACACCACATTTTTAGCCGAAATTATTAATCAATTTATAGCGAAGCATTATTTAAAAGATATTGATGCTGTTTGCTCTCATGGGCATACGGCATTGCATCAGCCAGAGCAAAATTTAACTTATCAAATTGGTAATTTACCCAAACTAGCAACACTAATTAACCAAAAAGTAGTTTGCGATTTTAGAGTACAAGATGTGGCTTTTGGCGGACAAGGTGCTCCTTTAGTGCCTATTGGTGATAAGTTGTTGTTTAGTGATTACGATTATTGCATAAACTTGGGTGGTTTTGCAAATATTTCAACCGAAATTAGTAATGCGCGTATTGCTTACGATATTTGTCCGGTAAACATAGTGTTAAATCATTATGTAAAACCATTAGGTTTTAGCTATGATGATGGTGGAGAAATTGCAAAATCGGGTGATGTAAATCAGGAATTACTCGCAGAACTAAATCAATTACCTTTTTACAGTAAGTCGTACCCCAAATCGTTAGGATTAGAATGGGTAAACAAAACTGTTTTTCCAATAATTGATGCTTATAAACTTGAAACTACAAATGTTTTACGAACTTTTGTGGAGCATATCGTAGTTCAATTAGCCGCAGAAATCAATAAAAAAAATAACGCTAATGTTTTAGTAACTGGCGGTGGTGCGTATAATTCCTTTTTAATGAAAGCCTTAAAAACCAAAACAAACAATAAAATTGTTATTCCCAAGCCTTCGGTTGTCGAGTTTAAAGAAGCGCTTATTTTTGGGTTGCTTGGTGTGCTAAAACTCACAAAACAAGTAAATTGCTTAAAAAGTGTAACTGGCGCTAGTAAAAATCATAGCTCTGGCAAAATTTATCTTCCTTAAAAATAACACAAAATTAATCTTTAAGGGTTTTAGTTTTTTATATTTGTTACCATACAAAATACGATTTATTATGACTCTGCTTTAGCTACGATTT
Organism: Neotamlana nanhaiensis; assembly: GCF_000943555.1. GTDB lineage: Bacteria > Bacteroidota > Bacteroidia > Flavobacteriales > Flavobacteriaceae > Neotamlana > Neotamlana nanhaiensis. The sequence continues at coordinate 93,514 of NZ_JTDV01000014.1, read as the reverse complement.
ATCTATCCTCAAATATCCCGAAATAATAAAATAGCTTAAATCAAGTCATATTATAAAAATGAAAGCATTACTTAAAAAGTACGAAAATAAAGAACCTGAAATCGTTTTTAACTGGAAAGACGCCGAAACCGAAGCTGAAGGCTGGGTGGTAATAAACTCCCTTCGTGGCGGTGCTGCTGGCGGAGGCACACGTATGCGTTTAGGGTTAGATGTTAACGAAGTTTTATCGTTAGCTAAAACCATGGAAATTAAATTTACCGTGTCTGGTCCTGCTATTGGTGGCGCCAAGTCGGGCATTAATTTTAATCCGCTCGATCCAAGAAAAAAAGGTGTTTTAGAGCGTTGGTATAAAGCCGTTTCGCCTTTGTTGAAAAGTTATTACGGTACTGGTGGCGATTTAAATGTAGATGAAATTCACGAAGTTATCCCAATTACCGAAGAAAGTGGTGTTTGGCACCCGCAAGAAGGTGTTTTTAACGGCCATTTTAGACCAACTGAAGCCGATAAAATTAATCGCATTGGGCAATTGCGACACGGTGTTATAAAAGTTATTGAAAATCCAAAGTATTCTCCAAATGTGGCTAGAAAATATACAGTTGCCGATATGATTACAGGATTTGGTGTAGCCGAAGCCGTAAAACAATACTATAATATTTATGGTGCCACTATTAAAGGTAAACGCGCCGTTGTACAAGGTTTTGGTAATGTAGGCGCCGCTGCGGCTTTTTATTTATCTCAAATGGGAGCGAAAGTAGTGGGTGTAATTGATGTTGTAGGAGGCGTAATTAATGAAGAAGGATTTTCGTTTGAAGAAATTACCGAACTATTTTTAAATAAAACAGGAAATACATTAAATGCTGAAAATTTAATACCTTTTAATGAAATTAATGAGAAAATTTGGGAAATAAATACCGAAATTTTTGCACCTTGTGCGGCATCTCGATTAATTACAAAAAATCAAATAGATACAATGATAAATAGTGGGTTAGAAGTGGTTTCTTGCGGGGCAAATGTGCCTTTTGCCGATAAAGAAATTTTCTTTGGTCCTATTATGGAATATACCGATGATCGTGTAAGTTTAATTCCCGATTTTATTTCAAACTGCGGTATGGCTAGAGTTTTTGCTTACTTTATGGAGCGTAAAGTACAAATGACCGACGAAGCCATTTTTAGCGATACATCAAATGTTATAAAAACAGCTTTACAGAATATTCACAATAAAAATAAATTACAAACAAAAATTAGTGCAACAGCTTTCGAAATAGCACTAAACCAACTCATTTAAATAATTTTCTCATGTTAAAATATTTTTTAGGAAGTAGTCCAAAGTGGTTTAAGTTAACCATGATTAGTTTTTTAATTTTCAATGTATTTTCGTTTTATGTTTTGGGTAAAACGGTAACCTCTTGGTTATTCATTGCCGAGTTTATATTTACTTTGGCAATGGCGTTAAAATGTTATCCGTTGCAATCGGGTGGTTTATTAGCTATCGAGGTTATTGCACTAGGGTTAACATCACCGCATAATGCTTACCATGAAGTGGACCAAAACCTTGAAGTTGTGCTGCTTTTAGTGTTTATGGTGGCTGGTATTTACTTTATGAAACCGTTGTTAATGTTTATTTTTAGTAAAGTATTTACTAAAATTAAATCGAAATTAGTGCTATCACTTTTATTTGTGTTTTTATCGGCTATACTTTCAGCATTTTTAGATGCTTTAACTGTTACAGCCGTTTTAATTAGCGTAGCGGTTGGTTTTTATGCAGTTTATCATAAAATACATTCTGGAGAATCGGATTTTGATAAAAGTGGAGTAAAAGATAAAAAAGAGTTGAGCGGCGAAACCTTAGAGCAATTCCGTAGTTTTTTACGTAGTTTAATAATGCATGGTGTTGTTGGTACAGCCCTAGGAGGTGTGTGTACGCTTGTTGGCGAACCGCAAAACTTACTGATTGGTGAACGTATGGGATGGGATTTTATTCAGTTTTTCCTTCAAATGGCTCCAATAACAATCCCGGTGTTATTTGCAGGTTTGTTAACCACCGTAGTTTTAGAGCTTACAGGAACCTTTGGGTTTGGAGCAAAATTACCTCCAGTAGTTGGAGATATTATTGAAAATTATACGAATGAGCAAGACGCTAATAGATCAGATAAACAAAAATATGCATTAATAGTTCAAGGGGTTGCGGCAGTATTGTTAATTATTGGTTTAGCCTTACACATTGCGCCAGTTGGTTTTATTGGTTTGGCTTTAATTATTTTCCAAACTGCATTTATTGGTATTATCGACGAGCATCAATTAGGACACGCTTTCGAGGAAGCTTTACCGTTTACAGGATTATTAGTGGTATTCTTTGTAATTGTGGCCATGATTCACGATCAGCATTTGTTTAGTCCAATAATTCACTGGGCTTTAGAGCAAGATCCAGCATCGCAACCAGGTTTATTTTACATTGCTAACGGCGTATTATCGGCAATTAGCGATAACGTATTTGTAGCTACCGTGTATATTGGCGAAGTACAAGAAGCCTTTAAAAGTGGCGCTATAGATAGAGAACATTTCGAGAAGTTAGCCATTGCAATTAACACAGGTACCAACTTACCTAGTGTAGCAACGCCAAATGGTCAAGCAGCATTTTTATTTTTATTAACGTCGGCTTTAGCGCCATTAATTAACTTATCGTATGGTAAGATGGTAAAAATGGCTTTACCTTATACTATTGTTTTAGGCGGATTAGGATATTTAATGGTAAAATTTGTTCTAGTATAATTTTATTAATAATTTTCCGTTACCAAATTAAGTAAATTATAACCTATGTTTATACAAGAAGTTCAAGACGGTGCAGAAGCACTAACTGATGGGGAATCGGTAGAAAAAACGCTCTCCATTATAGAATTAATAAGTAGTGGCGGTGTTGGTGGCCAAATAATTATTGCCATTTTGTTTTTACTTTTAGTAGCGGCCATTTATATTTATTTTGAACGCATTTTTGCTATTAAAGCAGCTTCAAATGTTGATGCTAACTTTATGAATCAAATAAAAGATCATGTAAGTAATGGTAAAATAGATGCCGCTCAAATGCTTTGTGCCCAAGTAAATTCGCCAGTATCACGTTTAATTGCCAAAGGTATTTCTAGAATAGGGAAGCCCTTAGCTGATATTAATACAGCTATTGAAAATGCGGGGCGATTAGAAATTTACGGACTAGAAAAAAACGTAAGTATTTTGGCAACAATTTCTGGAGCAGCACCTATGATTGGGTTTTTAGGAACAGTAACTGGTATGATTCTTGCTATTTTCGAACTGGCTAATGCTGGTGGTACCATTGAAATGGATGTGCTTGCTGGTGGTTTATATACCGCCATGACAACTACGGTTGCAGGTTTAATTGTTGGTATTGTGGCTTATATGGCATACAACCATTTGGTTGTTAGAACCGATAAGGTGGTTTATCAAATGGAAGCAAATTCCTTAGAGTTTTTAGACTTGTTAAACGAACCAACATAGTATGAATTTTAGAAGTAGAAATAAAGTAACACCAGAATTCAATATGTCGTCTATGACAGATATTGTATTCCTGTTACTTATCTTTTTTATGATTGCTTCAACCTTGGTTACCACAAATGCTATCGATATTATTTTGCCAAAAGCTAGTGGTAAAACCGAAAATAAACGCTCAGTTTCAGTAAGCATAAAAAAAGATTTAACATACTATATAGATCAAAAACGTGTTGGTGAAAGCGTTCTTGAAAATCAGTTATTAGCTGCATTATCTAGTCAAGAACAACCAACCATTGTATTAAGAGCCGAAAAATCGGTGCCCGTTGAAAATGTGGTTAAGGTGATGGATATTGCCAATCGAAATAAATTCAAAGTCATTTTAGCCGTACAACCTAAATAATTAGGAGTTTTCTACCAATAATTATGAAGTACTTAAACACAAAACACGAACGTAATTCTGCAAAGTTAACAGCTTTAATTACTGTTATTTTGTTGTTATTATTGTTTGTTGTTGGTACTACTTATGAAGATCCGCCAGAAGAATACGGTGTAGCTGTAAATTTCGGGACAAGTAATTTTGGTAGTGGTAAGGTTCAGCCCAAAGCACCTATAAAATCGGTTCCTAAAGAAATTAATGAACCACCCCAACCCGATGTTTCAAAGTCTGAACCATCCGCAGCGCCTTCCGAAGTTAAAGAAAATGTTTTAACGGCAGATAATGCTGAAGAAATTGCCATAAAAAAGCAAAAGGAAGCTCAAGCTAAGGCTAAAGCAGAAGCAGAGGCCAAAGCAAAAGCTGAAGCAGAACGAATTGCTAAAGAAAAGCGTGAGCAAGAAGAAAAAAGGAAAAAACTTGATGCTTTAATTGGTGGTGTTAGCAAGTCTGAAGGAACCAGTTCGGGTAGTGAAGGCGACGATAACAAAGTTGGTGATAAAGGTCAGTTAGATGGCGATCCGTATGCGCCTAGTTACTTTGGCGGACAAGGAACTGGAAGTGGTGGCGTTGGTTATGGTTTAAACGGACGCGGACGAGCCACATTTAAAACACAAAGACAAGATTGTAATGAATCGGGTAGAGTTGTGGTTAAAATTGTTGTTAACCAAAACGGGAATGTTATTTCGGCCGAACCAGGTGTAAAAGGAACTACAAATACGGCATCTTGTTTGTTAGAGCCAGCAAAAAAAATAGCGTTATCTCATAAATGGCCATCCGATTCTAAAGCACCTGTGAAACAAATTGGCTTTGTTACTGTAAACTTCAAATTAGGCCAGTAATTACATGACATATCAAGAAACCCTAAATTGGATGTTTGCGCAATTGCCAATGTATCAAAAACAGGGTAAAACGGCTTTTAAAAAAGACTTAACCAATACCGTAAATTTAGCACAATATTTAAATAATCCAGAAAGAAGATTTAAATCTATTCATGTAGCCGGAACTAACGGCAAAGGTTCTACAAGCCATATGATAGCTTCTATTTTACAGGAAGCTGGCTATAAAGTAGGTTTGTATACGTCACCGCATTTAAAAGATTTTCGAGAGCGTATTAAGATTAATGGACAAGTTGTTAGCAAGCAATTTGTAATGAGGTTTATAAAACGAAATAAGCCTTTTTTCGAAGCTAATAATCTTTCGTTTTTTGAAATGACAGTTGGTATGGCGTTCGATTATTTTGCCAAACAAAAAGTTGATATTGCTGTGGTTGAGGTTGGTATGGGAGGCCGATTAGATTCAACCAATATTATAACGCCAGAAGTTTCGGTAATTACTAATATAGGACTCGATCATACGCAGTTTTTAGGAGATACGCTTGAAGAAATAGCACACGAAAAAGGCGGTATTATAAAACCAAATATACCTGTTGTAATTGGTGAAACACAACATGAAACAACAGCGGTTTTTAAAGCATTATCAGAACAAAACAACGCAGCAATAACATTTGCTGACTCATCGGTTGTTGAATTTTATGAGTCGGATTTAAAAGGAAGCTATCAAGAAAAAAATAAAAAAACAGTTGTAAGTACTGTAAATGCATTGCAAGACTTGGGGTATTCTATTTCTAAAAATAATATTAAGTCAGGTTTTTTAAATACCGTTAAAAACACGGGGTTATTGGGGCGTTGGCAAATATTACAAAATACACCTAAGGTAGTTTGCGATACGGGTCATAATAAAGAAGGTTTAACTTATGTGATGAATCAGTTAAAAAATGAATCATATAACACACTTCATATTGTATTTGGAGTTGTAAATGATAAGGATTTAGATTCTATTTTGCATTTATTACCTAAAGAAGCGACCTATTATTTCTGTAAACCTGAAATTTCTCGTGGTTTAGATGAAAAAATTTTACAAGAGCGGTTTAAAATAGAAAGGTTGTATGGTAAATCGTATAATTCTGTAAATGAAGCGTATATATCTGCTTTAAATGAGGCTTCAGATGAAGATTTGGTGTTTGTTGGTGGTAGTACTTTTGTTGTAGCTGAAATAATTTAAAATTTTCTTGAAAAAGTTTTTGCAGATCGAAAAACTCGCTTATATTTGCATCCGCAATCAGGAACAATGATTGTTAAAACATAAGGGCGCGTAGCTCAGTTGGTTCAGAGCACTTGGTTTACACCCAAGGGGTCAGGGGTTCGAATCCCTTCGCGCCCACAGAAAGCTTCCAGAAATGGGAGCTTTTTTTGTGTTTTTATTTTTCTTCTATTTTATAAGTTATCCTGTTTTATTAATTTCGTATAAACTCTCGAACAATGACTAGTAGCCATATTAAAGATTTGTACAAAATAATTTTTCAATCTTACGCTAAGCCTTCCTTAGAAAGTCATATTGAAAAAATTATAGAACTTGATCCTTATTTGCCTTATAATTCTACTTTTTTTTGCATTACAAATACTCAAAAGCTTTCGTTTGAGTACGTGAGTAAAAACCTAAAGGCTTGTTTAGGGCTCGATGTAGAAGCTCTAAAATCTGGAGGTATGAATATGTTTTGGAAACGCATGCATCCCAACGATTTAGAACAATGGTTAAATGCGCTAAATGGTTTAATGGAGTTTACTTTAAATGAAATAGATGATGCGAGTAGGAGTAAGATGAGTTATACTTGGAATTACCGATTAAAAAATGGAAATAACGAGTATGTAAATATTATACAAAATACAACGCCACTTGAGTTTGATGCTAATAATAAACCTATAATTGGTTTGGCGCATTATACCGTTTTAAGTGGAGAAATAAATATGGAGGTTTGCGCTTCGGCAAAAATGTTAAATGAAAATAACGAGTACGAAACGAAGTATTTTAGTAACTTTTCAAATAAATTATTAGCTAACGGTGTAAGTAATCGAGAGCGTGATGTTATTAGATTGCTAATGTTGAAATATACAAGTAAACAAATAGCCGAAAAACTTAGTATAAGCCATAATACGGTCGATACGCACCGAAGAAATATTATGAAAAAACTCAATGTGTCGTCAACTGGAGAACTAATAGGAATGTTAAAAGGAAATAAATATTTTATATAAAAGGTAAGAAATACTCAAATTGAGTATTGTAATACTATTGATATTAACAGATATTTGTAGAGCTATTAATTAGTTCTTAGGGAGAATTTTTAAGGTGCCTGTTTAGTTTTTATAATTAAACAGGCATTAGCTTTTTTATAAAAGTTCTAAAACACGCTCTAAAGCCATGCCTCTTGAGCCCTTAATTAGTATAGTTGAAGATTGTAAGGTACTAATGTTGAATTGCGATTTAAAATTATTAAAAGTTTTAAATTGTTGTGATTTTGTTTGAGTTTTATAAAAGTTTTCTCCAATTAATATTACAGTATCAATACTTAATGAGGTTGCTAAATTGGCAATGTTTTGATGTTCTATTTCAGCTTCATTGCCTAATTCAAACATATCGCCTAAAATAGCTAGTTTTAATCCGTTTTGTTTTTCAAAATTTAATAGAGCCGCCTGCATGCTACTTGGGTTTGCATTATAGGCATCTAAAATTATTTTATGTTGCCCTTTTTGAATAATTTGAGACCGGTTATTTGTTGGGACATAGTTTTCTATGGCTTGTTTGGTGTCTTCAATTGAAACTTTAAAGTATTGGCCAATGGCTATGGCCGCTGCAATATTATTGAAATTATAATCGCCAATTAATTGACTGTTAATTTTAATACCTTTTAATAAACAACTCACAAAAGGGTTAGCTCCAATAAATTCTATGTTTAAATAGGTTGTTTTATTACCAAATGAGATTGTATTCGCGGTTTTAGTTTTTTCAACTTGTATCGTATCATTGGCATTAACAAATACAGTTTTATTATTATCTATTAAGTAATCATACATTTCGCTTTTTCCTTTTATAACGCCTTCAACACCACCAAAACCTTCTAAATGAGCTTTACCAAAATTGGTTATATAGCCATAGTCTGGCTGCGCTATTTGGCATAAAAATGCTATTTCTTTTTGGTGATTTGCGCCCATTTCTACAATACCTATTTCGGTGGTTTTTGTCATAGATAATAGTGTAAGTGGCACACCAATATGGTTGTTTAAATTACCAATGGTAGCTGTGGTACGGTATTTTTGTTTTAGTACCGTGTTTATTAGTTCTTTGGTTGTGGTTTTGCCGTTGCTTCCTGTTAAGGCTATAATTGGAGTTTTTAAATAATTACGGTGGTAAGTAGCTAGTGCTTGTAGTGTTTTTAACGTGTTTTCAACTAAAATGCATGCACTCGAAGTGTTGTATTCTGGATCGTCTATAATTGCGTATTTAGCGCCTAAACTTAAAGCTTTGTTGGCATAAGTATTGCCATTAAAATTATCGCCAGTTAGAGCAAAAAACATATCGTTTTGGCTTATTTTACGCGTGTCGGTATTTGCAGAATTACAGGTTAAAAATAATTCGTGAAGTTTAGCTATGTTCAAGTTTATGTGTCTTTTTGTTTAATTAAATGTATAAAAAAAGTCCTAACTAATGGTTAGGACTTTAAATTTATTATAAACTAAAATTTAGTTTTTTGTTTTGTTTTTGTTTTTGCTTTTAGAGCCTACACGAGACATAGCACATCTAAATCCAATATAATCGGTAGCCATATCTTGTGGGAAGAAACGGCGTTGAGCAGGATCTAACCAATATTCTCTATCTTTCCAAGAACCACCTTTGTAAACTCTAACTTCGTCGTTAATTAAAGATGTACGCCCATTGGCTTTGTCATTTTCTCTAATTAACTCACCGTTTTCAATTCGAGTGTTGTGTTTAGGAGCATTATACATTTCGCTGGTTTTGCCTTCATCTTCAAAATTACTAAATTCTCTAGAAGAACGTCTGTCACCATCTCTAAAGTTAATTTCATCACTTTTATCGAAGTTGGTTCGTAAGTACGTTTCGTTTTCATCAATAGGAACTTGTAAGATTTCACCAGGTAAGTTTCTAGCAATAACTTTTCCGTTTGATAATGTATCGTAAACAATATCATCGGTTGTGATTACTTTTACCGACCCGTCTTCGTTTAACGCATTTTTAGTATATACGTTACCACGATAGTAGTTAAAGTCGTTAAATTCGTCGTCAACAATAGGTCTGTAAACATCGGCAACCCATTCGGCTACGTTACCAGCCATATCGTATAACCCAAAATCGTTTGGAGCGTACGATTTAACGGCGTTTGTAATGTCGGCCCCATCGTCAGACCAACCTGCAATACCACCGTAATCACCTTTGCCTTGTTTAAAGTTTGCCATTTGGTCACCACGTATTTTGCGTTTTCCAGAGCGTGTATATTGTCCGTCCCATGGGTATTTTTTACGTCCGCGGTACATGTTGTAACTTCTTAATTCACTTAATCCTAAAGCAGCGTATTCCCACTCGGTTTCGGTTGGTAGTCTGTATTTTGGAGCAAATAAACCAGTTTCGCGTGTGGCATAAATGTTAGATTCGTTTCCATCTACATCGGTACGCACATAGCGTTTGTTTTTACCCTCAAAATTTGTAATTTCTTCATTACCACCGTAAGATTCGGTAGGCGCATTAATATAGGTATCTGTACTAAACGTTTGGTCTGAACTAACATCGGTAACTTTGGCATCACGCTTTAAAAATCCAGCTTTTTCTAAGTTGTATTCATTAACGCGATCTGAACGCCAGTTAGCGAATTCAACAGCTTGAATCCAGCTTACACCAACTACTGGATATTCACCATAACCAGGGTGACGTAAGTAGTTTTCTGTCATTACTTCGTTAAAACCTAAGCGGTTTCTCCAAACTAATGTATCTGGTAAGGCACCTTCGTAAATGGCTTTAAAGTGATCTTCAGATGGCGGGTAAACACGTTTAATCCAATCTAAGTACTCCATGTACATAGCGTTGGTAACTTCGGTTTCATCCATATAGAAAGACTGAACGTGTTGCTGATTAGGACTATTGTTCCAGTCGTGCATTACGTCGTCTTGCACTTGACCTTTTGTAAATGTTCCACCTTCAATAAACACTAAACCAGGAGCGGTTTCTTGTTCTTTAAAATCGGAATTGTATTGAAAACCTCCCTTTTTATCGTTAATAGCCCACCCAGTTGCGCGCGAACTATTTTTAGAGCTGGAAGATTTTTTACAACTCGTTGCGAATATAGCAAGTGCTAAAACTGCTATAATCTTGAATGCCATTACTTTTTTCATATCCATACGTTTAAGTAAGCTAATAATATTTTTGGTGCTGCAATATAGTAATTTAACCTAACAAAGCAAGCTATTTTGTGCATTTTATCCAAAAAATCATGTATTTCACCTTGTTTTTTATACCGTACAACGATGTTTTTCTTGTTTTTTGTCGTTGTTTTGTGTTGTATAAACGACTGTTTTACTAATTTATTATTGTATTTTTGAACTTGTTTAAAAATTGTTACAAATTTAATACTAACATGTTGCTAAACGCGTTTATTTAGTAATGAAAAAAAGATTTTTTTTAATACTGCTTTTTTTTACGGCAGTACTTTATAGCCAACAAAAAAAGTATACTATAGCTTGGAGTGATTACAAATCGCTTAGTGGCGATAGTTTTACAATTCAAGTGCCTAGATTCAATGATGCTAATTTTTCATTTAATTTTAACGATGGTTTATGGTTTGTAGATCAATGGGAAAGCACCGGTTTAATTAATGAAACGTCTGTTGTAGTTAATAATATTGTGTATGCTTCAATTTCGAAAAATGAACTAAAAAATCTGGATGAAAGTTTAATTCCGAACGAAGTAAAATTTACACTTAAAAATACAACCGCAAGAACAAAACAGTTTACCTATTTTCAAATTTCGCCTATAATTAAAGATAAGAGCGGAAACTTTAAAAAAATCATATCATTTCAATTAAATTACAGTTTTGGAAATACTGCAAGATTAAATTCAGGCAAAAGCTTTAATAATTTTAAAGGTATAAACAATTCGGTTTTACGATCGGGCGAATGGTATAAGTTTTATGTGGATACCACTGGGGTTTTTAAATTATCAAAATCTTTTTTGCAGCGTTTAGGTGTTAACGTAAACACTGTAGATCCAAGAACCATAAAACTTTATGGTTATGGTGGTAGCATGATCCCTTATGCGAATAATGTTGAATACCCAACCGATGTGCCCGAAAACGCTATAAAAATTATAGGTGAAGATGATGGTAATTTTGATAATGATGATTATATTTTATTTTATGCGCAAGGTCCTAAAGGTTTTAACGCCGAAAGCCAAACCCATATTAATTGTTATACCAATAAAACATATTATTATATAAATGTAAGTTCGGGCAATGGAAAGCGTATTACAACAATGGCACAACCATCTGGAACACCAAATCTTATTATAAATACATTTGATGATTATCAATATCACGAAAACGATGATTATAATTTAGTATCGCTAGGACGCCGATGGTTTGGAGATAAATTTGATGTTGAAACAACCAAAACTTTCGAATTTAATTTTCCCGATTTAGTAACAACCTCGCCAGTAAATGTATCGGTTAAAGTAGCTTCAACCGCATTAAGCAATAGTAGTATGGGGGTAAGTGTAAATGGAAATTCTGTAGCAAGTTTATCGCTTACCGAAATAGCTTCACCTACATTAGCTACAGGAGCATCCTATACAGGTGATGTTTCTGTAAATAATGCAAATATTTCGGTGCAATTAAATTACGATAAAGCAGGTAACCCGAGTGCAGTTTCTTATCTAGACTATATTGCCATTAAAGCAAAACGTAGTTTAAATTTTCACGGCGACCAATTTCAGTTTGAAAATAGCGAGGTTGTTACAAACTCAGGAATAGGAGAGTACACCATAACCAATGCCTCACAACTTTCAGAGGTTTGGGATGTTACTAATATATACGATGTAACAGGAGTTAATAATCTCGAAAATAGCTCAGAGTTTAGCTTTTTATCTGCCTTAGGAAGCTTAAAAACGTTTGTAGCCGTAGCACCTCAAGATTATTTTGAGCCTAAAATGGACTCCGAAACGCGAGTAATCAATCAAGATTTAAAGGGAACCGTTTTTAATAATGCTTCAGGTACATTTCAAGATATCGATTATATTATTGTAGCTCCATTAAATATGTTAAGTCAGGCACAGCGCTTGGCGAACATAAATGAATTACAATATGGTTTGCATGTTAAGGTGGTAACATTAAACGAAATTTATAATGAATTTAGCACCGGAAATCCCGATGTTGGTGCCATTAGAAATTTTGTAAAATATGTATATAATAATGCAAGTTCAGCTAATAATAGATTGAAATATTTGTGTTTGTTTGGCGATGGCTCGTACGATTATAAAAACAGAGTTGCAAACAACACCAATATAGTTCCATCGTGGCATGCTTATAATAGTTTTAGTTTAACAAATTCCTTTATTTCTGATGATTTTTACGGGTTAATGGATGATAATGAAGGTACTTTGGCAACTAGCGATAAATTAGATATTGCGGTTGGCCGTATACTTGCTGATACGCCGCAACGTGCCGTAGAGTTGGTTGATAAAATTGAATCCTATTACAATAAAGCATCTTTAGGAAGTTGGCGTAATAATTTTGTGGTAATTTCCGATGATGTCGATCAAGATTGGGAAGGATTATTGCAAGAAACAACCGATAATGTTGGGAATTTGGTAAGCAACGAAAAGCCTTTTATTAACGTAACTAAAATTCATTCTGATGCTTTTAAACAGGAAACTTCGGCAGGAGGTGAGCGCTACCCCGATGTAGCCACGGCAATCTCAAATGCCATCGATAATGGTGCTTTGGTTGTTAATTATTTTGGGCATGGTGGCGAAAACGGACTTTCAGAAGAACAAATCTATTTAAAAACAGATATTAACAATCTTAGAAACTTAAATAAATTAAATTGTTTTGTTACAGTTACTTGCGAATTTTCAAGGTTCGATAATCCACTTCGTGAAACTGCAGGCGAGTTTACCTATTGGAATAAAGATGCTGGAGCCATTGGTTTAATCACCACGACGCGTCAAATTTTCGTAAATTTTGCCATTAATTTTAATAACACTTTAGGGCAATATTTGTTTTCGTATAGCGATAACGATAATTATGCCGATCATGAATATCCATCAATGGCAGAAGCTTTGCGATTGGCAAAAAGCGATCCGTCGGTATCTAGTGCCAGTCAAAAACGACTCATATTTTTTATTGGCGATCCAGCTATGAAATTGGCTTTTCCTAAGCCAAATATTAGGCTAACAAAAATTAACGATGTACCAATTACACAAGCAACCGATACCTTAAAGGCATTAAGTTATGTAAAACTTGCTGGCGAAGTCACCGATTTATCAGGAAATATAATGTCCGATTATAATGGAGCCTTAGCTACAACTATTTTCGATAAGGATATTGAACGACAAACTTTGGCAAATGACGGAACTCAATTAAATGGAGAGTTAGTAAAACTCGATTTTACAACCCTTGGCGAAATTATTTTTAGAGGACAAGCTGCCGTTACTAATGGGCAATTTGAATTCGATTTTATTGTGCCCAAAGATGTTGGTATTCCTGTTGGATATGGTAAGGTGAGTTTTTATGCCAATAATGAAGCTTTAACCGAAAATCAAACCGGAGCAAGTATAAACACCGTACAAATTGGTGGTTTAAACGAAAATGCGCCCGAAGACAATACGGGGCCATTAATTACTTTGTTTATGAATGATGAAAGTTTTATTTCTGGAGGCATAACCAACGAAAGTCCTACGTTGTTAGTAAAACTTGAAGATTTAAACGGTATTAATACTGCAAGTGGCGTTGGGCACGATATAAAAGCAGTTTTAGATGGCGATGAAACCAATCCGTATATATTAAATAGTTATTACCAAACCGAAGTAAACGATTATACCAAAGGCGATATTGCTTATTTGTTTCGCGATTTAGAACCAGGTTTACATACTTTAACCATTACCGCTTGGGATGTTTATAATAACTCATCAACAGCCGAAATTCAATTTATTGTATTCGACGAGAACGAACAGTTGGTCGTAAATAACGTGCTAAACTATCCTAATCCGTTTGTAAATTATACAGAATTTTGGTTTAATCACAATAGTTCACAGGCTTTAGACGTTTCTATACAAATATTTACCGTTTCGGGTAAACTGGTGCGCACATTAAATGGGCAAACTACCAGTGCCTTGTCCAGAGATATTGTTTGGGATGGTCGAGACGATTTTGGCGATAAAATTGGTAAAGGTGTGTATATTTACAAATTAAAAGTGCATTCCAACCTTTTAAATAAAACAGTTGAAAAAATTGAAAAACTTGTTATACTCTAATAAAAACATATATTTGTTAACTAAACCTACATTTATGAAAAATCATATACTACTTTTCTTAGCGTTTGTTTTGCTTTTAAATACGCAAAGTTTTGCTCAAGAAACAACACAAATAGTGCCAAACGAAAACGATAGCCGTGTTATTACTACAGGTATTCCGTTTTTACTCATTACTTCCGATGCACGTGCAGCTGGATTAGCAGATATGGGTGTGGCAACAAGTGTAGATGCCTTTTCACAACAATGGAATTCTTCAAAATATGCCTTTTCCGAAACGCAATCTGGTATTGGTGTTAGTTATACGCCTTACTTAAGTAAATTGGTAAACGATATTTTTTTAGGAAGCCTTACATATTACAACAGACTTGATGAGCGTAGTGCTTTTGCAGCTAGTTTAAGATATTTTTCTTTAGGTGAAATTGAATTTGTTAATGGTCCAGACGATACACCAAGGCAGCAAAAACCAAATGAGTTGTCTTTAGATGCTTCGTATGCTTTGCGTTTATCCGATCAGTTCGCAATGTCTGTAGCTATGCGTTACTTACGTTCCGATTTACGTATCCAAGGTATTGGAGGCGATATAAGTGCGGCAAATACGTTTGGTGTCGATATTTCGGGATATTATCAAGGTGAGGAAGAAGCATACAATAGTTATAATGGCCGTTGGCGTGGTGGTTTCGCTATTCAAAATATTGGCCCTAAGTTTAAATACGATGAAGGCGGTCAAGAAAACTTTCAACCTACCACATTACGCTTAGGTGGTGGTTTCGATTTTATTTTCGACGACTACAACAAAATAGCTGTTACCGCAGAGGTTACTAAATTATTAGTGCCAACGCCACCAAAATACGGAACAGAGTATGTGTTTGAAGATTTAAATGGGAACGGAACTTACGAAGAAGAAGATGATAATTTAATTAGCGAAACAGAAAATGTTATTTACCAAGGTAAATCAAACGATGTAAGTTTTCTATCGGGTATGTTTCAATCTTTTGGTGATGCACCAGGTGGTTTTAGCGAAGAGTTAAACGAGTTTACCTGGGCGTTAAGTGCCGAGTATCAATACCAAGATTCTTTTGCGTTTAGAGCAGGTTATTTTAACGAAGCTGAAGATAAAGGAGCGCGTAAATTTTTAGCATTAGGTGCTGGCTTTAAAGCGAGTATTATAAATATCGATTTGTCTTATTTATTCTCGGCATCAAAAGTACAAAGTCCTTTAGAAGGTACGTTGCGTTTTTCGCTAAGTTTCAATATTGGCGAAGGTGCTTATGTAGAGTATTAGTATAAATCAACATAAAAATTAATAAAAACTATTGTCTATGGCAGTAGTTTTTTTATTTAAACAAGATTATAAGTACATTTGAGTATGAAGGAACTATCAATTGAATCTAAATTATATGTATTCGATAATTTAGAAGCACTTCCAGAGCAAGTCTATAACTTAATGTTACAGGCCTTCGAAGCTAGAAAAAAAGCTTATGCACCGTACTCTCAATTTCAAGTTGGTGCTGCTTTACTGTTAGATAATGGTGAAATTATTCTAGGAAACAATCAAGAAAACGCCTCTTATCCATCGGGTTTATGTGCCGAACGTACTGCTATTTATTATGCAGGTGCGCAATTTCCAGAAGCAAAAATGCTTCAAATGGCTATTTCTGCAGGCTCTTTAAAAAAAGAAACTACCGAGCCTATTCCGCCTTGTGGAGCTTGTAGGCAAGCTATTGCCGAATACGAAATTAAGCAAGAATCGCCTATCGAAATATATTTTATGGGGCATTCGGGTAAGGTCGTAAAATCACATTCTTTAGAAAATTTATTGCCTTTAATGTTTAATAAAGAGGCATTATAAAAAATTGAAGCAAAAAATTACGATTTTCGGTTTTTTCATTAATAACTAAAGTGTTACTTTTGTTACCCGCTTGTAACAGTTAAAAGTGGCAAGCAGTATTTTTCTTTATAAATTAAATTAAATGCAAAAAATCACAAAAGAGGTTTACCTCAAATGGTATGAAGACATGTTATTCTGGAGAAAGTTTGAAGACAAACTAGCTGCAGTTTATATCCAACAAAAAGTAAGAGGATTTCTTCACTTGTACAACGGTCAAGAAGCGGTATTAGCAGGAGCTTTACACGCTATGGATTTAACAAAAGATAAAATGATAACTGCTTACCGTAACCACGTACAGCCAATAGGTATGGGGGTAGATCCTAAACGTGTTATGGCCGAACTTTACGGTAAAGGTACTGGAACCTCACAAGGTCTTGGTGGTTCTATGCACATTTTCTCTAAAGAACACCGTTTTTTTGGTGGTCATGGTATTGTTGGTGGTCAAATTCCATTAGGTGCAGGTATTGCATTTGGTGATAAATACCACGGTAGCGATGCAGTTACCCTTTGTTGTTTTGGTGATGGTGCGGCACGTCAAGGGTCGTTACACGAGTCATTCAACTTAGCTATGCTTTGGAAATTACCAGTAATCTTTGTTTGTGAAAATAATGGTTATGCTATGGGTACTTCGGTTGAGCGTACAGCAAACCACACCGAAATCTGGAAATTAGGTTTAGGTTACGAAATGCCTTGCGGACCAGTAGATGGTATGAATCCTGTAAAAGTAGCTGAGGCTTTCGATGAAGCCATTCAACGTGCGCGTCGTGGTGAAGGGCCAACATTCTTAGAGTTAAAAACATACCGTTATAGAGGGCACTCAATGAGTGATGCGCAGCATTATAGAACAAAAGAAGAAGTAGAAGAATACAAGAAAATCGACCCAATTACTCAGGTAAAAGATGTTATTCTTGAAAAGAAATATGCTTCAGAAGCCGATATTAAAGTAATTGATAAGCGTGTAAAAGCTAAAGTTTCAGAATGTGAGAAATTCGCTGAAGAATCTCCATTCCCAGAAACAAATGTAATGTACGACGTAGTTTACGAACAAGACGATTATCCATTTATTAAACATAAACTATAAACAATGGCAGTAGTAGTAAATATGCCGCGTTTAAGCGACACCATGGAAGAAGGAACCGTGGCAACTTGGTTAAAAAAAGTTGGCGATAAAGTTGAAGAAGGCGATATTTTAGCTGAGATTGAAACTGATAAAGCCACGATGGAGTTCGAATCTTTTAACGAAGGTACTTTACTTCATATTGGTGTAGAAGAAGGTGAAACCACTAAAGTAGATGAACTTTTAGCTATTATAGGTGAAGCTGGCGAAGATATTTCTGGTTTATTAAGTGGAGGTGCTGCTCCTGCAGCCGAAACTGCTGAAGCTGCTCCAAGTACACCTGAAGCGCCTAAAGCAGCTGAAACTCCAGCTCAAGAATTGCCAGAAGGTGTTGTAGTGGTGACTATGCCACGTTTAAGTGATACCATGGAAGAAGGTACTGTGGCCACCTGGTTGAAAAAAGTAGGTGATGCTGTTGAAGAAGGTGATATTTTAGCTGAAATAGAAACAGATAAAGCCACTATGGAATTCGAATCATTCCAATCTGGTACTTTATTAGAAATAGGATTACAAGAAGGCGAATCGGCAAAAGTAGATTCGTTATTAGCCATAATTGGCCCTGCAGGAACCGATGTTTCTGGAGTAGCGGCAAATTTTTCAGCACCTGCTGCAAAAACCGAAGCTGTTAAAGAAGCACCAAAAGCAGAAGCGCCAAAAGCGGCACCTGCACCTGCGAAAACTGAAGCTAAAGCGAGTGCGCCAAAACCAACGCCTGTTACTGCAAACGGACGTGTGTTTGTATCGCCATTAGCTAAAAAATTAGCTGAAGAAAAGGGTATTAACTTAACAAAAGTACAAGGTTCTGGTGAAAACGGACGTATCGTAAAACGCGATATCGAAAATTATGAACCTGCTGCAGCAGTTGCAGAAAGTGCTCCAGTAACTAGTTTTGCAATTGCAGGTGAAGAAAACACCGAAGAGGTTAAAAATTCTTCAATGCGTAAGGCTATTGCAAAAGCTTTAGGTAATTCTAAGTTTAGTGCGCCGCATTTCTACTTAAATATAGAAGTAGATATGGATAACGCAATTGCTTCACGCAAAACGATTAACGCTATTCCAGATACAAAAGTATCATTTAACGATATGGTCGTTAAGGCTTGTGCAATGGCATTAACAAAACATCCGCAAGTAAATACCACTTGGGCCGATAATACAACGAAGTTCCACAGTCATATACACGTTGGTGTAGCTGTAGCTGTAGAAGACGGTTTAGTGGTTCCAGTAATCAAGCATACTAATGTATTAAGTTTAACGCAAATTGGTGCTTCAGTGCGCGATTTAGCTGGTAAGGCTAGAAACAAGAAAATTAAACCAGATGAAATGTCTGGAAGCACGTTTACTGTTTCTAACTTAGGTATGTTTGGTATCGAGAGTTTTACATCAATTATTAATCAACCAAACTCTGCGATTTTATCGGTTGGAGCAATTGTACAAAAACCAGTTGTTAAAGACGGACAAATTGTTGTTGGTAACACGATGATGTTAACGTTAGCTTGCGATCACCGTACGGTTGATGGTGCTGTAGGTGCACAGTTTTTACAAACATTAAAAACATTTATTGAGAACCCAGTAACTATGATTGCGTAGTTATAAGTTATTCAATTTATAATATTAAAAACCTGTTTCATAAGTTATGATACAGGTTTTTTTTATCTTTAAAACTATTAAAATCAATTAAAAAATGAAACATATATTTTCCCTTTTAAGTGTGTTTATGGTGTTTAGCTGTTCAACATCAAAAGCATTTCAAATTCAAGAATCTTCTGTAAAAGAAAGTTTAACCTATTTAGCTTCCGATGAGTTAAATGGTCGTCAAACCGGTACACCAGGCATCGAAAAAGCTGCCGTTTATATCGAGACATTTTTTAAGAAGAATGATGTAAAACCTTATTTTGAAACTTACCGAGATTCTTTTCAACTAAAGAAAATAACAGGATATAATATTGTAGGTTTCATAGAAGGAAATGATCCTGACTTAAAAGATGAGTTTATTGTGCTTGGTGCGCACTACGATCATATTGCAACTTCAAAAGCAGTTGATGGCGATTCGATTTCTAATGGTGCTAACGACGATGCATCGGGAACGGTGGCCGTCTTAGAATGGGCAAAATATTTTGCAAAAACCAAAACCAATAAACGAAGTATATTATTTACACTTTACGCTGCCGAAGAAATGGGCTTAAAAGGATCGGAGCATTTAGCTAAAGTTTTAAAAGACCAAGGATTAAATTTATATACCATGATAAATTTTGAAATGATTGGTGTGCCACGTGCTTCAGGTGAAACTTTAAGTTATATTACAGGTTACGATAAATCCAACATAGCAGAAAAATTAAACGCTTATGCAGGAGAAGAATTGGTAGGTTTTTTAGTGCAAGCGAAAGCTTATAACCTATTTAAACGTTCGGATAACTTTCCGTTTTTTAACGAATTTAATGTGCCTGCTCATGCTATTTCAACCTTCGATTTTACAAATTTTGAGTATTATCATCATGTGGATGATGAAGCCGATAAAATGGATTTTACGCACATGACCAGCTTTATAAATAAAATGATTCCTGCCCTTGAAGGTATGGCTAATGCGCCGTCGCAAGAAATAAAAATGAATAATGAGTAAAAACATCATCATAACAGGAACGAGTCGAGGCATCGGTTTCGAGTTGGTGAAACTATTTGCGAAAGCAGGACACAATGTTTTAGCGCTTTCGCGGAATGAAAAACCTATTCAACTTTTAAAACTTGACAATGTAACCGCGTTTTCATTCGATTTAGGCGATGCTAAAGCGTACAAAAAAGTACAAGATTTTATTTCCGAAAACTGGCAGCAAGTCGATGTTTTAATTAACAATGCAGGCGCTTTAATTAATAAACCATTTTCGGAATTAAGTATGCAAGATTTTGAGGCCGTTTATAAGACGAACGTTTTTGGTGTTGCCGAATTAACTCGTGTCGTGTTGCCGTTCATGCAAGCAAGTAGTCATGTGGTTACAGTAAGTTCTATGGGAGGTGTACAGGGTAGTATGAAGTTTCCTGGGTTGGCCGCGTACAGTTCTAGTAAAGGAGCTGTTATAACCTTAACCGAATTACTTGCCGAAGAATATAAAGACTCTGGAATAGCATTTAATGTACTTGCTTTAGGAGCAGTGCAAACCGAAATGCTAGAAGAAGCATTTCCGGGTTATCAAGCACCAACAACTGCCGAAGAAATGGCCAATTATATCTTCCATTTTTCATTAACCGGTCACAAATATTACAACGGGAAATTGTTGCAGGTTTCTAATTCTACACCTTAACTTATTTAAACGTAATTATTTGCATTAAAACAGAAAACAGATAGGATTGTAATAGGTTTTTCTATTTTAGCTTGTATGAAAAATACTTTCCTATTTGTATTCTTATTTTGTTTTTCGCTATACGTAAGTGCGCAAATAACTTTATCTCATAATGTTGGTGATGTATTAATTGATTCGGGTATGACGCCTTGCGAAGATGATGAATCGTGGGCTCGCGTTTTTAATCTATCCGATTATGGTAAAACGGCAAACGATCAGTTTATTATTAACACAGCTGAGATTGGAATTAGCAAATCGTATAATGGCGCATATCTTGGAGTTTCGGTTTATAGTATTGATTCAAACTTTCCTAATTCTAATCCTGTTCCTTTGGGAGCTGGTGGTTACGGGTTGTTGCCTAATATAGATTCTCCGCAAGTTGTAACATTAGATTTAGTAAGTCCAATAGTTGTTCCAAGAGAAGTTGATAGAATTTTAGTTGCTTTCCATAAACACGAAGACTTTTACAACCCTAATTCAGCAGAAGTTATAGTTGCCGGAACAGAACAAGATACGGATGTGTCTTGGTATTATGGGTGTAGAGAGTATTATGATTACGTAACAACAAATAATCTTAAAAATCCGGTTCCAAATGCTAATTTTTTCATTAATGTTACAGGAAACATGGTAGATGTTTCAAATTCTGGAGAACGGATAACTTTAATTCATAATGTTGGTGATGGTATTAAAAGAACTCGAATGTTTAGCTGTTCGTACGGCGCATATCATTGGGCGAGAGTGTTTAATTTAGGGGAATTTGGAATATCTCAAAATGAGGAATATGTTGTTACTTCTGGGCAAGTAGGTGTAAGTGGAGCTGATGGAGGAGCCAGTTTGAAATTTAATTTTTACAGGATTGATGATAACTTTCCTAATTCTTTTTCCGAAGAGAATTTAATAGGGAGTAGTCAATTTCAAAGAGTGCCACCCATATCAGAGTACAATCCTCAAATAATAAATATTGAATTCGAAGACCCCATTGTAATTAAATCTTCAGTTGATAAAATATTAGTAGAAGTTGTACATGATATTGTTTGGGGAAGCGGTGTTATGTTTGTAGCTGGTACCGATAATGATTTAGATTTTTCGTGGTACAAAGGTTGTGGTATGGGAGTTAATGGAGGTGATTGGTGTAATTTAGAATTTATAACAACAGATAAATTAAGTCGTGGAAATATTAATTTTTATATCAATGTTTCAGGTAAAGCAAATCCTGTTTCTAATTTGTCATTTGATATGGATATTTCAAATATTTGCTCGGAATTTTTAAAGGAATTTAGTGTTACAAATAAAGCTAATGTAGCATCAGTAATTTGGGATTTTGGAGATCCTGCTTCAGGGGTCAATAATACTTCTACAGATTTGTCTCCTTTTCACGATTTTTCAGTTGATGGTACCTACACAATTACAGCAACCGTAACAGCAATCGATGCTAGTGTGCATACATTTACTAAAACAATTGACGTTAGCGAACCACCACAAGCCTACGGTATTGAAAATGTTTACGCATGTGAGGATACTTATAATTCAGGAATGTCATCTTCTTTTGATACATCTGGCATTTTAGAACAGGTTTTAGGAGGACAAACCAATAAGGATGTTCAGTTTATAAATTCTATAGGAATGGTGTATGATAAATTACCAAACCCTTATAGTAATACAATGCAAGGAAGGGAAACGATAACAATTCGTGTTTCACATAGCAATAACCCTTGTTGTTATTCCGAAACGACTTTCGATTTTATTGTTAACCCGTTACAGCAATTAGAATCTATCTCAGATTTAGTAGTTTGCTCAATGGCAACCAATGGTTTTTCAACATTTAACCTTCAAGATGTACAAGAATCTTTAATAGGTACCGCGAATAATTTGCAAGTTTTATTTTTCCATGAAGATGGAGAACAAGTTCAAGGCGATTTAACAGCTGTAGAAAACACTGTTGCTAACGAAGAAGAAATTACAGTTCAAGTCCATAATACAGACACTAATTGCTACAATGAAACCACGTTTAAATTAAAAGTAAATCCGTTGCCCGAAGCTCATGTACTATCAGAATTAGTTGGTTGCGATGATAATGATGATGGTATTTCAGAATACTTTAATACCTCGAATGTAGAAACCGAAGTTTTAGGAAATCAAACAGGTTTGTTGGTGACTTATTTTAAAGCTAACGGTGAGGAATTACCCAATCCTTTACCAAATCCATATACGAATGCTACAGCAAACAGAGAGGAAATTACAGTACGCGTTACAAATCCTGCGACCTCATGTTTTTCTGAAGCAGTACTTGTTTTAAATACTTCAACTAAACCACAAATTAACGTGCCACAGTCAATTTTTAGTTGCGATTTAGGTAATGGATACGCAGATTTTGATACTTCAAATATTGAATCAGAAATTATTGGAAGTCAAAACGGATTGAAAGTACTGTATTTTGATGCTAATGGAAACGAGATAAATAATTTTGTTAGCTCTAACTTTCAAAATACAACACCTTGGCAACAAGCCATACATGTTCGGGTAGAAAATGAATTTAATAGTGCGTGTTATTCCGAAACAAGTTTAAATTTGGTTGTTAACGAATTGCCATCAGTAACGTTACAAGATTCTTATTTTTTATGTGATTTAGAACCTTTTTATACGTTGAGCATTGAAGATGGTTTCGATTCGTATTTATGGGAATATCAAGATGGCTCTCAAGTGTCAACGGGCAACGTTGTAAATTTGGAGCAGGCAGGAAATTATACATTAACATTAGGTAAAACCACGAACAACACCTATTGCGAAAATAGTTTTAATGTGGCATTAGTACGTTCTCAATTACCTACCATTACGAGTGTTGAGAAGCGAGAGTTATCCGATAAAAACTATATAGAAGTTTTTGTTTCTGGTGATGGCGATTTTGAATATTCTATCGACGGAGAAAATTTTCAAAACAGTAACTTATTTGCAAATGTATTAGGTGGAGTTTATTCAATTTCTGTTAGAGATAAATTAGGTTGTGGTGCCGATAATCAAACTGTTGTTTTGGTTGATTACCCAAAGTTTTTCACACCAAATAACGATGGTATTAACGATTATTGGAACATTAAAGGTGTCGAAAATTTCCCAGAAGCCACCGTGTTTATTTATGATAGATACGGTAAAATTCTTAAGCAATTAAAAACTAATAGTATAGGTTGGGATGGAACTTTTAGAGGCGAATTTATGCAAAATTCTGATTATTGGTTTAGCGTAAAATTAGATGAAAATTATAACTTTAAAGGACATTTTTCATTAAAGAGATAATATGAGTAAATACAAATGTATTATTTTCGATTGCGATGATATTCTAGTGGATAGCGAAATTGTAAGCAATCAAGTTTTGGTTGATATGGCAAACGAACATGGCGCCAATATAGATTTAGAATATGCTTTCAATCATTTTAAAGGAAGTTTTATAGAAGCTTGTGTGGAGAAAATTTCGGCTATAGCAACAAAACCACTTATTGATAATTTTATTGAAGTTTACAGAGAAAGAAGCTTTACTGCTTTTAAACAAAATATGAAACCTGTTAAAGGTATAAAACAAGTTTTAGAACATTTAGAATTACCGTTTTGTGTAGCTTCTAGCGGGCCAGAAGATAAAATAAAACTCAATCTAGAATTAACAGGATTATTACCGCATTTTGAAGATCGGATTTTTAGTTGCTACAAAATTCAGAAATGGAAGCCTAATCCAGCGGTGTTTTTATGGGCAGCTGAAACTATGGGTTTTAAACCAGAAGAATGTTTAGTGATTGAAGATAGTTTGTCTGGAGTAACCGCAGCCATAAATGGTGGTTTTGATGTTTTTGGTTACACCGAACGCGATTATAAAAACGAGTTGCAAACCAAAGCAACAAAAACATTTGGAGATATGAGTGAACTTCTAAATTTAATTTCAGGCCAATAAGTGCAATCTAAATTAAAAAATTACATACCCGATAATGCTTTAGAGTCAGTTTTAAAACTCTTAGAACACGATAATTTAATTGTAAAAATTAAAAGTGAGCGCAAAAGCAAACATGGTGATTATAGGGCGTTACCCAACGGGAAACATCAAATTACAGTAAATGCGAACTTAAACGAATATCGGTTTTTAATCACATTAATTCACGAAATCGCCCATTTTGAAGCCTTTAAAGCGTTTGGAAGACAAATAAAACCGCATGGTTTAGAATGGAAACGCACGTTTCAGCGCCTTATGCTGCCATTTTTAAACCCAGAAGTTTTTCCGATGAGTTTGCTGCCGCTTTTGGCTAATCATTTTAAAAATCCAAAAGCATCAAGCGACACCGATGTTAAATTAGCATTATCATTAAAACAGTTTGATGAACCCAATAATAAATCGTATATTTTTGAAATACCGTATGGTAGCATTTTTAAAATATACAACGGCAGAGTTTTTAAAAAAGTAAGTAAGCGTGTAAAACGCTACGAATGTGTTGAAATTAAATCGGGAAAATTGTATCTTTTCAATCCCAATGCAGAAGTAGAAATTATAAATACAAAATAACAATAACAAGTAAATAAAAACGAATAACAAAAAACACAACCATGAATAAAAATTATTATGCCATTTTAATGGCAGGTGGCGTGGGGTCTCGATTTTGGCCAGTGAGTACACAAGAGTTTCCAAAGCAATTTCACGATATGTTGGGCACCGGCGACACCCTTATTCAAAAAACATTTAAACGTCTTTCGCATCTTATTCCAAAAGAAAATATATATATTTTAACCAACGAGCGTTACAACGATTTGGTTTTAGAGCAACTTCCAGAGGTAACTCAAAAACAAGTGGTTTTAGAACCTGCAATGCGTAATACAGCGCCTTGTATTTTGTACGCATCATTAAAAATTCAAAAGGAAAATCCAGATGCAGTCATGATTGTGGCACCAAGTGATCACTGGATTGAAGATGAAGCAACGTTTTCTAAAAATGTAGAGCAAGCTTTTGAGTTTTGTTCAGACAACGATGCATTAATGACTTTAGGTATTCAACCAACTTTCCCAAACACGGGTTATGGGTATATTGAATTTGATAAAAGTGCTTCTGAAGACATAAAATCGGTTAACCAATTTAGAGAAAAGCCAGATTACGAAACGGCTAAATCGTTTATCGATCAAGGTAACTTCCTTTGGAATGCTGGTATTTTTATGTGGAGTGCTAAAAGTGTTGTAAAAGCTTTTGAGAACAATCAACCTGAATTATACAAACATTTCGAGGCGGGAATTTCGGCTTATAATACCGATGCCGAAGCAGCGTTTATTAAGGAAAATTATCCGTTAGCAGAAAACATTTCAGTCGATTATGCGATTATGGAAAAATCTGATAATGTTTATGTGATTGGTGCCGAATTCGATTGGAACGACCTTGGTACATGGGGCAGTTTATACGATAAATTAGGCGCTAACGATAACGGAAATGCGGTCGTAAATGCCAGAACCTTAGTTGAAGACGCTTCTGGAAATATGATTAGAACCAAAAACAATAAAATTGTAGTTGTAGATGGTTTAAATGATTATATTGTGGTAGATAAAGAAGATGTATTATTAATCTATCCGAAATCAAAAGAACAAGACATTAAAAAAGTACTCCAAAAAGTAAAAGATAAATTTGGAGAGCAATATGGTTAATAACATATGAGTGACGAAAGTAAATTCAATTTCTCTGAAGAAGAAGTTAAAAAAGAGCAAACCGTAGAACAGAAAAAAGAAGCAGTTAAAAAAGATGCTCAAGGTTTATTTAAGAGTATAAAAACTTTTTTTAGTGAGCTATTGGATTTTCGAGAAGACACCGATAGAGATGCGACTATTGCAGCTATTAAAGGCGATATACCGTTTAAAGGTGCAACGGCTTGGATTTTGGTGTGTTCTATATTTGTGGCTTCCATTGGTTTAAATGCCAACTCCACAGCAGTGGTTATCGGAGCCATGTTAATTTCGCCACTTATGGGGCCTATTTTAGGTGTAGGTCTGTCTATTGCCATAAACGATATTGATACCTTAAGACGCTCGTTAATAAACTTAGCCATTATGATTGTGCTTAGTTTATTAACGGCGTTTTTATTTTTTAGGTTCTTTCCGTTGAGTGAAGATACTTCGGAACTTTTAGGACGTGTAAAACCCGATATTCGAGATGTGCTTATAGCGTTTTTTGGTGGTTCTGCTTTAATAATTGCACGAACTAAAAAGGGGACCATTGCATCGGTTATTTTTGGTGTTGCTATTGCTACAGCGTTAATGCCACCACTATGTACGGCAGGTTATGGTCTAGCAAAAGCGAATTGGGAGTATTTTGGGCAAGCCATGTATTTGTTTACTATAAACACCATTTTTATTGCCTTAGCAACCTTTTTGGTACTTAAAATTTTGCGTTTCCCAATGCTTAGGTATGCAAATTCTAAGAAACGTAAACGCATTGCACAATTAGCAACCTTAATAGCAATTATGGTCATGATTCCAGCATCTTTTACCTTTTGGAGTGTGTATAAAGAAAGTACGTTTAATAGAGATGCGATTAAATTTATTGATACGGAATTAGGTGCATTGCCACATGCCGAATACATTAAAAAAAATACAACTTATAAATATTTTGAAGATGGTGATGGATTAATAGAATTAAATTCTTTTGGTTTAGATGAAATTCCAGAAAGCACGATTGGTTTGCTAAAAACACGTTTAGCCGATTATCCTGCTTTAGTGAAACAGAACACGAAATTAGTTTTTAACCAGAATAGAAATGCTTCGGTTGATGGTTACAATACCATGAAGCAATTACGCCTGCGAGATTCTTTGGATTTATTATCGCAACAAGATCAAATTCGTTACTTACAAAAGCGTGTTAATACCTTGGAGCGTTTAGAAAAAGATTATATTCCTTTTGAAGAGTTAACGCAAGAAATTAGCATGAATTACGAAACTATTGATGAGATTTCGTTTGCAAACATCATCCATTCTAATTTTAAAAAGCTAGATACTTTACCTGTATTTTCTGTAAAATGGGTAGATTCTTTAGCTAATGAAGCTGCTAGAAATAAAGACAAACAGAAGCTTGAAAAATGGCTTAAGTTTAAATTAGATTTAGATACGGTTGTTGTAAAACGTGTGAATTAAGAGTTCTCCTCTAAATACACTCTACGAACCTTTTTAAATAAATTTGAAGAATACACAAAATCGGTAACCGATTGGTTATCGGTTTTAAATATAGTGTCTTTAGAGCCTTCCCATTCTTTAAGGCCGTTTTTTAAGAACACAATTTTTTCGCCTATTTCCATAACCGAGTTCATATCGTGCGAGTTAATTACGGTGGTAATTTGATATTCGTCGGTTATCTCTTGAATTAAATTGTCAATTACAATAGATGTTTTTGGGTCTAAGCCAGAGTTAGGTTCATCACAAAATAAATATTTTGGGTTATTTACAATGGCGCGAGCAATAGCCACACGTTTTTGCATACCACCAGAAGCTTCACTTGGCATTTTTTTGTGAGCATCATCAAGATTTACGCGTTTTAAAACAAAATCGACACGATCTTCCATTTCGCTTTTACTTTGTTTAGTAAACATTCGCAATGGAAACATAACGTTTTCTGCAATCGTCATCGAATCAAACAAGGCACTACCTTGAAAAACCATACCAATTTCGGCACGAATGTTACGTTTTTCATCTTCCGATAGTTTCGAGAAAACCTGTCCGTTATAGGCAATGCTTCCTTCCTCGTAATTAAAAAGGCCTAATAAACATTTTAAAAATACAGTTTTACCCGATCCACTCTGCCCAATAATTAAGTTGGTTTTACCTTTATCGAAAGTGGTGGTTATGCCTTTTAAAATATGGGCATCTCCAAACGATTTATGTAAATCTTTAACTTCAATCATTAGCCTAAAAGCATTTGGGTTAAAAAATAATTTATTACAATTACAACAACACTGGTCCAAACAAACGATGTTGTACTGGCTTTACCAACTTCAAGTGCGCCACCTTTCATATAGTAGCCATGAAAAGAAGGAATGGTAGCTAATATAAAAGCAAAAACAATAGTTTTTATAAAGGCATAAACAATGTGAAACGGAATAAAATCGGTTTGAATACCAACAATATAATCTTCAACAGAGCTAAATCCGCCATAAACACATGCCGCCATACCACCTATAATTCCTAAAAACATAGCAATAGAAATAACAAATGGATATAATAAAAGTGCTATAAATTTAGGAAAAACTAAATAGTTTACGGCGTTAATTCCCATAACTTCTAGAGCATCAATTTGTTCGGTTACACGCATGGTGCCAATACTAGAAGTGATAAACGAACCCACTTTTCCGGCCATAATAATCGAAATGAAAGTTGGCGCAAATTCTAAAACAATAGATTGTCTTGTGGCAAAACCCACCAAATATTTTGGTATTAAAGGGTTATCAATATTCAGTGCGGTTTGTATACTAACCACGCCACCAACAAAAAACGAAATGAAGGCAACAATACCCAACGAGCCAATAATTAAATCGTCAATATCTTTTAAAATAAGCTGCTTCATGACGCTCCATTTTGTGGGTTTGCGAAACATTTCAGCAGTCATTAAAAAGTAGGCTCCAATATTATGTAGGTAATTCATAATTTAAATTGTAATTGCTAAAGTATAAAAAACTTGTTGGTATTTAACTTTAATTTTAAATTATGATGTATTAAAATATGTATTTTTGAACCTCATTTTTAGACTCGTTATGATAAATAGAATTTTCCTTTCGGTATGTTTGGTAGTGTTAAGTGTTACTGCAAAAGCACAAGATACAAACCAAAATACAAAGCCTAAATTAGTGGTTGGTATTGTGGTAGACCAAATGCGCTATGATTACTTAACGCGATTTTATAATAAATATGCCGAAGGTGGTTTTAAACGTATGATGAACGATGGGTTTAACTGTAAAAACAATCATTTTAATTATATTCCAACAAAAACAGGACCTGGTCATGCATCGGTTTTTACAGGTTCCACACCAAAATATCATGGTATTATTGCAAACGATTGGTACGATAAATACGGTAAAACAATGGTGTATTGTGCTGGTGATGATTCTTATGAATCGGTAGGAACTACATCAAAAGATGGTAAAATGTCGCCACACCGAATGAAAACTACAACCTTTGCCGATGAAAACAGATTGTTTACCCAAATGCGAGGAAAAACAATAGGAATTTCTATAAAAGATAGAGGTGCTATTTTACCTGCTGGACATACAGCTAATGCGGCCTATTGGTTTCGCGGAAAAGATGAAGGCGTTTTTATTTCGAGCACATTTTATATGAATGATTTACCAAAATGGGTAAAAGATTTTAATAATTTGAATGTTGCCGATACATATTTAAAAACTTGGGATACTTTTTTTGATATTGAAACTTACACTGAAAGCGGCGACGATTTAAATACTTTTGAAGGTGGTTATCGCGGAAAAGATGAAGCGATATTTCCTTACAATTTAAAGAAACTACACAAAATAAATGGTGGATATGATATTTTAAAAGCCACACCTTACGGCAATAGTATTGTTGCTGATTTTGCGATAGCAGCTTTAAAAGGAGAAGCTTTAGGTAAAGATGATATTACCGATGTGCTTACTGTAAGCTTTTCTAGTACCGATTATGTAGGACATAATTTTGGGGTGAATTCCAAAGAAGTTGAAGATACTTATATTCGTTTAGATAGAGATTTAGAACGTTTTTTTAAGGCTTTAGATGCTGAAGTTGGCAAAGGGGAATACACGGTTTTTTTAACAGCCGATCATGGTGCTGTTGAAGTGCCTTCGTACTTAAAATCGAAGCACATTCCTTCTGGTTATTTAAATAATAGAGAAACACGCAAAAAATTTGAAGCCTTTTTAACGGAAACTTTTGGAGTTGAAGATTTAATTGAAAATATTAGCAACGACCAGATATTTCTTAATTACGACCAGGTTAAAAAAACTGGTAAAACTTTAAGCGAAGTTCAAGATGTGATGGTTAATGAGCTTATTCAATACGATGGTGTTTACAAAGTATATTCTGCAACAACCATGAGTAATAACGATTTTACTTCAGGTATGGAAGAGTTACTACAAAAAGGGTATAATCAAAAATATTCGGGAGATATTTTAGTGGTTTCAAATCCAGGTTTTATATCTTATAGTAAAACAGGTTCTACGCATGGTAGCGGATTTAACTACGACACGCATGTGCCTTTATTGTTCTTCGGGAAAGGCATAAAACATGGCGAGACTTTGCAAAAAACAGTAATTCCAGATATTGCACCAACAGTATCTGCTTTATTAGGAATAAGTTTTCCTAACGGATCAACAGGACAACCTTTAGAATTTGTGTTGGATTAATTCAAGGTTGAAAAACAGTTTCTGTTAAGACATAAAAATACTTGTGATTGGTATTTATAATTTTAAAAAAAGAGGCTGTCTAAAAAGCCACATTTTTGTCAATCTGAACTTGTTTCAGATTCTAATGTGTTTTGTAAATCCATTGTTTAAGATTCTGAAATAAATTCAGAATGACAGATTTTACACTTTTTGGACAGTCTCTTTTTATCTATTCACTTTGCGAAATATAATCAGTTTAATTTTCTATCACAATTTTTCTGACTGCGGTTTGATTCAAATTATTTGAGAGCTTTACAAAATAAATTCCAGAATTAATGTTTGATACGTTTATTTCCAGTTTGTTGCTGTTTTTCAGTTTTTCTTGCATTATCAATCTGCCATTTAAATCATAAATTGAAACTTCAGATAAGTCATTAGAAGAAGAACTTATATTTAATGTGCCTTTGGTAGGTATTGGCCAAAGAGAAATATCATTTTCAAAACCAATATCTCGAACCGAAAGTGTGCCATTATATAAACTGGTTATTTGCTCAGGAGTCATTTCGTAGTTGTATATTCTGAAATCATCAATATTCCCATTAAACAAAGGATCTGGCCATTGGCTTTTTCCAATATAATTATTTACGGGCATGAAATCCGTCGGTCTTAAATTAATATTGGTATTTGAGGTAGCCAATTGTCCGTCAACATAAAGCGAACCCCCATTAGCTCCAAGGGTTACCGCTACATGATGCCATGAGCCTGTAGGTAATGGATTTGTACTCAGCTGCTGTTCGCCAGCATTACTTCCACTTGTTATTGCAAATCTCATAACGCTACCATTACTCGGGCTTAAGAACATATATTGGTTGGTGTTGTTACCAAAATCAAAAATTCTTTGCCAAGCGTTACCACCATTCCAATACACCCATGCTGTTATAGATAAGTTGTTTAGGTTATTTGCAACACCTTCAGGAGCCAATACATAATCGTCAACACCATCGAGTACAATGCCATTATCTAAATAGCCTGATGAGAAAGTAGCTTCACCAACAATTGTTCCTTCATTTCCATTTCCAGAACTATCAAACGCACTTACGCCACTGGTTTCGTCAAATTTATAATGTAAAATATTTTTTCTAACGGTTATAGTAAAACTTAATGCAGAAACACAGCCCTCATCATTTGTATAAATAACGTTAGCAACACAAGATTCGGTAGGAGAAAAAGTTTGTTCTCGAGACGATCCAGAAGTACTGCAACCACTCCAATTCCATGTGCCTCCAGTTTCGGGTTGAGGTGATAATGTTACCGATGATCCTGCATCAATGGTCACCTCGTTTACTTGCGCTAGTTCTCCGGCATCGATTCCTATATATGGTACAACAGCGGTAGGCGTACAGCCATCAGCTAAAATAATATTAGGTGAGGGTGGTGTATCCATTTCGCCACCAAAATAAAAACTAAGATTTGGAGGCTGGTTATACGAATTGTTTTGCCATGCAATGGCTGTTCTGTAGTTAGGATCATGCATTAAGGTATACATTCTTTGATCTGTGCTATAAGGAGTAACAAAAACAACCAAACCAGTGTTGTCTGAACGTCTGAATATCGCTTCTTCTCTCCAATCTCCTAAAATATCAGCCATAAGGCAAGGATTGGATTTAGTTCCATTATTGTCGGAAATTGATGCTATATTATACAATGTGGCTACCCTATCGGTTCCGCTTCCATTCCATTTAGTTATTACCGTTCTGTCTAGTAATTCACGCTGAACGTCACCATCCCACCAAATGCCAAAGTTCATGGTATATCCATTTCCGGCTGTTGTAGGATATGTTGATGAAATTAATGCTCCAGTACAGCTACGAAGCCCAGAACCATCCCAACCCCATATTTCCATGCCTTTGTAGTTTGGGTCTATATCGGCAGCCATACATCTTCCAATATCACCACTTGACCAGTTTGCCCATTGTATTGTGCCATCGGCAGCATTTCTTAAAGCTAAACCTGGTACTGTTGTGCCATTAGCGCCCTCCATACAACTATAATATTCCAAACCAGGTATATCAGGATTAATGTCTGCTAAATGCGCAGCGTCGCCATGGCCAAAACCAGTAGAGTAAATACTATTGCCATATTCATCAACCGCCATGGCTCCATAGGTTATCTCGTCCCGACCGTCGCCATCAACATCACCGACAGCAAGATTGTGGTTTCCTGATCCGGTATAAATAGTGGCTGTACCGTTAGGGTCGCTATCCCAAGCCCATTCCTTTGTCAATTCTCCATTTCTAAAATGCCATGCTTCAAGTTTTATGCGATGATAAATTCCCCTGCTGATTACAAAGCTTGGATTCACCCCATCGGTATAGGCAACAGACCACATACATTTAGTAGCACGGTGACCAAGTTGAGACATGTTTTGTCCTGGTAATCCCCATTGCACTATGGGATCAAGGTCTATATACCAATCCCATGCAACTTCTGCACCCGTTTCACCATCAAATATTGATATATAGTCGGGACCTTCGGTTCTGTAGTAAGAGCTATTTAGTGCTGCTGTTCCACTATAATCTATTTCTCCATCTTGATCTCTGTCCCCAATGTTATTGCCTAAACCGTCAATCATGCCATCTGAAGTTCTGGTGGCAACCTCGGCTTTTCCATCATTATCTAAATCGTAAACTAAAAAGTTCACTTCCACCGCGTTTATCAAATTAGGTCCCAAATTAATGGCCCACATAAAAGTACCATCAAGTTCATAAGCCTCAAGATAGTGATAATAGGGGCGTGTAGGAGACTGATCATTTGAGAGCCTTTTTACAACAATTTCATATTCACCATCACCATCGAGGTCTCCAACAGAGGCATCATTAAGGTGATGGGTATCGAAACCCCCGTTAAGTGGTCTTGCTGGAATAGAAAAATATTCCCATCCTTTAATGCTAGAAGCAGGAGAAAGTTCTTGTTCTGTTCCGCCAATAACAGCAGCAACACTATAGGAATCATCGGTACTTATTGCATCAACATAATTTGAAACATTAAGATTTGAAGCAATTAGCGTTGTGCCACGGTATAGATTGTAAGTGGCATTTTGGGTGTACTCATTTGCAGGAATACGCCAGCTTATTAGCACAGAATTTGTACCGGTTCGCATGGCGATTAAACCTCGATCGAGGTTTTCCATGTAACGTTGTCCAAAAAGTGAGAAGCTGAAAAGTGTAAACATTCCAAGTAGGAATGTTTTGTGGTATTTAAATAATTTCATCTTATGTTGGTTTAGTTGATTGTTAAGTGTGTTGTTTACACTTATAAGATTTTGTTAAAAATACAAAATAAATAGAAAGGATTACCCTGTACTTACCTGCTCGACTTCAAATATTTAGAAAATACAAGGAATTGGTCTTTTTAATATATGAGTTTTATTTATAACTTAACAAAAACATGGTTGTCTAGATTTTAAATAAAATTCTCCTTGTTAAACAAATATTGGTACGAATGCTATTTTGTAGGTGTTTGATAAAAATAAATAATACTTTATCAACTTTGTTTTGAAGATATTAAAACTAGCCAAGCTTTTTAAGTATTCCCTTCCAGCGTAAATTCCTAATAAATTTACCTTCTTCTTTGTTTACCAAAAACGCAGGTTTTTCATTTAAAGCTTTAAAATAGCCAAGTACATAATTTAGCAGTACTGTTATGCTTCGCTTTTTATAAGCTATTTTTAAAGCCGCAATTGCAGTAATTGTAAATCCGTAGCGCATTTTATACATGGCTTCACCTTGCAGGTATTTTGATGTTTTATTATAGTTTGCCCCAGTGGGTTTAAGGTGTTTAATGCGAAGCGATTGGTCGGTTTTTACATCCCAACCATGGTATTTCGCTAATAAAGTGTCTACGGTATCCCAACCAATGGATGGTTTTAAACCGCCAATAGCATTAAAGCAAGCTTTTCTGTATGCTTTAAACGGTCCCCGTACATGGGTTTTGTTTGCAATATTTTCGTAAACCCAAGCATTGTCTTTTTTTATAAAAGCTAAACCACCTGCAATTCCAACATTTGGGTTGTTTTTAAAAATCGCATTTATTCTTTCTAAATAATTGTTTGGTAGAATAATATCGGCGTCGAATTTGCAAATAATATCAAAATCGGAATTTAGGCTATTAAAACCTTTATAAAAGGCATTAATAACTTTTGTTCCTGGGCTATGGATTTGTGATGATTTATGGTTGATTAAGCTAATCCACTCATGTTTTTCACAATATGCTTTAACAATAGTTTCTGTATCGTCGGAAGAATTATCGTTTACTACTACTAGTTGTTTTGGTTTGTAGGTTTGATTTACCAAAGAATCTAACGTTAATCCAATAACATCTTGTTCGTTGTGCGCAGGAATGATTATTGAAAAGTTCATTTAATCTTTAGTTTTGTAAGCTTCAATTAATCCCGTTTTAGATTTTGGAACAAAGAAGCAATTTCTAACGCCATCATCGTACGTTCTTTTTATAGTATTGACTTTTTTTAATCCCTTTACTGTATGATTATAGAAGTCGTAATCGATTGCGGTAAAGAAGGCATCTAATTCTGCCTCAATTGTATTATATAAAGTTTCACAGATAACAATAGGTTGGTGTTTAACGATTGTTTCCTTGCTAGCTTTTAAAATACTAATCTCGGTACCTTCTGTATCCATTTTTATTAAATCAATTTTATCTAAATTGTAGTTTTTAGTAAAATTAGTTAGTGTGGTTGCTTTAACAGTGTTTTTTATAAAATTTCTTGAAGTTGTTTTTGTGCCTGCATTTCCCTCACCAGCTAAATCGTATTTTAGATATTTATACTTTATACTTTTTACTTCATAAAAATCGATGGTTCCAGAACTATCACTAAGTGCTAAGTTTATAGGGGTTATACTTGAATTGAAATTATTTAAAATGATATTTTTATTTAAAAAATATTTGGGTCCTAATGCTGGTTCAAATGCGAAAATTTTTATGGTAGGGTTGGCTTTAGCTGCTAATAACGAGTAATACCCTATATTAGAACCAATATCTAGAAAGCAAGTTGCTTTTTTTGAAAGTCCTTCAAAAATATCTGAATATTCAAATTGTTTGTAGCCTTTCCAAAAAAGAATTTGAGTTAAATAACTTGTTTGATTTGTTGCAATTTTAATTAAACCAGAATCTGTTTTTAGATTTAAAGTACCAGAAGGCGGGATTTTTATTTTATCAGGAAGTAAGTTTTGTAAAAAATAATTTACGTTTCTTAAAACATAGTTTATTTGCTTTTGGTAGATTAATTGATAAATTATTTGTGGAAACATTTTATTTTTCTGTTGATTTTAAATTTGTAAATATATCCACAATTGTCTAATAAATAATGATTAAATCTCTTTTAAAAACAATAAACCTCTGTTTATACAGAAGGGGTTTATTTATATTGATATTATTATCCTTAATTGGTCACTCCCAAAGTTATACTGTTAATAGTTTTCAAAAAATAAATAGTTCTCAGGGTAATTTTTTTGGAGATTTAGATAATCAAGATAATTTAGGTGTTTCAATTGAAGGAATTGGAGATTGAGATGGTAATGGAGTGTCAGATTTGGCTGTTGGTGCATTTTCTGATGATGATGGAGGAACAAATAAAGGTACAG
The DNA here is from genome assembly GCF_000943555.1 of Neotamlana nanhaiensis. Taxonomy (GTDB): domain Bacteria; phylum Bacteroidota; class Bacteroidia; order Flavobacteriales; family Flavobacteriaceae; genus Neotamlana; species Neotamlana nanhaiensis. The sequence continues at coordinate 56,848 of NZ_JTDV01000014.1, read as the reverse complement.
TATGGATTCTTTTTTTAGATGAAGATGATAACGTGATTTCGTTTACAAAAATTAGTGATACTGATGGAGGATTTTCTGGAATATTAGATAATGATGATAGGTTTGGAGGAGCTGTATCATATCTTGGAGATATGAATAACGACGGATTGATAGAACTGGCTGTTGGTGCTGATTATGATGGAGATGGAGGTTATTGGAGTGGTGCGGTTTGGATTCTTTCTTTAAATACAGATGGAACTGTAGACTCCTATTCAAAAATAAGTGATTCACAAGGTGGTTTTTACAGGAGATATTGTAGATGATGCTGTTTTTGGAACGGATATAGAAAATATTGGTGATTTAAATAGAAATGGAATTGATGATTTGGCAGTAGGTTCGCGACGAGATAATGCAGGTGGAGGTAATGAAGGTGCACTATGGATTCTTTTTATGAATCGTGACTTTACAGTGGCTAATTACCAAAAAATAAACGAAATCCAAGGTGGTTTCAACACATCTCTTGAATATGAAGATTATTTTGGAGGGTCTGTAGCTAATATAGGAGATCTAGATGGAGATGGTATTGTAGATTTAGTAGTGGGATCTTATCGCGATGATGATGGAGCTACTAATGCAGGTAGCTTTTATGTGCTGTTTCTTAATGCAGATGGTACAGTTAAAAGTAAAAGTAAAGTATCCAATACAAGTGGAGGATTAAATACTAATATTTCATCAACAGACCATCAAGCTGTAATGGTTCAGAAGGCGTTATATCGATTTCAGGTCTATCGGCATCAGAGGACTATACGGTAAGTTATACCTTAAATAATGTTGAACAAACAATTGCTTTAACTTCTAATGCGTCTGGAGAAATAGAAATTACAGGATTAAGAGAAGGCTTTTATGAAGGTATTTCAATAGAAGAGATTTCAACTACTTGTAGCATAACATTGAGAAATATAGTTTTAGATTGTGAAGCAGAAATAGAAGATTTGTTATGTTTTGAATTAAAATCGTATTTCACTCCAAATAACGATGGCGTAAACGATTATTGGATTATAGATGCGCCTGTTAATTGCTATTTTAACATATTTATTTTTGATAGATATGGGAAACTATTGAAAATGCTAACACCTAAAAATAATTCGTGGGACGGAACTTATAAAGGGGTAAATATGCCTCTAGTAATGACTATTGGTGTTTAGTTAATTTTAGTTTTGATGGAATTAATGAACATGAATTTAGATGGCATTTTACTCTAAAACGATAGCTTGTAGTTAATATTTGTAAACAATGGCGTTTATGTGCATACCAGCACCAACACTTGCAAATATAATAACATCGCCTGGGTTTAGCTCATGATTTGCTAACTGATTTTTTCTAACCAAATCGAAAAGCGTAGGAATGGTGGCCACTGAGCTGTTTCCTAGTTTATGAATGCTCATGGGCATAACATGTTCTGGAATTTCGGAATTGTATAGCTTATAAAAGCGTTCTAAAATGGCTTCGTCCATTTTTTCGTTAGCCTGATGAATGAAAATTTTCTTAACGTCCGAAATAGCAACACCACTATTATCTAAACAGGTTTTCATGGCTTGCGGTACGTTGGTGAGGGCGAATTCGTAAATTTTACGTCCGTCCATTTTCATGTAACGCGTGTTATTATCTAGAGTTTGGTTGTTCGATCGTCCAAAGTTTAAATAATAGGCTTCATCATACGAAAATGTTGCGGTTTCATGGGCCAGAATACCCGAATTATCGTTTGTAGATTCAACAATTGTGGCACCAGCACCATCAGAGAAAATCATAGCATCTCGGTCGTGTTTATCAATAACACGCGATAAAGTTTCCGTACCAATTACCAAACAGCGTTTTGCCATTCCCGATTTTATAAAGGCTTTAGCTTGAATAATGCCTTCAACCCAACCAGGGCAACCAAATAAAATGTCGTAAGCGACGCATTTTGGGTTTTTTATACGAAGACTGTGCTTTATTCTGGATGCTAGTGATGGTAACATATCACTTTGAATCGTGTTATGTTTTACATCACCAAAATTGTGAGCAACAATAATATAGTCGATGGTTTCTGGATCTATTTCTGCATTTTCAATGGCTTTTTCGGCGGCAAAAAAGCCTAAATCGGAAGAGTTTAAATGGTTTTTAGCATATCTACGTTCGCTAATACCAGTGATGGCTTTAAATTTTTTAACAATAACCTCGTTTGGATGTTTTATTGTAGAACCATCAGCGTTTAAAAATTCATGTTGATGAAAATTTTCGTTTTTCTCAACGGTGCTTGGTATATAGCTTCCTGTACCTGTAATTTTAATATTCATAAAACTAAAAATGCCTTTTTTTAAGTAGCCTTGCAATGTAAAGGGTTTTAAAAGAAAAGGCATTTTTAGTTTTAAAATTTTTACGATGTTCAAAGGCTGTTTTAAGCCTCTATGTAATCTTCGATTGGAGCGCACGAACATATTAAATTTCGGTCTCCAAAGGCATCGTCTACGCGTCTTACACTTGGCCAAAATTTATTATATTTAACATACTCTAACGGGAAAGCCGCAGTATCTCTGCTGTAAGGGAAGTCCCATTGGTTTGCTGTTAGCATGTCGAGCGTATGTGGTGCATTTTTTAGTACGTTGTTAGGCTCATCTTTTGTAACGGCATCAATTTCATTTTTAATTGAAATCATAGCATCACAAAACCTATCAATTTCTGCTTTACTCTCACTTTCAGTAGGCTCAATCATTAAAGTGCCCGCCACAGGGAAAGATACTGTTGGTGCATGAAAACCGTAATCCATAAGGCGTTTAGCAATATCGGTTACCTCTATGCCGTTCGCTTTAAATGGGCGACAATCTACAATCATTTCGTGGGCAGCACGACCGCGTTCACCAGAATAAAGCGTATTGAAACTACCTTCTAAACGTTTTTTAATATAGTTGGCATTTAGTATAGCAATTTTAGTAGATTCTGTTAAACCTTCAGCTCCTAACATTTTAATATAGCCATACGATATTAAACACACTAAAGCAGACCCAAAAGGCGCCGCCGAAATAGCTGTAATACCTTTTTCGCCACCTGTTTTTACGACTGGGTTACCAGGTAAAAACGGAACCAATTGTTTAGCAACACAAATTGGACCTACACCAGGGCCACCACCGCCATGAGGAATCGCAAAGGTTTTGTGTAAGTTTAAATGGCAAACATCGGCACCAATTTGGCCAGGGTTTGTTAAACCAACTTGCGCATTCATGTTGGCTCCATCCATGTACACTTGTCCGCCGTTATCGTGAATAATTTTAGTGATTTCTTTAATAGCCGATTCGTAAACACCATGAGTAGACGGGTAAGTAACCATTAAACACGATAGGTTGTCTTTATGTAATTCGGCTTTTTCGCGTAAATCGTCAACATCAATATTTCCTTTGTCGGTAGATTTTGTTACCACCACTTTCATACCTGCCATAACCGCACTTGCAGGATTTGTTCCATGTGCAGACGACGGAATTAAACAAATATTTCTATGATGATCGCCACGCGATTCGTGATAAGCCTTTATAACCATTAAACCAGCAAATTCACCTTGAGCACCAGAGTTTGGTTGTAACGATGTTGCAGCAAAACCAGTGATTTCGGTAAGTTGATCTTCAAGTTCTTTTAAAACGGTTAAGTAACCTTTGGCTTGTTTTGCAGGTACAAAAGGGTGAATATTTGCCCATTTGTAGATGCTTAACGGTAACATCTCTGAAGCTGCGTTAAGCTTCATGGTACACGAACCTAAAGAAATCATCGATTGGTTTAAAGCCAAATCTTTACGTTCTAAAAACTTAATGTAACGCATTAATTCTGTTTCAGAATGATAACTATTGAAAACTTCTGAAGTTAAAAAAGGTGTATTACGTTGAAGATTTTCTGCAATATGATTGGCTTCATCTAAATCTTTAATTTTTATCGTTTTTTTATTGGCAGCTTCAGCAAAAACCGAAATTAAATAATTTAAATCGCGAATAGAAGTCGCTTCATTTATAGAAATGGTGACCGTGTTTTTATTTGGATAGTATAAATTGACTTTCTTTTCGGTCGCTATTTTTTTAATAGCTTTTGCCTTTGTTTTTATTTGAAGTGTATCAAAATACGAGGTGTTTTCTTGTGTGTAGCCTAAATCGTTTAAAGCTTTTTCTAGAGCAACCGCTTTATTATGTACACTGCTAGCAATAAAATTTAAACCTTTTGGGCCATGATAAACCACATACATACTTGCCATAACAGCTAATAAAACTTGAGCGGTACAAATGTTTGAGGTGGCTTTATCCCGTTTTATATGTTGTTCGCGAGTTTGTAAGGCCATGCGTAAAGCGCGATTACCGTTAGCATCTTTTGTAACACCAATAATGCGCCCAGGGATATCGCGTTTATAAGCTTCTTTAGTCGCAAAATAGGCTGCGTGGGGGCCACCGTAACCCATTGGTATGCCAAAGCGTTGGGTGGTACCAACAACTACATCGGCACCAAATTGCCCAGGAGATTCAAGCTTTACTAGGCTTAAAATGTCGGCAGCTACGGCAACTTTTATGCGGCTGTTATTTGCTTTTTCTATAAACGATTTAATATCGGTTACTTGCCCGTGTTTTCCTGGATATTGTAGGATGGCTCCGAAGAAATCTTCAGAAAAATCGAAAGCCTCTTCTTTACCAACAACCAATTCAATACCAATTGGTAATGCTCTTGTTTGTAAAAGCGATAATGTTTGAGGTAATACATCTTCAGAAACAAAAAACTTATTAATTCCTGCTTTTTTCTGATCACGTTCTCTAACTGCAAAAAGTAAGCTCATAGCTTCGGCAGCAGCTGTACTTTCATCAAGTAATGAGGCATTGGCAATTTCCATTCCAGTTAATTCGATAACCATAGTTTGGAAATTTAAAAGCGCTTCTAAACGACCTTGAGCAATTTCGGCTTGGTAAGGTGTGTAAGCGGTGTACCAACCTGGACTTTCCATAATATTACGTTGAATAACCGCAGGTAAAATAGTAGGGTGGTAGCCTAAACCAATGTATGTTTTGTAGGCTTTATTTTTTTTAGATAACTCATGAATATGCAAAAGGTATTCGTGCTCGGTCATGGGTTCGTCTAAATCTAGTTCTTTGTTTAGTCGAATATCATCTGGAATAGTTTCGTAAATTAACTGGTCTAACGAGTCAACACCAATAGTTTCTAACATTAATTTTTGGTCGTCTTCTCTCGGACCAATATGACGAAGCGCAAAAGCATTTGTATTCATTAAAAATATGTGTTTTTATAATTTGCAAAAGTACGTAATATTTCATGTGTGCTCTAGCTAGAAATCGAAAGTTTTTAACCATTACCAAACGTTATTAACACTTTCGTTATTTTTGTAAAATGCAAATGTTAAAACGAATACTTAATTTTTACTTAAATAGTAGCATTCACGTGGGTTTGTCGGTGGTATCGCTGGCATGCATTACGTTTTTAAACTATAGTATTTCGATAGATTTAAACGTGTTGTTTTTTTTGTTTTTTTCTACCATTACGGGGTACAATTTTGTGAAGTTTTATGGCATTGCAAAATTCCATCATCGGAGTTTAGCAGCATGGTTAAAATACATTCAAATATTTTCGTTTTTCTGTTTTTTGTGTTTGTGCTTTTTTGCTTATCAATTACAAGTAAAAACTCTAGTGTATATTTTAGGTTTTGCTGTAGTTACGTTTTTGTATGCGATTCCGTTTTTGCCTAAGCACATTTTTGTAGATAGTAAACAAAATTTGCGAAGCATAAGTGGTTTAAAAATTTACCTTATTGCCTTAATTTGGAGTGGCGTGACTGTTATTTTACCTTTGGTTGAGGAAGATTTTATTTTAAGTACAGATGTTGTTTTATCTGCTATTCAACGCTTTGTTTTTATTATCGTTTTAATGTTACCGTTTGAGATTCGTGATTTGCGTTACGATAATTTAAAACTCTCTACAGTGCCGCAAAAAATAGGTGTTAAAACCACAAAAATAATGGGTGTTTTGCTGTTAGTAGTATTTTTTTTAATTGAGTTTTTTAAAGATGATACAACCAATGCTAAATTTTTGGAGTTGGCCTTGGTAAGTTTAATTATAGGTGGTTTTGTAGTAGGTTCAAAAGTTTATCAAGGGAAATATTACAGTGCGTTTTGGGTTGAAGCGGTGCCTATTTATTGGCTGTTAATTTGTTGGCTATTGGTTTAAGAATTGTGTTCTTTTAAAGCTTTATCGAAATTTTTTCTAATAGTTTCTTTGCATTGGTTGTCCATACATTTTACCTCAGAATTTTTAATAACTTTAGATAGTTTCTTATTTTGCTTTACATAAGACTGGGTAACACGACAATATATAAGTCTAATATTTAATTTTAGCTTTTCTATCCAATTCGCTTCTCCATATTGATTTTTATCACAAATATGTTGCGCTTCTTCGCAGGAAATAAACAAAACATTTTTTTTCATAATTAGAACCAATTTTCTTTTAAACAATCTGCCATAGCGGTTCGGGCTCGATGTATAATTACCCAAAGGTTAGACGCGGTTATATTTAATTCATTACAAATTACTTCGGTTTCAATCCCTTGAATAGTTTTCATTTTAAAAACCTCGGCTTGTTTTTCTGGTAATTTGCTTAAGCATTCGTAAATGGCATTGCCTAATTCTGCGTTTTGTAGGTCGTCTTCGGCCGTTTTATCAAACGGGTCTGCAACGCGTTCTTCAAGCCAATCGCCTTCGGTTTCAGAATCGTTATTGTAGGCTATTTTAACTTCCGCTTTGCCTTTTTTAGAATTTATTTTTCTGTAGTAATCTATAATTTTTCGTTTTAAAATTGATATTAGCCAAGTACGTTCGCTAGCATCTCCTTTAAAATTTTTCATAGATTTTAAACCCGCCAAAAAAGTGTCTTGAACCAAATCTTGAGCCATTTCGCGATCGTTAACACGAGCAATGGTGTAGTTGAATAAGTAATCGGAATATAAATCTATCCACTTATTCGGGTTAAGTTGGTGTTTTGGCATGTTTGTTTTTTGATTTTTTCAAAAATAGAAAAAAATACTTCAATTTGTTAATCGTTGTAAAAACTGATAAAAAAAACAGCACTTGAAAATAACCAAAACATTGAAAAAACAATATGAATAATAGTTTCAAAAAGCTTACCTCTCCATAGTTTTTTAGAGTATACAAAAAATTGAAAAAATAAGCGGGTTGACCAAAATACACCTAATCCTAGCATAATTTTTTTTCCGAATAACGTTTCTGTTAGTTCATAGGTCGCCGTTATGCATAAAACACCCATTAGAAAAACTGTAAGGGCAATAAAAAAGGTGTGGGTTTTCATCATTTGTCTATTCATCAAACTTAGAGAACTTAGTTCGTTTTGCCAGTTGAAATATTTTGGAAACCCGAGATGAATTATAGATAAGATGATAAATATGTATCCGATAATTTTTATATAAATAGCCATCATTGTTGTTTTGTAAAATTAAAAATAGACATGAATGGGGTGAACTTAGATTCATTTTCTAGGTGGAAATTAGCCTTTCTAAAAACATTAAGCCATACCGTTTTAGAGAAGAAATGCGTAAAGCCAACAGAAAATGCTAAAAAATTAAATGAATCTCTAAGATGTTCTACCATAATAACATGACCATTTGGTTTGCAAATACGATAACATTCTTTTAAAAAAGTTTCTTTTTCATGGTTGGAGCGAATTTCATGAGCGGCAGAAAGCAGAAATACAACATCCAATGAATTTGTTTTTAAAGGAATGTGTCTTGTTGAAATAGAGATAGTGTTTGGGTAAACCTGACTAATGCTTCTGGCTTGTATAATTGCTTTTTCGGTATGATTTGTTTTATTGTAAAAGTCAAATACGTGTAGTTTTGTCTTAGGAAAGTGTGATTTTATTAAATGACTAGTTTCATCAAAACCAGCATGGATATTTGCAATGTTTTTTACCTTTTTTAAGTTGATATTTTTTAACCAATCGAAATTGTAATACTTCGAAAAGTCGTAAACATAAGCCGAAACTATTAAGGGTATTATAAGGCTGTAGGCAATGAGCGATAAGATAATTACAAATAGCAAAGTTGACCAATTAAATAAAACACTAAAGGCAATAGTAATAGTTATTAATAAGAAACCAATAAAGTAAAAGTGTCTATTAAAACTTATGATATTTAAAACGCCTTGAAATTTTTTTCTTTTTATTTCCATAATTCTAGTTTTCCTTTTTTCCATGTGTATGGTATGTTTTCAACAATAAATGCATTCGCAAGTTGTGGGTGTTTAAAATCTAGTTCGTCTAGATATTTAAATTTGAAATTTTGAATTTTTATAGGAGAAGGTTTCCAATTGTTTCTGACTCCTTCAATTATTAATACTTCTTTTTTAACAGAGTTATAAGTAAAAGTGAAGGGTAATGGACCTGCAAATCGTCTCGCTTCTTTCCAGTTTTTGAAAGGTGACGTTTCTGGTAATTGGATGTTATTTTTCCTGTTTAGATAAGATAAACTGAAACGGGATTTTGCTGATGAAATAATTGTTTCTAATGAGTTTTTCGTCACTTTAATATCTGTTGATGTATAATTATAGTGTGTGAAAATATTGCCAAAAAAGGCCATTTTTCTTTTATTGGTTTCAGATTTTAAAATATACAGTCCTCTTAGGTTTTTGCCTTTTGCGTTAGTGTAACGTACAAAAACACGATACCCAATTAAAAAGAAATTATTTCCCAATAGTTTAGGGAATGCTTTAGGACGTAAATGCTCGGTTTCCACCATAGCCACTGCAATAAATGCCCATTTGTTATCAAAAGTATCTAATGTTAAACATTCTGGTATTAATGATTTAATTTGTTCTTGTGGGAATGCAAATGTTAGTACGATTGATTTTTTAAAAAGAGCATTAACACTAAATGGATGGTTTTTTAGTTTAGGTAAATTCATAGGTTGTTGTATTGTTTTTTATGTGGTTCGAATAAATTATTGCAATTAATATTGCAGCAAAAACAACATTAAATTTCCCCCACAGCAATAGGTTGGGTGTATAATAAAACTCTAGTATATTCATAATTGCAATAGTTGTTATTTGAGTATAAAGGATAAGGTTTTTATGTTTTTCAGAAATAACCCATATACTCATGCCAACTTCGAGGATACCAATTATAATTCGAAAATATTCGGGATAATTTGTGTTCAATATTTCAGCAATTATTAATTCGTGTCTTGGTACAAAATTTAAAATTTTGCAATACAGTCCATTTGCCAACCAAATAGCAGCAATAATTAAATTTATTATTTTTTTAGTCATTTTATAAGTTTTGAACTTTCAATAATTATTGAAACATTTTGCTAAAAAAAAACTATTTAAATAGTTTTAATAGTGATTTGGTCAACCAATTTTGGTTTTGGTTTACAACTTTGTTGATCATAACATCCATCGTATCTGTTAATTCGTGTAGTGCTTTGGTTTGTTTTATAAGTTCCTTTGTTTGCTTACTTCCGTCATCTTTAATAGAGGATACTTCTTTAAGCACTTTTATAACAGGTTTTATTTCCCGTCTGCTACGTTCTTTTGCAACAACTCTTGCTAGTTCTTGTACGTCTTTTTCTGTCGAGAAAAACTCTTTACGTTCTCCAGGAATGATTTCTTTTGTAACAATACCCCAATCCATCAATTGTCTCAAATTCATACTTGTGTTTCCGCGAGAAATTTTTAATTCCTCCATGATATCTTCCATAGATAGGGGTTTGGTAGAAATAAACAACAGCGCCTGAATTTGAGCCATAGCCTTATTAATACCCCAAAGCGAGCCTAAACTTCCCCAGGTGCTAATAAATTTTTCTTTGGCTTCTTGATAATTCATGTGACAAATATATAAAAAGTTTTAAACTTTCAGTAATTATTGAAAGTTTATTTTTTTCTAGTTTCAGTTCTCTATTTTTTTTATAAATAATTCTATTAATTTTAAATAAAGGTTAATCAGGAAGGCAATCGTTTATTAATTCGTTTCTTTGTGGCTAATTGACAGATTATGCAAATTTTAATCTTTGTGGTTTTAGGTTTTTGTATTGCCTCTTTAGGAAGTATAACTCCTAGTTTTTTAAATTTAACAGTAGTTAAGTACAGTTTAAGAAATGGAAAAAGGCCAACATTTTACTTAATTGCAGGATATGCAACAGTTTTGTTTTTTCAAGCTAATATTGGCTTATTTGGCAAATGTTTTAATGAAAAACTCTGAATATATTGCTATAATACAAAAGATAGGAATAGTAATTTTGTTTCTACTATCTATTAACTTTTTTAGAATTTATTTCTCATCAAAAGCTCCTGTTAAGGCAAAGGAAATTCCTAAATCGAAATCTTATTTTTATGGCATTTTAATGTCTTCATTAAATATGATGGCAATTCCTTTTTATTTTACTTTCGTTGCGCTTTTAATAGGTTACGATTACTTTGATTATACTATATTAAATGCATTTTATTTTTCTATCGGATCTACAATTGGCTCATTTTTACTCTACACACTTTATGCTATAATTGCCAAAAATATTGAGCATAAGTTAACTTTTATAGCGTCTAAAATCGATTTTATCTTAGGATGTTTAACTGGTTTGGTTGCTCTTGGTAATTTTATTTATTTGCTTAGTAAATAGCTTGCAAAAAAAAGCCACGAATACACCAATTAATTCGTGAATTCGTGGCTAAAAATATTGAGATAAATTATTTATTCTTTAATCAATCCGGCACGTTTTAATAAAGCTTCGGGCTGAGGTTCTTTTCCGCGAAAGCGTTTATATAAGGTCATTGGGTCTTCGGTACCACCTTGCGACAATACATTATCTTTAAATTTAGCGGCAACCGATTTGCTAAAAATACCTTCTTCTTTAAAATACTCAAAAGCATCAGCATCTAAAACTTCGGCCCATTTGTAGCTATAATATCCAGAGGAATAACCACCTTGGAAAATGTGAGAGAATGAGGTGCTCATGCAATTTTCGGCAACATCAGGATATAATTTGGTGTTTTTAAAAGCTTTTGATTCGTGTGCTTTTACAGATGATATGCTTTCTGGCGATTCACCCGAATGCCAACTCATATCTAACAAGCCAAAACTAATTTGACGTAGCGTTTGCATGCCTTCATTAAAGGTAGCTGAAGCTTTAATTTTTGCAATTAAATCCATTGGGATAACTTCGCCTGTTTCGTAATGCGTTGCGAAAAGCTCAAGCGCTTCTTGTTCGTAGCACCAATTTTCGAGTACCTGACTTGGTAGCTCTACAAAATCCCAAAATACGCTTGTGCCTGATAAACTTGGGTACGTTGTGTTAGCAAGCATGCCGTGGAGCGCATGACCAAATTCATGGAATAGGGTAGTAACCTCGTTAAACGTTAGTAACGATGGTTTGGTTTTGGTAGGTTTTGTAAAGTTACAAACGATGGAAATATGCGGACGATCGTTCTCACCATCCTTTATAAATTGTGGTTTATAAACCGTCATCCACGCGCCACCGCGTTTTCCAGCTCTTGGGAAAAAGTCGGCATAGAAAATGGAAATGTAATTACCGTCACAGTCGGTAACCTTATACGTTAAAACATCGTCGTGGTATTTGTCTATATCGTTAATTTCTTCAAATTGTAACCCGAATAATTTATTGGCTACTATAAATACACCATTAATGACGTTTTCTAGCTTAAAATAAGGTTTAAGCTTTTCATCATCTAAATCGAATAATTTTTGTTTTAATTTTTCAGCATAATAAGCGCCATCCCATTTTTGAAGTGTTTCAATGCCATCTAAATCTTTAGCGAATGCACTTAGTGTTTTAAATTCTTTTTCGGCAGCTGGTTTCGCTTTTTCTAATAAATCATTTAAAAAAGTAGTTACAGTTTCCGGATTTTTAGCCATACGTTCCTCAAGCACAAAATTTGCATGGGTTTTATAACCTAATAAATTTGCGCGTTTATGGCGTAATTTTACAATGTTTAAAACAATTTCTTGATTGTCTAAATCATCATTATTAAACCCTTTAGAGCCGAAAGCTAAGGCAAGTTTTTTACGAAGTGCGCGGTTTTTGGCGTAGGTCATAAACGGAACGTAGCTTGGGTGTTGTAAGGTAATAATCCAGCCGTCTTTTTCTTTTTGTTCAGCCGTTTGTTTGGCGTCTTCTTTAGCATTTTCTGGTAAACCGCCTAAATCGGCTTCATTGGTAATGTGGAGCTCATATTTGTTGGTTTCGGCTAAAACATTTTCACCAAATTTTAAGCTTAATTTGCTTAATTCTTTATCTATTTCGCGTAGCTCTTGTTTTTTGTCTTCAGGAAGATTGGCACCGTTTCTAGAAAATCCTTTGTATTTTTTATCTAAAAGCGTTTGTTGCTCTGTGGTTAAATTTAAAGCTTCTTTATTGTCATAAACCGCTTTTACACGTTTAAATAAATCTTCGTTTAAAGTAATATCATTACTGAATTCTGAAAGTAATGGTGATACCTCTTGAGCAATCCTTTGGATTTCGTCGTTGGTTTCAGCAGAGTTTAAATTAAAAAAGATACTTGAAATTCTGCTTAATTGATCTCCCGAAAAATCTAAAGCTTCAATAGTATTACTAAATGTTGGCTCTGCTTCATTATTTGTTATGGTGTCAATTTCGGCCTTAGCATCATTTATAGCTTGTTTAAAAGCGGGTAAATAATGATTGTTTTCAATTTTTGAAAATGGAGCTGTGTTATATTTGGTTTTAAATGAATTATTTAGCAGATTTTTTGTCATTTTTACTTAAAATATGTTAAATGTTGTGTTTGTTATGTATGCATAATAATTATTTTTCTTATTTTTGCACACAGCAATTTAAAGAGTGACTAACTCTTGAGAATTATTGTTAATAGCTAAGCAAAGCCTCGAATTTATTCGAGGCTTTTTTTATTGCAAGTCTTTAGCCGATTCGTGTACTTTTAATTTTAAGCCTTCTTTGTAAGCAACTACTTTGTCTAACACACATTTATCGTGCGATCCTATAATTTGAGCTGCTAAAATACCTGCGTTTTTAGCACCGTTTAAAGCTACTGTTGCAACTGGAACGCCACCCGGCATTTGTAAAATGGATAAAACAGAATCCCACCCATCAATAGAATTACTACTTTTTACAGGAACTCCAATAACAGGCAATGGCGATAAAGATGCTATCATACCAGGTAAATGTGCTGCACCACCTGCGCCAGCAACAACAACACTAATGCCACGTGTATGCGCATTTTTACCGTAATCGAATAACTTTTCTGGTGTGCGGTGAGCCGAAACAATATCGACTTCTACTTCTATATCGAAACCTTTTAAGATGTCTATGGCATCTTGCATAACAGGAAGATCGCTTTTGCTTCCCATAATGACTCCTACTTTACTCATAAAACTTCAATTTTAAAATTCCAAAAACCAAAAGGAGGACCTTAAAGATCTGTTTTGTTTTGGAATTTGGTATTTAATTTTTGTGATTTATTCACTTATAACTTTAATACTTTTTTTAACGGCTTCGGCAACTTTTCTTGCTTCATTTAAATCTTCGTTAACAATGGTTACATGTCCCATTTTTCTAAACGGACGCGTTTGTTTTTTACCATATATATGTGGCGTAACACCATCCATTGTCATGATATTTTCAATGTTTTCATAAATAACGTTGCCTGTGTAACCTTCAGCACCTACAAGGTTTACCATAACACCACCAACTTTACTATCGGTGCGTCCTAGAGGTAAATTTAAAATGGCACGCAAGTGTTGCTCAAATTGAGAGGTGTAACTGGCTTCAATAGTTTGGTGCCCCGAGTTATGTGGTCTTGGAGCGACTTCGTTTATTAAAATTTGATCGTCTTCGGTTTGAAACATTTCAACAGCTAATAAACCAACATGATTAAATGCTTCGGATACTTTTAAAGCGACTTCGGTTGCTTTTTTTGCAACGTTTTCATCAATTCTAGCCGGACAAATAACATACTCCACTTGGTTTGCTTCCGGGTGAAATTCCATTTCAACTACCGGAAATGTTTTAACCGCTCCGTTAGGGTTTCTCGCCACAATTACAGCCAATTCATTTTTAAACGGAATAAGTTGTTCTGCTATACATTCACCTGATGGTAAACCATCTAAATCTTCTAGTTTTCTTACCACTTTTACCCCGTTACCATCATACCCAAATTGGGCTGCTTTCCAAACAAAAGGTAAGTTTAAACCGCCATTGTTTATAGCGTCTTCAATTTCCGATAGGTAAGCAAAACGTGTAAAAGGCGCCGTTGGTAAATTGTTGTCTACATAAAATAATTTTTGTTTGGCTTTGTTTTGTATGGTGCGCAGGGTTTTAGAAGCTGGATATACGTTTACGTCTTCTTTTTCTAAAGCTTCAAGCGCATCAACATTTACGTTTTCAATTTCAATGGTAAGCACGTTAACTTGTTTTCCAAAGTTGTAAACGGCATCGTAATCCATTAAATTTCCTAAGTGAAACTCATCGCAAGCAATTTTGCTCGGGGCATCGTTGCTGGCTTCTAAAACGCAAGTGTAAATGTCGAATTTTCGGGTGTTGTAAAGCAACATTTTTCCTAATTGTCCGCCTCCTAAAATTCCTAATTTAAAATCTGAAGAAAAGTAATTTGTCATGTGTTAATGCTAAAAACTCAATTTTTGATACGCAAAAATACATTTAAAATATTAAATTAGTGTTTAAAACAGCGACCAAAAAAGGCTGTAAAAGTCAATCTATTAACTATATTTGCCACTTTAAAAACCAATTTGTGTGATAAAGCTACACGACAAATATTTTAAACCTTTTATTTCTGCAGCCGAAATAGATCGCGCCATGCAAAAACTAGCCGATGCTATTTTAAAAGATGTTGGTGATGAAATACCTGTTTTTGTGGGTATTTTAAACGGCTCGTTTATGGTTGTTAGCGATTTTGTTAAAAAATATAAGAATCCTTGCGAGGTCACTTTTATAAAATTGGCATCGTATGAAGGTGTTAAATCTACCGAAGATATTCAGCGTTTAATTGGCTTAACGCAAGATTTAACAGGAAGAACGGTTGTTGTACTTGAAGATATTATAGATACTGGAAATACGCTAGCCGAAGTACACCGTATTTTTAAAAATGAAAAGGTGAAATCACTTAAAATTGCCACCTTATTTTACAAGCCTGAAGCGTACAAAAAAGATTTTAAACTACATTATGTGGGTATGGAAATTCCTAACAAATTTATAGTTGGCTATGGCTTAGACTATGATGGTTTAGGAAGAAATTTACCCGAAGTATATCAAATAAAAGAAACACAACACATGACAAATTTAGTGCTATTTGGTCCTCCGGGAGCAGGCAAAGGAACGCAAGCTAACTTTTTAAAAGAGAAATATAATTTAGTACATATTTCTACTGGCGATGTTTTTAGATATAACATTAAAAACGAAACCGCTTTAGGTATGTTAGCAAAATCTTATATGGATAAAGGCGAACTGGTTCCAGACCAAGTAACTATTGATATGTTGAATGCTGAAGTTGAAAAAAATGCCGATGCTAACGGATTTATTTTCGATGGATTTCCTAGAACCAATGCTCAAGCCGAAGCATTAGATAACCTAATGGATACCAAAGATTCGCAAATTAATGCGATGATTGCACTTGAAGTTGATGATGAAATTTTAGTTGAGCGTTTACTAAAACGTGGTGAAACCAGTGGAAGAGCCGATGACGCCGATGAATCTATCATTAGAAATCGTATTAAAGAATACTACCAAAAAACGGCTATTTTAAAAGATTTTTATTCTACACAAAATAAATATTACGGTGTTGATGGTGTAGGAAGTATAGAAGATATTACCAAGCGTTTAAGTGGTGTAATTGATAATTTATAAGACATACATTCCCACGAAAGTGAGTATCTGTTTTTGTCTTGTGCATTAAAATAATAAGAGAATTAACATAATTATTTTTTTGTATACTTTTTAAAAAATTAGCCTTAGCTAGTTAAATATAAAGCTTAAAGTGTTTAGTGTCCCAACTTTAAACTTTAAACTTAGAACTTTAAACTTAAATATGACTGAAGGAAATTTCGTTGACTACGTAAAAATGTATGTAAGTTCGGGTAATGGTGGAAAAGGTTCTGCACATTTACACCGTGAAAAGTACATTGCAAAGGGCGGACCCGATGGTGGAGATGGTGGTCGTGGCGGTCATGTTATTGTGCGTGGGAAGGCAAACCTTTGGACACTTTTACATCTAAAATTTAAACGACACACAAGAGCAGGTCATGGCGAACATGGTAGCAGTGGCCGTAGCTTTGGTGCCGATGGTGAAGATGCATTCATCGATGTGCCACTAGGAACTGTTATTCGAGATACAGAAACCAATCAAATTATTTTTGAAATTACCGAAGATGGCGAAGAAAAAATTCTAGCCCGAGGCGGTAAAGGCGGTTTAGGAAACTGGCATTTTAAAAGTGCTACAAACCAAACACCGCGTTATGCGCAACCAGGTTTACCCATGGAGGAAAAGTACGTTACCATGGAGCTTAAAGTACTTGCAGATGTTGGGTTGGTGGGCTTCCCCAACGCTGGTAAATCTACTTTGCTTTCTGTGTTAACAGCTGCTAAACCAAAAATTGCCGATTACGAGTTTACGACATTAAAGCCTAATTTGGGTATAGTGAAATATCGCGATTTTCAAACCTTTGTTATGGCCGATATTCCTGGAATTATTGAAGGTGCAGCCGAAGGTAAAGGTCTGGGACATTATTTCTTACGTCATATTGAGCGTAATTCTATTTTACTGTTTTTAATTCCTGCCGATGCAGCCGATATTAAAAAGCAATATGATATTCTACTCGATGAGTTAAAACGCTACAACCCAGAAATGTTGGATAAAGAGCGCATTGTAGCTATTTCTAAAAGCGATATGCTTGATGATGAGTTAAAAGCCGAACTTAAAACCGAGCTCGATAACGAACTGCCAATTCCGTATATGTTTATTTCTTCGGTAGCTCAAAAAGGTATTACAGAGCTGAAGGACAAACTTTGGAAAATGCTTAACGATTAATCAAACCGCTTTAAAATCCAATCTTTTATAATGATTAAAGCTTTTGGAGAGAAGGTTTCTTCAATGGTGCTGTATTCGTTAATCATTCCAGTTTCACAAGTTTGAAAAAGATGATTTAAATGTTCTAATTCTTGTACGGTAACGTCGGTGTTTTTGACGGTTTTCAAAGCGTTTTCTATGGCAGGTAAATTTAACTTTGGCAATACTTGAACATCTTTACTTCCGTTTAAAGCCAATACAGGACAAGTGGTGTTTTCAAGATAATTTTTTGGTTCAGTTCTAATAAATGTTAATAGCCAAGGCGATTTTAAAATTTTCAGTTGTTGCTCTATCATGACAGGTGTTATGGCTGCTGCAATTGGCGATAACGGATTTTTAATTTTATAATCATTTAATGTGTCGATAATTTTTGTTTTAATAGCAGTTTCTTCGGTTTCATTTTGAATAACATTGTAGATTATTTCAGATAGTTTTTCATTTTCATCAATAAATAGTTTTGGAGTTCCTGATAATTCAGCCATTTTTCTGGATTGTGATTTTAAAATTTCGGCACCGTTAACACCAGGTCCAGCAAGTAAAATACAAAAAGCAACCGTTTTATCTTTTGAAGCCACTATTGGTGATATAAGTCCGCCTTCACTATGCCCAATTAGCCCAATTTTAGAAGTGTCAATATCGGTTCTTGTTTTTAAATAGCTAATAGCGGCTTCAACATCAGAAGCAAAATCAAATGTAGTTGCCGTTTTAAAATTACCTTCCGATTCGGCAATACCTCTATCGTCATATCGAAAAACGGCAATGCCATGTTCACTTAAAAAATCAGCTAAAACTAAAAAAGGGCGGTGGTTAAATTGTTTAACTTCTTCATTTCTATTTTGTGGTCCAGATCCCGAAATTAGTATAGCTACCGCGGGTTTTAGCTTGTTGTTAGGTAGGGTTAGTGTACCAGCAAGTTTAATGTTGTTTGCTTTTGGGTTGGTAAAATATACAGTTTCCGAAGTGTAATTAAAAGGCGGTTCAGGATCTTGAGGTCTTTTGTTTTGTGCGCAAATACTACCACAATAAAAAAAGAGAATTGCTATTATTACAAGCTTAAAATATTTCATTTTTCAATTTTTTATTGAAGTTACTTAAAGTCCGTTTACTATCAAAATATTAGATTTCAATTTTAGCGATGGAATAATTTTTGCGTATTTTTATTTAAAAAATAAGTTATGAAATGTCTTAAAATAGGTGCTTTGTTATTTTTGATTGTAGCATGCGCACCCATTCGTGTGAACTACGACTATGATAAAACTACAGCTTTTTCTTCTTATAAAACCTACAACTATTACGCCGATATGGATACTGGTTTAAGCGAGTTGGACACAAAACGCTTACTCGATGCCATAGATTCGACCATGACGAGTAAAGGGTTGACTTTGGTTGAAAATCCTGATTTTTTTATTGATATTTCAAGTTCTGAATTTCAGCAACAACAACGTAATACTGTTGGCGTAGGAGTTGGCGGTGGCGGTGGTAACGTTGGTGGCGGTATTTCTATTGGTATTCCCGTTGGTCAAGCTCAAGTAAACAGGCAAATTACGATCGATTTTGTAGACGAAAACAAAAAGCAACTTTTTTGGCAGGCGGTTACTGAAACTAAAATAGCTCCAAATGCTACACCCGAAAAAAGAGAAGCACTTTTTAACGCCGTTGCCCAAAAAGTTTTAGCAAGTTATCCTCCCGAAATATAATTTATAAAGTTTCGTTAAGTATTCCGTATTGTTTTTTATGCTAATTTATGTTATGTATTTTTATACTAACAACAAAAAACAAACAACTTTGAATTCTATAAAAAATAAAACAGCCTTAATTACGGGCGGAACAAAAGGTATAGGTTTCGCTACCGCGTTAACCTTATTAAACGAAGGTGTAAACGTCGCTATAACGAGCAGGAGTGAAGCTTCGGCAGTTAAAGCAGCAAACGCTTTAAATGCTAATAAAAAAACTGATGCCAAAGCAATTGGTATTGAAGCAGATGTAAAAGATTATGAAAGTCAGCAACAAGCCGTAGCGCAAACATTATCGCATTTTAAACAATTAGATATTGTGATTGCCAATGCCGGTGTAGGGCATTTTGCAAGTATTGAAGAAATAACTACAGAGCAATGGCGCGACACCATTGAAACCAACTTAACAGGTGTGTTTTATAGTATAAAATCTAGCGTTGAAGCATTAAAGCAGTCTGAAGGTTATTTTATTTCTATTTCCAGTTTAGCAGGAACTAACTTTTTTGCAAACGGATCTGCCTACAATGCTAGTAAGTTTGGTGTAACAGGCTTTACACAAGCGGTTATGCTCGATTTACGTCAGCACAATATTAAAGTGAGTACGATTATGCCAGGATCGGTATCTACACATTTTAATAATCATACACCAAGTGACGCCGATGCTTGGAAAATTCAAGGAGAAGACATTGGTGAAATCGTGGTTGGTTTATTAAAAATGAACCCAAGAACCTTACCAAGTAAGGTTGAAGTTCGCCCAACAATGCCACCTAAGAAGTAGTGTCAGCTAAAGTGCAGTTGAAACAAATCTCAATTATAATTAGGTTTTGATTGCGCTTTGGCGGATAAAATTAGCTGTTTTTTTTTAGTTTAAAGTGAAATAAAGTTGAGCTGTCATTCACAAGGAGATACAACTGATGAGTCTCAAATTGTCACAATGTAAATAGGAGTGATGAGATCGTGAAATAAGTTCAGGAAGACATAAACGTGTTTATTATTAAGGAAAAGTTGCTTCGTTCGTGTCATCACTGCTTTACAATCTTTTTACTACCAACAAATGCATTATCGGTGTAAAAATTAGCTAAATAAATACCAGATTGCAATGGGCTTATATCGATGCTTTTGGTTTCAAGATTAGCAACCGAAGTACTATTTATTATTTTACCATCAATAGTGGCGATTTCAATTTTTAAAGTTGAATTATTTCTGTTTTTAAAAGTAAAATTGATCGTGTTTTCAGTTGGATTAGGATACATTTCTATGTTGAAACTATTCTCCTTAGTAGTCATATCTTCAATACCTAAGGACGAATAATTAATTTTCCAAGTAACGGTTGATGCATGAATTGTATTATGATTATCAATTTTTAACATCGGAGAATTATCAAATACAACGGCTGTTAAGGTGTTTTCGCCTTCATTAAAATCTGAAGCTTCCAAAGCTAATTCATCTACATTATTGGCTACATTATTTGAATTTAGTGTCCAAGTACTTTCAAGAGTATTAGGTACTGGTTTAATTAAGTTCAGGCCAAAGTTTACAGGAAAGGTGTTAGGTTCTAAAGTATTAGAAACAGGGTTGTAACTGTCTATAGGAGCGACTAAATCGTGTATTTTTTCAATCATTCCTTCTTTGCAAACGGCACAAAAATCATATCCCAAATAACGCATTTTACATGTTTGGTGTGGTCTATTCCAGTTTGCTGCGTTTCCTGAACTTGCGTAAGGATAAATACCAATATTATTTGTTCCAATCCAGTTTTTCCATTTTACTAAACTGGGGTTGGTTTCTTGTGTCATGTTAATAGCTTCGGCAGCTAATGCGTCTCCAGGATAATATTCATCTTTTAAATCGAACATAGAATGTCCTAATTCATGGATTGCAATTTCGTTAGCACTGGTACCTGTTGAGGTAAACGGAAAAGTACCTCCGCTACCGCCATAAACATCAGAGTTAACTAAAACAATGCTTTGGTCGTATTCTGGGAAATTATTAGCTAAAACGGTACTAATGGTTGCGTAGTCCGAGCTATAAAGCAAACGGTGTGTGCCAAAACTATCGTAACTAGTATTAAAATAGGTGTCGGCAGTGGTAATTGGGCTAGCGGGTTCGGAAACGTCGCTGGCGGTTCCTGGGTGATCTGATCCACTTTCGTTCGATGGAACTTTAATAATATAAACATTAAAATAGTTGGTGTATTCTTTAAATGGCGATTGTGTAAACATATCGGTCATGAAACTTGTGGCATCGGTTTTAAATTTATCGAATTCACTACTTTGGTAACCTTCGCTTAAAATAACTAGATTAATTCTTTTGTTTGTCTCTCCCGAAAGTTTTAAGGTTTCTACCTCAAAATTTTGACTGTTACTAATTAATGATACTAAAATTAGAGTTGAAGCTAGTAAAATACGTTTCATAGTTGTTGGTTTAAATTAGTAACTAATAGTGTTTTTTTAGTTTTGAAATCGCTAATAGAAATGTATTTTGTTTCAGGTTTTAATTGAAGGCGTAATGACAATTGAGCACTGTCTAAGTCAACTTTTTTTAGTTGAAGCTTTCTGTCTTCATCTGCATATTCAATAAGTTTGCTTAACGGGTTTTTTACTAAAATACGATGCAAAATATTTGAATGTTTATCAAGTTGACTACAAATTAAATCGCCAGATTTTCCTTCACTTAAATCTTGTTCAGACTTTTTCTTTACAGAACCATTAGTAACGATTGTATTAATGAATCGTATTTTTTTAGAAATGTCATCGGTTTTTTTTACGGAATAATTTAAAAACACCAATTTAGCAGGTGCGCTAACCGTTTCGGTTTTGGGTTTAATGCTTTGCTTTTTTACACCACAAGACACAACAATTAATGCGATAAAATATGAACTTATAGCGAAACTGGTTGGTTTTAAAAAACAATTCAAAATCAATGATTTAAGGCGGAATACACTGCAAATTTAATCAATTTAGTTAACATTTATTCTAACACCTTCACTATGGCTACTAAATTCTGGTGCGTACATACTTTGTATCGTGGTGATGCCGTTGCTCATATTACCGGCGTTATTTACGCGTAAATCGTACTCGAAAACATAAACGCCTTTTGGTAAATAATCGAAAAAGAAATTGGTGCTTGCATCTTTCGTGCTTTCGTAATAGCCTAAACCATCTTGCCATTTATATTGCGAAATTACATTTATAGGTTCTAAACCAGAAGCGCGCATGTCTTTCATATGAATAAATTCCATAGCACGATCGCTGCGTAACTCAATGCGAATACGAACCAAGTCGCCTACTTCTAACGTTGTATTTGGTGTTATTTCGGTGATTTCTTCGCCATAACTCGTATTTGTTTTCTTGAAAAGTTTCTTTTTAAGACTTAACGGTGTTTCTGCCGATGTTACTTTGTCTAAATCTTCAAAATATTGCCAATATAATCCGCCCCAAGCAATACCATTTCCTTTTTTGGTCAATGTAACGTTAGCCATTTCAGGTGTGATTTCCGAAGGATTCCAAGCGGTTTTAAAATAACCAGTTCCAGCTTCAACTTTTACATTTTCTAGCTTTTTAGCTTCTATTTTTTTATTACCAACCAGAACATCAACGGCATCGTTTACACTCAACCAATCACTGCCTTGAAGTAGCAATGCATAAACGGCTTCGGTAGTTGCTTTTGTGGTTTTCCAACGATTAGTTTGTTTGTTTTTAAGCAGCCAGATTTTTAGGTTGTCGATGGTTTCGAGATGCTTCTTTTCAGCTTCGACTGTGCTCAGCTTGACATAAAGTGACTCGCCTGCTTCAGAAAAAGCTTCAATCATAAGAGCTTGTGTTTCAATTGGCGCTTGATACCAAAACCAAGAGTTGGTGTTTGATTTCCAGTACATGCCTAATTCGTCATTGGAAATGCTCGTTTCTTTTAAAGATTTTAAAATTTTTGAAGCGGTGTTTTTGTCACCATTTCTGAATGAAATTAAGGTCATTAAGCCTTTAGCATATAAACTTCGGTTTAACCAATACTTTTGAATTTGCGTTTGGTAATATGCCATGATTTTTTCAACCTCTTTTGATGTTTCAATCTCAGGAAAGAAGCTTCTCATGTACAAATATTGAAGTTGCGTATAGCTTAAATGATCTTTACTTAAATCTACTTTAGAATTGTATTTTCTGATGTCTTTGTATTCCTGTACGAATTCTGAATCGAGGTATTTAATGGCATTTTCAATCATTTGCGACGCTTCGATTCCACTGACATTAAGTTTTTTAAGATGCCCAAACCCAGAAATAATGTGTTGGGTGATATAACGATTTTCTCGACCACCTTTAAACCAAGCCCAAGCTCCAGAATTCAACTGGTTGGATTTTAATTTATTTATTGCCGATTTCAATTCGTTGGTCATTTTATTCATGTCGAATAGCAAGGCAATTCGTTTTTTCTGCTCGGTTTCGTTTTGCGCATCGCGAAGCCAAGGTGTTTCTTGAATTAAAATAGATTTTAGTTCTTCATTTTTTTCAAGATTACTGATGAGTGCATTGGCATTAGCCCATTGGTTAAACACGTCTTGAATGCGCGGGTTTGAATTTGCTATATGACTAGCCAAAGCATTGGCATAATAACGACTAAAGGTTTGTTCGTTACACTCATAAGGATATTCCATAAGGTAAGGCAGTGCTTGTACTGCATACCATGCAGGATTTGAGGTGATTTCTAAAGTTAATTTGTGATGCTTTAGTGTTGCTGATGTATTGGTTTTTAACTTATCTAAAGTAAAGGTTCTGGTTTCGTTGCTTTTAATCCACATAGGAAGCGTTTCGGTAATTAACATGCGGTTGCTCAACACAGGCAATGCATTTTGCTCGCCATCACTAAACGTTTCGGATTTTGCAATTATTTTATATTGTACGGCATCAACATCGTCAGGAATGGTTAAATTCCACGATACTTGGGTGTTTGCTTTAGGGTTAACTGAAAAGGTTTTCTCATCACTCAACCTGATAAGGTCTTTAGTAATGTCTTCGCCTGTAATAGCGTCGGTGAGCACTAAATGCGCCTTTCCAGATAATTGTTTGTCGGTTAGGTTTGCGATTTTGGTGCTAATGGTAATGCTGTCGCCATGTCTTAAAAAACGAGGCGTGTTTGGTATCACCATCAATTCTTTTTGGGTAACAGCGGTTAATGTTTTTGTGGCACTTTCTAAGGTTTTGGTGTGCGCTAATAGTTGCAATTTCCATTGCGTTAACGCTTCTGGTGTAGTAAAACTAAAGCTAATATTACCAGCTTCATCGGTTTGTAACTGCGGAAAGAAAAATGCCGTTTCTTGCAGGTTTTTACGAATTTGAATGTTGTCGAAGGTTTCTGGTTTTTCTTTGTTTGGTTTTTTTTGAGTTTCTTCAATAACTGTTTCGTTAGATTTAAAGTTATCCGCTTCGGCTTCAGCTGGAGCCATCGCCACTGCCGCTCCAGTGATAGATTCCCTTTTTTGTAAGCCATAACCAACAACTACAACTTCGTCTAGGCTAGCACTATCTTCTGATAAAGTAACATTAATTTTATTATAATTTTTTACGTTAATTTCTCTGGTGTTATACCCTAAAAAACTAAAAATTAATGTTTGTTTTTTTGATGCTTCAATACTATAGTTTCCATCAAAATCTGTTGACACACCATTACTAGTGCCTTTTATAATAACATTAACACCTGGGATAGGGGATCCATTTTCGTCTTGAACAGTTCCTGAAATAAATCCATCTTTTAATTTAGAATCGTAAGAAGTCTCCAATTTCAGTCTTAAGTTTTTAACATAATTATCATAGCGCCATTTGTTAAAGTTTAGTCTAAACCCAAACCAATTCAATTTATCATAATATTGTTGCGGATAGCTTTTTTGGGGATTGAAATGATACACTTGAAAATTAGTGTTATTAAAACTGTTATAAGCTCTTGTGTTACATCTCGAATAATAAGTAGGAGAATAGTTAGGGTTAAAGTACCAATCGTGCGGCTGAAATTGATCTAGCGACGCATCGTACATGCTAGCTAATATTTCAGCGCTTACTTTTTCGCCTTGTAGTCCTTTTATTTTGAAGCTCCAAGTTTCGTTGGTTCCAGGTTGTAATTTATCGCGAAAGGTTGTGGTTTCAATGTTTAAATCGGTTTTAGGATATGGTACCGAAATAGTTGTTGAACCAGATTTATAACTGTTGAAAGCTGCAAAACTGTAGTGCACCACAAAACCACCAACATCGTTGCTTTCAACTGGAATTGAAATGCGTTTTTTGTTGTTATTAAGCTGAATGATTTCCGTTTTTACAATCTTTTTATCTTTTTCAATACGAACAGTAACCGAAAGATTTTCGGCAGCTGTAGCCAAAGTAATCACAGCGGTTTCGCCAACTTTGTAATTTGGTTTATTTGAAGTTATACTGAATAATTGATTATCGGCAAGCGAAGCATCATTTTCGCTGTACAAGGTAGTTCTTACTTCATCTTTAACGTGTTGTCCGAATTTATCTTTTGTTTCTAAAGTAACGATATATAAGCCCGATTTCCATTTTTTTAATTTGCCTAAAGCGATATTTTTAGATTTATCGGTATCGAAATTTTTACTAAAAACTAAATCACCTTTTTCCCAAGCATCTGGATTTTGTTCGTTGTTATAAGCCTCATGCGGAAACAGGTTTTTATAAGCTTCTTTCGAGAATTCTTGATAATCGGGAGCTTTCCAAGGACGTTGCCTCAAGACCGTTTTAGGAGCCGTTAATTTGTGAATTTTTATAATGCCATTAGCGGGAACAAACTCGCCGTTTAGGTTTTTGGTTTCAATTGAAATGCGATGATTTTTTTTGCTTTTATCAAGTAAAGCATCAATAGTTATATTTGCGGTTAGCGCATGATAACCTACATTTACAATGGTGGTTGCACTGCGTGTTTCACCATTTAAATCGGTAACATCGGCAGTGATTTCGTAATTAAAAATGGGTAAATTGTTTTTATCTACACTTTGGTCAGGAAGCGCTTTAAAGGTAATCTCAAATTCTCCTTTTTCGTTTGTAATTGTTTCACCATGCGTAATTTCTTGAGGTTCACTGTTATAATAAGGTCTGTGCCAAAAAAACCAACGCGGATATTGTACCTTTCGGTGTACGCGATAAACCACTTTTGCATTGGTAATATTGCTACCAGCATAGGCAAGTGCGTTACCTATTACAGTTACCGAATCGTTAATTTTATAAGTGTCCGTAACAGGTTTAAATTCGGTTTTAAACTTAGGACGTTTGTATTCTTCAACAGAAAAATACTGATTGGTGAAAAGGTTTTTGTTTTTGCCATTAAACTTAATGTGATATTCTCCGTTTAAGCCAGTGTTAGGTAATATAAATTCACCTGAAACAGAACCAAAATCATTAGTCCTAAATTCTAACTCTGCAATTTTTTCATCATTTACATTATAAAGTTCGGCGTAAACGGGTTCGTTGTTAACTACTTCAGATTTATTGTTTTTAGATTTTAAAGCAATGGCCTTAAAAAATACGGTTTGTCCTGGGCGGTAAATGCTTCTATCAGTAAAAACAAAAGCTTTGTGTTGCGTTTTTTCGCGAGGTTCTTGGTAGCTGGAGTTTATATAGTATTTACCAAAATAAGCGGTTTCGTTACTATTGGTTATTTTTAAAGCAACATTTTGATACCAGTCGTTAGTTTTTTCAATGCGTATTTCGCCGTTAGCGTTGGTTGTATAATTATCGGTATTAATGGCTTGCGAATTTCTTTCTGTATAACGCAAAGCAACACTCGTATTTTTTATAGGAGCGCCGTTATTTCTATTAATAATTTGAAATATTTTTTGCGTGTTTGTTTCGGTTTCAACTACAGCCAAATTGGTAATTTGCACTGTTGCAAAAGCGAAAGTTTCAGGATTGTTTTTTACTTCGGCATACATTAAATAATCGCCACCAACTAGTTTTGGTATTAAAATTTCGGTACTGTGTTGTTGGTAATCGTTTTCGTTTTTTAAAACACTTTCCCAAGATTTATTAGCGTTTAATTTTTTTATAAAATCTAGTTTATCTTCTTTACGGTATGTTTTTTCAAATGTTTCAAGTTCTTTTCTTTTTAATTTAAAAAGTTTAAAATTTAAAGCATCGATATTTTTATAATCAACTAAAATCTTAGCATGCTTTTGAATTGGTAAATAACTTTCGGAAGTAATTCTTAAGGATTGCGATTCAATGGTTTGTTTTAAAGCAATACATTTTTCGGTACCGTGACTTTCAGGGAATTTCGCGATAACTTGGTCGCAAATACCAATGGCATCTTTGGCTTTCCATCTAAAATCTTCGGAGGTTTTAGCTTCGTATTTTTGGCTTTGTTGAAAGTAAAGATTAGCAATTTCAAAAGCGTATAGTCCAGAAGCTTCGTGGAGTTTGTGTTGGTTTTTTCCCGCTTCAAGTGCGTTTAAAAAAAGCGTTTCTTTATTGCTGAAAGTGGCCTGTTGATTTATAAATTTTAAGCGTTGAATGTCAACATCTGCTACAGCATAAGGCGTATTATCTTTTAAATGAAACTGAATTAAATCTTGATAAATTTTTAAAGCGTTTAATTGAAGCGAAGTCGAATCTTTTGAAGTTATTTTTATTTCAGAAAAGGTTTTTGCATCTGCTAAAAAATCAGGATTATCAATTTCAAATTTAAATGCTGGTTTGGTAATGTGTGTTTCGTTGGTTTTGTAAAAATCGAGTGCTTCGTGGCTTAAGAAATCGAATAGCGTAGGACGATACTTTTTTGAATCTTTTTGAAGGTTTAAAATGGCATCAAAATCGCTTAGTTTCTCCTGCTGAAGCATTAATCCGCTTGCTAATGAATTTTGATAATGAAGATGAATCTCATTAAAAAGTGTTTGTAAATCCCAAGTTCTAAAGTCGGATGTATCAACTTTTTCGCTGGTTTTAGTGCGGTTGTAAAATTTCCATCGGTTTTGTTTAAAGTATTGCCAATACAGATTGGCAAGAAGACTTTTTAATACATTTTTTGTTGGAAATTTGCTTTCAGCAATTTCAGTTTTAAAGTCGTTAATTATTTTAAGTTGTGCATCTTCTTCTAAAATAAGAGCAAACTTACTTTTAAAAAGCATGGTTTTTATGAGTTGAGGTGTATTGCTAGTTTTTTTTGCTTTTTTAGCAATAGTTTCAACTACTTTTAAAGCCGATTTTGGTAAACCATCAGCTTCAAGTTGTTCAACTTTTTCCCATAAATCGGTATAATGTTCATGTTGCGCCGATGCAACATTTGCAAAAAGTATAATCATTAAAAAAGTAAGTGTCTGTTTCATGTGGTTTAATTTGTCTTAAAATTAAAATCAAAAGCCATTCCAAAAAACCATAAATTAGTAAATGCTTTCGTTGGGTGAGTGAATATATCGATTTTTCGAGTCAACTAAGCTTCAAAATTATTTAAATTATAGTTAATTTCGTACCATATTTACTTTCTTAAGTGATGTATTTTGCTTAGATATTGAAAGTATTTCTACAGTTTTTCGACCCAAACCTTATGAAAAATTTGCTGCTTTTATTGCTTTGTCCGTTAACAATGTTTTCGCAGTTAAATATAGAAAGCATTGATGCATTTTTCAATAAAAAGCAGTACAACAAAGCGGAAATCATTTTAAAAAATCACCTAAAACAAGACCGAGAAAATCAGGAGGCTTTGGAGTTTTTAGGTGATGCTTATGCCTACCAAGAGCAATGGGAAAATGCCAAAACTATTTACGAAAAATTAGTGCGATTAAACAGTACAAATGCTAATTATCATTATAAATATGGTGGCAGTTTAGGTATGATAGCCTTGCAAAACAAGTTTAAGGCAATAGCTTATGTAGGCGATATAAAAGAAGCGTTTTTAACGGCAGCTAAACTCGATGAAAATCACATTAATACGCGTTGGGCTTTGGTGGAATTGTACATGCAATTGCCCGCAATTTTTGGAGGAAGTTCTAGTAAAGCCTTGGCGTATGCTAACGAGTTAGAAGCGCTTTCGAAGGTTGATGGTTATTTGGCAAAGGGTTATGTTTATGAATACGACGATAAACCCGAACTTGCCGAAACATTTTATAAAAAAGCGATAACAGAAGGCGGATCGTTAGTTTGTTTTGAGAAACTCACCACGTTTTATGAAAAATCAAACAAGCCAGAAAAAGCCATTAAAAACCTTGAGAAAGCACACCAAAAACACCCGCGTAACGCCTTGCATTATCAAATAGGTAAAGTATCGGCTCAATACAACATAGCGTTGCAAAAAGGTGAACATTGCTTAAAGGTTTATCTTAAAAATTATTCAGCCGAAGATGGCGTACCAAAAGCCTGGGCTAATTACCGTTTGGCGCAAATTCACTATCATAAACAAAATAAAGAGCAAGCCTTAAAATACATAGAATTAGCAATTGCAGAATTGCCTAAAATAGATGTTTTTAAAATTCATAAACAAAATATCTTAAAGTTGTAAATATGGCCGTTCCCTTGCAGGTCGGGCTTTTCGCTAAATCTTTTTTTTCATACTTCAAAATAAGGATACCGCTGCAATCCCTAACGCACTAACCCAATGGCAAGTTTTTATTAACTTAAATTCAATTTATTTCCTTTCTCTTTTCTAAAAAAATATAAAAACATATCTAAAGAAGTGCAGTCTAAACCCAATTTAAATAAGGGAATTTGGAGACCTTTCGACAGTGCTATTATTTTGGTGTTTTCAAGTTGTACACGTGTAATTTTTATTAAATTTCTAAAAACAGATGGTTTTAAAAAATAAAAGTATAAACTTTGAGATTTAAGCTTATAAACTGATATTTGCTTTATGAATGTACATTTTATAGCCATTGGTGGTGCTGCTATGCACAATTTAGCCATTGCATTGCACAATAAAGGTTACCAAGTTACGGGTAGCGACGATGTTATTTTCGATCCTTCAAAAACGCGTTTACAAGCTAAAGGCTTGTTACCTGAAACGTTTGGCTGGTATCCAGAAAAGATCACAGCAAATATAGATGCCGTGGTTTTAGGGATGCATGCTAAAGCCGATAATCCTGAATTACTAAAAGCACAAAAATTAGGACTTAAAATTTACAGTTACCCCGAGTTTTTATACGAGCAATCTAAAAACAAAACGCGTGTAGTTATTGGTGGGAGTCACGGAAAAACCACCATTACTTCTATGATTTTACACGTTATGCATTATCACGATCGCGACGTCGATTTTATGGTTGGTGCGCAATTAGAAGGTTTCGATGTGATGGTAAAACTCACCGAAGAAAATGATTTTATAGTACTTGAAGGCGACGAATATTTAAGTTCGCCAATAGATCGCCGACCAAAATTTCATTTGTATAAACCTAATATTGCGTTGTTAAGTGGTATTGCTTGGGATCATATAAACGTGTTTCCAACCTACGAGAATTATGTAGAACAGTTTAAAATATTTGTCGATTCAATTGTTTTAGGGGGAAGTATAAACTACAACGAAGAAGATGCCGAAGTAAAACGTGTGGTAGAAGCTAGTGCAAACCCAATACGCAAAATAGCTTATCAAACCCCAGAATATACCGTTGAGGATGGCGAAACTTTACTAGAAACACCTGAAGGCCCAATGCCAATTGAAGTTTTTGGTAAACACAACCTTAATAATTTAGCGGGTGCGAAATGGATTTGTCAGCACATGGGAATTGATGAAGACGATTTTTACGAAGCCATTGCAACCTTTAAAGGTGCGAGTAAGCGTTTAGAAAAAATAGCCGAAAGTAGCACGAGCGTTGCGTATAAAGATTTTGCACATTCACCGAGTAAAGTTGCGGCGACAACAAAAGCGGTAAAAGAGCAATATGCTAACCGAACTTTGGTAGCGTGCTTAGAACTGCATACTTATAGCAGTTTAAATGCTGAGTTTTTAAAAGAATACAAAGGCGCACTTGATACGGCCGATGTAGCTGTGGTGTTTTACAGTCCGCATGCCGTTGAAATTAAAAAGCTTGATGCCGTTAGTGAACAGCAAATTGCTGATGCTTTTAAACGCGACGATTTAATTATTTATACCAATCCAGACGATTTTAAAAATTATTTATTCTATCAGAATTTTGATAATAAATCATTGCTTTTAATGAGTTCTGGTAATTATGGCGGACTTGACTTTGATGCAGTTACAAAATTGATTGATTGATTGATTGATTTTGTCATCCTGAACTTGATTCAGGATCTTATCGAATTGAAGTTTTGCTTTTATAGATTCCGCATTTCGTACGGAATTCCAGAAAGATTGGGTTTTGATAAAGTTAACAGGGTGATAGGGTAGTTTCGTTTAACGTTCTCGGCTATGAGTAGTTGCGTGGTTTAGCACTTAACTTTGCAAGTACACACCAAACTGAAAATCCGCGAGGATTTTCAGAAGTAGGTGAGAATGAGCAATTACTTATAGCCATGGTTGTAGTGCGTTATTGTTTTATTTTATTCTTTAATTCAACTATAAATGTGTGATTATTATCAAAATAATTTTTTGCCATCTCTAATGCTTGATTATATTTTTCGGTTGATAGATTTATGTCTTTTTTATTCTCTTTAATTATGTCTCCTTCTAATTTCAGCAGATATGCATCATATATTGTTACTTCTGTATGGAAACAATTTGTTTTCGTTAATTGGGCTTTCTTTAAGAAATCTAAAGCTTGGTCATATTTTTTCTGTTTTAATTTTAATTCAATAATATTTGAATAACATATAAGCTGATTTACATTGTTTTGTTTGCCATAAAAATCATCTAGTTTTTTTATTGCAATTGTATATAGTGAATCAGCTTTTTTATACTTTTTACGATAAAATTGATTTGTTGCTAAACCATTGTATGCAATTCCTATTTTAGAAGATTTACTGATTCCAAAATTTTTATGGCATTCAATTGTTACTTTAAAAATTGAGTCAGATAGTTTTTTATTAAATCCAGTGTTGATATTCCCTAAATCGTTATGAAAAGTAGTAGTGCTTGGATAATTGGTTTCATACTCGGATAAAAAATTGATAATTTTTAAGTTAAGGCTATTTCTATCATAGCTAATATCCAGCTCGTCATTTATTTGAGCTATTTTCAATTCGATTGAATTTTTTTGGACTTCTTCAAAGTTTTTAGGATTATTAAGAGCTTTTACATAATACTTTTTTGATTCAATATAATTTCCTTTTATAAAATTATAATAAGCGAAAAGTTCATCTATAAATGCTTGATTATAGCTTTTATTCTCAATTTGAGAAATTAAATCTTGGGTAGTTTTTATTTGCTTTTCAAAGTTCTTGTAATTTGAGTTTTCAAGTTCTAATTTTAGTAATAACAGATTTGAAAAAAATAAACTGGTCGGTTTGTTTTCTTGCTCAAAACATTTACAAGTTTTTTTAGCAACATCTAAAGCTTCTTTAATATTTTCTTTTTGTAGAATTCTAGTTTTGTAGAATAAATATCGGCAGTCGTTATTTGAAGTGATTTTCCCATATTTGTTTAAATATGTTTTTGCAGTTTCGGTGCTATCTGTAATCAAATAATTTTTAATCAATCGAACATAGGTGCTCTTAAATGAATTTATATTGTTAATACTGTCTTGATTTAAAATAATTAAAGATGCTTTATTTAAGTCTATAGCATCACTATAATATGAACGTGTGTAATAATTGTTAGACGCGTTTTCTAATATGTAGTGATAGTCGATGTCAAAAGTGTCTTTTACTTTTAGATAATTATCAACCAAATAATCAAGTTCAGAATCATAATTGTCATAATCTGAAAGTTTATTATATGTTAATAATAGATTATAACGATTCCAATATATATCACTTTCTGTAGATTTTACATATTTCGGTTTATGTTCTTTATGTGTTAAAACACTATCTGCTTTTATATAATTATTTAAGGCATTTTTAAAATCATTTTTATTATAAAAATCATCTCCATAGTCTATATAAGCATCTGATAAAAATTCATATGTTCCTGAAAAGTCTTGATAGTAGAGAGTATCATAATTTCTCCATTTCTTACCATATACAATTGCCTCTTTAGCTTTGTTAATAGCTTGGTCATATGCTTTTAAATTCATAAATTTTTTATACTCGTCTATTTTTTCAAACATTAATAAATTATTCGATAAACTAGAATCTGGCTTAAGCATACTTAATAAGAAATCCCTGTAGGTTTTAAAATGAACACTAGAAAAAGTAAAAAATGAAGTAATAACCGCTATAGTTATAGATCTAAAAAAAATATATTTAAGTTCTTTATTAAAATTATTTTTATTCTTAATCCATATTCCAATTAATAAAATTGAAAATATGATATTTATGGAAACTAAAATCTTTCTAAATATAGATACTGGAAGCCATAATGTAAAGGTGAAAACACCTAGAGCAGAGCCTATAATTATTCCTGCTAATATTTTCAGTTTGGCATTGTCATTTTGATAATTTAAAAAATAAAAGCCACCAAATATGTAGCAAATACTTAAAATAGAGGTAATAATTAAAAGAGGTGTAGTAAAATGATGTCCGAATATTAAAACTCCAATAAATAGAAGTAGAATAATAATAATTAGAATTTTCTCGCTTTTTTTCATTCAGTTTTTAGGTCTCTTTAATGCACTACAACTTTAATGATATAACGTCATTTAAATGACTTATATCACACGTTACCCGCCTGTCGTCGGGCAGGAACTAAGTTAGTCGAAATTATTTACAAAGTCAACAGGAAACCATTACTCTTCAAGCGTATTCAAAATCTGTGCAAAATTAGCTTTGGTGTTTAAAACCTTGTTTATCACATCGATGTTTTTAAGTTCGGTTTCAATAAGTTTAGCTTCGCGATAATTAATTAAGAAGAGTGAGCCTTCACCTAATTGAAACTTTTTTTCTTCAGCGATAACTAGCTTTTTGTAGTCATCAACTAAGTTTTCTACAATGCTACTTTGGGTTTCGTAGGAGTTAATTTCTTGCTGTACCGCATTTATTTTGTTTAGCAAACTTACTCGGGTTGCCGATAAATCGAAGTTAACATCTTGTAATTTTATTTTGGCTAGTTTTAAATCGCCACGTTCTTTTCGTAAAAATAATGGCACGCTAACATTTATTCCTGCTTTATAATTGGCGGTATTAAGGGAGTTTATTTGCTCGTAATCGCTGGTTAAAAAATTATATTGTACATCAATTTTTGGTAGTAAATTACTTGTTTTTAAGCGGCGCTCTAGCACGAGTTGTTTTTGTTTAAGCTCTAGCGCTTTAATTTTTGGGTGATTTTCTAAAATACTATCCGTTACCTGTAAAACACTACTGTTTAAAACCGTATCGACTACCAAAGGCGAGTTAACATCAGGTTTTAAACTGTAATCGAGTTCTACGGGAATGTTATTTTCTAGCCATAAATAATTGGATAGTTCCAATTGCGATTTTAGGTATTTAATACGCGATTTTTCAACATCAAGCGCACGGTTTTTATAATTTATGCTTGCCTCAAGTGTGTCTACCGCAGGTTTGTCTCCAGCTTCAAAACTAGTGATTACGTTTTGCAAACGTTCGTCTGCATTAACTAAATAATCATTGTAAACTTGAAATTCTTGATACGATTTTAACCAATTAAAATACGTTGAAATGGCATTGTAAAGCACTTCGTTTACTGTTGAGCGCTGTTTGTTTATAGCGATGTTTTTGTAAAGTTTAGCTTGTTTTAAAGTCGTCATGCGCTCGTTGGCTAAAAAACCTTTGGCTAACGACATAGACACGCCAACGCTATATAAACCATCTTCAGGAACGGTAGATTCTCGACTTAAATAATATCCTTCATTATCTTCGTAATTAGCTTTTAATTCAATGCCGTACCAAGTAGGAATTTTAAAAGCAGCGTTGAGTTTGTTGTAATATTCGGTGCCTTTAAATTCTTTATTATTAAAATCGACTTGAATTTTGGGGTCAAAAGTACCACGGGCTTTTAGTAATTTGGCTTCACCTTCGCTAGCAATAAGTCGTGCTTGTTTTGCAATAGGATGAAACTGCTTTACAATACCCAAATATTCTTCGAGGGTAAAAATACTATCGTTAGTTATTTGTCCTTCCGCAGAAAAATTCAAAGTAAAAAGACAAATAAAACTTAGTGTTTTAAGAGCGTTAATATGTTTTATGTTTATAATCATTCGCAATAAATACAGCTTTATTTATTTTTTTTTAGCATCACTAGCTTTTGAAGCTTCATTGCCGTTAGGCGTGTAAAAATTAGGAGGGAAACTGTTAATTTGTCGCCATATTTCGAACCAAATAGGTACATCTTCAAGTAGGGCAATGGTTTGTGCTCCAGAACCAACACGTAATGCTTCTGGCCAAGGCTCGTAGTCCGGGTCGCGAGTAATTAAAACACGATACATACCATTGGCATTTGCAAAGTTTTCAATGGCAACGATTACAGCGCCATAGGTTCCGTAACTCACATTGGGCCATCCGCTAAATACAATGGCTGGCCATCCATCAAACTGAACTTGTACGTGCTCGCCTAAATGTAACAATGGTAAATCGATTGGTTTTACAAACATTTCAACAGCTAGGTCGTAGTTTGCAGGCATAATGCCAACCAAAGGTTCACCTTCTTTAAAGGTTTCGCCAATGCCAGATTTTATGGCTTTGTTAATGTAACCGTCCTGCGGCGCAACAATATACTGTAAGCTGTTACGTTTGGTGTAGTTTGCAAGACTGTTTTCTAATTTAGATACTTGAGCCTCGGTATCTAAGGCGCTCGATTCGGCCGAGTATAAATCACTTTGCGCTTTAGCTATTTTGTCGTTGTAAGAGGTTATTATAGTTGAAACACTAAGTTCTGCATTAATCACCTCATTTTTTGAAGCCAGTAATTTGTTTTCTTGCGAAATTAATTTTGCGGTGGCTTCTTGAAGTTTGTTTCGATATTCTTCAACATCTTTAACTGCTTTTAAGCCTTCTTCCTGAAGGGAAACAGTACGCTCAAATTGCGTTTTTGCAATATTAGATTTTGTTTTGGCGGCTTCTAAATCAATGCTATCAGACTGTACTTTAAGTTTCGATTGCATTAATTTGTTTTTAGCTTGCTCTAATTTTAGCTTTTGCTCTTGTTGAAGCGCATTATATTGATTTTTTAAAGCATCAACCTTACCACGATACGCATTAACTGAAGCCGATTTAGCTTTAATTTGGTCGCTCGTTCTGGTGGTTAATTGGTCGTCGAAATATTCGCTTTTAATTTCAGAAATTTTTAAAATGGTATCGCCTGCTTTTACATAATCTCCTTCTTGTACAAACCAAGCATCTATTCTACCAGGAATTGGCGATTGCAGTGTTTGTGGGCGCTGATTAGGTTTTAAAGTGGTTACAATACCTTTACTGGTAATGTTCTGTGTCCATGGTAAAAGCAAAATAATAATCACTAAAATAGCACTGGTAATAAGTACACGCCTAAATAATTTGTGCTGATTGTTGTGTAATGTGGCTTTACCTGCTTTGTAATTGTTTAAATCGAGAAAATTTGAAACTTTATTTTTAGATATATTAAGCATAATATTTACGATTTAATGATTTTACCGTCTTCTAAAGTTATGTGCTTATTACACATGCGTTTCCAGACATTTAAATTACTAACAACAATAACACTCCATGGGTTTTTAGGATCGCAAATAAAACTGAATATTTTTTCAGATTCTTCTATGTTAAACTGCTTTAAAGGCTCTTCTAAAATAAGCACTTTAGGCTTTTTAAGTATGGCACGGGCAAGCAGTAGTTTTGCCGAAATAAAATAAGGAATTTGCTTTCCTTCGGGTTTTAAAAGTGTGTTTAAGCCTTTTGGTTGTTGTTTAATAAAGTTTCCTAAACCTACTTTTTCAAGCATTTCAAAAATTTCTTCGTCTTTAATTTCGGGGTTTGCAAAGGTTAAGTTTTCTCGAATAGTACCTTCAAAAGGTGTTTCTTCAGAATTTACCATACCTAAATGAGAACGATATTTGTTGATGTGTAAGCTTTCAATAGATAAATTATTGATGTAAATATGACCATCGGTAGGCATTAAAACTCCAGAAATAAGTTGAAGCAAAGTAGATTTACCCGAACCACTTTCACCTTGAATAAGGACGCGATCTGATGGTTCGATGGTAAACGAAATATCTTCCAGAATTGGCTTTTTACGATTGGCAACGCGGTAATCGGCGTTGTTTAATTCAATGGTGATAGGTTTGATTTCTGAAACTTCTTCACCAGATTGGTTTTCTATAGATTTGTCTACAACTTGTCCCAGTTTTTCAATCGCTGTAAGAACATCGTAAAACGATTCTAAGCCTAAAATAAGCTTTTCAACCGACGCTATAATTAATATGATGATAATTTCGGCAGCGACAAACTGACCAATATTCATTTGCTGATGCAATACCAAATAACCACCAACAAGTAATAAGCCTGCTGTAACCACTACCTTAAAACCAATCATTTGTTTAAATTGAAGTAATAGGATTTTAAAGTGTTTTTCACGACCATTTACATAATCATAAACTAAATCGTCGGTTTTATTTAAAGCCAAATTGGTTTTTCCTGAAAGTTTAAAGCTGATGACCGTACGGGCAATTTCTTCTAGCCAGTGCGCCACTTTATACTTGTATTTCGATTCTTCTAAACTCGTGTCTAATCCTTTTTGGGCCGTATATTTAAATACAATAAAAATGAGACCAATGAGTAGTAAACCAAAAAAGATGAAAAACGGATGATAAAACGCCAATAATATTAAGGCGAAAATAATTTGAATAAACGCCGAAGGAATATCAATTAAAATTTTAGATAAACCTTTTTGAATGCTTAAGGTATCAAAAAAACGGTTGGCTAACTCTGGTAAATAGTAGTTGCGCATTTCGTTCATTTTAATTTTTGGAAAACGATAGGCAAGTTCAAACGACGCACGTGTAAAAATACGTTGTTGTATACTTTCAATAATTCGTATTTGAATAAGCTTTAAAATACCAGTAAAAGCAACACCAGTGGTTACTAAAACTACTAAAACAATCCACGAAGTCGATACTTGTCCGCCTTGTAAAAGGGTAATAATAGCTTGAATTCCTAACGGAAGTGTTAAGGCTAGAATACCTTCAAAAATAGCAAAATTTGCAACTTTAAAAATATCTTTTTTCTCTAATTGTACAAGACCTAAAAAACGTTTCCAGGGCGATAAGGCGTTTTTACTTTTCATACTTTAACGTGTTAAAGATTAAGTTCGTGTAAAACTTAGTTACAGATGTCTTCTCGTCGCAGTTGGTAATATTTTTAAAATGATTTTTAAAGAAGTGCTGTTGTAAAGCGCCTTCTATAATGGTGTTGGCTAAACTCAATGGGTATTTGTATGTGGTGTTAAACTCTAAAATTATTGAAGCAAAACGTTTAACAACGCGTTTGTAGGGCATAAAAAAACCTTCTTCGTTTTCGGTATCTACATCACAGGTTAAGTAAACCTTTGCGTTTTCGTTAATTACAATTTTGTTTAAAATAACTTCGTTAATATGTTCGAAATTGCTGTCTTCTTTGGTGGTACGTGTTAAAACAGCAACGCTTTTTTTAAGTTTTTTTTCTGGATTTTTTAGGGCGTAAGTTTCAAGCATGAGTTGGTACTCAATCCAAACCCAATACCAAGATGTTAAATACATCAGTAAATGGTGTTTGCTCTCAAAATACCTGTAAATAGAACTTTCGTTTGAGTTTATGGCTTCACCCAATTTTTTAAAAGTGAATTGTTCAAAACCTAATTGGTCTATTAATAAAATGCTGTGCTTTACTATACGTTTTCCTAAACTTGAGGTTTCAGGGTCTTTAATAAAAATACCCGAGGGCACCTCAATTTTAAAACTTTCTAATAATTCTACCATAGAATATAAATGTATACCTCACAAATTTAATAGTAATACTTTTAAAATTGTGAACGTTTATATTAAAAAATGTTAAATTAATTAGCCTAAAACTTTAATGTTTAGTTAAAATAACTTCTAAAAACAGATGGCGATTGTTTTGTTTTGGTTTTGAAAAATTTGCTAAACGACTGCGAATGCTCGAAACCAAGGCTAAATGCAATTTCGCTAATGCTTAACGATGTCGTGCTAAGTTGTTCTTTTGCTTTTTCAATAAGCTTTTCGTGAATATGTTGCTGTGTGCTTAAACCGGTTAACGATTTTAACAGGTTACTTAGGTAAGAAGGCGATAAATGCAGAGCATCAGCAATAAATTGTACCGACGGTAAGCCTGAATGTTGTCCGTTTTCGTTTTTAAAATACGTATCTAGAACTTGATTTAACTGATTTAGTACATCATGGTTGTTTTTTTTACGTGTAATAAATTGCCTGTTGTAAAAGCGTTGTGCGTAGTTGAGTAAAAGTTCTACTTGAGAAATTATAATGCTTTGGCTGTAAGCATCAATATTGCTATGATATTCCTGTTTTATACCTTTTAAAATATTAGCAATTACAGCTTCCTCTTTTTCCGATAAAAATAGAGCTTCAGTAATATCGTAATTAAAAAATTGATAGTCTTTTATCGTTTTGGCAAGCGGGGTTTGCCATAAAAAATCGGGATGGATAAGTAAAATCCATCCCGATGGTGTTTTGTTTGAGTCGTTTTGGACGTACTCAATATTTAAAATTTGATTTGGTGCGAAAAACGACATTAAGCCATCATCAAAATCGTAAGCTTGTTGCCCATAGCGATATTTTCCAGGAACATCTTTTTTTAAAGCAATAGAGTAGTAGGTTTGTAACCAAGACACATTGTTAAATTCGGGTTTGTGTATTACGGCTCGATAATCTACCAGGCTAATTAAAGGATGCTCGGGTTTGGATAAGCCACGGATGCTGTGAAATTCGCTTATAGAATTGATTTTATGAATCGTGTTTTTCGTCATTTGTTGTATTTTAAAGCATGCAACCACCAGAGGCTTCAATGCGTTGTCCATTTATCCATTTGGCATCTTCGGTACATAAAAAAGCTACTATGCCGCCAATATCTTCGGCTTCGCCAACGCGACCTAAAGCGGTAACATTAGCTACTAGACCACGTTTTGTTTCGTTGGTTTTATTTTCACCATTACCAAACTCTGTAGCAATGGCGCCAGGAGCCACCACATTAGCGTTAATTTTACGTGCTCCTAATTCTTTAGCTACATATTTTGTAAAGGTTTCTATAGCGCCTTTCATTGAAGCATATGCCGATGAATTTGGAAATGTAAAACGTGCCAAACCAGATGAAATGTTTATAATGCCTCCATTGTCATTCATCAAATTAAGTGCTTTTTGAGTTAAAAAATATACCCCTTTAAAGTGAATATTCATCATATCGTCAAATTGAGCTTCAGTAGTTTCGGTAAAGGGTACGTAAATTCCAGTTCCAGCGTTATTCACTAAATAATCGAAATGCGTTTTGTTAATGGATTTTAAGTAAGCTTCAACATCAGTAAAAAAAGCATCAAAAGAAGCTGTATTGCTTGTGTCTAATTGAAACGCTTTAGCATTTACACCTGTTTTAATAATTTCGGCTACAACATTATCAGCAGCCGCTTTATTGGTGTGATAGGTTATAATAACATTAAGTCCTTTATTGGCAATTTTTAAGGCCATATTTCTGCCTAAACCACGACTACCACCTGTAATCAATACTGTTTTTGTATCAGTCATTTTTTTTGTTTTAAAATTATACTGCAAAGTACGGGCTTAAGTTTGGGTTGTATGTAGCCAAATTTGGGGTATGTGTAGCCAGAAATAGCTTATGCACCAAATTGGCGAAGATGATGATCGAGATGTTTGTAATTAGATTGCCCCCATTGATCTGCTGTAAAAGTACCAAAATAAGGGTGTTTCCTTTTAGGTTCAAAATAGGATTTTGATTGACTCATTTGTTCTATTTTTGTTTTTAAAAGGGCTTTGTTGCTTACAAATGTGTCACTATTAATATTTGTGGTTATATATTCTTTTGCTGTTGGTAAACCTTGTTTCCAGGGCTTGTCGTTATATAAACTTGAACTTACCATTTTAAAAAGTAATCTCATTACAAGGTTTGGTTTTTCTAAAGGTTTTTCGCCTAATGAAACTTCAATAGGTTTCGTGCAATGTATTATCATTTGGTTAACGTTCATTTTTCCC
This sequence comes from Neotamlana nanhaiensis, assembly GCF_000943555.1. Classification (GTDB taxonomy): domain Bacteria; phylum Bacteroidota; class Bacteroidia; order Flavobacteriales; family Flavobacteriaceae; genus Neotamlana; species Neotamlana nanhaiensis. The sequence continues at coordinate 15,818 of NZ_JTDV01000014.1, read as the reverse complement.
CAATTGGCTTGCGAGTTTTCGGTAAGTTTATCTAATCGCGATATAATTTCGGTTTTGGCCTCGTCTTCAAAAATGGATTTCATGGTGTAGTTTTTTTATTTCTAAAGTTACAATTTATATATTTATAAAATGCAAGAAAAATCAACTTCGTTTTCAATAAAAAATTGGAGTCAAGACGATCAACCACGTGAAAAATTACTCTATAAAGGAAAGGGTTCGCTTAGCGATGCCGAATTGGTTGCTATTTTAATAAGTACAGGCAGTCGTGAAGAAAGTGCTGTGGCCTTATGCAAGCGTATTTTAGCAAGTGTAGATAATAATTTAAGCGAACTTGGTAAGCTCACGGTTAAACAACTCATGGCATTTAAAGGAATTGGCGAAGCAAAAGCCATAACAATTGCTGCGGCTATGGAATTAGGTAGACGCCGACGTGGCGAGGAAGCTTTACAGAAAAAACAAATAACATCTAGCCGGTCGGTTTTCGAAATCATGCAACCGGTAATTGGTGAATTGCAGCACGAGGAGTTTTGGATTATTTATTTAAATAATTCTAATAAGGTTATTCAAAAAAATCAACTAAGTAAAGGCGGAATTACGGGTACACTAGTAGATGTTCGGTTAGTTTTAAAACAAGCCTTAGAAGTTGGAGCAACAGCTTTAATTTTATCGCATAATCATCCGTCAGGTACTTTAAAACCTAGTGAAGCCGATAAAAAAATAACCACCAAACTTAAATTAGCCGCTCAAAGTTTAGATATAAAAGTTTTAGATCATTTAATTATTACCGAAAAAGCCTATTTTAGTTTCGCCGATGAGGCCATTTTGTAAAAGGCAAATACAAAAGTATAATTCTAATTATGTTTTAAATCTTTGGAAATTGTTACTTTTAAACTGGAATTTAAATAGCTATGCTTTTAGTTTATACTCATAAAATTACTCCACGATTAAAGTACGTGTTTAAGCATATTTGTACTCGTATTTTAAATATTCCAGTAAGCTTTACTACAAAAGTAGAAGATTTTATAGCTCACGATAGCTTAAAAATGTCTTACACCAAACAACCTTTAAGTAGTGAGTTTTTTATAAAAAGTCATGATATTTTATTCGAGCAAGGTTTAAGCGATGTCGATATTAATGTTCAAGACTGGGAAAACACCAAATGCTTTTTTTTCAATGGAGAAAAAAGTGCGTTACCTTTCGATATTTTTGCAGCTTCATTTTATTTACTTTCTCGATACGAAGAATATTTACCACATGTAAAAGATGACTACGGTCGCTTTACGGCTACCGAAAGTGTAGCATACAATAATAATTTTTTACATCAACCCGTAGTCGATATTTGGGCGTATAAATTTAAAAAAGCTTTGCACGAGCAGTTTCCAGATTATCAATTTACCAATAAAAAGTATAGCATAAAACCCCTTATAGATGTGCCAACAGCTTACCAATACAGGGCTAAAGGCGTTGTGAGAACTATAGGAGGTATGCTTCGCGATATATTACATTTTAGGTTTAAAAGCCTATATGTAAGACTTATGGTCTTAATTGGTTTTAGGCACGACCCGTTCGATACGTTTAAATATATCATTAACAGACAGCGGTATGCTAAAGATAGATTTCAGTTTTTCTTTTTAATAGGCGATTATTCTACCTTCGATAAAAGCATTAGTGTAAACAATAAAAAATTTGTTTCCCTAATAAAACATGTAGCCGATTATTGTTACGTCGGTATAAAAGCTTCTTTTTTTGCGTTGAGTAATGTTGAAATATTAAAAAAGGAAAAGCAACGAATGGAAGATATTTTAAACACTAAGTTAAAAGCATCAAGGCAATCGTTTTCTAAATTAAATTTGCCTGAATCGTATCGAAATTTAATCGATTTAGAAATTAATGAAGATTATACCATGGGCTATGTAAATACCATTGGTTTTCGCGCTGGTAGCTGTACGCCATTTTTGTTTTACGATTTAGATTACGAAATACAAACGCCCTTACTTATAAATTCGTATCATGTAATGGATTATGCTCTTTTAAAGCATAAATCGTTGTTAGATAAAAAACAGATTTTAACCCAAATTATAAACGAAGTAAAACAGGTAAACGGCGAGTTTGTGCCAGTGTTTCATAATTACACATTTACAGATGATGCTCGATGGAAGGGTTTTAAAGAATTGTTTAATTTAATTTTAGATTCAGCAAATGAAGCTTAAAGGTATTACTGATGTGTTTTTTGACTTAGACCACACACTTTGGGATTTCGATAAAAACTCAGCACTTACATTCGATAAAATTTTTAAAATAAATGGTATTAATGCTGATTTTGATGCGTTTTTAAGCGAATATGTACCCATTAACGAGCAATATTGGAAGCTGTTTCGAGAGGGTAAAGTAGAAAAAGAAGCTTTGCGTTTTGGAAGGTTAAATGATGCTTTTAGTGCGATGAATCATTCTATTGAAGCATCAATGATTCATAAGTTGTCCGACGATTACATAGCGCATCTCTCAAGTTTCAATTATTTATTCGAAAATACCGTTGAAATACTAAATTACTTGCAACCTCATTATAATTTGCACATCATTACAAATGGATTTGATAAAGTTCAGCAGAAAAAAATAGAAAATTCTAAAATCGACCTTTACTTTAAAACGGTAACAAATTCCGAAATGGTTGGTGTAAAAAAGCCCGATCCTAAAATTTTTAATCACGCGATGCAGTTGGCTAATTGCCATGCAAGTAAAAGTGTTATGATTGGTGATAATTTTGAGGCCGACATTTTAGGCGCGCAAAAAGTTGGTATGGAAACGGTTTTTGTAAATTTTCATAATATACCTGGAAATGCCAACGTTAAGCAAATAGATAATTTAATTCAGCTTAAAAAATATTTGTAACGTATAGTAAAGTTGTATATTTAGTCAGCAAAAAAAAGAAAAAAACCATATGAAAACTAAACTAGTACTTCTGTTAATAGCAATTTTAACATTAAACACCGCTTTCGCACAAGGAAGTTTAAACGATTATAAATATGTAATTGTTTCAAAGAAATACGATTTTTTAAAAGAACAAGATCAATATCAATTAAATTCTTTATCTAAATTTTTATTCAATAAATACGGTTTTGAAGCTTTATTTGAAGGAGAAAATTACCCCGAAGAGTTAGCATTAAACCGTTGTTTAGCATTAAATTCAGATGTTTTAAAAGATTCTGGATTATTTAAAACTAAGCTTACCTTGCAGTTACAGGATTGTAATGGTAAAGTGGTGTACACCTCGCAAATGGGCGAGAGTAGAGAAAAAGAGTATCAAAAAGCTTATCACGAAGCCTTAAGAGAAGCATTTAAATCGTTAGAAGCGCTTAATCATAAATATGAACCAAGTGCAGCTGTTGTCGCTCAAGCTAAGTCTAAAACAAAGGGCGAAGATTCAAAAGAAATTGAAAAGCTAAAAAAGGAAATTGAAACTTTAAAACAAGCTAAATCAAGCAAAGTTGTTGAGGTTGTAGAAGAAAAACAAGATGTAGTTAAACCAACAGTAGCTACTAAACTAACAAAAACCACCACTACTATTTTATACGCGCAAGAAACCGATACAGGCTTTCAGTTAGTAGATAGTACACCTAAAGTAGTATTCAAAATAAAAAAAACAGGTCGTAAAGATTTATTTTTAGTAGAAGGCGAAGATTCTGTAATCTACAAACAAGACGGTAAATGGATTTATGAGTACAATACCGATGCCGGCATGAAACAAAAGGAGCTTAATATTAAGTTTTAATGCATTTTAGCACCAATCATTACAATTCCAATTTAATAAACTCTCTACTTTTTTAATATCTTCTCGAAAGATGTTAATTAGGAAATCTTTGCTTTCTTGGGAGATATTAGAGTGTTTTTTTCTTTTATGAATAGTTCTGCGCTCATAAAAATAGTTATTCGAATTAACTCCTAAAAAGTTAAAGATATCGTTTAATTTTTCCTGTTGGTGTATTTTAAAATCCTCATATTTTACGAATTTTAATTGGTTTTCAGGGAATGTGTTTTTAAACCGAATAATTTGTTCAGAATAAAACCCTCGATATATATAAGATTTTACTCTGTGTTGTAAATCGGGCTGATTTGTATTGTTATTAATTTCTGTTTGTATGGAGTTAATAAAGTTGTTTGATTCCAAATTTTTGTCAAATTCCATATTCCAATGAGAAAACGCACGTTCAATAGGATTTCTTAAAATAAATATTAATTTAATGTTAGGGTTGTAGTCCCATATTCTTTTACAGCACGGTTTCCAATACATATAAATAGGTGTTATTTCTCCGTAAACCTTTTTTTTTAATTTAAAATTAAACTGATTTTCATATTGTGAATATTTTATTTTTTTTTGATTAAATATATTTTCATTATCAAAAAAATGAAGTTCTTTTTTGTTAGCCATTCCAATCTCAGGGTGCTTTCTTAAATAATAATCTAAAGCAGAGGTGCCTCCTTTTTGTGTACCGCAAACAATAAAATCTACTTTTTGTCTTTTATTAAATATTAACATTAAAAAAAGTTTTTAGTATCCATACTTATCCTTCCAGCGATCCTTTAAAAACGTACGGTGCGCATTTTCTCGGGCATTATTTCCGGGGTCGTAAAGTTTGATGTTTTTAATCTCGTCTGGTAAAAACTCTTGGTTCGCAAAATTGTTTTCATAATTATGCGCGTATTTGTAATTGTCGCCATAGCCAAGATCTTTCATAAGCTTGGTTGGTGCATTACGTATTTCTAACGGTACACTTAAATCGCCAGTTTGTTTCACCAATTGTTGCGCTTTGCCAATAGCCATATAAGCGGCATTACTTTTTGGAGAACAAGCTAAATACGTCGCACATTGACTTAAAATAATGCGAGATTCTGGATATCCAATAGTTGTAACTGCCTGAAATGTGTTGTTAGCAATAACCAAAGCCGTTGGGTTGGCATTGCCAATATCCTCACTTGCCGAAATAAGCATACGGCGCGCAATAAATTTCACATCTTCGCCACCTTCAATCATCCGAGCTAGCCAATATACCGCGCCATTAGGGTCGCTACCACGAATCGATTTTATAAACGCCGAAATAATATCGTAATGCTGTTCGCCCGTTTTGTCATAACGTACCGCGTTATTCTGTACTTTTTGCAAAACAACATCATCGGTAATTACAACATCATTAGTGCCAAACGAATTCACGATTAGCTCAAAAATATTCAGTAATTTTCTAGCATCACCACCCGAAAGCCTCAATAGCGCTTTCGTTTCTTTAAGGGTTATGTTTTTCTTCGATATGTATTCATCTTCAGAAATAGCACGCTTTAAAAGCGTTTCTAAATCATCTTTATCAAAAGCATTTAAAATATACACTTGGCAGCGCGAAAGTAATGCCGAAATAACCTCAAAACTCGGGTTTTCGGTAGTGGCACCAATAAGTGTAACCCAACCTTTTTCAACAGCTTGCAACAGCGAATCTTGCTGCGATTTACTAAACCTATGAATCTCATCAATAAACAAAATAGGGTTTTTGGTAGTAAACAAACCGCCGCTATTTTTTGCTTTATCAATAACCTCACGAACATCTTTAACCCCAGAACTAATGGCGCTTAACGTGTAAAAAGGCCTTCCAGATTGGTTCGCAATAATATTTGCCAAGGTCGTTTTGCCAATACCAGGCGGTCCCCAAAAAATCATTGACGGAATTAAACCTTGTTTAATATGCTGTATAAGCGTACCATTTTTACCCACCAAATGCTCTTGGCTCACATAATCTTCCAACGTTTTTGGTCGTAATCGTTCCGCTAAAGGCTCATTTGCATTCATAACTGTAAAATTAAAAAGAATATAACTAAGGCGATAAAATAACCAATCATATTTAAAAATAATTTGGGCGTGCCCCTGCGGGTCGCGCTTTCCGTTGCAAGTCCGCGCTACGCTGTGGGCTTTTCACTGCAATCGCTCACGCGGGCGTATCTGCCAATTTAGCACTAAAACCAAAGTTGGATGCTTTTTTGCTATTTTAATGGTAATGAATTCATCGTCACCATTTAAATTTTCAACAGGAGTTATAGCGTACCCTTTGTTTTTTGTCCTAACCATCTGGATTGTGTTTTGGGCCGAAGTTAGGTTTGGTTATAACTTTAGCAAGTACGGCGTTTATCCGCAAACCTTAAAAGGTTTAAGAGGTGTGTTTTTAAGTCCGTTCGTTCATGGCGATATTCAGCATATTTATCATAATACCATTCCGTTGTTTGTACTATCTACAGCGTTGTTTTATTTCTATAGACAAATTGCATGGAAAGTTTTGTTTTATGGCATTTTATTATCAGGGTTTTTAACATGGTGTATTGGCCGAAGCTCTTACCATATTGGCGCTAGTGGACTTATATACGTGCTTGTAAGCTTTACATTTTTTAAAGGTATTTTTGCAAAGCATTACCGTTTAATTGCGTTGTCGCTTTTAGTTGTATTTTTATACGGAAGCATGATTTGGTATACCATGCCAGTTGATAACAGCATATCATGGGAAGGTCATTTGTCAGGTTTAATAACAGGTTTACTGTTTGCTTTTATCTTTAAAAAAGAAATTGCAAAACCTAAAAAATACGCATGGGAAGAAGCGCATTATAACGAAGACGACGATCCGTTTTTGAAACACTTCGACGAAAATGGCAATTTTATTGAAACATTACCTGAAGACGAAGTAGAGGAGGAGTCACTCAAAATCCGATATATTTTTAAGGACAAAGAAGATCATTAGTATTTTAGTCATCAGTCATCAGTCATCAGTCATCAGTCATCAGTCATCAGTCATCAGTCATCAGTCATCAGTCATCAGTCATCAGTCATCAGTCATCAGTCATCAGTCATCAGTCATCAGTCATCAGTCATCAGTCATCAGTCATCAGTCATCAGTCATCAGTCATCAGTCATCAGTCATCAGTCATCAGTCATCAGTCATCAGTCATCAGTCATCAGTCATCAGTCATCAGTCATCAGTCATCAGTCATCAGTCATCAGTCATCAGTCATCAGTCATCAGTCATCAGTCATCAGTCATCAGTCATCAGTCATCAGTCATCAGTCATCAGTCATCAGTCATCAGTCATCAGTCATCAGTCATCAGTCATCAGTCATCAGTCATCAGTCATCAGTCATCAGTCATCAGTCATCAGTCATCAGTCATCAGTCATCAGTCATCAGTCATCAGTCATCAGTCATCAGTCATCAGTCATCAGTCATCAGTCATCAGTCATCAGTCATCAGTCATCAGTCATCAGTCATCAGTCATCAGTCATCAGTCATCAGTCATCAGTCATCAGTCATCAGTCATCAGTCATCAGTCATCAGTCATCAGTCATCAGTCATCAGTCATCAGTCATCAGTCATCAGTCATCAGTCATCAGTCATCAGTCATCAGTCATCAGTCATCAGTCATCAGTCATCAGTCATCAGTCATCAGTCATCAGTCATCAGTCATCAGTCATCAGTCATCAGTCATCAGTCATCAGTCATCAGTCATCAGTCATCAGTCATCAGTCATCAGTCATCAGTCATCAGTCATCAGTCATCAGTCATCAGTCATCAGTCATCAGTCATCAGTCATCAGTCATCAGTCATCAGTCATCAGTCATCAGTCATCAGTCATCAGTCATCAGTCATCAGTCATCAGTCATCAGTCATCAGTCATCAGTCCAAAAAAAACTATCTTCTCTGTCTTACCGCTTCATACAAAAACGCACCGCAAGCTACCGAAACGTTTAACGATTCAATCTCGCCCAACAATGGTAATTTCGCTTTATCGTCGGCCACTTTTAACACCGACGGATTAATACCTCTGCCTTCCGATCCCATAATAATGGCACAAGGTTCGGTAAAAGAAACATCGTAAAGGGTGTTATCTGTTTTTTCGGTTGCAGCAATTACTTTTATACCCGATGCTTGCATGTAAAATACCGCATCTTTTATATGGTCTACTCTACAAATAGGTACTTTAAAAACGGCACCTGCGCTTGTTTTAATAGTATCTCCGTTAATAGGAGCAGCTCCTTTTTTCTGAATAATAATACCGCTAACACCTGTACATTCGGCAGTTCTAATAATAGCGCCAAAATTTCTAACATCACTTAGCTGATCAAGCAGTAGGAAAAGAGGTGTTTGACCAGATTCCATAACATTAACAACTAAATTTTCGATATCATAAAATTCAACCGGCGAAATTTGAGCTACAGCACCTTGATGATTTTTTTTAGTTAATCGGTTTAACTTTTCTACAGGAACGTACGATTTTGCAATCCCAGATTTATTTACTAACGATTCTAGCTCGTTAAATAAATCACCATGTAAGCCTTTCTGTAAAAAAACTTTATCAATTGTTTTACCTGAATTTATCGCTTCAATTATTGCGCGAATACCAAAAATTTGTGTTTGATTATGCATAGGACAAATTTAATGAAATAAAAAAACCTCGCTTTGAAAACGAGGTTTTTTTACTTCTTAATTTAAAGTATAATTAAGGAATGGTAAATGTAATTGTTGTACCCGCACCATAAGCACCATCAGAAGAACCAAGAAGTGTTCCATCTTCTAATGTAAGAGTAAATGGTCCAGCTCCATCTTCATAACCATCTAAAATAGTAAATGTATAAGTTCCAGATTGAAGACACATATTTCTAGTAATACCTCCAGTTAAACCTGTGTAAGCTCCATAAGCTGCAGGAGTTATGCTTTCAAAAACAGTGTTGTCAGATTCATCACTTATTACCCAATAAATTTCCTCAGGATAAGTATCAAAAGTAATATCTAAAATTAATTCAGGATTAGGGCAAACTTGTTTTAAATTGAGTGATATGGGGTCACTAATAAATAGGTTTTCAGTTTCATCAATAATATTAATTACTAGGAGATCATTTCCAGAAGCATTAACATTTGTGCCTATTACCTCTACCAAGAAACTACCAGACTTACTATTGGCAGGGATTGATACACTAGAAGGAATGGAATAAGCAGAAGGATTTGCTGTTGTTAAATCTGAGTTAATTGATAAATTAAATGTTCTTTCAGAACCAGATAATTGTGAAACTGCTATTTTAACTTCTTTAGAAACTGTTCCAGATGGATCAACACCTATTTGGAAATCAGACTCGAAGCCTACATAGTCAATGCTTAAAATAGCAGGTGTATCGTCGTTTTCTTTACAATCTGTGAATAAAACTATACTAAAGATAAGGGTTATAATAATTCCGATTTTTTTCATAATCTATAGTTGTTAAAGTTATTTAATAATAATTTTTTTTGAGAATTTTGAGTTTCCACTTTCTATATTTAAAAAATAAATTCCTTTAATTAAATTAGAAGTATCAAACGTGAAATTTTCTATTGAATTAGGGGGTAAAATACCTTCGTAAATTAAACTGCCGTTTATATTATAGAGTTTCATTTTTGAAACTTCAGTAAGTTTACGATAATCAATATTTAATTTTGTAGTAGCAGGAACTGGCCATACTTTTAATTTAGATATTGTATTTTTTTTAGAGCTTAGTGTTATGTTTGAACCTGTCAGTATTAAAGAAAATACTTGGGAGTCATTGGTTAAGTTTCCTTTATGAGTTACTGTTAAAGTGTAATTGCCATTAGTGGGAGAACTAACATCAATACGTTCAATATTGTCTACAAAATTGTCTCCTTTTACTGCAGGACTTGCAACGTTAGATGCGTCTAATTTCCAAGGAAAAAATTCAGTTGAATTAGCATGTTCTAAACGTAAATCTAAATCATTTACTAATCTAGGAGTAAGTACATTATTAGGGCTTGAAGATGAATTTCCTGCAGGATCTGTCCAACAGATAGTAGCCCTAAGTTCACTTTCAGATTCAACAGAAAATTGATAAGTATACGATTCACCATTGTTTAAAAGTATTTCGCTAATTAATGCAGTACCATCACTATCATCTTTAATTAGATTAGCTGATGCCTCTGTATCTAAGAAACCCCAGCCGTATATAGGGTCTGGTCCAGTTCTAGAATCATCAATAGCAGTATGGCAAATTAATGCTTTTAATGTTGATGCACGCATGTAATTAGAATTTAATTGATTATAATACTGTTGTAATAATAAACAAGAACCAGATACATTAGGAGAAGCCATTGAAGTTCCGCTGAAAGTAGAATAATCTGAATCATTTGCATTAGTAGAAGAATAAACATTAGTGCCATCTCCTGCTATGTCAGGTTTAATTCTATTGTCATCAGTTGGACCTTGACTACTACCTGAATTAATATTTAATAAATAATTTGGTCCACCTCCAATTAAAAAAGGGTTGGCATTAGCAACAATTAATGAGTTTTTCGATGTTTTATTTCCTGTTAACTTATCATAGCCTGACGCTCTACCTCCTGTATATGTAGTTGTTCCATCATTTCCTGCTGACATAACAGGTAAATAATAAGGCGCTGTATAGGCTACTTGATCCCATACTCTTGCATCTGAAACATAAGCTCCTACAGTAGCGGCATCAGTAATAGCAATACCATATGAGTGATTTGATAACAACAGTCCATTACTAGCTTCGGTAGCTGCTTCTGCATCATCATTAAACCAATCAAATGACCTTAGAGAGGCTTCAGGAGCCATACCTTTGGCATCGCTATCTACTCCTTTAGCAATAAGTGTTCCCGCTACGTGCGTTGCATGCGCACTTGTTGTTCCTATAAATGGGCCTCCATTGAATTCAGGATAAACTACACGAGATTGCGGTACGGTTTGATTGTCTTTGAATTCATTATGAGTACCAAGAGCACTTTCTTCGTCCCATACTCCAATAAACATATTTTGCCCATCTAAATTTAATCCTAAGCTTCCACCTGTTTGCAGTTTATTAGTCCTAGTTCCTATTGCACTTTTTAAGTTATGTGTTGTGCGTAAAATAGGTTTCCCATTTTGAACATCATAAATTACATAGCTTTTGCCATCTACCACAATTTTACGTTTTAGGTTAGTATTAGCATTAAGGTATGCAGAAACTCTTTTCTCTTTAGCTATGTTTTTATTTTTTAAATTTTGTATGAGGGCTTCAAGTTTTTCAGTATCGTAATTTTCTTTTATTTTTCTGCGTTCAATATCCGTTTGCGCAAAAGATAATACTGTAAAAAGTAAAGATAAAGAAAGAATGATGTAATTTTTTTTCATGAGGAAACTTTTAATTTTAAAAACACACTTTCATGATTTTATAATTAAATTTCATGAAAGTGTGAATTACAACTGAATAGAAGATACTATTCGTTATTAATACTTTCGTCAATATTAGGGTTTGCGTCAATTTCTTTTTCAGGAATCTTTAAAAAGAAAAGATTACTATCTGCCTCAACATTAACCACAACACGGTGCTCTGGATCTCTGTTTATGGGTAATCTGTAACGCTTAGCATCAAACCACTCAACACCAATTTCTGCATAAAGTTCTTTACGTCTTTCTAAAAGAATTTCATTTAAAAGAGTTTGACCTGTACTTGTAGTTTTAACAGCATTAGGGTCTCTAGCACTTTGAAGAGCAAATAATAAGTTTTGAGCCGTTCCTGTACTTCCTGCATGGTATTGGGCTTCTGCTTCTAATAAAACCATTTCTGATTTACGCATGATTGGTAAATCAGCTTCAAATGTAAAATCAAATTTTGTTGTAATAAATTCTCTATAGGGTGTAGTTGCTGAAACACCGTATATGTCAAAGAATAATTTTCTTACGTCAGTATCGGAAAACTCATCAACAAAATTAGGGTTAATATAAGTAGCTGCATATGATAATACTAAATGATCAATCATTACGTGTGGAGCAGCATAATAGAAGTTAGTTTCATTACCATCTTGATACATTGCCCAAATCCAATCAGGGTCAGTCATATCATCAAAACCAGAGCCCCAATTAGTTGATGTTACCGCAGCTGATGCGTCACCACCACCGTATGCCGCTTTGGCCGCTGTAGCCATACCAGTCCAATCATCTTGTGTTACAGAAAGAACTCTAGCTAAAATTCCGTTAGCAACAGATTTGTTTATATAACTTTTTCCTAATCTATTTTCATCTAAATCAGATATGGCTTCTTTTAAATCGGCTAGTATTAAATTATATACATCACTTAATGGGCTTGCAGGATTACCTTCAGAAGCTCCAGTTGCTGGTTCGGTATAAATTGGTAATCTGGCAATAGATCTATCGTTGTTGTAGTTAGGAGCGAATTCTAATGCTAATTGAAAATAATGGAATGCTCTTAATACTTTACCTACAGCAATAAATTCTTTTTTAGATACATCATCTAGATCACTTTCTTGAACACCTTTAATTAATACATTAGCTTGATTAATTTGATCATAATTATAATCCCAGTTAAAAATAGTACGTCTAAAATTTGGCTCTCTGTTTTCATGACCATAATCAAAACGGTACCAGTTTGCAGCCTGAATAATATCATTTCCCTTAACCGTTCTAGCAAAATATAAAGCGTAAAGACCACCAGTATCAACAGTAGTATATTGGCTTCTAAAGTTTCTTAAAATACCAGTAATATATGATTCTACAATAGAGCGATCGGAAAATACCACATCAGAAGTAACACCTCTTGTATTTTTTGGTTCGTCTAAAAATTCTTCTGAACAACTGAATGATAGCATAACAGCCATAAACAGAAGTAAAATTTTTGTTTTAATAATATTATTTTTCATTTTCACTTTTTTTAAAATTGTACAATTGCTCCAGTTGTAATGGTTTTAGATAAAGGGGATCTATTGCTTGTTAAACCGTTAAATGCTTGTTCTGGATCAATACCTTTATGAGATTGCCAAGTAAAAAGATTATCTGCCTGAATGAATAAACGGAAACTTGATAAACCTACTCTTTCTGTAATTGTAGTTGGTAAGTTGTAACCAAAAGTTAAGCTTTTTAAACGTACATAATCATTATCGAATAAGAAACGAGTAGAACGCGAAGCATGATTATTATTACCTGTTAATAACAATGGGTAATCTGTAATATCCCCAGGTTGTTGCCATCTATTTTGAGTGTCTGTGTGGTGTCCTACTCCAGGGTTTTGGAACTGGTTTATAAGTCCTGAATAATCAGTATCTAATAGGGTTGCTCCAAAGCTAAAGTTCAACAATAGATTAAGGTCAAATTGTTTGTATTTAAGGAAACTTGTAAATCCTCCTATAATATCTGGTAACGAAGAAGAACCAGTTTCATAACGCGTAGCCTCATCGTATTGTTTGGTTATTGTTCTTCCTGTAACTTCACCTTCATCATCAAGGATGTCTTGATACCACATTCCATATCCATCAGCAGGATCAACACCAGCCCATTCTCTAATGTACCAGTCGAAAATAGAATTACCAACTTTCCACAACTTTGATCCATTAATAAATTCATCCTGAGTTAACTCAGTTATTTCATTTTCATCTAAAGAGAAGTTTATACCAGTAGTCCAAGTTAAATTTTTGGTGTTAAAGTTTGTTGAATTTAATGAAACTTCCCATCCATAATTTTTAACAGAACCAATATTGGTGGTTATTTCTCCAACACCTGTAGATGTTGGTATAGGTTTATCATAAATTAAGTCTACCGATTCTTTTTCATAGTAATCAACAGTACCAGAAATAACTCCTTTAAAAAGTTCAAAATCAACACCAATGTTTAAAGATTCTGTTTTTTCCCAACTAATATTAGGATCGGCTACACCAGATAATAAGATACCTGTATTCCCTTCATTGTTCCATCCTAATGTAAATATAGATTGGTAAGGAAAATAATCTTGAGTTAATGGATTAGAGCCTGAAATATAAATTCTGTTATTTCCAAGTTCTCCATAAGAACCTCTTAACTTTAGGTAGTTTATTATATCATTATTTTGTAAGAATGATTCATTTGAAACTATCCAGCTCCCACCAATAGAAAAGAAGTCTCCCCAACGGGTGTTTTCACTAAATCTTGTTGAGCCATCACGTCTATATGATCCTTCAATAAAATATTTTTGATCAAAATTATAAGCCAATCTACCAAGGTAACTGTTTATTCTTTCTGTAAAAACATTTCCAGTAACAGACTCAGGATTTGTAGCCCCATCAAGAACAGTTACATTTGGAAGATAACCAACACCTTGAGCACCTAAATTATCATATTCATATGTGTAGGCTTCTGTAATTAAGTCTGCAGAAACACCATGTACACCAAAAGTCTTATTATAATTTAATGATTGAATAGCATTTAATGTTGTTGTGATATCTCTATCTTGATCAACTCTACCTCCCACACTAGAAGCAAAACTTAATAAATCATCATCAAAACTATATGAATCGAATAAATAATTTTCATAACTTAAATTAGTTCTAAATTTAAGTCCGTCAAATATTTGTATTTCGGCAAAAGCATTTCCTAAGTAACTTGTACGCTTTCTGTTTTCTCTACCTAAATATAAATTAGCTAGTAGGTTTTCTCCACCTCTCGATGGTCTTACACTATTCACAGCTTGTCCAACATTAGCTCCATTACCTAAGTCATATTGCCTATTTCCAGCAACATCAAGTACTAAAGCTCCATTTGCATCCCTTTGGTACACAGGATAAGCACTTGATACTCCATATATCCAAGAAATAACTTGAGTGGTGCTTCCACTTGTTTGATCCGGGTTTCCAGAGTTAGATCTAGAAAAACTAGTGTTAAATCCAAACTTAAGCCAATCACTAATTTGCGATTCAATATTAATTCTAGCTGCTGCTCTTTCAAAATTTGAACGAACAACAGGTCCTTCTTCGTTTAAGTAATCAAAAGAAACAAAATATGTTGTTTTTTCGTCACCACCAGAAAGATTTACGTTATGGTTAGTTCTAAGGTAATCTCTTCTTAGAATTTCATCTTCCCAACTAGTTTCCCATACTTTATTTGTTGTTATTAGATTACCATTAATATCAACAGGCTCAGTAACGTTATATGGATTATATCCAAAATAATCAACTAAACTAGAAGATGCATTTTGGGCAGCTTCTGTAGCATTTTGTCCTAAATTATACTGGTTTTCATTTTTTAATGCTTCCCAAGTTAATCGGAATTGATCGTCTGTACTTAGTAAATCATGAACACCAACTGTTGGGTTAGAAAATCCGATTTGCGTTCTAATAGTAACTTTAGGAGCAGTATTTCGTTTTCCTTTTTTAGTTGTTATAAGAATAACACCATTTGCACCACGAGAACCATATAAAGAGGTTGATGAAGCATCTTTAAGTACAGATATTGATTCTATTTGATCTTGACTTATTGAGTTTAAATTACCGTTATATTGAGCCCCATCTAAGATGATTAAAGGGGAGGCATCTGCATTTAAACTTGAGAATCCACGTATTCTTATATCTGGATTGTTACCAGGTTGACCTCCGGCAGTAAGTAAGTTTACGCCTGGAACAGCTCCTTGCAATGCTCTTAAAGGGGATGTAACCTGTTGACTCTCTATGGTTTCACTTGAAATAACACCTACAGACCCTACTATAGATTGTTTGGTTTGCGTACCATAAGCTACAACAACAACTTCTTCTAATGAAGTAGTATCTTCTCTTAAGGTTACGTTAATTGTGTTAGAGAAACCTACCACAACTTCTGTTGAAGTATAGCCTACAAAGCTATATACGAGGGTAGCGCCTTCATTAGCTTTTATAGAGTAATTACCATCAAAATCAGAAGAAGTACCTGTTGATGTTCCTTTAACTAAGACAGTTGCTCCAGGAAGAGGTAAACCAGACGCATCTGAAACCGTTCCTGAAATTGTCTTTTCTTGTGC
>NZ_JTDV01000013.1 GCF_000943555.1 Neotamlana nanhaiensis | reverse complement strand
GCCATATTTCAGGACTAGACATATGAAAAAACTGCTTGCAATAATGATAATTCTGACTTTTAACTCGTGTTTTATGTTCGAAGAAAACGGAATTGAAATGAAAGTTAAAAATGACTCAAGCGAACCAATAACAAACGTGGAATTTACTACGACCGAAAAACTGGACGTGATAAAAATTGACCGAATCGAGCCGAATGAAAGCGTGACTGAATTTTTATCGATGCGGAAAAATGAAACTGACGGAGCTTACTCGCTGACTTTTACTCGTGCGGACGGAAGAAAGGAAATAAGTGGTGGCGGATATTATACAAATGGAGGCTCGTTAGACCATTGGGTTGACTTTACTGTCAAAAATGACACAACGATTGTGAAATTTGATGGACCGATTTACTGAAAAAATACTGGTGGCAACAATATATAACCGCAATTACGGCGGATTTGACTATGATATTAGGTTTAAAACAAAACATTCAACAAACACTACAAGTTTTAAATAGAACGTACAATTGTTTGCAGGTTATTGACTTGAAGTTATATCATCTTTAGTATGAAATTTACCATCATATCCTGCCGAAATGATGATAAATTTGTTTCCGTTATTGGTAATTGTATATTGATATGCTCTGTCCCAAGCATCAGTTTTCCAACTTTGCCTCATGGGGTTATTACCTATAAGCTCGTTTATTGTGTTTGGATATGTATTAAAATGTGCTTTAAACGCTTCAACTCTCCCACTCATTTCGGCTATTTCCTTTTTGGTTTTTTTAGGAAAAATAGCTTTTCGTTGGTAGGCAAAAAACACTATAGAACTTACTACAACAAGCACAAAACAACATAAAAACAAAAGCGCACTGGGTTGCAATGCATATTTTTGAAATGGCCGTTTTACACCATCTTGCTTTTCTTTAGCTCTAATGCGCTTTTGATGCTTAAAATCTTCGCGAATAAGACCAAATTCGGCTAATGTGGTTATTATAAATTCTAACATTTTTTAATAGGTAAAGCCGCGTTAAGGATTGCAGTGAAAAGCCCGCAGCTTGCGAGGACTTGTAACGTAAAGCCTGACGCCGACCTTAGGAGGCGTAACGCCAAAAAATTAAATATAAGCTTCTACTTTAGCTATAATATCGTTGGCTTGTTGCTCGCCACTTTGGCGCCATTTCATTTCGCCGTGTTTGTAAACTATAAGTGTAGGCAGGGTTTTTATGCGAAGTGCTTCGGCTAAATCTTTGTTTTTATCGACATCAATTTTTATAACTTTTACCTTATTACCTAAGGTTGCCGCCACGTCGTGCAAATTTTGATGCTGGGTTTGGGTTTTGTTGGCATCCCATTGGTTATAAAACGCAAGCAGCACCGGAATTTCAACATCTATAAGTTCTCCAAATTTCGACATAAATTAATGCTTTTGTTAAACAAATATAACGATTTATAACACAATTAAGCAGGTTTTGTACCGCGTTTTAGTTCTATTACAGTTACTTCGGGCCAGATGCCTACGCGCCCAGGATAACCTAAATACCCAAACCCGCGGTTTACGTTTATGTATTGCCCCATTTGCTGGTAAATGCCTGCCCAATGTTTGTAGCGCCATTTGGCTGGGCTCCACTTTATAAGTCCTGGTATTTCGATACCAAATTGCATGCCGTGTGTGTGCCCGCTTAGGGTTAAATGGTAGTGATAATTATCTGGTATTACTTGCTCTTCCCAATGGGTTGGATCGTGACTCATAAGGATTTTAAAATCGGATGCCGACACGTTTTGAGCTGCCTTTTTTAAATCGCCTACTTTTTTAAAGCCTTTCCCCCAGTTTTCTACACCTACTAAGGCAATGCGTTCGCCATTTCGCTCGATAAATCGGCTTTCGTTTAGTAATAAATTAAAGCCCATACTTTTTTGAATTTGCTTTAATTGCTCTAAGTTTTCGGCCTTTGCTTCTTTGGTTTCCCAGTGTACATAATCGCCATAATCGTGATTACCAAGTACCGAAAACACGCCATCTTTAGCTTTTAAAGTCCCAAATGTATTTTTCCAAGGTTCCATTTCGCTGGCTTTATTGTTTACCATATCGCCAGTGAATAAAATAACATCGGACTTTTGCTCGTTAATGAGGTTAACGCCATACTCAATTTTTTCATGGTTATCGAAACTACCCGAATGTATATCGCTTATTTGCGTGATTTTATAACCATCGAAAGCTTTAGGTAAATCTTCGAAGTGCAAGGTATAATTCAACACACGATAACGGTATTTACCACGATACATACCATATAAAATTGAGGCAAATGGTACTGCTGCTAACCCTAAGGCAATCTGACTTATAAATTTTCGTCGCGACGGAATACTAAAAGATTCCTTTTGTGAAAATAATTTGTTGTATAAGCCCATGATAATTCTAATAATATCCTCACCAAACATGAAAGGGATAATCACCAAATTAAAGGCTATAAATGCTAATAAAAACCCGAATGCATAGCTTTTTCCAGGTGTGAGTACACGACCTTCGGAAGCGGATAAGAATTGATATAGAAAATTAGCCTCTACAATAACCGCAATAGCTAAAAACAAATAATAAATCCAAACGCTTTTTACTGCTGTTTTAAGTGCTTGGAAACCGTAAATTGAAAGGAGTGTGTAAGAAATTATAAATATAATCCAGCGGAGCATATGTTTTTTTTATCAAATATAAAGTATTTTTTAACTTGGTTTAGCATTTAACTAATTGTTAAGATTTCTGGAAATGAACCTGTTTAGATTTAATTTTCATCGAAAAAATTTAAATAGTTGTTTTAAAAAAGGTAATTTTCGGGTAGAAAACTCCCTTAAACTATTTAATAGTATGTCTACCATTCGTGTCTTAATTATTGAAGACGACCCCATTATTGCCGAAGATATTAGCGAAATGCTTACCAACGTAAATTATACTGTTGTTGCTACGGCTTATGACAAACCTGAAGCCTTAGAATGCATAGATACGTTAAAACCCGATTTAGTATTACTCGACATAAACCTTGACGGAAATTTTGAAGGGTTTGAAATTGCAGAACATATTAACAAAACACGTAAAATTCCGTTTTTATACCTCACCTCGTACTCTGGAAAGGACATTGTTGAAAAGGCAAAACAAACTTTACCCATGGGATACATTGTAAAACCTTTTAATGAAGGCGAACTATTTTCTAGCATTGAAATTGCACTGCACAACTTTTCGAAATTTATTTTACCTCTGGATTTAAACCGTGAAACTATTAACCATTTAATTGCATCGCCACTAACCGAAAAGGAATTTGATGTTTTAAAAGGATTATATGATGGCAAAACCAACGGGCAATTAGCTGAAGATTTATTTGTAAGCATAAACACCATAAAAACACATATTAAAAACATTTACGAGAAAATGAATACGCATACCCGTTCTGAAACCATGTCGTTGCTTAACGAGTTGCTCCACTAAGCTTTTTTAGGGATTTCAATACTAACCTCGGTGCCATTTTTATTTGTAGTAGTTATTTTAGCTTTTAACTTTTGAGTTAAGGATTTTAATAATCGCTGCCCAAAGGACGCTTCTTGTTCTTTTTCACCCTTACTTTTCTTTCCACCAATACCATTATCACTAACCAAAAGTTTGTACAACGTATCGGTTTCAATCATTTCAACGTTTATTTCGGGTTGCGGAATAATAGTTTCGGGGAAGGCGTGTTTAAGCGAATTGGTTACTAATTCGTTAACAATTAAACCCAACGGAATAACCTCTTCTAAATCTAAAACTAGATTTTTGGCTTTTACTGTCGTTTTTATGTCGTGTTCGGATTTGTTATAAGAATTAAAAATACTTTTTACCAATCCTGAAAAGTATTCTTGAATATTTACCATATTTAAATCCTCGCCAGAATACAAGCTTTTATGCAAAATGGCCATAGACTGCACGCGGTTTCTTCCGTTTTGAAGCACTTCGAGCGCCTTAGCATCGGTAACGTATTTTGATTGTAAATTGAGCAGGCTGGAAATCATCTGTAAATTATTCTTCACCCGATGATGCGTTTCGTGCAACAACAATTCTCTATCGCTTAATGCCTTGGTTATAATTTTATTTTTCTGTTTGTTTTTGGCATACATTTTATAAAAAGCTATTGCCGCAATTAGCAATACCAATACCCCAATTAAACTCGCTGTTATAATAATTCGAGAACGCGATAACATAGCTTCGGATACCTCTTTTTCTTTACTCAACAAAGCAATTTCGGCATCTGTTTTTTGTTTTTCGTATTTCGCATCTTTCTCGGCGATTATTTCTATAGATTCTTTAGAATAAATAGAATCGCTCAACGTCGTATAATCTTTAAAACTTTGGAGCGCCTCTTTAAATCGTCCGCTTTTTTCATAAGCTTGAGATAACAATTCGTAAGCCGCTTGTTGTTGGTATAACGATTGATGCTCATCGAATTCAAAAACGGTTTTTAAATGCGAAATAGCTTCTGGATATCGCCCTAGCTTTATAAGTACCTCGCCCATGTTTAACTTCGATTCGCATAAATTGTACGTGCTACTCAAATTTTCTCGTATCTGTAAGGCTTTTAAATGCTCTTGATAAGCCTCTTGCAAACGCCCTTGCTTTTGCCTTAATACCCCTAAAAAATCATGATGAAAACCCATTTCTCGCAAAGTTGGAAACACTTTATTTAGCGCTTTTTGTTGCATGAGGTGCGTTTCAGCTTTTTCAAAGTCATTCAATTCGGTAAACAGCATACCTAAATTAGCATGAGTACTTGCCATACCAGCGCTATCGTTTAACGTTTCAAATTGTTCTAGCGCTAAAAGGTATTTATCTTTTCCTTTTTCTAATTGATCGATATTCCAATAAAAACCTGCTAAAACGTTATTGATGCTTGCTTTTTGGGTTGGCGAGCCTATTTTTTCGTAAATGCTTGCCGCTTCTAATAAATGATTTTGAGAAATCACATTATTTCCTAAAAACGAATTTAACGAACCAATAAAATGAGCACTTCTGGCAATGTTTAATGAATCTTTGGTTTTTAAAGCAACATCGTGTATTTTTTGATAATAGTCTAGAGCCGTTTTATAATCACCTTGCCAACGGTGGCTTGCTGCAAGAATGTAATTATTACGCTGGTGTTTATCTGCATCATCTTTATCAATGTAATCTTGTTTTAGAGTATTGGCGGTTCTTTCGGCTAGTTCAGGATCGCGCTGCACCACATATTCTCCTAATAAAAACAGCGCTTCTTCTTTTTCCGATTTAATCGAATTTCCATTGATGATGGTTTGCAAACTGTCTTGATAAGCATCTGGCTTTGCATCTTGTGCAAAAACACAGGTGCTAAATAGGAATAGTAAACACAATCGAAGAAATATAGCCATGTACAATTTTATGATATCACAAAAATACAAAACACAATTTTTTAAAAAATCACCCAAAAGGATGAAATACAACTCGTATTAAAACAGCAATTTAGCATTGCTATTAATCATTAAAGAACTGTTTTCATTCACCCAAATAAAATTGGGTGTTTGAATTCAGTCTTTTTCAAGACACATTAAACATGAAAAAAATTACGTTCTCAATTTTAATCACCTTAATCTTTACAACTTTTACGATTGCGCAAAATGTTAGCATTCCAGACGCCGCTTTTAAAAACTATTTGGTAAATAATTCTGAAATAAACACTAACGCCGATGGTGAAATTCAAGTCTCTGAAGCCAACGCATTCACAGGATCTATAATTGCTAATTCTTTAGGCATTTCAGACCTAACAGGAATTGAAGCTTTTACAAACCTTAACCGCTTATACTGCCTATCGAACAACTTAACGAGTATAGATGTTTCAAACAATACAGCAATCACCGTTTTATCGGTTAATTATAACAGTCTTACAACACTAGACCTCACCAACAATACTAACTTAGAGCGATTAGCTTGTATGAGCAACAATTTAACAAGTATAACCATACCCAATAATACCGCATTAAATTTAATTGACTGCGGATATAACGATTTAACGGAAATAAATATTGATAACAAAACAAACCTAGAGTCTTTAGTTTGTTCCTATAATGACATCAATACGCTAAACCTTTCTAATTTAACACTTTTAACAAACTTAGAATGCGAAGGAAACAACCTTACAAACCTTAACACTTCTAGCAACACAAATTTACAGACACTTTCCTGTAACTCTAACGATTTAACATCACTCGATGTTAGCACAAATACAGCTTTAACTTATTTAGGATGCACCTATAACGAGATTGCTTCTTTAAACCTTAGCAATAACACCCTCTTAACGTCAATTAACTGTTTTAATAACAACCTAACCGCTCTGGATGTTACAAACAACACGTTGCTAACCAACCTAAGATGCCAGTACAATAACCTTGAGGCCTTAGACCTAAGCAACCAAACTTTACTAACTAATTTTTTCTGTGAAAACAATGTGTTAACAGAGTTAAACCTTAAAACTGGTAATAATAGTAATATGACAACATCTAACTTTACCGCAGCAAACAACAACCTTACTTGCATTACAGTTGATGATGTTAATTACGCCAATACCACCTTTACAAATATTGATTCTGGAGTAAGTTTTAGTGAAAATTGCAGCGGTTCTTTAAGTACATCAAACATCGACAAATTAGCTATAACCATTTACCCCAACCCAGTTAAAAACACCATAAACATTTCTGCAAAAAATGAGGGAAATATTAATTCTGTAGAATGCTATAATTTATTAGGAAAACGTGTTTTTAAAGCGCCATTTAGTAATAAATTAGATGTTAGCCATTTAAAAACTGGCATGTATGTAATAAAACTTAATAGCGATTATGGTTCAAGAATTCAAAAAATAGTTGTCAATTAGTTAATTATTTTAGTCTGCCTGAAATACTCATTTAAGATGATAGTTTAGAGTGCTCCCGATTATGTTTTGGGATAATACAATGTTTTTAATAATTTTTAATAGCTAATTATTATTGATTAACTCCATACCATATCGCTGAGCTTTCAGGCAGTTTTTTAAAACCATCTCAACGTAAAATCGGCTACTTTTTGTTTAAAATTGGTATACGGCGGAAACACCATTTTTAAGGCGCCCAACCAATGGCTTTTTAAAACGGCGCGTTGGTTTGAAAATGCTTGAAATCCAAAATAGCCATGCGTTTTACCAATACCACTGTTGTTAATGCCTCCAAAGGGCAATTCGTGGTTTGTAAAATGAACAGCTGTGGCGTTTATACAAGTACCACCAGCTCGTGTGTTTTGCAAAATAAAATTGATATTCTTTCTAGATGTACTGTAAATGTAAAGCGCCAAAGGGCGTTCTTTTTTATTGATATAAGTTACAACTTCATTCAACGTTTTATAGGCTTTTACGGGAAGAATAGGACCAAAAATTTCATCTTGCAACAACTGATTATGTTGTGGTAAATCTGTAATTAAAGTCGGGGCAATGTAATTATCGGTTGCGTCATAATTTCCACCTTTTTCTATGATGGCTTTGGCTTCTACCGCCGCTTCAATATAACTTGTTAAGCGTTTAAAATGCTTTTCGTTTACAACACGCCCAAACGATTTCGACTTATTCGGATTTTTACTAAAATAATCCACTAAAGTTTCCTTATAAGCTTTTACAAAAGCCTCCTTTTTACTTTCGTGCACCAAAACATAATCGGGTGCAATACACGTTTGTCCTGTGTTTACATGTTTACCCCAAACTAGACTTTTTACCGTGGTTTCAATTTTTGCCGTGTCGTCAATAATGGTGGGCGACTTCCCGCCTAACTCTAAGGTTACTGAAGCTAAATGTTTCGCAGCGGCTTGCATAACAACTTTTCCAACGGTTGGCGATCCTGTAAAAAAGATATGGTTAAAAGGCAGCTTCAATAAGTTTTTAGAAATCTCAACATCTCCTTCAAACAATGCCACTTCATCTTCATTAAACAGCGCTTTTACAATATTTGCCAAAACTTTCGACGTGTTTGGTGTCATTTCAGAAGGCTTTATTATCGCCGTATTTCCAGCAGCCATTGCCGATACCAAAGGACAAAACGTTAAGTTTACTGGATAATTCCATGGCGAAATTATTAAACACACTCCTTTGGGTTCGTATTGAATGTACGACGATGTTCCAATTAAAGACAACGGTGTTCCTACGTGCTCCTTCCGCGTCCAACGTTTTAAGTTTTTAATTGCCACTTTAATTTCCTTAATTACAAGATATAATTCAGTTAAATCGACTTCCAACTGCGGTTTTTTAAAATCGGCATACAAAGCATCTCGAAGGTCTTGCTTGTACGTGCTTTCCAATGCCTTTTTTAACGCTTTTAATTTTTTTATTCTTATTTTATAAGAAGCATTTGCCACACGAAACTGGTTCGCTTTCTGCTTATTAAAGATTTGTAAATACGGATTCTCCAATGCCATAAAAGTTTTGTTGTTATGAAAAATACAAATTGCATTTCAATTAATTTATAATCTTTCATAGTTTTCGTAGTTTTACGTTCTTTCAAATTCAAACTCATGTCAGACCAAAAACGTCTTTTCTTAGTAGATGCTTACGCCTTAATTTTCCGTGGGTATTACGCCTTTATAAAAAATCCAAGAATCAACTCAAAAGGCATCGATACGTCTGCCATTATGGGTTTTATGAATTCACTTTTAGATGTGATAAAACGCGAGCGTCCAGACCATTTAGCCGTATGTTTCGATAAAGGCGGAAGTGCAGATCGCGTGGAAATGTTTGAGGCTTACAAAGCCAATCGCGACGAAACGCCAGAAGCCATAAAAGTAGCCGTACCATACATTCAAGAAATTTTAAAAGCCATGCATATTCCTATTATGGTGAAGGAAGGTTATGAAGCCGACGACGTTATAGGAACCTTATCAAAACAAGCCGAAAAACAAGGTTATCAAACCTTTATGGTAACGCCTGATAAGGACTTTGCACAGTTAGTTTCTGAAAACATTTTTATGTACCGCCCAAAATCGTTTGGTGGTGGTTATGAAACTTGGGGCATTCCTGAAGTACAGAAAAAGTTTGAAGTTGAAGACCCGTTACAGGTGATTGATTTCTTAGGAATGATGGGTGATGCGAGTGATAACATTCCAGGTTTACCAGGTGTTGGTGAGAAAACCGCAAAAAAATTCCTGAAAGCCTATGGAAGTATGGAAGGTTTGTTTGAAAACATCCATGAGCTGAAAGGTAAAATGAAGGAGAAGGTAGAAGCTAACCAAGAATTAGGTTTACTATCGAAAAAACTGGCTACCATAATGCTTGATGTTCCGGTGGAATTTGATGAAAAAGATTTTGAAATGTGTGATCCAGATATTGAAGCGGTTAAAACTATTTTTCAAGATTTAGAGTTTAGACGACTTACTGAAAACTTCTTAAAAACTTTTGCCGCTGAAGCTGAAGCCACGGAAAGTACTTCAAAAACCGCAGATACAACTGTTTCCCCTTCGGGGAAAATGTCCGCAGGACAAAAGGGGACAGCAGGCGCTGGGCAATTTTCTCTATTTGGTGGTGATGTTAATGAGTCAGATACCGAAACAAGTTCAGCATCGCACATCCGAAAAACTGCAGAAAACACAAGCCATTTTTACCAAAGCGTCGCTTCTGGAATGGCAACAAAACTCTTCATTAAAAATTTAATGAACCAAACTTCGGTGTGTTTTGATACCGAAACCACAGGTTTAAATCCGTTAACTGCAGAATTGGTTGGCATTGCATTTTCATGGGAAGTTGGCAAAGGCTTTTACTTGCCTTTTCCTGAAGACAAAACCGAAGCACAAGATTTAATCGAGGAATTACGTCCGTTTTTTGAAAGTGAAACCATTGAGAAAATCGGCCAGAATTTAAAATACGACATCAAGGTTTTAGCCAAATACAATATCGAGGTAAAAGGTAAATTGTTCGACACCATGTTAGCGCATTACCTCATCAATCCAGATATGCGCCATAATATGGATGTATTGGCAGAAACCTATTTGAATTATACACCAATTTCAATTGAAACGTTAATTGGCAAGAAAGGAAAAAATCAGCTTTCAATGCGCGATGTTCCTTTGGAAAAACAAACGGAATACGCGGTTGAAGATGCCGACATCACCCTTCAATTAAAAGAACATTTTCAAAACGAATTAGGCGAAGCCAATACCCAAACCTTGTTTGATGATATTGAAATTCCGTTACTACGCGTTTTAGCAGCCATGGAATTGGAAGGCATTAATCTAGACAAAGACTTTTTAGCGTCACTCGCAGAACAACTAAACAACGACATTGCGACACTCGAAAAGAGTATTTACGAAGCTGCTGGCGAGGAATTCAACATTGCATCACCTAAACAATTGGGTGTTATTTTGTTTGAAAAAATGAAGCTGGTTGACAAGCCTAAAAAGACCAAAACTGGGCAATATTCTACTGCAGAAGATGTATTGAGTTATTTGGCTAAAGACCATGAAATCATCCAAAATATTTTAGATTTTAGAGGTTTAAGCAAACTTAAAAGCACGTATGTTGATGCATTACCGCTTCAAGTTGAAGAAGCCACAGGACGCGTACACACCGATTATATGCAAACCGTTGCCGCTACTGGTCGTTTAAGTAGTAACAACCCGAACTTACAAAACATTCCTATTCGTACCGAGCGTGGTCGTCAAGTGCGAAAGGCGTTTATTCCGCGAAGCGAAGATTACACCCTTTTAGCTGCTGATTATTCTCAAATTGAATTACGCATTATCGCAGCCTTAAGTGAAGAAGAAACCATGATTGAAGCCTTTAACAACGGTGAAGATATTCACGCTTCAACTGCTGCAAAAGTGTTTAATGTGGCTATTGAAGACGTCACGCGCGAACAACGTAGCAACGCCAAAACCGTAAACTTCGGTATTATTTATGGCGTTTCTGCTTTCGGATTAAGTAATCAAACTAACTTGTCTCGCAGTGAAGCCAAAGAGTTAATTGACACGTATTACGAAACCTATCCGAAGCTAAAAAACTACATCAGTAAACAAGTCGATTTTGCACGCGACCATGGTTATGTGCAAACGGTTTTAGGCCGTCGCAGATATTTAAAAGACATCAATTCTAGAAATGCGGTTGTTCGTGGTGCTGCCGAACGTAATGCGGTAAATGCGCCAATTCAAGGTAGTGCTGCCGACATTATTAAACTCGCTATGATTGCCATTCACAACAAACTTGAAGCTGGCAATTACAAAACAAAAATGCTACTACAAGTGCACGATGAATTGGTTTTCGACGTTTATAAACCAGAACTGGAAACCATTTCAACTTTAATTAAAACCGAAATGGAAAACGCTTATAAACTAGTTGTACCGCTCGATGTTGAGTTAGATACTGGTGATAATTGGTTGGAGGCGCATTAATTTTTACATCATTAAATGAAACGTTTTTGCTTCATCGCCTGTTTCTTTTTAATTTATAAGGTATCTGCTCAAGACATCGTTAACTTGAGCGAATACCTGATTACAAATGTTTCAATAAATACTCAAAGTGAACTGCTTTCTGTCATTGATGACGACAACAATCAACGTTATTCCATTGAAGCCGCAAACAACCTACGCACAAAACTATCGGCTAATTACAAGTTTTTAGGGTTAGGTTTTGGCTTTTCACCACACACAAGTAATCGAAAATCGAAATTTTTAGAGGCCAGAGTTAATGTATTTTTAAAACAATGGATTTTAGGTGCTAATTTCAGCCGAATAAAGGGCTTTTATGCTCAAAATGATTATCTACAAAATGTCCAAACTGATTTTCCCGATTTAAAATCGACGCGCTACACCTTATCGACATCTTATAATTTTAACGACAAGTTTTCTTTAAAACACTTAATTCAGAAAAACGAATGGCAACGCACAAGTGCTGGTAGCTTTGTACCGAGTTTTACAATAAGTTATAACAGAATTTTTGACCTTGTAGATAACGAGAAATACAAGCAACACAACTACGATTTTAGCATTTTACCAACCTATCATTACACCTGGTGCATCGACAATAATTGGTTTATTGCTCCATCGGTAACTCCAAAAGCAGGTGTTAGATTTTCGAGTAACTCTAAAGCTAAAAACACATTTTTTACGCGCGGATTTAACTTCAGATTACAATTTGGTATCACCACAGAACGGGTTGCTGTAGGTGCCATTTTTAATTTTGAAAGCAACAATATTAATTACAAATCGGTTAGACGAACCATAAACGACCGCAACCACGGGCAACTCTATTTTGCCTATCGCTTTGATGCACCTAAATTTCTTGAAAGAACTGTTGAAGGTATTGAGCGGAAGTTGGGAATCTAAATACATTTTTCATAATGAAAACTATTCTTGTTACTTGTGCTATCATTATAAAAGATGAAAAAATTTTTGCTTTTCAAAGAAGTGAAACAATGAAGCTTCCTTTAAAATGGGAATTTGCAGGCGGAAAAATAGAATCCAACGAATCTGAAATTGAATGTATTAAACGAGAAATTAAAGAAGAACTCAATATTAATATCCAAGTTACGCAACGATTAACACCTGTAACACATGAATATCCTGATTTTAAAATCAAATTAATTCCTTTTGTTGCTAATTACATAAAAGGAGATTTAATTTTAAGAGAACATGCTAACTTTATTTTAGCAAAAAAAGAAGAATTACTAGATTTGGATTGGGCAGAAGCTGATATCCCAATTTTAAATGAATTTTTGTTGTTATAATTTATCAATTCCAACTTCTTTTAAATAGCTGTAAGTTTCATCGTAAAACTTATGAGGCCTTGTATAATCTATATCAGATCCTTTTGGCAAGCAGATAACTATACCTTGCCTAGCTCTAGTTAACAAAACACGATACGTATTTTTAAGATATTCTTTATCTACTTGCTTATTTATATTCTGCCACTTAGTTCCTTTAAAATTCTGGTAATTCCAATTATTATTTTTCAAATAAAAATTTGCTCCCCAAACTAAACAGGTTCTATCTATTTCCAAACCCTGAATATCAAATTCTGTAGCTACGTCTTCAAGAAAATAAGAGGAACGAATATCTTCACTAGGATTTAAAAACCAATTGGGTGCAGAAATTTCATTTTTCACATTAACTCCATAAGCCTTTAACCTTCTAGCTCCCGAAGAAGCTACTAAACCAAAACGCTCTGTTCCTTTACTCTCTTTCCTTAACCAACTTTTGGCAGCTTCAATATCTCTAGTTAAATAAATTGGAAATGAATCTTTAATTTCTGAAAACAACTTTTTTGCTTCAATGACATTTAAATCTAATAACTCATGGACAAAAGCCGATACTTTTTCTGATCTAAATGAACGAACTGAAACCGATAAGTGTAAATCGGTTTCAGAAATACCATTTTCCAATAACCAATCTCTTTGTTTTCCTTCTTTAATATAGTTCGCACTGCGAATAATTGAATTGGAAAAATGAATTTCCCAGTCGCCATAATTATTTTCGAAAGCATTTATCCATTCTTCTAAACCGGCTTCACCTGTATTTATCTCTTGGCCTCCACCAATTAAACACACAAGTGTACACCAATCTTTATGACGATCCATTACATCAATTAAAAATTCAGGTTCGGACATTTTGAAATTTTCAATACCTCTTTTACGCTTCATAAAAGAACGCACTTGATCTTTATTCCAAGCTCTTTGAGCCTCATCAAAAACCACGACCTTTTCTGTTGGTTCAACATTATGTTTCAAATACTCGTCTCTAAAATGATGAATATTTTGAATAAAAGCACTTGTCCTTCTTTTTGCTTCTTCTTTAGTAACTCTATTCCCTTTTTCTTTCGATGTTAGCACAAAATCTCTAGCTAAAGCTTCACGCAAAACATCTACCAAAGGACCATTTCCCGAAAGAAAAACTGCGTTCTCGTCTTCGTTTTTTTGCATTCTATCATTTGCAATACTAAGACCAGCTAAAGTTTTACCAGCCCCAGGAACACCAGTAATAAAACAAATAGATTTTTTATTATTAATCTTAGAGCTCTCTATAACTTTATTAATGTAATTTGATGTTTTATTTAGATTAATTTTACCAGAATCATGCCTAGAAATTTCCTCAACATTATGCCCTTTATAAAGCGCCTGTGCAGCTTCAACAATAGTTGGTGTAGGTTTATAAATTGAATTTTCCCATTGTAAAACATTTAAAAATTCATTTGAACATAGGGTAATTTCATTAAAAACTTTTTTAATCCCAATTTGATTACATTTTACAACATGGCTATAATTAAAAATTTCATTGAAATTAAAAGCTAAATTATAAGCATTAGTTGCAACCAACACAGGAATTAATTTTGCAAAATGACTACCTTCATGAAAATTCTTTAAATCTAAACAATAATCAATCACTTGTAATTCTGCATGTTTACCAAAAGAGTCATCTCCAACTTTAAACTCAATTACAAAAACACAATCTTTAATAATTACTATATTATCTACACGCTTTCCCATTCTGGGAATTTGAAATTCAAAATAAATAGATCCCTTAAAACCTATTAATTCTCGCTTTAATATTTCTATTTGTTTTACCCATGCATTTTTTTGTAAATCTTCAAGAGAACGATTTGTATGATTAAGACTTAACTGTCCTAAAATAAAACTAGAATCTTCTTTTAAAAATTCCGAAATTGAGTTTTTGTAATAAGCTCTGTTCATATAGTCTATTCTCTATTTTAGTAGTTCTACCTCAAATCTATTGTTATTTCTCGATTCAAGAAACAGAAAACCTTATTTTTGTTTACTAAACCATCATTTATGCACTACACTTATAAAAATTTAAAAATCAAGCATCTACCATCTATATTTCTTTTTATTTTGTTCTTTTTAGCTTTCAGCTGCTCCAACAACATATACCAAGAATCAAAAAAAGCATATAAAAAGCAAGCCAAAAATTTAGGAAAGCGTTTGAGATATATTCAGCCAGATTCTGTAAACAATCAAGCTATAAATGTTATAGAATCGCAAAATTTTAGTTTGCGTAAACCTAATTTTATTATCATTCACCACACCGATCAAGAAAGTTGCGAGCAAACCTACCGCACCTTTGCTTTGAAGCGAACGCAGGTTAGTTCGCATTATGTGATTTGCGACGATGGCACCATCACACAAATGCTAAACGATTTACTTCGCGGATGGCACGCTGGTAATTCTAGTTGGGGCAATGTTACCGATTTAAACAGTGTTTCTATTGGCATTGAACTTGATAACGATGGCGAAGAACCTTTCTCGTATGCTCAAATAAATAATTTAACTTGGCTGTTAGACCATTTAACCGAAAAATACAACATCCCAAAACAAAACATTATTGGACATGCCGATATTGCTCCGGGACGAAAAGTTGATCCAAGTGCTTTATTTCCTTGGAAAACCCTCGCCGAAAGCGGTTATGGCATTTGGTACGACGAATCGAAATTAGATGCCGTGGTTGTTGATAGTACTTTCAACCCGAAAAAAGCTTTAAAGTTTATTGGTTATAATATTAGCAATATAGAAAATGCTATTTACTCGTTTAAACTTCATTTTAATCCAACGGAAGTATCAAAAACACTATCAGAAAAGGATAAAAAAATATTGATTTTATTAGAAGACGAACTTTTAAATCTTCAGTAAAAAGCAAAAAAAAGAGGCTGTCTAAAAATGCCTCTTTGTGGTCTACTTAAATAGTATTCAAGTACTCGTTTTATGTGTTTCGAGATTCTCAACTCCGAACTTCGGAACAGAACGACATCTCTTTCATTATTTTAGACAGCCTCTTAATATTAATTTTAAAGACCTTATGCGGTTTGCATTTCGTGCTTACCTTCGTAAACCTCCTCAACTAACTTTGCATTAAAAACTGGTAAATCTTTTGGTGAACGACTGGTAACTAAACCTTCGTCTACAACAACTTCTTGGTCTACCCAATGCGCTCCTGCATTTTCAATATCGGTTTTTATCGAATTGAACGAGGTTACTTTTCTGCCTTTTAAAACATTGGCTTCTGCCAATAACCAAGGCGCATGGCAAATAGCTGCAACTGGCTTTTTGTTTTCAAAAAACGACTTTACAAAACGTACCGCCTTGTCATTTCGTCTTAAAGTATCGGGGTTAATAACACCTCCTGGTAATACTAAAGCATTGTAATTGCTCTGTGATACTTCATTTAACGTTTTATCGACTTTATAAGAATCTTTACTCCAATTCCCATCTTTCCAACCTTTAATTTCACCCGCTTCTAAGGATACAATATGTACATCGGCTCCTGCTTCTTCAAGTGCTTTTTTAGGTTCTTTTAATTCACTTTCTTCAAATCCATTAGTTGCTAAAATTGCAACGGTCTTTTTTTCTAAA
The DNA here is from genome assembly GCF_000943555.1 of Neotamlana nanhaiensis. GTDB lineage: Bacteria > Bacteroidota > Bacteroidia > Flavobacteriales > Flavobacteriaceae > Neotamlana > Neotamlana nanhaiensis. The sequence goes on along the minus strand of NZ_JTDV01000013.1, from coordinate 192,127 downwards.
TTTTCCATTTCATTTGTGATTTTAAGTTATTATTTCTTCGTCTAAATTAGCAAGGGAATAACTTCAAACCAAAAAAACAAGATGGTTTAACCCAGACTTAACAGGTTATGTTAAAGAGTACTAAAGTTGCAATATTGAAGGTTTTAAGGCGTTTGTTCGGGGTTAAAAAACGAAGCATAATTGGCTGTAAGTAAACGCTATGATTGCGATAACCTAGATATGGCGTTTTCTAAAATGTCTTTCATTTTATGCTTTAAATTTTCAGGTTCTATAATTTTAGCATAATCTGAAAACACGATAAACCATCGTGAAAAACCGTGTTCAACATACGGTGTTAAAAAAGTCATTTCAACATAATTAGCTTTTATCTTTTCTGACACAAAACCGTATTGCCATTTACTATTATCTATAAATCGTACTACCGATTTATCTACCTGAATGACGACCTTGGTCTTTTCGACATTGTTCGATTGATTGCGATAATCATCTAAGGTAATATGCGTTCTGGTAAAAGACTGTGGTGACGGCTTTATGGCTTGCATTCTATCGGTTCGAAATTGGCGATAATCCTTCCTAAGATGACAAAAGCCCAACACATACCAAAATCCCGATTCGTGATAAATACCAACAGGTTCTACAAAACGCTCTGTTGGTGTTTCGTTGTTAAGCGCCTGATATTTTAAATGTACTTGACGCTTTTCCGCAATACTTTCAAACAACACTTCGAGGGCATTGGGCAAATCATCATTAAATAATTTATGAGACGGATCAACCAGAATTTGAGACTCTAATGCCGAAATCCAATCTTTTTCACGTCCGCGTAACACCGATTTTAGTTTCAACATAGCCGATTCGTAATAATTCCCCAAAGATTTATCTACAAACTTTTGCATCAACTTTTCGGCGGCAACAAAGCTACCAGCTTCTTCGCGCGTAAACATTACTGGCGGCAATCGGTATCCCTCCATAATTGAATAACCAACACCTGCTTCACTTATTATAGGCACACCCGAAGCTTCAAGGGTACGGATATCGCGGTAAATAGTTCGTAAACTCACCTGAAATCTATCGGCCAATTCTTGCGCTTTTACAATACGTTTGGATTGTAGTTGAATAAGTATGGCTACGATGCGATCAAAACGCTTAACGGTATCAAAACTCATAATGCTGTAACATATATTCCAAAGATAGGTTTTCAGGTTGAAGTTTGTATGTAATTTATCCTTCAACATAGTATTTCATTAGTTGTAACAAGCAAAAATATATGTGGCGTATGACAAGTGTTTGTCAGCAGTAATGTTTTTGAAAATTTATTTTTCACTACTGACATAAAGCTGTCACCAACCCAATTTAATTTTGAATTCAAATAATAAAAACATTAAAATTTACAATCATGGAAACGACCGTAAACACTCATTTATCAACTGTTATTACACCCCAAGAATTACTAAACCATTGGCAAGGACACCGTGGTTTAACACGCCGTGTTATTGAAGCTTTTCCAGAAGATGATTTTTTTAATTATTCCATTGGTGGCATGCGCACCTTTGCCGAAATGGTTATGGAACTTTTAGGTATTGCAGGACCAGGCATAAAAGAAATTGCCACGGCAGAAACTGCGCAACTCCTAGAAAACGTAGAACACGGCAATAAAAAAACCAAAATTTTAGAATTGTGGGATAAAGCCACCGAGGATATTAACACCTATTGGGCACAAATAAAACTAGAACAATTTCATGAAACCATTAAAAGTTTCGGGCAATATGAAGGCACCGTGTGGTCATCTATTTTTTATTTTATTGATAATGAAATTCATCATCGCGGACAAGCCTACGTGTATTTACGTGCTTTAAATATTGAACCACCTTTCTTTTATGAACGCTAAAATTTATAGTATGAATTCTATTTTAGTTTTTAAAACATCCATCACTTCGCAAGGCGAAATTAAACAGTTAAAACCTGCTTTAAATGGTTTAATTACTAAAAACGGCTATTGGAATTTTGACTTGGAAGATTGTGACAACATCTTCCGAGTTGAAACCAAAACCGTTACACCGTCTTCCATTTTACAACTATTTAAAAGCTTTGGGTTTTATTGTGAGGAATTGGTTTAAATGTTGAAAAACCTGAGTATTCCCTCTATATGAAATAAATTTAGGATGTGCTTATAGGAGTTTTACACTTCCCTTAGCCCCTCCTTTTTAGGAGGGAAACTGTTCATCTTATTTTATATCGATTTTAAACAGTTTTCAATAATTTAAATAATAAGAATATAACACAAAAGCTTACTCAAATAATTCCCCAAAAAAAGAACTTATCATTAAGTCATAAATTAAAAGTGCGAGTGTCCCCTCTAAAAAGAGGGGAATCAGGGGTGTGTTCACTAAATGACAGCTTTAATTCTTTACCCACTCCCTAACTTTTTATAAACAAAATCTGCGTGTCCATCCAATGGTAAAATAGTAGCAAGTGGCATATCTTCTAAAATCATCATTCCTGATTCATACCTCACCGTAATTGAAATAGGCTCATCATCATCTGAAGTTGTAATCATGAGTTGGTTCTCTTGTAAATCCCAAGTACCAGTAAATGTGTCGATATTTTCACAATTCACAACATATTCTACTTCTTCTTCCGTAGGGTTATAATCAGTTACATCATATTGTTCTACAATAAAAGATTTATCTGGTTTAAACTCAAATGTCATTAGTTCGCAACCTTCGTTCACAATTAATTCAACAAACTTAATGATCTCTTGACTTTCTTCTATATGAAAAGTCTCATCGAAAGTTAAATTTCTCAACTCCCAAACACCTTCAATATTAAAATCTCCCTTTTGCTCTTCATTCTCGGTTGAAGATTCCGATTTTGAACATGACCATGCCACAAATAATAAAAGTACTGCAATAAACGCTTTAAAAGTTTTCATATGAATTAATTTATGTGATTTATTACACATCGACATATGAAAGATTTGTCATCAAAAAAATTGAAAAATTATTGAATATTCTTTGTTTTAAATGAAAACACAAGCTGGTTTGTATTAGTAAAAATCGGAATTTGGAAGTCTGTTTTTAATAAATTGAATAATTAAAAAACTCCTAAATTCATTGTAAGTTCGATGAATAAATGTGGAATAATGAGTATTTAAAGAAGCTCTACACCTCCTTAATCCCTCCTTTTTAGGAGGGTAACTGTTAACTTAATTTTAAAACAACAACTGTATTTGAACATGAAGATCTATTCTAATTATTGCCATACAAAAAACTATCACTAAGGCATAAATTAAAGTGCGAGTGTCCCCTCTAAAAAGAGGGGAATCAGGGGTGTGTTATTAAAAACTTTACACCTCCTTTAACCTCTCATTTTTAGGAGAAAAACTGTTTAAAATATAATTAAAATTGAAATTTACTTTTTACGCTTCTTCTTATACTTCACCTTATTTTTTCGTTGGTTAAAAGGGACAGCATCATTAAAAGTATTTTTAGTTTTACCTGGTTTATTTTTACGCCATTTCTCTTCCTTTTTAGGTAGTAAAACATCAAGTAAATCTTGGCGACCAAGTTTATTAAGCGTATTTTTTATCCACGCTTTGTTTTCATCTTTATACCAAAAGAAAAAACGGTGTTGTTCATCCTTTTCCTTTCTGGTTTTTGGTGTATTTACCTTTTGAAGTGTATACGGATGGTAACCACTGTAATAAATTACCGTTGCAACCGTCATTGGTGTTGGCGTAAAACCTTGAACTTGCTCAAGCTGAAAGCCCATATCTTTAGTTTCGGCAGCAAGATTTGCCATATCTTCAACTTCGCAAGCTGGATGATTTGAAATGAAATACGGAATTAACTGCAAGTTCAGTTTATTCTTGAGATTGATTTTATCAAAACGTTCTTTAAACTTATGGAAGTAACTAAACGATGGTTTTCGCATTAATTTTAATACTGGATCACTAGTATGTTCTGGCGCAACTTTAAGTCGACCAGAAACGTGCTTGGTCATCACTTCTTCGGTATAATCATCCAACTCTTTAGCATCAGCATTTTTATTGAATTCTGGCACCAACATATCATGTCTAATTCCAGATCCGATAAAGGATTTTTTCACCTTCGGATGACTATCAACCGCTTGGTATAATTCAGTTAACGGTTTATGAGACGTATCTAAGTTGCTACAAATTACTGGCGAAATACAACTTGGCGCAACACATTTATCGCAAATAGATTGTACTTTACCTTTCATTTGATACATATTGGCACTTGGTCCACCAATATCAGACAAATAGCCTTTAAAGTCGGGCATATTCGCCACTTTATCAACTTCTCTTAATATAGACTCTTTACTGCGACTCGCTATAAATTTTCCTTGATGTGCCGAAATGGTACAAAAGCTGCATCCACCAAAACAACCACGATGAATGTTTATAGACGTTTTTATCATCTCGTAAGCAGGAATTGGTCCACGCTTATTGTATTTTGGATGCGGTAAACGTGTGTACGGTAAATCGAAAGAGGCATCAATTTCGGCTTCCGTCATGGTAGGATACGGCGGATTAATCATCAGCATCTTATTACCTACTTTTTGGAAAATTCGTCTTGCAGCTAATTTATTAGACTCCTGTTCTATTACTTTAAAGTTAGATGCGTAAGCCTTTTTATCTTTTAAACAGGTTTCGTGAGAAGCGATTTCAACATCTTCCCAATTCTTGTTTTTTGGGATATCGTTTTCATCATTAATAAGAATCGCCGTTTGGTTTACCGTATTAATACTATTAAAAGGTACACCACGTTCTAGTAAACGGACAATTTCACGAAGTGGCTGCTCGCCCATTCCGTACACCAACATATCGGCTTTAGAGGTTTCTAAAATAGTTGGCATTAGTTGGTCGCTCCAATAATCGTAATGTGTTACACGACGTAATGAACCTTCAATACCACCAATTAAAACTGGTGTATCTGGCCATTTTTCTTTTAAAATTTTACTATAAACCGTCGATGCATAATCTGGTCTAAAACCAATTTCGCCATTTGGCGTGTAAGCATCTTTATCGCGACGTTTTTTGTTAGCATTGTAGTTACTAATCATAGGATCCATACAACCACCAGTAACACCGAAGAATAAACGTGGCTTACCCAACTTAACAAAATCCTGAAGATTATCGTTAACATTAGGCTGTGGCACAATAGCCACTTTAAGCCCAAAGCTTTCTAATAAACGCCCAATTACTGCTGGACCAAAGGTTGGATGATCTACATAGGCATCACCGCTAAATAGGATAACGTCAAGTTCTTCCCATCCGCGAATTTTCACCTCTTTATTTGTGGTAGGTAACCAACTAGAAAGTCTTAATTCTTCTTGCATAACGGCACAAAGGTAAATAGAAATTACTACTTAATTGCAAATACACCTGTTAAACCACACAAATGCAACACAATAGAAGTATATTTTAGTGAAAAATTATAAATCGAGGGCTTTAATGTTTTCTATACGGTTACGCTCTAGAAAATCATCAATAGTTTCAAAATGTTCAATAACCCGTTGATTTTTAAATTCGAACACTTTTTTTGATAAGCCTTGAAGAAAATCGCGGTCGTGAGATACTAAAATTAAGGTACCGTCAAATTCTTTTAAAGCATCTTTTAGAACGTCTTTCGATTTTAAATCGAGATGATTAGTTGGCTCATCTAGAATCAATAGGTTTACAGGTTCTAATAGTAACTTTACCATGGCTAATCTGGTTTTTTCACCACCAGAAAGCACACCAACTTTTTTGTCGATATCGTCGCCTTTAAACATAAAACGACCTAAAATATTTTTTATTTGTGTACGAATATCGCCTTTCGCAACTTCATCAACCGTTTGAAAAATAGTTAAGTCTTCATCTAAAAGAGCGGCTTGATTTTGCGCAAAATAACCCACTTGTACATTATGACCTAATGAGCAAGTGCCTTCCACATCAATTTGTCCCATTATGGCTTTTATCATAGTTGATTTTCCTTCACCATTTCTACCTACAAAACATACTTTTTCGCCACGTGCAATAGACATATTTGCATTTTTAAACACCACATGGTCATCGTACGATTTAGAGACATCTTTTACCGTTACCGGATAATCGCCCGAACGCTGTGTTTTTGGAAAACGCAGTTTTAATGCTGATGTATCGATTTCATCAATTTCAATAATTTCAAGCTTTTCTAGCATACGCTCTCGAGATGCTACCTGGTTGGTTTTGGAATAGGTGCCTTTAAAACGGTCGATAAACGCTTGATTGTCCGCTATAAATTTCTGTTGTTCTTGATATGCTTTTATTTGATGCGCTCTCCTGTCTTCCCGAAGCTGCAAATAATGGGTATAATTTGCTTTATAATCGTAAATACGGCCCATCGTCACTTCTATAGTACGGTTTGTAATGTTATCTACAAACGCTCTATCGTGCGAAATAACCACTACTGCTTTAGCTTTATTTACTAGAAAATCTTCCAACCAAATTACCGATTCAATATCTATATGGTTGGTTGGCTCATCAAGTAGAATTAAATCAGGTTTTTGAAGTAAAATTTTCGCCAATTCAATTCGCATACGCCATCCACCAGAAAACTCGCTTGTTGGTTTATTAAAATCTTCAGGTTTAAAACCTAAACCTTTCAAAGCTTTTTCAACTTCGGCAGTATAATTTACCTCTTCTAAAGCATAATATTTTTCACCTAAATCTGATACGCGCTCAATGATTTTCATATACTCATCAGATTCGTAATCGGTTCGTGTTTCAAGCTGCTTGTTTAACGCATCCATTTCATCACGCATTTCAAAAACATGACTAAATGCTTTTGAGGCTTCTTCTAAAACTGAGGTATCATCTTCGGTTAATAAATGCTGTGGCAAATAAGCAATTACAGCATCCTTTGGAGCTCTAACATGACCTTTAGTTGGGTTTTGTACTCCTGCAATAATTTTCATCATTGTAGATTTTCCAGCACCATTTTTACCCATGAGGGCTATTTTATCATTTTCATTTATAGTAAAAGACACATCACTGAATAAGGTGTGACCACTAAATTCTACAACTAAATTATCTACAGAAATCATAACTTCAAATTTAATGGCGCAAAACTACTAAAAGCCAACAGATAAATGTTAGATTTTTTTTGAGGAATAATACTTTTGAAACATGACATTCAATTACATCACTATTAATAATATGATCATAGTAATACTGACACGTTTACAAACCAGATAACAAAATATCTCAACTCGCAATTACATGAATTTGTAGTCATTTTTTTAAGGAATGAATGCCATAAAATCCAAATTACAGCACACGTATATATAATGATCATATTTCTTTAGATTAAAAGCCCTGATTTTCAACTAAAAAAACATTTAATTAGAATTTGCTAATCCAATTGTTTATCGTACATTTGCAAACTCTTTTTAAGAGAGGAATGTTTAATAATTAAAAATCAATTAGTGTGGATACATTAAGCTACAAAACGATTTCAGCAAACAAAGCTACTGTAAATAAAGAGTGGGTTTTAGTTGATGCTGAAGGACAGCCGCTTGGTCGTTTAGCTTCTAAAGTAGCAAAGCTATTAAGAGGTAAACACAAGCCAAACTTCACACCTCATGTTGATTGCGGAGATAATGTAATTATTATCAATGCAGACAAAATCACGTTATCTGGTAACAAATGGAACGATAAAACGTACATTCGTCACACTGGATACCCAGGAGGTCAAAGAAGTTTAACAGCGACTGAGTTGTATGGTAAAAACCCAACTCGCGTTGTTGAAAAATCAGTAAAAGGAATGTTACCTAAAAACAAATTAGGTGCAGATTTATTCCGTAATCTAACTGTTGTTGTTGGTACAGAGCACAAACACGACGCTCAAAAACCAAAAACAATAAACTTAAACGAATTTAATTAATGGAAGTAATTCACAAAATCGGCCGTAGAAAGACGGCTGTTGCTCGTGTATATGTTGCTGCTGGTAGCGGAAACATAACGATTAACAAAAAAGACTTAACTAATTACTTTACTACGGCTCCATTACAGTACAAAGTAAAGCAACCTTTAGTTTTGACTAACAATGATGGCAACTTTGATATTACAGTAAATGTATATGGAGGTGGTATTACTGGACAAGCAGAAGCTGTTCGTTTAGCAATTTCTCGTGCAATGTGCGAAGTTGATGCTGAGAACAGATTAACTCTTAAGCCAGAAGGATTATTAACTAGAGACCCAAGAATGGTTGAGCGCAAGAAATTCGGTCAGAAGAAAGCGCGTAAGAAATTCCAATTCTCTAAACGTTAATTTTACCCTGAACTTGTTACAGTACCTGTTTACCAGATACTCCAACATTTTCAAAACATTAAAACACATAAATTCTTAAGTTTTGGAGACTTATCTTCAAAACTTAAGATTAAATTAAAAAACAGTTATTGTTGTACCTAGCTTAAAAAGCAGGTTTAGTTTAGCATCTAAATGAAGCCAATAACATTGGAACATTGCTAATCAACAGAACGTAAACTATTACAAACATGGCAGTAGAAGTAAAAGAATTACTTGAAGCAGGTGTACATTTTGGACACCTTACACGTAAGTGGGACCCAAACATGGCACCTTACGTATATATGGAGCGTAACGGCATCCATATTATAAACCTTTACAAAACAGCGGCTAAAATTGATGAAGCCGGAGCAGCTCTTGCTAAAATTGCAGCTTCTGGACGTAAAATTTTATTCGTTGCAACTAAAAAGCAAGCTAAAGATGTAGTTGCTGAAAAAGCTGGCGACATTAACATGCCTTACATTACTGAGCGTTGGCCAGGTGGTATGTTAACTAACTTCGTTACTATTAGAAAAGCTGTTAAAAAAATGGCTTCTATCGATAGAATGAAGAAAGACGGTACTTTCAACACGTTATCTAAAAAAGAACGTTTACAAGTAGATCGTTTAAGAGCTAAGTTAGAAAAAAACTTAGGTTCTATTAGCGACATGACACGTTTACCAGGTGCGCTTTTTGTTGTAGATATTAAACGTGAGCACATCGCGATTAAAGAAGCACAAAAATTAAACATTCCAATCTTTGCAATGGTTGATACAAACTCAGATCCACGTCAAGTAGATTATGTTATCCCTGCAAACGATGATGCTTCTAAATCTATCGATAAGATTTTAACTTACGTTTCTTCTGCAATCGCTGGAGGTTTAGCTGAGCGTAAAGCTGAGAAAGAAGCTTCTGCAGCTGCAAAAGGTGATGCAAAACCTAAAGCTAAAAAAGCTGTTGCAGCTAACGAAGAAGAAGAATAAAATAAAATAACATTAACAAAACATAAATAAGTCGTTTAGTTCTTTTCTTTGTGAAATAAATTGAACGACTTTTTTAAATTATAAATTACTATGAGTACAGTAAAAGTTACAGCTGCTGAAGTAAATAAATTAAGACAAGCAACTGGCGCAGGAATGATGGACTGCAAAAAAGCTTTAGTTGAAGCCGAAGGAGATTTCGATAAAGCTATCGAAGTGTTACGTAAAAAAGGACAAAAAGTAGCAGAAAAAAGAGCCGACAGAGATTCTTCTGAAGGTGCTGCTGTTGCTAAGGTTAACGAAGCACAAACTGCTGGTGTTGCTATTGTTTTAGGTTGTGAAACTGACTTTGTTGGTAAAAACGAAAATTTCTTAGCATTAGCTAACCAATTAGCCGATATCGCATTAAACTTCAACTCTAAAGAAGACTTTTTAGCGGCCGATTTTGGTGGTATGACTGTTGCTGAAAAATTAGTTGAGCAAACTGGTGTAATTGGTGAGAAATTAGACATCACTTCTTTTGAAAAATTAGAAGCTGCTTATGTTGGTTCTTATGTTCACATTAACAAAATTGCTGCTTTAGTTGGTTTAACTGCAAGTGTTGATAACGCAGACGTTTTAGTAAAAGACGTTGCTATGCAAGTAGCTTCAATGGGAGCAACTACTTTATCTTACAAAGATTTTGATCCGGCATACATCGCTAGCGAAACTGAAGCTAGAATTGCTGTAATTGAAAAAGATAATGAAGAGTTAGCACGTTTAGGGAAAACTTTAAAAAATGTTCCTAAATACATCTCTATGGCTCAATTAACGCCTGAAGTTTTAGCTCAAGCTGAAGAAGATGCAAAAGCTGAATTAAAAGCTGAAGGTAAACCAGAGCAAATCTGGGATAGAATTTTACCAGGTAAAATGGATCGTTTTGTTTCTGATAACACGACTTTAGATCAAGAGCAATGTTTATTAGACCAAAAATTCATTAAAGACGAGAAGAAAACTGTAGCAGAATACGTTTCATCTTATGGTGAAGTTGCTATTGCAGGTTTTAAACGTGCTTCTGTAGGTTAATAAATTCTGGTTTCTAGAATTCTAGAAATTAAAACCATACATAAACCACTACTTATTTTTTAGGTAGTGGTTTTTTTGTACAAAAAATAAAAATTTTATGTAGTTTTGCTCAACCTTCAGAATGCACAAATGAAATATAAAAGAATCCTTTTAAAACTTTCTGGTGAAGCCCTAATGGGCAATCGCCAATACGGTATTGATCCAGAACGCTTAGCCGAATATGCTCAAGATATTAAAACCATAACCGATAAAGGTGTTGAAGTAGCCATAGTAATTGGTGGTGGCAACATTTTTAGAGGTCTTGCTGGTGCTAGTAATGGTATGGATCGTGTACAAGGCGATCACATGGGTATGCTGGCCACTGTAATTAATGGTTTAGCATTACAAAGTGCCTTAGAAGATGCCGATATTCCAACTCGTCTACAATCGGCTATAAAAATTAACGAAGTTGCCGAACCGTTTATTCGACGTCGCGCCATGCGCCATCTTGAAAAAGGTCGTGTTGTTATTTTTGGTGGTGGTACTGGAAATCCTTATTTCACCACAGACTCGGCTGCTGTACTTCGTGCCATCGAAATTGAAGCCGATGTTATTTTAAAAGGTACGCGCGTAGATGGTATTTACAATGCCGACCCTGAAAAAGATTCGAAAGCTGTAAAATTCAACAACATAACGTTTGACGATGTACTTCGCAAAGGTCTAAAAGTAATGGACACTACAGCTTTTACCTTAAGTCAAGAAAACAAACTTCCTATTATTGTTTTCGATATGAACAAAAAAGGAAATTTACTAAAAGTAGTATCGGGTGAAAAAGTAGGTACCGAAGTAAACCTATAAATTTGGCTTAATTTTTGAAAAAGCGTATTTTATAATTCTATAAAAGAAAAGCTATGAACGAGGACATTAAATTTATATTAGATAGTACTAAAGAGGCTATGGATAACTCCATTAAGCACTTAGAAAAACAATTTGTAAATATTAGAGCAGGAAAAGCTTCTCCTGCAATGTTAGGTAGTGTATTGGTAGACTATTACGGTTCGCAAACACCACTTAGCCAAGTAGCAAACGTAAATACTCCCGATGGTAGAACCATAACGGTGCAGCCTTGGGAAAAAAGTATGCTTCAAGAAATTGAGCGAGGCATTATGTATGCCAACCTTGGTTTTAACCCAATGAACAATGGTGAAACCATTATTATTAACGTACCACCTTTAACTGAGGAGCGTCGTAAAGATTTAGCTAAACAGGCTAAAGCTGAAGCCGAAGATGCTAAAGTTAGTATTCGATCGGCTAGAAAAGATGCCAATAACGAAATTAAAAAAACCGACGACGTATCGGATGATGTTAAAAGTAACGCCGAAATTGACGTGCAACAAATGACAGATAATTTCGTTAAAAAGGTTGACGACCTTTTCGCTATAAAAGAAAAGGAAATTATGACCGTATAAAAACTCTAAAAAAGCTGTTTTAAAAGGCTTAACCCGTAAACTACAATACGGGTGCTTCGTATAGTTTGTTTTCTCGCTTATGCAAAGCCACTTTTTAAAACAGCTTTTTTGTTTCATAAAACCAAATGTTTAAACGCTGCATTTTATTAGTTTGTATTTTTTGTTTTTACTTCTCTCAAGCTCAATATGACACTGAAAGCAGTACAAAAATTCAGCAAGACTCTATAAAACGAAAAGAGTTTATGCAGCATTTGGGCCAAGGCTACTTCCCTACTCGATTTCTAGATTTAGATTTACGCTATCTTATTAAATTTAACCAGTATGAAGGTATTCGAACAGGACTAGGCTTTGTAACCAACAACAACTTTTCCGAACGTTACCGCATTAACAGTTACTTGGTTTATGGTTTTCGCGACCATCGCTTTAAATACAGTATTGGTGGTGGTTTTCGAGTTTCAGAAAACACAAATACTTGGATTAATTTAGCCTATACAGATGATTTACAAGAAACCGGAAGTACTAAATTTATTACCGACGGACGGTTTTTTCAATTTTTCGAGCCTCGCTTATTAAACATCGATTTATTTCATAAGCACATTACTAAAAAAATCTCGATAGAGCACGAATTACATAATACCCTTATTTTTGAATCAGAATTTGCCACAAGTAAAATAGAACCCACATACGCGTATAACTTCAACTTAAATGGAAACCAATTTACAAACTTCGATATTAGTTATGCTAAATTAGCTTTAAATTGGAATCCGTTTAATAAAACCGTACAGCTTTCCGAAGATAAATCAACTATAAAACCAGGTTTCCCACAATTTACTTTGCAGTATACTAAAAGTTTTAAAGATGTTTTAAGTAGTGATTTCAACTTTTCAAAAATCGATTTTAAAAGTATTTTTAGGCTAGGTAGCGCCAATCAATCTTTCTCCGAAATTACTTTAGTGTCTGGTATTGCAAATGGCAACGCTCCTTTAACTCATTTGTATCATGCTTACCCAAACAACATTACTAAACAAACCATTATGCAACGCTTTTCGGTTGCTGGGTTAACAAGTTTTGAAACTATGTATTTTAACGAATTTTTTTCTGATAAATTTGCTACACTTCAATATAAATATTTTTTAAAACCCTTTAAAATTAGTCAGCGATTTAAACCACAAGTAGTACTAATTTCTCGCTATGCTATTGGTAATATGCAGCATCCAGAACAACACGAAAACATTAGTTTTAGCACCTTAAATAAAGGCTATACCGAGTCTGGTTTCGAACTTAACAAACTGCTTTTTGGTTTTGGTTTAAGTTTTACTTACCGCTATGGTGCTTACCACTTACCAGATATTAGCGATAATGTAGCCTTAAAATTCACATTTAACGTCTCGTTATGAGGTAATCTGTCGCTTTTTTCTACCTTTGCGCAGCTTATATTTTTGGCATGTTAAAACTTTTTACCACGGATTTTTGGGACGTTATTGCAAGATTAATTTTACGTAATAAAATTGTAATTCTTGTAAGCATCGTTATTGTTACATTTTTGTTTAGTACAAAGTGGGAAAACATGCGTTTTAGTAATACCGAAGCGAATTTATTACCTGACGATCATGAGGTAAATGTTACCTATAACAATTTTTTAAAGATATTTGGCGAAGAAGGAAACCTTATAATTTTAGGTGTAAAAGACAGTACACTTTTTACTGTTGAAAAAATTAACGCCTGGAATAAACTTGCCGATAGTTTTAAAAGTTATAACGAAGTTGAAACCGTTGTTTCTATAAAAGACCTGCAGAAGCTTATAAAAGATTCTGAAAACCAAAAATTTAACCTACAGCCTTTTATAAAAGATTCTATTGCTTCATTAAATCAGATTGAAACTTTACAAGAAGAGCTTTTTAAAAAATATCCGTTTTACGATAACTTTTTATTTAATAGCAAGACCAAAACAGTTAGAACCGCCATTTATTTAAAAAAGGATATTGTAAATACATCGGCTAGAAAAAACTTTGTACTTAACGAGCTGGTTACAAAAATCGAAGCCTTTGAAACCACCAACAACCTAGATGTTCGCGTTTCTGGAATGCCCTATGTGCGCTCGCTAAACGCCCAAAATATTGTAGATGAAATTGGCAAATTTGTTGGTGCTGCTTTGTTAGTAACCTCCTTAATATTCTTTTTATTTTTCAGGTCGTTTAGGGCTACATTTATTTCTCTAATCGTCGTTTCTATTGGAGTTATGTGGACGCTCGGAATAATTGGAGCGCTTAATTACGAAATCACAGTCTTAACGGCATTAATTCCCCCATTAATTATTGTAATTGGTATTCCAAACTGTATTTTCTTAATTAATAAATATCAGCACGAAGTAAAATTACACGGTAATAAAGTAAAATCGTTACAACGTGTTATTACTAAAATTGGAAATGCCACTTTAATGACCAACGTTACAACGGCTTCGGGTTTTGCTACCTTCATTTTAACCGAAAGTAAACTTTTAAAAGAGTTTGGTATTGTTGCTTCGCTTAGTATTCTGGCTATTTTTATTCTTTGTTTACTCATTATTCCAATAATTTACACCTTTTTACCTTACCCAAAAGAACGTCATTTAGAGCATTTAAATAAACGTTGGATTGGTGGTTTTGTAAATTGGATGGAGCGCATGGTTAAACAACGTCGCATCACTATTTACTTTACAGCGGTGGTACTGCTAATAGTAAGCATGATTGGCATTTACCAAATTCGCATTTCGGGAAGTTTAATTGAAGACATGCCACAAAACTCCGAATTTGTTAACGATATCCGTTTTTTCGAAAAAGAATTTAACGGCATTATGCCTTTAGAGTTTGTAATAGACACAAAACGTAAAAAAGGCGTTATGAAATTGTCTACCTTAAAACGTATGAACGAGCTTGAAGATTTAATTATTGAAATTCCAGAGCTCTCCAAACCCATATCAGTGGTAAGTTTGGTAAAGTATAGTAAACAGGCTTATTACAATGGTAATCCTAAATTTTATCAATTGCCAACCTCACAAGAAAATAGTTTTATTTTATCGTACGCTAAAAACTCAACATCTAATGTAAATTTATTACAGAATTTTGTGGATAGCACAGGGCAATACGCGCGTATTACAACCTTTATGAAAGATATTGGCACCGATAAAATGGAGCGCATAGAAGAAGATATTCAAACTAAAGTAAACAAAGTTTTCCCAAAAGAGCGTTACAACGTAACCATGACAGGTAAAGCTTTAGTGTTTCAAAAAGGCACAAAATACTTGGTTAAAAACTTAGCTATTTCACTCTCTTTAGCCATTGTGCTTATTGCACTTTTTATGGCGTATATGTTTCGCTCGGGCAGAATGATAATAGTTTCGTTAATTCCAAACTTGTTGCCTTTGCTTGTAACAGCAGGTTTAATGGGCTATTTGGGTGTTCCTATAAAACCTTCAACTATACTTGTGTTTAGTATTGCTTTTGGTATTTCGGTTGATGATACTATCCATTTTTTAGCAAAATACCGTCAAGAACTACAAGCCAACCACTGGAAAATAAAAGTGTCTGTTTATGGTGCCTTGCGTGAAACCGGTGTGAGTATGTTTTACACGTCAATTGTGTTATTTTTTGGGTTTTCGGTATTTACCATTTCTAACTTTGGTGGCACCGTAGCCTTAGGCGCGTTGGTGTCTACAACCCTACTTTTCGCTATGTTGTCTAACTTACTGTTATTACCGTCCCTTCTACTATCGTTAGAGCGAAATATTGCGAACAAAGAGGTGTTGCGAGAGCCATCAATAAATATTATTCCAAAAGAAGACGAAGAAGAATAATTACTTGGTTATAAAATCAGGCTTTTTTTTATCTTTACATTATAAATTTAACTATATGCAATCAAAAACAGTTTCAGATTTACTAAACCAAGACATTTTATTACAAGAAGTAGAAGTAAAAGGATGGGTACGCACCTTTCGTGCCAATCGTTTTATAGCTTTAAATGATGGATCGACCATTAATAATATACAATGTGTAGTAGATTTCGAAAATTTTGATGAAGCTTTATTAAAACGTATTACAACAGGTGCAGCCATTTATGTAAAAGGCGATTTAGTAGAAAGTCAAGGCAAAGGACAAACCGTAGAAATTCAGGTAAAAGAACTTGATGTTTTAGGAGATTCCGACCCAGAAACCTACCCAATTCAGCCTAAAAAACACTCTTTTGAGTTTTTACGTGAAAACGCACATTTACGCACCCGAACCAACACATTTAGCGCCGTAATGCGCTTGCGCTCTGCCCTATCGTTCGCCATTCATAAATATTTTAATGAAAACGGATTTTACTACATGCACGCACCAATTATTACGGGTAGCGATGCCGAAGGTGCTGGAGAAATGTTTCAAGTAACCAACTTAGATGTTGCTAACACCCCAAAAACCGACGATGGCAAAGTAGATTACGCGCAAGATTTTTTTGGCAAAGAAACCAACCTTACTGTTTCTGGGCAATTAGAAGCCGAAACTTACGCCATGTCGTTAGGTAAAGTTTATACTTTCGGCCCTACTTTTAGAGCCGAAAATTCGAATACATCGCGTCATTTAGCCGAATTTTGGATGATTGAACCCGAAGTTGCTTTTATGGATTTAGCTGGAAATATGGATTTAGCTGAAGACTTTATGAAATCGGTTATAAATTACGTGCTTGAAAACAACAAAGAAGATTTAGAATTTTTAGATAAGCGTTTGGCCGACGAAGACAAAAAGAAACCTCAAGCCGAACGTAGCCCAATGGGGTTAATTGAAAAACTAAACTTTGTTACCGAAAACAACTTTAAACGCGTAAGTTATACCGAAGCTATTGATATTTTACGCAACTCGAAACCCAACAAAAAGAAAAAATTCAAATATATTATTGATGAATGGGGTGCCGATTTACAAAGCGAACACGAACGTTTTTTAGTTGAAAAACACTTTAAATGCCCTGTAATTTTATTTGATTATCCTGCAAATATTAAAGCCTTTTACATGCGCCTTAACGACGATGGTAAAACGGTTCGTGCAATGGATATTTTATTCCCAGGCATTGGCGAAATTGTAGGTGGTGCACAACGCGAAGAACGTTTAGACGTTTTAAAAGAAAAAATGGCAGCCATTGATATTCCTGAAGAAGACCTTTGGTGGTATCTCGATTTACGTAAATTTGGTACCGCCGTGCATTCTGGCTTTGGTTTAGGGTTTGAGCGTTTAGTTATGTTTGCTACAGGCATGAGCAATATTCGTGATGTTATTCCGTTTCCACGAACACCTCAAAATGCGGAGTTTTAAGTCGCACACATTACTTTGTTAAGCTTAATGCTTTTTTATATATTTGATTAAAGAAGCGCGACATTAATACATCGGCTTTTTAATCTATTTATAAAGCAAATACCTTAAATCGAAACATGCTTAAACAACATTTACAATTTAAATTATCGCAGAAGCTTTCGCCGCAGCAAATTCAATTAATGAAATTGATACAACTGCCTACGCAAGCTTTTGAGCAACGTTTAAAGCAAGAACTTGAGGAAAATCCAGCCTTAGAAGGTGGTAAAGATAAAAATGATGATTTAGATGCCGATTTCGATAATTCTGCCGACGATTACAACGACAGTGAATCTATTGGAAACGACGACATAAATGTTGACGAATATTTAAGCGACGACGAAATTCCAGACTACCGCACCCAAGCCAATAATTACAGTAGTGACGACGAAGAAAAAACCATGCCGTATGCGGCTGGAACCTCGTTTACGCAACACCTAAAAAATCAATTAAACACTTATCGTCTAAATGATGAAGAACGCGATATTGCCGAATTTTTAGTAGGAAGTGTTGATGAAAGCGGTTATATACGCCGTGAGTTAAGTGATATCATGGACGATTTAGCGTTTACGCAAAACGTTTACACTACCGAAGACAATATTGAAAAGGTTCTAAAAATTGTACACCAATTAGATCCAGCAGGTGTTGGCGCTCGCAATTTACAAGAGTGTTTAAGTATTCAGTTACAACGAAAAAACAAAACAGCCGAAGTAGAATTAGCTACCGCTATTATTGATAACGCCTTTGAGCAGTTTACAAAAAAGCATTATAAAAAATTACTTCAAAAGTTTAGTATTACCGAAGAACAATTAAAAGATGCTATTTCCGAAATTGAACATTTAAATCCTAAACCAGGTGGTTCGTATGCCGGAAACAACAAAATTGTGGAACATATTGTACCTGATTTTGCTATTAAAATTGTTGATGGTGAGTTAGAGTTAACCCTAAACGGAAGAAATGCTCCCGAGTTACATGTATCGCGCGAGTATAATAACATGTTAAAAGGTTATAAAGACGCTAAAGACAAATCGAAATCGCAAAAAGATGCTATTGTTTTTATTAAACAAAAACTTGATGCCGCAAAATGGTTTATTGAAGCTATAAAACAACGCCAGCAAACGCTTTTTGTAACCATGAGTGCCATAATGCACTACCAAAAGGAGTATTTTTTATCGGGCGATGAGCGCAATTTAAAACCGATGATTTTAAAAGATATTGCCGACGAAATTAACATGGATGTTTCAACTGTTTCACGTGTGGCCAATAGTAAATATGTTGATACCCCTTATGGCACAAAGCTTATTAAGGAGTTCTTTTCAGAATCTATGAAAAACGATCAAGGAGAAGATGTTTCAACCCGAGAAATTAAAAAAATTCTTGAAACCGTAATTGAAGAAGAAGACAAGAAAAAACCACTTACTGATGAAACTTTAGCTTCAATTTTAAAAGAAAAAGGATACCCCATTGCCAGACGAACCGTTGCAAAATACCGCGAACAACTCGATATTCCAGTGGCTAGACTTCGTAAAAAAATCTAATGGATAAGCTACTAAAAAGCATCTCATATATTTTTCACCCCATTTTTATGCCAATTGCTGGGGTTATTTTTTATTTCACTAAATCGCCCCGTTTTATTGATTATGATGTTATAAAAGGCAAGTTAATGGCCTTATTTATCCTTACCGTACTACTTCCTATTCTGCTCTATTTCCTATTAAAAACCTTAAATAAAGTAAATTCAATAAAACTAGAAAGCGCTCGCGAACGTATTTACCCCCTAATTTTAAATGGTGTAATTACTTTGATGGTTTTGAAACGTATTATATCACCTTCTCAAGACATTGAGCTTTATTTTTTCTTTTTGGGTATTTTAATTTCAACTATGGCCTGTTTAATACTCGCTATTTTTAAATTTAAAGCTAGTATTCACATGATGGCTATCGCTGGATTATCCATGTTTTTTATAGCATTAAGCATTCATTTTAGCATCAATATTAATCTCACATTAGCTCTTATGTTTTTACTAATTGGAGCCATTGCTACATCGCGAATTCACGTAAAAGCACATTCTTATATCGAGCTTTTAATTGGGGTTTTTATTGGGGTTATACCACAGTTAATACTGGTTAACCATTGGTTATAAAATGTAGAAAATTAAACCCAGTTTAATATCGGTCATATCTAAGGTTGTGCCATTGCTTAAAGCAGCGTCTTTTAAAATAGGATTTAAACCATAATACGCATAAAAGTTCCAGGTATTGTAGCCTGCACTTAAAGTTAAACCGTACTGAAGCTTATTAAATTCATTAATATTAGCGTGTTTAATACGCCCTAAATCACCATCGTATTTCGTGTTATTCAAGAACATATAACCAAGCTTAAATCCAGCATAAATACGCCAAAAATTATAATCGCTAGCTGTTGATGTACGCCACCTTAACTCAATAGGAAGTTCTATAACATGATTTGAGAATTTATTTTTAGAATATGTATTCTCATTTACTATATCGTAAACAAAATCTTTATTCTCATTGGTATTGATTAATAAATTTTGATTAAACGAATTTGTAGAATAGCCCAAACCAACCCCAATGGCCCAATTACGGCGAGAATTAATAGGCATATCTTTTATAAATCCGATATGAAACCCTAATGAAAAACCACTTTGTTTTAAATTATCGGGTACTTTATGAAGCACATTGTAAGTTATAGCGGCATAAAACTGATCTTCCTTATAAAGTGAATCTATAACCGTATTGGCCTCATCATTTTGAGCAAATCCACAACAAAAGGTAAAACAAATAAAGAGTAGAACAAGGTGTTTCATTGTAACGAATAAACGTTTTAATATTTTTTGGAATAAAGATAATAATTTAAAACACCATAAAATTAAAAGGCGTTTTGAAACACTCAAAACGCCTTTTAAATAAAATTAAGAATGTAAAATTATTGATTAAGAACACTACCTTTTTTAGTAGTATAATTAATTTTTAACGCATTAACTTTACGTAGTTCTTGTTTAATATCACCAACAATACCCATGTTAGTTTCGCCATCAACTTTTAACGCAGTTGTTAAAAATGGCACCAACTCTTCACGTTTTGAAGCACGTTCGGCAGCAATAAACGATGCAATATCACTAACGTTAGCAAAATCGTCGTTTAATTGTATTCTTGCCTGAGTACCGTATTGTTTGTAGTTATCACTTGGCTTACCTGCATAAATATACATTACCAAATCTTTTTTATCTAACTTTTCAACTTGATCTGCAAAAGGTAAGTTGTTTTCAATCTTTAAGCTATTTTGCCTCATTACTGTGGCAACCATAAAGAAGAATAAAAGCATAAATACAATATCCGGTAAGGCTGCAGTATTAACTGCAGGTATTCCTCCGTCTTTTTTCTTTTTAAATTTAGACATAGTTTATGTTAAATTTTAATGTTATTGTACTTCCGAAAGCTTTTGAGGATAATCTAGCTTAATTTGCTCGATTTGATCCTTTAGCTTCGTTTTATTCCCTGGCCAGTTTACATCGTTAGCATTAGCTTCCATTTCTGTAAACGACATTCCGTATAAGGCTTGCGCTCTGTTATTTCTTAAAACATTATAAGCTGCAACTAATTCGTTTTGCACAGCAATGTATGTTTTATATGTAGTTTCACGCTCGTTTTTTAACGAAATAATGGCTTTTCCAGGATTATCTGATGATTCAGGATCTTTCTTTCCTTTACAGAAATCACATGATCCATCTCCTCCATTGTCTAAAAACTCTATAGCGGCTTGTCTTAAATCTTTAAGCTCCATAGTCTCATCTTCAACAAGTAAATCGTCGTTACCGTTTAAAAGTACGGTAAAGATGTTCTTTTGTTTAATGATTGGTGGCTCAGTTTCTTCAATTGGTGGTAACTTTCGGTTTAATCCAGAGTCTACCTCAATAGTTGTTGTAACTAAGAAGAAAATTAATAATAAGAAAGCAATATCGGCCATAGAGCCTGCATTTACTTCTGGTGCTGCTCTTTTTGCCATAATCTATCTATTTAATATTTTTTTAGCTCCACCTACTAACATTGAACCAATGGCTAATACTGCTAATATGTAAAAAGCAATTAAACCAGCTCCAACAGTTTTTGATGTAGATTCTGTTACGTCCGTTCCTTTTTGAATAAAAGGTTGTAAGTCTAAATCTGATCCAGAAGATATACCAAAAGAAATAGCAATAATTATTAAAAATGCCCCTACCGTTAGTAAGGTCTTTTTAATATCTCCAGCAAATAAACCTTTTATTACAAAAAGTACTACTAGTAATACCACTATACCCAATACGGCGTAAGCCACGTACAGCATATTACCGCTCATACTTTGTGCGCTTTCTTCATCTCCACCCATAATCATTAGTGCAAAAATGGCACCAATAATAGCAAGAGCGAAAGCTACTATTTTTAATACTTTATGTAAATTCATAATTTGTTTTCTTTATAATTATATTATTATTTTTTGTGTCTAATTAATAGATCCATTAACGTGATAGAAGCATCTTCCATATCGTTAACGATACTATCAATTTTAGCAATAATATAATTGTAGAAAATTTGAAGAATAATAGCCACAACAAGACCAAATACTGTTGTTAAAAGTGCTACTTTAATACCACCTGCTACAAGAGAAGGTTGCATATCTCCAGCTGCTTCAATTTTATCGAATGCTTGAATCATACCAATTACTGTACCCATGAAACCAAGCATTGGCGCAAGTGCGATAAATAAAGAAATCCAAGAAACGTTTTTCTCTAATTGTCCCATTTGCACACCACCGTAAGCTACAACCGCTTTTTCGGCAGCTTCAATACCTTCATCTGTTCTATCTAAACCTTGGTAGTAAATAGATGCGATTGGACCTTTTGTGTTTCTACAAACTTCTTTTGCTGCTTCTACACCTCCAGATGCTAAAGCGTCTTCAACACTTTGAGTTAATTTTTTAGTGTTAGTTGTAGAAAGGTTTAAAAAGATAATTCTTTCTATTGCAATTGCTAATCCTAATATTAAACATAACAATACAATCCCCATAAACTCAGGGCCTCCTTCTATAAAACGTTTTTTTAATTCCTGGTGAAATGTTAAGCTTTCTTCAGCAGCAGCTTCATCTTCTTGGGCTGTAGTAACTGTTGTAGTTACTGCCGTAGTTGTGTTTGCAATTGTAGTTGCATTAGCAGTTCCAAATGCCATCATTCCTGTTATGGCAAGGATAGAAAATAATCTTTTCATGTTCTCGATCTTAATTTTATTAGTTAAAGTGTTAAAGATATAAAAAAAAAGCAATTAAAAATAAAAATTCAGCAGAGAGGAAGGGATTCGAACCCTCGATACCCTTTTGAGGTATACACACTTTCCAGGCGTGCGCCTTCGACCACTCGGCCACCTCTCTATAGCACTTTTAATTACCCTAATTTTTGGAGGCTCAAATAACAAAAAAATCTTTTAACACTAAAATTTTAAGAGTTAATTTTAAGTGATTTCTCCTCGCAGACTCGTTTCGTACATGGTTTTGAAGCTTTTACCTGAAATATTTTGTCCTAATAGGTACATAGTTTTGGCTACTGCTGCTTCGGTAGTGATATCATTTCCCGAAATTACACCGGCTTTTTTAAGTGCGCTACTGGTTTCGTAGTGCCCCATAATAACACTTCCGCCACTACATTGGGTAATATTTATTATATGAATACCTTTATTTATGGTTTCGGTAATCATATTAATAAACCAAGTTTCGGTGGTGCAATTTCCTGCACCGTAAGTTTCAATAATAACAGCTTTTAAGTTTTGAATACTAAAAATACTTTGAAAAACCTCGGGCGAAATGCCCGGAAACAATTTAATGATGGCAATATTGCTATCCAAATTTTTCCTAACTACAAGTGCTTTTTCTAAATTGGGACGATACAAATACTCATTATTTATTTTTAAATGTACACCAGATTCGGCTAAATCGGGATAATTTAATGAGGCAAATGCCTGAAAATGTTCGGCATTTATTTTTGTAGTGCGATTGCCACGATACAGCTTATACTCAAAATACAAGCAAACTTCTTTTATAATAGGTTTACCTTGCTCCTGCTTTGATGCGATTTGTATAGAAGTGATTAAATTTTCTTTAGCATCGGTTCGTAAATCGCCAATAGGCAATTGCGATCCTGTAAAAATTACTGGTTTGGCTAAATTCTCCAACATAAAACTTAATGCCGATGCTGTATAACTCATGGTATCGCTACCGTGTAAAATTACAAAACCATCAAAAGCATTGTAATTATCTTCAATAATTTCGGCAATTTGAACCCAATAATCCGGATTCATGTTACTAGAATCTATAGGTTCTTTAAACGATACCGTATCTATATTACAATCTAAAAGTTGCAATTCGGGTATTTTCTCGAGTAAATTTTTAAAATCGAAAGCTTTTAATGCTCCTGTTTCAAAATCGCGAATCATACCAATGGTTCCGCCAGTATAAATAAGTAGTATGTTTGGTTTTTGTTCAGTCATATTTATATACCAAATACAGCTTTAGAATTATTTGTGGTTATTTCGGCTAATGTTTCTAAAGATACATTATATATGGTAGCTAATTTTTCTAATACCTTTAATATATATACACTTTCGTTTCGCTTACCGCGGAAAGGCGTAGGTGCTAAATACGGCGCATCTGTTTCTAAAACAATATGTTTTAAGTCTATTTGATTTAAAAACTTATCAATTTTCCCGTTTTTAAAAGTTGCTACACCACCTATACCCAGTTTCATATTATACGAAATAGCTTGATGCGCTTGCTCTAAAGTTCCAGTAAAACAGTGAAAAATTCCGAATAAATTATCACCTTTTTCTTCTTCTAAAACTTCAAAAACCTCATTAAAAGCCTCGCGACAATGAATTACAATGGGTAATTTGTGTTTTTTCGCTAATTGTATTTGCTGTTTAAACGCTTCTTTCTGAATGCCTAGCGTGCTTTTATCCCAGTATAAATCGATACCAATTTCTCCAACAGCATAAAATTTTCGTGAAGCCAACATCTCTTCAACATGTTGCAGCTCATCTTTATAATTATCTTTTACGTGTGTTGGATGCAAGCCCGTCATTAAAAACACATGGTCTGGAAAATCGCTTTCCAGCTGAAGCATACTTTCGGTATAAGTAGAATCGATTGCTGGAATAAAAAACCTTGTAACCCCAGCATCAATGGCTCTGTTAATCATTTCTGTTCGATCTTCATCGAAAGCTTCGCTGTATAAATGCGTGTGCGTGTCTGTAATAATCATGGAGCAAAAGTAACTGAGCGAATCGAGATTATCAAGTAATTGTTTATCTGAACTTATTTCAGATTCTATTGAGTTTAAATTAATGAGGAAACTTGCTAAAAAGTCACATTTTTGTCAATCTGAACTCGTTTCAGATTCTTTTAGTTTTTATACTAATAAGATCCCGCAACAAGTTCGGGATGACAAATAAACTCAACTAATTTGATTGTCAGTTCGAGTGATTTTGAGGCACGAAAAATTGTATCGAGAACTTTGTAGTTGCCAAATTTCTATTTCTCTCTACAAATCTTTCTCATAATACAAAAATACATTAATCTAGTTTTTTTATAAGCTTTTGAGCGCGCTTGTAGTCTTCTGCATCTTCAGGGATAGTTTTCAAAATAGCTATGCAAGCTTTAAAATTTTCTTGCTTTAATTGACTTAAACCCAAATACCAAATGGCCTTATTTTTATATACCGAATTTCCGTTTTTCACTTCATTCAACAAAGCTTCAGCGGTTTCAAAATGACTCAACTCAATATTTGAAATAGCTTTATAAAGTTTGTATTCTGCATTAGTTTCATCTAACTTCAATAACGCACTAAAAGCTTCTTCCGCTTTAACGAAATCTTTTGTATTAAAAGCTGTTTCTGCTGTATTTAAAAGGTCATCATTTTCACCTCGCACAGTTAAACTGATGGTGTCGTAATTATTAAAATCTGAAAATGTTGGTGTTGAAAATTGATTAAGAACAAAGAAACCTAACAACGCCACAACACAGGCAGCAACGGCATACTTATAAAAGTTGAAGGATTTCGGTTTTTCAGCTGAAGCTTCTTCTTTGTTAAAATAAGTATTCGATATACCTTCTAAATTAGTTTTAAACGCTGCTGAAGCGTCTTCGTTATTAAATTTATAATCTAAAAACTGATTTAGCGATTTGTAGGTTTGGAACGCTTCATTAAAATCGGCATCATTTTTTAATTGATTTTCGAAAGCTTCCTGCTCTACTTCACTCAATTCATTCGCTAAATACGCTTCAAATTGTATATACTTTTCGTCTTCCATTGGGCTACATTTTAATTTGGTTAAATTTTGGCGAGTTTCGAACCAATTCGGTTAATTTACCAATGCACAACGATTTTTTCTTGCGGGCATAAGCATAGGTTACACCCAAACTTTTAGCAACATCTTCCATGGATTTGGTTTTAAACGTAGCTTTGAGTAAATCTTTACAAGCATCGCCAAGTTTGGCAAACATTTCGGTAAATAAAGCTTGTTTTTCGCCAAATACCGAAGTTTCGAAAGCCAGTTCGTGAGCCTCGTCATCTTTAGATAATACTTCCTCGTTAATTGTTACCTCTTTATTAGAAGATTTTTTTAATTCATTCAACCATTTACGTTTACACAACAGGAAAAAATACGCATCAAACGGACAAGTAAGCTGTAAGCTTTTTTGGCTCGCTTGGTTATAAATAGTCATTATAGTGTCTTGGATAACATCTTGGGCTTCGGCACTACTTCCGCTATTCTGCTTTATGTAATTAACCACTTTAGGCACAAACTTATCGTAAATCGCTTGTATTATAAAGGAGTTGTTTTGAAGCAATCCGTTTATGTATTTCTGGTCTTCATGAATTTTTTTTTCGCCCATTAAGCCTTGTATTTTCTACTAATGTAAAAAAACTTTCAAAAAAATGGGTAACAAATTTTAAAGGGTTTTGATATAAGGGTGTAACAGTCAAAAAAAAAACAAATTAGAACTGTAAAACAAAATTTAATTAATCCATAAAAACTTAGAAATTATGAGACATTCAATTTTAACATTCGCACTAGTAGCACTATCAATAGTAAATATAAACGCTACAAACACAAACAAGACCTTAAACACTTCTATTGAAGTTGTAAACATTACAAAAAATGCCATTGCCCAAGTTTTTGAGTGGCAAGTAAAAACCAACAAAGGCGCATATGCAGGCACCGCATTATCGTTAAAGGAAGCCGAGAAATTAATGACACTTTCAACCTCTGGCGAAATTGTAATGAGCAAATCGATACAAAGTTATTTTGTATTAAAATCTGAAATAAACAAAACCGAAAATCGCAATTATTTCTGGGAAGTAGAAACCAAAACAGGCAAAGCAAAAGGTTATGCTTCAAATAAAGCTTACGCCGAAAAAATGATAGCCTTAGTAGCTACTGGCGATGCGGTTGTTTCAAAAATTATTATCAGTCAACCTCAGCAATAATCAAAAAAAAAAAAAAAAAAATCAAAAACAGGGTAACAAAAAACTTGCCCTGTTGATATAAACACGAATAACAATTTAAAACATGAATATTATGAACTCTATTAAACACATTTTAGGAACCTTAGTTTTAACAACCTTACTTTTTACAAGTTGTAATAAAAACAACGACGATGCCGATATAAAAATATATCCAACAGCTGAAGAATTTGCAAACCTACAAGACGAAGCACTTGAAAGCATAACACAAAATTTTGAGTTTAATGCCGAAGATGGCTGGATTAACTTAACCTCTGAAAACGGCGTAAATATAGGAATCAACGGTTCTTGTTTAACACTAAACGGGAATGCCGTTACCGGAACTGTAGATTTAGAATTTGTTGAATTATTCGACAAAGGTAGCATGCTTACCACAAACAAACCTACTATGGGTATTTTACCAAATGGCGATAAAGCCTTATTAATTTCTGGAGGTGAGTTTTTTATTGAAGCCACCCAAAACGGCGAAGTGCTTGAAACTACTTGTAACATTCAATTAGGAATTCCTACCGATTTAACCGGTGGCGCCGATAACGACATGACTTTATGGAACGGAATTATAGACGACGAAGGCAACCTTGCTTGGGAAGAAGATAAACGCGATGGACCACAAGGTGATGGTGGCGGTGTTTTTACGGAAGGCAATCAATATTACGCATTTATTGGCGATTTTGGTTGGAGTAACGTTGACCGTTTTTATAATGACCCAAGACCAAAAACCACCATTTTAGTTGATGTACCAGAAGGTTACGACAATACGAACTGTTCGGTATTTTTATCGTACGATGGCGAAGACACTGGTTTAGCTAACTTAGATACTTACGACCCAGTTGGAGAATTATTTAGTGAGCATTACGGACAAATCCCTATTGGTTTAGAGTGTCATGTAATTTTTGTAACCGAAGAAGCCAACGACTGGAAATACGCTATAAAAGCAGCAACTATTGTTGAAGATGGCGTAATTACAATTACCGAAGGCGATACATCAATCGCTACGCAAGCACAACTTGAAGCAGCAATAAACGCATTACCGTAAACATCTACCCATGTTTTCACCTACTTTTTTTGTTCCAAAGTATTAATCTACTTTTTAAACCAGAGGCTTTTCGGTCTCTGGTTTTTGTGCTTCAAAATAAATTTTTGCCCACCTAAAACGGATTTTGCTATATTTAAACTACTAAACTAAATCGCCATGTTAAAAAATAAACACCTCCTTTTTATCTACTTAATAAGTTTTTACAGTTTTTCTCAAGACATCGTGGAAACCGATTCGGTTAGAGTTGCCAACATAGTTCCCTACATAAACCAAAACGAAGTTATTTTTACACCAAAAACGCCACAACTCAATCAAATTGCTGGTGCACCCAAAGCTTTTTATACCCATTACTGGGAATTTGGAGATGGCCATTACAGCACCGAGAAAAACCCAAAACATATTTATAAAGCAACAGGCGAATACGAAGTACGCTTATGGGCAACCAATAATTACGACACGGGAAAACCACCAACATCGAGACCTAAAAAAGTAGCTATAAATGCGGCAAATATACCTTCGGAAGATTTGGCAACCATGGACGATGATTTTATTTTAAAACGCAATCGCGAACCTATACCAGATGAAGAATTGGTAACTATTATTCGCTATAAAAACACCAAAAACTACACAACTAACGGCAAAATTTATCTGTTTTACAACGAAAACCAATTTAAAGCCGATAATTTTGAAATTCTTGAAACACGCACCTATCACAACGAAAAAAACATCGATGTAAACACGTTTGCTTATACAGGCAAAATAGATACCGATGTAAACGATTTAGCTTCAGCAAAGCATTTTAATATTGAAAACCACCAGCAATTACAAGACACTACTATAAAAACTAACTTACCGCTTACCTTAAAAGAATCGGAATTTCTATATAAAAACTGGCAGGTTATTGAGTTCGATAATATGCAACCCGAAGAAGAACGCAACATTTTTGTAAGCCTAAAAACAACTCCCGAAATGGTTAAAGACACCAGCGCTATAATTTCGGTGCGTGGTGTTTATGTACCAGATAGCAACTACGACAACCATAAAGTAAAAGACATGGAAATGGAGATTGTAACCTCGCACGATCCTAATAAAATGTCATCAAACGGCACGCTAATGAATTATCGTTTAGTACGTTTTAAAAACTTAAAGTATAAAATAAAGTTTCAAAATAATGGTGAAGGTCCTGCGCGAACCATCCGTCTTGAAACCGATATTCCAGAAATGCTTGATAAATCTTCAATAAAAATTCTAGACATGTATCCTAAATGTGATATCTGCCCAAAGCGCGATGTTATTTACAGTTGTTTAGATACAACGTTTACAGATTCTCAGGCTATTTTCACTTTTAAAAACATCTATTTACCAGGAAGCGAACAAAAAAATGTTAAGGAATACGACAGCACAAAAGGCTTTGTAAAATACAGCATTAAGTTTGCTAAAGATTTTCATAAGAAAAAAACCAAGAGCAGAACCGCCATTATTTTCGATAAAAACGATCCCATAATTACCAACTACTCTACCACGCGGTTTACACCTGGTATTTCTGTTGGCGTTAAAGCTGGTGTAAACTCTTTTAGTAAATTAAACGATTCTGAAAGTTACTTTTTTGGCATTACCTTATCGCCATACAAATCTTACCGTTGGTATTGGCAGGTAGAATTGGAAAATAATTTTCATAAATATAACGGAGACACCCAAGTTCAAGAAGAATTTGTTCAAGACCCTCAAGGATTTCGGTTTAGACAACGTACAACAACAAACACATCATATAACAATATTGATTGGGATGTACCATTACTTATGCGTTACAACATAAATAACTATTTTGGTCTTGGAGCGGGTTTACATAACACCATTTCGGTTTCAGAAAAGCAAAATCAAGATATTTTAATTGAACAATTTGAAGGCACCGAACCCGATGCTCCCGTTTTTAACACCATTGAAGACTCGCAAGAAACCACCAACAGCTTCACTAATTTACGCACTGGTTTACTGTTTGAAGCTACTGCAGGTTTTGCCAGAATTGGTCCAAGTTTAGGCGCAAGATATATTATGAATTTTGATAACGATTTTAGCTACTGGCAATTTTATGCCATTTGGAAATTTTGAAATCAAACTTCAATTGGCAATACCTTATGATGAAAAAACTTAGTTGGCTGCTCTTTTTTATAACTTCTGTTTTGCTTTCGCAAAATTTAGAAGAAGACATTTATGTTGCCACCGAAACCTTTATAGCCAACAAAAATGAAACTACGCTAAACACCTTATTACAAAAAGAACATTATTTTAAAACACAACTTAAAACCAGCGACGAGCAATTAGCCTTCGTTTTTTTGCAATGCAATAAAGCATATTATTTAAAAGAAATAGGGCATTTAACCCAAAGTATTTTAAGCTTCGAAGATGCTTCAAAACGGTTTTTTAACAACAATCTCGCTGCAATTTCAGATTTCGATATTATTGAAAGTTGCTTAAAACCTCTTGGTAATTTATACATTCAAATAAACGATTATACCAATGCCATAAGTACTATTAACAATTATATTTTACTGGCAAAAACTCAAGAAAATGCAAAACATCAAACAAGTGGCTATATAAATTTGGCTATTCTATACCAAACTATTGGTAAACATAAAAATGCTATAGACATTCTAGAACAAGCTAACGCTAATAACAATCAGCAAAAACAATTATTGCTCCAACTAAAAATTAAAAGTTTAATTGAATTAAATAATTTCGAAAAAGCGTTTTTATTAAACAATCAACTTCAATCAACTTTTGAAAAACATAAAAACAATTACGCTGTTGCGTTGAAACAAAATGAAGTTAAGCTAGCGATTTCAGAATTTCAAAAAGCGAAAACGCTAATTGGCAATCAAACGTTTTCTGATAGATTTTTGGCTAAATTCTATTTGGAAGAAGCCCAACTTCATATTATCAATAAAAACGATACCTTAGCCAAAGCGAGTTTACAACAGGCGCTACAAATTTTACTACCAAACCAAAATACAAATGAGTTACCAGACAAAAATTTGCTTTACGCCGAAAACACATTTATTGATATTTTTGATGTATTAGCATCTATTGAAACCAACAGAAAAACAGCCTTAAATTATCTCGATTTAAGTTTTTATGTTTCGCAATTGCTTCAAAATAATTCAACTTCGCAGGAAAATAAAATTCAGCATCAAGCTACCGACAGATTACGAAGTGAAACCTGTATAAATTTACTTTACAATCAGTTTAAACATTCTGGTAATAAAAACAATATTACGAAAGCATTACATTACGCCGAAAACAACAAATCTGGAGTTTTAAAAACAATTGCAAGCAAAAAACTACGTTTACAACAATTTCCAAACGACACTTTACTTATAAAAGAATTTAAACTATTAGCCGAACAAGAACGCTTAACCAGTCAATTAATTCACGCCGAAATTAATAACGACGACACCAAAAAACTTAATAAAATAAGTACAGCTTTAAATACGGTTTCTATTGATTTAAAACGATTGCAACCTGAAATTAACAAAAAATACGGACGTTTTGAAACTAATCCGTTTTCATTAGAAAAGCTTCAAAAACAATTAAATATTGACAAAGCAACTTGTTTGGAATTTTTCTTCGGAAGGGAAGCCATTTTCATATTTAAAATCACTGAAAACGATACATCCTTTGATAAAATTGAACTTAACGAAGCCGTATCAAATCAAATAAAAAACTTTATTCATCTTTTTGACAATGCTTCGATTATAAACAACAACATTGCAAATTTCACTTCGCAAGCCTACAACTTATTTAATCTGTTAAAAATTGATGCTATTGAAAGCAAAAACCTCATAATAATTCCTGATGGACTGTTGAATTTTGTGCCTTTTGAAGCACTTTTACATCAAGAAACCAATACCACACAATACCAAAACGTGCCCTTTTTGGTGAAACAGCATAACATAGCATATAACTCGAGTGCTGCATTTTACACACAGCAGCTTCAAACCAAAAATAACACTAATATTTTAGGTATTTTTCCTGTTTTTGAAGGTAAGAAACAAGAACTCGGCTACTCTAAAGATGAAGCTGAATACATAAAAAGAATATTTACTGGTGAATTTCTACTGAAACAAGAAGCTACAAAACAAAAATTTTTGAAATACGCCAACAATTTTGGAATTATTCATTTATCAACCCACGCTAGTAGTGGTGATTTTTCACTTCCAGCAAACATTTCGTTTATTAACGATACCTTGTATTTAAACGAATTATATGCGTTAAATCTAAAACCAAACCTCGTGGTTTTAAGTGCCTGCGAAACAGGTATTGGCAAATTGTACAAAGGTGCTGGCGCTATGAGTATGGCTCGTGGTTTTCAATATGCTGGTGCCGAAAACCTGCTATTTTCACTTTGGCAAATTAACGATTTATCGACCTCGAAAATTATGCAATTATTTTATGAGAATCTTGAAATTTCAAAATCGGCTTTTCATGCTAATCATAGTTCTAAAATAGGCTATTTAAATAATAAAAACATAGCCAACTTTAAAAAGTCACCATATTACTGGAGTGCTTTTGTGTATTATGGTAAACTTACCAAACCTAGCAAAAATTATACTACAATTTATATTGTATTTGGTAGTATAATTATTCTGTTTGTAGTATTTTTGAGGAGAAAACTAAAAAGACATGCAAGCTAATTTGCAAGAATTTCTTCTAAACAAAGGTTACTCAAAGGTTAAATTACACCTTACCAAAACCAATCATTTTGAAATAAAAGCTACCATTAACGGTAAAAAAGGGCTATTTATTCTAGATACAGGCGCATCAAATTCTTGTGTAGGTTTTGAAGCCATTGAAACCTTTAAACTTAAGGCCGAAGATTCAATAATTAAAGCAGCTGGTGCTGGTGCTACCGATATGGACACCAAAATGTCGAAACGAAATAAAATTAAAATAGGAAAATGGACCAACAATAAAGTGGTTTTAGTTCTATTTAACCTAACACATGTAAATACAGCTTTAAAAAATCATAATTCCAAACCTGTTGATGGCATTATTGGTGCCGATATACTAAAAAAAGGTAAAGCCGTTATAGATTATGAAAAGAAATATTTATATTTAAAATTATAATAAAATAGCAAAAAAATAATTTCCCTCTCTAATTAATGACCAATTCCATAGTAATTGCAGACGATCATCCTTTAATGCTACGTGGTCTTACCGATTTTTTAAACTCAAAAGGTTTTAATATAATTGGGAGTGCTACCGACGGTAAAAGTGCCTATAATTTAATAGTAAAACAAAAACCCGAAATAGCCATTCTAGATATTAGAATGCCACATATGACAGGATTAGAAGTAGCCGAAGCCTGCAAAAAAAACAACCTAGACACCAAGATTATCCTGATTACCTTCGATAAAGAAGAAGAACTTTACGACCAAGCCAAAGCCTTTAATGTTTATGGCTATATTTTAAAAGAATTTGCCATTGAAGAAATTGAAGCTTGTATTAAAAGCGTAATAAACGACACCCCATATTTTAGCGATGAAATAGCATCGTATTTACAAAACTCACATAACGAAAGGCCTAAAGAAATTGATAATCTCACAAAATCTGAATTAAAAATCGTGAAGCTAATTGCCAACAAACACACTAGCCAAGATATTGCAAACGAGCTATCTATATCGGTTAGAACGGTAGATAAACACCGTAGTAATATTGTGGCAAAACTTGGTTTAGATAACAAACCCACATCATTATCGATTTGGGCAACATTAAATAAACATTTTTTATAAAATACGTATATGTACGTATTTTATTATTCGGTAATAAAACATATCTTTACAGTGCTATTAATTAGTTCTTAGGGAGAATTATAAAAAAGGTTCTAAATTGAAAAGTTTAGGCCTTTTTTTTATACCAATTATAAAAAAATACGCAGAAGTACGTATTTTTTAATTCGGCAACATAATATATCTTTACAGTGCTATTAATTAGTTCTTAGGGAGAATTATAGGAGGCTTTAGGTTTTTATTAATCTGAAGCCTTTTTTTATGTACTCATAAAAAATCGATTAAAAATACGTAGAACTGCTTATTTTATATCATCTCATTACTACCTAACTTTACAGTGCTATTAATCACAATATCTAGTTGAGAGATTTTTTGAAACTCTGCGTTAATTCGTTTAACGCAGGGTTTATAAAACAAAGCTTTATGGGAGAAGAAAACAAAACAATCAACAAATGTTTATTTATTGGCTTAGCCATAATAATAATCATGACTATTGCTTTTAACATTATGATGTTCTTTTATTAGTTAGTTTTTCACTACAAAAAAAAGGTGTTGTTTTAAAACAACACCTTTTTTTATATTAAATCATTAAAGTAACTTACAACTCTAAAGCCTTTTTAACATCATTGTTCATTAAAAGTTCAACAGGACTCTCTAAAGCTTCTTTAACAGCTACTAAAAAACCTACACTTTCTTTACCATCAATAATTCTATGATCGTAAGATAATGCTACGTACATCATTGGATGAATTTCAACATTACCATCAACAGCTATTGGGCGTTGTATAATATTGTGCATTCCTAAAATACCACTTTGAGGCGGGTTAATAATTGGTGTAGATAACATACTACCAAAAACACCACCATTAGTAATAGTAAAAGTACCACCTGTCATTTCATCAACCGTAATTTGACCATCGCGAGCACGTAAAGCTAAACGTTTTACTTCAGACTCTACACCTCTAAAAGTTAAATTTTCGGCGTTTCTAATTACTGGAACCATTAATCCTTTTGGTCCAGAAACCGCAATACTAATATCGCAGAAATCGTAAGAAATCATTTCCTTACCATCAATCATAGAGTTAACTGCAGGATACATTTTTAAAGCACGTACTACAGCTAACGTAAAGAATGACATAAACCCTAAACCAACACCATGCTTTGCTTTAAAGGTTTCTTTATACTCATTACGCAACTCAAAAATAGGTGTCATGTTAACCTCGTTAAACGTAGTTAACATTGCAGTTGTATTTTTAGCTTCTACTAAACGCTCTGCCACTTTACGACGTAACATCGACATTTTACTACGCGATTCACCTCTAGAACCACCTGTTGGTGTTCCCATTGATGGCACTGCTTTTACAGCATCTTCTTTTGTAACTCTACCATCTTTTCCTGTTCCAGAAATAGATGAAGCTTCAATACCTTTTTCAGCTAATATTTTCTTTGCGGCAGGACTAGCACTTCCTGTAGCATACGTTTTTTCATCTGTTGTTGGTTTAGCAGCTTCCGTTTTTGGAGTTTCTTCTACCTTTTTAGCAGCAGGTGCATCGCCTCCTTCAGGTTTTTCTGCATCCGTATCAATTAAACAAACTACAGCCCCAACAGCAACCGCATCACCTTCTTCAGCTTTTAATGTAATGGTTCCGCTAACCTCTGCAGGTAATTCTAACGTTGCTTTATCGCTATCCACCTCTGCAATGGCCTGATCCTTTTCAACATAATCGCCATCTTCAACTAGCCATGTTGCTATTTCTACCTCAGTAATAGATTCCCCTGGAGAAGGGACTTTCATTTCTAAAATCATTGGTTATAAATTTTATAGTATTCTATGTTTTTATTTGTTGTTTATTCGTTTGCAAAAACGGCATCAATTACACGTCTTTGTCTGTTTTTATCTCTTGTGCTAGAACCAGGTGCAGGTACCGAGCTGTAAGCACGGGAGCAAACTTCTAATTTCACTAAATTTAAACGCTCTGCCATAAAACTCCAAGCACCCATATTTTTAGGTTCTTCTTGTGCCCAAACATATTTTGATACATTTGGATATTTATTAATTATCTCTTGAATTTTATCTAAATGAAGCGGGAATAACTGCTCAATACGCACTAACGCAACATCGTCTCTATTTAACTCCTCGCGTTCCGCTAATAAATCGTAATAGAATTTACCCGTACAGAACACTAATTTTTTAACTTTTGAAGCCTCAATAGTATCGTCAATTATCTCTTGGAATTGCCCTGAAGCTAACTCGTTAATTGATGACACAGCCTTTGGATGACGCAGTAAACTTTTTGGAGTTAAAACTACAAGCGGTTTACGGAAATCGCGTTTCATTTGGCGACGTAATAAGTGGAAAAAGTTTGCTGGTGTAGTACAATCGGCTACAATCATATTATCATTGGCACACAACTGTAAGTAACGCTCCATTCTTGCAGAAGAATGCTCGGAACCTTGCCCCTCGTAACCATGCGGCAACAATACCACAATACCATTTTGTACTTTCCATTTATCTTCGGCAGCCGACAAATATTGGTCGAATATAATTTGAGCACCATTACTAAAATCACCAAACTGGGCTTCCCAAATGGTTAATGTGTTTGGGTTTGCCATAGCATAACCATAATCGAAACCTAACACCCCATATTCAGATAAAAAGGAATTGAAAATATCCATATTTCCTTTATTCTCTGGATTGGTATTTAGCAGGTTAATACGCTCTTCCGATTTTTCATCACGAAGAATCGCATGACGGTGACTAAACGTACCACGCTCAACATCTTGACCAGAGATACGCACGTTAAACCCTTCTTCTAGTAAACTACCATAAGCTAAGGTTTCGGCCATTCCCCAATCCAACGTATCGGTTTCAAAAACCATTTTCTTTCTACCTTCAAGAATACGTTCGGCTTTACGTAAAAACTTAACACCTTCTGGAACCGTAGAAACAACTTTTGATATATGTTCTAATTTATCTTTTGGATAATTTGTTTCAACTGGGCTTAACATAGCATCAACCCCGCGTCGTGTAAACTTATCCCAACGTTCTTGCATAAATTCACGCACTTTCGACGAATCGGCTTCTTTCGATTTTTCGTATTCGCTTTCAAGTGTTTCTCTAAACTCCGCTACTATACCGTCAACATATGTTTTATCGATAGTACCTTCAGCTATTAACTTATCGGAATAAATTTTAAACGGATTAGGATGCTTCGAGATGTATTTATAAAGCTTTGGTTGGGTAAAGCGTGGTTCATCACCTTCGTTATGCCCATATTTTCTGTATCCTAATAAATCGATATAAACATCTTTTTTATAACGCATTCTGTACTCTAAAGCCATTTCTACGGCATGTACCACAGCTTCAGCATCATCAGAATTTACGTGTAACACTGGCGATAAGGTAACTTTAGCCACATCGGTACAATAAGTACTTGAGCGCGCATCGAGATAGTTAGTTGTAAAACCAACTTGGTTATTTACTACAATATGAATGGTTCCTCCAGTTTTGTAACCGTTTAAGCGACTCATTTGAGCGACTTCGTAAACAATGCCTTGACCTGCAATTGCAGCATCACCATGCACAACTATTGGAATAATTTTTGAGTCGTCGCCACCATAATCTTCATCAATTTTAGCACGGGTAATCCCCTCTGCTACTGGTGCTACCGTTTCTAGGTGTGACGGGTTTGGCACCAAATTCATTTTAATGGTTTTACCGTTTTGGTAGGTTTTATCGAGTGTTAAACCTAAATGGTATTTTACGTCTCCATCAATATTTTCATCTTCAAAATCTTTACCATCAAACTCGTTAAATAATTCGCGTAAAGGCTTTCTAAAAATATTAACTAATGTACTTAAACGCCCACGGTGCGCCATTCCTAAAACACATTCTTTAACATCGTACTTTAACGATGCATAAAACAACACGTTGCTAATGGCGGGAATTAACGACTCGCCACCCTCTAACGAAAAGCGCTTTTGACCGACATACTTGGTTTGCAAAAAGTTCTCGAAGGTTACGGCCTGATTTAATTTTGAAAGAATATATTTTTTAGTATCGGGCGAGAAACTTGGTTGATTATCGTTTCTATTCAACTGCTCTTGCCACCACCCAATAACTTCTGGGTTACGCAAATACATGTATTCTACACCAATAGAATCGCAATAAATACTATTTAAATGTTTTAATATTTCGCGTAGCGGTTGCGCTCCTATACCTAAAATTTCACCAGCGTTAAAAACGGTATCTAAATCGTTTTCGTTAAGACCGAAATTTTGTAATTCTAATGTTGGTTTATAAGTACGTCGATCACGCACTGGGTTTGTTCTTGTAAACAAATGCCCGCGCATGCGATAACCATCTATAAGTTTTACAACCTGAAATTCTTTTTGTAATTGTTCTGGGATTTGTGTGCTAACACCCTCAACGATTTCGCCATTTAAACCATAGTTTTCACTTCCAAAATCGTAACCTTGAAAAAAGGCTCTCCAACTAGGTTCTACGGCATCGGGATTATGTAAATATTGTTCATATAACTCAGCAAAAAATGCTGTATGAGCTGCATTTAAAAAGGAATATTTATCCATTGTTTTATTTAATACCTTGTAGGTTTAGTAAAAATATTTTTCAAAAATACAACATTTAGTAAAATTAGGGCTTTGTTTAACTATATTTATAACTTATATTTTAATATTATTTATTGATATTATAAAACTGTTAAATTTTTAATAGAATGAAAACCAAAAAATTGCAAAATATTATTATGATGCTTCTTTTTTTATGCGGAAATTCTATTTTAAACGCTCAAATTAGTAATACTAATTTTTGGAATAAAGTTAGAATTGGTGGTGGCATTGGTTTAAATTTTGGTAACGGATTTTTTAGTGGCACTTTAGCTCCGAGTGCTATTTATGAAGTTGATGCTATTTTTGCTTTTGGCCTTGGCTTAAATGCGACTTATAACAGCCAGAAAAACACCTATAAATCCACTATTTTAGGAGGCAGTTTAATTGGACTTGCTAATGTTATACCCCAACTACAACTTTCGGCAGAGTTTGAGCAGTTGCATGTAAGTACAAATTTTGATAATCCTAATTTGTTGAAAGATACTTATTGGACGCCAGCATTATTTTTAGGCGCTGGTTACCGAAATAATAATATAACGCTTGGTGTACGATACGACATACTTTACAACACCAATAGAAGCATTTACGCTAATGCGTGGATGCCTTTTGTAAGGGTTTATTTTTAAGAGTTAAACTATTTGTATTTTATACTGCGTAAGTAAACCCGCAACATCTTTTAGTGAAAACTGCGCACCTTTAATTTTATTATTTTCTGGATTTATAGTGTAATTAAAAGCGGTTTTAAAATTCGCTTTTTCTAAGTTGGTATTTTCGAAAATAGCACCTTGTAAATCGCAATTAGAAAAATAAGATTGTGACAAATGAGTTTCAGAAAAATCTACCTCTTGTAATTTGCAATTTGTAAAATGGGTTTTATTGAGCTTTAAACTTCTAAATGAAGTATGATTTAATTGGCAATCGTTAAAACTTACCGCTAAACCAAACGCATCGCATGTATCGAATTGTAACCCCAACATCTTACAAGAATTGAAAACCACATCTTGAAAAATAGTAGCAAAAACATTAGCTAAACTAAAATCACAATCAATAAACTGGCAATCGGTAAACTGAAATCCAGCCATATTAACATTGTTAAAATCGCAATTTTTAAAGCTACAATATTCGTAGGTTCCTTTTAAAAAGGTTTCCTTACTAAAGTTTGAACCTATAAATTCCTTTTCATCTACAAAAACATCAGTCATCATTTAATATTTATTTCGAAACCACACTTTTTGCCATTCGCGTTTTAAAATTAAAAATGTAACGTCTTCCGATAGCTTTAAAACATCATCGCCATTTAAAGCTTTAACCGCAGTTTCAGATACATCAATTATATAAAGCAAATTTAAATATGCGGTAAATTTTTCTTGAATAAGTTTAAACACCGTTTCATGCAACATGAGTTTAAGACTAGACGGCAAAATATCATCATGAAAATCTAAATCGATATTAGCCAAAAGAAAATCTTTATTAAGCTGTTGCACTAAATTTTTATATAAATTTAATTGATTAGCCTCCGTAATTAAATCATTAAAAGTTGCGGGAAGTTGCATTATACCGTTCTATTCATTAAACTACTACCAAAGGTTTTTAAAAGTGCTTTTTTATCGTCAGAAATATTTAAACTTTCCAGATTATCAAAAGCTTTTTGGGTGTAAACCTGAATAGCTTCTTTAGTAGCTTTAGCTGCACCCGAAGATTCAAATAAGCGTTTTGCCGTGTCTATTTTTTCTTCAACTTGTTCGGGTTGCGAAGAAAACAACGCCACAAGTATCGCTTTATCGTCATCATTTAAAAACTCGAGCGCTTTAAGATATAAGTATGTTTTTTTGTTTTCAATAATATCACCTCCAACTTGTTTCCCAAATGTTTTAGGATCGCCAAAAGCATCTAAATAATCATCTTGTAGCTGGAAGGCTATGCCTAAATTTCTACCAAACTCATAAATATTATTTTGCTCGCTTGCTGAAGCTTTTGCAACAATAGCACCCATTTTCATGGCGGCACCAACTAAAACGGCTGTTTTATATTCAATCATTTTTAAATATTCTGGAATAGTAACATCGTTTCTGGTTTCAAAATCGACATCGTATTGCTGGCCTTCGCAAACTTCGAGTGCCGTTTTACTAAATAGTTTTGCTAAATCTTGAAATACATCGGCTTCATAATTTTCAAAAAGCTGATAAGCCATAATTAACATGGCATCGCCCGACAAAATTCCTGTGTTAACATCCCATTTTTCGTGTACGGTTTGGTGACCGCGACGCAACGGCGCATCATCCATAATATCGTCGTGAACCAGCGAAAAATTATGAAAAACTTCAATACTTAAAGCCGCATTTAAAGCATGTTTATAGTCTACATTAAAAATATCCGCTGTCATTAAGGTAAGTACAGGCCTCAAGCGTTTTCCGCCCAAATTTAAAATGTAATTTATAGGATTGTAAAGGTTTTGAGGTTCGTTAAGTGTAACAAATTTTTCTAAAAATGAAACAAAATGGTCTCGGTAGTCGTCTATTGATTGCATAGGGCAAAAATAAACGAAAATCTATTTTAAAAATGAGCATATCAAAAATTAATGTTAAATAATTGTAAAACGATGGAAACTTTTTTTGTTTTAAAAGTTTCCTGTTGTAGATTTGTGCCCTAATTATGAGAGAAAAGATTATACATAAATCGGCAGAAATGTTTATAAACCTAGGTTTTAAAAGCGTTACCATGGATGATATTGCCAACGAAATGGGCATATCTAAAAAAACCATTTATCAGCATTTTGCCAATAAAACAGTACTTGTACAAGAAACAGTGATGTTTGTATACCACACTATTTCGTCTGGTATTGAAGAAATACGTAAACACGAAAAAAATCCAATTGACGAGATTTACGAGATTAAGCAGTTTTTAATGCGTAATCTTAATGAAGAAAAATCGTCACCGCAATATCAACTTGAAAAGTATTACCCCAAAATTTTTCACGACGTAAAAGAAAAACAAATGTGTGTTATGGACGATTGCGTGCATTGCAACTTATCGCGCGGTATTAACCAAGGCCTTTTTAGAGACGACATTAATATAGACTTTATTTCGAAAATATACTTTAACTGCATGATGCTACTAAAGGATAAATCGACTTTCCCACTCGAAAATTTTTCAATGAAAATGCTTATGAATAATTATTTAGAATACCATTTACGTGGTATTTGCACCACGAAAGGGCTAGATTATTTAAACAACTATTTACAAATCAA
Organism: Neotamlana nanhaiensis; assembly: GCF_000943555.1. GTDB lineage: Bacteria > Bacteroidota > Bacteroidia > Flavobacteriales > Flavobacteriaceae > Neotamlana > Neotamlana nanhaiensis. Next base: position 150,684 of record NZ_JTDV01000013.1, on the reverse strand, counting down.
TCAAAATAACAATTAATGAAACAGATCTCAATCGTTGTTTTCGGGTTATTTTTCTCAATGCATGTATTAGCGCAGGAAAACAACTCGTACAGTTTTAGTTTAACCGAAGCCATAGACTATGCTTTACAAAACAATAGAACTGCAAAAAATGCCCAGCACGATATTGCTGCGGCAGAAAAACAAAAGTGGGAAACCACCGCAACTGGTTTACCTCAAATAAGTGCTACCGTAGATTATCAAAACTTTTTAAAACAACAAGTATCGGCCATACCAGCAGAGTTTTTTGATGGCAACCCTGGCGAATTTACCGAAGTAGCTTTTGGCACAAAACAAAACGCATCGGCTATAGCTACTTTGTCGCAAAAAATATTTGATGGCTCGTACCTTGTTGGTTTACAATCGGCTAAAGTGTATCTTCAAATTTCTAAAAATGCAAAACAAAAAACCGATTTAGAAGTTAGAAAAGCGGTAATTGATGCCTATGGAAATGTTTTACTTTCAGAAGAAAGTGTAAAAATTCTGCAAAAAAACCTTGAAACACTGCAAAAAAACCTAGACGATACAACTAAAATATTTGAAAACGGTTTAGAAGAGCAAGAAAGTGTTGAGCAATTGCAAATTACATTATCTGGCGTAAAAAGTAATTTAAAAAACGTTGAGCGACTAAAATCTTTAGCCTATCAAATGTTTAACATTACTTTGGGTATCGACATAAATGCAAACACAACGTTAACTGATAATTTACCTAGTTTAACAAGCCAGAACATATCTTTAGAACTGCTTGAAAACAACGTAGATATTGAAAATACAATAGATTATAAAATTGCCGCCAACGATAAAACCTCGAAAGAATTGCTTTTAAAATTAGAAAAAAGCAAAGCTTTACCAACCTTAAATGGTTTTATAAATGGTGGCTATTCGGCATTTAGCAACGAATTCGATTTTCTTGACAGCGATAAAAAATGGTTTGGTTCGTCGCTATTTGGTGTAAGCTTAAACATCCCTATTTTTAGTTCTTTAGGAAGAAGTGCTGCTACACAACGCGCTAAAATTAACCTATCGAAAGCCGAAAACGATTTAATTGAAACCGAGCAAAAATTAAAACTTCAAATTGCATCGGCTAAAAGCGATTATCAATTCGCCATTGAAGATTACGACAATAAAAAGCAAAATTTAAACTTAGCTGAGCGCATTGAGAAAAAAAACCAATCGAAATTTTTTGAAGGTGTAGGTTCTAGTTTCGAACTCCGACAAGCGCAAACTCAGCTATACACAGCGCAACAAGAATTTTTACAAGCCATGCTAGATGTTATAAATACAAAAGCGGCATTAGAAACCATTTTAAACACCATTTAAAACTAAAAACCAATTCATACAATGAAACATATATATCCATTAATTATTGTTACCCTTCTTTTAGCATCTTGTGGTGGTAAAAAGAATCAATCGGTTGAAGATGTTATTGCAACAAACGATTTAACACTTATAAGAAAAAAGAAAACCGAGCTTGATGCTTCTGCGCAAGCCATAGCGGCTCAATTAAAGCAATTACAAGCCAAAATAAAAGCTTTAGATCCGCAAGAAAAAATCCCATTAATTACAACTTTTAATGCCAAAGAAGAAGTATTTACACATTTTGTAGAGCTTCAAGGAAGTGTTGACACTAAAGAGAACTTAGTTATTTTTCCAGAATACTCTGGCGTATTATCTAGAGTATATGTTAAGGAAGGCCAAAAAGTAAGCAAAGGGCAAACTTTAGCAAAAATTGATGATGGTGGTTTAAGCCAGCAATTAGCACAACTTAAAATTCAAACGGCATTAGCTAAAACTACCTTTGAGCGTCAAGAGCGTTTATGGAATCAAAAAATAGGCAGTGAAATTGAATTTTTACAAGCAAAATCTAATTATCAAGCCCAACAAGAAGCGGTAAACCAATTAGAGCAACAAGTAGGAAAAACAATTGTAAAAGCACCTTTTTCTGGAACAATTGATGATGTCATTACCGAACAAGGCTCGGTAGTAGCTCCTGGGCAATCGCAATTATTCCGTATTGTAAACTTAAGCAACATGTATATTAAAACCGATGTACCAGAACGTTACGTATCGGATATTGTAGTTGGTAAAGCGGTTGAAGTTGAATTCCCTATTTTAGGAAAAACAATTGATGCTAAAGTACGTCAAGCAGGTAACTTTATTAATCCTGCAAACCGCACATTTAAGGTTGAAGTTGGTATTCCAAACAAAGATGCTTCAATAAAACCAAACCTTACAGCAAAACTTAAAATTAACGATTACACCAACAACAATACATTTTTAATACCACAAAGTGTTATTTCTGAAAATGCCGAAGGTGAGCAATACATTTATGTTGTAGAAAATAAAGATGAAAACAACCAAGGTGTCGCTAAAAAAGTAATTATTAAAACAGGAAAAACGCAAGGTGATGTTATTGAAGTACTTTCTGGCTTAGAAAAAGGAACCGAAGTTATTCAAGAAGGTGCCAGAAGTGTAAAAAACGACCAACCTGTTAAGGTTATAAACGATTAATTAATCATATTAATTACCTATTAAATTATGACTGATAATCAGAAAAAAGTCAATAAAGAGTTTGTATTGTCTTCATGGGCAATCAACAATAAAACCACAATGTATGTACTCATTGCGGTAATATTTTACCTAGGGATTTCGGCGTTTTTCGATATGCCTCGCGAAAACTTTCCCGAAGTTAACGAAACTAAAATATACGTAAGCACCATTTTTCCTGGTAATACGGCCGAAGATATCGAGAAGTTAATTACCGATCCGCTAGAAGATCAGCTTAAAACCGTAAGTAACGTTGTTGAAATTACATCAACCTCAACCGAAGATTACGCGATGGTAATTGTAGAGTTTGATGAAAATTTAACCGTTGAGCAAGCCAAACAAAAGGTAAAAGACGAAATTGAAAGCGAAACCGCTAGCGAAGATTGGCCAACCTTTAACGGTGCCAAAGTAGAGCCAGATGTTTTCGAGTTAAGCCTATCGGAAGAAATGCCAATTCTTAACATTAATATTTCGGGCGATTATACGGTTGAAAGATTAAAAGAATACGGCGAATTTTTACAAGATGAAATTGAAGATTTACTTGAAATTAAAGAAGTAGCCATTCGCGGTGCTCAAGAAAAAGAAGTTGAAGTTGCTGTAGATATTTATAAAATGACGGCAGCTCAAGTTACCTTTAGCGATATTATAAATGCTATAAACGGCGGTAACGTAACCATGTCGGCAGGTAATATTAAAGCAAGCGGACAACGTAGAACCATTCGTGTTTTAGGTGAAATTGAAAAACCATCGGAACTAGAAAATTTCGTAGTAAAATCTGAAAACAATTTTCCTATTTATTTAAAAGATGTCGCTACGGTTACCTTTCACGAAGAAGATAAAACCACATTTGCGCGCGAGTACGGACATCCAGTTGTTATGCTCGATGTTAAAAAACGTGCCGGTAAAAACATGGTTGACGCGGCCGAACAAGTACGTGCTATTGTTGAAAAAGCTAAATCGGAAGATTTTCCGCAAGATTTAGAAATTAGCATAACTAACGATCAATCTTCGGTAACCATTGGGCAGGTAGACGACCTTGTAAACAACATTATTTTTGGTGTTATTCTGGTAGTAACCGTTTTAATGTTCTTTTTAGGCTTTAAAAATGCCATTTTTGTAGGTTTTGCAATTCCTATGTCAATGCTAATGTCGTTAATGATATTAAACATGTTTGGCATAACCCTAAACACCATGGTACTTTTTGGACTAATTATGGGACTAGGAATGCTGGTAGACAACGGTATTGTTGTAGTTGAAAACGTTTACCGATTAATGGAAGAAGAAGGCATGAGCCGTATTGAAGCTGCAAAAAAGGGTATTGGCGAAATTGCATTTCCAATTATTATCTCTACAGCAACTACAGTAGCTGCTTTTATTCCATTAGGACTATGGCCAGGAATTATGGGTGAATTCATGAAAATTTTACCACAAACCTTATCTATAGTTTTAGGGTCATCTTTATTTGTAGCTATCTTTTTTAACTCGGTTCTAGTATCAAAATTTATGAGTACCGAAGATAAAGATATGCCTCTAAAAAGCATTATTACCTTAACTGGTATTATGGCTGGTATAGGTTTATTAGTTATTATTGTTGGTGGTGCCTATCGTGGTTTAGGAACACTTATGGTATTTACAGCTATTATGCTTTGGGTATACCGTTTACTTTTACGTAAATGGGCCAATAATTTCCAAACCAAAACTTTAGTAAAGCTTGAAAACTTTTACGAACGCCAGTTACGAAATGCCTTTAAAGGGCGACGTCCGTACTTTTTTACCATAGGTACATTCGCTCTACTCATTCTTGCCTTTATGGCTTTTGGAGGTTCTTTAGTGTCGCAACGTACAAAAGTGGAGTTTTTCCCAGATAATATTCCTAATCAAATTATTGTTTATATCGAATATCCTGAAGGAACTGCCATTGAAAAAACAAATACCATTACTAAAGAAATTGAAACTATTGTTTACGATGTTTTAGATGATAGCCAATACAAAAATGGCGATTACAATTTTATGGTAGAAAGTGCCGTATCTCAAGTTGGTGAAGGTGCCGGAAACCCACAAACCGATGGTGGTTCGGCTGCAGAAATGCCACATAAAGCAAAAATAACGGCTTCTATGCGCGAGTTTAAATATCGCGAAGGCGAAAACAGCGAATTGTTACGCCAGAAAGTACAAAAGGCTTTGGTTGGTATTTTTCCAGGTGTTTTAATTTCTGTTGAAAAAGATGCCGCAGGACCACCTGCTGGAGCGCCAATAAACATTGAAATTGAAGGTGATGATTACAACGAGTTAATTAACATAGCCGAACGCATGCGTGAGTTTATTAACAGTAAAAATGTTGGTGGTGTAGACGAACTTAAAATTGATGTAAATAAAGACAAGCCTGTAATGCGCGTTGTTGTAGACCGTAAAAAGGCTGGAGAATTAGGGGTAAGCGCATCGCAAGTAGGACAGCAATTACGTAACTCTATTTTTGGGTCGAAAGCTGGAATTTATAAAGAAGATGGTGACGATTATGATATTTACGTGCGTTTTAATGAAGAAAACCGCTATAACACAAGTGCCTTATTTAACCAGAAAATTACATTTAGAGATATGGCAAGCGGACAAATACGAGAAATTCCCGTATCTGCTATTGCTCATGCCGAAAACACTTCTGGATTTAGCGCTATTAAACACAAAGACACTAAACGTGTGGTAACTGTATATTCCGCACTATCCCCAGGGTTTACTGATGCTGGCGCAGTTGTAAGTCAAATTCAAAGTGAAATGCAAGGCTTTGAAGACATGCCAGACAACATTAAAATAGATTACACAGGGCAAATTGAAGAACAAAACAAACAAATGGCCTTTTTAATGGGTGCATTCTTTACAGGTTTAGGTTTAATTTTCTTCATTTTAATTTTCCAGTTTAACTCTATATCTAAACCAACTATTATTATGTTGGCCATATTTTTAAGTTTAATTGGAGTATTTGGTGGTATTGTAGTTACTGGTAGCTCCTTTGTTATAATGATGACAATGGTAGGTATTATTTCGCTTGCAGGTGTTGTTGTAAATAACGGTGTGGTACTATTAGATTATGCTCAATTACTTATTGATCGTAAAAAATTAGAGTTAAACCTCGATGAAGAACAGTATTTAAATGCGCACGATTTATACGAGTGTATTGTTCGTGCAGGTAAAGCTCGTTTACGTCCTGTATTACTAACGGCCATTACCACGGTTTTAGGCTTAGTACCTTTAGCGATTGGTTTAAACATTAATTTCTTTACATTGTTCTCAGAATTCAACCCACATATTTACATGGGTGGAGACAACGTAATTTTCTGGGGACCTCTAGCTTGGACTGTTATTTACGGATTAATAATAGCAACATTTTTAACTTTAATTATTGTACCGCTATTATTTTTCTTAGTAACTAAATTTAAAATGTGGTTGTTTAAAGACCGAGTTGCAGAAGCCTACGACGATAAAAGCCATGTAATGAAAACAGAATAATTTTAAAGCTTTAATATTTTTAATCCCTATTAAAAATATTGATTAGTAGCAGAAAAGCCTCAACAATTGTTGAGGCTTTTCAATTTTATTTGAACTGTGTTATGTTACAGTTTAAAACTTAATCGGGCAAAAAGGAAACGACCGCCTACACCAAATTGTTGCGAGCGTCTAGACCAATCGAATCGACCGCCACTTCTATTCGCTTCAATGGCTCTATCTGGATAAATATCGAATAAATTATTAGCTCCTACAGTAAGTGTTAATGATTCTGAAGCTTGATATCCAAAAGACAAATCGGTTACTAACTTCGAAGCAAATTCTTGTTGGTTTGCTATGTTGTTGGTAGCTTCAGAAACGGGTCCGAAATACACATTTCTCAAGAAAACATTAAACTTATTTACGGTATAATTATTAGTTAAATTTATTTTAGTACGCGGCACAGCTTCCTCTAAATAAATTCTACTAGTTTCATCAAAATAAGTATCTACAAGACCTGCTTCCTCTAAAACATCGGATGATTTAACACCTCCTACTCTTTTTGTTTTAGAAAAGGTACCCGATAAATCGGTTACCAATCTACCATTAGTACCAACATTAGCTTTATGCGTAATAACAACATCTAAACCTTTAGATTCGGTATCGATTGCATTGGCAAAAAACGCGACTCCAGATGCATTGGCTTGCTCTAATAAACCTCCTAATTCGGCATTAGCATCGTCAATATATTCGCCACTACCATCAAGCTGTGGCTCAAAAGTTCCGGTATAAACCACACGGTCATCAATCGCTACAAAATATGCATCAGCAGTAATACTTAAATTCGCATCTGGAATTTTAGCTGTAACCCCAAAACTTACACTTTTTGATGTTTCTTGTTTTAACTGCGGAATACCTAGTAAACTTGCTACTTTACTATCGTTAGAAAATGTACCAACCTCTTGGGCAATGCCATCTACAAAAATAGTTGACACCGAATTATAGTTTAACTGATGTAAGGATGGTGCTCTAAAACCAGTATTTACGGCAGCTCTAAAATTTACATTATCACTTACTTTTAAGCGTGTTGCTAACTTAAAGTTTGTTGTAGAACCAAAATCGGAATAATTCTCGTAACGTGTTGCGAAACTTGCCAGAAAAGTTTCAGAGAAATCGGCTTCTAAATCGAAATATGCGGCTACACTGTTACGGCCTCTCGACAGCTCGTTTGTTGGTCTAAAACCAGGAAACACTTGTGCGCCACCAGGTCTTGAATTTCCAAAGAAATCTACCGAAGCACTTTGCGAAGGCACGGTAATTAAAGCGCCATCTGCCGTGTATTGTCCGTATGAGGCTTCTTCGCCTGCAACAATTTCGTAATTCTCTAAACGGTATTCGGCACCAAATGCAACATTTAATCCGTTTAAAATATCATCATGAAACTTATTAATATCTAAATTCACGGTGTTTTGCGCAAAGCTAAAGCCACCAGCATCAAACGTAAATGGTGATGCATTTTGCAACGATGCATTGTAAGTATTACCTATAACATATAAAAATGAGTTTTTACCATAAGTATTACTTAAATCTACATTCCAATCGTTTACTTTTCCTTTAATACCAACAGCAAACGATCTATCTGTTATTGTAGAATTAATTTCTGGTAAAAATCCGTTTATATAAGCAGGCGTATACGTTCTACTTTGGTTTGGCAATCTATAAAACCCTGCCGAATTTCCCTTTCTTGAACTCACACCAGCAAACGAATACAATTCGGTGCCATAGTCATCTAAAGGTAATGAAAGGTTTGCAAAAAAGCGACCACCTCTAACTTCACTTTGGCCAACACGCATATTAAAATCGCTTCGCGTTAAGCCTCTTGCTGCTAATTCAGCAGTCGTATTATCGGCACTTAAAATGGCTTGCAACTCTTCTTTTGTTGCTGTAGGGCTTAACCCTAAACCAGCTTGATTTCCGTATTGAATTACATCATCAACATCATCATCTAGTAAATTAGCTAAGTTATATCCATCGTTATTTGCAAAACGCTCTACGGTGTTATACAAATTAAATACATCACCTTCCCATTCTTTCATTCGGCTGTAATAGTCGCGATAATCAAAATCTCCTGTAAAATTTATAAAACCACCATTATCGCCTAAAGCAATACCATAGTTGGCACTTACATTAACTGTTCCTCCATCAACACCACCAGTTTGGTTATTAGCATTTTTAGTAAAGTTAGCGCCAGTAGTAACATTAAACGTTAACTCGTTTACATTACTTTTTAATACAATATTAATAACACCGGCAATAGCGTCCGATCCATATTGGGCAGCTGCACCGTCGCGAAGTACCTCTAAACGCTTTATAGCTCCTGATGGAATAGCATTTAAATCGGTACCCACACTACCTCTACCAAACGTACCATTTACGTTTACTAAAGAAGAATTGTGTCTTCTTTTTCCATTAATTAAAACCAACACTTGGTCTGGACCTAGCCCACGCAATGATGCTGGATCGATATGATCGGTACCATCGGAAATGGTTTGCGTGTTCGATGTGAAGGAAGGCGCCACAAAATTTAAAATCTGGTTTAAGTTAACTTGAGGACCAGCTGAGGACAACTCTGTAATATCGATAACATCCACAGGAACAGGCGTATCGACAGCTGTTCTACTTGGGTTTCTCGATCCAACAAGCACAACTTCATCTAAAGCTACACCTGCTTTTAAGGTAACATTTAATGTGCTTCCTGTTACTGTAATTTCCTGCGAATCGTAACCCACATAAGAAAACACTAAAACATCTCCGTTATTAGCTTTAACCAAATACTTCCCGTCAAAATCGGTAGTTGTACCCGTTGTTGTACCTTTAAGTACAATGGAAACACCTGGTAAAGGTCCTGAATCGTCCTTTACTATTCCTGAAACTTCTTGTGCTACTAAAGCTCCTGAGATTCCTAGAAACATAAGAACCAACAATAATTTTTCGTGTAACAGTTTACTCATATTACTAAAGTTTTAAATTAGTTTGTTCCTAAGATACATACTTTTACTTAAAAAAAAGCACAACAATTAGCAATTTCTTATTTAAAGAACACTAAAATTACGAATATGAAAATTTTCAACACACTTTAATAAGCATCATATAATTTAGAGTAAACCACTCAGCTTCAAAGTATTAAATTCGCAAAAACAGTGAAGAAAATTCTTAAAAAATAAACTTTTCAACAGTTATTAGTTAAACATTAGGCAAAAAAATATATCCCTATCTGCCGAAAAAAAGGTAGATATCAATTTTTACTAAAAGCTATTTCATTAAATTTGCACGATTAAAATATCGATATGTATAGAAGTCACAACTGTGGTGAATTAAGAGCATCACATACAAATACAGAAGTAACCTTAGCGGGTTGGGTACAAGGTGTAAGAGATAAAGGTTTTATGGTTTACGTAGATTTACGAGACCGTTATGGCATTACTCAATTATATTTTGATGAAGAGCAAACCGACAAACTTGTGTTAGAAACCGCTCAAAAATTAGGGCGTGAATTTGTAATTCAAGTTAAAGGAAAAGTACAAGAACGCGCTTCTAAAAATCCTAATATCCCAACAGGTGATATTGAATTACTTGTTACAGAACTCACTATTTTAAACAAAGCCAAACTTCCTCCTTTTACTATAGAAGATAAAACCGATGGCGGTGAAGACATTCGTATGAAATATCGCTACTTAGATATTCGTCGTAATCCAGTAAAAAACAGCTTGATTTTTAGACACAAAGTAACGCAGGAAGTTCGCAATTACTTATCTAACGCCAGTTTTATTGAGGTTGAAACACCTTATTTAATAAAATCGACACCAGAAGGTGCGCGTGATTTTGTTGTACCAAGCCGCATGAATGAAGGGCAATTTTATGCCTTACCACAATCGCCACAAACCTTTAAGCAATTGCTTATGGTAGGTGGCATGGATAAATATTTCCAGATTGTAAAATGTTTTAGAGATGAAGATTTACGTGCCGATAGACAGCCAGAGTTTACGCAAATAGACTGCGAAATGGCCTTTATTGAGCAAGAAGATATTTTAAACACCTTTGAAGGTTTAACGCGACACCTATTAAAAGAAATTAATGGTGTTGAAGTCGATAAATTCCCAAGAATGTTATACGACGATGCCATGCGTTTATATGGTAACGATAAACCAGACATTCGTTTTGGCATGCAATTTGGCGAATTAAACGCCGTGGCCCAACATAAAGATTTTGGTGTGTTTAACAATGCCGAACTTGTTGTTGGTATTGCTGTTCCTGGTGGAAATAGTTACACCAGAAAAGAAATAGATAAACTTATTGATTGGGTGAAGCGTCCGCAAGTTGGTGCTTTAGGTATGGTATATTGTAGATGTAACGACGATGGCTGTTATAAATCATCAGTCGATAAATTTTACGATCAAGACGATTTAGCTAAATGGGCAGAAACAACAGGCGCTAAACCAGGTGATTTAATTTGTGTGCTTTCGGGCGACAAAAATAAAGTCCGTGCACAATTAAGCGCATTACGTATGGAATTAGCCGAACGTTTAGGTTTACGTAAACCAAACGAATTTGCACCACTTTGGGTAATAGACTTCCCGCTTTTAGAATGGGACGAAGATACCGAACGTTACCACGCCATGCACCACCCGTTCACCTCTCCAAAACCTGGACAAATTGAATTATTAAAAACAAACCCTGGTGAAGTTAAAGCAAATGCTTACGATTTAGTTTTAAACGGAAACGAAATTGGTGGTGGTTCTATAAGAATTCATGATAAAGAAACCCAAGCTTTAATGTTCGATTATTTAGGCTTTACCGAAGAAGAAGCTAAAGCGCAATTTGGCTTTTTAATGGATGCGTTTCAATACGGTGCGCCTCCACATGGCGGACTAGCTTTTGGTTTAGATAGATTGGTTGCTATTTTAGGCGGACAAGAAACCATTCGCGATTTTATTGCATTCCCTAAAAACAATGCAGGTCGAGATGTAATGATTGATGCACCCGCACCAATTGACGATGAACAACTCACAGAATTAAGTTTAAAACTTAATTTACAATCATAAATAAAAAATCCTGCTTCTTGCGGGATTTTTTAGTAATTTTAAATATGCCTACCAACATACAAGGTCTTTTACGCAAGTTTCTTATCTGGAAATATAAACATATTCCCGAGCGTAACTTTATTTATATTTTAAGCATACTTGTTGGTTTTTTAGCAGGTTTAGGCACTGTAACCTTACGTAACCTTACCCATTACATCAGGTTGCTTTTTGAAATTAGTTTTTTTAAAAACTACCAAAATTCACTGTATTTTATCTTTCCAATTATTGGACTGCTATTGGTTTATATTATTAAGCAAACTTGGTTAAAAAAACATATTGGTCACGGTATATCATCAACCTTACATGCCATTTCCAAGCTAAAAGGCATCATTCCGCGTTATAACATTTACGCCGCATTAATAACAGCGCCTTTAACTGTTGGTTTTGGTGGTTCGGTTGGGTTACAAGGTCCAGCCGTAAGTGTTGGTTCTGCCTTAGGCTCCAATTTAGGACGACTGCTACACGTAAACACCAACACGCGCATGCTTTTAATAAGTTGTGCCGCAGCAGGTGCCATGGCATCAATGTTTAAAGCGCCTATTGCAGCTATTATTTTTGCGGTAGAAGTATTTAGTTTAGATATTGCTTTCGCGTCTTTAATTCCGTTATTACTTGCATCGATTTCAGCAGTAATAACGTCTTACTTTTTCTTAGGAACCGATTTTTTACTACGCTTTCAACTCACCGATAAATTTCAAATAAACGATATCGCCTTTTATATTATTTTGGGTTTGGTAACCGCTTTTGCATCGGTCTATTTTTCAAAAGTGTTTTTCGCTATAACCAATTTTTTCAAACAATTTGAAAGTCGCGCAAAACGTCTCCTTATTGGTGGTTTAGCCATTGGTACGATATTGTATTTTATTCCGCCGCTTTATGGTGAAGGTTATGGTATTATGAACAACCTGCTAAAAGGCGACCATCTTGCCGCTATTGGTACAACACCTTTTAATTTAGATTTAAACAATATCTGGATTGTAATTGCACTACTTTTAGGCATTTCAATTTTTAAAGCCATAGCCATGACTACAACCTTTGGCGCTGGTGGTGTTGGTGGTGTTTTTATTCCAACCTTAGTAATGGGAAGCGCATTAGGCAACGCCTTTGCCAAAATTATTAATAATATAGGCTTTGGGTTTCATGTTTCAGAATCCAATTTCACCTTAATTGGAATGACGGGGTTAATGGCAGGTGTGCTACATGCGCCACTAACGGCCATATTCTTAATTGCAGAAATTACTGGAGGTTACGAACTTTTTGTGCCGTTAATGCTAGTTTCTGCTATATCGTTTGCCATAACAAAATACTATATTTCCCATTCTATTTACACCTTAAAATTAGCTAAACGTGGGGAATTAATGACGCACGATAAAGACCAAAACGTGCTTATGTTTTTAAACATCGATAAGGTTATTGAAACCAATTTTGTAGCACTAAAACCCGAAATGAGCTTGGGCGATATGCTTCACGAAGGTGTTGCTAAATCTACCCGAAATTTATTTCCCGTAACCGACAACGAAGGTGCTTTAGTTGGTGTAATTTTACTCGACGACGTACGCGATATTATGTTTAAACAAAAACTATACGACTGTACATTTGTTGAAGATTTAATGCACAACGCACCAGATATAATCGATTATAAAAACGATTCTATGAAAACCATAATGAACAAATTTCAAGATTCCAACGCTTGGAATTTACCCGTAATAAAAGATGGCAAGTATGTAGGTTTCGTATCAAAATCTAAATTACTAACAGCATACCGCCGCCAATTAATTAATTTTACCAAATCGTAATTTTAGCATGAAATATTTTATAGCTATCGCCTTTATAGCCGTTCTTACCAGCATTATTTGCGGATTTGTTTTACAAGTAGCTTACGCCGAAAAACTTATTGGCTTTGGTGTTGTAGGCTTATTTTTTGTGGTTATACCTATGTTTACCTACCGCCACTGGAAAGATAAAAATGTAAAAGATTATATGCTTACCAAAGAAAACTTAGAAGAAATGCGTAAGCGCGAAGGCGATAAACGTAAACTATAATTTTTTTGGCGTTACCCAAGGGTCGCGCTGTCATTACTCGCTACCTCCTACGTCGGCGAGCTCAAACATGCCATTCCATCGCTAACGCACTAACCAGCATTACAATAGGCTTTAATTAACCCGAGTCCGATATAAAACTCATAAAAAAGCAGTCAAAAACTCAATGAAACAGTTACTTGTCACCTTGAGCGCAGTCGAAAGGTTTCCAAATAACATTAAATCAATTTGGTTTCGACTGCGCTCAACCAGACAAAAGCTGTTAATTAAGATTCCGCTTTTCTACAAAAAAACGTTTCAATAAACTGGCAGCTTCTTCGGCCATTATACCACCAATCATTTTAGTTTTTGGATGCAATTTGGTATTCAAATTTATACAACCACGTTCTTCATCTCTGGCGCCATAAACAATCTTACCTATCTGGCTCCAATACAAAGCACCAGCACACATTTGGCAGGGCTCTAAAGTAACATATAACGTGCATTTTTTTAAATACTTACCTCCTAAAAAATTAGCAGCAGCAGTAATGGCTTGCATTTCAGCATGAGCCGTAACATCGTTTAAAGTTTCAGTTAAATTATGCCCTCGCGCAATAATTCTATCCTCTACAACAATTATGGCACCAACAGGAATTTCTCCTTTATCAAAAGCAGCCTCAGCTTCCTGTAGCGCTTTTTTCATAAAATAATTATCATCAAAAGGTTGTATCATGTTAGCAAAAATACAAATTCAAACTTGTACTTTTGTGCTGTGCAAAAATCAATTTTAAAACATATAAATTCACCCAAAGAACTACGTCTTTTACCACAAGAAGACCTCAACTTACTTGCCCAAGAATTACGTGAATTTATCATTAATATAGTAGCTACAAAACAAGGTCATTTAGGAGCTAGTTTAGGCGTGGTAGAACTTACCATTGCCTTACATTATGTGTTTAACACCCCAACCGACCAACTTATTTGGGATGTTGGACACCAAGCCTACGGACATAAAATTTTAACTGGCCGAAAAGAAATTTTCCACACAAACCGTCAGTTACACGGCATTAGCGGCTTCCCAAAACGCGACGAAAGTGAATACGATGCCTTTGGCGTTGGGCATTCTTCAACTTCAATTTCAGCAGCATTAGGAATGGCCATTGCGTCGCAGCTAAATGGCGATAACAAACACCATATTGCTGTTATTGGAGATGCGAGTATTGCCAGCGGAATGGCTTTTGAAGGCTTAAACCATGCCGGTGTTACCAATGCTAACTTATTAGTTATTTTAAACGATAATGCTATTGGTATAGACCCAAGTGTTGGTGCATTAAAACAATATTTAACCAATGTTAAAAAAGGCACGCAAAAACAAGATAATATTTTTGAAGCCTTAAATTTTAACTATTCTGGTCCAATAGACGGGCATAATTTAGAAGCACTTATTTCTGAATTAAACCGACTAAAAACAGTAAAAGGCCCTAAGCTTTTACATGTAATAACTACCAAAGGCAAAGGCTTAAAACAAGCCGAAAAAGACCAAGTAAAATATCACGCTCCTGGTAAATTTGATGCTAAAACTGGCGAACTTGTACCAAAAACAGAATCGGGTTACACCAAATTTCAGGATGTTTTTGGAGAAACCATTGTTGAACTCGCTAAAGAAAATCCTAAAATAGTAGGAATAACTCCTGCAATGCCAACTGGAAGTTCGCTTAAATACATGATGGACGAAATGCCTGATCGCGCTTTCGATGTTGGTATTGCCGAACAGCACGCGGTTACTTTGGCTGCAGGAATGGCTAGTCAAGGTTTAATACCGTTTTGTAACATTTACTCTACGTTTATGCAACGTGCCTACGACCAAATTATTCACGACGTAGCATTACAAAATCTGCCTGTAATTTTTTGTTTAGATCGTGCTGGTTTGGTTGGTGAAGACGGTGCAACACACCACGGTGTTTTCGATTTAAGCTACTCATGCTGTATACCAAACCTTATAATTTTTGCGCCTAGAAACGAGGTAGAATTACGAAACATAATGTACACTGCTCAATTGGGATTAAAGCAACCCATAGCTATTCGTTATCCTCGCGGAACAGGAAATATACTCCATTGGAAAGGACCTTTTAAACCAATTGAAATTGGTAAAGGTGAACCCTTAAAACAAGGTAAAAACTTAGCCGTTTTAAGCATTGGAACCATAGCAAATAATGTTACCAAGGCCATTGAACATTTAGAAATTTCGCATTACGATATGCGTTTTGTTAAACCTTTAGACGAAACATTACTTCACCATATTTTTAAAAACCACAATACTATATGGACTATTGAAGACGGCACTGTAAACGGTGGTTTTGGATCGGCAATTTTAGAATTTGCAGCGAAGCACGATTACAAAAACACTATTAAACTTAAAGGTATCCCCGATAATTTTATTGAACATGGTAGTGTTGATGAGTTGCAGAAATTGGTTGGATTGGATGTTGAAAGCTTAAGAACAGAGTTTCTTAAATTTGCTTAAAACTATGTGATTACCAAAAATTTAACTAACTTAGTTAACCATTCTTAAGGTTAATTATCATGCCAACTGCCACCACCATAAATGAGGTTTTAGAGCAACTCGACGAAATTATTAACGAGTGCATTGCAACCAATAATCGCATGGGCTTGTTTGCTTATGTTTACCGCCGTACTACTGCCGAAATTGCTTTAGAAATTAGCCTCGAGCATTTTGAGGACAACCAACGATTAGAAATTATGGATGTTGCTTTTGCAAATCTATATTTAGAGGCTTACAAGCGTTATAAAAACAACCAAGAAATATCGAAATCTTGGGCTTTTGCTTTTAATCATGCCAACGAATCGCTTAGTATTTTACAACATATTATGTTGGGCATGAATGCGCATATTAATTTAGATTTGGCTATTGCAACAGCGGCTACTATGAACGGAAAAGATATCACTGCGATTGAAAACGATTTTAATAAAGTAAACGATATTTTATTTAGAATAACAGATGAGCTACAGGCTCGGTTAAGTCGGGTGTCGCCAATTATGTTTTTATTAGATTGGTTCGGAAAAAATAGCGATGAAATGATTATTGATTTTAGCATGCGAAAAGCCAGAGAACAAGCTTGGAATTCGGCTAACCTACTTTGGTCGTTGGGAGATAATTACAATACTGATGCAATAAACAATATTGATAATTTAGTGGTTAAAATTGCCAAAATTATTAAAAACCCAAAATCGAAAATTATTGGGTTTGCGATTAAAATAATTGCCTATTTTGAGGTTAAAGCGGTAGGAAAGGTTATTGATAAACTTCGGGTAGATTAACAGAATACATACCAAAATAGCATTTTAGTTTTGTTAAAACTCTGAACTTATATGATACGCGGCGTTAGGGATTGCAGTGGAAAGCCCGCAGCTTGCGAGGACTTGTAACGTAAAGCCCGACCCTTGTGGTAACGCCCAAACAATTTTTAAAACCCGATACCTTTTATTTTTTTATACTCTAAAATAGCCTTACTGTCGGATAACGAGGCTACGTAATGGCACACGCTTAACAAACGTTTGTATAAACTGGTTTGATTGGTTTGCAAACTGGCTGGTAGACTTTTTAAAATAAGCTTGTCGTAGTTTGATGCCTGGTTTTTAAAACTATTGTTTACGGCATGCGTGTAAGCTGTAAGTAAGGTTTTTATAACACCGTAGCCCACAATTTCTTTGTCGATAACTTCTTTTGATTGGTAAATATTATCGACGCTAATTTTTATAATATCTTTTATTTGAGCATCATATTTACTTTTATCGAGTAAAGCGCAGTTAAATTCGCCTTTTAAAATAGCATCTTCGTGTTCCATAAATACCGAAACGGCATCGTCTATTAAACTACCAATGGCTAAGGCGCGCAGGTAACCAATGCGGTCTTCGCGAGTGGCGAGGGCGTAATAATTATCGGGTTTTATGGTATTGCGAATAATTTTTGACAAATACTCTAAGGCAAATTCTTCTTGGATGAGGCCGAGGTTTATACCGTCTTCAAAATCGATTATGGTATAACAAATATCGTCGGCAGCTTCTACTAAAAATGCTAGCGGATGGCGGGAAAAACTCACATCGCTATCACTACGCTTTTGTAATCCTAAGCTATTAGCTACATCGATAAAGGCGTCTTTTTCGCTTTGGAAAAAACCGTATTTTTTATCGGCTATATGCGATGTTGGCTTTTTAGGCAGCGACTCTTTGGGGTATTTGGTAAAGGCGCCTAATGTGGCATAACTAAGTCTTAAACCACCTTGGCGACCTTGGCGGGTTTCGGTTAAAATTTTAAATCCATTGGCGTTACCTTCAAAATCGCATAAATCTTGATATTCTTTTGGGGTTAGCTCGCTTTTATAAATGTTGCCTTCTCCGTTAATAAAAAACTCGCCAATGGCTTTTTCTCCTGAATGTCCAAAAGGTGGATTACCAATATCGTGCGCCAAAGCCGCTGCAGCAACAATGGCACCAAAATCGTTGGCTTTATAACCTAATTCGTATTGTAATTCTGGATATTTATCTAATATTTTTTTTCCTGCTAATCGTCCTAACGAGCGACCAACAACACTTACTTCTAAACTGTGTGTTAAGCGCGTGTGTACAAAATCGGTTTCAGATAATGGTATTACCTGTGTTTTATCTTGCAAGCTGCGAAAGGCCGACGAAAATATTACGCGATCGTAATCTACCTCAAAGCCCAATCGAGTTTCGTCTTGCGCAATACGTAATCGTTCTGTTGTGTCGCCAAATCGTTTTAAAGATAATAATTGTTCCCAGTTCATTGTTTTAGTAAAATGAAAGCAAGATAACATTTCCTAGCAACATAAAACTAAAAACGACTTAACATTAGGGTAAACTTTTAATTAACTTTTGTTGATGATTTGGTAACATTACATTTGAGCGATAGCGTTTTATTTGTAGTCGAATTTTAATTCAACTCATGAAACATTTTTTAATTGCTTTAAGCTTCGTTTTTACAGGTACTTTATTTGCCCAAAATAGCAACACCATTTCTGGTGAATTGTTTGATGCTGAATTAGAAAACACTCCTTTGGCTTTCGCAGAAGTTTTAATAAAAGAAACTGGCGAAAAAACACTTACCAATGCCGAAGGCTCATTTAAGCTTAATGCTACGCAAAACACGGACTACACTTTAGTTTTTTCGTTCGCAGGTTACGACAACAAAGAGGTTAGTATAAAAACCGCTTCAAAAGGCAACAAAACCTTAAAAGTTATGCTTCATGCTAAAACTATTTCGTTTGAAGATTTAGCTATGGCACTAGCAAAAGCCGAAAACAAAACTACTACTCCAAACAACTAATTACTTAGTTTTTACTTCTTAATTTTTTAAAATTCGCTGGCCTGAATTATAGTCTGGTTTAACTCAAATCACCCAATATTAACTTAATGTTAATTACCTAGCCAAAAACACAAATTCAATAACATTAAGCTAACCTTTTTATTACTGTTGTTTAAACTTGAGATAACACTTTATTTACAGTCTGTTGGTTTCTTTGCGGTGAGAAAATTGAAATCTAAAAAAAATTATCAAACAAAATTTATACTCATGAAAAAACTATTCTTAACTGCTTTAATTGCATCTACATTAGTGTTTACTGGATGTTTTAAAGATGACGACACCCCTATTATTATTGAAGAAATTACAATAATAAATGATGGAGGCGGAAGTTCTAGCGGTGCGGAGGTTGTTGCTGTAACAGGAATTATTAGTAGTGATGTTACTTGGACCAACGACAAAATTTACGAATTAAATCAAAAAGTGGTAGTTGAAAGCGGTGTTACATTAACTATTAACCCAGGAACTATTATTAAAGGTAAGCCTGGTACAGGTTCTTTAGCTTCTGCCTTAATTATTGCAAGAGGTGCTAAAATTAACGCTGTTGGTACGGCTAGCCAACCAATTATCTTTACATCTTCTAGCGATAACATCGAAGTAGGTGAAACTGCAGGTACTAACTTATCTGAAGCTAACAGAGGTCTTTGGGGTGGTATCCTAGTACTTGGTTATGCACCTTGCTCTTTAAAAGGTGATTTAACCGAAACTCAAATTGAAGGTATTCCTGCCGATGACACTTTTGGTCTTTATGGTGGTGACAATATTAACGATAACTCTGGAACTATTCAATATGTATCAATCCGTCACGGTGGTGCTTTAATTGGTGAAGGAAACGAAATTAACGGTTTAACTTTAGGTGGTGTTGGTGCTGGTACTACAATTGATCACGTAGAAGTTATCGCAAACGTTGATGATGGCATCGAATTTTTTGGCGGAAACGTTAACGCTTCAAACTTATTAGTTTGGGCTCAAGGTGATGACGCTTTAGATATTGACCAAGGTTACTCTGGAACTATTACTAATGCCGTTGTTGTTTTAGGTGATGTTTCTGATCACGCTTTAGAAATTGATGGTAGAGAAGGTAGTGAAGCAACTTTAAGTGCAGATTTCGACGGTAAATTTACTATTAACGATTTAACTTTAATTGGTAACAGCACAACTTCTGGTGGTGAATATGCCGATTACAGAAGTTTAGCTACTGGTGCTACTAACAACGTTTACGCTAAAGGTTTTCCTGCTGGAAAAGATGTTGAATTAGATAACAACGCTGTTTCACAAAATTTCTTAGATGGTAACTTAACTTTCTCTGCTTGGGAAGTTGTTGGTTTCGATAACAGTATTTTTGTAGAAAAAGGTGGTTGTATTCAAAATTGTGACGACGATGACTCTAGCAACGACGTTTTTGAAGATTTAATTATTGAAAACGACGACTTTACTACTAGAGCTGCTGCTTGGACATCTCAAGTAACCGAAGGCGCTCAAACAGTTGGTGCAGATACGTCTGTATTAAGCTGGACTTACGCAGCAACTGCTGGTGGTTTAGTTTTCTAAAAAAACATTTCTATTAAATAAAAATTTACAACTGCTCACCTTGTGAGCAGTTGTTTATAAATTACATTTATGAAAAAAATTTTAATAGTTCTTACTCTATTTGTAATAGGATCGTTTAACATAGCCAACGCACAATCTGGTATTTTAGCTGGTAATGTAATTGATGGTGATTACAACAATGAACCTCTTGCATTTGCAAACATTCTAGTAAAAGGAACTACTACAGGTACAACTTCAGATTTTGATGGAAAATACCAATTAGATTTAGAGGCTGGCACCTATACCATCCTTTTTTCTTTTGTGGGTTACGAAACCAAAGAAATTAGTGGTGTTGTAATTAATGCTGGCCAAGTTACAAATTTAGATATTACTCTAGCTTCAAATGCGTTAGATGAAATTGTAATTACTACAAGTGTTAAAAGAAATACCGAAAGTGCAGCTTTAGCACTTCAAAAAAAATCGGCTACACTTTTAGATGCCATGTCTGCGCAAACTATAAAAGCTAGTGGTGCTGGTAACTTAGCAAGTGCTGTAAAAACAGTACCTGGTGTATCTGTTGAAGGTGGTAAATATGTTTACGTTCGTGGTCTTGGAGATCGCTATACTAAATCTACATTAAACGGTGTTGATATTCCTGGTTTAGATCCAGATAGAAACACCATTCAAATGGATATTTTCCCAACAAATATATTAGACAATATTGTTGTTGTTAAATCGGCAGCAGCCGAATATCCAGCTGATTTTACTGGTGGTGTTGTAGATATTATTACCAAAGATTTCCCTACTAAATTTGAAGCTTCTGTGTCTTTAGGTGGTGGTTTTAATCCAAGTATGCATGGTAAAAGTAATTACCTTATTGGTTCTGGTAGCGAAACCGATTTTTGGGGTTACGACAATGGTACACGTTCTAGACCAATACATCGTTACCAAGAAATTCCTGGTACTTTCGATAACAGACTTTTACTAAACACGTTAACGAGTCGTTTTGATAGTGAATTAAGAGCGCAAGAAGAAACAAGTAAACCTAATTTCGATTTTGGTTTTACACTTGGCGATCAGTTTGCCATTGGCGATAACAAACTTGGCTACATGGCCTTGTTTTCGTACAAAAACAGCACTACGTTTTACGAAAACCGCGTTGATGGTGCGTATGCTTTCGATTTCTTAGATAAATCGAACAACGAATTACAAGCTAGCCGTTTATCGAATGGTAGAGAAGGTATTAATAACATTTTACTTAATGGTTTAATTGGTTTAACTTTTAAAACGCAATTATCAAAATATAAAGTAAACCTTTTACACATTCAAAATGGTGAATCTACTGGTGGTTTCTTTAACCAATCGGTTGCTGGTGCAGTAGCAGGTTCTGGTTTCGAGCCTATTACAAAAGATGCGATTACATACACCGAGCGTTCGGTAACCAATTTATTAATAAATGGTGACCATACGTTTGGCGCTAAAAACGATTGGAATTTTGAATGGAAATTATCGCCAACGTTCTCTAAAGTTCACGATAAAGACCATAAAATTACACCATTGCAACGTTTTGATGATGGCAGATACCAAATTACACCATCGTTTGCAACATTCCCAATACGCATTTGGAGATTCTTACAAGAAGAAAACTGGGCTACTAAATTCGATTTTAATAAAAAATATGAATTAGGCGGAAGACCTGCTAAACTTAAATTTGGTGGTGGTTACACATATAAATTCAGAGATTTTAGTATCGATGATTGGACCTTTCAAAACAACGAACCTATTGAAAATGGAGATCCTAACAATTTCTTAGCTTCTGATAATTTATGGAATCGCGATAATGAAAACGGAACTGCTTTAATATCTACCGATATTTTTAATGCTGGTGATGCTTACGAAGGTGAACAAAATATTTCTTCTACTTACATTTCAAACGAGTTTAACATTTCAGAAAAACTTAAAACCATAGTTGGTTTACGTGCCGAAATATTCACATCGTATTACACAGGAAGAAATAATAGCTCGAACGAAGACTTTTTACGTGCTAAAATTATCGATAAACACGATTTATTTCCATCGGCAAACTTAATTTTTGCGGCAACCGATGCTGTAAATATTAGAGGTTCTTACTATAGAACTACGGCTCGCCCGTCGTTTAAAGAATCGTCGTATTCACAAATTTACGATCCAATTACCGATAGACTTTTTATTGGTAATATTGATGTGGTACCAACTTACGTGAATAACTTCGATTTAAGATATGAGCGTTTTGGTGAAGCTGGACAAATGTTTGCTGTAAGTGGTTTTTACAAAAAGTTTAAAGATCCTATTGAAAAATCGTTCTTCGCTAGTGCGCCAACTCAATTAACTGTGGCTAACTTAGGTGATGCTAATGTTTACGGTGCCGAAGTAGAATTTAGACAAAATTTAGGATTTATTACTGAAGATTTAACCAACTTAAAGTTTAGCATTAATGCCTCTTACACACAATCGGAATTAACGATGTCTGAAGGTGAATACACTTCGCGTGTTGCCAATGCTAGAACCGGACAAAATATTTATAGAGAACGCGACATGCAAGGTCAAGCTCCTTACTTAATCAATACCAGTTTAAATTATACTAACGACGAGTTAGGCTTACAAACTGGTTTATTCTTTAATGTACAAGGACGTACACTTGAGGTTGTAGGTTTAGGTGGTGTTCCAGATGTATACACCAACCCATTTGAAAGCTTAAACTTTACTTTAAACAAGGCTTTTGGAGAGAAAAAACGCTCTTCAATCGATTTTAAGGTAAGCAACATTTTAGGTGCTGAAAAAGAAAGTGTTTTTGAAGCTTATAATGCCGAAGACAAAATATTTTCATTAAGACAACCAGGTACCGAGTTTTCTTTAGGATATACTTTTAAGTTCTAAAAAAACAATATATCTCAAATAAAAAAAAGCGTCTAAAACATTGGTTTTAGACGCTTTCTTTTTTTTAAACACTAACAAATAATATAGTTATAACGAGGCAATATTATCTTTATAATTTACAACTTTCTGCTTGCCATCAATATAGTGAATCCACTTACCCACTTTTTTTCCGTTGTTGTAAAACGCCGATACTAATTTGTTTCCTTTTTTATCATAACTAATCCAGTTACCTTCAAGTTTACCTTCTAAAGTAAACGATCCAGTTTGACTAACTTCTCCGTTGTCATGATAATAAACTACATCAATTAAATTTGTATCTTCATTTAATGTTAGCTTTTTTTCTTTTTGTGCAAAAGTCACTGTTACAAACAATGCCATTGCGAAACTTAATATTGTTTTCATAATATGGGGATTTTATGTTATCTTCTTTTACAAAGATACACAATTTTTACAATTATGAAACATTTACATAACATTAAATTAACATTAAATCGATATTTAATTGATTATCAATATTTTAATACATAACATTTTATTAACTTTACTTAATTCAGTTAATATGGGCAACACCAGTAAAAACAGTATAATTTAAGTAAGCATTATAAAAGAACATAACATTTGGTTAACATAGAGTTCAATTTAAAATGAGACATTTGCCTAATAATATTTAATAGTTTTATGGGAGATATTTACATCTATATGTTGGTAGCTTTAGCAGTATTAGCGGCTGCCGATTTAGTTGTTGGAGTTAGTAACGATGCTGTTAATTTTCTAAATTCAGCTATTGGCTCTAAAGCCGTTTCGTTTAAAACCATTATGATTGTAGCTAGTTTAGGTGTTGCTATTGGCGCCATGTCTTCTAGCGGAATGATGGAAGTAGCGCGTAAAGGTATTTTTAACCCTAGCGAATTTATGTTCGACGAGATCATGATTATTTTCATGGCCGTTATGCTTACCGATATCCTTCTACTCGACTTTTTTAACACCATGGGTTTACCTACATCGACCACAGTTTCTATTGTTTTCGAGCTTTTAGGCGCTTCGGTGTGTATTGCCATTATGAAAATTTCGGCCGATGATTCTCAATCTATTTTAAACTTAGGAAACTATATTAACAACGAAAAAGCCATTGAAATTATACTTGGTATTTTACTATCGGTTGTTGTAGCCTTTAGTATTGGTGCCCTAATTCAATTTGTTTCCAGGTTATTATTGTCTTTCAATTTTAATAGTAAACCAAAAATATTTGGTGCTGTTTTTAGTGGTTTCGCTATTACGTCTATCATGTATTTTATCCTTATAAAAGGGATAAAAAACGCCACGTTTATGAACGATTCTATTAAAGCCGTAATAACAGGAAATCCGCTTGCGCTTCTTGCCATTGGCTTTGTTGTTTTCACCATTCTATCGTACGTTGCTATGGTGACTTTAAAAAGTAATATTTATAAAATTATTATTGTTGTAGGTACTTTTGCTCTTGCAGTTGCCTTTGCTGGTAACGACTTAGTAAACTTTATTGGTGTACCCATTGCGGCATTTAACTCATACGAAGCTTGGTCGGTTACTAATATTTTACCACAGCATTTCCCTATGGTGGCGCTTAGCGAACCTGTGCAAACCAAACCATATTTACTTTTAATTGCAGGTATTATTATGGTGTTAACCTTATGGTTTTCTAGTAAAGCTCGTGCGGTTGTAAAAACATCGGTTGATTTATCGCGTCAAGATGAAGGCTCAGAACGTTTTGAACCCAACTTTTTATCAAGAAGTATTGTTCGATATAGCATCGTAGCTTCCGAAGGTTTTAATAACATGCTACCTAATTCATTTAAACAAAAAATTGAACAACAGTTTAAAAAACCAGTGGTTTCAACAGTAATAAAAAAGGAAGATTTACCAGCATTCGATTTAGTTCGAGCTGCCGTAAACCTAATGGTTGCAAGTGTATTAATTTCTATTGCAACCTCAATGAAACTACCGCTTTCTACAACTTACGTAACTTTTATGGTTGCTATGGGAACCTCGTTAGCCGACAGAGCTTGGGGCAGCGAAAGTGCTGTTTATCGTGTTGCTGGTGTACTTAATGTAATTGGTGGTTGGTTTTTTACTGCTTTAAGTGCTTTTGTAGCAGCCGCAGTTATGGCATTAATTTTATTTTATGGGCGCGGTTATGCGTTAACTGCCTTATTAACTATTGCGGTTATTCTTTTAATTAGAAACTCTATTGTACATAGTAAAAAGGCTAAAGAACAAAAAGCTGAAGACAGTCTTAAAAAAGCAGAAAGTAGCTCTACACAAGGTGTTATTGTTGAAAGTGCTAATAATATTGCTAACGTAGTAAAACGTGGCAACAAAATTTACAGTGGCGCTATAAACGGTTTGGCTACCCACAACTTAAAACAGCTTAAAAAGAATAAAAACAACATTAATAAACTATCGGAAGAAATTGAAGAACTTCGTGATAACATCTTCTATTTTATTAAAAAATTAGACGAACCAAGTGCTACAGCAAGTAACTTTTACATTACCATATTAAGTCATTTACAAGATATTACGCAGTCGCTCGAATACATTTCAAATGTGAGTTATAAGCATGTAAATAACAATCATAAAAAGTTAAAATTCACTCAAATTAAAGAATTAAAAGAGGTTGATAAAGTTTTAGAAAACCTATTTGAAAGTACTAAAACATCATTTAATTCGCATTCTTTTGAAGAAATAGGCATCGTTTTAAGTAAAAAACAAGAGATTTTTAATTTACTTAACGACAAAATACAAAAACAAGTTGAGCGCACACGCACCGAAGAATCGAGCCCTAAAAATACGACATTGTATTTTAGTATTTTATTAGAAACCAAAGATTTACTCAAGGCAATGATGACACTTTTAGAAGAATATTACAGTGCTCACGACGACTCTGTTGAGCCTGCAACCATAAAAGAATAACTCCTAAAATATTCTTAAAATAATAATTTAAACATCTATAAATGGTTTTGCTTCGTAAGTATTACAAACCATTAAGATTAAATTATTATGAAGAACTTTTCAGTTTTATTATTAGCAACCATTTTTACCGTGTCATGTGTTTCAAAGAAAAAATATGTAGCACTACAACAAGAAAATGGTGAAATAAAAAGCGAACTACTAAAAACTAAAGTTGCTAAAGAAGACCTTGAGGCTAAATTTGCGAAAATTGAAGCTCGTGTTGCCAATTACAACAATAAAATAATGTCTCTTAAAGAAGAAAGCGATGCTAAGCTAGAAGTTTCGCAAAATGGCACACTTATATCGAACGATGCCAAAACGCAAATGAGAGCCACGTTAAAACACGTTGATGCGAGCAAATTAAGCAAAGCTAAAACCCTAAAAGATTCTATGAATTTAGCTGTGGCTTACAATCTTGAAAAAGCCATTAACGACAATAATATTAACGAAGATGAAGATTTTGCGGTAGATATTAACGAAACTGTTGTAATGATATCTATTGCAGACAATATGTTATTTAACACCGGAAGCTACCGTTTAAGCAATAAAGCCGATAACGTACTTAAAAAACTTGCCGATGTAATAAACTCTGAACCTAGTTTAGATGTGATGATTGAAGGCCATACCGATGCTAGAACAATTAATACGGCTAAAGTATCAGATAACTGGGATTTAAGTGTTTTAAGAGCCACATCGGTAGTTAGAAAATTACAAGATCAATACAACGTTTCTCCTGATAAAATGATTGCTTCTGGTAGAAGTAGTTACCAGCCTATTGCCAGCAACGACAACGCCGAAGATAGAGCAAAAAACAGAAGAACTCGTATTATAATTTTACCAAACATCGATAAGTTTTTTGCTTTAATGGCAGATAACGATAGTACTTTGGCAGAAAATATTTTGGATTAAATTAGAAATTAGTCACTCATATTCCATTGAACATCGCCTTGTGAGGTTTTTTGAACCTTACAGGGCTTTTTAGTACCTTGTAATTGCATTATCACGCGTTACATTATATCTTTTAAATAAAAAAAGCATCTCAAAAAATTGAGATGCTTTTTTAAAATCCATAACACTTTTGTATTAACCTTCACAGCTAGTACACTCTTTTTTCTGTTTGAATTTTTGCGCTGCATTCATACTGTGTTGATAGTACAGCGATTTTATACCTAATTTCCAAGCTGTAACGTAAATTTTATTAATATCTTTTACTGGCATATCTGGGTGCACCATAATGTTTATAGATTGCCCTTGATCGATATGGTTTTGGCGGTTTGCAGCTTGGTAAATAATAGTTAACTGATCGATTTCAGAATAGGTTTTAAACACATCCTTTTCATGCTCGGTTAAAAAGTCAAGATGCTGTACAGATCCATCGTAATCGCGAATACTCTTCCAAACTTCGTTGGTGTTCATTCCTTTTTCTTCTAACAGATTTAATAAAAACGGGTTTTTAATGGTTGTTTTTATTTTAGCAATATCTTTTACATAACTATTAGACCATATTGGCTCGATACCTTGTGATACTTGACCTAAAATAAACGCTGAAGACGTTGTTGGTGCAATAGCATTTAAGGTTGTATTACGTCTGCCATAACCTTTTAAAACTTCTGGCTCACCAAATAACTTGGCTAACTCTTCTGAAGCTTTAATAGAACGCTCTTTTATTGTTTTAAAAATTTCGCTGTTTAAGTTAAAGGCTTCTTGACTATCGAACGATAACATTTTACTTTGTAAGTACGAGTGCCATCCTAATGCGCCCATTCCTAAAGCTCTGTTTTCTTTAGCAAAGTTATAAGCACGTTCCATAAATAAGAAGGTTTGTTGGTCGTCGCGGTTCGGCGAGTCTCTATACACTTCTAATTTTGTGATGAATTCTTCTAAAACAGCATCAAGGAAATAAATCATGGTTTCAACCGCATCGGTATCTTTCCATTTGTCGTAATGTAACAAGTTTATTGACGATAACACACATACAAACGACCATTTTTCGTTTGTAGGTAGCATAATTTCGCTACATAAGTTACTTGCATAAATTTCATGTCCTTTATCTCTATAAACATCGGCCGCATTGTTATTGGCATTGTCTCTAAAGAAAATATAAGGATATCCTATTTCACCTCTACGTTGTAAAATTTTAGCCCAAAGTGTACGCTTTTCAACATCGCCATCAATCATTTCTTGCATCCACTCGTTACCAACGGTTACACCATGGGTAAGTTCTTGAATTGGATTACCTTCGGTACCAATTTCTAAAAACTCATTAATATCGCTATGATCGATAGGTAAATATGGGGAAAAGCGACCACGTCTTACAGAACCTTGACTCACTACATCAACCATTTTTTCAAACAATTGCATAATGTGTACCGCTCCAGACGACTCGCCATTGTTTTTTACAGGCGCACCACGGTGACGTAATTTACCAAAATATCCAGAAGTACCACCACCTAATTTCGACATCATTCCAACTTCCGATTGCGTGTATAAAATATCACCCATATCGTCTGACACATGCGACCCAAAACAGCTAATTGGCAAACCGCGTTTTTTACCAAAGTTAGACCAAACAGGTGATGCTAACGAGTAATACCCTTCGGCCATATAGCCATAAAACTTATCGGCAAATCCGTCTATTTTCAAAATATCTTCGGCACGTTGCGCAATTTCTAAAATACGCTCTTCTGGCGTAGTATCCTCGGTAAGATAACCCGACGATAAAAATTTACGACTGTGCTCGGTTAACCATTTAATTTCTGGTTGTTGTTTAGCAGCTGTTTCTTGTCTAGCTTCTTTTCTTGCTTTTAATAACTCATCGTATTTTGAAGCAGCCTCGGCTTCTACTTGAGCGTTTTTGATGTCTGGATTTGCGTGTTCGTTCATGTTTTAAAATAAGTCGTCGCTTGTTATACTTTTGGTTCTTTTACTATAATTTATAGAGCGTTTTACGAAGAAATCTCCGTGTTTGGTGCCTATTATCTCGTCATCAAACCATTCGGTTTGAGCTATTAATGATTGGTTTATATCGAAAATTTTATCAATTCCTATACTTTCTAACGAGTTGTTAAATCTGTTTTTAATAAACTCGTTAATCACATCTTTTGGTAAGAAATCTAATTCGCCTGCTTCAAAAATCCAGTCTACAATTTTACTTTCCGATTCAAAAGCTTCTTTACATAATTCTTGAACCTTTGTGTTATGTTCTTCACCAAACCACGTTGGGTTTTCATCTTTAATTATTCTAATAATATCGATACCAAAATCGCCGTGAATTTGCTCTTCTTTTGAGGTTGCTTCAACAACATTCGATATACCTTTAAGCATATTTTTATGTTTATTGAATGCCATAATTATTAAAAATTGAGAGAATAACGATACGTGCTCAATAAATAAAGAGAATAATAAAATTGATTCTGCATATTCTTGATCGTCTTCACTTTTAGCATTTTTAAGTGCGGTTTCTAAAAAGTGAACACGCTGCATTACTACGGGTTTCTTTTTAAGGTTTTTAAACTCGTTGTTTAATCCTAAAATTTCTAATAAATGCGAATAAGCATCATGGTGACGCACTTCACTCTCGGCAAACGTAGAACCTACCGAACCAATTTCTGGCTTTGGCATTTTTTGGTAAATATCGCCCCAAAAAGTCTTTACAGCTACCTCTATTTGCGAAATAGCTAACATGGTATTTTTTATAGCGTTTTGCTCTACAACGGTAAGTCGTGTTTTAAAATCTTGAATATCGCTAGTAAAGTTAAATTCACTATGAATCCAGTACGAATGCCTAATGGCATCAACATATTCATAAAGCGCTGGGTATTCGTAAGGCTTTAAGTTAATACGCTTTTCAAAAATATTAGTCTTTCT
The DNA here is from genome assembly GCF_000943555.1 of Neotamlana nanhaiensis. Lineage (GTDB taxonomy): Bacteria > Bacteroidota > Bacteroidia > Flavobacteriales > Flavobacteriaceae > Neotamlana > Neotamlana nanhaiensis. The sequence goes on along the minus strand of NZ_JTDV01000013.1, from coordinate 120,765 downwards.
GTTTCTAGCCTGTTCGTTTCTGTAAAGAATGTAAGCTTTGGCAACGTCGTGAAATTCGCTACCCATTAATTTATCTTCAACAATATCTTGAACCTCTTCTACAGTTGGCACATAATTACTATCGTTAGCTTTTCTATCTGTTAAAGTTTGTAAAACTTTTTCGGAAATTTCTTTGGCGTCTTCTTTAGAGCCATTACCAACAGAAATCATAGCCTTTTCTATGGCATTTGAAATCTTATTTAAAACAAACGGCGCTGTTTCGTAATCTCGCTTAATAATTTGTGTAATTTCCATAATACTTAAATTTACAGACTAAAATACCATTAGAATAACTGCTTAATTTTGGTTATTCAGTTTAGTTATTTCGTTAAAAAATGTGTTTTTTGTGCTCCTAAAAATGAGGATCGATTGGGGGCTTTCGCAAAAGCTAATTTTCAGTCTCTTTTTTACCCAAATAACCGACCAAAAATTTTACTTTTTTTGCCTACAACAAAGATTGATAATTGTGTTTAAAAATGAAAGCGGTTTTAATAAACGTTGTTAACAAGTTTTTAACAACGGCTATTTTCAGTATTAAAAACCATCTAAAACAACGATTTATTTATTTGATTTTCAAAATTTTACATTAAAATTAGGGATTTAATAAATTTTGAAGTCAATTTAATTTTAAAAAAATTTGATAACCTGAAATTTGAAGCGAAAAAAATTAAATTTCAACAATTTAATCCTTTAAAATTAACTCGAAAAAAAGACTTAAAAAAAGTGTATCTACAAGTGAATTTTAAAGGGATTTTATCTTTAAAAAAACACCTAAAAACAACTTCAATTTACACCTATTAAAAACACATGAAATCGGGTTATTATTTTTCGTTTTTTTTGGCAGCAATTTTCTCTAATTCGGCATACCAATCGGCTCCAAATTTTCTAATTAAGGCTTCTTTTACAAATTTATAAACGGGCACGCCTAATTCTTCTCCTAACTCGCAAGCATCGTCACAAATTTGCCACTTGTGATAATTTACCGCCGAAAATTCGGTGTAATCTTGTACTCTTATAGGATACAAATGGCACGACACTGGTTTTTTCCAATCTACTTCACCTTGGTTATACGCTTCTTCAATAGCACAAAGCGCGGTATTACTGTCATCAAAAATCACGTAAGCGCAGTCGGCACCATTAATAAGTGGTGTTTCAAGTTCATCATCTTCGGTAGTTATAAAAGTACCCTGTTTTTCAATAGCTTCTACCCCTTCTTTTCTTAAAAAAGGTTTTACTTTAGGATATATCTCTTCTAAAATTTTGGTTTCTTCCAAATTTAAAGGCGCACCAGCATCACCATCAATACAACATGCCCCTTTGCATGCATTTAAATTACAAACAAAATCTTTTTCTAAAACATCTTCCGAAACTATGGTTTTTCCTAACTGAAACATTATTTTCCAAAATTTAATATGCCGCAAAAATAGTTAATAATAGCTTCAACTTTATTAACTTTTATATACTACTTTTGCCGAAAATTTAAAACCAAAAAAAATGCAACTTAATTTTAAAGAGATATTTACTGCTTTTATGGTACTATTTGCAGTAATTGATATTATAGGAAACATACCCATTGTAATAGATTTACGCAAAAAAGCTGGCCACATACAAAGCGAAAAAGCATCCATAATTGCTGGTGTTATACTCATTGTATTTCTGTTTTTAGGAAAAAGTATATTAAACCTTATTGGTATAGACGTTAACTCGTTTGCCGTTGCTGGTGCCTTTATACTATTTTTTATTGCCTTAGAAATGATTTTAGGCATTACCCTTTACAAAGAAGAAGAACACAACGCAATGACTGCCACTGTTTTCCCTTTGGCATTCCCATTAATTGCTGGCCCTGGAAGTTTAACAACGCTACTTTCGCTTCGCGCGGAATTTAGCACCGAAAACATTATTGTTGCCGTTATATTAAATGTTATTATTATTTTTATTGTTTTAAAAACATCGGCAAAAATTGAGCGTATTTTAGGTGCCAATGGTATAAATATTATTAGAAAAGTATTTGGCGTTGTACTACTTGCTATTGCCGTAAAATTATTTACCCACAATATTAAAGCCTTATTTGATATTGTTTAAATTATTAAAATGAAAATTTTCACATACGTAATAAGTATTCTTGCTTTAGGACTCGTTATTTTTAATATTACAAAAGTAGATGTTGATGCACCTTTTACAGGCGAAAGCATGATTGCTTTAATTACTATTGTAGCTGGATTGTGCGCTATTTTGTTAATGACTATTTTAAGAATATCGAAACAAATTGAAAAAAAGGTAAAAGAAAAGAAGTAAACTATGTTCGACGCATTAATTATTGGTGGTGGTGCCGCAGGCTTATCTTGCGCCCTAGTTTTAGGCTCGGGCTTACAAAAACCTTTTGCTAAAAATAAAAAGGTTGCTATTATAGCCCACCAAAAAACATCGCATTTACAAACCGCTTTATTTAATAATGTTTTAGGTTTAGCTCCTGGTACAACTGGCGCATCTATTTTAGAAGATGGTAAATCGCAATTAAGTGAGTTATACCCAGAAATTGAACAAATAGACAAAGAAAAAGTTTTAGAAGTTTTTAAAACGAACGATGGCTTTACCGTAAAAACTAACAAAAACACTTATAAAAGCCACATTGTAATTATAGCTGTTGGTTACACCAATTTATTCACCATTAAAGGCTTGGATCAATTTATTGAAGCACACCCAAGAGCAGCCGCTGAAAAAAATAGAATTTGGTTAAAAAACAACGACCATTTAATTGAAGAAAACTTATATGTTGCTGGCACATTAGCGGGTTGGCGCAGTCAGTTTGCCATAGCAAGCGGTAGTGGCGCACATGTGGCCACCGATATTTTAACCCTTTGGAACGGTGGCAAACACACTAAAGTACACGATAAAATTGAAGGTGTTTAATTTTAAACTAAATCAATAAAAAAGCGGTGAACTTTTTAAGTTTCACCGTTTTTTATTTTTAACAATACCTAGTTTTTATCTTCTTAATTAAAACGCATAACGCTGCGGTCCGCCACGACGAATTTCTTCGCTACAAAAGGCTTCGTATTTTTTAAAATTCTCTCTAAATGCATTGGTTAATTTAAATGCCATGGTGTAATACGCTTGGTCGTCGTTCCAGGTTTGTCTCGGGCTTAATACACTTGTTGGTACTCCAGGACAGGATCTTGGTTGTGCCACACCAAAAACCGAATGAATGTGATAATCGTCGTAATTATACAACCCTAAATCGCCATTTAAAACAGCATTTATCATGGCGCGCGTATACTTAAGCTCCATGCGTTTACCAACACCGTAAGGACCACCAGTCCAACCCGTATTTACCAACCAAACATTTACGCCAGCGTCTACCATTTTTTTACTGAGCATTTCGGCATATTTTGATGGATGCAATGGCATAAAAGGCGCTCCAAAACAAGCCGAAAACGACGGCACTGGCTCGACTACACCTGCTTCGGTACCAGCAACTTTTGCTGTATAACCCGAAATAAAATGATAAGCGGCCTGACTAGGTGTAAGTTTCGATATTGGCGGAATTACTCCAAAAGCATCAGCCGTTAAAAAGAATATATTCTTCGGATTTTTACCTATTGATGGCTTGCAAATATTTTCAATATGATGAATAGGATAACTTACGCGCGTATTTTGGGTTATACAAGTATTTGCAAAATTGACTGTACCAGCATCATCTAGTATTACGTTTTCAAGGATAGCACCTTGCTTAATGGCATTGAAAATTTCTGGCTCTTTCTCTTCCGAAAGGTTAATCACCTTAGCATAACATCCGCCTTCAAAATTAAACACCGTATTTTCTTTAGTCCAACCATGTTCATCATCCCCTATTAAACTTCTGTTTGGGTCGGTAGACAAGGTTGTTTTTCCTGTACCAGACAACCCGAAAAATATAGCTGCATCGCCATCTTTCCCAACATTTGCACTACAATGCATGGGTAAAGTTTCCTTATAAACTGGTAAAATAAAGTTTAAAGCTGAAAAAATACCTTTTTTAATTTCGCCAGTATAGCCAGTACCGCCAATTAAAGCAATTTTTCTTGTAAAGTTTAAAATAGCAAAATTATGTTGACGTGTGTTATCTTCTTCAGGAATAGCCTTAAAACCTGGAGCATTTACAATAGTCCATTCGGGTGTGAACGTATCCAATTCGTCTTCATTTAAACGTAAAAACATGTTACTTGCAAACATGTTGCTCCACGGATATTCGTTTATAACTCTAATATTTAGTTTGTAATTTTTATCTGCGCAGGCGTAACAATCGCGAACAAATAACTCTTTTTCAGAAAGATAACTAACAACTTTATCATACAACTTATCAAAATCATCAGATTCAAACGGAATATTTACATTTCCCCACCAAATTTTATCTTCGGTAATGGCATCTTTTACTATAAAACGATCTTTTGGGGAGCGTCCTGTAAATTCACCCGTATTTACAGCTAAAGCACCAGAATTTGCTTCAACACCCATACCTTTTTCGATAGAAATGTCATGCAAAACTTCAGGAGATAATTGATAATTTACATCGGCATTTTTTATACCGTACTTTTCTAACGAAATCGTTTTCGTAACTTGTTTGTAGGTTTCCATAATTTCACTTAAAATTAAATTATAAAAGCAAAACTATAATTTTTATTTGTAAATTAACTTTTTAAATAGTGTTTTTTTGATAATTTCTCAAAATAGCAACTAAAAGAAATACCCAAGCCAAAATTAGTAGCAAACCGCCAATAGGCGTAATAAAACCAATAGATTTAAAATTAAACCCCGATAAATTATTAGTCGCTAAGCCATAAATAGAGCCCGAAAAGAAAATAACTCCAACAAGTACCAAATAAAAAATAATACGTTTCATTTTATCTGAAAGATAATTTGTTTGCGCTATAAACAATAGAAACAAGGCGTGATACATTTGGTATTTTACACCTGTTTCGAAGGTTTGCACAGCTTCTTCCGAAATTAATTTCTTTAATCCATGAGCACCAAAAGCTCCTAAAATAATACTTATCAAGCCTAGTAAGGCTGCCGTAATTAAAATTTTTCTAGTCATTTTTATAAAATATCTTCAACAAAAACTTATTTTTATTGATAAATTCGAAACACTTTTTTTTGAATACCGTCATCACAAAATTACTCAACAAAACTCGAAATGCGAAAGATTTTAATCATAGGTTCTGGAAAATCGACAGCTTATTTGCAGAAATATTTACTCGATAAATCTGAAGCTGAAAAACTCCTCATTACAATAGGCGATTTAAACCTTGAAAGCGCGCAAAAAGCTACTCAATATCATAAAAACGCTAGAGCCATTTGTTTAGATGTTTTTGATAATGAATCGCGTACAAAAGCCATAAAAGATGCCGATATTGTAGTGTCTATGCTTCCAGCACGTTTTCATATTCAAGTGGCAAAAGATTGTGTTTCGCTTGGCAAACCCATGGTAACAGCATCTTACGTTAGTCCAGAAATGCAAGCCCTACACGATGATGCCGTAGCCAAAAATATTATCCTTTTAAACGAAATTGGAGTAGATCCCGGAATTGACCACATGAGTGCAATGCAAGTTCTAGATCGTATTCGGGACGATGGCGGCAAGGTTATTCTTTTCGAATCGTTTACAGGCGGTTTAGTCACTCCCGAAAACGACAACAATTTATGGAATTACAAATTTACCTGGAATCCTAGAAATGTTGTGCTGGCAGGACAAGGTGGCGCTGCAAAGTTTTTACAGGAAGGCACCTATAAATACATACCGTATAACCGTTTGTTTAGGCGCACCGAATTTTTAGATATTGATGGCTTTGGAAGGTTTGAGGTTTATGCGAATAGAGATTCGTTGAAATACCAAGCGGCTTACGGATTACAAAATGTAAAAACACTGTATCGAGGAACCATGCGTCGTGTGGGTTTTAGTCGTGCTTGGAATATGTTTGTAACACTTGGAATGACCGACGACAGCTATGTTATCGATAACAGCCAAGACATGAGCTACCGCGATTTCACCAATCTGTTTCTTCCATACAGCCCTACAGATTCTGTGGAGTTAAAACTTCGCCATCAGCTTAAAATCGATCAAGATGATATTGTTTGGGACAAGCTCGTAGAACTTGACCTTTTTAGTACCACCAAAAAAGTTGGGTTGGAGCATGCAACACCTGCGCAAATATTGCAAAAGATTTTAACCGATAGTTGGTCGTTAGCAAAAAACGACAAAGATATGATTGTGATGTATCATAAATTTGGCTATGAAAAAGCAGGTAAAAAACACCAAATTGATGCCAACATGGTAGTTTTAGGCGAAGACCAAACTTATACCGCCATGGCTAAAACAGTTGGTTTGCCAGTAGCCATGGCTACACTTGCTATTTTAAACGGTAAAATAACCGATGTTGGGGTTCAAATTCCTATTTCTAAAAACATTTACGAGCCCATTTTAAACGAATTGCAGTCGTTTGGCATTTCATTCAACGAAAAAGACGTGCCTTATTTAGGATACAATCCTTTAAATATTTAGTCATTATTGGGCGTTACCCACAAGGGGTCGGGCTTTTCGTTACAATCTTTTTACTAAACAGTCCGAACTAGTTTTGTAATGCTTCAACCAAAAACAAACTTAAAAGCATATTTAATAATCAAGTTTAAATACACGTAAAAAGGATTTCCACTGCAATCCCTAACGCAATTTTAGTTTCAAATTAAAACAAAACTATTATATTTATGTTTTAGTTTAAAACCATATGAAAAAGAAAACAAAAACCATAACCATTGACGGTATCGATAAAAAAATACTTCGAGCCTTAATGCAAGATGCCAGAACGCCAATTTTAGAAATTGCTCGTAACGTAGGTATTTCGGGAGCTGCCATTCATCAACGTTTACGCAAATTAGAAAAATCGCAATTATTAGCCGGATCAAAATTTATTATCGATCCCAAAATTTTAGGTTTTTCAACCCTAGCATTTGTTGGTATTTATTTAGATAAAGCTGCCGATAGCGACAGTGTTGTAAACGCCTTAAAACGTATTCCTGAGGTGGTAGAATGTCATTATACAACAGGAAATTACAGTCTTTTTATTAAGGTTTTAAGTTTAGACAATAACCATTTAATGCATTTACTTAATAAGGAAATACAACCTATTAACGGTGTTTCTAGAACCGAATCTTTAATATCTTTAGAACAACAAATTGATAGACAGGTGAAGGTATAAACCTACAATATATTCATAAAAAACAAAACCCTGAGAAAATCACTCAGGGTTTTGTTTTTTATTAAAAGGATTCCCGCTTGCACGAGAATGTATTATTTCATTTTCATGAGCCAATTACGCACATCAACATCTTTCTTAATAATGTTGCGTAAATCTTCAATTTTAACACGTTCTTGCTCCATTGAATCTCTATGACGAATGGTTACCGTGTTATCTTCTAAAGTATCATGATCTACGGTGATACAGAACGGTGTTCCGTTTGCATCTTGTCTTCTGTAACGACGCCCAACAGCATCCTTTTCATCGTAAATCACGTTGAAATCCCATTTTAAGTCCTCAACAATTTTACGAGCCACATCTGGCAAACCATCTTTTTTAACTAATGGTAAAATCGCTGCTTTTACAGGTGCTAAAACACTTGGCAATTTTAAAACAGTTCTTGTTGTACCATTTTCTAATTCTTCTTCTTGTAACGAATTAGAGAATACCGCTAAAAACATACGGTCTAAACCAATTGATGTTTCTAACACGTAAGGCACGTAGCTTTTATTTTCTTCAGGATCGAAATACTGTAATTTTTTACCTGAGAATTTTTCATGCTGACTTAAATCGAAATCGGTACGCGAGTGAATGCCTTCTAATTCTTTAAATCCAAATGGAAATTTAAATTCAATATCGGCAGCGGCATCGGCATAATGTGCTAATTTTTCATGATCATGAAAACGATATAAATCTTCGCCCATACCTAAACTTAAATGCCATTTTAAGCGTGTTTCTTTCCAGTGTTCGTACCACTCTTTTTGAGTGCCTGGTTTAATAAAAAACTGCATCTCCATTTGTTCGAACTCACGCATTCTAAATATAAATTGTCTTGCAACAATTTCGTTTCTAAAGGCTTTACCTGTTTGCGCAATACCAAACGGAATTTTCATGCGTCCCGTTTTTTGCACGTTTAAAAAGTTTACAAAAATACCTTGAGCCGTTTCTGGGCGCAGGTATAAATCCATTGCACTTTCGGCAGAAGCACCAAGTTTGGTACCAAACATGAGATTAAACTGCTTAACATCAGTCCAATTTTTACTTCCCGTTAACGGATCTGCTATGTCTAACTCTTCAATTAAGGCTTTAACGTCAGCTAAATCTTCGTTTTCTAACGATTTTGCCATACGCGAAAGTGTGGTATCAATTTTTTCTTGATAACCTAAAACGCGCCCGTTAGTACTTACAAATTCTTCTTTATTAAACGCATCACCAAAACGCTTTTCGGCCTTTTTAACCTCTTTTTCAATTTTTGCTTCAATTTTAGCACAGTAGTCTTCAATTAAAACATCGGCGCGATAGCGTTTTTTAGAGTCTTTATTATCAATTAACGGGTCGTTAAACGCATCAACGTGTCCCGAAGCTTTCCAAGTGGTTGGGTGCATAAAAATTGCAGCGTCTATACCCACAATATTTTCATTCATTTGCACCATGGCTTTCCACCAGTAGTCGCGTATATTTTTCTTTAATTCTGCACCATTTTGTGCATAGTCGTAAACGGCACTTAAACCGTCGTAAATTTCGCTACTTTGAAATACATAACCGTATTCCTTTGCATGCGATATAACCTTCTTAAATTGATCATCTTGATTTGCCATGCTGCAAAAATATAAAACCGAAATTAACTATTACTCTTGTTTAATAAAATTTGATGCAAATTCATAAATTATTATTTATATTGGATTACTAATGCTAAAATCTTTTTAAGAATTTCAAAATGTATTGATAAAGTGCATTAGGGATTGCAGTGAAAATCCTTTTGCCTAAGCAAAAGATTGCAACGAAAAGCCCGACCGCGCTAAAGCGGGGTAATGCCAAAAAAATTATGCTAAAAAACCTAGTAAATTTATTTTTTCCTGAAGTGTGTTACGCTTGCCAAAACTTGCTTCACGACAACGAAGTTAGTATTTGCACCACATGCAGACACGATTTACCGGTTACTAATTTTCATTTTACCGATGACGATACGGTAAAAAAAGTGCTTTACGGAAGAGCTAAAATAGAACACGGTACGGCTCTTTTTAGATTTCAAAAAAAAGGATTAGTGCAACAACTTATTCACGGGTTAAAATATAAAGGACACGAAAATATTGGTGTGGTTTTAGGGAATTGGTTGGGCGGCGAACTTAAAAACATTAAAGCTTACCAAAATATTGATGTTGTGATACCTGTCCCGCTTCATAAAAACAAACTCAAAAAACGTGGTTACAATCAGGTTGCAAAATTTGGTAAACAACTAGCCACAGCCTTAAATGCCGACTACCGCAATGATGTGCTTTTAAAAATAACCAACACAACATCTCAAACCACCAAAGAACGTATTTTACGTTGGAATGATAACCAACAACTTTTTGCACTAAAGAATAAGGCTAGTATTAAAAACAAACATATTTTATTGGTAGACGATATAATTACCACCGGCGCAACTTTAGAAGCTTGTATAAATGTATTAAACCAAGCCGAAAACTTAAAAATAAGTATTGCTACCATGGCAATAGCCTAAACTAGTTTGGCGTTATAACCTTAAAATTATGTAGGTTTGTAAAAATTTTTATTGTTAGATGAATAAAACGCTTCGCGACTTAATTTTAGCCTTTAGTTTTGGTTTAATTTTGGTTAATTGTGCCAATCGTGGTTCGCCAGATGGTGGCCCTAAAGATGAAACACCTCCTGAAATTGTTAGGTCTTCGCCCGAAAATTTTACCACTAACTCTAAGGGCAACGAAATTGAAATTGAGTTTAACGAGTACGTTAAAGTTAAAGACATTGACAAGCAACTTATTATTTCACCACCCATGAAGCATAAACCCGATATTATGCCTCAAGGTAGCGCTAGCAAAAAAATTAGCATTAAAATTAACGACACCTTACCGCCTAACACCACATACGCCTTTAACTTTGGCAATAGTATTGTTGATAATAATGAAGGCAACCCCTACCCGTATTATCGCTTTGTTTTTTCAACGGGAAGTTATATTGATTCGCTCACCGTAAAGGGTAATATTGTTGATGCCTTACAAACCAAACCCGAAGCATTTGTTAATGTGGCGTTATATGAAATTGACAGCGCTTATACCGATTCTATTATTTACAAAGAAGTTCCAAAATACATTACCAACACTTTAGATAGTTTAACCGCTTTTAAGATTGAAAACATTAGAGCTGGCAAGTATTTACTTATGGCTTTAAAAGACAATAATGGCGACAATAAATTTCAGCAAAAAACGGACGACGTTGCATTTCACAAAGAATTTATTACCGTTCCAACCGATAGTAGTTACACCTTAAAACTGTTTAAAGAAGCTCTAGATTTTAAAGCGACCAGACCACGTTTATTTTCGGGCGAAAAAATTGCTTTTGGCTACGAAGGAAGTCATGAAAATATGAATATAAACATCGTTTCTGAAACGCCAGAAGATTTTACATATCGCATTACCAAAGATGAAAAAGCCGATACACTTTACTATTGGTATAAACCGCGCTTAAAAGTAGATTCGTTGTTATTTAAAGTAACAAACAAAAACTACGAAAAAGATTTTACTGCCAGAATTAGTGAGCAAAAACGCGACTCGTTAATTATAAACAAATCACCATCGGGAACTATTGGTTTAGATGAAGATTTTAAGATTTTTGCCAATGTTCCTTTTGTGAATTTTGATGCTTCAAAAGTGTCGATGATGGATAAAGATTCGGCAACGGTTAATTTTAAAACCAGTTATGATAGCTTAACGAATACCTATTCCTTTCGTTTCGATAAAACCTACGAAAACAAATATAGTATCGATATTCTACCGGAAGCTTTTACCGACTTTTTTAATAATAAAAATGATACGCTTCAATTTTCGGTAAGTACAAAAAAGGAATCGGATTTTGGTTTCGCTCGATTTACTTTGATAAATGCAAAATTTCCGCTTATTTTTCAGTTAACCGACAATAAAGGTGAAGTAAAATTTGAACGTTATGCTGCTACCGAATCACCTGTTGAATTTTTAAGTTTAGCTCCTGGAAAATATTTAATTCGTGTTATTTATGACACCAATAAAAATGAACAATACGACCCAGGTATGTTCTTAAAAAAGATACAACCAGAGCAAGTATATCATTTTAACGAGGTAGAAATTAGAGCCGATTGGGGAATTACAGAATCGCTTACTTTTCCTGAATAGAAAACACATCCATATCGTTTAAAAAACGTAATTTATTTCGGTATAAATCTATATGATTTTTACTTAGTGACACTATTTTTACGCCTGCTTCATTGGGCCTAAAAGTTTCAATGTTGTTACCTAAAACATCATAAACGGCCGAGTGCCCACAGTATTCGTTATTAAGCGCATCACTACCTACACGATTTACACCAATGCAGTAACTCATGTTTTCAATAGCTCGTGCTTTCAATAGCGTATCCCAAGCCGAAATTCTTGGTTTTGGCCAATTAGCCACATAAAGTAACACATCATAATTTTCGGTATTTCTTGCCCAAACAGGAAAACGTAAATCGTAACAAATTAAAGGGCAAATTTTCCAACCTTTAAAATCGACTATTAGCTTTTTATTTCCCGCAGTGTATACTTTGTCTTCGCCAGCAAGTGTGAAAGTGTGGCGTTTATTATAACACTCTAAATCACCATTAGGCTTTGCAAAAATTAATCGGTTAAAAAAGTTGTTATTTTCTTCGATAATAATGCTTCCAATAATGGCAACATCATATTTAACTGCCAAATGTTGCATCCAAGCTACTGTTTTTCCTTGCATAGTTTCGGCAACTCGCGCCGCATTCATAGTAAAACCAGTAGTAAACATTTCGGGAAGTAAAACCACATCGACAGTTTCGGGAAGTTGTTCTATGTAGTTTGTAAAATTAATTCGGTTTTGTTCGGGATTTTCCCAAGCTAAATCCGATTGAATTAACGCTATTTCGAGGTTTTCTTGCATAATACAAAGTACTCAAAATAGCGCTAACTAATACTTATGAAATGAAATTATTTTAATTTCTTTTTGGCTTTTGCCGTTTTCTCTTCCAGAGATTTTATTTTCTTATCCCATTTTGCCTCATCAACAGGCGATAATTTACCGCGCTCTTGAAGCTTTAAGCGTTTTTCTTTAGCCTTGGTTAAATTACTTTTTGCCTTATCGAAACTCGCTTGCGCTTTTTGTTTCTTAGCTAATTCCTTTTCGGCTTTTTTACGTTTTTTTTCGGCTGCTTTTTCCTTTTTCTCTAACTTTTTAGCTTCTTTTTCAACCTTTTCGGCTTGTTTTGCTAATTCTGCTTCTTTTTGCTGCTGAATTGCTTTTTTAATTTCAGCTTTATTTTCTAAAGTTAAGGTTTCGGTTACATCGGTTCCATCTTTAAAAATGCGCTCGCCTTTTATTTCAAAATTTTCATCATTAATCTTTACTTTTTGCGCACCTACAGCTAAACTTAAGCTAAAACACAGGGCTAACATTACATATTTTATCATTTTATTTTGTTTTATTGTTTACGTTAAGACACGCCGCTTTTATAAAAGTTACTTCTTTAACAAAAATTTATATGCCTAACACTGCTAAAAGTTTCGACTTATACGTTCTACCAATAGGAATTTTTTGCTGGCTAACATAAACGATGTTTCCAGAAATTTTATCGACAAATTTACGGTTTATTATGAAGCTTTTATGCACTTGCAAAAACTGATTTTCGGGTAATTTTTCCACCCAATTTTTTAATGAATCGATGTACGATAATTTCTGACTTTCTGTAACCACCGTAATATAATTGCGCTGCGATTCGATGTATAAAATAGATTTTACAGTAATTTTATGAAGGGTTTTATCAACGTTTAAAAAAAAGTATTCGTTGTTTAAACTGGGTAAATCTTCATTTGGTTGCAATCGCGTTTCGGCTTTGTTTACAGCTTTTAAAAACCGATTGAATGAAAATGGTTTTACTAAATAATCGACAATAGTATCGAGCTCAAAACTCGAAACTGCAAATTCTGGATAAGCCGTTGTTATGATAATTTCTGGCGGATTTTTAATGGTTTTTATAAAATCTAAACCCGGCATATCGGGTAAATTAATATCGAGAAAAACCACATCGACTTGGTTAGTGTTTAAAAACGCATTAGCTTCAATAGCAGCTTTAAATACACCCTTAATTTCTACATTTGGTAATTTTTTAATGTAGTTTTTTATAATGTTTTGTGCAGGTATTTCATCTTCAATTATAATGCAATTCATTGTAAGTTAATTAGCAGTATTACTTTAAACCTTTCCTTTTTTTCAACCTTTAATTGGTAGTTGTTTTTATATTGTAAGCCTAAACGTTTTTCTAAGTTTTTTAAACCAATATTTTGTTGGGCTGTACTTCCTTTTAAAACATCAAAATCGTTTTCGCAGGTTAATTTTAGCTGGCCATTTTCAACCTTAATATCAATAGAAATAACACTATTTAAAACACTATGTTTAAAAGCATTTTCAATTATGGTAATAAGTAATAAAGGCGCAATGCGGTGGTTATAAGCATCTATTTTTTGGGTATAATTTATAGTTTTTACACCTTCGGTACGAAGTTTTTGAAATTGAATATAATTATCGATAAACACCATCTCTTTTTCCAAAGCCACAACATTTTCGTTGCTTTCGTATAACACATGTTTTAAGTTGTTTGATAGCATTAAAATAAGCTCGGGTGTTTCGTCTGGTTTTTCTAAAGCGTACGAATAAATCGTGTTTAAGTTATTGAAGAGTACATGCGGATTAATTTGCGATTTCAAGAATTTTAATTCCATTTCGGAGTGCTCCTTTTTCACCTTTTCTACTTCCTGCTGTTCATCAATAAAACGATATAGCATCCAAACAAACGAAAAGAAAATTAAAGGCACCAAAGTTTGCCATAAATAATCGCTTAAACATTTATACAAACTGCACCCACATTGGGCAAAAGCATAACAATACAGCTGAGTTGCAAAAAAAGAAATGGCAGCAAAAACAAAAATATAAAAGACGTACAGCTTTTTTTTAACAAAAAACGGTAGTAATAAAAAATGGTTTAAATATACAATTACCACCAACAAAACTAAGTATTGCAAAAATGGGTTTTCCCGCCAATAATAATTGGAAAATAAAAATAACGACACAAACACAAAAAGCATCCAAAAAAGTATATGAACAAGTATTTGCGACATATGTTTTTTAATGATAACCATACTTTAAAAATAGGTAGAAATACAAAAGCATCAAAAAATAGTGTACAAACAGCATTTTTAATTAAACCAACGTAAATTATTTGCACGTTATACCATTAACCTTGATGTTAAAACCCTTAAAATTACCATGTGTACATTTTTATTGAAAAACACCATTTAAGTAATTAGTTTTGAGCAACATCAAACAAAAAGATTATGAAACGAACAGTTACTTTTATATTTTTAATTTGTCTTCAACTAAATTTTTCTCAAGATCTAAATCAGTTGATTATTACCGAAAAAGGAAAAGAAGTTTTACTAGGCGAAATTAACAAAACCGGATTAACGCAAAACAGTTTTGGCACTTGGTTTAACAAAAACTACAACGATTATGTAGCTAACAAATCCCTTATTAAAAAGCTAAAAGATAGCTTAAACACCTACCAAATTAAAGTATTTTTAGGTACTTGGTGCGGTGATAGCAAACGTGAAGTGCCTCGATTTTATAAAGTTTTAGAAGCTGCGAAATTTCCAGAAAACAACTTACAGGTTTTTGCCCTTAACAACACCGAAGATGCTTATAAACAAAGCCCAAACCATGAAGAAAAAGGTTTAAACATTCACCGAGTACCAACCTTTATTTTTTATAAAAATGGCAAAGAAGTAAACAGAATTGTTGAATTACCCGTTGAAACTTTTGAACGCGATATTTACAACATAACACTAGAAAACAAATATCGTTCTAATTACTTTGTTGCGAATTTTATGGATCAAATTTTACAAACAAAAAGCATAGACAGTTTAAAACTTGAAGCGCCAGTTTTAATACCTAGAATAGCTGAATTTGTTAAAGGCAGCAGAGAGCTTAACACTTATGGCTATTCGCTTTTACGATCGAACCAAACCGAAAAAGCACTATTTATATTCGAGCTTAACACAAAAATTTTTCCTTATAAATACAATGTATTCGACAGTTTAGGTGAAGCCTATTTTAAAACCGAAAATTACACCGAAGCCTTAAAAAATTATTACAAAGTATTGAGTTTAGTTCCCGATGATGAAAATGCCCTTAAAATGATAAATAAGATTAATTTAAAGCAAAACTAACCTAATGATATTCAATAATTTATAACTTTCGGTAAATAGAAATTATGTATCGACCAAACTTTATTAACTCTAGGTGAGCAAGTTAAACAATCTCCATTTTTTTTAACAAAAAGGAAGCATTCATATTTTGGCAAATGCCTTGCTTCAATTTATAATCGAAATACAATTCATCGTTTACTATTTCGGCATCAAAATAATAGTTTTTTATTTCTGGAAGTTCATTTTCCAATTCACACAAACTTAAATCGTGCGTCGCTATAATTCCTGTGGCATTGGTAGCTACTAGTTTTTCAACAAATTTACGCGAGCCAATAGCCTTATCGGTGCTGTTTGTTCCTTTTAAAATTTCATCAAGTATTATAAAATAGGGCTCTTTTTTAATAGTTTCAACAATGTATTTTAAGCGTGTTAATTCTGAAAAGAAATACGAACTATCATCGGTTAACGAATCGGTAGTTCGCATGCTTGTTATTAATTTTACAGGCGCATATTTACTAGATTTTGCGCAAACAGGCAAACCAACATTTGCCATAACAATATGTAACGAAACGGTTCGTAAAAAGGTACTTTTCCCTGCCATATTTGCTCCAGTAACAATAAAAAACTGTTCGTTATTTAAGCTTAAATCGCTATCTACACGTTTATTTTTATCGAGTAATGGGTGTCCCAAACCTTCAGCTTTTATAACAGCTTCCGATTTTACAATATCTGGAAACACAAACTCTGGGTGATTAAACACATAATTACCCAAACTATTGTAAGCATCAAAAAACGAAACCACCTCAAACCAATCTTCAACTTTAGTACCGTGTGTTTTAATCCATTGTTCAATTTTATAAGCGTTTTTTAAATCGTTTAAAAAGAACCCATTTCCAAAAATGGCACCAATTAAATTATTACGATTATCAAGCGCATCTAAAGCTTTTGAAAAACGTTTGAAAACTTCGGAAGCCTTTTGATTATTCGATTTAATTAATTGTTGTTTTTCCTGAAGTAATCTTGAAGTAAAAGATGCTTCTTCAATTAATTTGAGAAGAGTTGCATATTGCCTAAACGTATCTCTTATTTTATCAGTGTTACTTGCTAAAACATTAATTTTCTTTAAATAAACGCCCGTAATTCCTAAGCCAAAAACCAACCAATATCCAATAATACCTAAGCTAGATATTACTCCAGAAATAATTAACCCAAAAATTAATAATGATAAAACCGTGAACACCAGTGGTAACCATTTAGTAAAAACCGATGTAAAAGGTTTATAGTGTTTTAGCCAATTAATTATTTTAAGTGCGGGTGTTTCAACTTCTACTAAGCTTGAGGTTGCGCTGTACAACTGGCGCCATTTGGGTTGTTCGCTAAGTGCTTTTATGGCTTCCTGCCTGTCGCTAATGTTTGAAATATCATTTGCTTTTAAGGCATTGGCTAGTTTTTGCGCACCTTCGGCAATGGTTGTTCGGTTTATAAACTGAAAAAACGATCCGCGACCAAACAAATCAATATCTAAACTATAAACATGCGCAGGATCTTGAAACTGCTCGCCATTGTTTCGATTATAAAAATCGCCAGCTGCAATTTTAAGTTCATCATCATTTATAGCTTTCAAATTTTTATTTATGGCTTTTTGCGTTTTTAAATCGGTGTATTTTGAAAGTAAAAACCCAAACACAGCTAAACCAATAACCGCTATAATAACTGCCACTTGCCATTGCGAACGCATTGCATAAGCCCCAAAGCCAGTTAACACAAAAACCGAAAGTCGTAACAAACTAAACCAACGTAACTTGCTTGTAATTTGCTTGGTTTTATCGGCATAAATTTCGCTTTGCTTTTTATAATATTCTAGTGGATTTTGCATGAAAATAGTTGCTGTTTTTAAAAAAAAAGAGGTTGTTTTAGAAGTTAGAAAATCTGTTGTCCTGAACTTGTTTCAGGATCTCATTTAATCAGATTTACAGTAGTTTCAAGAATCTAAAACACGTTCAGATTAACACAACTAAAACTTCTAAAACAACCTATTATTCTAAATATTTAATACATTAATCGCGACCGCCAAATACTTGCATCGCCCAATATAATAACGAGGCTAAAGCACCAATAGCAGCTACTAAATAGGTTCTAGCGGCCCATTTTAAAGCATCTTCCGATCCTTTGTATTCTTCTGGTGTCACCATATTTTTATTTTTTAACCAAGCCAATGCACGATTACTAGCATCGTACTCAACAGGTAACGTAATAAAACTAAATAAGGTTGCTGCACCCATAAAAACAAGGCCTAAAACAGCCACTAAAAACCCTAAACTAGAACCCGATGCTGCTCCTAAAATAAGCCCACCAATAACCAACCATTGCGACATACCCGAAGTAACCGACACCACAGGCACTAAAGCCGAACGCATTTTTAAAGCACTATACGCTTGCGCATGTTGTACAGCATGTCCACATTCGTGAGCTGCTACGGCTGCCGCAGCGGCATTACGTTGGTTATAAACCGCCTGACTTAAATTTACAGTTTTATTCTTTGGGTTGTAATGGTCAGTTAAACGCCCAGGTGTAGAAATAACCTCAACATCATAAATACCATGATCTGTCAACATTTTTTCGGCAATTTCGGCACCACTCATTCCATTTCGTAATGGCGTTTTAGAGTATTTATCAAATTTTCGTTTTAGCGTATTGCTTACCAACCAACTTACTAAGGCAATCGCTCCTATTAATATATAATATCCTAACATCTTTTAATTTTTTAAAAATTGATATAATAAATATAGCAAAAATAAAGCCAAATTTTTGGTGTGAAAGTTTGTCAGTTTTAATTACTGTTTTTGGTATTTAAGTTTAAAATAAATAAGCATTATTGCAGACACAATAGTAATAGCATTAGCACAAATCATCGACGGACTTTCTTTGTAAACCCCATAAATTAACCACAAACAAATACCTACAAAAAACATTACCAACATGGGCAAAGACAAGCTCGATACATCTTTGGTTTTCCAAGTTTTGTATACCTGAGGCAAAAAGGCTGCTGTTGTTAAGCATGCTGCTATAAAACCAACAATTTCCATAAAAAATTAGTTATAATTTGGGCGTTACACCGCCCCGAAAAGTCGGTATCGGTGTCAGGCTTTACGCTTTATCTTTTTCTCATACTTCAAAAAAGGATGTCGCTTCAATCCCTAACGCGCTTACTAATTACCAAACAACTTATAGTTTACCCAACTATATTTACAATTTTACCAGGAACCACAATCACTTTTTTAGGTGTTCTGCCTGCCAATTGCTCTTGCGTTTTTTCGTGAGCCATAACGGTTTTTTCAATCTCGTCTTTACTCATATCCATAGGTAACTCGAGCGTAAAACGCATTTTACCATTAAACGAAATTGGGTAATTTTTGCTACTTTCTACCAAATGACTTTCATCGAATACTGGAAACGCTGCAGTAGAAATAGATGCACTATTTCCTAACTGACTCCATAATTCTTCGGCAATATGCGGCGCATAAGGTGAAATTAAAACCAATAAGGGTTCTAAAATAGCTTTGCTTGTACACTTTTGCTGCGTTAATTCGTTAACAGCAATCATAAAGGTAGACACCGATGTATTGAATGAAAAGTTCTCGATATCTTCTTGTACCTTTTTAATGGTTTTGTGTAGCGTTTTAAGGTTGTCTTTTGTTGGTTCTGCATCGGTAACTTTTAATCCGTTATCGTCTGCATAAAGTTTCCAAAGTTTTTTTAAGAAATTGTGCACACCTGTAATACCCGCAGAATTCCATGGTTTGTACTGTTCTAAAGGCCCTAAAAACATTTCGTAAAGACGTAAACTATCGGCACCATAATCGGCAACAATATCATCAGGGTTTACAACGTTGTATTTCGATTTCGACATTTTTTCAACATCGCGACCTACTTTATAAACACCATCTTCTAAAACAAATTCGGCATCTTTAAATTCAGCACGCCAATTTTTAAACGCTTCAACATCTAATTCATCAGAGGAATTTATAAAAGACACATCGGCATGAATTGGTTGAACCTTTTCTCCTTCAATCAATCCTTTTGACAAGAACTTATTTTCACCTTCAACACGATAAACAAAAGCACTCGTCCCCAAAATCATTCCTTGGTTAATCAGTTTTTTCGCAAACTCATCAACTGGCACAAAACCTTTATCGAATAAAAACTTTTGCCAAAAACGTGCGTATAATAAGTGACCTGTTGCGTGCTCGCTTCCGCCAATGTATAAATCGACATCTTTCCAATAATTTAAGGCTTCTTTGCTTGCAAAGGCTTCGGTGTTGCCTGCATCCATGTAGCGGTTAAAATACCACGAACTTCCTGCCCACCCTGGCATGGTGTTAAGCTCTAAAGAAAACACAGTTGTATTGTTTATTTTGTCGTTCGCTACAACCGCATTGGTTTCTGTACACCAAGCCCAAACATTGGCATTTCCTAATGGCGGCTCGCCAGTTTCGGTTGGCAAATACTTTTCTACTTCTGGTAATTGAATTGGTAAATGCGCTTCATCAATCATGCGTGGCATACCATCAACATAATACACCGGGAAAGGTTCGCCCCAATAACGCTGACGACTAAATACGGCATCGCGCAGGCGGTAATTGGTTTTTCCTTGTCCTTGACCAATTTGCTCTAGTTCGAAAATAGCACGTTTGGTAGCTTTTTTATAGTTTAATCCGTTAAGGAAATCGCTGTTCGCAATAACGGTTTTGTCTTTATCGGCAAAGGCTTCTTCGCTAATATCGACGCCTTCAAAAATATTTGGAATTGCAATGTTGAAATGCTTTGCAAAATCGTAATCACGCTGATCGCCACATGGCACTGCCATAACAGCTCCTGTGCCATAACCGGCAAGTACGTAATCGCCAATCCAGATTGGAATAGGAGCTTTGGTAAACGGATGCTCTGCATAAGCCCCTGTAAACACACCCGAAATGGTTTTAACATCGGCCATACGTTCGCGCTCGCTACGTTTTGCAGTAGCTTCAATATAGGCTTCAACCTCGGCTTTTTGCTCTGGGGTTGTAATTTGTAATACTAAATCGTGTTCTGGCGCCAAGGTCATGAAACTTACGCCAAAAATGGTGTCGGGGCGGGTGGTGAATACAGAAATTCTGGATTCTGAATTCTGAATTCTGAATTCTACTTGCGCTCCAACAGATTTACCTATCCAGTTACGCTGACTTTCTTTAAGCGAATCGGTCCAATCAATCGTTTCTAGTCCTTGAAGTAAGCGCTCTGCATAAGCCGAAATACGCATGCTCCATTGTGTCATTTTCTTGCGCACTACTGGATGTCCGCCACGTTCTGAAACGCCATTTACAATCTCATCATTAGCTAAAACCGTTCCTAAAGCAGGACACCAGTTTACTTCGGTTTCGGCTAAATATGTTAATCTGTATTGTAATAAAATGCTTTGTTTTTTAATATCATCAAAAGCATTCCACTCTTCAGCAGTAAAAATTTCAACATCGTCATCACAAACGGCGTTAACATTAGCATTTCCTTCGTTTTCGAAAATGATCATTAAATCAATAATATCTTCAGCTGCATTAGCATCAATATTATACCACGACCCGAAAAGCTGAATGAAAATCCACTGCGTCCATTTGTAATATTCTGGATTACTGGTGCGCACTTCCCTGCTCCAATCGAACGAAAAACCAATTTGATCTAACTGACGACGGTAGGTTTTTATATTCGCTTCGGTAGTAATTGCAGGATGCTGCCCAGTTTGAATCGCATATTGTTCTGCTGGTAACCCAAACGAATCGTAACCTTGCGGATGCAATACATTAAACCCTTGATGGCGTTTGTAGCGCGCATAAATATCGGATGCGATATAACCTAGCGGATGCCCAACATGTAAGCCTGCACCACTTGGGTAAGGAAACATATCTAACACATAATACTTTGGTTTTTCGCTGTTATTTTCTGCTTTAAACGTTTGGTTTTCTGCCCAATATTTTTGCCACTTGGCTTCAATGTCGTTGAAATTGTATTTCATCCTTGATTATAAATTATATTGTCATTACAAAGAATGCAAACCTTAAATTATTTATTAAAATTTAAACAGATTTGCACGCATAACTAAGAATGACAAATTTGAAAGCGCAAATTTACGTTTTATAACCAAAAACAGCCAATTAATAGACAGACATTTAATTAACGAATTTTTAATGGCGTAAAAATAACCTGTTACAAAAGCAATTTGTAATTTCGCCACCTAAACACAAGTCCATTTGATAACTAAAACAACCCAAGCGCATTTAGCACTTATTGGTGCAAACGCTATTTACGGTGCGAATTATATTATTGCAAAAGGCATTATGCCCGAAAAAATTACGCCTCCAGCTTTTGTTTTTATTCGTTTAGCTGGTTGTACCATATTATTTTGGCTTGTAAAACTACTTTTTATAAACGAGCGCGTTGAAAAAAAGGATTTTATTAGATTGCTACTATGTGGTTTATTTGGTGGTGCTTTAAACCAAATGTTATTTTTTCATGGTATTAATTTAACCTCTCCTATTGATGCCTCAATTATACAAACTGCAACACCTGTTTTGGTACTCATTTTTAGCTTTTTAATTTTAAAAGAAAAAATTACCATGAATAAAGTTTTAGGTATTACTATTGCTGGTATTGGCGCGGTAGTACTTATTCTATATGGAAATAAAGCTCAAGGTACGAGCTCGTTTTTAGGTAATTTATTCATCTTTTTTAATGCTTGTAGCTATGGGTTGTACTTAGTAATTGCAAGAACCCTAATGCAGAAATACCATGCAGTTACCGTGGCAAGTTGGATATTTTTATTTGGTTTTATTTTAGCATCTCCGTTTAACTACCACGATTTTATAAACACCAATTTTAGTGCATTTACCACACATACTTACCTTACCATTGGGTATGTAGTATTGTTCACCACATTTTTTGCTTACTTATTTAATATTTTTGCCTTAAAACACTTAGCACCCTCTATTACCAGTAGTTATATTTATTTACAACCCGTTGTTAGTTTTATTTTGGTAAGTATTTTAGCCTATATTTTTATGCAAAGTGAATACGCTAAAGATATTAATATGATTAAAATTTTTAGTTGCATACTTGTAGCCGCTGGTGTCTATATTGTGAGTCGTACTAAAAAAGGAAAAATAAGATAAAACAATTTAACATAGACATCGTTTTGTTTTAAAAGCTATGTTTTACAACTATTGTGTTGTTTAGTTTTTTATTTTTACACGATTAATTTGTTCATTTTATGAGTTCACCGTTCGAGAAACACCAAAAACGCCGTTTAATTTCATCTTACTTTTCGGTAGTATTAAGTATTGCCTTAGTATTATTTTTAGTAGGATTATTGGGTTTGTTGGTATTGAATGCTAAAAAAGTATCCGATCATTTTAAAGAGCAAGTTGTTATTACTATTTATTTAAAAGACAACGCTAAAGAAGTCGAAACCAAACAACTTGAAAAAAGTTTGGCAATGGCCGATTATGTTAAAAGCACCGAATACGTCTCGAAAGAACAAGCCGCCGAATTTATGAAAGCACAAAACGGTGAAGATTTCATGGATTTTGTGGGCTACAACCCGTTGCAAAACTCTATAGATGTGCATTTAAAAGCCGATTTTGTAACTACGGAACATCTTGAAAAAATTTCGACTGAAGCTTTAACCAAAAATTTTGTAGACGAAGTAAGCTACGACAACGATTTGGTTAACCTTATGAATGATAACGTAAAGAAAATAAGCTTTTGGGTACTTTTAGTGAGTGGTATTTTTACAGTAATTGCCGTTTTACTTATAAACAGTTCTATTAGATTATCGGTTTACTCCAAACGTTTTACTATAAAAACCATGCAAATGGTAGGCGCTACAAAACAATTTATTCGTCGTCCTTTTGTTTGGAAAAGTATTCGTTTGGGCATGATTGGCGCGGTTTTAGCCTTAATTGGTATGGCAATAGTTTTATACTACCTAAACCAAACCTTTGCCGAACTAAACCTATTAAGCAATCCTATTTTAATTGGGCTTTTATTTATATTTATTTTTGCTTTGGGTGTTGTAATTACCTGGATAAGTACACATTTTGCAACCCAACGCTTCTTAAACTTAAAAACCGACCAGCTATACTACTAACTAATAATTGCTTTTATTTGTATAAAATTTAAAACTATGGGAGAACAAAAACGAAAAGAAAGCGCAAAACCAGCCTTTGTTTTTGGCAAAAAAAACTACAAATTCATGTTTATAGGTTTAGCCATCATTGCACTCGGTTTTATTTTAATGTCGGGTGGTGGTAGCGACGATCCTAATGTTTTTAATCCAGAAATTTTTAGCTGGAGACGTATTCGTTTAGCGCCCATGCTAGTACTTTTAGGTTTTGGTATTGAAGTATATGCTATTCTTTTAAATCCCGAGAAAAACTCATGAATATTATTGATGCTATTATCCTAGGGATTATTCAAGGTTTAACCGAATTTTTACCGGTTTCATCAAGTGGTCATTTAGAGTTAGGAAAAGCTATTCTTGGTGATAATTCGGTACCAGAAGAAAGTTTACTTTTTACGGTAGTATTACATTTTGCTACAGCTTTAAGTACCATAGTTATTTTTAGAAAAGATATTTTAAGCTTAATAAAAGGCGCATTACAATTTAAATGGAACGAAGATTTACAATTTATCTTTAAAATTGGTATTTCTATGATTCCTGCCGTTGTTGTTGGATTGTTTTTTGAAGAACAATTAGAAGCCTTATTTAGCGGCAATATTTTACTTGTAGGTTGCATGCTTATTGTAACAGCTGTACTTTTATATTTTGCTGATAAAGCTAAAGACACAAACAAAAAAGTATCGTTTGCGAACGCGTTTGTAATTGGCGTATCGCAAGCTATTGCTATGTTACCAGGCATTTCTCGTTCTGGAGCAACCATTTCAACCTCGGTGTTATTGGGTAACGATAAAACTAAAGCCGCACGCTTTTCATTTTTAATGGTGGTACCTCTAATTTTTGGTAAAATTGCTAAAGATGTTTTAAGTGGTGATATATCAATGGAAAGTCAGAATTTCACCGCACTATCTATCGGCTTTGTTGCAGCATTCGTTGCTGGATTATTCGCCTGTACTTGGATGATTGCCTTAGTTAAAAAAAGTAAATTATCTTACTTTGCTATGTATTGCGCCATAGTAGGCATCATCGCTATTGCCGTAGCTTTAATGAATTAATATGCTAACTAAAGACGATTACCTTTCCGGACAAGTTCTTCTTATCGATAAGCCCTTAAATTGGACCTCTTTTCAAGCGGTTAACAAACTACGTTGGGAAATACGGCAAGCCTTCAACATAAAAAAAATAAAAGTTGGTCACGCTGGCACGCTCGATCCTTTAGCTACAGGACTTTTAATTATCTGTACAGGAAAAAAAACGAAAGAAATAAACACCTTTCAAGCGCAAGTAAAGGAATACACAGGCACCATTGTTTTGGGCAGTACCACGCCATCGTTCGATTTAGAAACCGAAATAAACGAAACATTTCCAACAGACCATATTACTGAAGATTTAATACACAAAACAACCAAACAATTTATTGGTGATATCGAACAATTTCCTCCCGTATTTTCGGCAGTAAAAAAAGACGGTAAACGCCTTTACGAATTTGCTAGAGCAGGCGAAACGGTTGAAATTAAACCACGAACCATTCATATTTCGGAGTTTGAAATTACGTCAATTAACAACTTAGAACTTAATTTTAGAGTAGTTTGTAGCAAAGGCACTTACATTCGTTCTTTAGCTAACGATTTTGGTAAAGCGTTACAATCTGGTGGACATTTATCGGCTTTACGTCGTACAAAAATTGGCGATTTTAATGTTGAAAATGCTGTAAGTATTGAAGGTTTTATTAGCCAGCTTAACAACAATTAACATCTATATATCAATATTTTACGTATATTTCAGCAAACCCATTTATTACAATTCTTAAGATTTGAACCTAACAAATCAACATAAAGCCCTAATAATCACATTAGTATGTTCTGGTATTGTACTTGCCTTAGCCTTTAATTTAGGTTTAGAACAACATGAAATTTTCTTAAACGAGAGCTATTACGAAATTGAACCCGAAAAAAAACGTACGCCAGAAGAAGAAAAAATTCAAAAAAATTTAGACAAACTTAGTAAAGCCCGTACTAATAGTGCCTCAAACGAAAACAAAAAAAACAAACATTTTGCACAGGCGTTTAAAACTATAGCACCACCTAAAGATTATGTTCCTAAATTTAGTGGTTACCAAGATGGTCCAAATACTTCAAAACACAGTTATAAGCATCAAAAAAATACCGAGTTAAACAAAGAAGAACTCGAAACATTTAGTAAAGTAAATGAACTTCTTAAAAAACAAAAATCGGGTGATGACAACTCGAAAAGCACCATAAGCTATTCCTTATTAAACAGAACAAAGGTACACATTCCTATTCCTATTTATTTATGTGAAGAAGATGGTAAAATTGTTATAAACATTACCGTAAACGATAAAGGTAACGTGGTTGACACTTACGTAAACAGCTCGTCAAATTCGGCCAACGAGTGCTTAAAAGAACGCGCTTTAGAATACGCAAAACAATCTGTTTTTAGCACAGACGCCAATAAAAAATCGCAAATAGGAACGATTACGTTCAATTTTATTGGGAAATAACCAGACTTAATTGGTTTAAAATTTCGGTAATATCTGCAACAATATTTTGCCCTTTATTTTTGTTATACCAGTGTTGTAAATCTTCTTTAAATTCAGGTGTTAATGCGCCGTATTTACTTTTAAAACGATTTACCAAATTAGTTGCCTCACTTGGTCTTGGTCCATAAGTATTAACCACTTTTCCAGTTTCATTATCAATCATAATTACTTTCGGAATTGAGCGCCCGCCATTAGTTAAAAAAGCATCCATCAACTCTATATTTTCATCACGTAGCACAAATTTTAAGTCGATATTATCATTTAATTCGGCTATTTTATTAATTACAGGCAACACATGGGCAGCATCACCGCACCAACTTTCGGTAATAACTAACCAAGTCATAGGTTTATTAAACTTTTGTATATCTGCTTTAATTGCTTCTGTAACTTTAACGGTTTTATCCCAACGCTTCATACGGCGCTCGTTAAGTTTAGTGTAATTTATTAAAGCTTCGGTTTGTTCGATTCCGGTGGTCTTGTGGTTTTCAGCCAAATGTTTCATTAAGGCTTTGTAATTGGAATAATTAATTGCCTTTTTTAAACTTTCTTTAATAAATAATTCCATAACATTTTTAAATTTTAAACAAAATACCAAGGCAAATTTAGGGCTTCAATATTTTAATTAGGATGATATTTGTCATACTTTTACCTTAAACCTTACAACTAAATTATGGCAACAAAACACCGATGCGGTTGGTGCGAAGGCGACGCGCTTTACGAAGCTTACCACGACCAAGAATGGGGCGTTCCTGTTTACGATGATGCAACCATTTTTGAGTTTTTAATTTTAGAAACTTTTCAAGCTGGTTTAAGCTGGATTACAGTGCTACGAAAACGCGAAAACTTTAAAGCGGCTTTCGATAATTTTGATTACAATAAAATTGCAAAATACCCTCAAGAAAAGTTAGATGAATTATTGCAAAACCCTGGCATTATACGCAATAAATTAAAGGTAAAAGCAACTGTAACCAATGCACAAGCCTTTTTAAAAATACAAGAAGAGTTTGGCTCGTTTAGTAAATACATTTGGGGATTTGTTGATGGAAAACCAATAAAAAATAAACTAAAAAATTATAAAGACGCTCCTGCAAATACGGCTATAAGTGATGCTTTAAGTAAAGATTTAAAAAAACGTGGATTTAAGTTTGTAGGATCGACGGTTGTTTATGCGCACATGCAAGCAACTGGTATGGTAAACGACCATGAAATTAATTGCTTTAGATACCATGAGGTTTAAACTCTTAGTACTTGTTTTTTGTATTAACTACTACTGTTTTTGCCAAACCAAAAACGAAAAGGAAACACGTATAAAAGCTGAAGCCTTTACCTGCATAAATAAATTAAAATGGTTACCCAATAATATAAAACGGTTGCGCTTTTACAAAGAAACCGATGGCGATAAACACAGCTTTGAAGCTAAATTTAAATACAGTAAAAACTTTTACAGTCTAGAATTTAACGATGATTGCGTTTTAGAAGATATTGAAGTGCTTGTAAAACAAAAAGCCATTGCACCCCAAGTGTGGACAGAAATAATGGCGTATTTTAAACAAAACTACCAGAAAACACATGTTATTAAAATTCAGAGGCAATTTGTAAATAACAACACAACTCATTTTATTAATGAGGTATTACAAAATGCCAAAACACTAGTTTGCAATTACGAAATTATTGCCGAAGTAAAAACCAAAACCGCCCAGTATATTTATGAGCTTACCTTTAACCCAAAAGGCATGTTTATTTCATCGCGGGTTTTAACACCAAATTCGTATGAATTCGCGTTGTATTAAACTTAAGCTGTCAATTTTATTTGGCTGTTGCTATATTATTGGGTTTTCTCAAAGTAATTTTGAAAGTTTAGGAGAATCTGCAGTGGCAGTAAATCATACGGTTTCAAACGCCTATAAGGTAAATTTCGCATTAAAATCGCGCTACTATTTATATAAAGAAAACACATTAACCTATACGCAACGGCAAATAGATGTCGTGCATTTTTCAACCTTAAAACTAAGACACAATAAAAGCTTAAGTTTAGGTTTACAATACCGTAACAGAACTATTTTTAACAATTTAGTTGGTAACGAAGTTCGGCTAACCCAGCAATTTAATAGTACTAAAACACCGCATAATATAAGATTTGGACATAGATTTAGAACCGAGCAACGCCTTTTAAAAAACCAAACTATTTATAGGCAGCGCTATCGGTTTGCTGTTGATTGTCCTTTAAATGGAGAAAAATTAGATATTGGTGAAACATATTTAGTATCCTCGACCGAGTTCTTGTTAAGCCTTAATAATAGCATGAAACCCGAATGGGACAATCGTATTACGTCGCAAATTGGTTGGCAAACTAGTAAAACTTTAAAACTACAAATAGGCGCCGAATATCGTTTTGAAGCATTTAATTTAAAAACTGAACATCGTTTATTTATTTTAACTTCAGCTATTGTAAAAATGTAAAGACCCAAACATTTAAATTAACACATTGGGGCTTTAAACAATTTACACTAAGTTTTATGCGAAATATTTCTTTTTTAACCAAAATGATACTTTAACCAATAGAATTAAAGCTGGAACCTCTACTAATGGCCCTATAACACCAGCAAAGGCTTGACCTGAATTTATCCCGAAAACAGCTATAGCAACGGCAATGGCCAACTCAAAATTATTACCCGCAGCTGTAAAAGCTACCGCTACTGTTTTACTATAATTAGTACCCATTGCTTTAGTAATGAAAAACCCAAACACAAACATAAGCGCGAAATAAATTAATAATGGTATGGCTATTAATATAACATCAAAAGGTATTTCTACAATTAGTTCGCCTTTAAGCGAAAACATAATTATTATGGTAAATAATAGAGCAATTAGCGTTAGTGGAGAAATAGTTGGTATAAACTTGTTGCTATACCAATCTTCCCCTTTAAGTTTTACCAAAATTAACCGACTTAATATGCCCAATAAAAAAGGAAGTCCTAAATAAATAGCAACACTTTCGGCAATTGTACCCATAGAAATATTCAGAATGGCACCTTCATATCCAAACAGTGGCGGTAATTTAGTAATAAACAACCACGCATAAAAACTATAAGCAAATACCTGAAATATACTATTTAAAGCGACTAAACCTGCACCGTATTCGGTACTTCCCTCTGCCAAATCGTTCCAAACTAAAACCATGGCAATACAACGTGCTAAACCAATTAAAATAAGTCCTACCATATATTCTGGATAATCCTTTAAAAAGGTAATAGCCAAAAAAAACATTAAAACAGGACCAATAACCCAATTTAATACTAATGAAATAGATAGAATTTTTGTATTTCGAAACACCTTAGGTAATAAAGCATAATTAACTTTAGCCAATGGGGGATACATCATTAAAATTAAACCAATGGCTATTGAGATGTTTGTATTTCCGCGATTAAACGAATTAACAAAGTTTGGAAACTCCGGAATAAAATAACCTAAACCAACACCAAATAGCATCGCGATAAAAATCCATAAGGTCAAATTTTTATCTAAAAAGCTTAATTTCTTCATAGCGGTAACAAATCAGTTATTTTAATATTGCAATATTACGATGTTAAAAGTTATTAACCAACAGAATTTTTATTTTTTGGAATAAGATTAATCTATAAAAACTTTAAAAATTGGTTTCTTGAAATATCTTCGGCACCTAAACTTTCTAAATGATTGGTGTACACTTGACAGTCGATAAGTTTATAATTTGTATTTTTAATAAAGGTGATAAAACCCACTTTACTGGCATTACTAACTGTTGTAAACATGCTTTCGCCACAAAAAACACCATTGTTTAAATCGACGCCATATAACCCGCCAACCAACGTATTATTTTGCCAAACTTCAACCGATTTGGCAAAACCTAATTCATGTAACTTCGTGTAGCTTTCTATCATGCTTTGTGTAATCCATGTACCGTCTTGCCCTTGCCGTTTTTGTACTGAACAAGCTGTTATAACTTCTATAAACGCTTTATTTACTGTAACTTTAAAATCACCATTTCGTAATACTTGTCGCATACTTTTAGAGATCTTCAGTTTTTCTGGAAATAATACAAAACGCGGATTTGGCGCCCACCACAAAATAGGTTCTTGGTCGTACCACGGAAAAATTCCCATTTTGTAGGCTAACAATAAACGCGACACACTTAAATCGCCACCAAAGGCTAATAAACCTTCACTGTTTGCTTCAGAGGGATCTGGAAACCATAATGCTTCTGTTAATTGATGCATGTTATAAAAATAAAAGAGGCTGTCTAAAAAGCCACATTGTTGTCAATCTGAACTTGTTTCAGATTCTAATGTGTTTTAGAAATCAACTGTTTAAGATTCTGAAATAAATTCAGAATGACAGATTTCACACTTTTTAGAGAGCCTCTTGTTTTTAGCTATCCGTAGTCAACACTTCTAAATTGTTTAGCGTGACTTGAGGATATTATCTTTAAAACGGTAAATCATCGTGATCGTCTTCGTTTAAATCGCCTGCTGGCTCAAAAGCATCTGCAGGAGGTACTGGAGGCAAGTTATCGCCACCGGCTTGGGCTTGTAATACTTCAATTCTCCAACCTTGTATAGAGTTAAAATATTTAGTTTCTCCTTGTGGGTTAACCCATTCTCTACCTCGTAAATTAATGTTTATTTTAACCTGTTGCCCAACTTTATAACTGTTTAGCAAATCGGTTTTATCTTGTACAAACTCCACCATAATATGTTGTGGGTATTGCTCTTCTGTAGTTACAACTATTTCTCTTTTTCTAAACCCATTGCTTCCAAAACTTTGAGTTTCTCCAATCACTTTAATTCTTCCTTGAACTTCCATCTAATCAAATTATTTATTACTATTTATTTATCTTATGCTTACTTAAAAACCCTATTACAAAGGTGGTTTTAAAAATTAACTTAACAATATTTTCCAAGCACTTTTAACATCTCCAAAACTTAAATAGCTTTGAGCTAATTGGTGTTTTTGAAAACTTGTAAACGTTTTAATTTCGGGCTTACTAACCGCTAAATTATTTATAAACTGTGTTACTTTTTCTGGTTTTGGTAAGGCTTCAACATTACCTAAAACCCCTAAATCGTTACCCGTTAGTACGGTACTATTTTTAATGTGTTCTGGAAAACTGTCTACACCAATTCCTAAGCTACTTAAAGGTTTTGGTATTTCAAAAAACCCAGTTTTTGCTCTACTGTAAAAACTTCCTCCTGCTCTAGCTACCAAATCTATTTTATTTTGGTCGATGTTACCACCTTCATTCAAAACAACCTCATCAATATGTAACTTAACAACTTCGCAAATCACTAAATTTCCAGCGCCACCTTGGGTACCCAATTTAACTATTTCGGTTACTTTACACTCCATTTGCACAGGCGATTCGGCAACTCGAAACGGTTTTACAACCTCCGATTTAACCATAGTTAACCCTGCCTTTTCAAACTCGTTTACACCTTTAGCATACTCGGTACTACTTAACGACATTTGCTGAACCAAATTATAATTTACCACATTTATAACCACTTCTTTAACTGCTTCAACATTCTCTAAAGTATGCTTAGTGGTATTATTTTTTACCCGTCTTGCTGGCGAAAATATTAACACTGGCGGGTTTGCACTAAATACATTAAAAAAGCTAAATGGCGATAAATTTGGTTGTCCTTTCGCATCAATAGTGCTTGCAAAAGCAATAGGCCTAGGTGCCACAGCACTTAACAAATAGCCATGTAACTGGCTCGTTGATATCGATTTAGGATCTATGGACAGCATCACAAATTTATTTCAGCAAATGTAACTATTCTAGTCTGCAACTAAAAACCGATTTACTAACAACTTAAACAATAATATTAACAGAATTGCATTATATTACCGAACAAATCCCTTTGTTAATGATTTTAAGCAAGCATAGCAATTTATTTCGTTGGATAATTATTACCGCTTCTTTTGCCATTGTTTCTCTTATTTTATGGAAAACGTTCGAGTTTTTTCAGCATTTTAAAGAAGAAGAACGGATAAAAATGGAAAATTGGTCGTTTGCTCAAACCGATTTGTTAAAAACCACCAATTTAGATATGGATTTGGGTAATTTACCGCTAAAAGTAATTACCAGTAACAAAACCACACCCATGATTATGGTTGCCGAAGATGGCAATTACGATTTTAACAATATTGATAAAAAAAAGCTAAGCGACTCAATTGCTGTACAAAAATTAATTGCCAAGTTTAAAGAAGAAAACAACCCCATAAAAGTAAAATTAGATGGTAGAGTTATTAGTACCATTTACTACGGAAACTCGCCGTTATTAAACAAACTTAAATATTACCCGTTAGCCTTATTTTTAATTATATTTTTGTTTGCAGCCGTTATTTATTTCTTTTACCGAAGCAGTAAAATTGCCACTCAAAATAAGCTTTGGTCGGGTATGGCAAAGGAAACAGCGCATCAAATTGGCACACCGCTTTCGTCATTAATTGGTTGGACCGAAATTTTAAAGACTGAAAACACGAACCCCGACTACATTGTTGAAATTGAAAAAGATATTGACCGCCTGCAAACCATAACCGAACGTTTCAGCAAAATAGGATCTGTGCCCGTTTTAGAAACCACCGATATTGTTACCGAAACCATACACAGCTTCGATTATTTAAAGGCGCGTGCTTCCAAATTAGTTACTTTTGAAATAAAAACGCCCAATGAAGAAATTCCTGTTAACTTAAACAAACAACTTTATAGCTGGACCATAGAAAATTTGGTAAAAAACGCCATTGATGCTATGAAAGGACGCGGAAAGCTAACCTTAGAAATTATTCAGTTAGAAAACGATATAAAAATTAATGTTACCGATACCGGTAAAGGCATCCCTAAGAAAGATTTTAATACAATTTTTGAGCCTGGTTTTACGACCAAAAAACGCGGTTGGGGTTTAGGTTTATCCTTAACAAAGCGTATTATTGAAGATTTCCATAAAGGGAAAATCAAGGTGCTAAACTCCGAAATTAAAAAAGGCACTACCATCCAAATTCAATTAAAAAGAGCCACTTAAATATGGCAAAAAAACACATTAAAATAAACGAATTTAACTTAAAGAACAACTGCCCTGTATGCTATAGCAACGACGGTTTAAAACTAACCTTTAAGCAACAATTAATTGAAAACGCTTTTTACAAAGCGACCACTTTAGACACCTTAAATGAATTGTTTTGTAACACATGCAACTCTAATATTTATCCTGTACAATGGACGGATGATTTAGAGCGTGTTTTTGAGTATCACAAAAGAGCTATAACCCCAAAAAGCAAATCGTTTCACTTAAAAAAGCTCACTTGGCTTATTGTAATTTTAACCGCTATTATTACCGTTTCGGCAATTGGTTTTATGGTGCTTTATAATTAGAAGTTAGCCTGAATAGCATTTGCTATCTCTTGAAACTCTTCTGGAGACAAGGTTTCTTTTTTTATAAATCGCGAATCTTCCATGTTGTTTAACGGAATTAAATGTACGTGCGCATGCGGCACCTCTAAGCCAATTACAGTTAAGCCTACACGATTACAAGGCACAGCTTTTTCGATAGCTTTGGCAACACGTCTAGAAAATTGCATTAACCCGTTGTAAGTAGCTTCATCTAAATCGAATAATTTATCAACTTCTTGTTTTGGAATGCATAATGTATGCCCTTTTGCATTCGGATTTATATCTAAAAACGCGAAGAAATCTTCGGTTTCAGCAATTTTATAACAAGGTATTTCGCCGTTAATTATTTTAGTAAAAATAGAAGCCATAATAGTGGGTTTTGTATTGCTGTAAATATAAAAAAGATTCCAAACCAAAAGAGATAAGGAATCTTTTAAAAAAATTTTAAATGAAGAATTATCTCGATATTTCTACAATGTCGAATTTCATTACGCCACTTGGCACTTTAATTTCGGCTACATCGCCAACCGATTTACCGAGTAAACCTTTACCGATAGGCGAGTTTACCGATATTTTACCTGAAGCCAAATCAGCTTCACTTTCGGCCACCAAAGTATAATTCATTTCCATACCATTGGTTTGGTTTTTAATTTTAACCTTACTAAGCACTAACACCTTCGAGGTGTCTAATTGCGATTCGTCAATAATACGAGCGTTAGCTAGAGTTTCTTCCATTTTAGAAATTTTCATCTCCAACATGCCTTGCGCCTCCTTGGCTGCGTCGTATTCTGCATTTTCACTTAAATCACCTTTATCTCTTGCGTCTGCAATAGCTTGTGATGCCTTTGGGCGTTCTATATCCTTAAGCTGGTTAAGCTCGTCTCTTAACTTTTTTAATCCTTCTGGTGTATAGTATGATACTTTACTCATAACTTCATCGTTTTACTTAATACTAAAAGCTGAAAAATCCCGAAATATCGGGACAGCACAAAAAAAATCTCGTATAAACGAGATTGCAAAACAAAAATACAAAATTTTTAATTACTTGTATAGTTTACACTTATAAAGTAAAATCATTACTAAAACAATTTACTTTTGTTGTAAATTGCCCAAAATTTATGTTCCCTATGAAATCTCTCAGCGCACTATTTTTAGCCCTATTTTTATTTAGTTGTAGCAGTAATACCGTAAGAAACGAAAACTGTAATTTTTTATTAGACCTTAATATAAACTTAAATATTAACCTAAGTCTTCCTGAATATAGCCAGTTGAATTTTGTTGCTAACTCTATTTATATCCAAAATATTGGAAACGCAGGTATTATAGTTGCCAATACAGGATCTAGCTTTATGGCATGGGATGCCAGCGACCCAAATTATGTTCCTGGAACTTGTTCCCATTTGGTGCCCAATGGTCTTTTTTGTGAGAGCGAATGTGGTGATGGCAATGAATACAATTTACTTACTGGCGAAATAAATAATAGTGACGACCCAACTTTGGTTTGTGCGTTAAAAAACTACCGTGTACAGCAGAGCGGAAATATTTTAACTATTTACAATTAAACTACAAACCATTTTTTAAGTTTATAAGATTGCTTTTTTTTGACAAAACATCTTTTAAAAAGCTTATTGCCTTTTTACTACGTACTCCAGATTTACAATACACCACAAGTGGCTTTTCTGTATTGATTTCATGATACCTTGTTGGCAATTGAGCTAAAGGAATATGCAAACCTCCTATATGATATTGCTGGCGCTCCCAGTGTTCACGAACATCCAACAGGTTGAACGTGCTTTTATTTTGGTTTAAAGCTGCTAAAGTAATGTCGTTATCTATTGATTCTATGCCACAAAAAAAATCGTAATTAGTTTCTAATTTAGTTATGCTCGAATTTTCGGTTTTACTGTAATCCAGAGTAAGTTGTCGCATGGATAACACATCGAAAACCAAAAGTTTATTAGCCAATACATCGCCAATACCACAAATTATTTTAATAACCTCATTGGCTTGTAAACTTCCTATAATTCCTGGTAAAACACCCATAACTCCAATTTCCGAACAGTTTGGAGATTCGTTTAGTTTGGGAGGTGTTGGATATAAACACCTATAAGTAGCACTACTATTAAAATTAAAAACACTTACTTGCCCTTCAAACTTAAATATAGATCCATAAACCAAAGGTTTGTTTGCTATTACCGCTGCATCATTGCATAAATATCTAGTTTGAAAGTTATCACTGCCATCAACAATAATATCAAAATCTTTAAAAATATCAATGACATTTTGAATTGATAATTTCTCGACAAAAACTTTAAATTCTACAAACGGATTTAACTTTGACAAGCGATTTACGGCAACTTCGACTTTAGGCTTACCAATATCGTCGACAGTGTATAAAATCTGACGCTGTAAATTTGTTTGATCTACAACATCATCATCAATTACACCAATTGTTCCAACACCAGCGGCTGTTAAATACTGTAAAATTGGACAACCTAAACCTCCCGCACCAACAACTAAAACTTTTGCGGTTTTTAGTTTTATTTGTCCAGATTCACCTATTTCATCTAATATAACATGTCGGTTATATTGTTTTAATTCTTCTTGTGTTAACATAATATTCTACAAAATTAGAATTGAATTAATTAAAATGTTCCCAGTCTTTCCAAACGACTTCCAGACCTTGCTTTTTAAGCATACCTGTGAATTGTTCTGTACTGCGTTCATCCGAAATTTCAAACTGCTCTAACGATTGTGGCTCAACGGCATAACCTCCTGGATTGGTTTTAGACTCTGCACTTATTGATGTAATACCTAAATTTACAATATGGTTTCTAAAATGTTCGCTTTCGCGAGTAGACATCGAGAGTTCTACATCTTCATCTAACAAACGGTAAGCACAAATAAGTTGTACTAAATCAGCATCCTTCATCTCTACTTTAGGTTCTAAACCACCCGAATGTGGTCGTAATCTGGGAAATGAAATGGAATACTTTGTTTGCCAAAAATGCTTTTGCAAATAATTTAAATGAAGGGCTGTAAAAAAACTATCGGCACGCCAGTCTTCTAAACCAAACAAAGCACCTAAACCTATTTTGTGTATACCTGCTTTCCCTAAACGATCGGGAGTTTCTAAACGATACTTAAAATTAGATTTTTTTCCTTTAGGATGATGCTTTTTATATTCGTTTTTATGATACGTTTCTTGGTAAACTAAAACGGCATACAAGCCATTTTGTATGAGTAATTCGTATTCTTCTTGCTCCAATGGCTGCACTTCTATTGTGATGTTAGCAAAATAAGGTTTAATTAATTTTATAGCATTATTTATATAATCTACCCCAACAGTTCTATTGGCTTCTCCTGTTACAAGTAACACGTGGTCAAATCCTTTTTGTTTTAAATAATTAGCTTCTTTTAAAATTTCGGCATCTGTAAGTGTTCGCCTCGGAATTTTGTTGGTAAAACTAAACCCACAATAAGTACAAATGTTTTGGCACTCGTTACTTAAATATAAAGGCGCATACATTTGCATGGTATTACCAAAACGCTTTTTAGTAAGTTGCCTACTTAATTGTGCCATTTCCTCTAAAAAGGGTTTCGCTGCAGGTGAAATTAAAGCTTTAAAATCTTCTAAATTTCGTTTTTGCTTAGACAAAGCAGTTTTTACATCGGTTTGAGTTTTGGTATGAATACTAGCTAAAACATCGTTCCAAGAATAGGCATTTAATATGTTTTCAAAAGACTGCATAACTATTACTTAGCTCAAAAATGAAGTTAATGGACTACTGGCTTCTGCTTGTTGTTTTATAGGTGCTAGCTTCGCTTCAAAAGCCATTCTACCAGCTTCAACACCCATTTTAAAAGCCTTAGCCATGTCCACTGGGTTCTGTGAAACTGCAATTGCTGTATTTACTAAAACGGCATCGGCCCCCATTTCCATAGCATGAGCTGCATGCGATGGCGAACCTATTCCAGCATCAACAATTACAGGCACTTTAGATTGCTCGATAATAATCTCTAAAAAATCCTGTGTTTTTAACCCTTTATTACTTCCTATGGGTGCGCCTAACGGCATAACACATTGCACTCCAACATCTTCTAAACGCTTGCATAAAACAGGATCGGCATGAATGTAAGGCATCACCACAAACCCCTTTTTAACAAGTATTTCTGCTGCTTTTAAGGTTTCAATTGGATCTGGTAACAAATATCTTGGGTCTGGATGTATTTCTAACTTTACCCAATTGGTCTCTAAGGCTTCTCGCGATAATTCGGCAGCAAAAACAGCTTCTTTTGCATCACGAACACCCGATGTATTTGGTAATAAATTGATATGTGGCTCATTTAAATGCGTTAAAATATTATCCTTATCGTTAGTTACATCTACGCGCTTTAAAGCAACGGTTACAAGCTCACTTTTACTAGCCAACAAAGCGTCTTGCATGAGTTGAGAACTACTAAACTTTCCGGTTCCTGTAAACAACCGTGATGTAAAGGTTTTATTTGCTATTTGTAAACTCATAATTATGTATTTTTTGGTGCTTTCCAAACCTGTTCGTTTAAAGCAGGCATATTAAGCAGTTTGTTTAATATTGATATGTTATTAAAATTAGAAGTTATTTCACCAGACATAGCTAAACCATAAATTCCCGTTTGAAGTAACTCAGAAACATCATTTAAAGTGATGCCACCAATAGCCAAAATGGGAATTTTAGTTTGTAACTCGTCTAAAATGGCGCGATAACCTTTAAGTCCTAAAACTGGGCTTAAATTTTCTTTTGTTTTGGTAAATCTAAAAGGTCCTAAACCGATATAGTTTGCCTCTTTATGAATTAGATTTTCACAATCTTGAAGCGTATTTGCAGTACCACCAATAATTTGCCATGAGGCTAAATGTGCCCTAGCTTCTGTTGGTGACGCATCTGTTTTTCCTAAATGGACACCATCGGCTTTAACTATTTTCGCAATTTTATAATAATCGTTTATGATTAATCGCGTTTGAAAATGACTGGTTATTTCTCTTGCTTGCGAGGCAATATCTAAAACCGTTTTAAAATCTACTTTTTTTAACCTTAGTTGCACACAATCTGCACCAGAAACGCAAGCGTTTTGAATATTACTTAAATGCACTTTTGGCGTATCGCCTTGCGATATGTAATGTAATTTTGATATCATATATTTTAATTAATACTTTATGTTAACACCTAAAAATGTGTCTTGTATAATTTTAAAACTTTGTATAGGATCTTTAGTATTCCAAACGCCGCCTAAAACACCAACACCTCGATAACCCAAGGCTAACATTTTTGGAATGGTTTGAGCGGTTACACCTCCCATACCAATAATGGTTTTATTTATAGCATTTACATTAAACCCTTTACCTTGATAGCCTTGTTTTGATATGGATGAAAACACGGGACTTAATAAGTGATAATGAAATGGCACCTTACAGTTATTTAAAACCTCTGGATCGTGAAACGAACTACTTACCGTATAACCTTTTTGTTTGTAATATTCAACAAATTGAAATAAATCTTCTGATAGATCTATTCTAGTTTGTTCTTGTAAATGCACGCCTTTTAAACCAAATTCTTCGGATAACTCATGGTATTGATGAATCATTATTTTTGAATGATACTTAACTTGAATTTGTTTGATAAACTCACGATAATCGTTTATTTGAAATGATGGTTTACGCAAATGAAGCACTTGCAAACCAGTTTTAAACAGTTGGTTTATTAATGTAGCCTCATTTGGTAAATTAGTTTCTGATGTGATTACAATTAACATAAAACATGTTGTTTTTAGGTGTAAAAAAATACGATAGACCTACAATTATAAAGTCAAAAAACGGCACTTAGCAGGTGGTTTGCGTTAGTGATTGCAGCGTTGTTTGAGCTCTTTTTATTGGCTACTTAAAGCCAAAAAAAAAAGCGAGCGCGAAAAGCACGACCCCGACACCTCGGGGTAACGCCCTTAAAACGCTAAAGATAAACCTCTGAACCTTTGTTTTTAAATTCCTTAGATTTTTCTTCGAATCCTTTTTTTATAACTTCATTATCATCGGCAATTATATTTTCTGCAGCAAAATCGCGCACTTCTTGTGATATTTTCATAGAACAAAATTTTGGTCCACACATAGAACAAAA
The DNA here is from genome assembly GCF_000943555.1 of Neotamlana nanhaiensis. Taxonomy (GTDB): domain Bacteria; phylum Bacteroidota; class Bacteroidia; order Flavobacteriales; family Flavobacteriaceae; genus Neotamlana; species Neotamlana nanhaiensis. The sequence goes on along the minus strand of NZ_JTDV01000013.1, from coordinate 80,856 downwards.
GTGTGCTATTTTTGCACCTTGAGCAGGTAGAGTTTCGTCGTGAAATTCACGTGCTTTTTCTGGGTCTAAACCAAGGTTAAATTGGTCTTCCCAACGAAACTCGAAACGCGCTTTACTTAATGCATTGTCGCGGTGTTGAGCTCCTGGGTGTCCTTTGGCTAAATCGGCAGCATGAGCAGCCAATTTATAGGTTATTACGCCCTCGCGAACGTCGTTTTTATTAGGCAAACCTAAATGTTCTTTTGGTGTTACATAGCATAAAACGGCGCAACCGTACCAAGCTATCATAGCGGCACCAATGCCCGATGTAATGTGGTCGTAACCTGGTGCTATATCTGTTGTTAGCGGACCTAAAGTGTAAAACGGAGCCTCGTCGCAATGTTCGAGTTGCTTATCCATGTTTTCTTTTATCATGTGCATTGGCACGTGCCCTGGACCTTCTATAAAACACTGCACATCGTGTTTGCGGGCAATTTTTGTAAGCTCTCCAAGTGTTTCTAACTCTGCAAATTGAGCTTCGTCGTTAGCATCGGCAATAGAACCTGGACGCAAACCATCACCCAAAGAAAAGGCAACGTCGTATTGCTTTAAAATTTCACAAATATCTTCGAAATGAGTGTATAAAAAGCTTTCTTTATGATGCGCTAAACACCATTTTGCCATAATAGAACCGCCGCGAGATACAATACCTGTTACACGTTTAGCTGTCATAGGAATATAGCGTAAAAGTACACCAGCATGAATGGTAAAATAATCCACACCTTGTTCGGCTTGTTCTATTAGGGTATCTCTAAAAATTTCCCAAGTTAGGTCTTCGGCAACGCCATTTACCTTTTCTAAAGCTTGGTAAATTGGCACCGTGCCCACTGGCACTGGCGAATTACGAATAATCCACTCGCGTGTTTCGTGAATATTTTTTCCGGTAGATAAATCCATAATAGTATCGGCACCCCAACGGCATGCCCAAACCGATTTTTCTACCTCTTCCTCTATAGAAGATGTTGTTGCCGAATTACCAATGTTAGCATTTACTTTTACCAAGAAATTTCGACCTAAAATCATGGGTTCGCTTTCTGGGTGATTTATATTATTTGGTATTACAGCTCGACCTCTAGCGACTTCGCTTCGCACAAATTCTGGTGTTATTTTTTTGGGTATTGAAGCTCCAAAATCTTCACCTTTATGTTGTTTTGCAATTTCTGTTATTTCATCTATACGCTGGTTTTCTCGAATAGCAATGTATTCCATTTCGGGAGTAATTACACCTTGTTTTGCATAATGTAATTGTGTTACATTTTTACCCTTTTTAGCGCGTTTAGGTTTATGCTTTAGGTTAAAACGTAAATGATCGAGACTGGTATCGTTTAAACGCTCGTTACAATACTTTGAGGTAAATTCATTTAAAGTTTCTACATCGTTTCGTTGGTTAATCCACGGTTCACGAATGCGCTCTAAACCATTGTGAATGTTTATATCTTTATCAGGGTCGGTGTATGCGCCTGAAGTATCATAAACAGTAACAGGTTGGTTGGGTGTTAGTTTTCCAGTCATGGAATCTTTAGTATCGCTAAGCTCAATTTCTCGCATAGCAACCTGAATTTCTGGATGTATTGATCCTGGAAGATAGATTTTTTTTGAATTTGGAAACGGACTTCTAGTTACACCATCTTTTTTTGGTGCGGTATCTTTTTGCTTCATAATTTTATAGTTAGTGGTTTGTTAAAAAACTATGCTTAAACGCATTTATTTATCCGCCTTGAGTTGATTTAATAATTAATACATCTTGATTTTCTTTTAAAAACGTAGTGTCCCAATCATCTTTTCTAATTACACTGTTGTTTATGGCAATGGCAATGCCACTTGTAGAAATTTGTAATTGATCTACAAGAGCTTGTAACGATTGATTCTCTGAAACTTGATGTATTGTATTGTTTACTTTTACTTGCATTTTATGTGCGTTAGGTAAACTTTATGAAGCGTTATGTTTTTATTTTAAAAAACATATTAAAGAAATAACTTTTCCCTACGCTGGTATTAACCAAATCAGGTTCAAAGGATGTTTCTCAAACTAGTAAAAACTAGCTACTCCTAAAGCTTACAATATGTTAATGATCTTTTTTAGAATTTTAAGGTAACACTCATTAAAAAGTTAATGGTTGCTTGAGGGTAATACCCTGCATAATCTAGTGTTGTTGTTTCTCCTGGCGTAGACCAAGTGTCATCATAAGTTCCAAAATACCCATTAGACACATACTCGGTATTAAACATGTTATTTACTAAACCAGAAAGTATAATAGATTTAAATATTTTATTTGGTTTAAGCTCGTAGTTTACGTTAAAATCACTGATAAAATACGCATCTAACTTTGATGATTCCCAGTCGATATTACCCATGTATTGTTCGCCAACGTATTTACTTAATACCGACAATTGTAAATTTTTGGTTGGGTAAAAATTAAACGCATTTCCAATAACCACATTTGGTGAAAATGCAATATCGGTATTTCCTAAGTTTAACAATTCTCCGTCTATAGATGAAGTAAAATCTTGGTTTTTGTTAGTACTTAATGCCACATTGGTTGTAGTGTTAAAAAAGTTGGTGAATTTTACAGTAGCATCAACCTCTAAACCTAAGCGGTAACTTTTACCGCTGGTTGCTCTAATTGGGCTTCCCACATCATCTAACTCGCCTGTTAACACCAATTGATTTTGATAAAACATGTAGTATAAATTAGTACTTAGGGCAACATTATCGGTGTTGTGTCTCCAACCTAATTCAATATCATTTAATGTTTCGTGCTCGGTTACACCTGCTTTAAAATCGTCCCGATTTGGCTCACGATTGGCTCTAGCAAACGAAGCGTAAAAGCTATTATTATCCGATGGTTTGTAGGTTAAACCAAGTTTAGGATTAAAGAAACTAAAATTAGTATCGGTATTAAAATCGTTTCTATCAGAATCTAAGCCTTCAGTTTCATAATTTACAAAACGGCCTTGTAAATCTACAAATCCTGTAAGTGTTTCAGCTAATTTAAAAGTTGCTTTCGAGAACACACTAAAATCACTTTTCTTAGCATCTCCAAAATAATAACGATCTCTTATGTTAGTGCCTTCTGCTAAATCGCTTCCCCAAATTACTTCACCAAAATGATCACCAGAATATGTATTGTACGATCCGCCAGAAATTAACTCTAAACCAGATGTTTTATAAGTAACGTTTGCATTAATCACGTAAAAATGATTATCTAACCAACGACGCACAATAACATCGGAACCTTCTTCGATTAAATTATCAAAATCTGCAGCCGTTTCTTCAGGTTTGTATTGTTCAAAATAGCCTTCTCCTTTGGTGTAGTTTAAACCAATATTTGTAGACCAGTTGTTACTTATACGCTCATTCCAATGTAATTGATAATGGTTTTGCCAGTAATTATCGGTTTCATTATCGTAAGTGTATGGATTTTGGCGACGGTCTTCCCGCAACTCATCGGCAGTTAAACCATACCAAGCTTGATACGTGTATTCCTGATTACCAAAAGTTAAAGCCTTTATTAAGGTATTATCATCTTTATAAATACCTTGAAGGAAATACGATTTTAAATCGGTAAAGGCACGATCTACATAACCATCGGAATTAATTTTTGAGAAACGCCCAGAAATTTCAAAATGATCATTAAGTAAACCTGTACTTAATTTTACCGTGTGTTTTCTGGTGTTGTAACTACCAAAACTGTTGGCAATTTCACCTGAAGCTTCTTCAGAAAAAGCATCGGTAAGTAAGTTTAAGCTGGCTCCAAAAGCCGCTGAACCATTGGTTGATGTACCAACACCACGTTGCAATTGTAAACTCTCGGTTGATGAGGCAAAATCACCTAAATTCACCCAAAACGTCCCTTGGCTTTCAGGATCGTTATACGGAATTCCATTAATGGTAATATTTACACGCGTACCATCTGTACCACGTACACGAATACTACTGTAACCCACACCAGCACCGGCATCACTAGTGGTTACTACCGATGGTAAATAGTTTAATAAGGTTGGAATGTCCTGCCCTAAATTACGTTTCGCCAATTCTTGTTTACTCACATCGGAGTGTGTAATGGGCGAATCGGCATCTACACGCACTGCGTTAACTAAAACTTCGTCTAGTTTTTGGGTTGATGTAGAATCGTTTTGGGTTTGGTTTTGTTGCGCGTATCCTTCAAAGCAAATTAAAGCAAATATTAAAGTGAAACACGCCAATCGATGAGATTCCTGCCTTCGCAGGAATGACAAATTAATGAATAAATTTTTCATGTCGATTAAAAAATTAATCGAATAAAAAGAGGTAATTATTCTTTGTTGTTAGTAAAAAATGATTTGTTGAACGCACGTTAAAAGCAAAAAAACATAGTTTTTTTGATACTCACTAAAAATGTCTACTAGACATTTTATTTACGTTCGTAGTCCCTAAACAGCATTACCTGTTCTAGGTTCGTTGGGTATGATCTCAGCCTTTTTTTAATTCAAAATTCTGAATTCAGAATTTTGAATTAAGTAAGCACCCCTTTTTGAGAACGACGCAAAGATAAAAACGAAATGTTAAATTTTTATAATTTATTTACAACTTTTTACTGAATATCTGGTTTTCTGCGATTTGCTTTTTTATCGGCTAGTTGTCGTTTGTTTTTTAACCGCTTCTTTATTACCGATTTAGGCACTTTTGTTGGAATACGTTTTTTAGAAACCACCAACGATGCTTTTATTAATTCTAAAAATCGTTGGATAATAATGGCTTTATTTTTATGCTGACTTCGAGTTTCGCCACATTGCAGCACCAAAACACCATCGTTAGTCAGTTTATTTTTAAGCTTTTCTTCGATGCGTAATTTTTGAAGTTCGGATAAGGCTTGCGAATCCTTTAAATTAAAGGTCAATTCAATTTTTGAAGACACCTTATTTACGTGTTGCCCACCACTACCCGAGCTACGAATAGCTTTAAAGGCGAGTTCTTGTATTAAGGTGTCTTCTTTAATTTTCACTAGGCTTGATGTACTGGTTTTAATAAATCGTTTACTGTTTTTACAGGGTTAAACGTTTCTACGGGAACCTCAACAAAAATAGAGTTCCAATAGGCCATACTACCATTCCAAAGTCCTGGTAATTCCAATGCTTGAATATCGATACCGTTTTGGGTTTTCATGGTAATAAACGCCGCTTCAGGATCGACATATTGCATTAAATCGAACTTTTCTCCTTTGTAATTTTTTACACCACAAACCAAATCGGTTGGATTAAAATGTGTTGCATTTTGTACAATATCGTTTTGCTGTGAATTTTTATCATCAATTTGAGCAAACTCTACTACTTGTAACGAGGTGTTTCCGTCTTCATCTTTAACCCAAAATGGGCCACCACCAGGTTCACCTTCATTTTTAACCATTCCGCAAACTCGAATTGGACGGTTTAGACGATCTTTTAAATAAGTAACTTTTTCAACTTTCGAGAAATCATCAAAATCATCATCTAAAACCACATTCAATTTACTTTTTACAAAAGCAGCAATTTCTAGTAACTTCGCTTCATCAGCATCACTATCTAAATCATTTAAATAAGCAAATGCTTGTTCTTGCGCTTCAAGCAATACTGCAGCAAGTACCTTTTTGTAGTTTGAAATATCCTTATTCATCTCTAAAACCACAATATTATCGATGTTTTTTATGAAGATAATATCGCTATCTAACTGATTTAAGTTTTCAAGCAAAGCGCCATGACCGGCTGGTCTGAATAAAATGGAACCGTCTTCTTTTCTAAAGATTTCGTTTTTGGTTGTTAGCGCTAAAGTTTCGGTAGCCTCGTTTTGATAAGAATACGTTACATTAAAACTGATGCCTGTTTCGGCTTCAAGCGCTTCTTTTACAGCTTCAAATTCAGCTTTAAAATACGAATGATGCTTCTCTGAAACGGTAAAATGTAAATTAGCTTTTCCGTTTGATGAGGCATAAATTTTCGATTCCATTAAATGCTCTTGAAATGGTGTTTTTGCACCGGCATCGTATTTATGAAATGGCAATAAGCCTTTTGGTAAAAAGCTATAGTTTAAACCTTCTTCGCTCAAAACTGTTTCAACAATTTTATAACTGGCTTCGCTTTCGGTTAACGCATCAAAATTAGGGTTTAGGTCTTTTGCTTTAGCCATAACTGTTTCGTAAAACGGAAATTGCTCTAAACCTTCAAAAAACGCTTTTATCAATTTATCATTATTAGCTTCGGCGTAAGTCTCAATCGTATCGGTTTCTGGGTTGAATTTATTTAAAAATTGAAACAGAAATTTAAACATACGCGTTGCCGCACCAGAAGCTGGCACAAACTTTAAAATATCTAGGCTATCTTGTTTGGCGTTGTAGCTTTCAATAAGTTGTTGCATGGTGGCATCGTCGTATTTTTCAATACCATCGCCAATGGTTGCTGCCGATATTAAATTGGAATACGACATGCCATTTTTAATACGCGACACTTGAGCTTCAACCTGCTCTAGCGTAATGCCCTTTTGCTTAATTTGTTCGAGATCTTTTTCTGTAAACATTAGTTTGTACTTTTTAGAATTTTGTTAATATGCTTTACTGCTATTTCTAATCGTTCTGTTTTGTTACCTTTTAGTAGTACGTAGGGACGGTTGTATTTTATTAAAGTATCCTCGAAAGCCTTAAACATTTTTTCTCTTCGATTGGGTTTATCACGTAAATCGTCTGGCTCCCAAGGCGTATCTATATAGGTTAAAAAATATAAATCGTAGGTGTTTTCTATGGCGTATTTTTCTAAAATGGGATCGCAACTGCCCACGTAATACGCATCGGAATAAACTTTAGTTTCTAGTAAATCGGTGTCGCAAATTAGAATAGTATCGGTTTTTTGGGCAAGCTCGTTTTCAAGTTCCATTTGGCCAATGGCAATAGGCACCAAATCGTTTGCTTCACAAGTTTTTCGCTCGTTATTCCATTTATTTTGAAGATACTCGCGCGCATATTCGGGCACCCAAATAGAATTGTAATACCGTGCCAACTGCCTCGACAATGTGGTTTTACCAGTAGATTCGGGACCAAACAAAACGACTTTTATGCAATTTGCTGGCTGCTGTTTAAGTTTTTCTTCCATGCTTTATAACCATAATAGGCTATTATTGTAAATACTAAATATTGCAAACTCGTTAATGTAAAGCCTTTATAAAAATATAAGGGCACCGATATGACATCGCCAATTATCCAAAATATCCAGTTTTCAAGTTTTCGTTTTGCCATAAGCCACATACCAACAAAAAATATAGCTGTGGTTAATGTGTCTATATAGGCTACCCAACTTGTCCATTTATCAAATGCTGTATAAACTAAGTAAACAAAAACCAATGTTGCCAAAAATATAGCCGAACTTATTTTTTTTTCGTTAAACGTGGTTCGCGAAATAGGAGTAACATGTTCAGCATCAATTTTCTTCGTCCAAATATACCAACCATACACACTCATTATAAAATAGTAGGCGTTAATCATCATATCACCTAACAATTCCCATTTTAAGAGTAAATACACAAAAATCAAGGTACTTACCATGCCTGTAGGAAACACTAAAACACTATTTTTTTTTGAATAGATTACCGAGAGAAATCCAAAAACTATAGCAATAGCCTCTAGAATAATGTCTACGGTTTCATATTCAGCGTATTGTCCGAAAAAATAATCAAAAATTGAAATCATAAATTGTGTTTACACTAGCAACAAAGTTTCAAAATAAATACGGCTTTCAAAAATTAATTAGATAGATATTTAAAATTCAACCTTTCATCCGTAAGCATGATACCACAAGATGGTTTGTTTGTTTACAAAACTTATTTTTACTCATTAACCAAAAGTTTGATAACATTAAAATTATAAAATGGCTAGCAAGTCTTGAATAGTTTAATGTACTTTTAGTTTTTTTGTTGAATAGTCAACTGAACATTAATTACAAAACGGCAAGATTATTGATGCAAACAAACTTTACTTCTAACGGCGAGATCAACTTAAACACCTAAGAAGTAAAACATTTAAAGTCATTTTAAAATAATCACCAACAACCAACCTTTATGAAAAAATCGTTTTCATCATCATGTTTTACTCCAAAACCGCCACATTCATATTTTAACACCTTCTTAAAAAAAATTTCATTTACAATTTTTCTGCTTCTGAGTTTCTTCAGTATTGCACAAAAACAAATGGAACATTTAGATCGCGGACTTTTAGCTGTTAGAACATCATCTGAAGACGTTTTAATCAGTTGGCGCATTTTAGCTCCCGAATTTGAGAACGGTGCATACAATTTGTACCGCAACGATAAAAAGCTTAACTCTACCCCAATTACAGACGCCAGTAATTTTGTTGATAAAATTGTAACAAACGAAACTTACAAAGTGGCTTTGGTGCTTAATGGCAAAGAACAAAAACCTTCGGAACCCATTTCGGTTTGGAATAACATTTACAAAACCATACCTATTACCGCTCCAAAAGGAGGTACTTCGCCCGATGGTCGTGAATTTAAATACACCGCTAGTGATGCTTCTGTAGGTGATTTAGATGGCGACGGACAATACGAAATCGTATTAAAATGGTATCCTACAAATGCGCACGATAATTCGCATCGCGGTTACACCGGAAACACCATTTTACAAGGATTAGAATTTAACGGCGATATACTTTGGACCATAGATTTAGGAAAAAACATTCGCTCTGGAGCGCATTACACACAATTTTTAGTCTATGATTTTGATGGCGACGGAAAAGCCGAAGTTGCCTGCAAAACCGCCGATGGTACTACTGATAGTAACGGTAAAATTCTTGGTGATGCCAATGCCGATTATCGCAACGAACGCGGTTACGTATTAGAAGGCCCTGAGTTTTTAAGCGTATTTTCTGGTGAAACTGGTAAATTCATTACCACCGAAAATTATATTCCTGCACGTGGCAATGTGAACGATTGGGGTGATGGTTACGGTAACCGTGTGGATCGATTTTTAGCTTGTGTAGCTTACCTTGACGGAAAACATCCTAGTTTGGTGTTTAGCCGCGGGTATTACACAAGAACCGTAATTGCGGCTTACGATTTTAAAAATAACAAACTGAAAACACGTTGGGTTTTCGATACCAACGAAGAAAAAAACAAAGCCTATTTTGGACAAGGAAACCATAGTATTACCGTTGGTGATGTTGATGATGATGGTAAAGATGAAATTCAGTTTGGTTCCTGTGCGATTGATGATGATGGCACAGGACTTTACTCTACGGGCTTTGGTCATGGCGACGCCAGTCATTTAGGTGATTTTGATCCCACACGCGAAGGTTTAGAATATTTTATGGTTCATGAAGAAGCCAACCGCCCAAGTGTTCCGCAAATGGATTATCGCGATCCTAAAACTGGGGAAGTATTTTGGAGTGTTCCAGGTCGTGGCGATATTGGTCGTGGCGTTATTGCCGATATAGACCCGAATCACTTAGGTGCCGAAATGTGGGCTTCGAACGGTACAGGAATTCACGATTTAAAAGGCGAGGTTATTACTAAAACCTATCCAACAGCAGGACGACGCGGTGCTAGTTTTAACATGTTCGCATGGTGGGATGGCGATTTACTTCGTGAAATTGCCGATAAAACCGTCATCTCTAAATGGGATGCCGATACCGAAACCACCAAAGTTTTATTAAGCGCTTACAACTTCGACAATATGAGCTTACGTAGCAACAATGGCACGAAATCAAACCCTTGTTTAATTGCGGATTTGTTTGGCGATTGGCGCGAAGAAATTATTTGGAGAAACGATGCCAATACCAAACTGGTTATATTCTCAACACCATACCCGACCAACGAACGCATTTTTACCTTAATGCACGACCCATTGTATCGCACAAGTATTGCATGGCAAAATGTTGGCTACAATCAACCTGCTCACACTGGATTTTATTTGGGTGTTGGTATGCCTAAACCTAAAACACCAGATATTAAAATTATAAAATAAGGATTAGCCTTTTTTAGAGTTACGATAGGCTTTAGGTGATTTACCCATAGTTTTTGTGAAAATTCTACTAAAGTAAAACGGATCGCTATAACCAACTTGTTGCGCTATTTCATTGATGCGAAGTGAACTAAAATCTAATAATTTTGAAGCTTGCTGAATTTTTAAATGTGTAACATAATCAAGTGGTGTTCTTCCTGTTTTTCTTTTAAACAATAAACTAAATTGAGAAACCGACAACCCAACATGCGAAGCTATTATATCCAAATGTAACTTTTCAGATAAATTAGTTTTCATAAATCGGATGCTTTGGTCAATACGATCTTGCTCGTGCCATTCCCTTATTTTCCTGAATTGAGACAGGTATTTAAACGAGCCCAACATGTGCCATAAACAAATGTTGGCGTACTCTAAATTTTCTAAACTATAACCCAGTTCTAGATTATTGAATATTTCTTCAAAAAGTAAAATCCTATCACTAAAACGGGAGTTGGTTGCCACATCAATTTCCACCTTGGTATTAGGATAATTCACAAAGAACGCCGCTTTATCTCCTGTAAAATGTATCCAATAAATACTCCACGGATTTTTTGAATCGCTCCCATACTTATGTGGCACATTCGGTAATAAAATAATATAGGTATTTGGTTTTAAGGTAAATGTTCGTCCTTCAACCTCCACCCAACCTTCTCCCGAAGTACAATACATTAAAATATATTCCGAACTGCCATTTTTCCGAACCCTTTTATGCCCTAATGCTTCTAAATAGCAACCTATATCGGTAACATACAAATTATTAGTTAAAGGATTATCTTGTAATTCTTGTAAAATACCTTTCGGTAAAACAATAGCTCGTTGTTTAATAGTCGGTTTGTTCAACATCATAATCTAAAATACAAAAAATAAGAAGATAATCCATTTTTATAACATAATTGTCTATTTAAAAACATGGTATTATCTGCTATTTTTGTAGATATACCAACTAAGTTCAAACCGCATGAAAACCACCTCATTTAACTATCGTTTTTTAATTGGCATTTCTATAGTAACCGCCATGGGTGGTTTATTATTTGGCTACGATTGGGTAGTTATTGGTGGCGCAAAACCATTTTACGAACAGTATTTTAATATTGTTGATTCGCCTTCGCTTCAAGGTTGGGCCATGAGTTGCGCCTTAATAGGTTGTTTATTTGGCGCTTTTTTTTCAGGAATGCTTAGTGAGAAATACGGGCGTAAAAAACTTTTAATTCTGGCCGCATTCTTATTTATAATTTCGGCTTACGGAAGTGGCGCAGCACAACATTTCACACCTTTTATTGTATACAGAATTATTGGCGGTGTAGGTATTGGGCTTGCTTCAAATTTATCGCCCATGTACATTTCTGAAATTTCCCCAAGCAACATTAGAGGCAAACTCGTTTCGTTAAACCAGCTTACTATCGTGATTGGTATTTTGGCAGCTCAAATTATAAATTGGCAAATCGCCGAACCCGTTTCAAAAATGGCTACCAACTCAGAAATTTTAAATTCTTGGAACGGACAAACAGGGTGGCGTATTATGTTTTGGATGGAACTTATTCCTGCAGGTCTTTTCTTTTTACTTATGTTTTTTGTTCCAGAAAGTCCAAGATGGTTAGCACAAAATTACCCTGAAAAATCGGAACGCATTTTAGCAAAAATTGGCGGAGAAAGTTATGCTAAAAATGAACTTGAAACTATCAATGCATCTATACAAAATTCGGTTGAAACCAACACCAAAACACTTTTAAATCCTAAACTAAAAAAGATCCTAATAATAGGTATAGTAATCGCAGCTTTCCAACAATGGTGTGGCATAAATGTTATTTTCAATTACGCTGACGAGGTTTTTACAGCAGCAGGCTATGGCGTTTCAGATATGCTATTCAACATTGTAATTACTGGCAGCATCAACCTTATTTTCACGCTTATTGCCATGGCAACCATCGATCGTTGGGGCAGGCGCGCACTAATGCTTTTTGGTTCGGCTAGTTTAGCTGCCATTTATGCGCTTATGGGTGCCGCGTACTTTTTTAATGTAGAAGGTTTACCGCTTCTAATTCTCGTAGTAACCGCAATCGCATGTTATGCCATGTCTTTGGCACCAGTAACTTGGGTGGTTTTATCAGAAATTTTTCCGAATAAAATAAGAGGTTTAGCCATGTCGGTCGCAACCATTGCGCTTTGGTTAGCCAGCTTCACCCTAACCTATTCCTTCCCGTTGCTTAATAGCTTTTTTGGAGCGTCAGGAACGTTCTGGTTGTATGGCATCATATCTTTAGGCGGATTGATTTTCATCTACAAAAAGCTACCCGAAACCAAAGGAAAATCACTTGAAACCATAGAAAACGAATTAACCAAATAAGCCATCATGAGCACATCTGTTAAAGCAGAAATCACACAAATAAACATTCCAACCTACCCGTTAGGAGAACCAGAAATCAACCCTGTATTTTTTGAAAAACGCGTGTATCAAGGTTCTTCCGGTAAGGTGTATCCGGTGCCTTTTATTGATAAAGTTTTTGATGAAAAAATAAATCAAACTTATGAAGCTGCTATCCTCGAAAACGATTTTGTGAAGCTAGTCATGCTACCCGAAATTGGCGGACGCATTTTTGAGGCACAGGATAAAACTAACAATAACTACAATTTTTTCTATCAGCAAAAAGTAATCAAACCTGCTTTGGTTGGGTTAGCAGGACCATGGCTTAGTGGTGGTGTGGAATTCAACTGGCCGCAACATCACAGACCTGGAACGTATTTACCAACCGATACGCATATTGAGGTTGAACCCGATGGCGCCAAAACCATTTGGATGAGCGAATACGATCCCATGAACCGCTTAAAAGGCATGCACGGTATTCGGCTACGTCCCAATAGCGCTTTAATTGAATTACGCGGCAGACTTTACAACACCACACCGTTAACACAAACCTTTTTATGGTGGGCAAATGTGGCTGTTGAAGTGCACGATAATTATCAAAGTTTTTTTCCGCCCGATGTGCATTACGTGGCAGACCACGCAGTTCGTGCTATGAGCAGTTTTCCTGAAGCCAACAACGATTACTACGGTATCGATTATAACAACCGCAAAGGTCATAACGATTTACGCAAATACCAAAACATTCCCGTACCAACAAGCTACATGGTTTGCGATACGAAATACGATTTTTTTGGTGGTTACGATTTTAACGCTCAAGGCGGATTTGTGCACGTTGCGAACCGACATATTGCTCCAGGGAAAAAGCAGTGGACTTGGGGAAGCGAAGCTTTTGGAAAGGCTTGGGATAGAGAACTTACCGATGAAGGCGGCCCATATTTTGAACTTATGGCAGGCGTTTACACCGATAACCAACCCGATTTCACCTATTTACAACCTTATGAAACCAAAACCTTTTCGCAATTTTGGTGGAGTTATAAAAACATTGGGCCAGTACAAAACGCCAACACCGATTTGGCTATTCGTTTAGAAATTTTAAATGACAACATCCTAGATTTAGGCGTTGCATCAAGCAAAGCATTTAAAAATCTCAGCATCATTTTAAAAGTAGAAAATAGCGAAACACGTTTTATAAATATTGATATATCACCAAATAAACCTTGGATAAACAAACAAGAAACGATTAATATTGGGCAAGAAAACACTGTTTCTTTAATTGTTAAAAACGATAATAATGAAGAACTCATTGCTTATCATCACCGTAAGGTTAACTTAGACCGAAACCGCAAAGAGGCTACAGAACCTAAGCAACCTGAAGCCGTTCAAAGTGTAAACGAACTCGAACTCATTGCAGAGCATTTAGAACTTTATCGTCACCCAACACGCTACCCAGAACCGTATTGGGAAGAAGCTATTCGCCGCGACCCAAATGCTTACAAATCGTATATTGGTTTAGGAAAAACAGCCCTTAAAAATGGTGATTTTATTACGGCAGAAAACCATCTTAAACAAGCCACTGCTATTTTAACCAGTTATCATCCTAATCCGCAAACTGGTGAAGCGCATTACTTTTGCGCATTGGCTTGTCAATTTTTAGGAAAAGAAAACGATGCCTACGCCCTATTTTACAAAGCCACTTGGAATTTTGAATGGCGAGCAGCAGCTTATTATCATTTAGCTACGCTAGATTGTAAAAAATCAGATTTCACATCCGCCTTAAAACATTTAGAGCATGCGCTCGACACCAACAGACAAAACAATAAAGTCTATGTTTTAAAGGCAACAATTCAAAACAAACTCGGTTTAAAAACTGAAGCGGAACAAACCCTAAAAAGTCTTCTAAACTATGATGCTTTAGACCAATGGGCTTTATTTGAAAATGCAAATTTGACTAACAATTTTGATGCCTTTTTAAAGTCTTCAAGAAACGACGCGCAAACCATTATCGATATCGCTTTTAATTATATTGAAGCAGGTTTTTATGCTAATGCCATCAAACTTTTAGAATGGCATCATGTCCATCCTGTCTTAAAAAGTGCGGTTCCTAATCCTATGGAACATTCGGTTTTAACTAAATTTATTTTGGCTTGGGCGCATTGGTTAAACGGTTACAAAAGCACTTCAAAAGCGATATTACATCAAACCAAAAACGCATCATTCGATTATGTTTTTCCTTCAAGAATTTATGAGCAAATCGTTCTGGAATGGGCTTTAAATCAAGATCCCAAAAATACCGTCGCAGCGTATGGTTTGGGCAATTACTTTTTCAATTTAAAACAACACGACAAAGCTATTTTAGCTTGGGAAACTGCCGCGAATGCTAATTGTAATTACGGTACGCTTTACAGAAATTTAGGCATCGCCTACTGGAATGCTCAAAACAATGGTAGAAAAGCTAAAGACGCTTTTTTACAAGCCATTGATTTTGCACCAAACGATACTCGAATTCGTTATGAATACGATCAGTTACGAAAAAAGTTAAACGACAACCCGAAGGATCGTTTACAGGATTTAGAAAAAATTATAAAACAAGTTACAACACGCGATGATTTTTGTGTTGAATTGGCCGCCTTGTATAATTTTGAAGGGCAATATCAAAAAGCCTTGGACTTGTTAGAAAACCGTAATTTCCATCCGTGGGAAGGTGGCGAAGGACAAGTTTTAAAACAATTTACGCATGCTAATTTAATGCTCGGTCAGGAAGCTTTAAACCATGGTGATGCTCAAAAAGCGCTTCAGTTTTTTGAAAGATCGATAAACACGCCTGATAATTTAGGCGAAAAATACCATCCGCTTCAAGCCATCGCCCATATTAATTATTGGATTGGTAAAAGCCAGAAAACACTGGGTAATCTTGAACAAGCCGAGAATTATTTCCGCGAAAGCGTAAACGAAAATGGCGATTTTATTGATATGGCGGTGAGTAATTTTTCCGAATTATCGTATTACAAAGCCTTATCACTGCAAGAACTTGGTAAAGTTGAGGAAGCGCATTCGCTATTGCTTCAAATTAAAGCATTTGCAGAACAAAAATTAAATACCGAAGCTAAAATTGACTATTTTGCTACATCATTGCCGCTACTTTTAGTGTTTAACGACGATTTACAAAAACGCAATACCGTTGATGCAAAATACCTCTTGTTTTTAGCCGCTATCGGACTTAAAGATTTCGACAACGCAAAACATTTAGCCGCCGAAATTTTAGAACTTAACACCATACATGTTGGGGTAAAAAACCTTTTAAAAACCATCGAAACTAAATACATAAAACCTTAATTTATGAACACTTTTAAGCTGCATATTTTTATGCTTGCCGCCTTACTTTTTATGGGTTGCAAAGAGGAATCCATTAATCATATTGATGCCTCTGGAAATTGGCAATTAGCGCTCGACAACACGAATAAGTCGCATTGGAAAAGCATTAATTTTACAGATACTATTAGTTTACCTGCTGCATTAAGAGATCAAAATTTTGGTGAAAACCCAACACTTACAACCGAGTGGACAGGTAGTATTTACGACAGCACATGGTTTTTTAATCCTGCCATGGCAAAATACCGCAAAACGGACAGCCTAAAATTCCCGTTTTGGTTAACGCCCACCAAACGCTATGTTGGCGCTGCTTGGTATAAAAAAGACATTGAAATTCCTGAGCAATGGAAAAATAAAACCATCACCTTAACACTCGAACGCCCACATTGGCAAACCGAAGTTTGGCTCGACACCATTTACGGCGGTTCGCAAAACAGCCTTTCTACACCGCATATTTATAAATTTAATCAGCCTATTACTCCAGGTAAACACACGGTAATTATTAAAGTTGATAATGCTATTCGCGATTTGGATGTAGGCATAAATTCACACAGTATTTCCGACCATACACAAGGCAATTGGAATGGTATTGTTGGCGATATTTCGCTTAGCGCGGAAAATAAGCACAGCATAAAACATCTAAAAATCACTCCAGACATTAAGAATAAATCGGTTGAAGCTAAAATAATTTTAAATGAAAAACCTTCTGAAAACCTTTCGGCAGAAATTAAAATCAATGGTTTAAATCATCAGCATAAAATAGCGACAACAAGCTTTAAATTGAATGATTCTGAAGAATTGATTACCACAATCCCAATGGGTGATGATTTTAAAATGTGGAGCGAATTCAATCCTAATTTATACGAATTAGAAGCGACTTTGAGTAATGATAAAACGGAATTTGACACCAAAATATCAGTTTTCGGCATGCGTGCTTTTACTATTGATGATAAACAATTTAAAATAAACGACACACTTATTTCGCTTCGCGGAACAACCGAATGTAGCGTGTTTCCGTTGACTGGATATCCACCAACCGATGAAGCGTCTTGGGAACGTATTTACAAAATTTGCAAATCGTTTGGATTAAATCATGTGCGTTTTCATTCGTATTGTCCGCCAGAAGCAGCTTTTATTGCTGCCGATAAAGCAGGAATATATTTGCAAGTTGAAGGCCCAAGTTGGGCAAAATATTCGGTGAGTTTAGGTAACGGCAAACCCATCGACAAGTATTTAATGGAAGAAACGAAGCGTATAATTGATACTTATGGCAATCATCCATCCTTTGTTATGATGGCTTACGGCAACGAACCTTCTGGAAATTATGTGCCGTATCTTGAAAACTGGGTGAGTCATTTTAAAGATTACGATTCGCAACGCGTATTTACAGGTGCTTCAACAGGCAGAAGTTGGGCAATTATAGATAACAGCGATTTTATTGTGCGCTCCCCGCCGCGTGGTTTAAACTGGAAAAACGAGCTGCCGCAAAGTCTTTTTGATTATAGAAACAATACCGAAAATCAAGAACGCCCTTATGTAACTTTCGAGATGGGACAATGGTGCGCATTCCCAAATTTTGATGAAATCAAAAAATACACTGGTCCGTTAAAAGCAAGAAATTTTGAGTTGTTTCAAGAAGATTTAGCAGACCACCATATGACAGACCAAGCGCACGATTTTTTAATGGCTTCGGGCAAACTACAAGCCTCGTGCTACAAGCAAGAAATTGAAGCAACGTTGAGAACACCTAATCTAGCTGGTTTTCAGTTATTGAGTTTAAATGATTTTTCTGGTCAAGGGACCGCTCTGGTTGGTGTTTTAGATGCTTTTTGGGATGAAAAAGGTTATATTTCATCTGATGAATTTAGCGATTTTTGTAATGATGTGGTGCCTTTAGTGCGACTACCTAAATACACATTTTCAAATAATGAAACTCTAATTTCCGAAGTTGAAGTCGCTAATTTTAGTGGAAAAATACTTGAAAACACCAATCCGAAATGGGAATTAATCGATGAAAATGATTCTGTTTTAAAATCAGGCACTTTAAATACAAATGATATCCTGATCGGAAAAGGAAACGGTATAGGAACAATTAATTTACCATTAAATTTTGTTGAAACCTCATCAAAATTCACACTAAAAGTTAGTGTTGGTAATTACAAAAATCAGTGGAACGTTTGGGTTTATCCCGAGCTTACAGAAGTCGTCAACACATCAAATATTCATATTTGTAAAAAGCTAGATGCTAAAGCGCAAACTATTTTAAAAGAAGGTGGCAAGGTTTTACTTCTGGCTTCAGGAACTGTTGAAAACGGCAAAGATATCGTGCAATACCAAACGCCTGTGTTTTGGAATACGTCATGGTTTAAAATGCGTCCGCCACACACCACAGGTATTTTAATTAAAAATGAGCATCCTGTTTTTAGCGATTTTCCAACCGATTACTACAGCGATTTACAATGGTGGGAAGTTGCGAACAGACAACAAATAATGAATTTAGAAAACTTCCCAACAGATTTTAGACCAATGGTACAACCTATTGATACCTGGTTTTTAAACCGACGATTAGCAATGCTTTTTGAAGCCAAAGTAAACGGTGGTAACTTAATGGTTTGTTCTATTGATTTGAATGAAAGTGATGCTTCTAAACTTGTTTCAAATCAACTTTACAAAAGTATAATCGGTTATATGAAATCTGATGATTTTAAACCTGAAAACGAAGTTGCTTTGAGTGTAATTAATGAATTATTCGAGGAAAAAAAACGTGACGTTTGGAACTCGTACGTTACTGAAAACCCATAAAAATAAATGAAGTTTTTTTCAAATATAATCGGTGTTTTTGTGCTTTTGTTTAGTACAACATTGTTTGCTCAAACCATTCATATTAATGCCAATATTGATGAACCAGAAATTGTGGAAGGTCTTTTAAAAATGGGCGATCCTGGACCTAAAGGCAAAGAAATTACAGTAAACAATAAATACATGATGCTTGATGGTAAACCCGTTTTACCAGTTATGGGCGAAATTCATTTTTCACGTACCAATCCAAAAAAATGGGAAGAACTCATTTTAAAAATGAAAGCCAATGGCATTACCATTATTTCAACTTATGTATTTTGGATTTATCATGAAGAGGAAGAAGGTGTTTTTAATTGGGAAGGACAAAACAATTTAAGACACTTTATCGAACTCTGTAAAAAACATAATGTTTGGGCATATCCTAGAATTGGGCCTTGGTGCCACGGCGAAGTCCGAAATGGCGGTTTACCTGATTGGATTTTGAAAAAAGAAAACATGAAGGTTCGTAGCAACGACGAAAAATACATGGAATACGTTGACAGGTGGTACAACGAAATCTCGAAACAGCTCAACGGATTGTATTATAAAGATGGTGGTCCAATAATCGGTATTCAGTTAGAAAATGAATATTGGCGTGGTAAAGGTGGCGAATATCATATTATGGCGTTAAAAGAATTTGCTCTAAAGTATGGCATGGATTTGCCCATGTACACGGTTACGGGTTGGCGCAACGCATCGGTACCCGAAAATGAGGTCATTCCGCTTTGGGGTGGCTATCCAGCAGCACCATGGAACACCGATTTAAAGAAAATCACCAACAACGAAAGTTATGTGTTTAACAAACCTATTAACGATCAAAGTATTGGGCATAAAGATGAGTCATCAAAATACACACCTAATTATTCGTTGTACCCCTATTTTACTTGCGAGTTGGGTGTTGGCAATCAAATATCGGAGCATCGTCGCCCAATAATCGATGCTATTGATGGTGTAAGTATTTCAACATCTAGTGTTGCATCTGGTAGTAATTTACCAGGTTATTATGTGTTTGCTGGCGGATTAAACCCCGTTGGAAAATTCACCACACTTGAAGAAAACAAAATTGAATCGGGTTATTGGAATGAATATCCAGACATATCGTATGATTTTCAAGCAGCCATTCGAGAAACAGGTGAAATAGCGAAAGCTTACAAAAAGTTGAAGCCTTTTCATTATTTCTTATCCGAATTTGGTGAGCAATTAGCACCTATGACACCAATTATTCCCGAAAATAATAGCCATCCAGACAGTTTACAATACGCCTTTCGTGTAAAAGATGATAGTGGCTTTTTATTCGCTTCAAATTACTATCGCGGTTATGAAAAATCAGTTAAAAAAGATGTTCAGTTTAATATTCAATTAAAAAATGAAAGTATAAAAATCCCTTCTGAACCAATTACTATTGAAGATAAAACGCTTTTTATTTGGCCTGTAAATCTTCAAATGAATGATGTTGTATTAAAATATGCTTCAGCACAACTCATTTGTAATGTATATAACAAAAAAACAGAAGATTGGTATTTTTTTGAAAACGATGGCATTCGTCCTGAGTTTTTGATCGCTAAAAACAATGTTACCAGTGTTAGTCTTAACGGAAAACCCATCAGCAGAAATAACGGAAACTTTTTAATTAAAAATGCGTCATCTGGATTGGGAAACCCCATTATCATAAAAACTATCAACGGAAAAACCCAACGCATTTTTGTGCTTTCCCAAGTAGAAAAAGATAATTTTTGGCTGTTTAAACACAAAAATAATGACTATGCATATTTGTCCTCTGGGAATTTAACCATGAATAACCAAGGCGGCGAACTAAATCTGTTTTCAACCGATGCTTCAAATGACATTACAGCCTTAAACGGAACTTTAAAAGCTTCAGGAAAAACAAAAATCAGCAAGCAAAATGGTTTTAAAACTTTAACCAAAATAAACACTGAAAAAAGCATCAGTTTTGAATTGGATACAATCGATTTAAGCTCAACTGCGAAATGGCTTAAAATTTCACCTGAAAGCTATTCCGCTAAAAAAGAATTATACAACAAACAGTTTTATAAAACCATTACTTTAAACGAACCGTCTGAAATAAAAAAAGCGCTATTTTATTTCTATTCCGAAGAAAATGGCAATATCAGAATCAACGGAAAATGGTTGAACCAAACCATAAAAACTGGCACTAAAAACACACTCGATTTAACAGGTTATTTAAAACTAGGCAAAAACGATATACTCATAAATTACCCTTACACCAATCAAGAAAAGGCATTTTTAGGTGTTTTAGAAGTTGAATTTTACACCGCAAAAAAACTATTTTTTCCAACCGATTCAAGCTGGACAACCACCGAGCAATACAAAATTCCGGCGCCTTGGGAAGGAATTCCTAAAACCGAAAAACCTGACATTGTTACAAAACCAAAAGATGTTAAAGAGTTATCGTTTTCACCTTATCGTTACGAATTGAAATTAGATACCGAAGCTATTAAAAACTACAAAAATGTATTTTTACGAATTGATTATTGGGGCAATAAAATAAAATGCTATTCTGGAGACAATTTGGTTGCCGATAATTTTAACAACGAAACCACATGGAGCATCAACCTAACAGACATCAATGTAACACCTCACAAACCTTTAGTTTTTGAAATCACACCATACGACAGCGAAAACCCAAAATTTTATTTCGATAAACCACAAACGTTTGATAAAACAGGCATAAAACACATTGAAATTAACCCTGAATTTCATCATGTTTTTGAGGTAAGGTAAAATGGAGCAATTTTAAAAGAATAATTATTTGTCATATTGAGCGTAGTGGAAAAATTTACCAGTAAAATTATTCAATTTGGGTTCGGCTGCGCTCAACCTGACTAAATTAATCGGTTTTTAAAGCCTCAAAAAAGGCTTCATCCTGCTCGAAAGCAGTACCAATTACAACCAAATCGGCCCCTGCTTGGTAGGCGCTTTGTAATGCAGTTTTACTTCTTATTCCACCACCAACAATCAAAGGAATGTTTAGTATTGCTTTAACCTGTTTTATAATATTTAAATCTACCGCATTTACAGCGCCACTACCCGCTTCTAAATACACGAGCTGCATTCCTAAAAATTCGGCAGCTTTGGCGGTATCAACAATTTTATCAACTTCATTTTGCGAAATTGGTTGCGTGTTTGTTACGCGTTGTACGGCAGTTTCCTTACCGCTTTCAACTAAAATGTATCCCGTAGGAATCACTTCTAAATTGGTCGATTTTAATTTAGAAACGGCTTCAACATGTTTACCAATTAAATAATCGGGGTTTCTGCCCGAAATCAAGCTTAAAAACAGAATAGCGTCGGCCGCATTGGTAATTTGCGTTACATCGCCCGGAAACAAAATAACAGGCAACGTTGTATACTTTTTTATTTCAGTCACTAAAGTTTCAGTTGCATCCACTTCAACGGTACTGCCTCCAACAAAAATATGCGTCGCTATCGATGCATTTACTTTTGCTATAAAACTCGCGGTATTTTCAACTAAAAATTTATCCGGATCAATTAAAACAGCAAGTAGTTTTTCTTCCTTTAAAATAGAAGCTTTTATCTGCTTTAATATGTTATTGGTTATTGCCACAGGCGCTCAAAATAGTCTAATAAATTACTGAATGGCGTAAGCACAAGTAAAACCTTC
Organism: Neotamlana nanhaiensis; assembly: GCF_000943555.1. Taxonomy (GTDB): domain Bacteria; phylum Bacteroidota; class Bacteroidia; order Flavobacteriales; family Flavobacteriaceae; genus Neotamlana; species Neotamlana nanhaiensis. The sequence goes on along the minus strand of NZ_JTDV01000013.1, from coordinate 58,569 downwards.
AAACTCGAAACATGCCACATGGTAGCGGTGTTTTTCTTGATTATAATCAATCCAAGCAATTGTATCTTCGGCGTTGGTAGAAAACGGAATAACCAAACAATGCTGCTTAAAACTTAAACCTGGTGTTGCAAATAATTTGTACAATGATTCTTTAACACACCAAATTTTAGTGAGGTATTGCACATAATCGTCGGCGTTTTCATTTAAATAATTAGCTTCATAATTAATAAACTTATGCGCTATAATTTTTATTTTCTCACGCTGCTTTTCAATATCTATCCCAACAATACCATCACTAATCACAACTGCCGCAAAAATAAACGAATGCGTAATTGATATTTGTTTACCGTCTTTTAAATGTGGTTTACCGTTTTCATCATAAAACAAATCGGCATCGGTATACCCAAAAGCGCCTAATAAATGGCGCACACTTAAAAAACCACGTTGATGTAGTTCACTTTTCATACCTAAAACACGTTTTAATGTTTCAGGTTTTAACTCTAAATCTTGCATTAAAAAATCGTAAGATTCGGTTATCTTCCAGATTTTAACGGTAGTTTGTGAGTTTGGTGTAATGGTTTTATAAAGTGGCATGTAATATTCTAAACTTATTGATTATCTTTGCACTGCCTAAGGCATTTTTGGCATTTTATGGCAAGCGAATTTAACCAAATTAAGTGCTAAATCCCAAAGGCAAATCGATTAAAAAAATTTAGAAAGACATAAATATGAGCACTAAAACAATTCCGTACGTAGCAAACAAAGTAAAAGATATTACTTTGGCAGAATGGGGACGCAAAGAAATTGAATTAGCCGAGGCCGAAATGCCAGGTTTAATGAGCTTACGCGAAGAGTATAAAAACGAACAACCTTTAAAAGGTGCGCGTATTGCTGGATGTTTACACATGACTATTCAAACGGCTGTGTTAATTGAAACTTTACAAGCGCTTGGTGCCGAGGTTACATGGAGTTCTTGTAACATTTTCTCTACCCAAGACCAAGCTGCTGCTGCTATTGCTGCTGCTGGAACTGCAGTTTACGCATGGAAAGATATGACCGAAGAAGAATTCGATTGGTGTATCGAGCAAACCTTATTTTTTGGCGAAGACCGCAAACCACTTAACATGATTCTTGATGATGGTGGCGATTTAACCAATATGGTTTTAGATAAATACCCAGAATTAGCTGCAGGAATTAAAGGTTTAAGTGAAGAAACTACAACAGGTGTTCACCGTTTATACGAGCGCGTAAAAAATGGTACGTTACCCATGCCTGCTATTAACGTAAACGACTCGGTAACAAAATCTAAATTCGATAACAAATACGGTTGTCGCGAAAGTGCTGTTGACGCTATTCGTCGTGCTACTGATGTTATGCTTGCCGGAAAACGCGTAGTTGTTTGTGGTTATGGCGATGTTGGTAAAGGTACCGCAGCTTCGTTTAAAGGTGCTGGAAGTATTGTAACTGTAACAGAAATCGATCCAATTTGTGCTTTACAAGCTGCTATGGATGGTTTTGAAGTTAAAAAACTAGAAACCGTTGTTGGTAACGCCGATATAGTTATTACAACCACTGGAAATAAAGACATTGTTCGCACAGAACACTTTAAAGCCATGAAAGACAAAACTATTGTTTGTAACATTGGGCATTTCGATAACGAAATACAAATGGCTTGGTTAAACGAAAATTACGGCAACACTAAAAACACCATTAAACCTCAAGTAGATAAATATACTATTGATGGTAACGATATTATTGTACTTGCCGAAGGTCGTTTAGTAAACCTTGGTTGTGCTACTGGTCACCCAAGTTTTGTAATGAGTAACTCGTTTACCAACCAAACTTTAGCGCAAATCGAGCTTTGGAACTATAGTGATAAATACGAAAACGACGTGTACATGCTACCAAAACATCTAGATGAAAAAGTAGCCAAACTACACCTTGAAAAAATTGGCGTAGAACTTACCGAGCTTAAACAAGACCAGGCCGAATACATTGGTGTAACCGTTGAGGGTCCTTACAAACCAGAACACTACAGATATTAAGACAATACTAAATAATGTCACACTGAGCGCAGTCGAAGTGTTTTTCAGTATCTAAAAAACAAAATCCCAAGCAACATAAGTTTGGGATTTTTTTTGCTCTTTATTTTTTGGGCGTTACCACAAGGGTCGGGCTTTTCGCTATATCTTTTTCTCGTACCTCAAAAAAGGATGCCGCTACAATCCCTAACGCAAACTACTTCTCGATACTATTTATCGTGCCTTGAAACCACTCGAAGCGACGGTAACTTATAAAAAAACTTTAATAGTAAACACACGTCAGTTCGAGTGATCCCGATAACATCGGGATTGTATCGAGAACCTTTAATGATTAAATTTCTTTTTCGCTAAATTCGGTAGTTTATCAAACTCCCCATTTATTAAAGCTTCTTTCTTAGCTCTAGACCATTTTTTTATTTGTTTTTCAGTTTGAATAGCCATACTAATATCTGTGAATTCTGCATAAAACACCAATTCTAAAGGTCTTCGTTTATAAGTATAACTTTCTATATATCTTCCTGCTTTATGCTCTTCTAATCTTTTAGATAAGTTAGACGTTATACCTGTATAATAAGAATCATAAGAACATTTAAGGATATAGACATAAGATAATTTCATTTTCAAAATATAATTGCTTCTCGATACGATTTCTCGTGCCTCAAAATCACTCGAAGTGACGGTAACTTACAAGAAAACATAAATAGCAAACGCACGTCAGTTCGAGTGATCCCGATAACATCGGGATTGTATCGAGAACTTTTAATTGCTAAATCTAATTTGGTTTAACATAATATAAAATAAGACTTCTCTATACAATTTCTTCGTACCTCGAAATTACTCGAAGTGACGTGACGTACAAATTAATACTGCTCAAAATACCACCACAAACTGGAATCTATACTCGATTTCATTTTGTTAATATCGACTTCTTCTTTTAAAAACACGGTAAGGTTTTCATTGGCACGGTTACGGCCAATACTTTCTCTTATTTCAATAGTTTCAATTTCACTAAAATGCTCTAAATGTGTTTTAATTCTTGCATCTAGCGACTCATCGCCTAAAAAAATCTTGATGGTAGGTTGCGTTGGGGAATTACGAATTTCTGATCTAAACGGTAGCATAATCTCATCAATTTAAGTTAAACAATCTTGGTTTTAGTTGGTAATTACTAAAGTTACGAATTTATTTAATATCTTTTTCTAAATTAAAATGCAAATGAGTAACAGGCAACTAGACATATTAACTCAACAATTAGCGCAAATTGAAAACCTTATACCACAAATCAATTTAACTAATACTAAAACCTCTAAAGCCTCAATTGGTTGGCATTTAGATCATAGTTTGAAAGTATTTAATGTAGTTAGTACCGCAACAATACAATCGAATCCAGAAGATTACAAATGGACATTTAATTTCTGGCGGGCGCTTTTATTACCTATAAATTACATACCTCGCGGTAAAGCCAAAGCGCCTAAATACGTTTTACCTCCAGAAAACATACTCGAACAGGACATTCGCAATCAGTTAGAAACGGCAAGATTTAATTTAAATGCTTTGCAACATTTACCTAAAACTAGCTATTTTAAACATTTTATATTTGGCAAACTAAGCAAAAAGAAAACACTTAGATTTTTGCAAATGCATACACATCATCATTTAAAAATTATTAATAAAATATTATAAAAAAACCCTTCCTACGAATAGAAAGGGCTTCAAAAAAAATTAACTTCAAAAAAATTTACTCTAAATTTAATAAGGCTAAATCGTGAAAAAAGAAGTCTTTTTCATCATTCATAGAAACAAATAATCCGTTAGGGAATTTGCTTCCTAATGCTACGGTTGTAACATCGCAACCATCGGTTTCAATGGTTCCTAAATTTATTTCTTTAATAAAAGCATTTGTTTTTAAATCGAACACGTTAAACGTATGCGCTTGTTGATTCGAGACAATTACAAAGCCTTTATCTTGATATTTGGCAATACCAATACCTTCTATATCTTCAGTGAAGTATTCGCCTCCAAAACAACTTAATTCTTCGTCGCCCATACTTGGTTCGGCATAATATTTACGAATACAATGGCCTTCATCGGAATAATACACGATACCATTTTCGTTATCTACAGCAATGGCTTCAATTTCTTTTTTCCCACTAAAGTCACCAAACTTACGCACCAAGTTAGCATGTACGCCTAAACTATCGGATACCAATTCGTATTGATATAAATAACCTGTTTTTGGTCCTGATTTTCTTCCAACAATAGCGTAAATAGTTTCGGTTTTTGGCGATTTGTACAATGCAATTCCCATAGGTGCATTGTGTTCCAATTCGGTAGCATCGGTAAACACTTTAAAACCACCACCATCTAGTGGTTTCATATCTGGGACCGAAAATACGCGCATTTGTTGTTTTTCTCTTTCGGTGAAAGCAATTATATCGGTTTTGGTAGAATCGGTTAACTTAAAACCATATTCTAAATCGACGTTATTTGGACGTTGGATGTTTTTTATGCTTTTTTCATGGATTATTTTTCCATCTAAATCGAAGGCATAAACACCGCCGTTTGTTTTTTTATCGGTACCAAAAACTATACTTTTTGATGCATCGTTTGGGTTTACCCAAATGGCAGGATCGTCGGTATCGTTTGGTGTTTTTTCGGTAATAACTGTTGGCTCAATTACTGGCAATTGTTCTTTACAAGATACAATTGCCAGTAAGCTAAACCCGTATAAAAGTTTTTTCATTTTTATTTTTTAAATAAGTCGTATTTTATACCAATTGTAAAACGTTGCCCATAGTATTCGCGTTGCATTGTACGACTGCTTACACCTTGGTAAAAACGTAGTGGTTGGTTGGTAATATTGTTTAAGCTTGTGTATGCGCTTAACCCATTACCAAAAGCATATGTTGCGTTAAAATCTAAGAAAAATTGCTTGTCGTAGTAACGATCTTCAAAAGCATTTCCTCCAATTTCATCGATATAAGAATCTGAGAAATTACTAGATAAACGCACACTTAACTTGTTATTTGCATACCCTAAAGAAGCATTAAACATATTTGGCGCTGTGTTTGGTAAACCTAAATCGTCGCGCTCGTCGCCATCTTCGTTCCTAATACCATTAGCATCAGAGGTTAAATGTGTATAGTTTAAATATATATTAAAATCTTTAGCAAAACCTGGTAAGAAATCTAATTTTCTTTGGAAAGCAAATTCGAAACCTAAAACCGAAGCATCATCTCCGTTTAAAGGCTGGTATACTTCGAAACCTGTAGTGTCATCACCATAAGTATCATCGGTCGTTTCAGTTTGATAAGTATAAATAAAATCGTTTATTTTTTTGTAGAAAACACCTCCAGATAAAATACCAACAGATTTAAAATAATGTTCTGCCATAACATCAAAATTCATCGATGTTGTTGGATCTAAATCTGGGTTACCAAGTACAATTTCGTTGTCTTCGTTAATAATTTCTGCTCTAGGAATTAAATCGGCATAGTTAGGACGCGCCAAAGTGTTTGTCCATGCAAAACGAAAAACAGTGTTGTCGTTTAAATCGTGTTTTAAATGTAAACCTGGTAAAATATTAAGGTAAGAGTTAGTTTCGCTTACTGCTTCAACAATAATATCTTCATCGATGCCAGCATCTTCATCTTCTTCAATAAATGTTAATCTGTAACCTTCAGAGTCTAAATTTGTGCTTTCAATTCTAACACCAGCTAAAATGCTTAATTTGCTAGTTAATTGCTGACTTGTCATAATATAACCAGCGTAAACATTTTCGTTTACATCGAAGTTTCCGCTTTGGTATTCATCAACTAAATCTTCACCTTCAAATTGCGTAGCATCGGTTAAGTTTAAACTTCCAATAAACTCTGGTGTAGCAAAAGTTCCGGTTTGGTATTGGCTTCCAGCTAAAAAGTCTGGATCGGTATAATTTTTGGTTGGCAAAGTTCCTAATAAATCGAAGGCTGCATCCTCAGGAGAATATTCGGTAAAATCGTTATCTCTGTTTTTGTTTTTAAAACGCCCACGAACACCAAATTTTAAAAATCCGTCTTCGCTATTAAATAGGTTTACAGGTAATTTAAAGTTAACAAATACATTCATATCTGTTTCTTCGGTGTATTGGTTTTCTTCGGTTAACTCATCGAACTCAAAGTTATTATATGCGGCATCGGCTGCATTTACAGGTGTGTAAAGCGGAAATTGAGAGTCGTTATTATAGTTAATAGTATAGGCACTTTCGTGAACTAAATAACGTTCGTTTAAACGTTCTTCGGAAGCTTTTGCATAAGACGCCATCCAGTCTATTTGTAAGGTATTAGCCAAGTGATTACCACCTAAACTAAAGTTAAACATACGTTGGTCTTCTAAACGTGTGTTTTTGTTACGATTGTTATCTATACCTGCTTTTGTTTCGCGTTTAGCTTCAACAGGAAACATGGTTAAATTTCCGTTACTATCAACACTAAAATCGCCAGCTTCAATATCTTCGCCATCAAGAATTTCGTGTTCTAAAACAAAACGGTTTTCTCGATCGTCTCTCCAGTTGTAAATAGACTTAAAATAAACACTGTTATTATCGTTGAATTTATAATCTAAATTAGCCGAAAAACTTCTACGAATACGTTGCACTAAATATTGGCGTATTTCGAAAACGTTGGTGTATGGGTTAACATCAACTTCTTCTAAATTATCTTCGTCGCCATTATTGTACTCGAACTCATCGGTCCATTCGGCTTCAAAGTTATCACTACCAAAATCGTTATCGTTGATTGATGCAGACACCATCCAACCAAATTTACCGTTATCACTTCTATCACCTAATAAAAACTGACCGTTTAAAATACGTTTTCCGGTAATTGAATTTACACCAGAACCAGCGGTTGCAGATAAACGAAAGCCTTGAGGCGAAGTTCGTGTAATTAAATTTACCGAACCACCAAGTGCATCGGCATCCATATCTGGCGTTACGGCTTTATTAACTTCGATAGTTTGAATCATGTCAGACGGAATTAAATCCATTTGAACCTCTCTGTTATCACCTTCGGCAGATGGAATTCTACTTCCATTTAAAGTTACCGAGTTTAACTGCGGCGCTAAACCACGAACAATAATATTTCTAGCTTCACCTTGATCTACTTTCATGGTAATTCCAGGAATACGCTTAACTGCATCACCAATATTGGCGTCTGGAAATTTCCCAATTTGATCGGTAGAAACAATATTAGTAATATTTGTTTTATTCTTTTGAGTGTTTAAAGCTCTGGCTTGTCCACCAATAGAATAGCTTGTAATTTCAACGGCATCTAGTTCGGTGTTTTCTGAAGCTAAATGAATATCAACAGAAACAGTTTGTCCTGCCGTAACCGTTACCGCTTCTTTATAATCGGCATAGCCTAAATATTTAATTAATATGTTGTAGTTACCTTCTGGAATATCTACTAAGGTAAATTTACCATCAAAATCGGATACTGCTCCTTTTTTAAGTTGTTCAATTATAACTGTAGCCCCTGGAACAGTTATACCATTATCGTCTGTAATAACCCCTTGTAAATTTCCATTTTGTGCAAATGAAAAACTCGTAATTAATATTAAAACGAATAATGCGAAATAGTTTTTTCTCATTTTTTTATGATTAATTTTTAGTTGAGACAAAACTATGTTCCAGGCTATGTTTTTAGCTAAAATTAATGTTAACAAAAGGTAATAAACCACCCATTTTAGGCTATAAAAGAAGGCAACATTAACATTTAAGTAACATACAAAACATGTTTAGAAAACACCAACTATAAATTAATTAAATACGCCTGCAGGTCGTCCTTTTGAGCTATTGGTAGCTTTTTTCGCATTCTATATCGGGCAATTCTAACGCTATCTGGTGTAATATTAAGTATAGAAGCAATGGCCTTTGAAGTTAAATTTAAACGTAACAACATACATAAACGAAATTCGGACGATGTTAAGGTTTCATCTTGTAATTGCGCTTTTAAATTTTTAAAGAAATTGGGATGAATTTGACTAAAAAAGTCCATGAGTTCTGTCCATTCGTTATCGTTAGATAAATCGGAATTTATAGCTTTAGATAAATCGACTAATTTCGATTTTACGAACTCACCATTTCTAGATTTTAAATTGGTTAAAGTTCTAGACAAATCGGTAAGCATTTTGTTTTTGTGTGCTATTTTTAAACTGTAATTTGTAAGTGCCGAAATTTTAATATCTATTTCACGTTTTAACGCCTCTTCTTCGGCAGTTTTAATATCCAAATCGGCTTGAAGTAATTTTTGTTTATACTTTAACAGTTTTTGTTCTTGCTTTTTACGCTTTCGTAAATAAATTAACCAAAGCAAAAACACCAAAATTACAGCCAAACTTACCAATATAATAGCGGTTTGTTTTGCTTTACTAACTTGATTTTGCTGGTTTAATAATGCCACTTTAGCTTCAGCTTCCTTTACATTATGTAGCACTTGCATCGCGCTTACTAAATTAGCATTATGCACCTTTAACTCTTGTTCGCTAACCTGTTGTTGTTTGGTTGTGTAACTATAAGCCGTTTCAAAATCGTTTAATTCGGCATAGGTACGTGCTAAATCTTTTAATGCGCTTTCTTCTTGCGAAATATTACCCGATTTTAACGCTAACTGAAGTGCCTTTTCCGAAAACTTTAACCCTTCTAAAATAAAACCTTGTTTACGTTTTACATCTCCAAGATTGTTTAGGATATTTATTTTTAAATCGGAAAGACTATCGGTTTCAAAAGTATTGGCTTTTTCAAAAAATGTTTGAGCCAATTTGTATTGCTCTAAATCTTCATAAATACTCCCAATATTTTCGTTGGTTAGCGCTATTCCAGTACTGTCTTTTAATGCCTTGAAAATAGATAAACTATTGTTTTCATATTGCAATGCTTTGTTATAATCGCCTAATTTTTCAAAAACACTACCTAAAATCGCATTTGCCGTAGCTAAACCTTTTTTGTAATTAATTTTTTCGGCTAAAAAAACGCTTTCATTTAAATAGGTTTTAGCTTCATCAAATTGTTTTAAATTTTGGTGAATAGCCGCAATTTGATTATTTGCATAAACAAACAACGAATCGTTTTTTAATTGAAACTCTTGAGCAGTATGGTAATTTTTTATAGCCTCGCTATCTAAACCTAGGCTTTTATAAAAATCGGCTAATTGTATATAGTTTTTAGCCAACAGCATAGTATCTGAAGTTTTATTGGCAAGAATAAGCGCTTGCTTAAGTTGGTTAATTTTTTGAGTAACATGTTTTGAAACTTCTAGTTCTTGAGCTCCTAAAAAACCAACCAAAATTAAAAATACGCCAATAAAAAGTTGCTTAGAATACCGCATAAAAAACAAATATAAAAGTGCTAATAACTCACTTGTTTTTAAACTAGATGCAACCTAAACATTAATTTAGTATTAAACTTAATAAACACAGAAACCCTTTCTGAAAAAATCAGAAAGGGTTTATACTATATTTTTAAGAAACAGTGCTCCTAAATATTAAGCCTGAAAAGGCTCGATAGAAACATAAGATTTGTTATCTTTTTTCTTAGTAAACTTTACAATACCGTCAACTTTTGCATGTAAAGTATGGTCTTTTGATGAATACACATTTTCACCTGGGTGATGTGTGTTACCTCTTTGTCTAACGATAATGTTACCTGCAATTGCAGCTTGACCACCAAAAATCTTAACACCTAAGCGTTTCGATTCTGATTCTCTACCGTTCTTAGAACTACCTACTCCTTTTTTATGAGCCATTGTTTTAAGGTTTTATTGTTATACTTAAGCGGTTTTGCAATTACGCTTTACCACCGTCTAATTCGTCTTGCCATTTCTTTAACTCATCCCACTTACCTTCAGCAGCTAATTCAGCTTGCTTTGGCCAAGTATCTGTTACGTGGTTACCACGAACACCTGCGATAATTTCAGAAATTTTAGCAGCATCAGTTTTTGCTAATTGAGCGAAAGTGGTAATTCCAGCTTCAGCTAAAGTTTCAGCAATTTTTGGTCCAATACCTTCTACTTTCTTTAAATCATCACCTTTCGATGATTTTTTAGGAGCAGCCTTTTTAGCTTCTACTTTTGGCGCTTCCTTTTTTGGAGCAGCTTTTTTTGCTGGTTTAGCTCCTGAAGCTACAATGCTTTCAATTACGATTTCAGATAAGGCTTGTCTGTGACCATTTTTCACACGGTAACCTTTACGTCTTTTCTTTTTGAAAACTATAACTTTATCACCTTTAAGGTGCTTTAAGACTTTTGCTCCTACTTGAGCTCCGTCTATAGCTGGGGCGCCTACAGTTACATTGTCACCATCACCTAAAAGAAGAACGTTATCGAAAGAAACTTCTTTACCTTCTTCAGTTTGTAAACGGTTAACATAAACTTTTTGGTCTTTTTCAACTTTAAATTGTTGCCCTGCTATCTCTACAATTGCGTACATAGCGTAACGTTTATATTAATTAAATTATTTAAAAAATGAGTGCAAATATACGTCTAAATAATTAATCTACAAACGTTTTAAGTGTTTTGAATAAAATTTTTCGATTTTTTAAATAATTGCATCACTGTAAAGGTAGATACTAAGGTTGTTGCAAAACCCATAACTGCCACAATAAAGGTAACCATACCAACGCTTGTGTTAAAGGCATTGCCTTTTATGGTTTCGAATAATTCGGGTAAAAAGCTACTGTTAATTTCGGTACTGTAAACCAAAAAGAATACAGTAAATACAGCTGTGGCAATAAAACCAGTAATTAATCCTGTTTTAAAGCCTTCGCCATAGGTAAAGGCCGATAGATCTTCAAGTTTTTTAAACCTTATGGTTTCGTAAATACCGCAAGCCGTAATAAAGGCATTAAAAAAACTAAATGCAGGGTTAGTGTGTTTGTTCACCATGGCTAATACCAAAAAATAAGCTATTAAAATGGCACTAGTAACTAACCCAAAACGCAGTGGTAGTGATAAATTTTTCATAAAATGTCTTGTTTAGTTCCTTTAAATTTCGTGAAAATTTATCAGATTTAATAATTTTTAACCACATTTAAATAACTTAACACTACTATTTTCAGTAATTTTGCGATGTCTTAATTACAAATCAATTATACCATGAAATACTTAAAATTTATTTTAATGCTTGTTTTAACAGCTACTTTTTTTGTTAGCTGTAAAAATGAAACCAAACAACCTGAAGTAAAAACGGTTGAAGTTGCTACTGCAAAAAGTGAAAAAACATTAGACCCCAACGCTACTTATGCAAAAGCAGAATTTACTATTGATGGTATGACTTGCGCCTTGGGTTGTGCTGCACAAATACAAAAGAAAATTGCTAAAATGGATGGTGTAAAATCGGCTAAAGTTGATTTTGATAAAAAACTAGCCATGGTTGAATACGATAATGCCAAAGTAACACCAACATCGCTTACCGAAGCTGTAGCAACAGTATCTAACACTTACAAAGTAAACAACATGAAAACGGTTGATGCTTTTTCGTCTGAAAAAACCTGTGGTGAAGATTGCAAAAAAGCTTGCTGCACAAAAACCGAAGGCGAAAAAATGGCCTGCAAACCCGATTGTAAAATGGCTTGTTGCGCTAAAAAAGCGTAAAATCTGTCATTCTGAATTTATTTCAGAATCTGAAACAAGTTCAGATTAACAAAATTGTGACTTTTTTGATAGCGCTTTTTTATGCGTAATAATTAGTATTTTTGCTGAAATTAAAATAAAACCTATGTATACAGTTGTAAAAGAAGTTCACTCTTATTGGGCATTTTTAGTGCTAATTGTGTTGGCTATTGCTGTCATTAATGCTATTATTAAAAGCTTTGGAGATAAAACTTATGACCCAAACGATTTTAGAAAAGCCCTTTTTACCTTAATTGTAACGCATATTCAATTATTAATAGGAATTATACTTTATTTTGTATCGCCTCGCCTGCAACTTTTTGGTCAATTAGGTATGGGTGGTGTTATGAAAGATGCTATGAGTCGTCTGTATTTAGTTGAACACCCACTAATAAATTTAATAGCCGTAGCCTTAATTACTATTGGCTATTCTAAACATAAAAAGAAGCTAACTTCTAAATCTAAATTTAAGCTTATTGCTATTTTTTATAGTATTGGGTTAGTATTATTACTTTCAAGAATTCCTTGGAGTATGTGGTTGGGTTAAAACATATTGAGGCTATCTAAAAAGTGTAAAATCTATCATTCTGAATTTATTTTAAAACCTTAAACAACTGATTTTTTAACATACTATAGAATCTGAATCAAGTTGAGATTGACAAGAATGTAGCTTTTTAAACAACCTCTTTTTGTGTTTTTTATTTTTTAACTTCCTTAATTAAAAACAAGTAAACTGGAAAGTGATCGCTAAACCCATTGGTAAATCCATTACTCCAACTTTTAAACGGGTAACCTTTGTATTTTCCTGTATTCTGAATAACATATTGCTTATTATAAATTCCAGATTTATAATATTTAAACGAGCTGTAATCTTCTGTTTCAATTAAGGGTTTTGTTACTAAAATTTGGTCAAACAAACTCCAAGAATCCCGATAAGCTGTAGTACCTAAACCTTTTTTAAAGTAATTTTCAAACGGATTATAAATACCTTTTAAACCTATCTTTTCCCGATTACTTTTCGATTTTAAAACCTTTTTAAAACTCGCATTGTTTGGGTTATCGTTAAAATCGCCCATAATCACAATATTCGCATAAGGGTCTTTTATTTGAAGTGAATCCACCAGGTGCTTTGTTAATTTTGCTGCTGCCACGCGCTTTGGTCTACTTTTAGCTTCTCCGCCACGGCGCGAAGGCCAATGGTTTACAATAATATGTATTTTATCATTTTCAAGCATACCCGAAACAAGCAATTGGTCGCGCGTAAAAATGCGTTTTTGAGTTTTATTATCGTAAATTCTTAACTCATGCGAACTCGTTTGCGTTGGCGTAAAAAACTCCTTTTTATAAAGCAATGCCACATCAATTCCTCTTGCATCTGGCGAATTAAAATGTACGATACCATAATTTTGATGCCTCAATAGTGAATGGGAAATAACATCTTTTACAACCTTTTTATTTTCAACCTCCGAAAGCCCAATAATTACAGGCGATTTTTTAGTTTCATCTTTCCCAATATCTGCTAAAACTCGTGCCATATTGGTGACTTTTTTATTGTAAATAATTGTCTTATCAGTTTTAAGTTCCATAATCGGGCTGTATTCGTCAAATTTATTAGGATCGTTAATGGTATCGAATAAATTCTCCAAATTGTAAAATGCTACCGTATGTATTTTATAATTCTTTTTTTGACTGAATACTAAAAATGAATCAGTTATCAATAAACATAACAGAATAACCTCAACAAATCTTTTTAAAAGCTTCAAATTCATAAAAACTATATTACAAAATTTGAGTGGATTTATTTCAATTATAATTCAATTTTCTTACATTTAAAAGAATTATATGTCAATTAAACCCCTTATCATACCGCTCCTTTTCGGAATTATCTCGTTTACAGCACCTTGCCAAAACACTATGGTAATAGGCTCTATTCTCGATGCATTTTCATATCAACCCATCGAAGGTGTTACTGTTACAATTGAATCTACCAATGATTTTGTACTCACTAACATAAATGGCGAATTTAACTTTGAAGACAGTTTGCCATTAGGCGAGCAAATGCTTCAAATTTCTAAAACTGGCTATTTAAGTAAACGCATTCCTATAGTAATTAACGAAGGTAAAACCGTCGATTTAACTGGAATCACCCTTGAAAAAGACACCTCGCAAAACACCGATTTATTTACCATCTCACTTACCGATGATGAATTAAACGACGATTTTTCAGGAGCCGATAACATTTCTGGGTTACTTGCTTCGTCTCTAGATGTGTTTCAACGCACCGCAGCATTTGAGTTTAGCAGTTCCTTTTTTCGCATTCGCGGATTAGATTCCAACAACAGTTCTATCCTTATCAATGGCATTGAAATGAATAAAACTTTTAATGGTCGACCGCAATGGAGCAATTGGGGTGGTATTAATGATGCGTTGCGAAACCAAGAATTAACTTGGGGTTTAGCGCCTTCAAACTATACTTTTGGAGGTGTTTTAGGTGCAACAAATATAAATATTAGAGCTTCGGAAGCACGACCTGGAAACCGTATAACTTATTCTTCATCAAACCGAAGTTACACCAATAGGCTTATGGCAACTCATGCTTCTGGTTTAACAAAAAACAATTGGGCATACACCGTTTCAATCGGTCGGCGTTGGGGAAATGAAGGTTATCAAGAAGCTACAAATTACAGTGCCAATTCATTTTTTACATCAGTAGAAAAGCAAATCAATAGCAATCACAGTTTAAATTTTGCAGCCATCTATACACCTAATCGTCGTGGTAAATCGTCACCTAATACTCAAGAAGTTTATGGTTTAAAAGATATTAAGTACAACGAATATTGGGGTTGGCAAAATGGCAAAAAGCGAAATTCAAGAATCAAAGAAGTTAACGAACCTATTTTTATATTGAGTCATTACTGGAAATTAAATAATACCACCGAACTCAATACCAATATCGGTTACCAATTTGGAAAATTAAGCAATAGCCGATTGGATTATAATGGCACCGATTTGGTAAACGGTTTTCCGCAAGGTGGTGGCAGCAACCCAAGCCCAACCTATTACCAAAAACTACCAAGTTATTTTGAGCGCAATTTCCCCGATAATTTAGAGAATGCTTATTTGGCTTTAAATGAATTTCAGGACAACGGACAAATAAACTGGAATGACCTATACAGTGCTAATATTAACAACACTGCGAATGGTGGAAATGCTATTTATGCCTTATATGAAGATAGGGTTGATGATACTCAAATCACGTTTAATTCCATTTTAAATAAGGCGATAAACGAGCATGTTATTTTAAATGCAGGATTGAATTTTAAGGCATTAAGTTCTGAAAACTTTGCGAGCGTGTTAGATTTATTAGGAGCGCAAACCTATCTCGATGTTGATGCTTATGCTACCAGCATTGATGAAGCTCAAAACGATTTACGAAACCCCAATAGATTAGTCCGCGAAGGCGATATATTCAAATACCATTACAATATTTTATCGAATGAAATTGGTGGGTTTGCTCAAGCTCAACTCAGTTATAATAAAGTGGATTTTTTTGCCGCATTAAATGCTAAAAGCACCAGTTATCAACGTGAAGGCTTGTATCAAAATGGTGGTTTCCCCGATAATTCTCTGAGCAAAGGTGAATCCCTTAACTTTTTTGGTTTCGGCGTAAAAGCAGGAATGACTTATAAACTTTCTGGAAAACATATTTTTGATGTGAACGCAGGTTTTATCACCAAAGCACCAACCATTCAAAATACATTTACCAATTCGCGTGAAAATCATAATGTGGTTCCAAATATTTCCGAAGAGCAAATTACGTCTTTCGACTTGAGTTATATTTTTAGGTCGCCTGTTGCAAAAGCAAAACTAACAGGCTATTACACCAATATAGCCAATGCCAACGAAATTTCTTTTTATTTTGCCGATGGTATTGGTGGCGATAATGCAGTTTTTGTTCAAGAAATTCTTCAAGATATTAACAAGCTACATTTGGGAGCAGAATTAGGTGTTGAAGCACAAGTAACACCTACCATAAAGGTAAAAGGTGTTGCTTCCGTTGGGCAATTCACCTACAACAATAACCCTAATTTATACCTTTCTACCGAACCCGATGAAGATGCTGAAAACGCAGGTTTTATAAATGGTTTTAAAGACTTTGGAAAATCGTACCTAAAGCATTACAAGTTAGCTTCTGGTCCGCAAAATGCTTATTCTATAGGTTTTGAATATCGCGATCCCGATTATTGGTGGTTTGGAGCTACAGCCAACTTTTTTAGTAATACGTTTATTGATGTGAGTCCGTTAACCCGAACCTCAAATTTTAACACTGATTTTGATGGCAATGTGTTTAATGATTATGATGAAATCATAGCGCGAGAACTTTTAAAACAAGAACGTTTTGATGATTATATGGTGGTGAATTTGGTTGGCGGAAAATCATGGAAGATTGATAAATATTACATCGGACTTTTCGCAAGCATTAATAACCTTCTGGATGAAGTTTATAAAACAGGCGGTTTTGAACAAGGTAGAAATGCCAACTACCGCGAGTTACGAAACGATAAATCGCTCGAAACACCTGTTTTTGGATCCAAATATTGGTACGGCCGAGGCACAACATACTTTTTAAACTTAAATGTTAGCTTTTAAATCTTCAGTTATGAGAAAAATAGTCACTTTACTTTTATTGATTTTGCTGTCGTCATGTTTAAATAATGAAGACTATAGTTTACCAGATATTACCGTGGAAAATCCTGATATTCCTCTGGAACAAATCACGACGTTTTCAGCCATAAAATCGCTTTACGAACAGGCATTAAATAATGGCAACTCGACTACAAAAATTTACAGCGAGACCAATTTATATATTGAAGGTTACGTAATTTCTACCGATAAATATGGTAACTTTTTTGAAGAACTCATTATTCAAAATAAAGTTGATGATAACAACCCCAATAACGACCCAAGGCTTGGCTTTAAAATAAGTATCAATGCGAGTAGTTTAAGTGATACCTATCAATTTGGGCAAAAGGTTTTTGTAAAACTGAATGATTTAACCATTGGAGAAGACAGTGGCGTAATAACTATTGGAAAAGGCGATGCGGTTCAAGTGGAGCAAATTCAAGCATCAGAATATCAAGATATTATTTTTAGAACCAATGAGATTGCAAACATTCAACCAAAAATGGCTGGATTTGAAACACTAACATCTGCCGATTTAAACACACTGATTCAGTTAGAAAATATGCAATTAAACAGGTTAGAAATGGGCAGAACTTTTGCGGCAGAATCCTTTGATGAATTTGATGGCTTACGATTATTAGAAAACTGCAATACTGGCATATCTACCATTTTACAAACCAGTACCTTCTCCGATTTTAATGCATTGGTTGTTCCGCAAGGTAAAGGTAGCATCACAGGCATTTTAAGTCGTGATTATGGTGACGATTTTAACGTTCTTGTTATAAATTCTTCCGAAGCAGTAAATTTTGAAAATTCCAATCGTTGCGATCCTTTAGAATGGAACTGCGATTTAGCAACAACTTTAGGCACAAACAACTTATTATACCAAGATTTTGAAGACCAACGCAATAATCGCCCAGTAGAAATTGAAGGTTGGACCAATTTTATTGAAGCAGGAACTGAGGCTTGGGAAGGCTATTCATCAACATCATCAAACGCCTCTTTGGGGCGCTCGTGCAGATTTCAATGCGCCAGTTCGGGCGATGTGAGTAATATTGGCTGGCTGATTACACCGCCAATTAATTTAGATGAACAAGACGGCGAAACACTTCGGTTTAAAACCTCAAACAGTTTAGCCGATAGTAGTTTTATGGAAGTGTTGTATTCGCAAGATTGGGACGGCGACGAAGCCACAATTACTTCAGCGACTTGGGGTGTATTTTCAGATGCTTACATTGTAAAAGACACCGATTCGTTTGCGTCATGGTTTAACTCAGGAACCATCGATTTGTCCTGCGAAACAGGAACCGTTTATATCGCCTTTAAATTTACAGGTGGCGGCATCGAATCGTTTGATGGTATTTACGAATTGGATGAAATTAGTGTGGATTTTGCAGAGTAATTTTACTTTTCAGACCAGACAGGTTTTAAAAACCTGTCAGGTCTTGCATTTCGTAAATCAAACTAAAGTTTGAATATCGCATAAACCGGAAAATGATCGCTATAACCGCCATTGTATTTTTTACCAACATAGGTTCTAAAAGGCGAACCCTTGTAACGACCGCTAAAGGTTTTTAAAAAATCTTCATCAAAAATATTAGCCTTAAAAAACTCAAATTCATTGTTCGAGCTTTTAAAATAATTTGTGGTAAACATTATTTGATCGAATAAATTCCATTTACGGTGATGATAGGTTGTACCGCGACTGTAAGAACGTAAGGTTTCCATAGGGTTGTAAAGTCCGCAATTATTCACTAAATTTTTAATACTTATATTATCAGGTTCATCATTAAAATCACCCATAACAATAATTCTTGCATCATCGTTTTCCTGTTTTAGCTTCAAAATAATATCTAAAACTTTATTTGAAGAGGCCATACGTTTAAATTCGGTTTCCTTCTGCCCTTCTCGTCTAGACGACCAATGCGTTACAATAACATGCACACGTTCACCATCTAATTTTCCCGACACCAACAGGATATCACGTGTATAATCTGGCGAACCATCATCATCTCTTAATAAAACACTATAAGTTTCAGAATGCAACACCTCAAAAACAGCTTTATCGTAAATTAATGCTACATCAATGCCTCGTTCATCGGGCGAATCGTAATGCACAAAGCCATAATTGTAACCTTGTAAATGCTTATAGTTAATTAAATCTTGAATTACTTTAGCATTTTCAACCTCAGCTAAACCAACAATAGCGGGGTTTTTACCAGTTTCGCGCTTTCCAATATTAGATATGGCGTAACTTAATTTCCTGAGTTTATTATCGTAGCGTTTAGGCGTCCATCGTTTTACAGATGTTGGTAAAAAATCGTAGTCGTTGGTATGTTCCGATTTTGTTATATCAAACAAATTTTCAAGGTTATAAAACCCAATAGTTTGCAAATCGTTACGAACAGGAATATCATCAAAAATATCACTCATCATTAAAAATTTAACATCAAAAATATAAAAATTTAAGTGCTAACAATTGTGTAACTTTGCACATTATTTATTAATATGATAGAGAAAAAGGATATTACTTTAGAAAAAGCCGTTTTAATTGGTATCATTACGCAAAACCAACATGAAACCAAGCTTAAAGAATATTTAGACGAATTAGAATTTTTAACCTTTACTGCTGGTGGTTATGCTGTAAAACGTTTTACCCAAAAAATGGATGTACCAAACTCCAAGACTTTTATTGGTAGTGGTAAAATGGAAGAGGTTAAACAATTTATAGACGATAACGACATTGGTACTGCAATTTTCGACGACGAACTTTCGGCGGCGCAAGAACGCAACATTAGCAAAATACTTAACGTAAAAGTATTAGACCGCACTAACTTAATTCTTGATATTTTCGCCCAACGCGCACAAACCAGTTATGCCAGAACCCAAGTAGAATTAGCACAATGCGAATATTTACTGCCGCGTTTACGTGGTATGTGGACACACCTTGAACGCCAAAAAGGGGGTATTGGAATGCGTGGTCCTGGTGAAACCGAAATTGAAACCGATAGACGTATTGTACGTGACAAAATTGCTTTACTAAAAGCAAAAATAAAAACCATTGATAAGCAAATGGCAGTGCAACGTGGTAACCGTGGCAAAATGGTTCGTGTGGCTTTGGTTGGGTATACCAACGTGGGTAAATCTACCCTAATGAACACTATTAGTAAAAGTGAAGTGTTTGCCGAAAACAAGCTGTTTGCAACTTTAGATACAACCGTGCGTAAAGTGGTTATTCAAAACTTGCCATTTTTATTGAGTGATACCGTAGGGTTTATTCGTAAGCTACCAACGCAGCTTGTAGACAGTTTTAAAAGTACTTTAGATGAAGTTCGTGAAGCGGATTTGTTGCTGCATGTAGTCGATATTTCGCATCCTAATTTTGAGGAGCACATCGAATCGGTAAATAAAATTTTAGGTGAAATTGAAAGTAGCGATAAGCCAACCATTATGGTGTTTAATAAAATTGATGCGTACCAAGCTGAACCTATTGATGATGACGATTTAGAAACCGAACGTACCGAAAAACATTATTCGCTAGAGGAATGGAAAAGCACTTGGATGAACAAAATTGGCAACAATGCATTGTTTATTTCGGCGTTAAACAAAAAGAACCTAGATGATTTTAAAAAACGTGTTTACGACGAGGTTAGAGACATTCATGTAACACGCTTTCCGTACAACCACTTTTTATATCCAGACTATAACGAATTTGATGAAGACGACGCCTAAAACCACAAACTCAACAAACTTTAAAACCAAAATAGCATCTTTTTTAAAAAAGAAATGGGTAAAGTTTTGTTTGATTGGTGTTTCAGCCGTAGTTGTATTTTTTATAGGATTATATATTAGTATTTATTTGGGTTTATTCGGAAAATTGCCAACCACCGAAGATTTAAGTTCTATAAAGCAAGAAGAAGCTACCCAAGTGTTGGATGCTAACGGAAAACTGATTGGCAAATACTATGTTTTCGATAGACAACCTTTAAAGTTTGAAGATTTCCCGCAACATTTAATTGATGCTTTAGTCGCCACTGAAGATGCTCGGTTTTACGAGCATGACGGTATAGATAATGTTAGTTTAATGCGTGTGTTTGTTAAAAGCATCATCTTACGGGATAAATCGGCAGGTGGTGGTAGTACCATTACATTGCAATTAGCCAAAAACTTATTTGGTCGAAAACATTACCCTATTTTTGGTATATTAATTAATAAGTTTCAAGAGTCTATTATTGCCAAACGCATAGAAGAAATTTACTCTAAAAACGAGATTTTAACGCTCTATTTTAATACGGTAACCTTTCCAGATAATACTTATGGTGTTGAAAGTGCGGCGCAAAAATTCTTCAGTAAGTCGGCTAAAGCACTTACCAAAACCGAAGCCGCTATGTTGGTGGGCACGCTTAAAGCCAATAGCTATTACAACCCAAGATTGCATTTGGAGCGCTGCGAAGACCGACGAAACATAGTGCTTAATCAAATGGTGAAGTACAACTATTTACCTCAAGATTCTTTAGAGTTGCTTACAGCAGATTCTCTGCAATTAAACTACCGCTCGTTTAATCACGATGTTGGTGTTGCGCCTTATTTCCGTGAGCAAGTAAAGCAAGAATTAGCACAAATTTTAGACTCGATAAATGAAGCCAATGACACGAATTATGATTTGTATAAAGATGGCTTAGTAGTACACACTACTTTAGATTATAAAATGCAAACATTGGCCGAGGCCGCCATGAAATCGCATTTAACCAAGTTGCAACCGGCTTTTGAAGCGTCTTATGGTAATTATGCGCCTTGGAAGAGTAAATCGAAGTTACTTGAAGCTAGTATTAAAAACCTTAAAGCTTATCAAGTTTTAAAAGAAAAAGGCTTGTCGCATGAGCAGATAAAAGATTCCTTATCGGTAAAACGAGATATGGAAATTTTCAATTGGGAAGGCGACACCATCAAACCGCTATCAACTATCGATAGTTTGCAGCATTATTTAAAACTTTTAAACACGGGCATGCTATCTGTAGAACCTAAAACAGGCGCTATAAAAGCTTACATTGGTGGCATTGATTACCGTTATTTTAAATACGATCATGTATCGCAAAGCGAAAGACAAGTCGGCTCAACTTTTAAACCTTTTGTTTACACTGCAGCCATTGAAAACGGCATGAAACCGTGTACCTATTTTTCATTAGCCGAAGTCACTTATAAAAATTATGATGATTGGACGCCGAGTAACTCTGGAAGCGATAAGGAAGATCCATACATTAATTATACTCTAGAGAAAGCCTTGAGTAATTCCATAAACACCATTGCAGTTAAGGTTTTAAATGAAGTTGGCATACAAAAAGTTACCGAACAAACTAAAAAACTGGGTATTGCCAAAAAACTTCCGCAGCAGCCGTCGTTAGCTCTAGGTGTTGCCGAAATTAATTTAAAAGAACTCACCGGAGCTTACGCCAGTTATTTAAATAATGGGCATGCTGTAAAACCTTATGCGATAACTAAAATTGAAGACAAGCAAGGTAATGTTATTGCAGAATTTAAACCAAAAGTTAACAAAACGCAAGGATTTAGTAATTACACCAGAGAGGTGATGTTAGAGATTATGAAATCTACGGTAAATTCTGGAACGGCATCGCGCTTGCGTTCCTCTTACGGATTACAAAACGCTATTGCAGGCAAAACAGGAACTACTCAAGATAATAAAGACGGTTGGTTTGTAGCCCTTACACCAAATTTAGTTACCGTAACATGGGTTGGAAACGATAACCATAGTATTGGTTTTAAAACCACAGGTTTGGGACAAGGCGCAAATTCGGCGTTACCTATTTTTGCTAATTTTTATAAGTTGTTAAACGCTGATGCGGAATTTAACGCCATTACAAAATCTAATTTTGATGCGCCTTCACAAAATGTTGTTGAAGATTTAAATTGCGAACCCGAAAAGCGCGACGGCTTTTTAAAACGTCTATTTGGTAAAAAGAAAAAGACTAAAGATTTTGACGAAAAATAAAAAAACCCGTTAGTTTTAAAAACTAACGGGTTTTTAGTTAAAACTTATTAAACTTTTAGAATTTATAACTTAATCCTAAAGTCCAGTACGTTTGTAAATCGTTATCAACATCATCAAAACCAGTTGCTGTTGCAGGATCTTGAGCTAAAGCATAGTTTAATGCTTCTTGTTTGTTGCTACGTAAACCAAAATCGAAACCAACACCAATCATTTTCCAAAGGGTGTAGCTAAACGAGTTCGTCCAAGTTAAGTTTGATAAATCGCTTGATTTATAACTTTGAAACATTGATAAGTTGGTTTTAAAACCAATTGCTCCAAGTTGTCTAGTATAATCTGCTACAATTTTAGCACCCATCGATGACTCGAAAACCGCATCGTTATCAGCAAAAACAAAGTTGTAGTTTAATGGGTGAACCACCACAATTAAATTAGTAATTGGTGTCCAAGTAGCACCAACACCTAGATCTAAATATCCAGGATCGTTAAAATTGTTTAATATCGTTGTTCTGTATTCCATTAACGCAGAAGCTGCCAATGTTTTTGTTAAGTTTCTACCGTAAAGCGATGTGATATTAAATACATCGGTAGTTGGTTCGAAGCTATCGTCTTCATCTGTATCATTATCTTTATCATCTAATTTTACCCAGCTTAAGTTTGTTGTTAGGGCGTTTCTCCAGAAGAATTTGTCTTCAATTAAATTGGCAAAGGCATTAAAAGTAAAACCAATATTACCAGAGTTGTTGTTTGGTTTATCTTGCGCATACCAGTTGTTAAAGCTAGATAGCGAACCACCAATAGTACCAAAAGCACCAGTTCTCCATCCTGGTAAGGCATCAATTTGCGCTTGCAATGCATTGGCTTCAGCTTGCGCTTTATCGGCAATAGCCTGCTTTTCGGCTTTTTGCGCTTGTAATTCTTCTTTAGTTTGCGCGTTTAACGAGAATACTCCAATAAAACATAGAGCTAGTAAAAGTGTTTTTTTCATTGTGAATTATTTATTTTTCTTTGCAAATATACGTTTAAGACCCCGCCTTTAGTTTAGAGTCACATTAAAATTATTTTTTTTTGAAAAGCGGCACCGACGAGCAGGCTTCGCCATACATAATAGATTTTGCCACAGGTTTTAGCTTGGTGGCCATCATAATATACGCGTTTTGCGGCACGGGTTTTTTCGAGCAACCTTTAATAATAACAGGCTTGTTTTCGTATTCAATTACAGGTAAACTCGCAATAATATCTTGATAAATAGCTGTTTCTAAAGTTTCCAAATCACCAATGACTATTTTTTTAGCATAAGGTTCTAAATGAACGCTTAAAAGCATATACGCCCAACCCGGAATAATAGCATCGCTACTGCAAGTTAATGCTACGTATTGATTTTGATATTGCGACCAATCGTGCGCGATTACTTGTGCCCTAAAATCTTTTTCACGAAGAACAAAACCTTCAAAAAGCCAATCCTTAATATCGAAAAGGACACGTTCTCCTTCAGGATAAAAATCTTCCAAATCTAAAGTAACCAGTTTGCTATTCGCTACGCGATTTATTATTTCGTCTGCCATAATGTAAAATTAACTAATTTTATTTGTAACCTTCTGCTTGTAAGGAAAATAACTGCGAGTAAAGGCCGTTATTTTGCATTAATTGTTGGTGTGAACCAATTTCAATGACTTTACCATGTTCTAGAACTAAAATTCTATCAGCCTGCCTTACGGTGCTAAATCGGTGTGAAATTATAATACTTGTTTTGTTTTCAGTTAGCCCAATAAATCGTCCAAAAACTTCGCTTTCGGCTTTCGCATCCAGTGCCGAAGTAGGCTCATCTAATATAATAACGTTAGCATCCTTCATGTAAGCTCTTGCCAGGGCTACTTTTTGCCATTGTCCGCCAGAAAGTTCTTGTCCGTTTAAAAAGCGTTTTCCTAATTGTTGATTGTATCCGTCTTTGAGTTCTGAAACCACATCGTTGGCTAAACTTAAGTTTGCAGCATCTTCAATTTTTAGCTGATTTTCTATTTCGTTAATATTTCCAACGGCGATGTTTTCTTTCACGGTAAATTCATAACGAAAGAAATCTTGGAAAATAACACCAAAGAAGGTTTGGTATTCTGCTTTGTTAAATCGGTTAATATTGATGCCATCTAATAAAACTTCACCAGATGTTGGCTCGTAAAAACGCAACAATAACTTCGTTAGTGTGGTTTTTCCAGCACCATTTTGACCAACAAACGCCATTTTTTCACCTGCTTTTAAGGTGAAATTAATACCTTTTAGAATTTCTTGATCGGATTCAGGATATGAAAAGCGCACGTTTTTAAATTCAAAACCATGTTTAATTTCCTTAGGTAACGGCACATCTTCTTTAGCTTTCTCATCGATTTTTATATCTATAAACTCGAAATAATCTTGTAAGAACAGCGCACTTTGCGAGATACGTGTAAACCTAGAAAAGAAGTCTTGTAAATTCTTCATGAGTCGGTTAAACGACCCTGATAAAAATGTTAATTCACCTAAACTAATAACACCAGAAAGCACCCGATAAATTATAAAAACATAGGCGGCGTAGTAACTTAAGGAACCTAAAACATTAAAAAGGAATCCTAAAGAAGAGCGTTTTATGGCTAATTTTTTATTAAGATGAAAATACTCTAACGACAGGTTTTTAAAACGATTTACAATAAAATCTGTTAAACTGAATAGCTTAACTTCTTTAACCGTTTTATCATTTGCACCAATAAATCTTAAATAATCTAGCTCGCGACGTTCCGAGGTCCAACTTCTGGCTAAAGAGTATTGTTGCTGGCTAAAATATATTTCGTTTATAAACGATGGAATAATGCTTAAAAGCAACAGAATAATTAAATACGGATCGAAAAAAATTAAACCAGCAACCAGCGTAGAAATCGAGATGACACTTTGCAATTGCCCAAGAATGTTAGACATTAAATCTACTCGACCTGTGGTTTGCGTTCTAGCGCGTTCTAGTTTATCGTAAAACTCGGAATCTTCAAGTAAACTAATATTAATTTGATTAGTCTTTTTTATGATAGTTACCGAGGTGGCAATATTATACTGGTCGCCTAAAATACCGTCGGTTAGCGAAATGGCTCTACTAATTAAATCGGACAGAATTACCAACCCAAATTCTATGCTAACGTAAGTCCATAGTTTGGTATAATAACTATTTTCTAGTGATGTTTGAAGAATAATTTCATCGATAATTTCCTTACCAATCCATAAAATAATTACTGGAAGCAAAGCACCAATAAGCCTGCAAAAAGCCGAAAGTAAAAACAGTTTTTTGTTTACATTCCAAATTTCTTTAAAGAATCTGGGAATAAATCGTAAAGCATTAAATAAGGATTTGAAACTGGTTGTTTTGCCATCTTTTAATGATTTAGGAACGCGTTTAGCCATACAAGTATTGTTTTTTGGGTATGCCTATTTCAGTTTATGGCAATTAGCAACTACCGATTATAAAAAGTCTTCACGAATTGGCGCGAAGCTATCTATCAACTTTACGTTTTCGGTTAACGTTTGTATGCAATGGTTTAGGTTTGATGCTATTTTGAAAACATCACCTTCATTTAAAGTAAATTCTTCGTCTTCTACAAACAGTTTTAAAGAACCACTCGCAACATAAGTAATTTGTTCGTGTGGGTGTTTGTGTGGCGGATCGGGTTGTTCCATGGGGCCGTTACTAAACTCAATAACCGTTACCATAAGATCATTTAAATGCACCACTTTACGATTAAGATCTGGACTTAAAGCCTCAAAACCATCGGTACTTTTTATAACAGGATTTTCCATAAATGACATTTTTTTTATTAATAATGTAGCGTTAAGCCGTTACTGAACACTGCGACTGAGACTGAGACTGAATACTGCGACTAAGACTGCAACTAAACATTAAAGCATCCCCAATTCTAGCTTCGCTTCTTCACTCATTAATTCTTGAGTCCATGGCGGATCGAAAGTAATTTCTACCTCGGCGTTGTTCACCTCGTCTAACGATTTTACTTTTTCTTCAACCTCTTGCGGAAGCGTTTCGGCCACAGGGCAATTAGGTGTTGTAAGCGTCATTAAAATTTTAACGTCGTTATCTTCATTTACAAATACATCGTAAATTAATCCAAGTTCGTAAATATCAACAGGTATTTCTGGATCGAAAATGGTTTTAAGGACACGAACTATTTTTTCGCCTAATTCGGCAGTATCTATTGTTGAATCACTCATTTTATTAAATGTTTATTCGTTTATCTGTTAATACGTTTAATTGCTTTCTTAACAAAGAAACGGCTCAACAAATTAACTTAATTAAGTTGTGTTTGGTACGCTATAGCATACATTTTAAGTTGTTTAATCATGCTTACTAAACCGTTGGCGCGTGTTGGCGACAAATGTTCTTTTAAGCCAATTTTATCAATAAAATCGGTGTTAGCTTCAATAATATCTTTTGGATGCTGATTTGAGAATACACGAATTAAAATAGCAATAATACCTTTAGTTATAATGGCATCGCTATCGGCTGTAAAAGCCACTTTATTATCATTCATTTCGGCGTGTACCCATACTTTACTTTGGCAGCCTTTAATAATATTATCATCGGTTTTATATTGGTCGTCAATTAAGGGTAAATCTTTCCCTAAATCAATCATATATTGGTAACGTTCTTCCCAATCTTCAAACATTGAGAACTCGTCTATAATTTCGTTTTGAATAGCTTCTATCGTCACGTTTTTACATTATTTTAAAAGTTGAAAGATTTTACTTAACTATTGAAAATGAACCAATTTCAACATTACTCAACCCAACAACTTAAATTGAGAAACAAAAATACAATAAGAATTATTGCTATTCAATGTTTTCTGAAAGAGATAAGATTTCTTTAACAAGATTTGCGATTTCTTTTGGCGGATTACCATGATCGAACGGCGCTGACTCGTAGGTTTTACCGTTTTTAATAATAGTTAGATGAGCAAGAGCTGCACCATCGAAAGCATACTTTTTACTTGGTGCTTTTAATTCTGATATTTTATTAAAGTCGATAGCATTCAGCAAAACCAGTACCTGATCCCAGCTTGCTTTTTCACAGGCCTTTTTTACTGGTGTACCACCGCGTTTTATTGCAGTTGACACATTATCTTCATCGATTACAACTTCTTTAAAAAAACCTCGCGATGTCGCTTTATAAACTATTGAGGTTACATTTTCATTTAAGGCAGATAAAAGCAAATTACCATTATTAAACACCGAAAAACCAGTATTGGTAAATGTTACAGAATCGGCTTCGTTTAAGGCTTTTAACAGGGCATTTTCTGTAGACACCAATTCTGGACGACACATACGCTTTGTTGATGCCATATTGTTAAATGCCAAGGTAGAATTATTTAAACTAAACGTACCAAAAAACCGATTACATCCCGAAAAACCATATACTTTTTGGGTTTCTTTATCGAAATTTATTTTTAAATTAAAGGTTGAAACATCGTCGCCAT
Source organism: Neotamlana nanhaiensis (assembly GCF_000943555.1). Taxonomy (GTDB): domain Bacteria; phylum Bacteroidota; class Bacteroidia; order Flavobacteriales; family Flavobacteriaceae; genus Neotamlana; species Neotamlana nanhaiensis. The sequence goes on along the minus strand of NZ_JTDV01000013.1, from coordinate 30,695 downwards.
GCAACTTATTAATGGTGTAATCGCCGTGTAATTCTGGGAACGAATCTAAATTTTGAGTTTCATTAATTTGCATGGTCTTTTGGTTTGAAGCATCGCCACCGCATTTTAATAACACGAATGCGAAAGCGAGTAATATACTTTTCATAATTATTTTTTTATTAATTCTGAAATACTTACTACAAAAAGAAAACCAAACTTAACTCAACATCATTTTTGCTTTTATAACGCCTTCCACTAAGGCATCAATTTCGACTTTGGTGTTGTAGAATGCGAAAGATGCTCGCACAGTTCCTGGAATTTTAAAATAATCCATAATGGGTTGTGCGCAATGGTGACCTGTACGAACCGCAATGCCTAATTTGTCGAGAATAGTGCCAACATCGTAAGGATGAATACCTTCTAAATTAAATGAGATTACCGATGTTTTATGTTTGGAAGTACCGTAAATTTTTAAACCGTCAATGCTTGAAAGTTTTTCTGTGGCGTATTCTAAAAGTTCGTGTTCGTAAGTGGCAATAGTATCGAAACCTATGGCATTCATATAATCGATAGCTGCACCAAAAGCGATGCCACCACAAATGTTTGGGGTACCGGCTTCAAATTTATGCGGTAAAGCGGCGTAAGTTGTTTTTTCGAAAGTAACTTCGGCAATCATTTCGCCACCACCTTGATATGGCGGTAGTTTGTTAAGCCATTCCTCTTTTCCGTAAAGCATACCAACACCTGTTGGTCCACACATTTTGTGGGCTGAAGCTACATAAAAATCGACATCCAAATCTTGAACATCGGGTTTTATATGTGGGCACGATTGTGCGCCATCCACCAAAACGGCTGCACCAACGCTGTGGGCTTTTTCGATGATATATTCTATTGAGTTTATAGTACCCAAAGCGTTTGAAATATGATTTACAAAAACCAGTTTAGTATTTTGGTTTAGCAACTCGTTGAATACGTCCATTTCCAATTCGCCAGCTTGGTTCATTGGAATAACTTTTAAAGTCGCTCCTGTGCGCTTGCAAAGCATTTGCCAAGGCACAATATTACTGTGATGCTCTAAAGCTGAAACGATAATTTCATCGCCTTTTTTTAAGATGGATGAAAATCCGTTGGCTACTAGATTTATTCCATGCGTTGTACCCGAGGTAAATATAATTTCGTGCGCATGTTTTGCATTAAAATGCGCTTGAATTTTATGTCGTGCTTGCTCGTAAACATCGGTGGCTTCTTGACTTAAAGCATGTACACCACGATGTATATTGGCGTTGTAGTTTGAGTAATAATCTACAATAACATCGATAACTTGTTGTGGTGTTTGCGATGTTGCAGCATTATCGAAATACACCAAAGGTTTACCGTTTACTTGACGTGACAGTATGGGGAAATCTTTACGTATTTGATCTACTTTAAACATGGTTTTGGGTTTAGCCCCGATTGAGGCATTTGTTGGAGCTCGCCCGATAGGGAAGCGACTGCCAAAAGCGGGATTAGCTTCTAAAAAAAATTAACACTAAAGGTCGAAACCTAAACTTACGCCTAATTTGCTGGCTATAATTTTTGTAATGCGTTGTTTTAATTCTGGAATTTTTACCGAGCTTAACACATCGTTACTAAAAGCATACATTAATAAGGCTTTGGCTTCTTTTTTAGGAATACCGCGCGATTGCATGTAAAACATAGCGCTTTCGTCTAACTGACCAATGGTACAACCGTGTGAACATTTTACATCGTCGGCAAAAATTTCGAGTTGCGGTTTGGTGTTTATAGTGGCTTTGTCGCTAATTAAAATGTTGTTATTAGCTTGAAAGGCATTGGTTTTTTGCGCTTCTTTTTCTACCACAACTTTACCGTTAAATACGCCAGTAGATTTATCGTTAAAAATACCTTTGTAATCTTGATGACTTTCGCAATTTGGCTCGATATGGTGTACTAATGTGTTATGATCGACGTGTTGCTTATTACCAATAATGGTTACGCCTTTTAGGGTAGAATCGATACGCTCACCGTTTTGGTAAAAATTAAGGTTATTACGTATTAATTTTCCACCGAACGAAAAGGTGTGCACCGATGCCAAACTTTCTTGCTTTTGTTTAATAAACGTATTGTCTATTAACGATGCATTTTCGTTATCGTTTTGTATTTTGTAATAATCTACAATGGCACGTTTTGCTGTAAAAATTTCGGTAACGCTATTGGTTAAAACAGGATTATTTGTTAAACTTTGATGACGCTCAATTATTTGCACATGCGAATTCTCGTCTACCACCACTAAATTACGCGGTTGTAACATGGTAGCAGCTTCGTTACCCGTTGAGAAATGTATAATTTGAATTGGTTTTTCTACCAATTTATTTTTTGGAATGTGAATGAAGGCGCCTTCGCTTGAAAACGCTGTATTTAATGACGACAAACTGTCTTCGCTAGCGGCTTTATTGAAATAATTTTCGATAACCAAACGGTATTTTGGTTTTGATAATGCCGAAGACATTAAGCAAACATCGATACCTGCGTGCGTGGTTTGCGATAGGTGCGATGAGTATTTGCCATCGATAAAAATGATTTTATAAGAGTCGATATCGTGGATGAAATACTTTTTTACATCTTTATATTCGAGCGCTGTTTCTTGCTTCGGAAACACGCTGTAATCCTCTTTTAAAACACTGTTTAAGGAGGTATATTTCCAAGCTTCTTCCTTTTTGCTAGGAAAGCCTTTTTCTTTGAAAACTTTTATAGCATCGTTTCTTAAATTATTCACATACGACCCCATATCTGAACGGTCTTCGAATACTAAATGCGATGATAATAATTTGTCTTTTAAACTCATTTTTTTTCAGTTTACAGTGGCAGTTTTCAGTTTACAGTTACACTGCTTACTGATACTGAGACTGGTTTACTTTTTAAGCGTTCACTTCTTCTTTAATCCAATCGTAACCTTTTGCTTCTAGCTCGTGAGCCAGCTCTTTCGTGCCAGATTTTACAATTTTACCATTGTATAATACATGTACATAATCTGGAACGATATAATCCAACAAACGTTGGTAATGCGTTATAACAACCACCGCGTTATTTTCGCTTTTTAATTTATTTACACCATTTGCCACAATGCGAAGCGCATCGATATCTAGTCCAGAATCGGTTTCATCAAGAATAGCCAATTTAGGATCTAACATCGCCATTTGGAAAATCTCGTTACGTTTTTTCTCACCACCAGAAAATCCTTCGTTTAAAGAACGTGATAAGAAATTACGATCGATTTCTAATAAATCAGCTTTTTCGCGAATTAATTTTAGCATGTCTTTTGCCGGCATTTCCTCTAAACCTCTAGCTTTACGCGATTCGTTAATAGCCGTTTTAATAAAGTTTGTTACCGAAACCCCAGGAATTTCTACAGGATACTGAAACGATAAAAATATACCTTTGTGGGCACGTTCTTCGGCAGCTAATTCATCAATATCTTCACCATCGAAAACAATTGTACCATCGGTTACCTCATATTCTTCTTTTCCTGCAATTACCGAAGACAATGTACTTTTACCAGAACCGTTTGGCCCCATTATAGCATGTACTTCTCCTGGTTTAACTTCAAGGTTTATACCTTTTAAAATGCTTTTATCTTCAACGCTAGCGTGTAAATTTTCTATTTTTAACATACTACTTTTATTGTTCTAAATTAACTACGTTATTATCGCTCTTTGGTGCTTCTACTTTTAAAATTTCAATAATTTCTACTTTATTTTCCCAAAGAATTTTTTCGTCTTTTTTATTGGTTACTTTTCCTCTTATGGTTACTTCCACCATATCGGTTGGTTGATTTTTATAGGGTTTTGCCATGGCATCTAGCTCCAACATTTTATCTGTAATAAACACCCCATAAATCTCGGCATGGGTTTGCAAAACAGCCGCATCGCCAAAATACACAAACTCACCTTTTAATAAGGTTAACCCATCGCTTTGCTTTGCTGTACGTGAATTATTTGTTTCGATTGTTGTTGGTGATTCTTGTTTTAACTCGGATTTTTTCTCGTTTTTACAACCGATAAAAACGATTAAAATTAAGACCGCAAAGACTGTTTTTTTCATTTTGAGTTTCAGTTTAAGACACTTTGACTGCGCCGATTGTGACTTCAAAAATTTATCCAACACTACCTTCTAAACTTATTTCTAATAATTTTTGAGCCTCAACTGCAAATTCCATTGGTAACTTGTTAAGTACCTCTTTACTAAAACCATTTACAATTAAAGCGATGGCTTTTTCGGTATCGATACCACGTTGGTTACAATAGAAAATTTGGTCTTCACCAATTTTACTGGTTGTGGCTTCGTGTTCTATTTTAGCCGATTTGTTTTTAGCTTCAATGTATGGGAAGGTGTGCGCACCACACTCGTTACCCATTAATAAACTATCACACTGTGAAAAGTTACGAGCGTTTTCTGCTCTGGAGTTTATTTGAACCAATCCGCGGTAACTGTTTTGTGATTTTCCTGCCGAAATACCTTTTGAAATGATAGTCGATTTCGTGTTTTTACCTAAATGAATCATTTTGGTACCGGTATCGGCTTGTTGGAAATTGTTAGTTACTGCAATAGAGTAAAATTCACCTACCGAATTATCGCCTTTTAATACGCAACTTGGGTATTTCCAAGTAACGGCAGAACCTGTTTCAACTTGCGTCCAAGAAATTTTAGCGTTTTTCTCGCATAAACCACGTTTGGTTACAAAATTGTAAACACCACCTTTTCCTTCGGCATTTCCCGGGAACCAGTTTTGTACTGTAGAGTATTTAATTTCGGCATCATCAAGAGCAATTAACTCTACAACTGCGGCGTGTAATTGGTTTTCGTCGCGACTTGGTGCTGTACAACCTTCAAGGTAACTTACATAGCTTCCTTCATCAGCAATAACAAGGGTTCTTTCAAATTGTCCTGTTCCTGCTTGATTGATTCGGAAATAGGTTGATAATTCCATAGGACATTTTACGCCTTTAGGAATGTAACAAAAACTACCATCACTAAATACGGCAGAATTTAAAGCGGCGTAAAAGTTATCTTTTTGAGGAACAACCGTTCCAATATATTTTTTTACAAGTTCTGGATGCTCTTTTATAGCTTCAGAAATACTCATAAAAATAATGCCTTGTTCAGCTAATGTCTTTTTAAACGTCGTTGCTACCGAAACCGAATCGACAACCACATCCATCGCTACACCAGCTAACTTTTTTTGCTCGTCTAGAGAAATACCTAGTTTGTTAAAAGTGTCTAATAATTCTGGATCTACTTCGTCTAAACTATCGTATTTTGGTTTGCTATTTGGTGCCGAATAGTAAGAAATAGCTTGAAAATCTGGCTTCTCATAATTCACATTCGCCCAGTCTGGTTCAATCATGTCTTGCCAAATTCTAAACGATTCTAATCGCCATTCGGTCATCCATTCTGGCTCTTCCTTTTTCTTAGAAATAGCACGAACAATATCTTCATTTAACCCAACAGGAAATGTTTCAGATTGTATATCTGTGTAAAAACCGTACTCGTATTCTTTGGTTTTTAATTCTTCTCTTAAATCGTCTTCAGTATACTTACTCATTCTTCGATTTTATAATTTTGATAAGTCTTCCTTTTGGAAGATATAGAAAGGTTTTAAAGTGAAAATGATTCACCGCAACCACATGTTCTATTGGCATTTGGGTTGTTAAATACGAAACCTGTTCCGTTTAAACCACCCGAATACTCTAAAGTTGTACCAATTAGGTACAAAAAGCTCTTTTTGTCTACAATGATTTTTACACCATTGTCTTCAAAAATTTTATCGTCATCATTGGTTTCTTTGTCGAACTTTAAATCGTACGACAATCCCGAACAACCGCCACTTTTAACCCCTACACGAATGTAATCGCTAGCTGGGTTGTAGCCGTCATCGTTCATAAGCTCGATAACTTTCTTTTTCGCTGTTTCAGAAACTTTTATCATATAAATTCTAAATTGAGTGCAAATATACAATTTAAGACGCGGATTACCATATAACCTTACATTATATTAGTATATAGTTTTATAGCTTTTTCTTATGGATTTGTGAAGTTTGGATTACTGATAAATTCGTAATCCGATAATGTTAAAAGGAAGGCTTTTAGTGCTGCTTTATCATCATTGGTTAAGCCAACGCCACCTTGCGATACTTTTTTCATGAGTGGATCGATGGTTGAAGAATTTTTTAAACCTTCGGAGTAATGATTTATAACCTGATCGAGTGTTTCAAAGCGACCGTCGTGCATATACGGCGCGGTAAATGATAGATTACGAAGCGATGGTGATTTGAATTTTCCGTTATCGGCAGGATCGCCCGTTACGGCGCCTAAGCCTAAATCGGTAAAAGTTTCATCTAAACCATTATTATGGAAAATATTATCTGTCCATAACGGATTTTTATCACTACCATGACAATGAAAACAGTCGCCACGTTCTTCATCCATAAATACATTGAAACCCTCAAGTTCTTCTGGTGTTAAATCAGTTTCACCTAACAAATATTTATCGAATTTTGAATTTGACGAAATTAGAGTTCGCTCAAACTGAGCAATAGCTTTTACTACCAAAGTAGAATCGATGGTTAATGTTTGAAAAGCTTGCTGAAACAATTCTGGATATTCTGAATGCTCTTGTAATTTTGCTTCTACTTCTGGCCATGTGCTATTCATTTCATTAATGTGCACTACAGGTTCTAAGGCTTGATTTTCAAGGCTGAAGGCGCGTCCGTCCCAAAAGAATTTTTCGTCGTAATTCCAAGCTAAATTAAACAATGGCATGGAGTTTCGTGGGCCTAAAACACCATTAATGCCATCGCTAAACTGGTTAATATCTGTAAAAGCATTTTCTGGCGCATGACAATCTGCGCAGGCTTGCGTATTGTTTCCCGATAAAATAGGATCGAAAAACAGTTTTTTTCCCAAAGCAATACCTTCTTCGGTTTGCGGATTGTTAATAGGAATTACAGGGTCTATAATGTTTTCTGAAAATAGCGTTGGTATCTGTAAAGGGCTTTCGGTTGGTGCATCAACATAATTTTCGATGGGCTCGCTTTTACAAGCCACCAAACTTAAAATGAAACTGATATGTAGAAGCCGTGTTTTCAAAAAACTATTATTCAACCGATTTTAAACTGAATGCATTTTGTCCGTTTTCATACATCATAACTTGCGCATCATGGTTTGGCATTAGCATATTGTTTAGCTCAATTAAATCCCAAGTGTTTGGAGTTTTAAACCACTCGGCAATATTCATTTCAACGGTTACTGCAGTGTTGTTTGAGACGGTAATTTCTCCTAAATCTACTTCAATAAAAGTATCTGTAAATTGAAGTTCGTCACCCGAATTATCTACCGCTCTAATGGCGTGGTAAGCGTAGCCTACTTCCGCGGAAGCGTTATCGATAAACTTGCCTTCGAGTTGCATGTAATGGTAGCCGCCACCAAGCATTTCGGGAACGCTCCAAGAAGCTGCATTTAAATCTGGATAGTTTTGATAATTATCATCGTTATTGAAACCGAAAGTAAAAGACAAATTATAAACACCTGGCGGAATGCTTGCTGTTGGTGTAAACGACAACCCTTGATTGTTGGTTACATCTATTAAATAGTAGCCATCAAGTGAAAAACTAGCATTGTCGGTATTGGTTAAGGTGATGTTTGAAATTAAATAACGGAGTTTTTCTATACTCATTTGTTCGCCATTGGCATTGGTAAACTGAATTGTATTGAATTCGGAATTTGTTACGGAAATACCATCCCAAACATGCGTAAAGTTAAAGTTAACATTGGAATTTAAAACGTTATCATCTTTATCTTCATGACATGAAAAAAACATGAAACAAATGCATAATATTGAGGCTAAGTTTTTCATTGTAAGTTTATAATTAATAAATCTGTAAATCCTTTGTTTTCTGTAATATCGGTGTTGCTGCTACTAGATTCTCCAACGGCAACAAAACTACCATCATTAAGTTGTGCGGCATCGTATAAAAAATCTATGTCGCTGCCGCCAATGTTTTTTTGCCAAATCAAGTTGGCATTAGAATCGAGTTTTAATAACCATGCATCGTTTTGACCTTCATTTTTATCAACATCGCCATCGGCACTTCGGGAACTTCCAGAAATAAGCAGGCCTCCATCTTGTGTTTCGAAAACCGAACGACCAACATCAAAACTGCTTCCGCCAAAAGTTTTCTCCCAGATTAAATCGCCATTGTCACTAATTTTTACAACCCATAAATCGGCAGCACCATTATTAAAGCTAACGTTTCCATTGTTACTTCTAGTATCTCCAACAATCACATAATTATTGTCTGTTGTTTTTATTATCGCTCTTGCTTCATCAATTTCGGTACCACCAAAAGATTTTTCCCAAAGCAATGCGCCTGTTTCCGATATTTTCACAACCCAAAAATCGTAAGAACCAATATTTCCCGCAATGTCAACGTCGTCACTATCGGAGGAGCCTACAATTAAATAACCATTATCGTTGGTTTGTACTACACTGTAAGGTGTATCGGTAAATGAACCGCCGTAATAATTACTCCATTGTTTATTGCCAGAAGCATCGAGTTTTATGGCCCAATAATCGCCACCTGCATGCTTGATGTTTTGTTGTTTGCTAATACCTTCACCTCCCGAAGCAGTGACGTCGAGTACACCGATGAGCAAAAAGCCATTATCAACCGTTTCAATTAGAGAAGTACCATTATCATCACCTATAAATCCGAAGTTTTTTTGCCACAATATCTCACCTGAAGTATCTAGCTTTAGCAACCAATAATCTTTAGCGCCAGCGTTTTCAGCAACATCAAAATCATCACTTTTGCTAAATCCAAAAATAGCGAAGCCACCATCTTGTGTTTGGATGATTGAGGTTCCTCTGTCGTCATCACTTCCACCAAAGGCTTTTTGCCATTGCAATTGATGGTTCGCAGTATATTTTAACATCCAAAAATCGAACGAATCGTTAGTCTTTCCAACGACATCAAAATCGTTACTTTGTGTATAACCTAAAATGGCATAACCACCGTCGGAAGTTTTTGTAATAGCTTGAGCATTGTCATTTTTACTTCCACCAAGTGTTTTTACGAATTGAATTTGAATGTTTTTCTTGGTTTCATCATTTTCTGAAGCACAACCTAGTACCATCAAAATGATAGTGAGAGAACCTAGAATAGCTTTAAAAGCCTTCATTTAAAAATTTGGATTTAGTTTGCGCTCTTTCTAACAATAAAAAGACCTCCTTCAATATCGCTAATAACAATATTACCACTTGCAAAGTAGGGATACACATTCCATGCGCCATTAAAATTGGCATTATTATTGGCCGGATAAGTATCGAAATAACCCACTTCGGTCATGTTAGTATTTGCAATATCAGAAATATCGATTACACGCATACCTGCGCGATAACTAGCTTGGTAAAACAAATCACCTTTTACATAACCATTATGATCTATCGCTAAGAAATCGGATAAATATTGCATATGAAAACTAGGATTGTCTAAATCGGTTAAATCGAAAACCAAAGTTCTGGTGTTGGTTCCTGTATTAACCTCATCTAACTCATCACCCAAAATAAAATACTTAAAATCTTCGGTAAACCAACCTTGATGCGTATACTCTACATTTGCATAACTAATAGTTGAAATTACGGATGGATTAGACTTATCGGTAACATCGGCAATAACCACTTCGTTTTCATTACTTCCAATAAGTATTTCCTTGCCAGCATAATCGGCATCTGGACCGTTATAGGTAACCACTTGCGCATCGTGACTATAGCCACCGTCTAGCATACCGCCTTCAACCACTGGACTTACAGGGTTTTGAATATTTACAAAAATAGGACCGCCCGCATAAGTAGATGTTCTGCTAGCACCAACAATATAAGCATAGCCACTCGCTTCGTTTATAACAATATTATGTGAGCTTCCAAAATCGGTTAAATGCGCATCGGCTGTAAAGGTTTCTGGCGCATTTGCTACGTTGCGAAGTTTAGTTAAATCGAATACTTGCATACCATGTTCTCCTGCCCTATCTGCCACAACAAACACATAATTATTATAAACTTTTACATCGCGCCACGCGCTAGAAATAGTAGCTGTTGGCAATTTACCAAGATATACGGGGTTTAAAGCATCGGTAATATCAACAAAACCTACACCATTATTTACACACATTATGGCATATTCTTTATTGTTCGCAATGTCCGTCCAACCCCAACAATCATTACCCTCAGTAGCACCGAAAATTGACAAAGGTATATGGGCGATTAAATCGTAATCGTTACATGGATAAACATCGGCAAAACCATTTTCGCAAGCCGCTAAAACCGTTACAGGTTCTTCCTCTTCTTCTTCGCAGGCATCACCAATTCCATTATTATTTTCATCTTCTTGAAGCGGATTTGCAATGGTTGGGCAATTATCAACCGCATCATCAACACCATCTCCATCGGCATCAACAAATTCTGCTTCGCCTAATGGTTCGGTTTTACACGACTGAAACACCACTAACGTAAGACTAACTAAAAAAATGAAACAAAATGATTTAAGGCGTATATACATCTTTTTTAATTAATAACTAATAAATTTTAGTTTTGGTATAAATATAGTAAAAACGAAAATAGCTTCTTATTTTTGCAACATGATTGAAGACAAAAACCAACAACGCACGCAATTAAGTGATTTAGGTGAATTCGGATTAATAGACCACCTTACCAAAAACTTTAAAATTAAACACAAATCAACAATAAAAGGTATTGGAGACGATGCCGCTGTGCTAGATTTTAAAAAACAAATTGTAGTGACTACCGATTTATTGGTTGAAAGCGTACATTTTGATTTAAGCTACATGCCATTAAAACATTTGGGATACAAATCTGTAATTGTAAACCTATCGGATGTGTATGCTATGAATGCTGAAGCGACTCAGGTAACGGTTTCAATTGCGGTATCAAACCGATTTCCTTTAGAAGCTCTTGAAGCCATTTATGCAGGTATTGAAACCGCTGCTAAAATTTACAATATTGATGTTATTGGAGGCGATACCACCTCATCGAACACCGGATTATTAATTTCTGTAACCGCAATTGGTGAAGTTGATAAAAGTAAATCAGTATACAGAAACGGCGCCAAACCAAACGATTTATTGGTTGTTAGTGGCGATTTGGGCGCTGCCTATATGGGCTTGCAAGTGTTAGAACGCGAAAAAGAAGTTTTTAAAGTAAACCCCAACAATCAGCCAGATTTAGAACCTTACACTTATATTGTGGAGCGCCAGTTAAAACCTGAAGCCAGAAAAGATGTGATAAAATTATTGAGTGACTTAGAAGTTAAACCAACATCAATGATTGATATTAGCGACGGTTTATCGTCTGAAATTATGCATTTGTGCAAACAAAGTAATGTTGGATGCGATTTATATGAAAATAAAATTCCTTTGGACCCTCAAGTGATTTCAACTTGCGAAGAATTTAATATAGATAGCACAACAGTTGCCCTAAATGGTGGTGAAGATTACGAATTACTATTTACCGTTTCGCAGGACGATTATCCTAAAATAAAAGCCAACCCAAATTTAAGTGTTATTGGTTTTATTAAAGAAGAAAAAGAAGGCTTGCATTTAATAACTCGAGCAGATACTAAAATTCCGCTAAAGGCACAAGGCTGGAAAAATTTTAAAGACTAAATGGTAATTAAATCGCCTACAACTAATGGTGGTGTAGATATTGACGTTGTAGCGGGAATTTGCCCATGACGTTTAACAAACATTGAAGCCAACACATCGTTAATTTCGCGATAAATTGGCGTGAGCTCTACTAAGTACCCATTGCTATTTGTGGTTAGTTCTTTTTTACAATATTTGCACCGATATTCTTTTACATGATAAGTAACATCTCTAGACACTTGGTAATGATGCCCAAAGAATTTACATTGAAGGTTTTTCATTTACTATCCAAATCTTTTTAATTAGTTAATTAGAGACTATTAAACTAAAAAAAAAGACGGATAAATTTAAACGGCTGAGGCGCTAATCGACGAAGTGACAATTTTATCCTGTAAACGCTGATTACGCACTGCATGAATTTTCTCTAAAACCTCGTTTATCTCTTTAAAATTAGGTGTTAGCGCAGTTAAATCGCCATTACTATTTGTAGTTAATTCCTTCTTGCATTTGCTGCAAGTGTATTCTTTAACGTGTCGTGTAACTTTTTTTGTTACGTGGTAGTCATGCCCAAAAATATTACAGTAAATTCGAGGCATTAACGCTGCTTTGATAGGTGAATAATTTCTCATAGTATTTGATTTGGATTATAAACCTAAGAAAAAAATTCAAAAACACGGTAAAATGTTATATTTTTTCGATGAAATGCATTGCGGTTTTTAAAAATGCCTGCGAATTCTCGATATAACTCATATGGCCGTCTGGAAATGAGACGATTGCACAGTTATTTAATTCGGCCTGACGTAAAAGTGATTTATAAAACAAAACAGGGTCTTTTTCTCCTGCAATAATTAAGGTTTTAAATTTAGCCACTTTCAATACATGCTGTCTATCAGGTCTTGCTTTCATGCCTTCTAAGGCCGCAATTATACCTTGTAAGGGTGTTTTTAACGCTTCAGTTATAGTTTCTTTAATTTGCGCTGCGTAAAGGGTGCGGTTTTTAGGCCAAAATAAATTAGCAATCGCCATTCTTATAAAAAGTTCATGATTAGTTTTAACAGCTTCAATCGCTCGATCACGGTTTTGTTTTCTTTCTATAGAATCTTCCTCAGCAGTCGAATTCATTAAACACAAGCCCGAAACCAATTCTGGCCACTTTTCGGCGAAAGCCAAAGCTACATAACCACCCATTGAATGCCCAATAAAATGCGCTTTAAATACATGTAATTCCTTTAAAACGGCATAAACCACCTCTGCCATAAATTCCATAGTATGCACGTAACCAAAACAGTCCGTTTTACCGTGTCCTGGCAAATCTATACATACGACACGATGGGTTTTACTTAAACTAGAAATAAAGGGCTGCCACATGCCACTATGCTCTAAAAACCCATGCAACAACACTAAAGTATCACCATCACCTTCAGCAGTATAAAAAACAGTGGCTTCTTTAAAATGTAACGTCATGCAATTAAGCCTTTACTTTTTTAATAGCGGTAAATGCTTTATCCACATATTCGTCTTCAACCAAAATAGTAAACTCGTTGGTGGTTGAAATAACTTCGTACAACACCACTCCTTCCCAAGCTAAACGCTTAAAAAAGTGATAATATAAACCTGCAATTTTAGAATTATCTTTAGGTAAATTAATACTAATAGCAGTTAAACCATCTTGTACAGCTAAAAACGTTTCGTTTTGTAATTGGTTTTCAATAAAACTTTTTAAACTACTTGATATTATAATGTTACTTTCATGAATACCGCGTGTAAACGTGTAAAATAATTTAGATTCTTGATTAATGCGCTCAAGAATTTTAGCATGGTTATCAATTATAGTATCGGAGTTCTTAACCGTAAAATCGGTTAAATTTGAGCGCACCGTAATATCGCCCAAATTTTGAATAACCCGCTTCATTTTAATAGAATTCGATAACGCCACCGGTGGGTTGTAACGCCTTAAAGCCATCATTATAGCTCCTGGTTTTACCTCTTTTTTAAGCATTTGGCTTATAGGCTCGGTAAGCTCAATGGCCAAGGCACTAAAATTAATAATGTTTCGAGATAGCGCTTCTTCTAGGTACGGCTGCGATATTAAAATATCTTCTACACAATTGGATACTGTCTTCATGTTAATTATTTAACAATTTGTGTAAAAATAAATCTTTTTTATTAAAAACATAGTAAATTCTAAAACTAGTTATAATTTAGCATCAAATTAATTGAAAATGAAGGTATTGAAATTTGGAGGAACCTCGGTAGGTTCGGTAAAAAATATGAGCAACGTTAAAAGCATTATTAACGATGGCAACAAAAAGGTAGTTGTACTATCGGCAATGTCTGGCACAACCAATGCTTTAGTAGCTATTGCTCAACATATTCAAGAAAAAAACCCACATGAAGCTTTAGAAAACATAAACAAGCTTCACGAAAAATATACTGCAACTATTAACGAGTTATTACAAGAAAAAACGTTAAACTATAACGTAAAAAGTTATGTTAACGATGTGTTCGACTTTTTAATAGAGTGTACTTATAAAACCCACACCCAAGCCTTAGAAAACAAAATTTTGGCTCAAGGCGAATTGCTTTCAACCTATATGTTTAATAGCTATTTGGCTCAAGAAGGCATTAGTGCTGCGTTATTACCTGCCTTAGATTTTATGCGTATTGACGAGCACAAAGAACCTAACTTTACTTATATAGAAGAAAAATTTGCCGAAGTAATTAAAAACGCTGGCGAAGCAGAAATATACATTACACAAGGTTTTATTTGTTTAGATGCAGATGATGACATATCGAACCTGCAACGCGGCGGAAGTGACTATACAGCAACCATAATTGGTGCTGCCATAAAAGCTGAAGAAGTACAAATTTGGACCGATATTGATGGGATGCACAACAACGACCCACGTCATGTAGAAAACACTAGACCAATCTCTAACTTGTCGTTTGACGAGGCTGCGGAATTAGCCTACTTTGGCGCCAAAATTTTGCATCCGCAAACTATTTCTCCAGTTAGAAAAGACCAAATTCCTGTACGCCTAAAAAACACTATGGATCCGGAAGCTTATGGCACATTAATTTCTGAAGAAACTTCGGAAAACGGCGTAAAAGCTATTGCTGCTAAAGATAATATTACTGCTATTAAAATTAAATCGGGCAGAATGCTACAAGCACACGGATTTTTAAAACGTGTTTTTGAAATTTTTGAAGTTTACGAAACCGCAATCGATATGATTACCACCTCTGAAGTTGCTGTTTCTTTAACTATAGATGACGATAAAAACCTAACTAAAATATTAAGCGAACTTGAAAAATTCTCGACTGTTGAAGTTGACACAAACCAAAGTATTGTTTGCTTAGTTGGACATGCCGTAGTGAACCACCAAGACACCTTTAAGTTATTCCAAATACTTCAAGATGTTAAAATAAGAATGATTTCTTATGGTGGAAGTAACAACAACATTTCACTATTAATTGATACCAACAAGAAGATTACCACACTACAAAAGCTAAATAATTATTTATTTGAATTAGTCACTCTGTAAATCACAAATTTAGCGTGGAAAAAAGGGATTGTTAATACAATCCCTTTTTATTTTTTAAGAATTCATAATATCCTCAATTTCATCGGCTTCAATAGGTATGTTTTTCATTAAGTTAATTGGTTCGCCTTGTTCTTGAATTACCACATCGTCTTCTAAACGAATACCAAAGCCTTCATCTGGAATATAAATACCTGGCTCCACGGTAAACACCATATTAGCTTGCATTGGGTCGGTTAAAATACCGTAATCGTGTGTATCTAAACCAATATGATGCGATGTACCATGCATAAAATATTTTTTATAAGCTGGCCACTCAGGATTTTCATTTTGCACATCGGCCTTATCAAGCAATCCTAAACCTAAAAGTTCTGATGTCATTAATTTACCAACTTCCACATGATATTCTGCCCAATCGGTTCCTGGTAAAAGCATTTTAGTCGCTTCATTCTTTACGCGGTTTACCGCATTATAGACTGCTTTTTGGCGATCGGTAAATTTACCTGAAACTGGTATTGTTCGGCTTAAATCGCTCGAATAATTTGCATACTCGGCAGCCACATCAAATAAAATTAAATCGCCCGCTTTACATTGTTTGTTATTTTCAATATAATGTAATACGTTGGCGTTATTTCCAGAAGCAATAATTGGCGTGTACGCAAAACCTTTTGATCGGTTTCGTAAAAATTCGTGCATAAATTCGGCTTCAATTTCGTATTCCCAAACATCTGGTTTTACAAAACTTAAAATTCTACGAAAGCCTTTTTCGGTAATATTACAAGCCTTTTGCATAAGCTTGATTTCTTGTTTTTCTTTAACCGAACGCAAACGCTGTAAAATAGGCGCGCTTTTGGCTACACTATGCGCAGGATACTTTTCTTTAAGCCATTTTGTGTATCTATCTTCTCTAGTTTCAAGCTCAACGTTAGCGCGATAATGTTCGTTGGTATTTATATAAACAGTGTCGCATTGCGTCATCAATTCAAACATCACTTTCTCCATATCTTGCAACCAATACACTGTTTTAACGCCACTGGTTTTAAAAGCCGATTCTTTGGTTAACTTTTCGCCTTCCCAAACAGCAATATGCTCGTTAGTTTCTCGTAAAAACAATATTTCGCGGTGTTTTTCTTTAGGGCAATCTGGAAAAATAACCAAAATACTTTCTTCTTGATCTACACCACTTAGGTAAAAAATATCGCGATGTTGGGCGAATGGCAAGGTGCTGTCTGCACTTATTGGATATATATCGTTAGAATTAAAAACTGCCAAACTATTAGGTTGCATTTGTGCTGCAAATTTGGCTCTATTTTTTATAAACAACTCACTATCAATAGGTAAATATTTCATATTTAAGTTTGTATTTTTATTTGTGTAATTTTACAAAGCTACAAAAAGCAAAATAGCTTAATAAATGATTTAACAAAATGCTAAATGTTCTTCAATTTGCTTCTTTAAAACCATTCTAAATACGTACCAAAAAAGGAGGTAAAGTTTGTTAAAAATTGCTTTGAGCCGTACATTTGTTAGATATAAATAAACTAAAAAAATAATGGGCGGATTTTTTAAATCTTCAATAGGAAGAAAAGTAGCCATGGCACTTTCGGCGTTCTTCCTTATGGTATTCTTACTACAACACTTCGCAATTAATTTATTATCAGTTTTTAATCCAGATGTATTCAACGAAGTATCTCATTTTATGGGAACAAACCCAATGGTACAATTTGCATTACAACCGGTTTTAATTTTTGGTGTTGTGTTTCATTTTATCATGGGATTTGTATTAGAAATTAAAAACAAGAAAGCACAAGGTGTTGCTTATGTAAAAAACAATGGAGCTGCAAATTCTAGTTGGATGAGCAGAA
This sequence comes from Neotamlana nanhaiensis, assembly GCF_000943555.1. GTDB lineage: Bacteria > Bacteroidota > Bacteroidia > Flavobacteriales > Flavobacteriaceae > Neotamlana > Neotamlana nanhaiensis. The sequence goes on along the minus strand of NZ_JTDV01000013.1, from coordinate 13,598 downwards.
ACATGATTTGGAGTGGTGCTGCAATTTTAGCATTTATTGTACTTCATTTTATCGATTTCTGGATTCCTGAAATTAACACAAAATACATTCAAGGTGATTGGTCTGGAACACTTGAAGGTGTTGAAGGCTTTCGTTATTACGAAGAGCTTACTCACAAATTTGTAAGTCCTATTCGCGTAGGTGCTTATGTATTAGCCTTTATATTTTTAGCATTGCACTTATTACACGGTTTTACATCGGCGTTTCAATCGGTTGGTGCTACTGCTGGTCGTAAAAAAACATTACAAAGTATTGGTAAAGCTTACTCAATTATAATTCCGTTAGGATTTATTTTCATTGCACTTTATCATCATTTTAACCATTAATCTTAAATAATATGGCTTTAAATTCAAAAGTACCAAAAGGTCCAATTAAAGATAAATGGACAACTTATAAAGATAAAATCAACTTAGTAAATCCTGCAAACAAACGTCTTATCGATGTTATTGTTGTAGGCACAGGTTTAGCAGGAGGTTCTGCCGCTGCAACCCTTGCCGAGTTAGGATATAACGTAAAAGCATTTTGTTATCAAGATTCACCGCGTCGTGCACACTCCATTGCTGCCCAAGGTGGTATAAATGCTGCGAAAAACTATCAAGGTGATGGCGATTCTACATACCGTTTATTTTACGATACTGTAAAAGGTGGCGATTACCGTTCTCGTGAAGCTAACGTTTATCGTTTAGCTGAAGTGTCGGCAAACATTATCGACCAGTGTGTGGCTCAAGGTGTTCCTTTTGCTCGCGATTATGGCGGATTGTTAGACAACCGTTCATTTGGTGGTGTATTGGTATCAAGAACGTTTTACGCTAAAGGACAAACAGGTCAGCAATTATTATTAGGCGCATATTCTGCAATGAACCGCCAAATTGCTCGTGGTAAAATAGAAATGTTTAACCGCCACGAAATGCTTGATGTTGTAAAAATTGATGGTAAAGCAAGAGGTATTATTGCTCGTAACTTAATTACTGGCGAAATTGAACGTCATTCTGCTCATGCTGTTGTAATTGCTTCAGGCGGTTACGGAAATGTGTATTTCCTATCGACTAACGCTATGGGAAGTAACGCTACTGCGGCTTGGAAAATTCATAAAAAAGGCGCGTATTTCGCAAATCCATGTTATACACAAATTCACCCAACTTGTATTCCACGTTCTGGTGATTATCAGTCTAAATTAACATTGATGTCTGAGTCGTTACGTAACGATGGCCGTATTTGGGTACCAAAACATATGGATGATGTTATTGCGATTCGTGAAGGCAAGAAAAAACCAACCGATTTATCGGAAGACGAACGCGATTACTACTTAGAGCGTCGTTACCCAGCTTTTGGTAACTTAGTACCTCGCGATGTGGCTTCTCGTGCTGCAAAAGAGCGTTGTGATGCTGGTTACGGTGTTAATGCAACTGGTGAAGCCGTTTATTTAGATTTTGCTTCGGCCATTCAACGTTACGGAAAAGAGCAGGCTAAAATTCATAATATTGAAAATCCTTCAGCTCAAAAAATATACGATTTAGGAAAAGCTATTGTTGAAGCTAAATATGGAAACTTATTCCAAATGTATGAGAAAATCGTAGATGAGAATCCATACGAAACTCCAATGATGATTTATCCTGCAACCCACTACACCATGGGTGGTGTTTGGGTAGATTACAACTTAATGACTACCGTTGATGGTTTATACTGCATTGGTGAAGCTAACTTCTCCGATCACGGTGCTAACCGCTTAGGTGCTTCGGCATTAATGCAAGGTTTAGCCGATGGTTATTTTGTATTACCTTACACTATTGGCGATTATTTGGCTAACGAAATTCGTACTGGACAAATCCCAACAGATACCCCAGAATTTGACGAAGCCGAAAAAGAAGTTAAAGACAGAATTGATTTCTTTATTAATAACGAAGGAGAACACTCTGTAGATTATTACCACAAAAAATTAGGACAAATAATGTGGGATAAATGCGGAATGGCTCGTAACGAACAAGGCTTAAAAGAAGCTATGAGCGAAATTAAAGCTCTTCGTGAAGACTTCTGGAAAAATGTAAAAGTTCCAGGAAACGCAAATGAAATGAACCCAGAACTGGAAAAAGCTGGACGCGTTGCCGATTTCTTAGAACTTGGTGAACTTTTTGCTAAAGATGCTTTAAACAGAAACGAATCTTGTGGCGGACACTTTAGAGAAGAATCTGTTGAATTAGATGGCGAACAAAAAGGCGAAGCAAAACGTAACGATGAAGCGTTTACTTATGTTGCTGCTTGGGAATATAAAGGCGAACCTGCCGATGCTGTATTACATAAAGAGGAATTAGAATTTAACGATATCGAACTGAAACAACGTTCATACAAATAAGAAAGGTTATGTCAGATAAAGGAATGAATTTAACATTAAGAATCTGGAGACAGAAAGACTCTAATTCAAAGGGTCAAATGGTTGATTATAAAGTTACCGAAATTTCAGAACATATGTCTTTCTTAGAAATGATGGATGTTCTAAACGAACAATTAATTGCACAAGGTGAAGAGCCTGTAGCTTTCGATCACGATTGTCGTGAAGGTATTTGCGGTATGTGTTCTATGTACATTAATGGTGAAGCTCACGGTCCAGATCGTGGTGTAACTACCTGTCAATTACACATGCGTATGTTTAACGATGGCGATACCATTACTATTGAACCATTTAGAGCAGCGGCATTCCCTGTAATTAAAGATTTAGTTGTAGACAGAACATCTTTTGATAGAATACAACATGCTGGTGGTTATATATCGGTAAACACATCTGGTAACACACAAGATGCGAATGCCTTACCAATCTCAAAACATGCTGCCGATGAGGCTATGGATGCTGCAACTTGTATTGGTTGTGGTGCCTGTGTTGCAACGTGTAAAAACTCGTCTGCAATGCTATTTGTTGGTGCTAAAGTATCGCAATACGCACTATTACCACAAGGACAAGTTGAAGCCGCCGATCGTGTTAAAAACATGGTAGCACAAATGGACTTAGAAGGCTTTGGTAACTGTACAAATACAGGTGCTTGCGAAATTGAGTGTCCAAAAGGTATTTCGTTAGAAAATATTGCACGTATGAATCGTGAACTAATGAAAGCTTCGGTTTCATAATCCGATAAACAACATATAAAAAAACTAAAAGCCTAAGTATCTTTACACTTAGGCTTTTTTTATTGATTAATTTAGCTACATTTATTTTTTAAAACCAATTGCGCGTATTAACCACAATGCAATACCCACTTTAAATAGATGCTAAAACAAGCCCCAATATGTATTCTGTTATGTTTAATTGGATATCTAGCAAATTCTCAAACCCAATTACAACAAAACTGGTTTAATGAAAGCGAACTACTAAAACACGTTAAAACGTTGTCATCAGATGCTTTTGAAGGTAGACGCACTGGAACAAAAGGCGCTGAAAAAGCTAAAAAATATATCATTAATCAATTTCACGCACTTGGAGTAAAACCTTTAACCAATAAATACAGTCAGGATTTTTCGTTTGGTCGTCGCACAAAACAATACGAAGCCACCAACGTTTTAGGTTATATAAAAGGCACAAAACACAAGAAAAAATATATTGTAATTAGTGCGCATTACGATCATGAAGGCATTAAACAAGGTCAAATATACAATGGTGCCGATGATAATGCTTCGGGCGTTGGTGCTTTATTTAGTCTTGCAGAATACTTTAAAAACAACCCGCCAGAACATACCGTAATTTTAGCCGCTTTTGATGCTGAAGAACTCGGTTTAAAAGGCTCAAACTATTTTACAAAAAACCCTTTGGTTCCGCTTCGAAATATTATCGTAAATCTAAATTTAGACATGATTAGCAGGAGCGAGAAAAAGGAGCTATTTGTTGTAGGCACCGAAACCAACGAACATTTTAAAAGTATTATTGAAAGCTACAAGAAAACACCAGATTTTAAACTGGTTATAGGTCATGACTCCAACGACAAATTAGAAAACTGGACGTACTCATCCGATCATGCCAACTTCTATAAAAAGGATGTTCCGTTTTTATATTTTGGGGTTGAAGACCATAAAGATTATCATGAACCTACTGATGATTATGAGAACATTCTCCCAAAGTTTTACATAAAAGCCGTAAACGCCATAATTTCAGTTTTTAAAACTATCGATACAACGCTTTAAAAAAAAGCCTTCAACTGAATATTTCCAGTATGAATAACGCGACTGGTTTCTGTTTTTCTACCAAAATAACTCAAATTTAAATCGAGATATTTGGTTAATTTTTTCTGAGCTAAAAGGGTCCAAGTAAAATTTGTTCCAGGTTGTAAACCTTCAAGCATTTGATAGGCTACTGGTGTATTAGCATCACCTTTAAAAGTATTAGAAAAATAATTAAATTCACCGTTTAAAGCACTTTTTTGACTACTAGCCAAACTAAAAGAAACACCATACTTTTGTTGCTCTAAATATTCTAAATCATTAATTGTATTGTCTTTATTGGTATATTGATAAAACAAATCGAAACTAGAATTGCCGCCAAATAAATACGATATTTTAGGATTAATACGAAACTGATTTATATTAAAGTTTTTACTAGAATAGTTTTCGCTTTCGCTTTCGTTTTTATCGTGAGCCGTTAAAAAATTAATCAGCCAACTCTCTACAATTTTATGGTTAAAATTTAATTGATGACTTCGCAACCTACTTGCCAACGAACCAACCGACAGATAACTTTGCGTGGTATTATCTAAAAACGTGTACGAGGTGGTATAACACTGTTTACCACGATTAAAAAAGAACACATTTCTAAAATTTAGCTGTAATCCCAATTGGTTTTCTTCGTCTTTTTTAAAAGGATTCAAATTAAATGTATCTCCTACGCGTCTATTTTTTCTATCGATTAAATAACTAGTTTGATTGTAAAAATGTGACAAAAACTTACTCAGCTTATTTTCACTAACCGCCCAAGTTGCTGGATTTAACGACAGCGTTCCACTAAACTTATTTTGGTGAGTTTTAATATAAACTTGATTTGGTAAAAGCACTCGAATGTAAGTACCTTGATCGGTAAATGGTGCCACTTCAAATTCTTCGAGTTCTTGTATGCCGTTGTTATTATAATCAATCCATGCATAGCTTCCTTGTCCGGGTTCTACTTCAACATAGGTGAAATCTTGTTGTGGTAAACGCCCAGAGTTAGTTTCGTAATTCAGGTTTAATTGAGCTATTTGCTTAAAAAAATGTTGACTAAACTGCATGCGTGAGTTTACCGATTGTTCATCTTCAAAAGCTTCATCATCATAATTTAGTTTTCGGTAATTAGCAAATAATAATAAATTGGTGGTTTTATTCTGTATAAGTTTAGATTTTAAATAATAGGTATTCGAAGCATTTACACGCTGTAAACTATTATTTTTAATGCTATCGTTTACGCGATGTTTATAACCTATTTCAGCAAAAACCTTAGTACTATCTCCTACCCCAAAATAGACATTGTACGATTTAAATCGCTGACTTAAATCGGTTAAATTTTGTGTAGCTTGCTCGCGTTGTTGGTTATCTTCAATGGCATATTTTGTACCTAACCAACTTTTTTTCATATTATAAATAAGTTGATTGTACGAACGCAGAAACTTCGATTCGTTTGAGGCTGAACTTGAATTTAAATAACTTGAATTTGAAACCACCAAAAATCTATTAAACCTAAACTGCGCATTAAATACGTGCCTGTTTCCGTTAAATCCGTTTGAAAAATTTAAATGTTGAAATTTATAATTTGCCACACCATGTTTATTATGCAACATATTAGCGCCAGCATTCATTAAGGTTTGGTTTCCTAACCCAAAACCAATGCCTGTAATGTTATTAACATCTAAATTCCAGTCCCGATTAAATTCTGGTGTGTATAACCCTTCAATATTTCTAAAATTACTCGAAATATAATCAGCATCAATAAAAGCATTCACACTGTAAATACTGTCTTTTTTAACGATAGCTTGGTTTATGGCTAACTTTCCGGCAAAACCATTATTATCATCATCATTTACATCAGAAAATAAATTTAAATCGTTTTTACTTACTGAAGCTTCAAAATTAACTTGGGTATTTTCAGTTGGTTTATAACTACCATTTACAACAGCTATTTGTAATTTTGTAGGCGCTACAAGCTGTGTAATTGGCGCATAACCGCCTAAATTTTCGCCCACATATTCGTAAATATTATTAATCGCATTACTGTTACTTAAAACATAATCGCCTTGATTTTCACCAACATAACTAAAAGTTACTAAATACAGTTCGTCCTCAGGGTTGGTAGAAAACACAAAAGCTTCGTTACCATCAATAAGGTTTTTTGTGTATAAAATTCGGTTTTCGTCGTATTCTTGTTGTGTTTCAGATGGAGCCACCATTAAACTAGCATCATCGCCAGCATTAGCTAAATTAGCGACTTGTTCTTCAGATAAATTTTGCTGTAAAGGCTGATTTTTAGAATCGTTTTCAGAATACACCGAAACGCCTATTTGTAACTTTTCACTGGCATAATTGCTTCCTCCGTAGGCCACAAATCGGGAATAATTACGATCGCTAAATTGGTAATCGACCGTTATACGCATTTCGGAAGTTATAGGAAACGTTGCGTTAAACGTAATTTCTCCGGCGTTATAATCGATAATATAATCTTCGCTTTCGCCACGTTTAAGCGCTATACCATTTACATAAACCGTTTCACTACCCGACACCACCAAAACATACAATTCGCCATTTTGCCCTTGCAATTTATAAGGCCCTTGGTTGCCTTCTTGTGCCACAAATTGACTTGTTGTAAATTGCCCTCGAACAATAGCTCCTGCTGCAAAAATATTTGTTTGGTTGTCGGTTTCACCTAAATCAACATTAAGATTTAAACCCTGTACACGTTTAGAAAAATTGGCAAAATACGAGTTGTTATTTACCAAATCGATATCGCCTGCACGTACGCGCCAACGCTCGCTAAACAACTCAATAAATACTTGATCGAACTCATCTAAACGCTGGCTGTAACCACTTTCTTGCAAAGGCACATTAGCATCTTGAATAGAGGCTCGCAGCGATACTTTATCGTTTAATTTACCTGTAATTTGTAAATCTAACTCGCTATTTAATACCGAATTTTGGTTATTCCCTACCGTAACGCCACGAGCAATACTTCCCGATGTATTTAAACCATTAAAAGGTACAAAAGTATTCTCGCTATTACTTTGGGTAAATTTATAGAGTTGATTTTGAGCATTGCTATTCTCAACAATAATACTTTCGTCGAGTTGCTGATAGGTTTTGGTTAAAAATTCTGGAAACTTTAAATACTCAATAATAACCGAATCGGTTTCAATAGGTTGTTTAAAAGTTAAAATGGCCTTCGGAAAATTAACCGAATACATCGAACTATCTAACAAAACCTCAGTTTTTGTTTTTATAAAAAAGTAATTGGAATTTAAACTAACGCAATCAATTACAATGGTATCTTTAACAGCAACTTTTTTAACTCTGTAATTTGAGGTGTTATTCTGCGCAAGTGCGCAAAACCCTAAGAAAAACATCAAAATAGCAACAGTTAATTTCATTTGTTACTTAAACTAAAAATAGATTAAATTATTTTGTTTCCCTTCATTTTGAAAACATCAAAAACCCTCTTAAACCTCTATAATTTAAACAAATAGAAAAAACCCTTTCAAATTACAACCAGAAAAAAACTTTAAAATCTCTTTAAATTTAATAGTGTAAAAGTAACGTATTATTTATTTTAGCTGAAACATTAAACTTATTAAAATAAAACGCCAAATTTTAATTTGGAGGTTTTACAAACACCACAATTATGAAAATTATTTCCTATAACGTTAACGGTATTCGCGCTGCATTAAACAAAGGTTTTATAACCTGGTTAGAAGCTGCAAACCCCGATGTTATTTGCATACAAGAAATTAAAGCTCTTAAAGAACAACTCGATTTAGATGTGTTTACCAATGCTGGCTACAAATACCAATATTGGTTTAGTGCACAAAAAAAAGGCTATAGTGGTGTTGCTATTTTAAGTAAAATTGAACCTAAACATGTTGAGTATGGCACGGGAATTGAGTCAATGGACTTCGAAGGTAGAAACCTGCGTGCCGATTTTGATAAATGTTCGGTTATGAGTTTGTATTTACCATCGGGAACTAACGATGCACGATTAAGCCATAAATTTGAATACATGGATATGTTTCAAGACTACATTAACAACTTAAAACAAAGCGTACCAAACCTAATAATTTGTGGCGATTACAACATTTGTCACGAAGAAATAGATATTCACAACCCAAAAATGAAAGGTGTTTCAGGGTTTTTACCCGAAGAACGCGAATGGCTAGGTAACTTTATTGATAACGGATTTATAGATTCGTATCGCTTTTTAAACCCCAAAAAACAAGAATTTAGCTGGTGGAGTTACCGCGCCAATGCTCGTGCTAACAACAAAGGTTGGCGTTTAGATTATGCCATGGTTTCACAACCCTTACAAGAAAATATAAAAAGAGCCGTTATACTCACAGATGCAGTGCATAGCGACCACTGCCCTATTTTAGTAGAAATAAACCAATAAACAATTCAAATCAACTTAATTTTAATTTACATGCTTAAAAAAATCTCCATTTTGTTACTTATAGCGGTAGTTTTAACCGCATGTGTTTCGCCAAAAATTTATAAAGAACTGGAAGACAAATACAACACCTTAAAAAAAGAAAACCGCGACCTGTCTACCAATAACGAAATGCTAGAAAGCGCCAGAAATATGGCCGAAAACGAATTAAAGCAACTAAAAAAAGCCTATAACGAAGCCGTAACCGAACGCGACCAATTAAGAGCCGATTACGCCGCAACCAAAGCTAACTTAGATGCCTTAAAAGCCTCTTACGAAGCCTTAGAAAAAAACAGTTCGGCAGCCATTGCTAAAAACTCAGAAAAAAACAGAGAACTTTTAGCGCAACTAGAAGCCAAAGAAGATGCACTTGCAGCAGAAAGCGCTCGTTTAGAAAATCTTAAAAATGCCTTAGCCGAACGTTCTAACCGCGTAGCAGAATTAGAAAAAGTTATTGCCGATAAAGATGCTGCCATGAGTGCGCTTAAAGATGCTATTTCACATGCTTTAACCGATTTTGAAGGTAAAGGTTTAACCGTAGAACAACGTGATGGCAAAGTATACGTTTCAATGGAGAATAAACTACTTTTCAGTTCTGGAAGTTGGGCCGTTGGTACCGAAGGACGTCGTGCTGTACAGCAATTAGGAAACGTTTTAGGCGAAAACCCAGATATTGCCGTTTTAATTGAAGGCCATACCGATAATGTACCCTATTCTGGTAACGGACCATTAACAACCAATTGGGATTTATCTACCAAACGCGCCACTGCTATTGTAAATATTTTACGCGAAAATCCGCAAATAACTCCAGAAAATTTAACCGCAGCTGGTCGTGGAGAATTTGCTCCAGTAGCTACAAACAGCACACCAGAAGGTAGAGCAAAAAACCGTAGAATTGAGGTGATTTTAACACCAAAATTAGACGAACTTTCGCAGCTATTAAACGAATAAAATAATAAGTGCGTTACCACAAGGGTCGGGCTTTACGCTATATCTTTTTTGTGCCCTTATGCACAAAAAAGGATGCCGCTGCAATCCCTAACGCAAACCTTAACACAGTTTTAAACCTTTCAGTTAAAAATCAACTGAAAGGTTTTTTTATCTTTATCGTTTAGTAATAACAGTAAAAATTGTTATTCCACATTACAAAACGGAATCCATTAGCAATTAAAAGTTTCAATAATAAGATGCTGAATCAAGTTCAGCATGACAAAAGGAGTAAAATGAAATACACAAACCTACCAAATACCAATATAAAAGTTAGTAAAATTTGTTTAGGTACCATGACATTTGGTAACCAAAACACCGAAGCCGAAGGCCATGAGCAACTTAGTTACGCGCTCGACCAAGGTGTTAATTTTATAGACACAGCCGAAATGTATCCCGTTCCTGCAAGTCCAGAACATCAAGGTGCAACCAGTAAAATTATTGGAACATGGCTTAAAAAAACAGGCAACAGAGACCAAGTTGTTATTGCCAGCAAAATTGTTGGTAGAATAAGCGATTATACGGCGCATATAAGAAGCGGCGGATTAAACGAAGCGTCGATTGAAGAAGCTGTAAATAAAGAATTAAAACGCCTTCAAACCGATTATATCGATTTATATCAAATTCACTGGCCAGAACGTTTAACAAACACTTTTGGCGTACGTAATTACAAGCACGACCCAAGTGACGAATGGCAAGAAAACTTTTATGAAGTTTTACAAGCGCTTGATAAACAAATTAAAGCTGGTAAAATTAGGCATGTAGGCTTAAGTAACGAAAAAGCTTGGGGCATGATGCGTTTTTTACAAGAGCACAAAACCCACGATTTACCGCGAATGATAACCACGCAAAATCCGTATTCGTTATTAAACCGAACTTTTGAGGGTGATAATGCCGAAGTTTCTATTCGAGAAAATATCGGGCTGTTAGCCTATTCGCCAATGGCGTTTGGTGTGCTTTCTGGTAAATACATAAAAGGTGTAGCCGAAGATGATGCGCGTTTAAAATTATTCCCAAGATTTGCACGTTACAGTAGCGCACAGTCTACCATGGCAACTCAAAAATATTTAAAAATTGCTGAAGATAATGGTTTAACTCTTGCACAAATGAGTTTAGCATTTGTGACACAGCAACCATTTGTAACGAGCAACATTATTGGTGCCACCAAAATGAATCAGTTAAAAGAAAATATAGCGAGTATAAATGTAACTTTAAGCGATGCTATTTTAGAAGACATTGATGCTGTAAATGCCGAAATACCTAATCCGGCACCTTAATAAAACAAGTTGTGTATAATTTACCCAAACCCAAAACTGAATGAAAAAAGTTTATATTTTGATACTACTATTTGCAATTTCGAGTTGTGGAAATCAAACTGAATTGCAAACCCAAATTGACCACTTACAAACTCAAAACGATAGTCTTAAATCGGAACTGAAAAAGTATGAAAACAAATATGTGTTTGATAATGTAAAGATTAAGCATTATCCGATTAATGGCAGTCAAGTAAAAAAAGGAACGAAATATTACGGAGAATTTGTTTTTGTTCCTGATGTTAGAGACGACTATTTACTGTTTGGAACGGAAAGAGATGAATCAAAACAGGGTTATGAAATTAAAAATCCGATTACTTTAAAAACGGAAAAAGGAGATTTTGGAGCTTATAGGTTTGAAATAGATATTGTGAGTGATACGACAAACTTACTATTCAAACCTTTAATAAAAAATGAACTTTCATTGAAACACCAAAATGCAGGATATAGTGGAATAATGATTTCGGACAAACTAATTGTGAATTAAAAACTATGCACAACAATTGCTATAATTCATTGCGGTTGAATTCCTAATCGGAATTCACCACAATTTTGCTATCTTTCGACTACGGCGGAAAGAATCCTGCGGATTTTTCCCCAACGAAATCATAGCCGAGACCGTCAATCTCAACTTATATCTTAAACCTTCAAGGAATATTTAATTAGTAAATCTTGAAGGTTTTTTTAAATGCTTAACCGTTGATAAGAAAAAACAATTTACAAGCTGTAACCTTCTCCAAATTTCAGGTTTAAACTAATGCCGTGGCTATTACCTAAAGGCGAATTATTTGTAGCTATATTGTAATTGTAAATAAAGCGTAAATGTTTGCCAAGATAAAGACCCGCTAACAAATTAAAGCTTGATGATGTTCTGTAACCACCACCAACTTCAAACTTGTTTTTAACACTAACAGCAACATTAAAATCGATTTGTATTGGCGCACCCTTTTCGTACTTAATAAGTATGTTGGGTTTTATCATGATGTTATCGTATTTGTTGCTAAAAAAGCGATAACCTAAATAACCGTAAGCCGGACTTGAAAGTCGAATATTTTGTTCGCTAGCCAATTTATCGCCCATAATGTTTGGAGCAGAAATACCAACATAAAACGACGCATGGTTGTATAAAAAGCTTAAACCAATAGTAGGTATGCTGGCGTTAACATCTTCAGCAAAACTAGGGTCGTTTAGTATGTTAAGTTCGGTTAAATTGTCCTGAAATTGTTGCAAACCTGCCGTTAACCCAAACGACAAAACGTTTTGGGTGTAATGCTGCCAATACGGACGATCGTTTCTAAAATCGAAGAATATTTTATACGAAAACGCAGCAAAAACGCTTGTAGATTTAGTGACTCCAATTTCATCTCTAACAATGCCGCCTCCAATGGCTAATTTTTCATTGTTTAAATTACCATGACCACTAAGCGACAGTGTTCGTGGGCTACCATCAAAATCATTAAAAAAGCCGTTGTTTCCTAAGACAATTTCCGTACTTCCGCCAAGACCAGCATAGGCGCTATTTATAATAAACGGATTGTAATTATATTCTGAAAATAACGGACTCTGTTGGGCGTTAAGGTTTGTAAAAATACAAACAAACGCTATTGTAAATAAAGTTTTTATATTTTTAATATGTCTCATTGTATTAGCGCTTAATAACTACAAATCCTTTTAATTTTTTTAAGTTATGTGTTCCCGAAATTTTGATATCAAAAAAGTAGGTGCCACTTGGTAAATTGCCCGCTCCTGATTTACTCATGCGATTGGCAACACCTTTAAACACGTTGCTCGTATTATTGTAATTGGAAATAGTAAATACTAAATCGCCCCATCGGTTATAAATATTTACGGTGTTATTTGGACTGTTTTCTATACCAACAATTTCCCAAAAATCATTGATGCCATCGCCGTTTGGAGAAAAGCCATATTTAGATTCTGCTAACGGAATAGGAAGCGTTTCTGTGATGAAACTTTCTTCCGAACAACCTGTCGCGTCACCATCTACATTATATGGCGTAATGGTTACAAAAATCTCCGTGTTTTCAGGTAAATCTGAAGCTAAATCATAAGTTGAAATGTCACCCACATCAACATTGTCTAAAATATCATTGCCTCCAAAAGTTGTTCCAACGGTTAAACGATATCCTGAAGCATCGGTAACGGTATTCCAAGATAAATCCGTAGTAATTGCAACATCAGTAGCGCCGTTAACTGGATTTGTTAAACTCGTACAGTTTGGTGGTGTTGGAAGTGTTTCTGTGGTAAAACTTTCTTCCGAACACCCCGTAGCATCACCATCTGTATTGTATGCTGTAATGGTTACAAAAATTTCGGTGTTTTCAGTTAAATCTGAAGCGAAATCATAAGTTGAAACATCACCAACATCAACATTGTCTAAAATATCATTTCCGCTAGAAGTCGTTCCAACGGTTAAACGATAACCTGTGGAGTTGGTAACGGTATTCCAAGATAAATCCGTAGTAATTAAAACATCAGTAGCGCCGTTAAGCGGATTTATTAAACTCGTACAGTTTGGTGGTGTTGGAAGAGTTTCTGTGGTAAAACTTTCTTCCGAACAACCCGTAGCATCGCCATCTGCATTATAAGGTGTAATAGTTACAAAAACT
>NZ_JTDV01000012.1 GCF_000943555.1 Neotamlana nanhaiensis | reverse complement strand
TTAAAACATCAGTAGCGCCGTTAAGCGGATTTATTAAACTCGTACAGTTTGGTGGTGTTGGAAGAGTTTCTGTGGTAAAACTTTCTTCCGAACAACCCGTAGCATCGCCATCTGCATTATAAGGTGTAATAGTTACAAAAACTTCGGTGTTTTCAGGTAAATCTGAAGGAAAATTATAAGTTAAAACATCACCTACATCAACATTGTCTAAAATATCATTTCCGCCAGAAGTCGTTCCAACGGTTAAACGATATCCTGTGGAGGTGGTAACGGTATTCCAAGATAAATCTGTAGTAATTGCAACATCAGTAGCTCCGTTAACTGGATTTATTAAACTCGTACAGTTTGGTGGTGTTGGAAGTGTTTCTGTGGTGAAACTTTCTTCCGAGCAACCCGTCGCGTCACCATCTGCATTATATGGTGTAATGGTTACAAAAATCTCGGTGTTTTCAGGTAAATCTGAAGCGAAATCATAAGTTGAAACATCACCAACATCAACATTGTCTAAAATATCATTGCCTCCAGAAGTTGTTCCAACGGTTAAACGATATCCTGAAGCATCGGTGACGGTATTCCAAGATAAATCTGTAGTAATTGCAACATCTGAAGCTCCATTAACTGGATTTGTTAAACTCGCACAGCCTGGTGGTGTTGGAAGTGTTTCCGTGGTGAAACTTTCTTCAGAACATCCCGTAGCATCGCCATCTGTATTGTAAGGTGTGATGGTTACAAAAATCTCCGTGTTTTCAGGTAAATCTGAAGCGAAATCATAAGTTAAAACATTGCCCACATCAACATTGTCTAAAATATCATTGCCTCCTGAAGTCGTTCCAACGGTTAAACGATAGCCTGTGGAGGTGGTAACGGTATTCCAAGATAAATCTGTAGAAATTGCAACATCAGTAGCTCCGTTAAGCGGATTTGTTAAACTCGTACAGCCTGGTGGTGTTGGAAGTGTTTCTGTTGTGAAACTTTCTTCGGAACAATCCGTAGCATCGCCATCTGTATTGTACGGTGTGATGGTCACAAAAATCTCGGTGTTTTCAGGTAAATCTGAAGCAAAATCGTAAGTTAAAACATTGCCCATATCAACATTGTCTAAAATATCATTGCCTCCAGAAGTCGTTCCTACGGTTAAACGATAGCCTGAAGCATCGGTAACATTATTCCAAGATAAATCTGTAGTAATTAAAACATCAGTAGCGCCGTTAACGGGATTTGTTAAACTCGTACAGCCTGGTGGTGTTGGAAGTGTTTCTGTAGTAAAACTTTCTTCGGAACAACCCGTCGCGTCACCAATAGCATTATACGGTGTAATCGTTACATAGATTTGAGTATTCTCTGGAAAATCTGCCGAATAGTTATAAGTTAGGTTGTTACCAACATCAATATTATTGACAATATTATTGCCACCCGACGTTGTACCAATAGTTAAACGATATCCTGTAGCGTCTGCAACAGCACTCCAATTAATATCTATAGAAACCGAAACGTTGGTTGCTCCGTTTAATGGTTGGGTTAAAGAAGTACAACTAGGACCTGTTGGTGCCGCAGAAGTAGTGAAAGATTCCTCTGTACAACCAGAAGCATCGCCCACAGCATTGTAAGGCGTAATGTTTACGTAGTATATTCTATTTTCTTGTAAATCTTCAGAAAAACTAAATATCGTAACGTTACCAACATCTATACTATTTACAACTTCTACACCACCAGAAGTGATACCCACACTTACTAAATAACCTGTAGCGTCTGCAACAGCATTCCATGATAAATTAGTATCTACGGCTACGTTTGTAGCACCATTTAACGGATTGGTTAAAGTGGTGCATGTTGGCGGAATAGGTACAAATTCGGTTCTAAAAGAAGCCTCTGTACAACCAGACGAATCGCCATCGGCATTATAAGGTGTAATATTTACATAAATAAGTGTGTCTTCTGGTAAATCTGAAGCAAAATCGTAGGAGGTGTTATTACCAACATCAACATTATTTAAAATGTCGTTGCCTCCAGAGGTTGTTCCTACCGTTAAACGATAACCATCGGCGTTACTTATAATATCCCAACTTAAATCGGTAGTTACAGGAACATCAGTATCTCCGTTATTAGGCAGTGTAATGGTAGTACAATCTGGAGCAGCAGCTGCATTGGTGGAAATTACAAAACTCTCTTGTGTACATGGACCAACAGCAGATCCAGAATCGTTTTTAGGCACAATAGTTACGTAAACGGTTTCGCCGCCTGTAAAATCGATAGCAAATTCGTATGTGGTTGCATCTACAACAGTTTCTGTAATTACGGTGCCTGACGGTTGAATGGTAATGGTTAAATCGTACTCGCGCGCATATAGGGCATGTTCCCAAGTTATGTTCGTGTTTACAGGCACATTGGTTGCTCCGTTAAGTGGCGCCACAAGTTGCGTACAGTCTGGAATTGGACAATCTAAGACATCACCAGAAATAGTCCATCCAAAATTATCAATCATTGATTGGCGTTCTTCCAAAGCATCACAATACAATAAACTATTTGCGCCTAAATTGATGCCAGGTGTTAATGTTTGCTCTGACCATGCAATTAAGGTGTTATCGTAATTTTCTCGACTTATAGCCGTGTCATCAAGCATGTTTTGCATGTTACTAACACCGCTAATATCCCAATCTCCTAAATATTGATTAAACGCCACAGCATCATGAAACATAGCGCGCATAGAAACGTTTCCAATCAACCAATTATTAAAAGGTTGATTTAATGATGAGGCGTTTTGAAACATTCTATCCATGTTGGTAACGTTGTTTGTTCTCCAACTATTTACCGATTGATTAAAACTGCTTGCACCATTAAACATATCCATCATTAACAACACATTTCTAACGTTCCAGCTATCAATAACACCATTAAAGGCTGTTGCATTTTGAAACATACCCTGCATAGTTGTTACCGAAGCGACATTCCATGAATTTAAATCGTAGTTAAAAGAAGTAGCGTTTCTAAACATTTCTTTCATGATGATTACATACGCAGTATTCCAACTATCAATATTTTGGTTATAAGCTGATGCACCATAAAACATAGTTTCCATGGTTAAAGCTTCACCAGTATCCCAATTATTTAATGGTGAATTAAATACACTTGCACTTTCAAACATCGATTGGAAATTGGTAACTACAGAAACATCCCAGGTATTAATATCTTGATTAAAAGCTGAAGCACTTTCGAACATAGAAGGCATTAATGTTACTGAGCTTACATTCCAATTTGATAAGGGTTGATTAAAAACAACGGCATCTTGAAACATATTACTCATATTTGCCACTGCACTCACATCCCAATTGTTAAGAGGTTGATTAAAACTTTGCGCACCACGAAACATCGCCGACATGTTTACAACCGAATTTACATCCCATGAGTTGAGCGCTTCATTAAAATTGCTTGCATAGTTAAACATATAACTCATGTTGGTAACGTTGGTAACATTCCAAGTATCGATATTCTGATTAAAGCTTTGCGCACCACTAAACATAGCATACATATTTGCTACCGAAAATACGTTCCAGTTTCCTAAGGGTTGATTAAATGCATTGGCATTCGAAAACATAGAACTCATGTTTGTAACCGAAGCCACATTCCATGAATTTAAAGGTTGATTAAAAGCTATTGCATTTTGAAACATGCTTTCCATTGTCGTTACCGAAGCGACATTCCAAGCATCAATATTTTGGTTGAAAGCTTCAGCGTAATAAAACATGTCTTCCATATCGAGAACATTACTCGTATCCCAATTACCTAGCGGTTGATTAAACACTGAAGCTCTGGAAAACATTTGAGACATATCATCAACATTACTTGTATTCCAGTTATTAAGTGGTTGGTTAAATGCACGAGCGCTACTAAACATTCTTGCCATGTCGGTTACGCTACTTGTATTCCAACTGTTTAGATTTTGATTAAAGTCTTGTGTGCTAGCAAACATAAAATTCATGTTGGTTACGTTGCTTACATCCCAGTTATCAAGTGGTTGATTATATGCTGTTGCCGCACCAAACATACCATACATGTTGGTTACGTTGCTTACATCCCAATTGTTTATGTTGCCATTAAATAAATCGCAAGCAATAAACATACTAGCCATATTCTCGACATTGGTAAGGTTAGGAATATCTGTGGCGTTGTAAATCATATTTTCACAACCGGCAAAACCACTTTGCATACTTTGCCATACTTGAGTTCCCCATTGATCTATAGACAGTAGTTTGAAACTATCGTGAAACTCTCGATGTCTTGGAGCAGGAAAATCACCAATAATACTTATGGTATATATTCCAGGTGTTAAATAGGTGTGTGTGATATCAGTAGTAACATTGTTATCGTATTGGCCATCGCCCCAATCAATATTATAATTATATGTTAAGCCAGATTGCGTTAATAGTCTCAACTGATCTGCAGGTGAAGTCCAAGTTCCGTTTACCAGTGTGGTATCGTAAGTCAGTTTAAATGCATCAGGGCTATTTACCCAACTATCTACTACCATAAAACTAATTTCTGGACAGCCTGTTGCAGGTCCTTCATCGTTGTACGGCGTTACCGTAACGTAAACGGTATCGCCAGCGGTAAATTCGTTGGTAAAATCTATGCCAACTACGTTACCAACATCTTCATTATTGTAAATAACTTGTGTTGTTGCTCCATTTTCTCGTCTCACAGAAACGTAATATCCCGTAGCGTTAGGTGCTGGATTCCATCGTATATCACTATTTGCAGGTGTTGCCGTGTCACCCGCTTGAGGCATGGTAATATCGGTACACAACACATACGAACAGTTTACATTATCGCCTGAAATAGTCCAGCCATCATCATCTATTAAACTTTGACGCTGACTTAGAGCATCGCAATATTGTAAGCCAGTAGCTCCTAAGCCCAATCCTGAATTTACCGTTTGTGCAGACCAAGCAATTAGTATGTTGTCGTAATTTTCTTGGGAAATTCCACTGTTAGACAGCATATTGTTGAGGTTGTTTACCGCAGACATATCCCAAGTGCCAATATTTTGATTAAAGGCTGTTGCCGAATTAAATGTGCCTGACATGTTGGTTACGGCGGATGTGTTCCAACCGCTAATGTCTTGATTGAACGCAACCGCTAATGCGAACATATTTTGAAAATTCGTAATGCTAGACGTATTCCAGTTATTTAAAGGCTGATTAAAAACCGGCGCATTATAAAACATACTCGACGTATTGGTAACATTACTAATATTCCAATTGTTTAATGGCGAATTAAATACTTGTGCTTGCTGAAACATACTAGACATGTTAGTTACATTACTAACATTCCAAATATTAATATCTTGATTAAAAACTGCAGACTCTTGAAACATACCGCGCATGTTGGTAACACTACTCACGTCCCAATTGCTGAGGTCTTGATTGAAAGCCGAATTATCTCTAAACATATAACTCATATCGGTCACATTGCTTACATCCCAAGCATCAAGTGGGTAGTTGTAAACTTGATCCCAGTAATAACCATCAAACATACTCGACATGTTCGTTACTTTACTTACATCCCAAGAGTTAAGTGGTTGGTTAAACGTGCGGTTACGCTGAAACATGGCACTCATGTTTTCAACTTCAGAGACCACCCAATTATCTAATGATTGATTAAATTCTGAAGACGCAAACATTCTAGACATGTCAGTTACATGGCTCACATCCCAATTATTGATATTTTGATTAAAATCGGAAGAATAGAACATGCTCGCCGTAGTGGTGACCTTGCTCACATTCCAATTATTTAAAGGTTGGTTGTAACTGCCAGTGCTACTAAATGTACCAAACATGTTAGTTACATTATTAACCACCCAATTATTAATATTTTGATTAAAACGACTAGCCCCAGCAAACATGTTTTCCATAGTAGTAACGGCAGCTGTATTCCAGTTGTCTAAGGGTTCGTTAAACTGATAGTTGCTTCTAAAAGTTCTACTCATATTGGTTACACTGCTAGTGTCCCAATTGTCTAGAGGTCTGTTAAAAATTCGGCAATTATCGAATAACCCGGATAGATTAGTAATCGTGCTAACATCCCAATTGTTTACAATACCGTTAAAGCTTAAACAATCTCTAAACATGTCTTCAAGTGTTGTTACCTGTGAAAGATTTGGAGCATCAATTAAATCGAAATTCAAGTTTTCACAGCCAAAAAAGGCGCTTTCCATGGTTTGCCATTGTATGGAAGATCCCCACTCTAAAATTTCAATAATCTTAAGCTTATCGCTACTATTCTCATCATTAAAATAGATTGCAGGAAAATTTCCACTTATTTCTACAGTGTAAATTCCTGGTGCAGCGTAGTCGTGGGTAATATTGGCAGTTATCCCTGTATCGGTATTACCATCACCCCAATCAACGGTATAATTATAGGTATAACTAGGGTTAGTTGGTATGGTTATTTGGTTGTTTGTAGACGATCCGCTTTCAATATTATTGGTATTCCAAATCGATCTGAAATTTTGCGAAAATAAGTGTGTACTAAAGCATAGAACTGCACAAAAAATAAACTTTTTTAGCATGATAAAATAGTTAGTTGAAGAGAATTTTAGTGAGCTATATGTTAATGTTTAAGTGTTTTTCGTGGAATTATTGAGAAACACTTTGTAACGTAGGTACGGGTTATATCGTTCATATATAGCAGGTTTATATAAACAAATGTAAATAAATAATTGATATTAGCGTCGATTAAAAGCAAAAAATACCGCTGAAATGTTAAAATTAATCTTTGCTTAAAATTAGAAAGTTCAAGTTGTAAAGTCAAAAACTGAATCTTTCTAGCCATAATAAGGCAGCTTGTCCTATAGAGAACACCTTGTTTTTATACTTTTTATTGTTGGCAATTAAGCTATACATAGTGGCCATAACAGCATTTACAGAGTTATTAATTACTATAGCAGAATTACCATCTCCTATTGCTTTAACGATTGGTTTTTTGCTTTAGTAGAAAATCTTAAAACGGCGTGTTCTGCTATGATTAAAGTTTTTAGTTTTCGAGGGTAGGCAGTGTTTGTTTCAAATTCTTCTATATATCTTATTATACCCTCTGCGGTAACATAATCTTTAAACTTAGTTTCAAGAATATTTAAATTTTTATTAAAGTTTGAAGTTATCATTCTCCTTAATGATTAGCAAATTAAGTTTACTAAAGGTATTGATATTATATGTAAAAAGATTTATTTATTTCGTATAAAAAAACCCGCTAACTTTTACAAGTTGCGGGTTTTAGGTTATTTAATTTGTTTACCATTTTTATCGAAAAAATGATATTCTAGGTATGTGTAAGCATCTCTTGGTAAAACTTTTACCCATTTTTTGTGTTCAAAAAACCATTTTGAACGTACAGATGGAAAGCCTTTGGTTAAAAAGGCTGCTATAAAAGGATGTGTGTTTAAGGTCACCTTTTTATAGTCTTTTTTAAATAGTTTCTCAAGGTCGTGCGTTATTTTTTGTACAACGCCAATAGGTGCTTCAATTTCGGCACCATTAACACCGTTAGGATTCTCCTCACGGGTTTTAATGTCTAATTCTGGGCGTACACGCTGCCTTGTAATTTGTATCAATCCAAATTTGCTTGGTGGCAATATTTTATGTTTAGCTCTATCATCTTTCATTTCATCACGAAGATGACTAAACAATTTCTGCCTGTTTTCAGCATTTGTCATATCAATAAAATCTACTACAATAATACCGCCCATATCACGCAAACGTAGTTGGCGGGCAATTTCGGTAGCAGCTATTAAATTCACTTCTAGTGCTGTTTCCTCTTGGTTATTGGCTTTGTTTGATCGGTTTCCGCTGTTTACATCTACAACATGTAAGGCTTCGGTATGTTCAATTACCAAATAGGCGCCTTTTGCCATAGAAACGGTTTTACCAAACGAGGTTTTAATTTGGCGTTCAATACCAAATTTCTCGAAAATAGGAATGTTTGATTGATATAATTTAACTATTGATTCTTTCTTAGGTGCAATTTCTTGCAAATAGTCTTTAATTTGATAATAAAGCTCTTCATCATCAACTGTTATTCCAGTAAAGGTGTCGTTAAAAATGTCTCGTAAAATAGACGAGGCTTTGTTCATTTCGCCTAATACTTTTGTTGGATGATGGGCTTTATGTAGCTTTTTACTCATTGCCGTCCAGCGACTAAGCAAGTTTTGTAAATCTTTATCTAGTTCGGCTACTTTTTTGCCTTGTGCTACGGTACGTACAATAACCCCAAAACCTTGTGGTGTTATACTTTTAACCAAGCGTTTTAAGCGGTCTTTTTCTTCTTTATCTTCAATTTTTTGAGAAATAGAAATACGATTAGAAAAAGGCACTAAAACAATATATCTACCAGCAATAGAAAGCTCGGAGCTTATTCGAGGGCCTTTTGTAGATATAGGTTCTTTTACAATTTGTACCAATAGCGATTGATTTGATTTTAGGACGTCTACAATTTTGCCGCCTTTATCAATATCTTTTTCAAATGGGAAATTTTTTAAAGAGAAATCTTTTAGTTTACCTGTGCTTACACGTTTTATGAATTTTAAAAGGGAAGGTAATTTGGGGCCTAAATCGTGATAATGCAAAAATGCATCTTTCTCGTAGCCAACATTAACAAATGCGGCATTTAAACCCGGAACAGTTTTTCTTATTTTGGCTATAAACACATCACCAACCGAAAACTTGTTCTCGCCTTCGTCCTTTTGTAATTCAATAAGTTTTCCATCTTTTAATAAGGCAAAATCAACATCGTCGGAACTAGATCGAATAATCAATTCTTTATCCATGTTGTTAATTTTAATCCATTACACTTTAGTGTAACAGATGGATTATACAATATTTTTCACAGGTCCCAACATCGATTAATATTGGGAATTATCCGTGGAGTTCAATAACACACTTTAATTAAAAAGCGCTAAAAACTCTTGAACTCATTTCAAAGAACTTAGTTTCTTTTAAAAACCAAAAAAGTAGTCAATCACTAACTACTTTTTCGATTTATTTTTTCTTTTTATGACGGTTAGCGCGTCTGCGTTTTTTACGTTTGTGCGTCGCTACCTTATGTCTTTTACGTTTTTTACCACTTGGCATAAATAGTGTCTTTTATAAATTAATAATTATTTTAAAACTGTATCCCACAAATTACAGGACACAGCATGTTGTTTTACTTTACGTCTACATTTGTTTTTACACCTTCAACAAAAACTTTTGCAGGTTTAAATGCAGGAATGTTGTGAGCAGGTATTTTAATAGTAGTATTTTTAGAAATGTTTCTACCTGTTTTCTCAGCTCTAGTTTTAATAATAAAACTTCCAAAACCTCTTAGATACACATTATCTCCACTTTCTAAAGATGTTTTTACTTCATCCATAAAAGTTTCAACAGTTGCTTGTACATCTCCTTTTTCAATTCCTAATTTTTCAGAAATTTTTGCTACTAAATCAGCCTTAGTCATACTTAAAATTTTTTATTTGGGTTACTATTAATTTTTAAAGGGATGCAAATATAGGAATTAAATATTCAATATTTCAAACCTAATTCACTAAAATTTAATATCATAAACGTTTATTTTTGTTTGCTGATTATAAAATAGCACATGAATTTTACAAAAACAATAATACATTGGTACTCAATAAATAAGCGAAGTTTACCTTGGCGCGAAACTCAAAATCCCTATAAAATATGGCTTTCCGAAATTATTTTACAGCAAACACAAGTAAAACAAGGGTTACCATATTATGAAGCTTTTGTAAGCAAATACCCAACTATTTATAACTTGGCAAAGGCTCCCGAAAGCGACGTTTTAAAACTTTGGCAAGGGTTAGGTTATTACTCCCGAGCACGAAATTTACACGCCACCGCAAAACATATTGTAAACGAATTACAAGGCGAATTCCCAAATACATATAACCAAATTATAAAACTAAAAGGTGTTGGCGATTATACTGCTAGCGCCATTGCATCAATTTGTTTTAACGAAGTTACGGCTGTTGTAGATGGCAATGTTTATCGTGTGCTATCGCGATATTTTAATATAGACACACCCATAAATTCTAGCCAAGGTGCAAAAGAATTTAAAGCATTAGCGCAAGAATTAATCGATAAAAAGCAACCAGCTACATTTAACCAAGCCATAATGGAGTTTGGTGCTAAACAATGTACACCCAAAAACCCCGACTGTACAAATTGCCCCTTAAACGAAAACTGTCTTGCTTTAAGTAAACAAAACATTGACCAATTACCAGTTAAAATTAAAGCGGCGAAAGCCCAAAAAAAACATTTTAACTTTTTAGTTTTTATAAGTGATGATGGAAAAACAATTTTAGAAAAAAGAGAAGGCAAAGGTATTTGGCAAAATTTGTATCAGTTTCCATTAATTGAAACCGAAAAAAGCATTAGCGAAAAATCGTTAAGAAACACACTTAAAAACAACTCCTTATTATCTAACCAAAAATTTAGCCTTACTTTATACAATAGTAAACCCATTATACATAAACTTTCGCACCAACATTTATATACCAATTTCTGGATTATTACTGTAAAAACCCTAAATACCAATACCATAAATATAAGTAACATTCACACTTACCCAGTTCCCATTTTAATTGGCAATTTTATTGAATCGTTTAATTTTGATTTTGTTTAACACCAACAATCATATTTTTTTATTAATTTTAAAAATGACGCGCAAATAACTACATTTGTTGTCTTTAACTAAAAATATTATGTCTGGAACCTTAAATAAAGTTATGCTAATTGGGCATTTAGGAGATGAAGTAAAAATGCACTATTTTGAAGGCGGCGGTTGCGTTGGAAGATTTCCGTTAGCAACCAACGAAACCTACACCAATAAGCAAACTAATGAGCGTGTTACAAATACCGAATGGCATAATATTGTAGTTAGAAATAAAGGCGCCGAAATTTGTGAAAAATACTTAAACAAAGGCGATAAAGTATATATTGAAGGACGTTTAAAAACCAGAAAATGGCAAGACGAAAATGGTAACGACAGGTACTCTACCGAAATACAATGCACCGACTTTACCTTCCTTACAGCAAAAAATGAAAGTGAAAACGCATCAAATATGGCGCAACAACAAGCCAAACCAGCGCAAACAAAACCTACTGAACAGGTTGAAGCTGATGATGACGACCTTCCTTTTTAAGTTTAACTAAATTAACCCTAATTGGATCCCGACCCTGCCAGTTTACAACTCACGTTTTTAACAATTGATGTTTCAATTGCACTTGGTTTTGCATTATTATTTTTGCTTTTACTTTGTTCTGCATTAATTTCTGGTGCCGAAGTAGCCTTGTTTTCTTTAAGTAAAACCGATTTGGAAGAACAAACTAACAACGCCTCCAAACCAATAGAAATTATTTTAAAACTTCTAGACCGTCCCAAAAAACTACTAGCTACCATTTTAGTAGCTAACAACTTTATAAATATTGCCGTAGTAATTCTTTTTGCTTTTTTAGGCGATTTCATGTTTGGCAGTGTAACTAATCCGCAATTAAAATTTGTTTTAGAAGTGGTTGTAGTCACCTTTTTAATTTTACTGTTTGGAGAAATTTTACCTAAAATTTACGCCAGTCGTAACAACTTAAAATTTGCCACATTTATGGCATATCCGCTTCGGGTTTTAGATGTGCTTTTATCGCCAATAAGTTTACCTATGCGCAGTGTTACATTGGCTATTCACAACAAATTGGGTAAACAAAAATCTAACTTAAGTGTAGACCAACTCTCGCAAGCCTTAGAACTTACAAGCGAAGAAGACACCACTAAAGAAGAACAAAAAATTTTACAAGGCATTGTATCGTTTGGTAATACAGACACCAAGCAAGTAATGCGACCTCGTATTGATATTTTCGCCTTGAACATCGAGCAAAAGTATGCCGATATTATGCCTGAAATTATAGAAAACGGTTACTCCAGAATTCCTGTTTACAAAGATAATATTGATACTATTGAAGGCATCCTTTACGTTAAAGATTTACTACCTTATATTGATAGAAAGCAATTTGATTGGACCACACTTTTACGCGATCCCTTTTTTGTGCCAGAAAACAAAAAGTTAGACGATTTAATGTCCGAATTTCAAGAGAAAAAAGTGCATTTAGCGGTTGTAGTTGATGAATATGGTGGTACATCGGGCCTTATTTCGTTAGAAGATATTATTGAAGAAATTGTAGGTGATATAAGTGATGAGTTTGACGATGAAGATTTAACCTACTCTAAACTCGATGAAAACAATTATGTTTTTGAAGGTAAAACGGCTTTAAAAGATTTTTATAAAATAATAAAACTTGAAGACGACTCACTTTTTGAAGAAAATAAAGGTGAAGCTGAAACTATTGCTGGTTTTGTATTGGAAATATCGGGAAGCTTCCCAAAACTAAACAGTAAAATAAATTTTGAAAATTACGTTTTTACTATTGAAGCCATGGACAAAAAACGTATAAAACTAGTAAAGTTCACCATATTGTAATGAATCGATTTGCCGCCCTTTTTATTTTCATAATTTGTTTTTCTTGCAACGAAGACTACAAACCAAAACCAAAGGCAGAATTGCGTTTAGAATATCCAGAGCCTAAATATGCTCCTGACAATTTAAAACTACCTTTTACCTTCGATAAAAACCTTTTAGCTAATAAAACAACGCTAAAATCAATACCATCGACCACTAAAAGTTACGGCGTTAATTTAGAATACCAAACATTAAAAGGCACTATTTTTCTAACCTACAAGGCCATCGAAAACAACCCAAAAAATTTAAACGACTTTTTAAAGGATGCACAAAAATTTACTTTAGAACACACCCAAAAAGCCGACGAAATTCCAGCTTATCCTTACGAAAACGACAACAGAAAGGTTTATGGAATGTTATCGGAAGTTAAAGGCAATGTAGCCTCTCCTGCGCAGTTTTATGTAACCGATAGCGTTAACCATTTTCTTACTGGTTCTATTTATTTTCATGCTAAACCAAATTACGATTCAATTTACCCTGCCGCTCAATATTTACAAAACGACATAAGGCGCATTATGGAAACATTACAATGGAAATAAAAAAATCCGGAGCGTTTTAAAACTCCGGATTTTATGTTGACTTAATTATATTTTTAAAAGTTTACTCCCATGTATTTTCAGCATCGTCGCCACCCCAAATTAAGGTTGCTAAATATGGGTTATCAATAAATGGATTACGATTGCCTTGAGCACCGTAAATAACATTATTACGTTGTCTTTCAAAATCTGAAACAGGATCTTCAATATTCCATTTTAAAAATAACTCTAAACTTCCAACTTTTGAAAACAGCTCACCATAACGCACATTTACATACATTACCATTCTTGCAACATCACCTTTCCACTCATCTCCTGGAAACCATTCTTGGTTAGTTAACAAATAACCACCGCTTCCATCTCGATAAGGATAGTTACTTCGTTGGCTATTTACGCTTTGATCGCAAACTCTCATGTGATGCATATCATTAGGAGCTTCATCTTCAGTTAACAATGACTGTGGATAAATATGTTCGGTATTAAATGAAGTTGGTCGATACGAATTATTTGGCGAATCGTATTCTTCCCAATAGCGACTTTCTCCACTATACATTAAAATAACATTATCTGTATTACTCATATCTTCATCCGCATCATATAAAAAGTTATGACGTTGTCCATACGATAACAACGTAGTGTGTTTGTTTATGGTTAAACTAACAACCTCATCGAATGTTAAATTGGAATCTTCAGAAAAAATAACACCTTCATAATAATCTTGTATGGCTTCAGGAATATTAAAATTAATGGCTTCAATTACTGTTACCGTAACTGTTGCGGTAGCACATGAAGCTTCAGGAGTATCATCATCACAAATTGTATAGGTGAACGTATCTTCTCCTAAAAATCCGTTTTGAGCGGTGTAGGTTACCGTTCCGTCGGTATTTAAAACTACTGTTCCTGCAGATGATGCATCACTAACAGCTGTAATTGTAGCATCGTCAATAGCATTATCGTTATCTAATAGAATACTAATATTCTTAGTACTGTTGTATAAAGCAAACACAGCATCGTTTGTCGCTTCAGGATTACCCTCATCTGTTACGGTAATTGTTACGGTTGCAGTAGAACAATCTGGGGTGTCATCTCTATCACAAAGCGTATATGTAAACGTATCTTCTCCTACAAATCCCAGAGGTGGCGTGTAACCATACGATCCGTCTCTATTATCTTCAATGGTACCGCCTTGTGTAGATGTTGTATCAAACGAAGAAATTCTTGCATTATCTACAACAGTATCATTATCTAATAATATAGCTATATCAACAGTTTTATCTTCAATTGTTGTTGCCACATCGTTTACCGCCACAGGAACTTGATTTGGATCGGTATCATCTGGTTCAGAAATTACATCGTCGCTTCCCGAACTACAATTTACAATTAGAAATGCTAGACAAAGGATATAAAGTATTTTTTTCATTGTTTTAGGGTTTTTATAAAGGCAAAAAAACCACCTAAAATTAGGTGGTTTTTATTTTTAATATTTAAGTTCTTATTGTAAAACCCAAACACCGCCTGTTTTAATAACAGCAACATCTTCTGTACCTGCAGAACCGTTATAAATATCATAAGTTACAACGTACTTTTGACCTTCCTCTGCATTTGGGTCAATTCTATCTAGAATTACACCTACTGCTTCTGCAATCATTTCTGGAGTCCATTCAGCGGCATTACCTGGTCTTCTCTCAAAGTTACCGTAGTTATCCATACTTCCAGTTGCAGCTGGGTATTTATCGCTTAAGGCTGCGACAATTAAAGGATAATCGCCAGCTTCTAAAATATACTTAATTGTATTATCTGGAACCCAAGTAGTACCATCATGACCAAATTGTAAGGTTACTTCTAATTCGTTTTCGTATGGTAAAAATTCGGTACCATTAAAAACATAAGCAGCTGTATAACTTCTTGTCACACCACCACCTACGTATAGTTCGTACATAGAAAGTACAATATCACCAGCACTTTTAGGCTCGTATTTGTAAACATCTAACAAAGCCACAGGTATTTTAGTATTAGCTTCATCTTCGCTAGTAAAATTAGGATAACCTTCGCCCATGTCTGCATACTGCTCTTCTGTAAATCCAGTGAACTTAATCCAAGAACCATCTTCGTAAGCAAAACCATCTGTTAAAGTACTTACAGATCCAGAGTAATAATCATAACGTAATGACACAAAATCACCATCTTCAGCATCAGGATACTTCGCATCTAAATAAGCGTAAACATGAGAAGATGAAGAGAAATTACCATAACTATCTCCTGTAATTGGTTCGTATTCATCTTGTCCTAATTCGTAAACATCAGCTTCATAAGTATCAACTCTGTTATACAATTTATAGGTTACTAAAGCTGATGAACCTTGACCCAACTGTGGGTATTTATTACTTAAAAAATCTGGTAAAAGTGCTTTAGCATCATCTTCTGAACTAAAATTACCGTAGCCTAAATCTAAATCATCATAATCATCATCAGACAAAGTTAACACTACATCTCCAGATACAACTACCTCGCTACCTGCATTAACTTCATCATGTATGTCTTCCATAGGATTACATCCTACTAGTATTGCACTTAAAAAAAGAGCACAAGAATAAATTACTTTTTTCATAATCGTTTTTTTTTAAAATTTAACTTTTAAACCTACACTGTAAGTTCTTCCTGCACCGTAATATACTAATGCAGTTGCAGCTGTTCCATCAATGTCGTTAGCATCAGAAATATACTCTGTATTGAATACATTGTTTATTTTACCGTTTAAAGTTGCATCAAAAGATCCCAACTGGAAAGAATGACGTAAACCCAAGTCGAATAAACCAAAATCCGGTATTTTCCATACATCTGGTAAATCTTGACTAGCTCTGTTTGTAACATCATAAGAAGCGTAGTTATCACCTGCAAAGTTATAATCTGCATAAATGTTAGATTTTGGTGCTAATTTATAGTCTAAACCTAAAGCAAAGGTAGTTTGAGCAGCATCACCTACCTTAATACCATCTGCATAAACCTCAACCACATCAATTTGCTCTCCTGCCTGGTTTCTTATAGGACTTGTTGTGTTACTAGCCCATTTCCAATCTCCAATAGAAGCCATTCCTGTTACTGTTAACTGACTTGTAGCTCTATATTTGAAATCGAACTCAATACCCATGTGTGTAGCATCAATTCCTAGCAAGTTATAGAAAAACAGCTCATCACCTGTTCCAACTGAACCTGCTTCTGCTTTATCTAACCAATTTGTGTAGTATAAATTAACATTAGCACTTAATTTATCACTTCTGTATCCGTAACCTAACTCAGCACTAAACACTTTTTCGTTTACAGCTTCTTCGTTTGCATAAATATCATCCTCACTCAAGAAAACTGCATCTAAGAAAGGCGCTTTAGAGAAATATCCAACATTAATAAACACATTGTTTGTACCATCGATGTTATAGTTACCACCACCTTTAATACCTCCTGCAAGAAAGTTTACAACATCTGACTCTCTTGAACCAGTGATTGTTCTATTCATATATTCCTTTTGTTGGTAACCTGTATTCGAAACATCGGCAGCCATAAATAAGTTGAACTTCTCATTAACTTGGTATTCTGCTTGAACAAAAACTCCCGCTCTTTTTACTACGCCATCATAATCTTTATTATACTTATCACCAACTTGAAGAGGCTGTCCAAAAGCAAATGTTCTTTCTTCGTTGTCTAAATAGAAGTCACCACCTAACAAGTCATCTACTTGATACCAGTGAGAACCAATATAATAACGCGCATCTAAACCACCAGATAATACTAATTGATCATTAATTGTATTTTTATATGTTGATAAAACACCATACCACTCATGAGAGTTTCTTGAAGAAGAAATGATGTCTGATGATCCAGCAACACCGTTTGCCTTATTTTCTTCTATGATTCGATCAAAATCAATTGGTTGTAATCCTGCTGATCCAATTCTATATTCTGATGATCCAATTTTAGATCCTTCATCTCTACGACCTCCACCAGATCCAAAAGACGCATATACTGCTGTAGATAACACCGAGTTGTCATTAATATCCCATAAATGGTTTAAAGACATTTGTGGCTTGTGGTAGAAGTTATATGACTGATGATATACTTCACCATTTTTTATACCCCAGTCTTTGTTAGCTCTTCTAGGTCCAGCATCAGTTGCTTGTAATTCTGCAATTGTAGAACGGTTGTAACGTTGTCCATGAGTTTGTTGCGCACCAAAAGCCGTAAATGTTAAACGGTTAGTTTCGCTTAACTGTTGAGATAAGCTTAAAAAATAGTTATATCCAGAAAATTCAGTTCCATCTACATAACCATCACCAGATATTTTTGAAGCACTAACTGTTGCTGCAAAACCTTTTTCTGACAGTCCAGTAGAATAAGTCATACCATATTTTAAGTAGCCATTGTTAGCTATTGAAGAGTAAACACTTCCTCCTTGTTCGGCATCAGTACTTTTAGTTATGATGTTGATTGTACCACCAACTGAAGGCACAGCCACTTTTGAAGCTCCTAAACCTCTTTGTACTTGCATAGATGAAGTCACATCTCCTAAACCAGCCCAGTTAGACCAGTAAACTGCACCGTTTTCCATATCGTTAACTGGCACACCGTTAATCATTACCGCGACGTTAGCAGAACTAAAACCTCTTAAGTTTATTCTACCATCACCGTAACCACCACCTTGTCTAGTAGCATAAACACCTGGAGTAGACTTTAAAATTTCAGGAAATTCCTGTGTACTTAACTTTAATGAAATGTCTTCAGCTTTAATTGTAGAAACCGCTACAGGCGTTTTTCTATCTACTGCAACTGAAGCAATAATTTGCACTTCTTCTAGACCTACCTGACTAGATTCTAAGTAAATTTTCCCTAAACCAGCGCCAGAATAAGCAACGGTTTTTGTAGTATAGCCAACATAAGAGATAACTAGCTCTCCAGAAGACCCTTTTGTAGTTATTGTAAAGTTACCATCAAAGTCTGTTACCACACCATTTGTTGTACCTTTTTCAATAACGTTTGCACCTGGTAAAGGAATATTTGTTCCTGCTTCCAATACCGTACCTGTTACAGTACTTTGTGCCATAACAACCGCAGAAAACAATAAAGCTACGGCCATTATTAAATTTTGAGTAATTTTTCTCATAATTTTAAAAAAGAATTAATTATTTATTTTTTGAAATTAGTCGGTGCAAAAATACGCATAATATACCATCCAATATTAACAAACCGTTAAGAAAATGACTTTTAAACCAAAAAAAAACTCATTATTTCAATGAAAAATAATGAGCTCTGTCAATTTTTTAGTGTAAAAAATTCAAAGTTTTACTTAAAACTCTTATAATACTTTAACAAATTTTGAGTTGAAGAATCGTGTGGCTTCACTTCGGATGTGTTAAATTCCTGTAAAATTTTATTTGCTAGTTGCTTTCCGAGTTCTACACCAAATTGGTCATAACTAAATATATTCCATATGATGCCTTGTACAAATATTTTATGTTCGTACATCGCAATAAGCTTTCCTAAACTTTCTGGCGTAAGCTTTTTTACAAAAATGGTGTTTGTTGGTTTATTTCCTTGAAATATTTTAAATGGAATTATAGATTCTTCTGTTCCTTCACCTACAACTTCAGCTTCAGTTTTACCATTTAACAACGCTTCGGTTTGCGCTAAAAAGTTCGATGTTAATTTATCGTGATGATCTGTATTACCATGTAGCGATTCAGCAAAACCAATAAAATCGGCTGGAATTAATTTTGTGCCTTGATGTATTAATTGGAAGAATGCGTGCTGCGAATTTGTTCCTGGTTCGCCCCAAATTATAGTTCCTGTTTGGTAATCTATTGGGTTTCCATTTCTATCGACGCTTTTACCATTACTTTCCATAATACCCTGCTGCAAATACGTTGCAAACTGATTTAGGTATTGCGAATATGGTATGATTGCCTCAGTTTCTGCTCCAAAAAAGTTATTGTACCAAACACTAATTAAAGCTAATACAACTGGAATATTACTATCGAAACTTGCTGTTTTGAAATGTTCGTCCATTTTATGAGCGCCTACCAATAAACTGCTATAATTTTTATATCCAACAGCTAAACTTATTGATAAACCTACAGCACTCCATAATGAGAAACGACCACCAACCCAATCCCACATTGGGAAAATATTATTGGCATCGATACCAAATTCTTTTACCTTCTCAAGATTTGTTGATACAGCTACGAAGTGTTTCGCAATATCTGCCTCTGTTCCCGATTGCAAAAACCACGATTTTAATGTATTTGCGTTTGATAGGGTTTCTTGCGTAGTAAAGGTTTTAGACACCACAACAAACAACGTTGTTTCTGGATCTAACTTTTTAATAACCTCGTTTACATGATCGCCATCTACATTACTAACAAAATAAGTTGTTAATTGATTTTTGTAATACTGAAGCGCATCAACTACCATAGCTGGTCCTAAATCGGATCCGCCAATACCTATATTTACAACATGTGTAAATGCTTTTCCTGTAAAACCTTTTAGTTCTCCGTTTACAACTTTATTTGTAAAGCTTTCAATTTTATCTTGAACTTCATAAACTTCTGGCATTACATTTTCCCCATCAACAAAAAACTGAGCGTCTTTTGGTGCACGCAATGCCGTATGTAAAACGGCTCTTCCTTCGGTTTGATTTATTTTTTCGCCAGAAAACTGACTAGCAATAGCATCCTTCAACTTAACATCTTCGGCTAATTCTAGTAAAAGCTTTAGGGTTTGGTCTGTAATTCTGTTTTTTGAAAAATCTACGTAAAAATCATCCCATTTAATCGAATTTTTATTTGCTCGATCTACATCTTGAGCAAATAATTCTTTCATGTGCGTGTTTTTTACATCTTCGAAATGCGCTTGAAGTTTTTTCCAAGCGTTTGTTGTGGTTGGATTTACTGTTGGTAATGCCATTGTTTGTTATGAGTTTGCTTGCGTTATTACAGTTTGTTCGGGCTGTTCATCAATTTCGGGCTCAAAAAATGTATTATCAAGTTTATATTTTATAGGCTTGATAAAATCTAAATATTTTGTTTTTAAAGAATCGGATATAGGTTTCGCTTCTGGTAATTTTTGTTTAAACGGATCGACCTGCCTTCCGTTTACCCAAAAACGGTAACAAACATGTGGTCCGCCTGTATTACCCGTCATACCAACTAAACCAATAACATCGCCTTGTTTTACAAATTGCCCTACTTTTACTAGGCGCTTACTCATGTGTAAATATTGGGTCTCGAAAGTAGCATTATGTCGAATTTTAACAAATTTACCATTACCACCACGACGTGTAGATTCGGTTACAGTACCATTTGCTGTGGCACGAATTGGAGTACCAACGGCAGCAGCAAAATCGGTACCCTTGTGCGGGCGTACTTTATAACCGTAGTAAGCAATGCGACGATTTAAATTATATCTTGAAGAAATTCTTCCGAATTCGATTGGCGACTTTAAAAAAGCACGACGCAAGTTTTTAGCTTCTTCATTAAAATAATCGATGATGCCTTTAACTGAATCCGTTTCGAATTGAAACGCATAAAAAGGTTCATGGTTATGCTCGAAATAGGCTGCTTTTACATCGTGAACACCAGTGTAAATACTATCATCAATGTACTTATCGGTATAAATAACTTTAAAACGATCGCCTTTTTGTAACCTGCGAAAATCGATGGTCCAAGCATAAATATTATCGGCTAACATATTGGTTAAAACCGCACTTACGCCTTGTTCATCTAATGTTTCAGAAATACTGCTATTAATAACTCCTGTTATAATTTTTTCAACATAAGTTATTGGTTTACTGCTTTTAAAAGCATGAATAGAATCTTTAAAATTTATAACCACGTAATCTTCTTTATTAGGCTGATAAATGAATACCTGTGGTGTTTCTAAAGAATCTTTAGCACAAAGTAAAGTGTAAGGTTTACCTAGTTGAAGCTTTCTAATATCGAAAGTATCTTTAGCTTTTTCGGCGATTTGAAATATTTTTGGGTATTCTACATGGTTTCTATCCAATATTATCCCAAAAGTATCTCCTTTTCGAACGGTATCGCGTTTTACTATGTAATCGTTTAGTTTAAAACCAAATTCTTCTGGTTCTACTGGCTTTTCAACAACGGCCAATTCGGTATTTTCGGTTTCAGGTTTTTCAACTTCATTTTTACAACCTACAAAACAGACTGCTGCAATTAATGCTATTACAAATCTGTTCCCCACGTTGCTATTTCGTTTTCTGTCCATAAATCTGGAAAAAATATTCGTTTTTGATATTTAGGATGCATATATTTTACCCACTCGCTACCACCAGTAGCTTCGGCAGTTTTTCCACCAATGTTTAAATAATGATTTGCTGTTGTATAATGCGCCATTACCCACTTTATATTTACAGTATAATCGTAATGTCTCATGGCTTTTACAAGAGCTTCGTTAGACTGCGCGCCTTCAGGAAGCCCCTTAAATTTTGTCCACAAATTATTAAACTGGTAAAACTTAGTAAATCTAATAAATTCCTCTTTATAACGCGCTTCAAAAGCTGTTAAAGTGTATGTTTTTTTACCCGTTTTAAAATCTTTGCCAGCCGCTTGCCAATACAAATGTTCAAAAGCATGTTCGTAAGACGAGTTTCGGTTAATGGTTTTTCTAAAACGGTTATCTATTAAATTAATTAACTCGGTTGAAGCAAATTCAATTTTACGATATTGTGCACTCTGAAAACCACTTGCTGGTGTTAAAGTGGTTCTAAATTTGTTGTACTGCTCGATATCCATGCCGTCTTTCATAATACTAAAAGATGATGTAAGCACATCGAAATAACGACTTACACGCATGATTTTATCGGTAAAAATATCGACTGAAATGTCTTCGGTTTTCGCAACTTGTTCTATTTCACTTAGTATCATTTTGAACAGTAGTTCGGAAATTTGATGATACATTATAAAAACGTTCTCGTCTGGAAAAACAGTACGTTGCACCTGAAGACTTAGCAAGGCATCGGTTTGAATATAATCCCAATAATTTATGGGTTTACTGTGCAATAACCCTTCTAGATGCGCCTCTACATCTTGGTTTATGCTATCGTATTTTTCTTTAAGTTGATCGTTTATTTTAGAGCTCAAGACCTGTAATTAATTAACAACTATTTTAAACGGATGTTTTAAACCTTTAAAAGCTTCTAAATCGGCTCGCAAAGAACCTACGGCTAAATCGGCTTTGATACGCAAAGGTAACTTATTTTTATCTTTAGACACCCACAGTGTTAAACTTTCTTCTTCTTTAAAAACGCGCCCCGCCATTACATAAGGACGAAACTTTAAAGACTCAACATCACCAAACTCTGTATCGATGGTTTCTTCACCTAAATACTTTAGTTTAAAACCATAATTTTCTTCGTCAAAAAACATATCAATACGCACCTCATCCCCAGGTTTCATCCCATCGGTATCTAGTTTATTTCTTAGATAATAAAAAGTGGATACCATATCTTGAATGTTAGGTTCGGTATTAAAAACCTTTTTCGTTTTATGTTTTATGTTGTTAACGTGCGCTTTGTTTTTTTCTTGGTCGAAGTTTATCACAATATCTTTGGTGTGACCGCCTTCATCAATTTTTCTAACAAACTTATAGGGCACTAAGCTATTTTTATCGAAATAGCTTTCATACCTATCTTCAACCTTAAAAAACCATTTTATTAAACCTGTTGTCCAGCCTTTACCTACTACATGATACACCTCTTTATTATTAACACTCGATTCGTTTACTTTTAAGGTAGCATTTCCTGCCTTAGCCCAACCGCTATAACTCATTCTAAATTTAAACCATTCGCCAGTATCGAAAGCAGGTTCTTGAGCATTTACTTTGGGTAGCAAAACAATTGTAAGTATTAATAGCAGTAATTTTTTCATGATTTAGCGGGCTGTTTTCTTTGTAACTTCTTTTAAAATAATTTATTGTGTAAGTTGAAATTACAATTACCATTCCAAAAATATAAAATTTATTCAGACTACTTTTTTATTAACTAAAGTCTTAACGTTTAATTTATATGATTTAACAAAATATGCTCACATTTAATTAATTATTCGATGTGTTGTTGTAATTAATTAAAAATCCAAACATTATGACAACAAAAACATGTTCCCTTATGCTTTTTTTAATGCTTTCTTTACAAGCATTTGCACAAGATTTTAGTATTTCTGCAACGGCAGGTTATGTACATTTAAATTCAATTTTTAAAGTTGATGGTGAAGACTACGATCTCGATTTTAAAAACAGTGGTTTTTTTGTAGGTGCCCAATCTGAAATAGATTTAACCGAAACTATTGCCATACAACCCGAACTTTTAATAGCTATTAGCGGCGATTATAAAACGCTTTATTTTGGAACTTTAGGCGCTTTTGAAGTTGCTGAAAATTTTAGCCTTTTAGCGGGGCCAGCAATAAATTATTTACTGGAAGAGGTCGCTACCAACTACTCCAAACTTGGCGTTTTTGGCGTTTTTGGAGCGAAATATAATATTACAGAAAACATTAGTGCGCAGGCTAAATACGGCATACAGCTAAACAATTTTTATACTGGAAGCGCCGATATTAGCTCGAAAGTAAATTATCTGCTGGTTGGTGCCGCCTATAAATTTCTTTAAGATATTTCTTTTGATTGTTTTATTTATTTTTTTGAAATAGTTAACCTAAATCTGCAAGGTTTATATCACCTTGCAGATTTACTCAAATAAACCTTTTATAGTGTTCCTCTTTTCGCTTGTTCTCTTTCAATAGATTCAAACAAGGCTTTAAAGTTTCCTGCGCCAAATCCGCGTGCACCCATTCGTTGAATGATTTCAAAAAACAAGGTAGGTCTGTCTTCTACTGGTTTGGTAAAGATTTGTAATAAATAGCCTTCTTCGTCGGCATCAATCATTATACCTAAACCTTTTAGCTTTTCGATGTCTTCCCTTAATTCGTGACTGAATTCTTCTAATCTCCCTGGAACTGCTTTGTAATATTCTTCGGGTGGAGTTGATAAAAATTCTACGCCGTTATTTCGTAATTGGGTTACGGTTTTAATAATATCATCTGTCGCAACGGCAATGTGTTGCACACCTGCACCTTCGTAAAAATCTAAATATTCTTCTATTTGAGAACGTTTTTTACCTTCGGCAGGTTCGTTAATTGGGAATTTAATTCGTCCATTTCCGTTGGACATTACCTTACTCATTAAGGCTGAATATTCGGTGTGAATTTGCGAATCGTCAAAAGATAAAAAGTTTTCAAACCCCATTACATCTTCGTACCATTTTACCCAAACATTCATTTGCCCCCAACCTACATTTCCTACCATGTGGTCTATATATTTTAATCCTGCTACAGGTGGATTGTAATCGGAATTCCACGCTTCGAAACCAGGCATAAATACTCCGTTATAGTTTTTACGCTCAACAAAAATATGTACCGTTTCTCCATAGGTATAAATTCCAGAACGTACTATTTCTCCGTGTTCGTCTTTTTCAACATTGGGTTCCATATAACTTTTTGCGCCACGAGAGGTAGTTTCTTCATAGGCTTTTCTAGCATCTTCTACCCAAAGCGCAACTACTTTTACGCCGTCTCCGTGTTTTACAATATGGTCGTTTATGGGCGATTTGCTATTTAATGGTGTGGTTAATACCAATCGGATTTTATCTTGCTTTAACACATAACTTACCGAATCGGTTGCGCCAGTTTCTAATCCGCGGTAGGCATAGGATTGAAATCCGAATGCGGTTTTGTAGAAATGGGCAGCTTGTTTGGCATTACCCACATAAAATTCTACATAATCTGTTCCTAATAATGGTAAGAAGTCTTGCGCTCCTTCAAATATTTTTTCTAAACCGTAGTTTACTGATTTTATTTCTCTACTCATAATTAAAAGCCCATCCTAACCTTCCCAAAGGAAAGGAACTCATAACTGGGCGGAGAGTTTTATACTTTATTAATTATCTTTTATTTTGAATGAAGCTATGTCCTTGGCAAATAAGTTTAGCCCTGATTGTAGCGGCATCCTTTTTTTGAAGGGATTCCTGCCTATGCAGGAATGACAAGAAAAAAGATATAGCGGAAAGCAGGAAATAGCTTCTAAAAATTATTTTAATGAACGTTTTTGCGCTTTGTTATTCGTTCCCCTCCTTGGGAGGGGTTAGGGGAGGCTTATAGCCACGATTTAAAGTAATCGTTATCGGCAATTTTAATGGCTTCCTCAGTTACTTTTAGCGGTTTAAAAGTATCTACCATCACCGCCAATTCTTCGGTTACGGTTTGCCCAATACTGCGCTCGGTAGCTCCCGGATGCGGTCCGTGAGGAATACCCGCGGGATGCAAGGAAATATGCCCCGCTTCGATGTCGTTTCGGCTCATAAAATCGCCATCAACATAGTACAAAACCTCGTCCGAATCGATATTGCTGTGGTTGTAAGGCGCAGGAATGGCTTGCGGATGGTAATCGTACAAACGCGGTACAAAACTGCAAATTACAAAGGCATCGGTTTCAAAGGTTTGATGCACTGGCGGCGGTTGATGAACACGTCCTGTTATCGGTTCAAAATCGTGAATGGAAAAAGCATACGGATAATTGTATCCGTCGTAACCGACCACATCAAAAGGATGTGATGCGTACACCATTTCTATAATTTCGTCTTGCTTTTTTACTTTTATGATAAAATCACCCAACTCGTTGTGGGTTTCTAATTCTTCGGGTCTGCGGATATCTCGCTCACAAAATGGTGAATGTTCTAATAATTGTCCGAACCAGTTTCGGTAGCGTTTTGGTGTATAGACTGGTCGATAGGATTCGACAATAAATAAACGGTTGTTTTGGTCGTCGAAATCGAGTTTGTAAATCATTCCGCGTGGAATAACTAAATAATCTCCGTACGAAAAATCTAGGTTACCGTACATAGTGCGTAATTTTCCTGTTCCTTTGTGAATAAAAATTACTTCGTCTGCGTCGGTGTTTTTATAGAAATAGTCTTTGGTTGATTCTTTTGGTGCTGCTAAAATAATATTACAATCAGTATTGGTAAGCACTACTTTTCGACTATCTAAATAATCGTTTTCGGGTGCTACTTGAAATCCTCTAAATCGATAGGATTGTATGTTATTTTCTTTAGCAATTTTGGGCGCAACACTATATTGTTTTACTATTTCTTTGACCATCGTGGGTCTATGCTCGTGATAGGAATTGGTGGACATTCCGTCGAAACCAATCGTACCAAACAACTGCTCGTAATACAGACTTCCGTCTTTTTTTCGGAATTGTGTGTGGCGTTTACGTGGAATGCTTCCTAATTGGTGGTAAAAAGGCATAGCTTCTAATAAATTTAATAATTAGGTATTGAAAGTAATCCTGAAAATGGTAATGGAATACTTATTTAATAGTTGGTGTTATAAAGATACGGAAAAGTGTACAAATCACTCAGGGTTTCTCTTGATAAGAAAATGAAGAAACGCGAGTAAATTTTTGAATTGCAGTATCATACTGTAACAAATATCGTGATTTTATTTGACAAATAAATCATACTTCAACTAAAACCAAAACCCAATACTAAAATTCCAAATACCTTCACCTAGCTCTGGCGTGTAACTGTATTTAACTTGTAACGGCCCTAAAAAACTATCGATGGCGTACCCAATAGCATAGCCACTATAATCTGGCGCTGTAAACCACTCGCCTGTTTCAAAAATATTATCTTCTATGTTTGCCCAATTGCCTTCGAGCGTTAAATGATGCTTTTTAAACACCTCAAAATCGGCTGTAAACGTAGATTTCACAAAGCTATTTCCGGTAAGTGAAATAAAATCGTAACCTAAAAATGGTGTAAAATTGTTTATTAAATTATTACCGTAGCCTCCCAATGCAAAATCGAGTGTTTTAATACCGTTATCTCCTATTTTAAATCCGCCTTGAGCTTGTATATTAAACGCTACATGTTTTGATGCGCTAAAGGCGTAACCCATATCGGCTTTGGCTATTGAAAAGTTTTCGAATTCCTGAATAAAACTAGACCCAAATAAATATACATGTAAATCGCCATTAAAATATGCACCTCGTTTTGGGAAGTATTTATTGTCGTACGAATCGAATTTTAAATTTCCAAAAACACTAAAGTAGTTAGAGTTTTCTAAATAAAAATCGTCTTCAGATGTTTCATCGGCAATAGTTTCAGAACTAATTTCTAAACGTTTATGTTCGGCACCCATACCAAATGCAAAATCGCGATACAATAACGTTTGCACGTAAAATTGATTGGTAAAATCTTTTAATTTTACATTAATTTTATTTAATCCCGTACTCGATATTTCGCCATCATCAAGCAAAAGCTTTGCACTTACACCTTTGTTAAACTGGTTGTAACGCGATTTTAAACCGATACTCCAATAAAAACCTTTATCAATTAAATAATCGAAATTGTACCGAACATTATCGCCAACTATAAAATCGAACGACACGACATCGTTATTAAAAAGCACTCGTTTTTTTGTTAAATTTATTAAGGCGGCACTTTTATATAAATCGTCGAAATGCACACCAAGTTTTAAAAAAGTATTTACCTGCGATTCTTTTAACTTAGTGGTAAAATTATAACCTTTTTGATCCTCCGATTTTTTTAAATGATACTCAAATCCATCAAAATTATTGGTGGCTTCAAGGTTATTCAATCCATTTTCAAACTGATTGTAGCTAATTTTCTCTTTACTTTTTAGCTTCAGCTTTCCAGTAACATAAGAGCGTGTATAATTTGTTAAACCTTCAATTTTAATATTATTTATTACTAAACTATCAATACATTTTAATGGTTTAGGCGTAATTGCTTGAGGTTTTTTAGGCAAGTCTTTTAAAGCCTCAAGTTGTTGTAATGCAGCTTCGTTACCAGCATTAATAATGCTATTACCTTCGCTAAACGACACCACGGTATAATTTTTAATATTTGGTTTTATATACACATCGGTTTTTCCAACTTTAGATTTCATATCGTTTATGGTTCTAAAATTGTTAATTTGAAGCAACACATCGAGTCCTGAGGTTAGCTCCTTTCTATCCATTAATCCATCTTGTACATCTACACCAATTATAACATCCATCCCTTTTGCTCTAAGCTCATCTATAGGATAATTGTTAACCACGCCACCATCAATAAGCATTTCATCGTTTATAAAAACAGGTTTAAATACCGATGGTAAAGCCGCACTTGCCAATACGGCTAATGGTAAATTTCCCTTTTCTAAAAAAACGGGAGCTCCTGTTTCTACATTGGTAGCCACACAAAAAAACGGAATTGGGAGTTTACTAAAATCTTCGGTTTCGCACAAAGGCAACATAAGTTTAGACAGTAAATTGTAGGTGTTATGACCTCGCGACAACGCCGATGGTAATTTAATTTTAAACTTGTTAAACGGCAATTTTACAGCATAACGTTCGGCATTTTCGCGTTCGTGAAACGATTTTACATTTCTAGGTAAATTATCGTTTAAAATATTGTCGAAATCGACTTCATGGAACACCGAATCGAGCTGTTTACCTGTATAACCAGCCGCATACAACGAACCAATTATAGCGCCCATACTGGTTCCGGCTACATAATCAACCTTT
The DNA here is from genome assembly GCF_000943555.1 of Neotamlana nanhaiensis. Lineage (GTDB taxonomy): Bacteria > Bacteroidota > Bacteroidia > Flavobacteriales > Flavobacteriaceae > Neotamlana > Neotamlana nanhaiensis. The sequence goes on along the minus strand of NZ_JTDV01000012.1, from coordinate 13,196 downwards.
ACGCCTAAACTATCAATAACTTTTAAAACCCCAATATGTGCCAATCCTTTTGCACCACCGCCACTTAATACCAATCCTACTTTTGGCGCTGTTTTTGGGGTGTTTTCTTGTTGCGCTTTCGCGGAAATGCTTGCGAGCAAAATTAATGTTAGTATTATTGGTTTTATGTTCAATGGTTAAGTTTTATATTTTTTTATTTTGAGTTGCTTCTGAATATTTTTTGTTGCCATTAAAACAACTAAGTTTACAAAAAACAGTTATTTACTATGATAATAATTATACACTTTTTCGGCACGCGATGCACCAACAACATCTTCTAACTCATCAAGCTTTGCATTGGCTACACGTTTAGCCGATTTAAAATGCTTTAACAATTCTACCACCGTTTTTTCACCTACGCCATTTATAGTTTCTAACTCGGTATTTAATGCATTTTTACTTCTACGGTTGCGGTGATGCTCGATACCAAAACGATGCGCTTCGTTACGCAAATGCTGAATAACTTTTAGGGTTTCGCTTTTTTTATCTAAATATAAAGGAATTGGGTCGTTTGGGTAAAATAATTCTTCTAAACGTTTAGCAATTCCGATAATGGCAATTTTTCCTCTTAAATTTAAAGCATCTAAACTTTTCAATGCCGACGAAAGTTGCCCTTTACCACCATCAATAATGATTAAATGCGGCAACGGCTGTTCTTCGTCTAACAAGCGTTTATAACGGCGATAAACCACTTCTTCCATCGAGGCAAAATCGTCTGGACCTTCAACCGTTTTTATATTAAAATGGCGATAATCTTTTTTACTTGGTTTCCCGTTTTTAAACACCACACAGGCCGCTACCGGGTTAGTTCCTTGAATGTTCGAATTATCGAAACACTCAATATGGCGTGGTTCTTCATGCAATCGCAAATCGGCTTTCATTTGAGCCATTATACGGTTGGCATGCCTATCTGGATCTACAATTTTAATTTGTTTAAAACGCTCCATTCTAAAATACTTTGCATTTCGAACCGATAAATCTAAAATATGCTTTTTATCACCCAATTGCGGCACGGTAACTTTAATATTTTCTCCAATATCAACCGCAAAAGGCACGTAAATTTCTTTAGATTTCGAGTGGAAACGTTGCCTAATTTCGGTAATGGCTAACTCCAATAATTCTTTATCGGTTTCATCGAGCTTTTTCTTAATTTCGAGCGTGTGCGAACGAATTATAGAGCCATAAGAAAGTTGCAAAAAATTAATATAACCGTAACTCTCGTCGCTAATTACGCTAAACACGTCTACATTGCTAATTTTAGGGTTTACAATGGTAGATTTTGCTTGGTAATTCTCTAAAACCTCAACCTTTTCTTTTATTTTTTGAGCTTCCTCAAACTGCATGTTTTCGGCAAGCGTCATCATTTGTTCTTTAAATTTCGACAACGAATCTTTAAAATTTCCTTTTAAAATCTGTTTAATTGCTTTAATATTTTCGTTGTATTGCTTTTCACTTTCTAAACCTTCGCAAGCCCCTTTACAGTTTCCTAAATGATACTCTAAACACACTTTATATTTTCCTGCTTGTATTTTATCTTCATGCAAATCATAATTACAAGTTCGTAGGGCAAACAACCCCCGAATTAAATCGAGTAAGGTATGCACCGTTTTACCACTGGTGTATGGCCCAAAATAATCGCCACCATTTTTAAACACGCGGCGTGTAGAAAACACCCTAGGAAATCGTTCGTTTTTTACACAAATCCACGGGTATGATTTATCGTCTTTCAACAACACGTTGTAACGTGGCTTATGCTTTTTTATAAGGTTATTTTCTAGCAACAACGCATCCGTTTCGGTCTCAACAACAATGTGCTTTATATTTACAATTTTTTTTACCAAAACACGGGTTTTACCACTATCGTGTGTTTTAGTAAAATACGAGCTTACACGTTTTTTTAAATTTTTAGCCTTTCCTACGTAAATAATCGTACCTTCTTTATCAAAATATTGGTACACTCCAGGCGCATTGGGTAGAGTTTTTAATTGTATTTCTAAAGCTGGGACATCCATTAATGTAAAGGTAAATATTTAAAATATTATTGCTAAATTTCTTCTTTAATAATCTTTTAAAAAATATAATTTTTGAAAGTTGAAATTTGCTACATTGCGCCACTTTTTTAAAAACTAAAAATGAGTAAAAAAATTATAGGAAGAGTCGATAAAATTGACTTCCCAAAATTAGAACTTTATGGTATTAACGTAAAAATTGATACTGGCGCATACACCTCGGCCATACATTGTTCGAAAATTATTGAAGAAAACAATAGCTTACGCTGCATTTTTAAAAGCGATGTACACCAAAACTTTGGTAAAAGCGAAATTGTGTTCGATACGTTTACAAACACCAACGTAAAAAGCAGCAATGGTTATAAGGAAAATCGCTATAAAGTGAAATCTGAAGTTATATTTTTTGGTAAAACGTATAAGATTAACTTAACTTTAAGCACGCGCGACGATATGCGCTTTCCTGTTTTAATAGGCAGAGAATTTTTAAAGCATAAATTTTTAGTGGATGTTGATTTAGAAAACATTTCGTTTAAAACCTCACAGAATGAACATAGTAATACTATCTAGAAACACAAATTTATATTCTACAAACCGCTTGGTTGAAGAAGGCGAAAAACGCGGTCATCTTATAGAAGTCATCGATCCCTTAAAATGCGACATTATTATTGAAAAGGAAAAACCTACCATTTTTTACAAGGATAGATATTTAGATTATGTTGATGCTATTATTCCCCGTATTGGCACTTCGGTAACTTTTTTTGGTTGCGCCGTTGTTAGGCAATTTGAAATGATGGGTGTTTTTACCTCGGTAACTAGCGATGCTATTATTCGTTCTCGTGATAAACTACGTAGTTTTCAGCGTTTATCGAAAGCTGGGATTGGTATGCCAAAAACCGTATTTACAAACTACTCTCGCGATGTAGAAAAAGTATTATCGCATGTTGGCGGCGCTCCAGTAATTATAAAACTTTTAGAAGGCACACAAGGTTTAGGTGTGGTTTTAGCTGAAACTAAAAATGCAGCCGAATCGGTGCTTGAAGCTTTTAATGGCTTACAAGCTCGCGCTTTGGTTCAAGAATATATTGCCGAAGCTAAAGGTGCCGATTTACGCGCACTAGTTGTCGACGGACAAGTAGTTGGCGCCATGAAACGCCAAGGTAAAGAAGGTGAATTCCGTTCTAATTTACACCGTGGTGGTTCGGCCGAAATAGTAAAACTTAGCCATGACGAGTTAAAAGTTGCCATGAATGCTGCTCGTGCTTTAAAACTTCCTATTTGTGGAGTAGATATGCTACAATCGGAACGTGGCCCGCTATTGCTTGAAGTAAATTCTACCCCAGGTTTAGAAGGTATTGAAGGGGCAACTGGAAAAAATATTGCCAAAGCCATTATTACTTTTATAGAACGAAACAGAAAATAAATGCAGTTAGGAAAAAACGGAGTTTTATCAATTTTAGGTGAAAACATTTACCCAGGCGAAAGCAAAGAAGTAAATTTTGATGTGGCCAATTTACACACTTCTGGTGCTGTAAACGTACCAGTTATTATTGAGCGTGCTAAAAAACCTGGGCCAACCGTTTTGTTTACTGCTGGCATACACGGCGACGAGGTTAACGGTACCGAAATTGTACGCCAGCTTATTGCCAAAGGCATTAACAAACCTAAAATTGGCACCATAATTTGTATGCCCGTTATCAATATTTTTGGCTTTATTAACCTAAAACGCGAATTTCCAGATGGGCGCGATTTAAACCGTGTGTTTCCCGGAAGTAAATCGGGGTCCTTGGCCAGCAGAGTGGCGTATAAATTAGTAAAAGACATCATTCCGCATGCCGATTTAATCATCGATTTTCATACAGGAGGTTCAGGAAGATTTAACGCGCCACAATTACGCTACTCTAAACACAAAACAAATTTCGATGAATTAGCAAGAGTGTTTGGTGCGCCTTTTGTTTTATACTCTAGCAACTTATCAAAATCCTTTAGAAGTACTTGTAATAAATTAGGCAAACCTTTATTGCTTTTTGAAGGTGGAAAATCGTTTCATATAGACGAGGTTGTTACTAATTCTGGTGTAAATGGCTCGAAGCGTATTTTAAAACATTTAGGAATGCTACGTACTATTTTTAAATCGACCAAACCCAAAAACGCTTGTATTTTTATTACCGACAGCAAATGGCAACGCGCTAAATTTTCTGGTATGTTTAAAGCCTCTATTGCTGTAGGATCGTTTGTTGAAAAAGATGCTATTATTGGTAATATTACCGATCCTTATGGTAAACTCAATTACTTTGTAAGAGCATCAAATACCGGATATATTATTAATGTAAACGAATCGCCTATTGTTTATCAAGGTGATGCTTTGTTTCATATTTCTACCATGCTTAAGTAATATGAAGAAAGCCGAACTACGAAACATATACAAAGTTAAAAGACAACAATTGTCTGAAACCGATGTAGACAGCTTCAGTATAGCTATAGCGAATCAGCTTTTAAATCTTAACATTTGGGATGCTTCTTTCTATCATATTTTTTTAGCTATTGAAGAACAAAAAGAAGTTAATACCGATTATATTTTGAATATTCTTTCTGGAAAAGACAAAAATATTGTGATTTCTAAGAGTGATTTTAAAACTTATGAAATGACACATTTTTTGCTAACCGATAGCACCAGAATTAAAAAGAACACCTACAATATTCCCGAACCCATTGATGGTATTGAAATAAGTAACAATAAAATTGAAGTGGTTTTTATTCCGCTTTTAGCATTCGACAAACAAGGCAATCGTGTTGGTTATGGCAAAGGTTTTTACGACAGATTTTTAAGCCAATGCAACCCAGAAACCATTAAAATTGGCCTATCCTTTTTTGAAGCCGAAACTGAAATATCCGATACTTTTGATGGCGATATTAAACTCGATTTTTGCGTTACGCCAGAGCGGGTTTATGAGTTTTAGTTTTCGCAATTCTCGCAATAAGTTGTTCGTAAATATTCATCTTCCAACATCTGGAATGTTACACCACCTTTCTCAACAGCATTAAACAGTTTACAATAACGCGTTTTATTCATATTAATCGCATTAAGCATAATAGTTCTGTACTCTGGCGTTTTGGTTAACTCCTTATTTATTAATGTAAGATTTAAATAGTAAAACAGTAAATCTTCGTCTATTTCAATGCTTTTAGCCTTATCTTCAAGCAACGTAACCGCCAAATCTGTATTGGCATAGTAACTAAAAAACTGAGCTAAACTTAAATAATCGTAATCTGATAATGGGAAATATTTATAGTTTGCGTTTATAAACTCAACCGATTTATCTTTTTTGGTATACTCGCGCTGCCTCATGTAGTTTTCGGCCAAAATAATGTTATAATTCACCAGCATTCTGGAAATTAAACTCGCATCTATACCGTAATTTTTAAGATTACTAATTTGAGTTTTCAATGCACTTTCCTCAATTTTTATAGCCCTATATCGCCATAATTTTATAGTAAGCGCCGCTATATTATATTTTACTTCACCGTTTTTAGGCACCAACTTTTCTAATTCCTGTAATTCGTTGTAAACTATTAAACCTTGCCTTACATCATCTAAAAATCGAATGGCGGAATTTTTATTAAAAATTTTAGCAAATTTGGCTTGTTTCGGAATTTCCATTTTACGAAGAAAATCGGGCGAAATTTCTTTGTTATTTAATTTCTTAAAAAGTGAATTTTGAATTTCTAAAGCCTTTTCAACTTCCTGCGATGTAACTGCAGAATTAAACTTGGTAAGCAACTCGTTTGCCGACATGTTTTTATATTTATCTTTCTTCTCTAATTCGAGTTCTAAAACTGCTTTTCGGTGGTTTTGCAAAATAGGTTCTAAGGTGTTAGATAAACTTCCAACAAGTTTTGCTTTTACTTGATTTTTGCTCAATTGCGCTAATCCTTCATGCGGTGTACCTTTAATATCATTTAAAAATTCCACCCAATTTTCTGATGATGATACCGATGTTTTTATGGTTGGCTTTTGAAAGGTTTGTAGTGCCATTACAATACTATTGGCGCGTTGTTGTTGTAATTCGATATTTCGCTCTAAACTACCTTCAACCGATGCGTATGCCTTTATATTGATACTTTTAATATTAAAATCGGTTAAACGTAACGAATCGTAAATAGGTTTTATATCTTCTTGCGAGTATTCCGATTTATTCTTTTCAAACGGAATTTTAAATTTTAATGTTTTATTTTTTAATACAAATCCCGATTCACTAGTTGGCTTAATTTTTTTGGTATCGTAAGTTAAAGAATCTAAATACATACCCATATCGAGCAAATCCCAAGGATATGTTTCTAGGTTATAAATTACATAGTAATTGCATAAATTTTTGTTGCTTAAAAACAGAATATTGTATTCTAAATCGTCGTTAATTAAACCTTCTGGGACTCTACCAACATGCACACGATAATCGTTATCACCGTGAGGCTTTAATTCTGCTCGAAGCTTTTTAGCATATTTTGGTCGCTGTAAAACACCTTTAATTTGAGAATTCTCAATTTCTGTATTATTACATTTATAACGATCTTTCGAAACCACATCAATGGCTATACCATCGCCAGCATTTTTAAACAATAAATTAAACCAGTTTTTATCGTTAACATGAAAATATAAGTTACTATTTTCTCGCTTTATTGAAAACTGAACTTCTTTAGGTTTTTGCCTAAATATTTGAAAACATTGCTGACATTTTTGATCGCGATCTTGCTGAGGAAAAACAATATCGAAAGTATTTTGCGAAAATGTAAAAGTTGAAAAAAGTGTAATTATTACAAGGGAGAAGCGTAATTTAATTTTCATTTAGTTTGTTTTAAAAACTAAATATAGCAATTAAATTATTAGAAGAAAATACACACGTAAATTTATTTAGCAAACGCTTTTTTATTAAATACAATAAGCATTATAAAACCCGTGCTTATAGCAACATCGGCGATATTAAAAACGGGTTCGAAAAAATTAAACCGCTTTCCACCATAAATAGGCAACCACTGCGGTAAATCGACCGAAATTAAAGGAAAATACAGCATATCGACTACTTTACCGTGCAATACGGTATCGTACCCACCTGCATCTGGTAAAAAAGTCGCGACTTGGTTTAAACTATCATCAAACAAAACACCATAAAACACCGAATCGATAATATTCCCTAAAGCGCCAGCGAAAATTAAAACAATGGCTAAAACAAGAATGTTAGAACTTTGTTTTTTTATAGCCGAAATAAGCCAATACCCAATACCAAAAATGGCCACTATACGAAATACAGTTAAAATTACTTTGGCAGTTCTGTCGGTAATTAAAGTAGTAAAATCGCTAATTTTTGTTCCCCAAGCCATCCCATCGTTTTCAATAAAATAAATTTTAAACCAGTTAAACACATCAACACTTTCGTGTAATGTAAAATGTGTTTTTATATAAATTTTACTTACTTGATCGATAAGCAAAATAATTATTATGTATAAAATAGATTTTTTTAAAGACATGTTTTGGGTTTAAATCCTGAGAAAAAGGAAACAAAAAACGCCTCTACCCTGAAATTAAGGTTCGAGACGTTTTGTTTTTTATAATGTCATGCAAACTTATTTCTGCATATTTTTAGCTTCAATACTTAAAGTTGCGTGTGGCACCAACTCTAAACGCTTTTTGTTTATTAATTTACCTGTAACACGGCAAACACCATAGGTTTTATTTTCAATACGGATTAAAGCATTTTTTAAATCGCGAATAAACTTTTCTTGGCGAATAGCTAATTGCGAGTTCGATTCTTTACTCATAACTTCACTTCCTTCATCAAAGGCCTTAAAGGTTGGCGACGTATCGTCTGTACCATTGTTATGGTCGTTCATATACGCGCTTTTAATAAGCTCTAAATCGTGTTGTGCTTTATCTATTTTTTCCTGAATTAAAACTTTAAATTCAGCTAAATCTTTATCGGAATATCTAACGTTAGCATCTGTGCTCATAATGTTAATGTTTTTGAATAAACAATTTGGTATTTACATCATCAAAAGCAATTTCTATACCATTCTTAATGTCGTCTTTAATTTCTAATTGTTCGGTTAATGTTTCTGTTTTTATATAATCGATATTGGTCTCAACTGCATTTACAATGTTATCATCTTTTTGAAGTACCACATCAATTCTATCGGTTACTTCAAAACCAGAATCTTTTCGTAAATTTTGTATGCGGTTAATTAACTCTCGTGCAATACCTTCTTTACGCAATTCGTCGGTTATTGTAACATCTAGAGCTACTGTTAAAGCCCCTTCGTTAGCAACAAGCCAACCTTCAATATCTTGAGATGTAATTTCTACATCTCCGCGTTCCAAAGTAATATTTTTTCCATTAATATCAACCTCAATACTACCGTTTTGCTCTATTTTGTTAATATCTTCGGGTGAAAAGTTAATTACTTTACCTGCAATGGCTTTCATATCCTTTCCAAAACGCGGACCAAGCACCTTAAAGTTTGGTTTTATTTGTTTTACGAGGATATCTGAAGCGTCATCTAACAGTTCAATCTCCTTAACATTAACCTCGTGCTTTATTAAACTCGATACGGCTAAAATTTCTTCTTTTTGTTGTTCGCTCACCACAGGAATCATAATTTTTTGTAGTGGCTGGCGTACTTTAATTTTTTCTTTAGCACGTAACGACAATACTAAAGACGAAATAACTTGCGCATTTTCCATTTTACGCTCCAAGCTTTTATCGATATAAGCTTCGTTGTAAACTGGGAAATTAGCTAAATGCACACTCTCGAAAGCTTCTTTTTTAGTTACTGCATTTAAATCTAAATACAACTTATCCATAAAGAATGGTGCAATTGGCGCTCCTAATTTGGCAATAGTTTCCATACACATATACAGTGTTTGGTAAGCCGAAATTTTATCTTGTTGGTAATCGCCTTTCCAGAAACGTCTTCTACTTAAACGTACAAACCAGTTACTAAGGTTGTCTTGTGTAAAGTCTGAAATAGCTCTAGCCGCCTTTGTTGGCTCGTAATCGGCGTAATATTCGTCTACTTTCTTGATTAATGTATGCAATTCTGAAAGTATCCAACGGTCTAATTCTGGGCGTTCTTCTAAAGCAATATCTGCTTCAGCGTAACTAAAACCATCAAGGTTTGTATATAACGAGAAGAACGAATAGGTATTATAAAGTGTACCGAAGAATTTACGTTTTACTTCCTCTACACCATCAATATCGAACTTTAAATTATCCCAAGGATTGGCGTTACTAATCATGTACCAACGTGTGGCATCGGCACCGTAATTACTTAATGTTTCAAACGGATCGACAGCGTTTCCTAAACGTTTCGACATTTTTTGTCCGTTTTTATCTAACACCAATCCGTTAGACACCACGTTTTTGTAAGCTACAGAATCGAAAACCATAGTTCCTATGGCATGAAGCGTATAGAACCATCCGCGAGTTTGATCGACACCTTCTGCGATAAAATCGGCAGGATACGAAACACCGCCATCAATTAATTCCTTGTTTTCAAAAGGATAATGCCACTGTGCATAAGGCATAGAACCTGAATCGAACCAAACATCAATTAAATCGCTTTCGCGGAACATTTTTTGTCCTGTTGGAGATACTAACACAATAGCATCAACAATGTTTTTATGTAAATCTAATTTAGCGTAGTTATCTTCGGAGTTGTTTCCTACTTCAAAATCTTCAAAAATATCTTTTTCAAGAACACCTGCTGAAACCGCTTTTTGCATTTCTGCTTTAAGCTCTTCAACCGAACCGATACAGACTTCTTCTTTACCATCTTCGGTTCTCCAAATTGGTAACGGAATTCCCCAATAGCGCGAACGCGACAAGTTCCAGTCGTTGGCATTTGCTAGCCAGTTACCAAAACGTCCTGTTCCTGTTGCTTTAGGTTTCCAGTTTATGGTTTCGTTAAGCTGGTACATTCTATCCTTAACATCGGTAACTTTTATAAACCAAGAATCTAACGGGTAGTATAAAATTGGTTTATCGGTACGCCAACAGTTCGGGTAGCTGTGTTTGTATTTTTCAACCTTAAAGGCTTTGTTTTCTTCTTTTAACTTTATAGCAATCTCAACATCTACAGAACGTTCTGGAGCTTCGCCATCGTTGTAATATTCGTTCTTTACGTATTTACCTGCCAGTTCGCCTAACTCTGGACGAAATTTACCTTGTAAATCTACAAGCGGCACTAAATTTCCGTTTTCATCTTTAACCAACATTGGCGGAATTTCGGGTGTTGCTTGTTTTGCAACCAAGGCATCATCGGCACCAAACGTTGGCGCGGTGTGTACGATACCTGTACCATCTTCGGTCGTTACGAAATCTCCTGCAATAACTCTAAATGCATCCTCTGGATTATCGTTTGGTAAGGTGTATTTTAAAAGTTGTTCGTATTTAATTCCTACTAAATCTTTTCCAACAAATTCCTTTACTACGTAATACGGAATTTTTTTATCGCCAGATTTATAGGCTAGTAATTCTGATTTATCTTCAACACGATTAAACTTTCCTGAAAACTGATAGTTAACCAATTTTTTAGCCAGAACAACATTAATGGGTTCGAAGGTATATTGATTGTAAGTTTCAACTAAAACATACTCTATTTTCGGTCCAACGGTTAATGCGGTGTTACTTGGCAAAGTCCAAGGTGTGGTTGTCCAAGCTAGGAAATGAATATCGCCTTCATTTTGTAAAAAGTCTGGTAGCGTTTCGGCCACAGCCTTAAACTGCGCAACAATAGTTGTATCGGTTACATCTTGATACGTTCCTGGTTGGTTTAACTCGTGCGAACTTAAACCGGTACCCGCTTTTGGTGAGTATGGCTGAATGGTATAACCTTTATACAGTAAGTTTTTGTTGTAAATCTGCTTTAATAACCACCAAACACTTTCCATGTATTTTGGTTCGTAGGTAATGTATGGATCGTCCATATCTACCCAATAGCCCATTTTTTGGGTAAGGTCATTCCAAACATCGGTGTAACGCATAACGGCTTTACGACATGCAGCGTTGTAATCTTCAACCGAAATGGTTTTACCAATATCTTCTTTGGTAATACCTAATTCTTTTTCTACACCAAGCTCAATAGGTAAACCATGAGTATCCCAACCTGCTTTACGCTTAACTTGGTAGCCTTTCATGGTTTTATATCGTGGAAAAATATCTTTAATGGCGCGCGCCAAAACATGGTGTACACCAGGTAAACCGTTTGCCGATGGTGGCCCTTCGAAAAACACAAAGGTTTCGTTACCTTCTCTTGTGGTTACACTTTTTTCAAATATGTTATTTTCTTGCCAATAGTTAAGAATTTCTTCGGTTACTTTTGGTAAGTCAAGTCCTTTATATTCAGCAAATTTCATGCTCATTGATTCATTTTTCGTTTCGATGCGCGAATTTAAGCATTTAAACTGAAATTATTAGCATTAAAAAAAGCCAAAACTTAAGTAATGGCTTTTAAAATATTTTAAAGGATGATTTTGTATTAATTTATTACAAATTTCTTGGTTAAAATCTCTTTATTATCGGTTTGAAGCATAACTGCATAAGCATTTGCAGCCATATGGTTTAAGTTGATACCCGCCTCTAAAGTATCGTGTGACACGTTGTTTAATTCGAGTACTTTTTGCCCATTAAGGTTTACCAGAATTAATTTTTTAACCGTAGTATTTAAAGCCTTTGCATAAAAGGTATTTGTATGAGTATGGAAATACATGTTTTTTGTGTTATAAGCTAATTTATTAGCACTTAACACCACCGAAGGATTTTGAAAAGCAATTTGAAAACGATCGGTAAAATTCCCTTGAGATGATTCAAACTCGTAACCCGAACCAGAAGATAAATCGATATAATCGCCAGTGGTATTATCGATTAAATAAATGGCTTGATCGACCTCAATATTTTCTAATTCTGTTATATTTATTACAAATCGATTCGCTCCAGATGAATTGTGATTTAATTTAATTACTTTATCAGGAGTTAATTCGGCATAGGCTTGAATTCCATAATCTACCCCATTTAAATCTAAACTTAAATCATTATCGTGTAAAGTTACTTCTGCATCATAACCATAATCGAACCCGTCGCTAGTATTATCGCTAAAACCCAAAAGTAACTCGCGACTAGCATAAGAACCTTCTATACCATTAAATTCCATTCTAATTTTTTTAAAACCAGAATTGGTTGTTTTTCTAGTAATAGGATCAACTACTTTTATACTACTTTTTTTATTGTAACTAGCGTTGTTAATTTGATACGTTTTTACCAAACCTAAACTGTTGTTTGTTTGAGCCATACTAATTGAAAAGCATAAACAAGCACAAAATAAAATGAAACAGCTTAAGGATTTGTAATATTTTCTCATCTCTAATTTTTTTGGTTAGTTAGATTTTTTTGAGATTTTTAACTTTGATATAAAGCTAGTATATATTTAAATAGCAACTATAAAACATGAGGTGCTAATTTCAATTTTTGAACAAATTTTACATTTAATCGTTGTTTTATGCATTTCATGGATGTTTTCAACACTCTAAGTCATAGCAAGATACCTCAATAAGCACAAAAAAAGAGGCTGAATTCTTGGTTTACATCCCAATAATTCAGCCTCTTTTATTTAACGTGCTAATTTGTTTAGTCTGTAATAATCTTATTTTTTAATGCAGTATTAGATGCTGCGGTTGAAAAAGAATAGGTTTCCATACTTTTTAAGTTAAAGTATGTACCCGTAGTGTTATCTTTTAAGTAAAAAAGCAAATCCAGAATTAACTGTATTGGCTTTTAAATATCTCGAACTATTTTTCTATTTAACTATTATCTTCTTTGTAAGTACTTTGTTTGATGCTGTACGTAAACAAACCACATAAGCTCCAGTAGCCATATTATTAAGTGCTAATCCACTTTCTAAACTAGAATTCGATACGTTTTGAAGCTCCATAACGCGTTGACCACGCATGTTTAATATCGCGAAATTTTTAACTTCGGAATACAATTTTTTCACATAGAATGTATTTGTTGTTTGCTGATAATACATTAATGCCTCATTTGTTTGTGCATGCTCGGTAGATAATGTCTCCGCTTTACTCTGAAAAACAATAGCAAATCGTTTGTT
>NZ_JTDV01000011.1 GCF_000943555.1 Neotamlana nanhaiensis | reverse complement strand
TGTACCTGAAGAGGTACCTTTAACTAAGACAGTTGCTCCAGGCAGAGGTAGTCCACTACCATCGGAAACTGTACCTGAAATTGTCTTTTCTTGTGCAAAAGTTAATTGCACAACAAACGCTAGTAATAGCGTTAAAATTCCACTAAACTTTGTTTTCATTTTATAATTATTTGAATTAGTCGTTGCCAAAAGTCATAATAAATAGTTAATAAAACAACAAAAACAATAGAAATTTTAAGAAAATGCCGAAATCATTGCTATTAATTTAATGGATTTTAAGGTTTACGTTATATTTTTTATTTGAAGTGTGTTTAAGATAGTGTTACAGTTTGTAAGGTATAAGCTATGTATAATGAGTGTGTTATGTTATGTTGTGTTAATTTTAATTTAAATTGTATCCTAAAATCTAGTTTTTAAGCTAATATGAATCTTGGAATTTGAAAGGGAGAAATTAGAATCTTCAAATTTGCCATTGGCATAATTTAATTTAAATAGCCCAGACTTTGTTAGTATACCTAAACCTAGTCCGTACCCAAAAAGCTTCTGTTTACTTGTGGTTATTTGGTTTTCAAAATAGGCAGCATCAAAAATGGTATGTATATATAGGTTGTTGGATAATTGATATCTGTATTCGGTGTTAAATACACTAAAAAGGTTGGCGTAAATGCTGTTTTCTTCAAAACCACGAATGGAATTTATGCCGCCAAATCGGTAAAGTTCGTTTTCAAAGTAGTTGGTAGATTTTAATATGGCGCCATTTGTTTTTAAGAAAATGCTATTTCTTTGATTTAGTAAAAATATTTTGAACGCCTCGAGTGTGTATTTTGTTTGTTGTGTAGTGTTTGGGGTTGTTACTCTTTTGCCTAATCCAGCTTCAAAATAAAATTTAGATTGGATTGGAAATAGTAAATTATTTGTTGGGTTTAAATTTAGGTATTGATAGGTTAACGAGTAAAACGTTGATTTGTAATCGTTAATATTTAAGTTTTGGGTTGTTGTTAGTAAGTTGCTCGAGGTTATTGCGGTTAATCCTGCAGCTATGTTGTGTTTAGTGCTTAGTTGGTAATTTAGTTTTAAGTTTTGTAGTGCTGTTGTAAACGAGGAGTCTTTTTTAAATAGTCTTAGTGCTAAATCAACGCCAATAGGTGTGCTGAATAAGTAAGGTAATGAGGTGCTGACTTCAAAAGTTTGTTGGTCGTTTTCGTCACTTTTATAAAATAAGCTAAACGATTCGCCGTAATTTAAATTGTTTGTTAGGTTTAAGTTTAGGTAGCCATCAAATTGAATTTTATTAGTTTCTTCATTGGTGCCAAAACCTAAAAAGCCATCAAAAGTATTGCTTTGGTTTTTGTTTATATATAAGTATAGTGAAGTAGAATCTTTTGTGAATAATGCTTCAGGGGGTTTTATTTGGCTGGCAAAATTTATGTTTTGTAGTTGATTGCTCTTAGTTTGAATTTTTTTAAGGTTGAACACCTGCTTCGGTTTAATCTTCAAATAATGTTTTAAAAACGATTTTGGAAATTTGTCATATCCTTTTACAACTATATTATTAAGGATTCTTTTTTCGCTTAAAGCAGATGAAATTAAATCAGCTTCAACCCAATCTTCTTTAATTCTTAAATTAGATAGTTTTAATTTTGTAAACGGATAACCAGTTTCCGAAATTTTATTATTTAAATAGTTTAAGCTGTTTTCAATTTCAGAAAATGTTAGGTCGAAATATGTAGGTGCGTAATTATTGGTAATCTGCTTTATTAAAGACTCGTCTAAATTCATTTTAGAATAGAATACACGTAAATATTTATAATGTTCATTTAAGTTGAATGTAATACTAAATATGGAGTCGTTTAATCTTTTAAGATTTTCAGACTTTAATTGAATATATCCTTGTTTTTCTAAAATATGTTTTACCGAATCTATTTCTCTTTCAACAGATTTTAAGTTAATATGAAGTTTGTGGTAGTTGGTTGCGTCAATTATTGTTGTTTCAAATTCGGTTTCACCTATAATCTTAAGGTTGATGTTTTGGGAAAATGCCGATCCAAAAAATAGAACATATATAATAAGGAGTGAAAAACGCAAATTGGTTAATAGTTTTTTCGTGTTTTAGTCTGTAAAACTAACGTAAATTGAAAATATTTAATATGGTAAATCATTAAATTTTAATTTCTCAAATTAATTTGAAGTATTAAAAGTGTACAGTAAGAAATCATTTTAAAAATAGATTAAAAATATATCGATTAAAATCCATTAGTATAAAAAAAAGCCTATGTTATGAAAATTAATGAATTAGGATTTGAATTATTGAATAAAATTTCTACCTTTGCAGCCCTTTTAACGAAGGATTATAAAAATTTAGTATAAAATATATGCCAACAATTTCACAATTAGTACGAAAAGGAAGAGCCAAAATAACCAAGAAGAGTAAATCGGCTGCTTTAAATTCGTGTCCACAAAGACGTGGTGTATGTACTCGTGTTTACACAACAACACCTAAAAAGCCTAACTCAGCAATGCGTAAGGTGGCAAGGGTTCGTTTAACAAACGGTAACGAGGTTAACGCATACATCGGTGGTGAAGGTCACAATTTACAAGAGCACTCGATAGTATTGGTTAGAGGTGGAAGGGTAAAAGATTTACCAGGAGTTAGATATCACATTGTTCGTGGTGCTTTGGATACAGCAGGTGTACAAGGTAGAACGCAACGTAGATCTAAGTATGGTGCAAAACGCCCTAAAAAGTAATTTAAAACTTTAAGAAGAAGACATGAGAAAAAGAGCAGCGAAAAAAAGACCTCTTTTACCAGATCCAAGGTTTAACGATCAGTTAGTAACTCGTTTTGTTAACATGATGATGTGGGACGGTAAAAAGTCTGTGGCTTTTAAAGTATTCTACGATGCAATTGATATTGTAGATCAGAAGAAAACAGATGGCGAAAAAACAGCTTTAGAGTTGTGGAAAGATGCGTTATCAAATGTGATGCCTCACGTAGAAGTGCGTAGTCGTCGTGTTGGTGGTGCTACATTCCAAATTCCAATGCAAATTCGTCCAGATAGAAAAGTTTCAACAGCAATGAAATGGTTAATTGGTTTCGCTCGTAAGCGTAACGAAAAATCTATGGCCTTACGTTTAGCTTCAGAAATTTTAGCAGCAGCTAAAGAAGAAGGAGCGGCGGTTAAGAAGAGAGTTGATACTCATAAAATGGCAGAAGCTAACAAAGCATTCTCACACTTTAGATTCTAAATAAAATGGCAAGAGATTTAAAATTTACACGAAACATTGGTATTGCAGCTCATATTGATGCTGGAAAAACAACAACTACAGAGCGAATTCTTTATTATACAGGAGTTTCTCATAAAATTGGAGAAGTTCATGATGGTGCTGCTACAATGGACTGGATGGAACAAGAGCAAGAGCGTGGTATTACAATTACTTCGGCAGCTACAACCTGTACTTGGAATTTCCCAACTGATAATGGTAAGCCAACAGACGAAACTAAAGGATATCACTTTAATATTATTGATACTCCAGGTCACGTTGATTTTACTGTTGAAGTAAACCGTTCTTTACGTGTTTTAGATGGTTTAGTATTCTTATTTAGTGCGGTTGATGGTGTTGAGCCACAATCTGAAACTAACTGGAGACTTGCAGATAACTATAAAGTGCCTCGTATTGGTTTTGTTAACAAAATGGACCGTCAAGGATCTAATTTCTTAGCAGTTTGCCAGCAGGTAAAAGATATGTTAAAATCTAACGCAGTGCCAATCGTTTTAAACATTGGTGATGAGGCAGATTTTAAAGGAGTTGTAGATTTAGTAAAAAACCGTGCTATTGTTTGGCACGACGAAACTCAAGGTTCTACTTTCGATATTATCGACATTCCTGAAGATATGAAGGAAGAAGCTAAAAAGTATAGAGCTTTATTAATTGAGGAAGTTGCAACTTACGATGAGAACTTATTAGAAAAATTCATGGAAGATGAAGATTCTATTACAGAAGAAGAAGTGCACGCTGCACTTAGAGCTGCTGTAATGGATATGGCTATCATTCCAATGGTTTGTGGTTCTTCATTTAAAAACAAAGGTGTACAGTTTTTATTAGATGCTGTATGTCGTTACTTACCATCTCCATTAGATAGAGATAACATTGTAGGAACTAACCCTAACACAGGGGAGAACGCTGTGCGTAAGCCAGATGTAAAAGATCCTTTCTCTGCATTAGCATTTAAAATTGCTACCGATCCTTTCGTAGGTCGTTTAGCATTCTTCCGTGCTTATTCAGGACGTTTAGATGCAGGTTCTTACATTTTAAATAACCGTTCAGGTAAAAAAGAGCGTATTTCTCGTATTTACCAAATGCACTCAAACAAGCAAAATGCTATCGAGTTTATTGAAGCAGGAGATATTGGTGCAGCGGTAGGATTTAAAGACATTAAAACTGGTGATACTTTATCTGACGAAAAGAATCCAATAGTTTTAGAATCTATGGATTTCCCAGATCCAGTAATTGGTATCGCGGTAGAGCCTAAAACAAAGGCCGATGTAGATAAATTAGGGATGGCTTTAGCAAAATTAGCTGAAGAAGATCCAACGTTTACTGCAAGAACCGATGAAGCTTCAGGGCAAACGATTATTTCTGGTATGGGTGAGCTTCACTTAGATATTATTGTAGATCGTCTTAAGCGTGAGTTTAAGGTAGAAGTAAACCAAGGTCAGCCACAAGTAGAGTACAAAGAAGCTATTACACAACGTGCAGAACACAGAGAAGTTTATAAGAAACAATCTGGTGGACGTGGTAAATTCGCAGACATTGTATTTACTCTAGAACCAGCCGAAGAAGGTAAAGAAGGTTTAGAGTTTGTATCTGAAATTAAAGGTGGTAACGTACCTAAGGAATTTGTTCCTTCAGTAGAAAAAGGATTTGCTATGGCAATGCAAAACGGTCCTTTAGCAGGATACGAAGTAGATGCTATGAAAGTTACTTTAACTGATGGTTCTTACCACGATGTGGATTCCGATCAGTTGTCATTCGAATTGGCTGCAAAATTAGGATTTAAAGCTGCTGCAAAAGCTGCAAAAGCGGTAATCATGGAGCCTATGATGAAGTTAGAAGTTATTACTCCAGAAGAAAATATGGGTGATATTGTAGGTGACTTAAACCGTCGTAGAGGTCAAGTTAGCGATATGGGAGATCGTAACGGTGCAAAAACAGTTAAAGCTGTTGTGCCATTATCAGAAATGTTTGGTTATGTAACAACATTAAGAACATTATCTTCGGGTCGTGCAACTTCTACAATGGAATTTTCTCACTACGCTGAAACACCATCAAATATTTCAGAAGAAGTGATAAAAGCAGCGAAAGGTGTTGAAGCTTAAAATCTAAAGAAATGAGTCAAAAAATCAGAATAAAATTAAAATCTTACGATCACAATTTAGTAGATAAATCTGCTGATAAAATCGTAAAAACAGTAAAAAGTACTGGTGCTGTTGTAACTGGTCCAATTCCATTACCAACACACAAAAAATTATTTACAGTACTACGTTCTCCACACGTAAACAAAAAGTCTAGAGAGCAGTTTCAATTATCTTCTTATAAAAGATTATTAGATATCTACTCGTCGTCATCAAAAACAATTGATGCGTTAATGAAGCTTGAGTTACCAAGTGGTGTAGAAGTTGAGATAAAGGTTTAATTCAAAATTCAGAATTCTGAATTCGGAATTATAAAACATGTCCCACCGATGCGGTCGCGGGAAAAACGGAAAAAATACAATTCAAGGACGAAGCGTATTTGTCCTTGAATTTTTTTTAAAATAGAAATTAATTATTAACTAAAGTGGAGTTTTAAAGTGTTACACTTTAAACACGAAGCTTTAAACTTTAAACTTAAATTATGTCTGGGTTAATTGGAAAAAAAATCGGTATGACCAGCATTTTCGACGAAAACGGGAAAAACATTCCTTGTACAGTAATCGAAGCAGGTCCATGTATCGTTACCCAAGTCAGAACTGAAGAGGTTGATGGCTATGAAGCTGTTCAATTAGGTTTCGATGACGCGACAGAAAAAAGCGCTACTAAAGCAGACTTAGGTCATGCTAAAAAAGCGGGTACTTCTGTAAAACGCAAAGTTGTTGAATTTAAAGGTTTTGATGAGGAGTACAAATTAGGTGATGCTATAACTGTAGATCACTTTGCTGAAGGTGAATTTGTTGATATTTCAGGTACATCAAAAGGTAAAGGATTTCAAGGTGTTGTAAAGCGTCATGGATTCGGTGGTGTAGGTCAAGCAACGCATGGTCAGCACAACCGTTTAAGAGCTCCTGGTTCTATTGGTGCAGCTTCTTATCCTGCGAGAGTATTCAAAGGAATGAAAATGGCCGGAAGAATGGGTGGAGATAAAGTGAAAGTTCAAAATTTAAGAGTTTTAAAAGTAGTTTCTGAAAAGAATTTACTTGTTGTTAAGGGATGTGTTCCTGGACATAAAAACGCTTACGTAATTATTAGAAAGTAATGAAAGTAGCAGTTTTAGATATAAACGGAAAAGACACAGGTAGAAAAGCAGAGCTTTCTAACGATGTGTTTGCTATTGAGCCTAATAATCATGCGGTTTACTTAGATGTTAAACAATATTTAGCAAACCAACGCCAAGGAACTCACAAATCGAAAGAAAGAGGTGAGATTGCTGGTAGTACTCGCAAGATTAAAAAGCAAAAAGGAACCGGTACTGCAAGAGCAGGTAGCATTAAGTCTGGTGTGTTTAAAGGTGGTGGGCGTATGTTTGGTCCAAGACCAAGAAACTACAGCTTTAAGCTTAACAAAAACCTTAAGCGTTTAGCTCGTAAATCGGCTTTAAGTATTAAAGCAGGTGAGCAGTCAATTACAGTTCTAGAAGACTTTAACTTCGATACAGTAAAAACTAAAAACTTTACAGCTGTGTTAAAGGCCTTAGAACTAGATAATAAAAAATCTTTGTTTGTGTTGGGTGCGTCAAATAATAATGTATATTTGTCATCGCGTAATTTAAAAGGCTCTGAAGTTGTAACTTCTTCAGAATTAAACACTTACAAGATTTTAAATGCAAATCAAGTAGTGCTTTTAGAAGGCGCTTTAGAAGGAATTGAAACAAACTTAAGTAAATAAGAAACAGATGAGTATCTTAATTAAACCTATAATCACAGAAAAAGCGACTGCTGATAGCGAGTTAAGAAACTGCTACACATTCGAAGTGAATACTAAGGCGAACAAGATAGAAATTAAAAATGCGGTTGAAGCTGCATATGGTGTTTCTGTTGAAAAAGTTCGTACTATAAATATCCGTCCAGATAGAAGTACCAAGTATACAAAAACTGGTATTCAACATGGTAAAACTAATGCTAAGAAAAAGGCGTTAGTACAACTGGCGGAAGGTGAAATGATTGATTTATACAGTAACATGTAATTAGACAACAATGTCAGTAAGAAAATTAAAACCAATCACACCAGGACAGCGTTTTAGAGTAGTAAATGGGTATGACGCCATAACTACTGATAAGCCGGAAAAAAGTTTACTTGTTCCGAATAAAAGGTCTGGTGGTAGAAACAGTCAAGGAAAAATGACCATGCGCTACATAGGTGGTGGTCATAAAAGAAAGTATCGTATTATCGATTTTAAACGTAACAAAACTGGTATTCCAGCCGAAGTTAAGTCTATCGAATACGATCCAAACAGAACCGCTTTTATCGCATTATTGAATTATCAAGATGGTGAGAAAAGATACATCATTGCTCAAAATGGTTTGCAAGTTGGGCAAAATGTGGTTTCTGGTACAGAAGGTATCGCTCCAGAAATTGGAAACGCAATGCCATTAAGTGAAATTCCATTAGGAACTATTATCTCTTGTTTAGAGTTACGTCCAGGTCAAGGTGCTGTTATGGCACGTAGTGCTGGTGCTTTTGCTCAATTAATGGCAAGAGATGGTAAATTTGCAACTGTAAAATTACCTTCTGGAGAAACACGCTTAATTCTTGTAACGTGTATGGCTACAATAGGTGTAGTATCGAATTCAGATCATCAATTACTTGTAGGTGGTAAAGCCGGTAGAACACGTTGGTTAGGTCGTCGTCCAAGAACTAGACCAGTAGTGATGAACCCAATCGATCACCCAATGGGTGGTGGTGAAGGACGCGCTTCAGGTGGTCACCCACGTTCTAGAAACGGTATACCAGCTAAAGGATTTAGAACGCGTTCTAAAACAAAAGCAAGTAATAAATATATTGTAGAACGTAGAAAGAAATAAGACATGGCAAGATCATTAAAAAAAGGACCTTACGTTCATTATAAATTAGAAAGAAAAGTAGCTGCAAACGTAGAAGCTAACAAAAAAACAGTTATCAAAACTTGGTCTAGAGCTAGTATGATAACTCCAGATTTTGTAGGACAAACAATAGCAGTACACAATGGCCGTCAATTCGTTCCTGTTTATGTAACTGAGAACATGGTAGGTCATAAATTAGGAGAATTTTCACCAACACGTTCATTCCGTGGGCATGCAGGTGCTAAAAACAAAGGTAAAAAGTAGTAAGCTATGGGAAGTCGTAAAAAACAAATGGCAGACGCTATTAAGGAAGCAAAAAAGCAAGTTGCTTTTGCAAAACTTAATAACTGTCCTACATCACCAAGAAAAATGCGCTTAGTAGCCGATTTAGTAAGAGGTGAAAAGGTAGACAAAGCACTAAATATCTTAAAATTCAACCAGAAAGAAGCTTCAGGTCGTTTAGAAAAGTTATTACTTTCGGCTATTGCTAACTGGCAAGCTAAAAACGAAGATGCTGATATTGAATCTGCTGAATTATTCGTAAAAGAGATTAGAGTAGATGGCGGATCTATGTTAAAAAGATTACGTCCAGCTCCTCAAGGTCGTGCACACAGAATTAGAAAACGTTCTAACCACGTAACATTAGTGGTTGGTGCTAACAATAACACACAAAGCTAAGATAGAAGTATGGGACAAAAAACAAATCCAATCGGAAATCGCTTAGGTATTATCAGAGGATGGGAATCTAACTGGTACGGAGGTAATGATTATGGAGATAAGCTTGCCGAAGACGATAAAATTAGAAAATACGTTCACGTACGTCTTTCTAAAGCTAGTGTAAGTAGAGTAATTATTGAGCGTACGCTTAAACTTGTAACCGTTACTATCACTACAGCTCGCCCAGGTATCATTATTGGTAAAGGCGGTCAAGAGGTAGACAAGTTAAAAGAAGAGCTTAAGAAAATTACTGGTAAAGAAGTTCAGATTAACATCTTTGAAATTAAAAGACCTGAACTAGATGCATTTTTAGTAGCATCGAGTATTGCAAGACAAATTGAAAATCGTATTTCTTACCGTCGTGCAATCAAAATGGCTATCGCTGCTACAATGCGTATGAATGCTGAAGGAATTAAAATCCAAATTAGTGGTCGTTTAAATGGTGCTGAAATGGCACGTAGCGAACACTACAAAGAAGGACGTATTCCTTTATCAACCTTTAGAGCCGATATTGACTATGCTTTAGTTGAAGCACATACTACTTATGGTAGATTAGGTGTAAAAGTATGGATCATGAAAGGTGAAGTATATGGTAAAAGAGAGCTTTCTCCGCTTGTAGGTTTATCTAAAAAGCAAGGAAAAGGTGGCGCTGGACGCGGAAACAAAGGACCTCGTCGCAGTAGAAAGTAATTTTTTATAAAGTAAAGAAACATGTTACAGCCTAAAAGAACAAAATTTCGTAAGCAGCAAAAAGGACGTATGAAAGGTAATGCCGGAAGAGGGCATCAACTTTCAAACGGAACCTTTGGAATAAAAGCATTAGACTCTGTATTTATAACATCTCGTCAAATTGAAGCAGCACGTATTGCCGCTACACGTTACATGAAAAGAGAAGGGCAGTTATGGATTAAAATATTTCCAGACAAGCCTATCACAAAAAAGCCTCTTGAAGTACGTATGGGTAAAGGTAAAGGTGCCGTAGAATTATGGGTAGCTGTTGTAAAACCAGGAAGAGTACTTTTTGAAATAGGTGGTGTGCCATTAGACGTGGCTAAAGAAGCATTACGTCTTGCAGCACAAAAGCTACCAGTTAAAACTAAGTTTTTAATCGCTAGAGATTACGAAGCATAATAATTTAAGATTATGAAACAATCAGAAATTAAAGAATTATCTGTTGCTGAGTTACAGGAAAAACTTAGTGAAGTAAAAAAGAGTTATTCAGACCTAAAATTGGCTCATGCAATTTCTCCTTTAGAAAATCCAATTCAGTTACGTAGTGCAAGACGCACTGTTGCTAGAATTGCGACCGAATTAACTAAAAGAGATTCACAATAATTCTGCTTAAATATGGAAACAAGAAATTTAAGAAAAGAACGTATAGGAGTTGTTACAAGTAACAAAATGCAGAAATCAATTGTGGTTTCTGAGGTGAAAAAAGTAAAACACCCTATGTATGGAAAGTTCGTGTTAAAAACAAAAAAATATGTTGCGCACGACGAGAAAAATGACTGCAACGAAGGAGATACTGTAAGAATCATGGAAACACGACCTTTAAGTAAATCTAAATGTTGGAGATTAGTTGAAATAATTGAAAGAGCGAAATAATTATGGTACAACAAGAATCAAGATTAAAAGTAGCAGACAACACTGGAGCAAAAGAGGTTTTAACCATTCGTGTTCTAGGGGGTACTAAAAGAAGATACGCTTCTGTTGGTGATAAAATTGTAGTTTCTGTAAAAGATGCTACACCAAACGGTAACATTAAAAAAGGTGCCGTATCAACCGCAGTAGTAGTTCGTACTGTAAAAGAAGTAAGAAGACCAGATGGATCTTATATTAGATTCGATGATAATGCTTGTGTATTATTAAACCCAGCGGGTGAAATGAGAGGTACACGTGTATTTGGTCCTGTTGCTAGAGAACTTCGTGATAAACAATTCATGAAAATTGTATCATTAGCACCAGAAGTGCTTTAATACATTATTAAGATGACAAAGCTTAAAATTAAAACTGGAGATACCGTAAAAGTAATTGCTGGAGACCACAAAGGTGCCGAAGGTAAAGTACAAAAGGTATTAATAGAAAAAAACAAAGCCATTGTTGAGGGTGTTAACTTGGTGAAAAAACACACTAAGCCAAGTGCTCAAAACCCACAAGGTGGTATTGTAGAGAAGGAAGCACCAATTCACATCTCTAACTTATCGTTGTTAACTGCTAAAGGTGAAACAACTCGCGTAGGTTACAGAGTAGAAGGTGATAAAAAAGTGAGATTCTCAGTAAAATCTAATGAAGTAATATAGTTATGGCATATTCACCTAGACTTAAAGAAGAGTATAAAAGCAGAGTAATTGCAGCTCTTACAGACGAATTTGGATATCAAAATGTAATGCAAGTTCCAAAACTACAAAAGATAGTAATATCTAAAGGTGTTGGTGCTGCAGTGGCAGATAAAAAATTAATCGACTACGCTGTAGAAGAATTAACTACTATATCTGGACAAAAAGCCGTAGCAACTTTATCTAAAAAGGATGTTGCTTCTTTTAAATTACGTAAAGGCATGCCAATTGGCGCTAAAGTAACTTTACGAGGCGAAAGAATGTACGAATTCTTAGATAGATTAGTAACTTCTGCTTTACCTCGTGTAAGAGATTTTAACGGAATTAAAGCTACAGGTTTCGATGGTCGTGGTAACTATAACTTAGGTATCACAGAACAAATCATATTTCCTGAAATAAATATTGATAAGGTAAACAAAATTTCAGGTATGGATATTACATTTGTAACTTCTGCCGAAACAGATAAAGAAGCAAAATCATTATTAACCGAACTAGGATTACCTTTTAAAAAGAACTAAGATATGGCTAAAGAATCAATGAAAGCCCGTGAGGTAAAAAGAGCTAAAACAGTAGCTAAGTATGCCGAGAAACGTAAAGCTTTAAAAGAAGCTGGAGATTACGAAGCATTACAAAAGTTACCTAAAAACGCTTCTCCTATTCGCATGCATAATAGATGTAAGCTTACAGGAAGACCTAAAGGTTACATGAGAAACTTTGGTATTTCTCGTGTTATGTTTAGAGAAATGGCTAACAAAGGCTTAATCCCAGGGGTTAAAAAAGCTAGTTGGTAAAAAAAGAATTATAAATTGGTTTTAGGTTCAAGAGAAAGAGTTTCTTGAAAACCACTACCGCAAATTAATAAATATGTATACAGATCCAATCGCGGATTATCTTACTAGAATTAGAAACGCAGTGCGTGCTAACCACAGAGTGGTAGAGATTCCTGCTTCTAATTTAAAGAAAAACATAACTAAAATATTATTCGAACAAGGATATATTTTAAGTTATAAGTTTGATGATTCAACTGTACAAGGAACAATTAAAATTGCTCTTAAGTACAACAAAGAAACAAAAGAACCAGTAATTAAAAAGCTTCAACGCATTAGTACTCCAGGTTTACGTAAGTATGCTGGTGCCGATGAGTTACCAAGAATTCTTAATGGTTTAGGTATTGCCATCGTTTCTACATCTCATGGTGTAATGACAGGTAAACAAGCCAAAAAAGAAAATGTAGGTGGTGAAGTTTTATGTTACGTTTACTAATTTTTAAAACCTAAAAGAAATGTCAAGAATAGGGAAAAATCCAGTAGCCATTCCAGAAGGTGTAACAGTTAGTGTTAAAGATAACGCTGTAACTGTAAAAGGAAAATTAGGAGAATTAACTCAAAGTTTCGATACAGTTGAGATCGCAGTTGAAGAAGCAAATGTGGTTGTTTCTCGTTCTGCTGAAACTAAAGATCACAAAGCTAAACACGGTTTATACAGAGCGTTAATTGCTAACATGATTGAAGGTGTATCAAAAGGATGGACTAAAGAATTAGAATTGGTTGGTGTAGGTTATAGAGCATCAAACCAAGGACAAAAGTTAGACCTTGCTATCGGTTTTTCACACAACATCGTTATGGATATTGCTCCAGAAGTTAAAGTGGAAACTGTTTCAGAAAAAGGTAAGAATCCAATTGTAAAACTAACTTCTTTTGACAAACAACTTGTTGGTCAAGTAGCTGCTAAAATCCGTGGCTTTAGAAAACCTGAACCTTACAAAGGAAAAGGTATTAAGTTTGTTGGTGAGGAAATTAGAAGAAAAGCAGGTAAATCAGCTTAATAAATTTAGTTATGGCATTAACAAAGAACGAAAGAAGATTAAGAATAAAAAACAGAATTCGTAAGGTAGTTTCTGGTACAGAAGCAAGACCTAGATTAGCTGTTTACAGAAGTAATAAAGAAATTTATGCTCAAATAGTTGACGATGTAACTGGTGTAACACTAGGATCAGCATCTTCAAGAGATAAAAGTATAGATACTGCTAAAGTTAATAAAGTTGAAGCTGCTAAATTAGTAGGTAAGGCTATAGCTGAGAAAGCACTTAAAGCAGGTATAGAAACTATCGCTTTCGATAGAGGTGGTTACTTATACCATGGTAGAGTAAAATCATTAGCTGAAGGAGCTAGAGAAGCAGGACTTAAATTCTAAGATATTATGTTTCAAAAATATAAAAGCGCAGAGTTAGTAAAACCAAGTGGATTAGATCTTAAAGATCGTTTAGTTGGTGTACAAAGAGTTACAAAAGTAACAAAAGGTGGTAGAGCATTTGGTTTCTCGGCAATCGTTGTGGTTGGTGATGAAGCTGGTGTTGTAGGACAAGGTTTAGGAAAGTCTAAAGATGTAGCTAGTGCAATTGCAAAAGCTGTTGAAGATGCTAAAAAGAACCTAGTTCGTATTCCAATTATTAAAGGAACTTTACCTCACGAGCAAAAAGGTAAATACGGTGGAGCAAGAGTAAACATTATTCCTGCTGCTCCTGGTACAGGTGTAATTGCCGGTGGTGCTGTAAGAACAGTATTAGAAGCCGTTGGTGTGCACGATGTATTATCAAAATCTCAAGGGTCTTCAAACCCACATAACGTTGTAAAAGCCACTTTTGATGCTTTATTACAATTAAGAGATGCAAAAACTATTGCTAGAGATAGAGGTATTACACTTGAACAAGTTTTTAACGCTTAATAAGAATCAGAAATGGCAAAGATTAAAGTAACAAAAGTTAAAAGCGCAATCAATCGTACGTTAAGACAAAAAAGAACTTTAGAAGCTCTTGGTCTTAGAAAGATTGGACAAGTAAAAGAATTTGAAGCTACACCAAATATTCTTGGTATGGTTGCAAAAGTGTCACATTTAGTTTCTGTTGAAGAAGCTTAAAAAATAAAACTGAAAAATGGATTTAAGTAATTTAAAACCTGCACAAGGTTCAGTAAAAAGCCAAGGAAAACGCGTTGGTCGTGGTCAAGGTTCTGGTAAAGGTGGTACTGCTACACGTGGTCACAAAGGAGCTAAGTCACGTTCTGGTTATTCTAAGAAATTAGGTTTTGAAGGTGGACAAATGCCGCTTCAAAGACGTGTTCCTAAGTTTGGTTTTACAAACATTAACCGCGTAGAATATCAAGGTGTAAACTTAGATACTTTACAACAATTGGTTGATGATAAGAAAATAAATGATACTGTAGATTTTGATGCATTATTTGCAAACCGTTTAGTTGGTAAAAACGACTTAGTAAAAATATTAGGTCGTGGCGAATTAAAAGCAAAATTAAAAGTATCTGCTCATAAGTTTACTGCATCTGCAAAAGCGGCTATCGAGGCTGCTGGTGGTGAAGCAGTAACAATTTAAGACATTTTATACGTATGAAGTTTATAGAATCAATTAAAAATGTATGGAAAATCGAGGAACTAAGAAACCGTATAGTGGTTACTTTAACCTTGTTATTAGTTTATCGATTTGGTGCTCAAGTAGTTTTACCTGGTATTGATGCAGCTCAATTAGGCGGTTTATCTGATAGTACAGATAGCGGTTTATTAGGCTTACTTAATGCCTTTACAGGTGGGGCCTTTGCGAATGCTTCAGTATTTGCACTGGGTATTATGCCATACATTTCTGCTTCTATTGTTGTACAATTAATGGGAATTGCTATTCCTTATCTACAGAAGTTACAAAAAGAAGGAGCTAGTGGTCAAAAGAAAATAACACAAATTACACGTTGGTTAACCATCGCTATTTGTTTATTACAAGCACCAGGTTATTTAGCTAGTTTACCTGCTTTAGGTATTCCTCAAAGTGCCTTTTTATTAGGAACTGGATTTACATTTTATTTCTCTTCAGTTTCAATTTTAGTAACGGGTTGTATTTTTGCCATGTGGTTAGGTGAAAAAATTACCGATAAAGGTATTGGTAATGGTATTTCATTATTAATTATGGTAGGTATTATTGCTACTTTACCACAGGCCTTTTTACAAAACGCTGCAACACGATTAGAAGGTAACAATGTAATGTTAATTCTTTTTGAACTTGTAATTTGGTTTGTAATTATTCTAGCATCTATTATGTTAGTAATGGGTGTTCGCAAAATTGCTGTACAATACGCTAGAAGAACAGCCACTGGTGGTTATGAAAAAGCAGCCGTTGCTGGTTCTAGACAATACATACCGTTAAAATTAAATGCTTCTGGTGTAATGCCAATTATATTTGCGCAAGCTATTATGTTTGTTCCAGGTTTAATTGGTGGATCGTCTTTCTTAAAAGATACTAGCTTTGGAGCTTGGTTAACTACTAACTATTCTGATTTATTCGGATTTACTTACAACCTAACATTTGCATTATTAATTATTGTATTTACATATTTTTATACTGCAATTACGGTACCTACTAATAAAATGGCCGACGATTTAAAACGTAGTGGTGGTTTTATTCCAGGTATTCGTCCGGGTACTGAAACGTCTGAGTATTTAGATAAAATCATGTCGCAAATAACCTTACCAGGATCTATATTCTTAGCTTTAATTGCAATTTTCCCTGCATTTATTGTTAAACTTATGGGAGTACAACAAACATGGGCCATGTTTTTTGGTGGAACATCGTTGTTAATTATGGTTGGGGTTGCTATCGATACTATGCAACAAATTAATTCTTATTTGTTAAACAGACATTACGATGGCTTAATGAAGACAGGTAAAAACAGAAAGGCAGTAGCGTAATTATTATACTATGGCAAAACAAGCAGCAATTGAGCAAGACGGAACAATTATAGAGGCATTATCTAATGCGATGTTTCGTGTAGAATTAGAAAATGGTCACATTGTGACAGCACACATATCTGGTAAAATGCGTATGCATTACATTAAATTATTACCAGGTGATAAAGTAAAATTAGAAATGAGTCCTTACGATTTAACTAAGGCTCGTATAACTTATAGATACTAATAGTTCTAAGTTTCAAGTTTAAAGTTTCAAGTTAATTAACACGACAAACCTTAAACTTTAAACCTTAAACCTTAAACTTAAAAAAGATGAAAGTAAGAGCATCAGTAAAGAAAAGAAGTGCAGATTGTAAAATCGTGCGCAGAAAAGGTAGACTTTACGTAATTAACAAAAAGAATCCTAGATTTAAGCAAAGACAAGGATAAAAAAGAAATAATGGTCATTAGTAATTAGACGTTAGATGAATCTGCTTGAAATAGAAATGTTTAGGATTCTAACAACTAAAAGCTAACAACTAAAAACTATAATCAATATGGCAAGAATTGCAGGTGTAGACATACCAAAAAACAAAAGAGGTGTTATCTCTTTAACTTATATCTACGGTGTAGGTAGAAGTAGAGCAAAAGAAATTTTAGCTACAGCTAAAGTTGATGAAAGTACCAAAGTTCAAGATTGGACTGATGACGACATTAGTGGTATTCGTGAGGCTATTTCAGCCTTTACCATTGAAGGAGAATTACGTTCTGAAACTCAATTAAACATTAAACGTTTAATGGATATTGGATGTAACAGAGGTATTCGTCACAGAGCGGGACTTCCTTTAAGAGGACAACGCACTAAAAACAACTCGAGAACAAGAAAAGGTAAAAGAAAAACTGTTGCTAACAAGAAAAAAGCATAAGTAAAATAAATTAATCAGTCATTAGTTCATTAGTATTTGGACGTTAGAAGAATCTGTTTGAAATGTAAAAGTTTAGGATTCCAATAACTAAAAGCTAGCAACTAAAAACTAAAAGAATATGGCAAAGACAAGTACAAAAAAACGTAAAGTTATTGTTGAAGCAAATGGTGAGGCTCACGTTACTGCTTCTTTTAATAACATTATTATTTCACTTACCAACAAAAACGGCGATGTAATTTCATGGTCATCTGCTGGTAAAATGGGATTTAGAGGTTCAAAGAAAAACACGCCTTACGCAGCTCAATTAGCTGCCGAAGATGCTGCAGGTGTAGCTTCAGAAGCGGGTTTAAAGAAAGTAAAAGTATACGTTAAAGGACCAGGAAATGGTAGAGAATCTGCTATCCGTTCAATCCACAATGCGGGTATCGAAGTTACCGAAATTATCGATGTAACTCCACTACCACATAACGGTTGTCGTCCTCCAAAACGTCGTAGAGTATAATTGCATATTTTATGTAACTTAAATAAATATCAGCTATTTATAGCTGATATTTGTTTTTTTATGTACATTTGCAATCCGAAAAAAATAATATAAACAAGTATCAACGAGAGATTAACGTTTGTCGGAGGATAAGATTAAGACCTTAATTCACAAACACTCTCATAATTTAATTTTAAAATGGCAAGATATACTGGTCCTAAAACTAAAATAGCTCGTAAATTTGGCGAGGCTATTTTTGGAGACGATAAGTCTTTCGAAAAAAGAAATTACCCTCCAGGGCAACACGGTAACAACCGTCGTCGTGGTAAAAAATCTGAATATGCTATTCAGTTACAAGAAAAGCAAAAAGCAAAATACACTTACGGTATTTTAGAGCGTCAATTCAGAAACTTATTTAAAAAAGCAAGAGCTGCACAAGGTATTACTGGTGAAGTGTTATTACAATTATGTGAGTCGCGTTTAGATAACGTGGTTTTCCGTATGGGAATTTCACCAACTAGAAGTGGCGCTAGACAATTAGTTTCTCACAGACATATTACAGTAAATGGTGAGTTAGTAAACATTCCTTCTTACCAATTAAAAGCTGGTGATGTTGTAGCTGTAAGAGAAAAATCGAAGTCTTTAGAAGCTATCGAGCGTTCTTTAGCAAACTCAAGCAATGTTTTTGAATGGATTACTTGGAACAACGACACAAAACAAGGTACTTACGTATCTGTTCCTCAAAGAATCCAGATTCCAGAAAACATCAACGAGCAATTCATCGTCGAATTATACTCTAAATAATAATTAACAACCATTGGTATTTAGCCAAAGGGTTTATTCGTACTTCTTCAAACTTATAAACCGCGCAACTAAATAACAATTAAAACGAAGAAAAAACTATGGCAGTATTTAATTTTCAAAAGCCGGACAAAGTAATCATGATTGATTCTACTGATTTCGAAGGTAAGTTCGAATTCAGACCACTAGAACCAGGTTATGGTTTAACAGTAGGTAACGCATTAAGACGTGTGTTACTATCTTCTTTAGAAGGTTTTGCAATTACATCGGTACGCATCGAAAGTGTAGATCACGAATTCTCAACTATCGCAGGTGTTGTAGAAGATGTTACTGAAATCATTTTAAATTTAAAGCAAGTACGTTTTAAAAGACAAATTGACGATATCGATAACGAATCGGTTTCAATCTCAATTTCTGGTCAAGACCGTATTACTGCTGGCGATTTTCAAAAATTTATCTCAGGATTCCAAGTATTAAACACAGAGTTAGTAATTTGTAACTTAGATCCTAAAGTAAATTTAAATTTAGAAATTACAATTGAAAAAGGTAGAGGATATGTACCTGCTGAAGAAAACAAAAAACCTTCGGCTCCTATAGGAACTATTTTTACAGATTCAATTTATACGCCAATAAAAAACGTTAAGTATAGTATTGAAAACTATCGTGTAGAGCAAAAAACCGATTACGAAAAGTTAGTTTTTGAAATTTTCACTGATGGATCAATCACTCCACAAGACGCTTTAACCGAAGCTGCAAAAACGTTAATTCACCACTTCATGTTATTCTCTGATGAGCGCATAACTTTAGAAGCTGATGAAATTGCACAAACTGAAACTTATGATGAAGAATCACTTCACATGAGACAGTTACTTAAAACAAAGTTAGTTGATATGGATTTATCTGTACGTGCACTTAACTGTTTAAAAGCTGCTGAAGTTGATACTTTAGGTGACTTAGTATCATTCAATAAAAATGACTTAATGAAGTTCCGTAACTTTGGTAAAAAGTCTTTAACCGAGCTAGAAGAACTAGTAAACGTTAAAGGTTTAAATTTCGGAATGGACTTAAGCAAATATAAATTAGATAAAGATTAAATTTATTAACTCCTTTATAATTTGCTCTCCTAACAGGATCTTGTAGCAAGATAGAGGTTTAAAACAAAAGTCATGAGACACGGAAAAAAAGTAAACCATTTAGGTAGAAAAACAGCGCACAGAAAAGCAATGTTAGCAAATATGGCTTGTTCTTTAATAGAGCACAAGCGTATTAACACTACTGTTGCTAAAGCAAAAGCTTTAAAGCAATTTGTAGAGCCTTTAGTAACAAAATCTAAAGAAGATACAACACATAACAGACGTATTGTTATGTCGCGTTTAAGACAAAAGGATGCTGTTACCGAATTGTTTAGAGAAGTAGCTACTAAAGTTGCTGACAGACCAGGTGGTTATACACGTATAATTAAATTAGGAAATCGTTTAGGTGATAATGCCGATATGGCGATGATTGAACTTGTAGATTACAACGAAATTTACAATGCCGATAAGCCTAAAAAGAAATCAACAAGAAGAAGTAGACGAGGCGGTTCTAAACCTGCAGCAGCTGCTCCAGTTGAAACACAAGCTTCAAACGAAGAAGAATAAAATGTAACAAAAAAAGATAGGCCAAAAGCTTATCTTTTTTTTTAAATTAAAAGTAATCATATATGTTAAAAAAAATCGTATATACTTTGTTTTTTATTGGGTCTTTAAATTGTTTGTCTCAAACAAATTTAGGGACAAGTGGATTAGGAGGGAACTCTAAAGAAACAACAAGCTTGTTTTCTGGTATGAAAGCACAAACTTATCATACTAATTTTAAAGATAAGGATAAAAATATTGAAGGTAGTCCGTACTTATTTAGTCAATGGAATAAAAAAGCTACGATTTGGTTTGGAGATAGAACCTTTGTTATCGATGGAGTAAATTATAATCTTGAAGACGAAAGATTTGAGGTTAAATTAAATAATGACTCTATTTTTGTTTTAAGCCCAGAAAATAACGAATTAAAACAAATATCCATCGATTTATTGGTTTTTAAACCCTTTCATAGTAGTGAACTAAACTCTGATGTATTTTATGAAGTATTGTTGGATGAAAGTAATTTTGAACTTTTATCAATGTATAAATTAAAAATTACACCTGGTAGTGTAGATCCTTTAACAAAGGAATATTTAACGCCTAAACAATATTCATCTGAAAAGGAGTTTTATTTACGTACGGTTAGTGATGAAAAAATAAAACCTATAAAATTAAAAAAATCGGGAGTTTTAAAACTTATTAAAAGCGATTATACAAGTCAGGTGAAAAGTTTTGCTAAAAAGCAACATTTAAAATATAATAAGATAGCCGACGTGCAAAAAATATTAAGTTATTACTTTTCAATTAAAAGTTAAAAAGAAAGGATAAACTATTTTAGTTTGTCCTTTTTTTTTATCAATTTTGTGAAACTTTTTTTTAAATGAGATATCAAAAACGACAAAAGGCCATTGTTCTTCTAGCAGATGGCACAATTTTTCACGGTAAAGCAGTAGGGAATAAGCAAGGTACTGCATTTGGCGAAGTTTGTTTTAATACAGGAATGACTGGTTATCAAGAGATTTTTACAGATCCTTCATATTTCGGTCAAATTATGGTTACTACAAATGCGCATATTGGAAATTATGGTACAAATACAGATGAAGTTGAATCAAACTCGGTAAAAATTGCGGGTTTAATTGTAAAGAATTTTAGCTACGATTATTCAAGAGATTCAGCCGATGCTTCATTAGAAGATTTTCTAGACAAAAATAATCTTCTGGCAATATCTGATGTTGATACGCGTGCACTTGTTAGTTACATTCGCGAAAACGGTGCTATGAATGCTATAATTTCAACCGAAGTTGATAATATTGAAGGCTTAAAAAAGCAATTAGCCGAAGTGCCAAATATGGAAGGTTTAGAGTTAGCTTCAAAAGTATCAACTAAAGAACCTTATTTTTATGGTGATGAGAATGCAACTTATAAAGTTGCTGCTTTAGATATTGGAATAAAAACAAACATCTTACGTAATATAGCTAAACGCGATGTTTATATTAAGGTGTTTCCTTATAATTCTAAATTTGAAGATTTAGAAGCGTTTAAACCGGATGGTTATTTCTTATCAAACGGACCAGGAGATCCAGAACCTTTAGTTGAAGCTCAAGAAATAGCTAAAGAAATTATAAAAAGAAACTTACCATTATTCGGTATTTGTTTAGGGCACCAAGTTATTGCATTAGCTAATGGTGTATCTACATATAAAATGTATAATGGTCATCGTGGTATAAACCATCCTGTTAAAAATTTAATAACGGGTAAAGGTGAAATTACGTCTCAAAACCATGGTTTTGCTATTAACAGAGAAGAAACAGAAGCAAATGCTGAACTAGAAATTACACATGTACATTTAAACGATAATACCATTGCAGGTATTGCTATGAAAAATAAAAATTGTTTTTCGGTACAATATCACCCAGAAGCTAGTCCTGGACCACACGATTCATCGTATTTGTTCGATCAATTCATTGAAAATATAAAAAAATAGTTTAAAGAAACCTCAAAGCAGTTCGCTGTTTTTGAGGTTTTTTTTATTACTAAAACGTTATCGAAATGTTTTTATGAAATTCTTTTATAAAGCATGAAATAATAACAAGATTAAACCGTAAATTTGAATAAAATAAAGATTAAAATAAACTAATTATGAGTGTAATAGTTAACGTTCACGCAAGACAAATTTTAGATTCTAGAGGAAACCCTACTGTTGAAGTAGATGTAGTAACAGAAAACGATGTTTTAGGTAGAGCCGCAGTGCCATCTGGAGCATCAACAGGAGAACACGAAGCCGTTGAGTTAAGAGATGGTGGAGATACCTACATGGGTAAAGGTGTTTTAAAAGCTGTTGAAAATGTTAACGCTATTATCGCTCAAGAATTATTAGGTGTTTCAGTTTTCGAACAAAACCTAATAGATAAAATAATGATTGAATTAGATGGTACATCTAACAAATCAAAATTAGGTGCTAATGCTATTTTAGGAGTATCTTTAGCAGTTGCTAAAGCAGCAGCAGGAGAGCTTGGGTTACCACTTTATCGTTACGTTGGTGGTGTTTCTGCAAACACATTACCAGTGCCAATGATGAATATTATTAACGGTGGTTCGCATAGTGATGCTCCAATTGCTTTTCAGGAGTTTATGGTAATGCCAGTTAAAGCAAAAAGCTTTACACATGCTATGCAAATGGGAACAGAAATTTTCCACAACCTTAAAAAAGTATTACACGATCGTAATTTAAGCACTGCTGTAGGAGACGAAGGAGGTTTTGCGCCAACTTTAGATGGTACCGAAGATGCTATTGAAACTATAGCAAAAGCTGTTGAAAACGCAGGTTATAAATTTGGTGATGAAGTAAAAATCGCTTTAGATTGTGCTTCTGCGGAATTTTACGTAGACGGAAAATACGATTATTCTAAGTTTGAAGGCGAAACAGGCGTTGTTAGAACAAGTAAAGAACAAGCCGATTATTTAGCTGAATTAGTTGAAAAATATCCAATTATTTCAATTGAAGATGGTATGGATGAAAACGACTGGGATGGTTGGAAATATTTAACCGAACTTGTTGGAGATAAAGTACAATTAGTTGGTGACGATTTATTTGTAACAAATGTAGAGCGTTTATCAAAGGGAATTGAAAATGGTATCGCAAATTCAATCTTAATTAAAGTAAACCAAATTGGTACCTTAACCGAAACTATCGCAGCTGTTAACATGGCGCATAACGCAGGTTATACTTCTGTAATGTCTCACCGTTCTGGAGAAACAGAAGATAATACTATTGCCGATTTAGCTGTGGCATTAAACACAGGACAAATTAAAACTGGTTCGGCTTCTCGTAGCGACCGTATGGCAAAATACAACCAATTACTACGCATAGAAGAAGAATTGGCTGATGTGGCTTATTTTCCACAAGAAAAAGCATTTAAAATAAAGTAAACAACAGTTATGTTTTTATACAAAAAAGCGGTTATTGTTAAATAATCGCTTTTTTCGTTTTTAATCAAAAAATTTAATTGTGCAATCGATTAAATCGTTTGTAATTAGCTTTAAAAATAATAGTATATTTTGTACTTTAGCCTTCCACGAAAATTAAACAAAAACTTATAACATTAAACATGGCAAATACTGCTACAATTGAAATAAACGGACAAAAGAATGAGTTCCCGTTATTTACAGGAACCGAGAATGAAGTTGCAATAGATATCTCAAAACTTAGAGGCGTAACAGGTGGTGTAACAACTATCGATCCTGGTTATAAAAATACAGGATCGTGTGTTAGTGGCATTACTTTTTTAGATGGTGAAAAGGGTATTTTAAGGTACAGAGGTTATAGCATAGAGGAATTAGCCGAAAAAGCCGATTTTTTAGAAGTAGCATATCTTTTAATTTTTGGAGACCTTCCAACGAGCAGTGAACTTGAAAAGTTTCATGCCGATATTAAAAAACACGCCGTAGTTGATGATGATGTTAAAAAGATTTTAGATGCCTTTCCAAAATCTGCACATCCAATGGGAGTTTTAGCATCTTTAACAAGTGCGTTAACAGCGTTTAATCCATCTTCTGTAAATGTAGATTCTGAAGAGGAAATGTACAATGCCATTGTTCGTATTTTAGGTAAATTCCCAATTTTAGTGGCTTGGACAATGCGCAAAAAAATGGGCTTACCTTTAGATTATGGTAGTTCGTCATTAGGTTACGTAGAAAACATTTTACAAATGATGTTTAAACGCCCTGATGAAGATTATAAACAAAATAAAATTTTAGTAAACGCTTTAGATAAATTGTTAATACTTCATGCCGATCATGAGCAAAACTGTTCTACGTCAACAGTACGAATTGTAGGCTCGTCGCATGCTGGGTTATTTGCATCTTTATCTGCTGGTATTTCGGCACTTTGGGGACCGCTTCATGGAGGTGCAAACCAAGCGGTTTTAGAAATGCTAGAAGCAATTAAGGCCGATGGTGGCGATACTAAAAAATATATGGGTAAAGCTAAAGATAAAGCCGATCCTTTCCGTTTGATGGGCTTTGGTCACCGTGTTTATAAAAACTTCGATCCAAGAGCGAGAATTATAAAAGTAGCTGCAGATGAAGTTTTAGGAGATTTAGGAGTACAAGATCCTATTTTAGATATTGCTAAAGGTTTAGAAAAAGAAGCTTTAGAAGACCAATATTTCGTAGATAGAAAATTATATCCAAACGTCGATTTTTACTCAGGAATTATTTACCGTGCTATGGGTATTCCTGTTGAAATGTTTACGGTTATGTTCGCCTTAGGACGTTTACCAGGTTGGATAGCGCAATGGAGAGAAATGCGTTTACGTAAAGAACCAATTGGTCGTCCAAGACAAGTTTATATTGGTGAAAACGAAAGAGC
This sequence comes from Neotamlana nanhaiensis, assembly GCF_000943555.1. Taxonomy (GTDB): domain Bacteria; phylum Bacteroidota; class Bacteroidia; order Flavobacteriales; family Flavobacteriaceae; genus Neotamlana; species Neotamlana nanhaiensis. Next base: position 60,489 of record NZ_JTDV01000011.1, on the reverse strand, counting down.
ATTTAAAGCTGCAAGCGACAGATAGTTTTAAAATAAATATAAAATATAAAGCTTCATAAGTTAGTTCTTGTGAAGCTTTTTTATATTTACCACATGTTAAAACTCAACATTAAAAACGAAACGTCAAGGTTGCGTGCTGTAATTTTAGGAACAGCTATTAGTAACGGACCTGTGCCGAGTATTGATGACTGTTACGATCCTAAAAGTATTGAGCACGTAAAAGCTGGGACTTATCCCAAAGAAAGCGATATGGTTTTAGAAATGGAAGCCGTGGCTCAAGTTTTTAAAAAGTACAATGTTGAAGTATTTAGGCCAGTGGTTATTAAAAATTGTAACCAAATATTTTCTCGTGATATAGCTTTTGTTATTGATGATAAAATTATTCGCGCTAATATTTTACCCGATAGAGAAGAAGAGGTAAAAGCTATACAACATGTTTGGAATCAAATCGATCCTAAAAAGCGTATTGTTTTACCTGAAGCTTGCCATATTGAAGGCGGCGATGTAATGCCGTGGAACGATTACATTTTTATAGGAACATATACCGGAATCGATTACCCAGATTTTATAACGGCAAGAACCAATAAAGCGGCGGTTTTAGCCATACAGGAATTGTTTCCCAATAAAATTGTAAAGTCTTTCGAGCTTCGGAAATCGAATACTAATGCTAAAGAAAATGCATTGCATCTTGATTGTTGTTTTCAACCGCTAGGAAAAGGAAAAGCTATTATTCATAAAAATGGATTTTTAGTTGAAGAGGAGTATAACTGGTTGATAAATTTCTTTGGAAAAGACAACGTTTTTGAAATAACTAAAGACGAAATGTACAATATGAATAGTAATGTTTTTTCTATTTCTGAAGATGTTGTAATTTCAGAAAAAAACTTCACCAGATTAAACAATTGGTTACGCTCTGAAGGTTTTACTGTAGAAGAAGTACCTTACGCCGAAATAGCTAAACAAGAAGGTTTGCTACGATGCTCTACATTACCTTTAATTCGCGATTAAAAAGAATCAGTCTTTTAATATTCTAAATATAGGATATTGTAAATGCGCTTTTTCGTAATTCTCACTTTGTTTATGTAACCAATCTAGTTGCGCATACCAGTTATTGGCAAAAGCATCATCAAGTGCTTTTTTCTTATTAAATTCAGATTTTAGCTTGGGGTTATTTTTTAAAAGTTCTAATGCTTTGTCTTCCCAAACGTAGGGTGAAAACCCTTCTTTTTGTTGTAAAATGGTATCAAAAAAGTTCCAGTTAAAAAACGAATCTGGAGCTTGAGGTTCTAAGGTTTCTAATAAGTATCTAATAGCTTCTTGGTTTGTTTGTACAATGTAATCACCTTCAAAAAATGTTATCTCTTTTTGTACTGATTCTATTTGCGTGTTATAGTGTTGGTAGTGGCCTTCGTATGGCGATTGTCGTGTTTCAAACGCTTCAATTTTGTAAGTTTCAACCGTAATTATAGTATCTTTTTTTAATGTTTGTAAACTTACATCATTTAGTTTCAACAAATCGATTATGCGGTGCCAGCCTTGGGGAATTACATAAGCTTTAGGTATAGTAACTTGAACACTTGGTGTAAAATAATTACTGTAAACAACCGGTTTAGTAAAAGGTTTGTTTCTATTGTATTTTAATCTGTTTAGCCCTGTTACTTCACTTGTTATTGTTTCACCTTCAAACCCTTTAAAATTAAAAATAGTGTTTTTAGTGGTATCCGCTTTCCAATCTAAGGGGTACGTTTTTAAATTTAACGTTTCAGTTAAAGCATTCTTCCTTAATGTAGCAATTACTTCGTGATGTTCTTCGGTAATCTCAATCATACTCTTCATAAGTTCATAAGTACCTTCAACACGTTGTTTGTATGGTTTTAGCATGTGCGTTTCAACCATCATTCCTAAGGTGTTAAATAGCGTAGTGTAACCAGTTGAATAGCGCGGATAGTCCATAAATTGAGAAAACCCGCTTTCAGGAACACGATTAAAAACATTAACATAAGGTGTGATGTCCCATTGTTTTTTAGCTAGATTTTGCTCTAACTTGGGCATCATGGTATTGTGGATAAACTTGCCCAAACTACCATTAAGTTTATTGTGTTGCGTAAACAAATGAGTGAGCGTGTATTGGTAATCGGCGCCATTACTTACGTGGTTATCTATAAAAACATCAGGTTTTATTTTATGGTAAATTTTAGCAAAGGTTTTAGCGTTTTTAGTATCGTTTTTAATAAAGTCCCGATTTAAATCGTAATTTCTAGCATTTCCTCTAAAACCATATGCTTTAGGTCCGTTTTGATTTGTTCGCGAAGTCGAGTTTCGGTTTAAACTACCACCAATATTATAAATAGGAATGGTAACTAAAACGGTGTTTTTGGGCGCTACAATTTTACCTTCTGCAATATCTCTAAAAAGCATCATAGTGGCATCTATACCGTCTGGTTCGCCAGGGTGAATGCCATTATTAATCAATAAAATGCTTTTATTATTTTGTTTTATGTTTTTAAAATCGAATTTTTTTTCAGGGTTAAGGGTTACATAATGCAAAGGTTTTCCAGAATCTGTTTCACCAATACTATCTATTGATATTTCGGGGTAAACGTGCGCCAAATTTTTATAAAACAAAATGGTCTCGTTGTAAGTTGCTGTTTCTAAGCCGTTACTTTTTTCAAAATGAGTTTTAAAGTTGAAACTGTTTTTTGTTTTAGATGGTGAACAAGCAAAACAACATAGTAACAATAGAAGCAGAGATCTCATAAATTCAATTTTTATAGAAAGCTACAATTAAAAAGAATAATGGTAATAATATTGAAAATAAAATATTTTGATTAAATTCGTTCGGTTCGATTAGTTTAAAACTAAGCAACAATTAAACTATTTAATATTCTCTCAATTAAATTTTAATGAAGAAAACTTTCAAGCTCTCATTTGGTGTTATTAAAATTTTATACCCTAATTTGGCTGAGGTGATTGTAAATGAAGGCATTATTATGAATGAAATTATGGTAGACGAATACCACGATTTTTTACTAACTAATTTAGAAACACCTTTTAATCTTATTATTAATAAACAAAATTCCTATTCTTATACCTATGGTGCTCAAAAATCTATTGCCGATTTAAAAGAAATTAATGCGATGGCAGTTGTGGTGGCAACCTCGGGAAGTTTACTCTCTACCGAAACGTTAATGGGTGTAAACGAACATAAAAAATGGAATCTTAAAATTTTTAGAACTAGGGAGGAAGCGCTTGAATGGTTGCTTAATTTGAATTAATATTCATTTTTCAAACGTTATAGTTTAAATCTTACTCAATTAACTTTTACTTGGTTTGCACGCCTGCATTTTAAACGTAAATTTGTAGCATCAAACCATGAGTTATGACAAATTTTTTCAGAAAGCAGCGTCCAAATGTTAAAAATGATATTTTAAGTGGTGTTACGGTTTCTTTAGCGATGATTCCAGAGGTTGTTGCCTTTGCTTTTGTAGCGCAAATCGATCCGTTAATGGCGTTATCTGGAGCATTTATTATTGGGTTAATAACTGCTATTTTTGGTGGGCGTCCTGGATTAATTTCAGGTGCAGCAGGAGCTGTGGCCGTTATTTTTGTACATATGATTGCCGAAGGACATACCAAAGGTATGCTCATGGATACACCCATAGAAAACATGGGTTTCTTCTATTTAATGGCCTGTGTTATTCTTATGGGAATCATTCAAATTTTGGCGGGTGTTTTAAAACTAGGGCGTTTTGTACGTTTAATTCCACATCCCGTAATGATGGGGTTTGTTAATGGCTTGTCTATCGTTATTTTTATGGCCCAGGTAAAAATGTTTTCGCATAAAACATTACAAGTATCTGATGCAGGTGTAAAAGAATATGCGAGTCATTATATGCAAGGCACCGAGTTATATACCATGATTGGTCTTGTGCTTTTAACGATGGGAATTATTTGGGGTTTACCAAAACTAACCAAGAAGTTACCTGCCGCCTTAACGGCAATAATTGTAACCTCGTTAGTTGTAGTTGGGTTTAATTTAGATGTATCTACTGTTGGTTCTTACATTATTGAAGGCGGCGGAACAGGTTTAAAAGGTGAATTCCCAACACCAAATATTGAGCTATGGCAGAATTTACCAATTAATTTAGATACGTTAAAGTTTATTGCGTTACCGGCATTTTTAGCCGCTTCGGTTGGACTTATTGAAACGTTAATGACCATGAATTTAGTGGATGAGATTACCGAAACCCGCGGAAACGGAAATCGCGAATGTGTCGCCCAAGGAGCAGGAAATATAGTGTCTGGTTTGTTTGGTGGAACTGGTGGTTGTGGTATGATTGGGCAAACTGTAATTAATATTAACGCAGGAGGCCGTGGCAGATTATCGGGTATTATGATGGCAGTTACGTTACTTTCATTTATTCTTTTTGCAGATAAACTTATCGAAATGGTGCCAATTGCTGCTTTAGTTGGTGTTATGTTTATGATGGTTATTGAAACCTTTGCGTGGTCTAGTTTTAGGATTTTAAAGAAAATACCAATTTCAGATGCTGTAGTTTTAATCACAGTATCTTTAGTTACTGTTTTTGTAGATTTAGCCGTAGCAGTTTTTGTTGGAGTTATTATTTCGGCTTTAGCATTTGCATGGGAAAATGCCAAACGTATTCGAGCACGAAAGCGTATGCGAGAAGATGGTACTAAAGTTTACGAAATTTGGGGGCCATTATTCTTCGGATCAATTCAAGCATTTAACGAAAAGTTTGATGTAAAAAATGATCCTGATAAAGTTGAAATCGATTTTGTTGAATCGCGTGTAAGTGATCATTCAGCTATTGAAGCCATTTTTAATTTAGTTGAAAAATACGAAGCTGCTGGTAAAAAAATTAAGCTGAAGCATTTAAGTGAAGACTGTAAAGTACTACTGTATAAATCAAGTCCAAAATTTAAGGAGGTTATAATAGAAGATGTAGACGATCCTCGCTACCACTTAGCGGCAAACCCAGAGCGTTTCCCTAAACCTTTATCGCATTACGAGTTGTAATCGGTTTTATTGAATGCTAATTAATAGTGCTTTCATCGCTTCTTGAGGCGTTTTCCAATGTAATTGTTTAAACGGTTCTAAGTTTAATTTTTGAGCCATTTCATGAATAACTATATTATTGAACGTGGCGTAATCATATTTTAGGTAGTTCAATTTTCCAATGTAATGATTTAATATTCCTATAAGCCTTCGATTATTATTTGTAGGGTGAAAATGTGTTTTACCAACAAGATCAATAACGGTATCTAAATCTATATCGTAGCCTTCAATAAGAAATTGGTTATACAAATTTTGAATTAACAAAGCATTTAAATTATTTCTGTCTTTGACTAAAAACTTGGGTATAATTACAGTGTAAAACGTTTTAGAATTTACAAAGACAAGACATTTTTTCTTCGCTATACTTAAATAAGAAGCGTACCAATCTCCGAAATCACGCTCGATGTGTAAGCTGTTTTCTGTAATTATGGGTTGTAGAAGTTTTTCTAGCTTTTTACTCGCGAAAATATGTGTCATTAAGAAATGTATAAACTACTTTACTCTTACACTATCAGGAACCAACAATGTGTAATCACCATTATTTCTAATAACATCGCGTACAATGGAAGATGAAATATAAGATGTGCGTGAGGCAGTTAATAAAAACACTGTTTCAATTTCCGAAAGGCTTCGGTTGGTGTGTGCAATGGCTTTTTCAAACTCAAAATCCGCAGGATTACGTAAACCACGTAAAATAAATTCGGCTTCCATTTCTTTACAATAATCAACAGTTAAGCCTTTATATGTGGTGACTTTTATTTTGGGTTCATCTTTAAAAGCCTCTTCAATAAAGCGTTTACGTTCTTCTAAAGAAAACATATATTTTTTATCGGCATTTATGCCAATAGCAACAATAACTTCATCAAAAAGGGTAACACCTCGCGTTATAATATCGTGGTGTCCTAAAGTTAGTGGATCGAAGGATCCTGGGAAAATGGCTCGTTTCATATTTCTGCGAATTTCTAACTTAATAGAAATGTTAGTTTTTCAATGTGTTATTTTTCTAAACTCTAAGTCTCTTATTTAAGCGCTTCTTCAATAGCATTATTAAATAAATCACACATACTTATGCCTGCTGCAGCTGCTTGTTGCGGTAAAATGCTAGCTTTTGTTAATCCAGGAATAGTGTTCATTTCTAGCAAATAAGGCTCATCACCTTTAAAAATATATTCGCTTCGGCTGAAACCTTTCATTTTTAACACTTCATATACTTTTTTGGCAACGGCAGTTACATTGTTCTCCTGTGTTTTTGTTAAGCGTGCAGGCGTTATCTCCTGTGATTTCCCCAAATATTTGGCTTCATAATCAAAGAAATCATTTTCACTAACAATTTCTGTAATAGGTAGTACTTTAGTTTCACCTTTATACGTAATCACGCCAATGGAAACTTCGGTGCCATCTAAAAACGATTCAATTATAATTTCATCATCTTCTTTAAAAGCGAAATCAATAGCATGTTGTAAGTCTTCTTGTTTGTGCACTTTTGTAACACCAAAACTGCTTCCTGCTTTGTTCGCCTTTACAAAACAAGGCAAACCTACTTTGTTTATAATAGCATTTTCATTAACAGTATCGCCAAGATTTAAGTAAAACGATTCGGCTGTTTTTATACCATAAGGTTTTAAAATACTTAAAAAATCACGTTTATTAAAGGTAATTCCGGCTTGGTACATGTTGCAACTAGTATGCGGAATACCTAACAATTCGAAGTAGCCTTGCATGTAGCCATCTTCACCTGGTGCACCATGAATGGCGTTAAAAACACAATCGAAGTTTATCTTGTTATCATCAACAGTAACCGAAAAATCGTGCTTATTTACAGGGTGTTCGTTATCTTCATCATCAACATAAACCCATTTGTCTTTAAAAATGTGAATGCGATAGGCGTTGTACTTTGCGTTATCTAAAACTTCGTAAACTACATTTCCACTTGTTAAAGAAATTTGATATTCACTGGAATATCCACCCATTATTATGGCTATATTTTTTTTCATTTAAGCATTTATAGTTAAGTATTGGTCTAAAACTTATAATAAAACGTATGTAATATTAGTTATAGCTAAAATATCATATAAATTGCAAAAGAAAAAACAGTTCTGTTTTTATATATTTGCCTAACAGAAAATTCTATAAATGAGCCTTGTAAAATTCCTTTTCAGTAAAACTTTTTTAAAGCAAATAGCACTAGCAATACTTGTAATTGTGGTGCTTTGTTTTATTTTATTAAAGTGGTTAAATGTATCTACAAATCACGGTAATTTTGAAACGGTTCCCGATTTAAAAGGAAAATCAATAAGTGTGGCTCAAGTGGAATTAGAAGATAATAATTTGGTGATGCAAATTCAAGATTCGGCCAATTACAATCCAGATTACCCGAAGTTTTCAGTCATTGAGCAAGACCCAATCGCTGGGGCAAAAGTTAAAGAAGATCGTAAAATTTACATCACATTAAATCCGTCAGGATACCGAAAAATAAGAGTTCCAGATGGATTAATCGATAAAACATTCCGACAAGTAAAACCAACACTTGAAGCTTTAGGTTTTAAAATTGGAGACATTAGTTATGTAGATAATTTAGGAAAGGATATGGTTTTAAAATTATCGCATAAAGGAAAACCTTTGGAAGCTGGTGAAAAGCTTGCGAAAACTTCGGTGATAGACCTAGTACTTGGTAACGGAAACAGACCATAATAATGGAGCATACTGTTGAAAATTTTTCTGAAGAAGACGATAACGATTTATACGAACACCACGCTTTTGTGGTGGAAAAGGGGCAAAAACCACTTCGAATTGATAAGTATTTAATGAATTTTGTTGAAAACGCTACACGCAATAAAATTCAGAATGCTGCCAAAAATGGAAGCATTTACGTAAACGGAACACCTGTAAAACAGAACTACAAAGTAAAACCGTTGGATAATATTCGGGTGTTATTTACACATCCGCCGCACGAACAATTATTGGTTGGTGAAGCTATTGATATTGATGTGGTTTATGAAGATGATAGCTTGCTTGTAGTGAATAAACCTGCGGGTATGGTGGTGCATCCTGGTCATGGAAATTACTCAGGAACACTTATAAATGCCTTAATTTATCGTTTTGATAATTTGCCTAATAATTCCAGTGATCGTCCTGGTTTGGTACACCGAATTGATAAAGATACAAGCGGACTTCTAGTAGTTGCCAAAACCGAACAAGCTATGGCGCATTTATCGCTGCAGTTTGCTGAAAAGACGAGTGAACGCGAATATGTGGCTTTAGTTTGGGGTAATGTTGAAGAAGATGAAGGTACTGTTGAAGGTAATATTGGTAGACACCCGAAAAACCGATTACAAAACACCGTTTTTTTTGGTGAAGAAGCCGATAAAGGCAAACCTGCCGTAACGCATTATAAAGTTTTAGAGCGTTTAGGATATGTTACTTTAGTGTCTTGTAAACTTGAAACAGGGCGTACGCATCAAATTCGTGTGCACATGAAGCATATTGGGCACACGCTATTTAATGACGAACGATATGGTGGCGAAAAAATACTTAAAGGCACTACGTTTACTAAATACAAACAGTTTGTAGAAAATTGTTTTAAAGTATTGCCAAGGCAAGCGCTACACGCCAAAACCTTAGGGTTTGAGCATCCAAAAACAGGCGAATTTTTACGTTTTAATACCGAAATACCTGAAGATATTGCTAATTGTATCGAGAAATGGCGTGGTTACGCCAAACATCAAGAGTTGAGTGAGGATTAACTTCCTGCGAGTGGCGACCCAAAAATTCCAACAGCAAGTTCTATCCAAATCAAGATTATAGCGCTTATAATAATGACACTTAAAAGAAGGCGTTGTGTTTTACTTTTAAAGGTGTTTAGTATAAAACTAATGGTAAAAACGGTTCCGTAAAGTAAAACGGCAGCTACTAAAAAATCAAAAAAACTCCAGTTTACTTCTCTTGAAAATAACATTGTAATTAATGGTATCAACAAAATGCATGTTGCAATGGGTAATCCTATTTTTAGAGTTTTTTTTATGGATTTTTATCGTTTTTAAAATCTTTTTCTAAATGATCCAAATATAGAATACCGTTTAAATGATCGATTTCATGCTGAAAAATTACGGCGGTAAAATCTTTTATAGTTTCAGCTTTATGTTCACCTTCCATGGTGTCGTATTCAATATCTATAATTTGTGATCTGCTGTTTAAAGTTTCACGGCGATCGGGTATAGATAAACAACCTTCGGTAACGGTTTGTTTTTCCTTAGAATAACCAACAATTTTAGGGTTTAAATATACTTCAAAAGGTAAATTTTCTTTATCTAATCGTTGTACCCAAATAATATTTTTTAACACACCTACTTGCGGTGCGGCAATACCAACACCCAATGAAGCACTATCTGTAACAGTAGCATAAAGACGTTTTACAAAAAGTTGTAAGGCTGCATTTTTAGGTTCGGGATTAATGTATTTACTTTTTTTACGAAGAGGTAGCGAATCAGATTTTTCGGTTATTTTATATACGCGCATTGGCGTCCTGCTGTCGCCAGCATTAATCAGTTTTAACTCTTTGTTAGTAAAGGCATTTTTAACAGAGCTTTTAGCAATAGAGCAGGATGCCAAAAGAAATATTAAAAATATAGACGCATAAGTAGTTTTCATAAATAGGGACATTAAGCAATTAATCCTCAAATTGAATTCAAGAGGTATTAAAAGGAATTTTTTAAAATTAATCTTGATTATCGAGTAAATAGTATTTTTACCATTCGTTTATTCTATTAGAATCTAATTTAATAAAAATAAACAACAAAATGGTAAAAGCCCAAAGCCCAGAACCACCATAGCTAAACATAGGCAACGGAATACCAATGGTTGGAATAAGTCCCATAACCATGCCAATATTTACAAAAAAGTGAATAAAAATAATGGCAGCAACACTATAACCATATACGCGACTAAATTGCGATTTTTGAAGTTCGGCGAGGTGTAAAATTCTAAGTAATAGTAATACAAAGGTAATTACCACAAAGGCGCAACCTATAAAACCCCATTCTTCGCCAACGGTACTAAAAATATAATCGGTGTGCTGTTCGGGTACAAACTTTCCTGTGGTTCGTGTGCCTTCTAAAAAGCCTTTTCCTGTAAAACCTCCAGAGCTAATAGCTTTTTCCGATTCGTTGAGGTTGTAAGCGAAAGTTTTTTTCATGGCTTCAAGTTTGGCAGGATCTTTTTCCAATCGAAGCCATAAACTAATGCGATCTTGTTGGTGTGGTTGTAAAATACTTTGGTAGAAGAATTTTACAACAAACGAAATGGCAATAGCTGCAATAACTATAAAAACAGATTGATAAATTCTGAAGGGTTTTTTTCTGAAATAATGCATTGCAACTACAACAACTAAAGCTACCATTGAGGCTGCAATAAATCCGAATTTTAATGATAAAATAGCTAAAATTATTGCAGAAAATGCGGTAATTAAATACGCTTTTGGTAAGCCTTCGCGAAATAAAACATAAATAAACGCACCATAAACAATGGTACTTCCCGTATCGTTTTGAAGTAATACCAAAACTGCTGGAATACCAATAATAGCGAAGGTGCGTAGTTGGTCTTTAAAGGTTTTTATATTGGTGTTTAAATCACTTAAATGTTTAGCCACAGCTAAAGCCGCTGCACTTTTGGCAAATTCGCTAGGTTGAATAGTAAAACTACCAATGCCATACCACGATGTAGCACCATTTACGTTTTTACCAAAAATAAAAAGGCCAACTAAACTTAGCATAGAAATGATGTAAATAATACTAGCAAAACGCTCATAAAATTTAGCATCGATTGCTAAAACTAGAACAATGAGTATGAGGTTTAGAAAAATAAAAACAAGTTGTTTACCGTAGGGTTGACTTAAATCGAAATAATTTATATCTGTACCAACATGAGAAGCCGATAAAATATTTAGCCAACCAAAACCAACTAAAAGAAAGAAAAGAAAAATAGTAATCCAATCGAATTTAAAATGCCTGTTAGTATCTCTAACCATTAATCTTCTGTGTTATTTAATTGATTTAGTTTTTGTTTTAGTAGCGAATAGGTTTTTTCATCGACGGTTTGCAAGGTCGTGTAACCATTAATTTTAAAAGGCTCGCCCGAATATGGTTTTGCGTATTCATCCTCAAGGGTGTGGCGTAGTAGCCAATCTTCTAAATCGGTTCTAGTGATTTCACCTTTAATATGTTTTTCAATCATTAAACTGGCTACTTTACCTGCAAAGCGGCTTCCCCAATAACCATTTTCAACAAAAACAGCAATGGCAATTTTAGGGTTTTCTTTTGGTGCAAAAGCCACAAAAATGGAGTGATCAGTAAGCTGTGTTTTTACACTGTCTATTTTTATAAAATTTTCAACTGTACCTGTTTTTCCACAAATATCAATATCTTTTACACGTAATGATGATGCTGTTCCTTTCTCGTATACCGCAAGCATACCATCAATTACGGGTTCAAAATGTTCTCGATTTATGGTTGTAAACTTTGGTTTTGCGAAATTTTCAGGAAGCGTTTCTCCTTCAATATGTTTTATAATATGTGGCGTATAAAAGTAACCTCGATTTGCAATTGCTGCAGCCATATTTGCTAGCTGAATAGGAGTAGTAGCAACTTCGCCTTGGCCTATGGCATTTGAAATAGTGTAAGTGGAGTAGAAGGTTTTTGGATAAATGTGTTTGTAGTAATCGCGGTCTGGAATACGTCCTTTTTGCCCAACAAATAAATCGTTATTTAAAAAATTACCTAATCCAAAACTTTTTGCATGTTTGCTCCAAACATCAATACCGTCGGAAGCACTACCGTTTTTATCTAAAATTTTACGGTAAGCTGTAGCAAAATAAGCGTTGCATGAACGTTGTATGCCTGAAACCATATCATTTCGCGTGCCATAATTACAATGGCATTTCATAAAACGGTTGCCGTACTTGTAACCACGATAACAGGTAACGTGTTCGTTTTCGTCCATGACGCCTTCTTGAAGAGCGATTAAAGCGTTCATTAATTTAAACGGAGAACCTGGTTCATATACACCTTGTAAGCTTCGGTTAAAAAGTGGTTTTGCAATAGTATCGTTGTATAGTTTTGTAAAGTTTTTAGAACGGTTTCGGCCAACTAAAATATTAGGATCGTAGGTTGGCGCTGCTACCATGGCCAGAATTTCTCCTGTTTTAGGTTCTAAAGCAATAACGCCACCGCGTTTGTTTTTCATTAATAATTCACCATAGGCTTGTAAATGGGCATCAATGGTTATGGTAATGTCTTTGCCTTGTTCGGGGATGGTATCAAATTTTCCATCTTTATAAGGGCCAATATTGCGGTTAAATCTGTCTTTTTGTATAAATTTAATACCCTTAACGCCTCTTAAAATATCTTCATAAGAAGCTTCAACACCTTGTTTACCTATTAAATCGCCCATTCTGTAATATGGGTTTTTATTTATGGTGGCGTAGTTTACTTCGCCAATATCGCCTAAAACGTTAGCGCCAATTGTGGTTTGGTAATCACGTAGGGAGCGTTTTTGAATATAAAAACCTTCAAATTTTCGCATTTTTTCCTGTAAAACCGCATAATCTTCTTTAGATAGCTGAGGTACAAAAGGCGATGGTAATCGAGGAGAATAATGATAAGCTTTATCGTATTTTTTTACGAAGTCTTCTTTAGTAATTTTTAAAAGCTTACAAAATTCTAAAGTATCTAATGGTTTTACTTCACGCGGAATAACCATAACATCATAAGTGGGTTGGTTGGCAACAAGTAGTTTGCCATTGCGGTCGTAAACAAAGCCTCGTTTTGGGTAATCGTAAACTTTTCTAATGGCATTGTCTTCAAATAAATTATTCGCATCGGTTTTATAAATTTGAAGATAAAAAAGCCTAGAAATGAATAAGATGCCAACGCTAATTACAGAAATAAAAAGTAATAGTTGTCTCATCGCGTTTTTCTGCTAAAAACTATAGTTATTGATAAGCTAATTAATATAGTAAATATACTAGAGAATAACGTTTTTTGAAGGATTAAAATTATTTTACTCATGTTAAAAACTTCTAAACTAAACAGAATAAGATGATGTATCGCCGTTAAAATGGTGAAATACATGAGTTTTGAGCCAAAATCGACAGCGTTAAATTTAACCGTTTGGTGTTCATAAATGGTTCCGAAAGCGAATTTTAAAATTACAGGGCGTGCATATGCAATACAAACCGATGCACCAGCATGAATGCCTCCTGTGTCTAAAAATAAATCGATACTTAAACCGAGCAGAAAACTTATAAAAATTAATACTAAGCGATTATTTTTTACAGGAAATAAGGCAATAAATAGGATATATGGATATGGGTTAATATATCCTAAAAAATTAACATGATTAAATATTAGAACTTGTACAAGAACCAAAGCGAAAAAATGAACGGTATATATTGAGAATAAGTTATTCATCTTCTAGGTTAGTAATTTCTTGTTTATTTACGTTTTCTATGATGTAAACATGCTCTAAATTGGTCATGTCGTTAAATAGTTTTACATCAATTTCATAATAATTTTCGGCGGCGTCAAGCTGAAAACTTTTTATAATACCAACACCTATATTTTTAGGAAAAATTGAAGATCGTCCAGAGGTAATTATGGTGTCTCCAACTTTAACTTTGGCTACTTTTGGAATATCGGTAAGTTGAACGAAATCAGGAGACTTAGCATTCCAGGAAAGCGTTCCAAAATGATTCGATTTTTTTAACTGCGCACTAATTCTGCTTGTAGTATTTAAAACCGATAAAACCGTGGCGAAGTTGTTGCTTGTTTTGTCGATAATACCAATTATTCCTTTTGATGAAATAACCCCAAAATCTTGTTTTATGCTATCGTTTTTACCTTTGTTAATGGTTAGGATATTATCTGATAGCGAGTAACTGTTTTTGATAATATTAGCATTGTAAAAGGTATACGATTTGTTAAACGATGTAGAATCGATATAAACAGAATCGGTAGAAATTCTTGCATTACTAAGAAGCGAACGCAAACGACGATTTTCTTCGGCAAGTAATTGGTTTTGCGATTTTAAATTAAAATAGCGGCTAATGTTGTTAGCAGAATTGTAAACGCCACCAGTTAAAAAATTAGCCGAATTTATAAACTTACTTTTATGGTAAGAGTGCGATTGAATAGTAAAAACTAGCGAGATACAAAACAACAAAAAGAACAGCAAAAAGTTTTTGTTCCTAATTATGAAATTAATTATTTGTTGCATGAACTACCTGCGTATTTTTCAGTTTTACTTAATCAATACACTTTTATATTTAGCTAAGTTTTTAAGCGTGATACCAGTACCACGTACAACGGCTCTTAATGGGTCTTCGGCAATATAAACTGGTAAGTCTGTTTTTTGCGACAAACGTTTATCTAAACCGCGAAGCATAGAACCACCACCCGCTAAATAAATACCAGTGTTGTAAATATCGGCGGCTAATTCTGGAGGTGTTTGCCCAAGTGTTTCCATTACAGCATCTTCTATACGAAGAATTGACTTATCGAGTGCTTTAGCAATTTCACGATACGAAATAGAAACTTGTTTAGGTTTTCCTGTTAATAAATCGCGCCCTTGCACGCTCATATCTTCTGGCGGAACTTCTAAATCTTCGGTAGCTGCACCAATTTGAATTTTTATTTTTTCGGCAGTACGTTCACCTACATATAAGTTATGTTGCGTACGCATGTAGTATACAATGTCGTTTGTAAACACATCGCCTGCAATTTTAACCGATTTATCGCAAACAATACCACCAAGTGCAATAACCGCGATTTCGGTAGTACCACCACCTATATCAACAACCATATTACCTTTTGGTTGCATAATATCGACACCAATACCAATGGCCGCCGCCATAGGTTCGTGTATTAGGTAAACTTCTTTACCGTTAACACGTTCGGCACTTTCTTTTACCGCACGCATTTCAACCTCTGTAATTCCTGAAGGAATACAAATTACCATACGTAAAGCCGGTGTAAAAAACTTCTTTTTTAAAGCTGGTATGTTTTTAATAAACATACTAATCATTTGCTCCGAAGCATCAAAATCGGCAATTACGCCATCCTTTAAAGGACGAATGGTTTTTATGTTTTCATGGGTTTTTCCTTGCATTAAACTAGCTTCGTGACCTACCGCAATTATTTTGTTATTTACACGATCGCGAGCCACTATAGATGGCGAATCTACAACAACCTTATCGTTATGGATAATTAGTGTATTTGCCGTACCTAAGTCTATTGCTATTTCTTCAGTTAGGAAGTCAAAAAATCCCATGCGTATTTAGTAATTTTTAAGGGTTTAAAAAACGAATTTCGTAAAAGTAATAAAAGTTAATAAATTAATTTGGTATTAACCTATTCAAAATTTATTAAAATATTTTATTGAACACTTATACGCTTTTTGTCGGTTTTTAGATGCCTAAAATGAAAATTTTTAGTGTTTAAAATGACGCATTCCAGTCATAACCATAGCCAAGTCGTTTTCGTTACAAAAATCGATACTCAATTGGTCTTTTATAGAACCACCTGGTTGAATAACCGATGCTATTCCGGCATTTTTAGCAATTTCTACACAATCTGGAAATGGGAAAAAAGCATCACTTGCCATTGCAGCACCATTTAAATCGAATTTAAAAGTGCCTGCTTTGTGTATGGCTTGCTCTAGCGCGTCCACACGACTGGTTTGTCCTGTTCCGCTTGCGCAAAGTTGTTTGTTTTTTGCTAAAACAATAGTATTTGATTTGGTATGCTTACAAATTTTTGAAGCGAATAATAAATCTTCAATTTGAGCCTCGGTTGGCGCTAAATTGGTGACAGTTTTTAAATCTTCAGCTTTATCGGTAATTTCATTTCTATCTTGTACTAAAATACCATTTAAACAACTTCTAACATTTGTTTTTGGCATGTCGATATCGTGAATTACTAATAGAATTCTGTTCTTTTTACCTTTTAAAATTTCTAACGCTTCCGCGGAAAAAGACGGCGCGATAACCACTTCGCAAAATAGTTTGTGAATTTCTTCGGCTGTAGCCAAATCGATTTCCGTATTACTAATTAAAACACCACCAAAAGCCGAAACTGGGTCGCCCGCTAAAGCATCAACATAGGCTTGTTTAATGGTGTCGCGTTGCGCTAAACCACAAGCGTTGTTATGCTTTAAAATTGCAAAAGTTGGTGCTTCGTTTTTAAACTCTAACATTAAGTTTACAGCAGCATCAACATCTAATAAGTTGTTGTAGCTTAATTCTTTACCGTGAAGTTTTGTGAATAACTCATCAAAATTTCCGAAGAAAAACCCTTTTTGGTGTGGGTTTTCTCCGTAGCGCAATGTTTTACCGTTAGTTTCACTAATTTTTAAAACAGTTTCTTCGTTGTCTTGGTTGAAGTAATTGAAGATTGCCGAATCGTAATGCGACGATACGTTAAAGGCTTTAGTTGCAAAACGCTTTCTGTCTGCTTCGGTAATGGAACCATTATTGGCTGAAATTAACTCTAAAAATTCAGCGTAATCATCAACAGAAGAGACACAGATTACATCGGCATAATTTTTTGCAGCGGCACGAATTAACGAAATACCACCGATGTCAATTTTTTCAATAATATCTTGATTGCTTGCCCCTGAAGCTACTGTTTTTTCGAATGGATATAAATCAACAATAACCACATCGATTTGCGGAATTTCGTATTCTGATAATTCTTTAACATCACCTTCGTGGTTTTGTCGGTTTAAAATACCACCAAAAACTTTTGGATGTAAAGTTTTTACACGACCACCAAGAATTGAAGGGTACGAAGTAACATCTTCAACAGGAACAACGTTTATGCCTAAATCGTTAATAAATTTTTCTGTGCCACCAGTAGAATAAATAGTTACACCTTGTTTGTCTAGTTCTTTAACAATAGGTTCTAATCCGTCTTTGCTAAATACCGAAATTAATGCCGATTTAATAGTTTTTGCGTTGCTCATTAGTGTTGTGTTGTTTAAAAAATTGAGAGTTTTTTGTTAGTTTTAGTAATAAAATGCAAAAGTACTCAAAATGATTAAATATAAAACTAATGCAGCGCTTAAAATGAAGTGATTTCTTAACGAAATAAGGAAGTTGTTAACAGCTAAAATTCAAAGTTTAAGATTTAGGGTTCAAAATTAGCATAACAACAAAATTCAGAATTTTAAACTAAAGCATCTCAGATACTTTTTTACAAACAAATTCCAAAAAGCGTTCATCGGCTTCGGTAAAAGGATCTGGAGTGTTCGAATCGATATCTATTTGTCCAATATTTTCGCCATTAACAAAAATAGGAATAACAATTTCAGCTTTAACTGTAATACTGCATGCTATGTAATTATCTTGAGCCGCAACATCTGGCACCACAAAATTTTGATTACTTACAGCTACTTGCCCACAAATACCTTTACCAAATGGAATTATAGTATGGTCTGTAGGCGCACCAACATAAGGGCCTAGTTTTAACTCTTCTTTATCGCCATTTTTAAAATAAAAACCCACCCAATTGTAATAGTTAATGCTTGCTTCTAGCAGCTCACATATTTTAAGTAGGCGTTCGTCTATGGTTTTCTTTTTATTTAAAATTATGCTTTCAACTTTGGGTTTTAGGCTGTTAAAATCCATATACAAATTGGTTTATTTTATACTTAAAATCAATCGATTTATAATTAAGTTTCGATTATCGAGCAAAAATATTTAAAAAGCTGTAATTTCGGTTTTGGTTTAAGAAATATTTAATTGAAAACACTGTTTTTAAAATACAAAGGCGTCGTAAAGTTTATACTTACTTTTTTAGTGGTTTATACTGTTTTGTCGTTTACTTATAAATTTTACTTGCAGTATAGCGATGGTAGTAAATTTTACCCAGATTATTTAACCCATTTGGTGGCTAAGCAATCTGAAATTTTATTAAACGATTTTGGCTATAAAGTGTTTATGCAACCGCATCCTAACGAGCCTTCAATGAAACTTATTTTTAATGGTAAATATTTGGCTCGAATTGTAGAGGGTTGTAATTCGGTAAGTGTTATTATTTTATTTGTATCGTTTATTGTTGCTTTTTCGGGTAGTTTAAAAAGCACCATTTTTTATGTTGTTTTTGGTAGTGTTTTAATTTATATAGTCAACTTATTACGCATAGTTGTTTTAAGTATTGGACTGTATAAATATCCAGAACACGATCATGTTTTGCATAATGTAATTTTTCCAGCAATAATTTACGGGATGCTATTTTTGTTATGGGTAATTTGGGTAAATCAATTTTCTAAATTTGAAAATAAAAATGAATAGAGCAGGGCGTTACATAATGATTTCTATGCTTTTTATGCTTTTGATTTTTGTCAGGTTTTTTGAAGATGATTTGTTTTACGACCCGTATTTAACCTTTTTTCAAAACGACTATTTGTATATTGATAGTCCGCGTCGCGAAGTAGCGAAATTAGTATTAAACACCACATTTAGGTTTTTACTAAATACAATTATTAGCCTAGGTATTATTTTTCTTTTTTTTAAAGATAAAGGCATTGTGAAATTTTCTGCAATCGTTTATAGCCTTGCATTTGTGGTTTTAATGTTGTTGTATTTATATTTTGTGGTAAACCCTAAACAGGAAGATTATTATTTGTTTTTTAATATCCGACGGTTTTTAATTCAACCCATTATTTTATTGTTGTTATTACCTGCGTTTTATTATCAGAAGTTAAAAAGTTAAGGTATATGTTGTATATTTCATAAGTCACTAATAAAAAGATCATGTATATTCGATTGTTAACCCTAATTTGTTGGTTTTGTTTGTGTTTTTCTTGTAAACAAGGCAACGAATCTTCAGCAATTTCTACCAAAAATTATGTAAATATTGTGAAGAATGATGCGCAAAATCGTATTGATATTTTTGTCGATTCGGTTTATTTTACTTCATATTTATATGCCGATAGTATGTTGCGAAAACCCGTACTTTTTCCTTTAAAAACTGCAAATGGTAAGCGCATAACTCGCGGATTTCCTTTTAAACCCATTGTAGGAGAACGCATGGATCATCCGCACCATTATGGATTGTGGCTTAATCATGGTGATGTAAATGGTGTTGATTATTGGAATAGTGCCGTGGTTCCTAAAAATGAGAATGCACGTTACGGACGCATCAATCATGTGGAGTTTTTAAAAATGAAATCTGGTGGAGTTGGCGAATTAAGCGTAAAGAAAAATTGGGTGAATGATAAACAGGAGATTGTTATTGAGGAAGTAACAACTTATCGTTTTAAAGGCGATAAAAACGTTAGAAGTATAACCTGTAATTCTACATTAAAAGCTGTTAGTAAAAATGTGATTTTTACCGATTCTAAAGAGGGCATGTTCGCCATACGTGTGCGTACAGAATTGGAAATGCCGTCGGAAAGAATTGACAAGCGTTTTGGTGTAGAAGTTGATAGCTTAGTTAATATTAAACCTACCGGATTTTATAAAAATAGTAATGGTATTCAAGGTTACCCAGAAGTTTGGGGTAAGCGCGCAAAATGGATGCAGTTAGTAGGTGTGGTCGATGATGATAGCGTTGCGGTTAGTATTTTATCGCATCCCAAAAACCCAAATCACGAACCACATTGGATGGCACGCGATTATGGTTTGTTTGCTGTAAACCCGTTAGGGTCTAAAACCTATACCAATGGAGAAGAAGAACTGAATTTTAGTTTGAAAAAGGATGAAAGTATAACGTTTTGTTATCGGGTTTTAATTGAAAATGGAGTGGTTTCATCGGTAAGGGATATTGAAACACAGTTTTTGAAATTTGCTGAAAATCAGTAAAAAAGCTGATTTTTAACTTGAAGAAATGGTAAAAAAGATGTGATTTTTTTAAAATGTAATAAAATTTTTACTTCAAATTGATAAATTAATAATTCTTAGTCTTATAGTGTTACTTGTAATAAATTTGTCGTAACTTATTTTATAAATTTGTTTAAACCTAAAAATAAAAAATTATGTCTATTAAAAAACAGTATTTAAAATCTAAGCCAATTTGTAAGGTAACTTTCGAGATTACTCCAGATGAAGCAAAAAAGGTATCTGTAGTAGGGAGTTTTAATAAATGGAGTGCTAAGGCTAATCCTTTAAAAAAATTAAAAAGTGGTACATTTAAAGGTACAATAGATTTAGAAAAAGATAGTTCATACGAATTTAAATATTTAATCGACGAAACCGTTTACACTAATGATGAGGCTGCAGATGCTTATGCTTGGAATGATTTTGCAGGTGCCGAAAATAGTGTTGTAACTGTTTAATTAAATAATAAAAAAGTACATTATAAAAAGGCTGTCTAGTAAGTCTGGTTAAAAATATATGCTTTTTTTAAATTTTAAAAATCAATTTAACAAGCTTTTTTAGTTAGCTAGAATTAATAACTTTTTAGTAGACAGCCTTGGAGATTTTATATGGCAACTACACCTTTTATATGTGGGTACGGGTTGTAATTTTCTAAGGTAAAATCGTTAAAAGTAAACTCAAAGATATCATTTATTTTTGGGTTTAGAATCATTTTTGGAAGAGGTCTAGGTTCTCTAGATAATTGTAACTCCAATTGCTCAAAATGATTGTTGTAAATATGGGCATCACCAAAGGTGTGAATAAATTCACCAGGTTGATAACCACAAACTTGTGCCATCATCATTGTAAACAGGGCATATGATGCTATGTTAAAAGGTACGCCTAAAAATATATCGGCACTACGTTGGTATAGTTGACACGATAGCTTTCCATCGGCTACATAAAATTGAAAAAAGGCATGACACGGTGGTAAAGCAGCTTTACCATTGGCTACATTTTCACTAAAACTCTTTGATGTATCTGGTAACACCGAAGGATTCCAAGCCGAAACCAACATTCTACGGCTATTAGGATTTTGTTTTAAGGTTTCAATAACTTCTTTTATTTGGTCTATTTCATCGCTATTCCAGTTACGCCATTGGTGGCCATAAACAGGACCTAAATCGCCATTTTCGTCAGCCCATTCATTCCAAATTCTAACACCATTTTCGGTTAAATAATTTATGTTGGTATCACCTTTTAAAAACCAAAGTAATTCATGGATTATCGATTTTAAGTGTAATTTTTTGGTGGTTACCATAGGGAAACCTTCGCTTAAATCGAAACGCATTTGGTAGCCAAAAACACTTTTGGTACCCGTTCCTGTGCGGTCTCCTTTTTCGTTTCCATGTTCTAAAACGTGTTTAACTAAATCGTGATATTGTTTCATATTTATTATCCACAACTGTGGAAATCTTATTTAATTCAACTCAATTTTTAATGGTTAAAAATATAAAAAAGCATCAAAACTTAATTTGATGCTTTATATATCTTATCATAAAGTTATTAACTTAAAACTTGTCTTTTTAAGCAAGAAGATATTTACCCAATAATCATTCCAGCAATTGTAGCTGAAATTAACGAGGCAATAGTACCTCCAATTAAGGCTTTCATTCCGAATTGCGATAATACTTTGCGTTGTCCAGGAGCTAATGAGCCAATACCACCAATTTGAATACCTATGGATGCAAAATTAGCAAAGCCACAAAGCATGTAGGTCGCCATTATTACCGATTTTTCATAATTTAAATGAATACTGTTTGTAACATCTTTTAAATCGCGCAATTGAATGTAGCCAATAAATTCGCTTGCGGCAAGTTTAATACCTAGGAGTTGTCCCATAAGCGCCATATCTTCTTGAGCAACACCAATAAGCCACATTAAAGGCGCAAAAATATAGCCCAAAATAAGTTCTAAAGATAGGCTTTCGTAAGAGGTGTTGTTTGCAACCCAAGTGTTGAACGACGTTATATCTCCAACCCAACCTAAAAGGCCATTAAACATTGCAATAAAAGCAACGAATACTAATAGCATAGCGCCAACATTAACGGCTAATTTTAAACCTTCGGTAGTTCCGTTAGCAATAGCATCTAAAAAGTTTGAACCTATTTTTTCTTGTGATACACTAACATCGGTATTTACATCTTCGGTTTGCGGATATAGTATTTTAGAAATAACAATAGCACCTGGAGCTGCCATTACAGAAGCTGCTAGTAAGTGCTTTGCATAAAATAAACGTAATGCTGGATCGTCACCACCTAAAAAGCCAATATAAGCCGCTAATACAGCACCAGCAACGGTTGCCATACCGCCAATCATTACTAACAGCATTTCAGACTTATTCATTTTTTCTAAATAAGCTTTTATAAGTAGCGGTGCTTCGGTTTGACCTAAAAAGATGTTACCAGCAACGCTTAAACTTTCAGCCCCAGAAATTTTTAAGGCTTTTGATAGCAACCAAGCCATTCCTTTAACTACTTTTTGAATAACACCAAGATAAAATAATACCGATGTTAAAGCTGAAAAGAAAATAATGGTTGGTAGTACTTGAAAGGCAAAAATATAGCCAAAGGTATCCATGTCAACTACTAAACCTTCAAATAAAAATTTGCTTCCTGCTCTTGTAAATTCTAACACACTTACAAATAAGCTACCAACAAATTCAAAAATATTTTTTACGAAGTCTACTTTTAAAACCCCGACTGCAATTATGAGTTGAAAGGCTAAACCAAGGCCTACAATTTTCCAATTAATTGCTTTTTTATTACTGCTGAATAGAAAAGCAATAAATACCAAAGTAATCATACCTAAAGCACCGCGCCATAAACTGTTTACAGTAAAACCTTGACTAGGAATAATACTGTTTTCAGATGGATTATTGTTTGAGGCTTCCGTGATAGTTTCAACTGTAGCTTGTAAAGTATCGCTAGCTACAGAAGCAGTAGTTTCTATAGCTTCGAGTTGTGGAATGGTATCTAAATCTTGAGAAAATGTTAATGTTGAAAAGAGAAGAAATAATGGAAGTAAGTACAAAAACGGCTTGCTCATAATTAAATTTTGGGTGTTATTCTCGTTTAGATATTTCGTCGCGAATATGTGCTGCTTTTTCGTAATCTTCGTTTGCAACTGCTTCGTCTAATAATTTATGAAGTTCTTCTAAAGTTTTAGATATAAGGCTTTCGCTTGGTTGAGAAGGTTCTAATTCGTTGGCCACTAATTCGTCCATTAAAACGCTGTCCTGTTCTTCGTTTTCATCTTCTTTTTTAGGGTTTACTTTTAGGTAAATACCCGCTTTATCAAGAATGTTTTTATAGGTAAAAATTGGCGCTTGAAAACGTAGTGCTAATGCAATTGCATCACTAGTTCTGGCATCAATAATTTCTTCAATTTTATCGCGTTCGCAAATTAAACTAGAGTAAAATACACCATCAACTAGTTTATGAATAATAACTTGTTTTACAACAATATCGAATCTGTCGGCGAAATTTTTAAATAAATCGTGGGTTAATGGTCGTGGTGGGCTAATTTCTTTTTCAAGAGCGATGGCGATAGATTGTGCCTCGAAAGCACCAATTACAATAGGAAGTTTACGATCTCCTTCTACTTCATTTAAAATTAAGGCATAAGCACCGTTTTGGGTTTGGCTGTACGATATACCTTTTATATTTAATCTTACTAAACTCATAATTTATTAAAACGCAAAGAACTGTTTAAATTAGGACTTTACCAACTACAAATCGTAGTTTTATGATAAAATGCTAATTTAATCAGTTCTTTCGAACAATACAATTTATAAAAATTATATTTATTGTTGAGCTTTAAACGCTTTTAATTTTTCAATTAAGGCAGGAACCACCTCAAAAGCATCTCCAACAACGCCATAATCGGCAGCCTTAAAGAAAGGAGCTTCTGGATCGGTATTAATTACAACTTTTACTTTTGATGCGTTTATACCTGCTAAATGCTGAATAGCTCCAGAAATACCAATGGCTATATAAAGGTTTGATGCTACTGGTTTACCAGTTTGCCCAACGTGTTCGCTATGAGGGCGCCATCCTAAATCTGATACTGGTTTTGAGCATGCTGTGGCAGCACCTAAAACATCTGCTAATTCTTCAACCATACCCCAGTTTTCAGGGCCTTTTAATCCGCGACCACCCGAAACTACTATTTCGGCATCGGCAATACTTACTTTGTCTGTGGCTTTATCAACCGATTCTACGCTTACTCCTAACTCAGGAATGGCAGGCGAGAAGTCTTCCGCGGAAGCGCTACCACTAGATTCAACTAAACCAAAGGCATTATTGGAAACACCAACAATTTTTATTTCTGAATTAATTTCGGTAATCTCGAAAGCTTTGTTTGTAAAGGCGGTTCGTTTTACTTTAAACGGACTCGTGCTTTCTGGTTTTGCAATAACGTTTGAAGCGTAACCAGCATTTAAACTAACCGATAACAATGGTGCTAAATACTTGCTGTCTGCCGAAGAACTTACTACAACCACTTGTGCATTTTCTTGTTCGGCAGCTTGTTTAATAACTTGCGCAAAGGCATTGGCATTAAAACTGTTTAAAGCATCGTTTTTTACGTTTAAAACTTTATCTACACCATAAGCCGCTAGAGCGCTGGTATCATTGGCATTTATTGAAACGGCTGTAACTGTGGTTCCTAAATCGGATGCTACGGCCTTGGCGTAACTTGCAACCTCGAAAGCTGCTTTTTTAAATACACCTTGTTCTGATTCTGTATATACTAAAACTGACATAATAATTTTTCTAAATTTTTTCCTGATTATTTTTCAGGAACTTATTAATACTCATAAAGTGTTTAAAAAGATTCCGTAGTTAAATTCGGAATGATTTAATAGCACTAAATCACCTTAGCTTCGTTATGAAGTAAATTCACTAATTCATCTAAATTATCTGGAGCAACTAAAGTTACGGCGCCTTTTGGAGCTGGTTTTTCAAAAGTTACCGATGTGGTTTGCGCTATCGCATCAACAGGCTCAGCAACCGTTAATGGCTTTTTTCTAGCCATCATAATACCGCGCATGTTTGGTATGCGTAAATCGCTTTCTTCAACCAAACCTTTTTGTCCCCCAATTACTAGTGGTAATGTTGTAGAAATGGTTTCTTTACCACCATCAATTTCGCGTATTGCTTTTGCTGAAGAGCCATCAACCTCAAGCCCAATACAATTATTCACAAAGTTAGCTTGGGTTAAACCAGCAATCATACCTGGAACCATACCTCCGTTATAGTCAATAGATTCTCTACCAGCTATAACTAAATCGTAACCACCGTTTTCAATAACGCTTGCCAATTGTTTTGCAACCGTAAAACCGTCTGTGGCAGCAGTATTTACGCGAATAGCTTCATCGGCACCAATAGCTAATGCTTTTCGTAAAGTTGGTTCTGTTTCTGGTCCGCCAACGTTAACAACCGTTACACTAGCGCCTTGTTTTTCTTTAAACCACATGGCTCTTGTAAGGCCAAACTCGTCATTTGGGTTAATTACAAACTGTACACCGTTGGTATCGAATTTGGTGTCGCCATCGGTGAAATTTATTTTAGAAGTCGTGTCTGGAACATGACTAATACAAACTAATATTTTCATAATATTTAGTAATTTTAAGTCTTATTTTTTATTGTGGCTACGAAGTTAATTATTTATTTTGAAAAATACTATGCGCGCATAATAAATTTTAGTTAAAATCTTGCTAGAGAGTTTATCATTTATTGTTATTTTTGCTACTCGATAAAAAAAACTATTAATGAAAACAATTCAATTTAGAGAAGCTATTGCCGAAGCCATGAGCGAAGAAATGCGTCGCGACGAGAGCATTTACTTAATGGGTGAAGAGGTTGCAGAATATAATGGTGCCTACAAAGCATCAAAAGGAATGTTAGACGAATTTGGTCCAAAACGTGTTATCGATACGCCAATTGCCGAACTTGGTTTTGCAGGTGTTGCCATTGGTTCTACCATGACAGGTAACCGACCAATAGTTGAATACATGACTTTTAACTTCTCTTTAGTTGGTATTGATCAAATTATAAACAATGCTGCGAAAATCAGACAAATGTCTGGCGGACAATTTAACTGTCCGATTGTATTTCGTGGGCCAACAGCTTCTGCGGGTCAATTAGGAGCTACGCACTCGCAAGCTTTTGAAAACTGGTTTGCAAATACACCTGGTTTAAAAGTAGTTGTGCCATCAAACCCTTACGATGCTAAAGGTTTATTAAAAGCAGCTATACGCGACGACGACCCAGTTATTTTTATGGAAAGTGAGCAAATGTATGGTGATAAAGGTGAAGTGCCAGAAGGTGAGTATATTTTACCTTTAGGAGTTGCTGATATTAAACGCGAAGGAACCGATGTTACTATTGTATCGTTTGGTAAAATTATTAAGGAAGCTTACAAAGCTGCTGATGAATTAGAGAAAGAAGGTATTTCGTGTGAAATTATCGATTTACGTACCGTGCGCCCAATGGATAGAAAAGCGATTGTTGAGTCTGTTAAGAAAACAAATCGTTTAGTAATTTTAGAAGAAGCATGGCCTTTTGGTAATGTTGCAACAGAAATTACCTATTTAGTGCAAAGCGAAGCTTTCGATTATTTAGATGCACCTATTGTAAAAATTAATACAGCCGATACACCAGCGCCATACTCGCCAGTATTGTTAGAAGAATGGTTGCCAAACAGCAACGACGTTGTTAAGGCTGTTAAAAAAGTATTATATAAATAATTTGTATTTTTTTACGTTATATAAACTTCATCGGCATTATTGTTGATGAAGTTTTTTTTGTATTATGAATTTTAAGTTACTATTTCTTCTTTTCTTTATAGGAATTTTTTCCGCACAATCTCAAACCAAAGTAAGTGGTTACGTGTTCGACGAATTCGAGCAACCCGTATCGTTTGCTAATGTTATTTTTGAAGGCTCTACCCAAGGTACTATTACCGACGAGAATGGGAAGTTTTATTTAGAGTCCGATGAAACTTGGGGAGCTTTAACCGTATCGTTTATTGGGTATGAAACTTTAAATATTCCATTAGACAAAAAAGTAAATTACAATTTAAAGTTTGTTTTAAAAGAAGAAACTAGTCAGCTCGATCAAGTTGTTATTTTTACGGGAAAGCAATCTAAAAAAAATAACCCAGCAATCGATTTACTTCGGAAAATTTGGGAACACAAACGCAGCAATGGTTTAAAACAATTTAAACAATACGAATACGATAAATACGAAAAAGTAGAATTCGACATTAATTCTATTGATAGTGCCTTAATGAAGAGTAACTTGTTTAAAGGCATGGAATTTGTTTTTAATCATGTAGATACTTCTAACGTAACAGGTAAGGCTTATTTGCCCATGTTTATTAATGAAGCTGTATCGAAAGTATATGGTGATAACGTAATAAATAAAACCAAAGAAGTGCTTGAAGGCAATAAAAATTCTGGTTTTAGCGATAACCAAATCATAATCGATTTTGTAAACGATTTATACAACGATTTTAGCGTTTACGATAATTATCTTAAGTTTTTCGATAAGAGTTTTGTAAGTCCCTTGTCTAGAACAGGAATTAGTACATACAACTATGTGTTAACCGATAGTGCTTATATTGATAATAAATGGTGTTACAACATTGTGTATTATCCGCGTCGTAAAAACGAACTTACCTTTAAAGGCGATTTTTGGGTAGCCGACACCACTTATGCTATAAAAGAAATCAACCTTCAAGCATCAAAAAGTGCTAATATAAACTGGGTAAAAGATATTTATATTGAGCAGGAGTTTGATGTATTAACCGATTCGCTTTTTCTGGTAAAACGCGATTATATGATGAGTGATTTTTCATTCAGTAAAAAAGATAAAGCTCGCGGTATATACGGAAAACGCACAACCATTTATAATAATTATAAATTCGATATCGCCAAGGATAAAAAATTCTACGATACCGAAGTGTATAATTATGATAAAGATGTATATAATCGAGACGATGCGTTTTGGGCAAACAATCGTTTGGAAGAATTAAATAAAGACGAAAAGGGCGTTTACAAAATGTTAGACACCTTAAAAACCGTAAAAAAGTTTCAGCGTTTATATAATTTAGGAAGTATTTTAGCTTCGGGCTATATTGAGTTTAATACACTTCCGTTAGATTATGGACCCATATTTTCAACCTTTGGATTTAACGAAGTAGAAGGATTACGTTTACGTACCGGTGGTCGAACTTACTTTGGGCCAAACGATTTGTGGCGATTAGAAGGTTTTACAGCTTACGGATTTCGTGACGATAAATTTAAATACGGTATTTCGGGTAAATGGTTGCTCGATAAAAAAAGCCGATTAATAATATCGGGAGGAAATCGGCGCGATGTAGAACAAATAGGAGCAAGTTTAACAACGAGTACCGATGTTTTAGGCCGCAGTTTAGCATCATCGTCGGTAGTTGGTACCAGTACCAACGATAAATTAACCTCTATAAATTTAAGTAGTTTAGCCATTGAAGCCGAACCTTGGCGAAATGTTATTTTTAGAGTAACAGGAAATTACCGAACCTTAGAATCTGCTTCATCAACATTTAGTTTAGATTATAATACGCCAGATGGTATTGCTTCAGAAATTAAACAGTTCGAAAGCTCATTTTCATTGTCCTACTATCCAAAACGAAAAATGACAGGTTTTGGGGTAGAGCGAAGAGTGGCAAACGACGATTTTCCAAGTTTATTTGCGCAAGTGTCTCGAGGCGATAAAGGTGTTTTTGATAGCGATTTCGATTATACAAAGCTGCAATTTTCATATATTCAGCCTTGGCAAGTTGGAGGTTTTGGGCGTTTAACAACAACTATTGAAGCTGGTAAAACTTTTGGCGAAGTACCACTGGGTTTATTAAGTGTTATTCCAGGTAATCAATCGTACTTTTCAATATACAATACCTTTTCGCAATTAGATTTTTATGAGTTTGTAACCGATACTTACGCATCTTTTCATATTCAGCATAATTTTAACGGACGCTTATTTTCTAGAATACCACTTTTACGAAAACTTAATTTAAGAGAAATTGTTAGTATTCGTGGTGCTTGGGGCGACATTTCGCAGGAAAACATCGATTTAAATAATGTGCCTTCTAACCCCAACAATATTCAGCTTATTGCACCAAATAATGAACCGTATTACGAGTACAGTTTTGGTATAGGAAATATTTTTAAAGTATTTAGGTTAGATTTTAATTTTAGAGGAAATTATAAAGATGAATTAGCATATCCAAACGCTCGAAAATTTGGTATAACTGGTAGTTTTGGTTTCGATTTTTAAAATTAGTTAATCTTACCAATAAATTCTAAATTTTCACTGCTAGCCATCCCGTTAGGGTTACAACCTAATTTTCCTTCGGGAATAGCAATGCCTAAGTTGTTATAGTGTTTAACCCAACCATCATGAAAGGTTTTGGTTTTAGGGTTTTTAAAAGTCATAGGCTCTAATTTAAAAACACTATCATTTTTAAACAGTTCATAAATATATTCTGAACAATAAAAACCTTCGTCTTCTAAAATATAAGTGACATTATAAGGTTTGTTAATTAAAGCTCTCGCTTTAGTAATAGCTGATGCAATTTGTTTATTGCTTATGGTCTTTATACGATATAAATCTACACTATAATCAGTAGCTTCATCAGGTTTATAAAAATCTTCAAGCGATTCTCTTACAACACCTTTTCCTAAATCGGAATGATACACAAAAATTTTATCGTTAATTACCTCGCAAATGCCCATGTGCGTATAAGTGTTTTTTTTGGCAGTTTGAGTAACGTCGTTAATTGCCGAAGATAATTCACTTTTAGAAGCACCTCTAAAAACAATGTCGCCCGTTTTAATATTTTCAGAAGAATTACAGCTTAAAAAGACGATACTAGAAAACAGTAAGCATAATGTTTTAAAATATTTCAAACCGAATAATTTATTTCTTTTTAGCCTTAAAATCATCAAACTCCGATTCATTTTCTTCCTTAGGGAAACTGTTGTTTTGAGTGTTGGTATCGGCAAGTTCTAAGTTCGGATCTAAATTTACTTTAGCAACTTCTTTATCTTTAATAAAAGTGTGCTGAATTTCGTATTCATTTCTACGCCAAACTTCTGCAGGTAGTTGATCAATTTCGGTAGTGCCATCGGTAAAAACCCATTCAATAATAACCGGCATTACTAGTCCGCCACGATTTTTTACGGTAATTTCATAAATATTTTTTCCCGAAAGTTGTTTTCTAACTTCGGCGTCATCTAAACGCGATAAAAATTGTCCATAATCTTTATCAGGAGTATCAACCATATTTATAAATTCGGGACCGTTACTAAAATCATCTATTTCAGCATTAGCATTAGCGCCGCTAGCAGTAATTTTAGCTTTCGACGATTTCTTTTTATCTTCAATATTTGCAGTGTCTTCATAAACCTTAAACCACTTTACGTTGCTTAATTCCATATCTACGTTATCGGTGGTAAAAAACCAGCCTCTAAAAAACCAATCTAAATCGGTAGCCGTAGCATCTTCAAGAGTTCTAAATAGATCACTTGGGTTAGGATGTTTGTATTTCCAACGGTTTGCGTATTCTTTAAAAGCTTCGTCGAACAATTCTTTTCCAATAATAGTGTTTCTTAACATTTGCAGTCCAACGGTGGGTTTTAAATAAAAATTAGCTCCAAACTGGTTAAAAAGCTCATTGTCGGAAGTCGTCATTATTGGGCGCAAAATATTTTTATCGCCGCTCATAAATGGCGCAATTACTTTTGGTGTTACATGATTAAAATCTGGATAACGTTCGGCTAAAGTGCGTTGGTGTAAAAAGGTGTTTAGGCCTTCGTCCATCCACATCCACTTGCGTTCGTCGGAACTCACAATCATTGGAAACCAGTTGTGCCCAACTTCATGTACAATAGTACTTAACATGCCTTGTTTGGCACGTTCGCTAATATTACCGTCTTTATCTGGTCTGCCTCCATTAAAGCTAATCATTGGGAATTCCATACCAATGTTGGATGTATTTACCGAAATACACACCGGATAAGGATAATCGAAGGTCGCTTCAGAATACACTTCTAAGGCGTGTTTTACGGCTTCGGTAGAGTTGTATTGCCATACCGGTAATCCTTCTTTTGGATATAACGACATGGCCAAAACCGTGTTAGTTGGCAGTTTTACGGCTTGCGCATCCCATAAAAATTTTCTCGAAGATGCGAATGCAAAATCACGCACATTTTCGGCTTTAAATTTCCAGGTTTTTTGTTTGGTAGATTTTGTCGATTCGTTAGTAATAGCTTCTTCTTTAGTAATAATCATTACTGGCTTATCGAAGGTGCTTTTTGCTTTTTCAATTCGTTTTCGTTGTGTTTTACTAAGTACAGATTCACTGTTTTGTAAGGTTCCAGTTGCTGCGATAATATGGTCGGCGGGTACGGTTATTTCAACGTCGTAATCGCCAAACTCTAAGGCAAATTCACCCAGTTTTTGAAACTGTTGGTTTTGCCAACCTTCGGTATCGTTATAAACGGCCATTCTAGGAAACCAGTGCGCCATTAGGTAAGTGGTGTTATCATCTTCTGGGAAATATTCGTAACCTTCACGCGACAGACGATACATGCTTCTGTCGGTAATTGGGTACGACCATGAAATTGATATGGTGGTTGATGCTCCAGCGTTTAAAGTGGTGTTTAATTTCACCTTCATCATGGTGTTGTTAATGGTTGTTTTTAAAGTATTACCATGGCCATCTTTTACAGATTTAATTGTGTAACCCGCTGGAAAATCAATGGCTCGTGTTAAACGTTGCATGTTTTGGGTGGTAATAGAATCTTTTATATTATTGTTTATCGATCCAAAATCTTCGTTCCCTTTTTTATTTACATTTTGCTCTAATTGCATCCAAACGTAGCTTAAGTTATCGGGTGAGTTGTTAAAATAGGTAATAACCGCTTCACCAGAAAGTACGTTTGTTTTTTCGTTTATTTGCGCTTTAATTTTATAATTGGCACGTTGTTGCCAATAGTCTTTTCCAGGAGCACCACTTGCATTTCTGTAATTGTTTGGTGGTGCAATAATATTATCTATGGGTTCAAATTTACCTTGCCAAGGTTGGGTTTGTGCCTGTAAAAACGGACTTAAAGCAAAAAATATAATTAGAAGATAATTACGCATTATTTTTTCTTTAAAAATTCGTTACAATATAATGAATAGTTAAGTATTTAAAAGATAATTTTTTTAGGATGTTTAAAACTACATCGTTATAGTACTTAAATAACATATAAAAAACAGGCATTAGTTGTTAAATGCTAAAGGGTTGTTTACATTTGCTCTTGAAACTAAACTGAGCAAATCACGAATCTAGAACAGAATATTATTTAAGTTATGAGTAAAAAAAAATCTACAACTTTTGATGTTTTAATTGAAATACCAAAAGGCAGCCGAAATAAATATGAATACGATTTTACGCTGCATAAAATTCGTTTCGATAGAACCCTTTTTTCTTCAATGATGTACCCAGGAGATTATGGTTTTATTCCTGAAACTTTAGCTTTAGATCAAGATCCATTAGATGTTTTAGTATTATCTACAGAGCCATCGTACCCTATGGTGGTTATGGAAGTACGCCCAATAGGTGTATTTCATATGACTGATGAAAAAGGTCCTGATGAAAAAATTATTTGTGTACCAGTTTCAGATCCTGTTTGGAATAAGCGTGCCGATATAGGTGATTTAAACCCGCACCGTTTAAAAGAAATTGAACACTTTTTTCAAGTGTATAAAGATTTAGAAAAGAAAAAAGTAGATGTTGGTGGTTGGGGAAATGCCGAAGAAGCGATTAAAATTTACAACGAGTGTGTGCAACGTTACGACGATAGTGAACACAAGAAAAAGAGAACGTTTACCATTTAGTTCTTTTTTTAAAAAATATTTTCAAAAACCACCTTACTCATTAAGGTGGTTTTTTTGTAACTATATTACAGTACGAGTTAAATAGTTTAAAATTATTGTAATGTTGTTTTTGTATTTAAAATATCAATTGTTTGACTGATATCTGTCATAAAAATATTGATTTTTTAATTTAAGTAATTGTTTAGTGATAAATACTTAATTAATTATAGCTTTTTTTTATAATTTTTATTTTCCTATTTTAGTCCAGCAAAAAAATAAGTTTTAATTAAACCAACTAACCATATGGAAAATATTCTAAATTTTTTACCTCTTTTTGGGGTGTTAGCCTTAGTATTTGTATTTGTTAAAAGTGCTTGGGTAGGCAAACAAGATCAAGGCGATGAGAAAATGAAACGCATTGCAAAAAACATTGCCGATGGCGCCATGTCTTTCTTAAAAGCCGAATATAAAATATTATCAATTTTTGTAATAGCCGTTGCCATTTTATTGTTTTTTAAAGGAAGTAACGAAGCAGGCTCCAACGGTATGGTAGCTGTATCGTTTGTGGTGGGCGCAATATGTTCTGCCTTGGCAGGATTTATTGGTATGAAGGTGGCTACAAAAGCCAATGTACGTACCACAAGTGCTGCACGAACCTCGTTGGGTAAAGCACTGGAGGTCGCATTTGCTGGAGGCGCTGTAATGGGCTTAGGTGTTGTAGGCTTAGGTGTTTTAGGTTTAAGCGGGTTGTTTATGATTTATAGCGAAATGGGCTGGGGATTAAACGAAGTGCTTAACGTACTTTCTGGATTTTCTCTTGGAGCTTCGTCTATTGCATTGTTTGCACGTGTAGGAGGCGGAATTTATACCAAAGCAGCCGATGTTGGTGCCGATTTAGTAGGAAAAGTAGAAGCGGGTATCCCAGAGGATCATCCGTTAAATCCAGCAACTATTGCCGATAACGTAGGTGATAACGTAGGTGATGTGGCAGGAATGGGAGCCGATTTATTCGAATCGTACGTAGGTTCAATTATTGGTACAATGGTTTTAGGCGCCTTTATAATTACTCCAAACGTCGCCAATGGTATTGGTGCGGTGTATTTGCCTTTGGTACTTGCAGCAGTAGGAATTGTTATGTCGATTATCGGAACATTTTTTGTGAAAGTTAAAGATGGTGGTAACCCGCAAACTGCTTTAAATATTGGCGAATTTGGTTCGGCAGGTCTTATGCTTATAGCGTCATACTTTATTATTAAAGCCTTTATTCCTGAAGCTACCGAAGGATTAGCCCATGGCTCAACAGGAGTTTTTATGGCTGTTTTAGCTGGTTTAGTAGCTGGTTTAGCAGTAGGGAAAATTACCGAATACTATACTGGTACAGGTACAAAGCCTGTAAATTCTATCGTAAAACAAAGTGAAACAGGTTCTGCAACAAACATAATAGCGGGCTTAGGTATCGGTATGATGTCAACAGCAATTCCTATTATTTTAATTGCAGCTGCAATTTTGGTGTCGCATTATTACGCTGGTTTATATGGTATCGCTATTGCGGCAGTTGGTATGTTGGCCAATACAGGCATTCAATTGGCTGTTGATGCTTATGGTCCAATTTCTGATAATGCAGGAGGTATCGCAGAAATGGCCGAATTACCAAGCGAAGTTCGTGAGCGTACCGATAAGTTAGATGCGGTTGGTAATACTACAGCAGCTATTGGTAAAGGTTTTGCTATTGCTTCGGCGGCTTTAACCGCTTTAGCATTATTTGCGGCATTTATGAAAACTGCTGGAATCACATCAATCGATGTGTCGCAACCTAATATAATGGCTGGATTATTAGTAGGAGGTATGTTGCCATTTGTATTTTCAGCTTTATCAATGAATGCGGTTGGTCGTGCAGCTATGGCGATGATTGAAGAAGTGCGTCGTCAATTTAGAGATATTCCTCAGTTAAAGGCAGCTTTAGAAATTATGCGTAAATACGATTCAGATATGTCTAAAGCATCAGAAGCTGATAGAAAAATTTTCGATGCGGCTGATGGTGTAGCAGAATACGATAAATGTGTAGCTATTTCAACGCAAGCCTCAATTAAAGAAATGGTGTTACCGGGCTTGTTAGCTATTGCGGTGCCTGTAGCTATTGGATTTATTGGTGGTGCCGAAATGTTAGGAGGTACATTAGCAGGAGTAACTACATGTGGCGTTTTAATGGCCATTTTCCAATCGAATGCTGGTGGCGCTTGGGATAACGCAAAAAAAACTATTGAAGAACAAGGTAGAAAAGGTACCGATGCTCATAAAGCTGCTGTAGTAGGTGATACTGTAGGTGATCCGTTTAAAGACACATCGGGACCGTCGTTAAATATTTTATTAAAATTGATGTCGGTTGTGGCCTTAGTTATTGCACCAAGTTTGGTGAGTGAAGCCTCTGTTTCAGCTTATGCTTCAGATCAAATTGAAATTAAAAAGGAAGTTAAAGTTGAAATGACCAAAATTGATGACCATTCGGTTAAAGCAGTGGTAACAACAATTACAACTAAAAATGGTGTTGAAACTACCGATTATGAAACATTTGAAGGAGCAGAAGATGAGGTTATAGCAAACGTTGAAGCCTTAAAAGGAAATGCTAAAGATGTAAGTGTAGCGGTTAAAAAAGTGATAAAAAAAACAACAGAATAACTGTTTTTAAAAGCGAAATTAATAAAAAGACCACGTAACCTGCGTGGTTTTTTTTATTTTTAGTTGCCATATTATTGTTTTATGTTTAAAAAAGACCCGCTTCAAATAATAGCATTTCAAACCTATGGAACCTCAAAACGCTTGTATTTGCGTGGTCGAGCGCTTGAAGACGAAAGTATAAATTTAGAACAACGCGGTGCTTTTAAACTTCTTTTTAATGCATGGAAACGTTTTGAAACCGATGAAATTAAGCATGCCAAAATTAGAGTTAAAGTTGGCGATGATAATTTTTTTTATACCAAAACAAATCATCGTGGGTATTTTTTATTAGATGAAACAGTTGCAGACTTAAAACCTTACGTTAATTCGGAAGGTTGGCTGCAATTAGAGTTTGCATACGAAATGGCTAATAAGCGTCGTGTTATTCAATTAAACAATAAATTTCCTGGTGAAATGTTAATTCCGTCGCCAAATGCTTCCTATGGTGTTATTAGCGATATTGACGATACTATTTTGCATACTGGTTTAGTTTCTGTTTTAAAATGGCGGGTAGTTATTAATACGTTTTTAACTTCAGCAGGAAAGCGTATGCCACTTGATGGCGCTCCTAAATTTTATAATTTATTGCATCGCGGAAAATCGGGTAAAGAGGCTAATCCTATATTTTATGTAAGTCATAGTCCGTGGAATTTATATCGTTATTTAAACTACTTTTTGTACAAAAATAATTTTCCAAAAGGGCCTATTGTTTTACGAAATTTCCCGAAGCCTTTCAGTAAAAAGAAGAAAGGTTATATGCCTCAAAAACAAAAGGAAATAATAAATCTTTTAGAAACATATCCCAACTTAAAGTTTGTTTTAATAGGTGATAGTGGTGAGCACGACCCGTATATTTATAAACAATTAGCACACGATTATCCTAAGCGTATTTTGGCTATTTATTTAATGAATGTAGACCATAAACGCAAAATGCATCGCGTAAAATTACTATATAATAATTATGTAGATGTGCCTGTGCTTTTGGTGGCTTCAACAGCAGAAGCTATAAATCATGCTCGTAAAAATGGCTTTATAGTTTAATTATTTCGAGGCATATCTCTGTTAATTTCGGTAATATTAACG
This sequence comes from Neotamlana nanhaiensis, assembly GCF_000943555.1. Lineage (GTDB taxonomy): Bacteria > Bacteroidota > Bacteroidia > Flavobacteriales > Flavobacteriaceae > Neotamlana > Neotamlana nanhaiensis. The sequence goes on along the minus strand of NZ_JTDV01000011.1, from coordinate 23,792 downwards.
TTAGTTGCTTCCACGCCTAATAAGTGTTTACTAAAATAATCGGCTTTTAGCCAAAAGAAATATTCTGTCATTTTTCCAAAACCATGACGTTGTCCAGGTAATAACATAAAATCGAAACGTTTATTAGCATTAATTAAAGCATTTGCCATACGAATGGTGCTTCCTGGGTGTACGTTGTTATCCACATCGCCAGTTACTAACATTAATTTACCTTTTAGATTTTTTGCTAAAGTTTGATTTTTATCGATGTTGTATTTAAATGAAATATTACCATCGGCATCTTTTTCTTCCTTAATTCCATGATGCGTTTCACTCCACCAACTATTATAGATGGAATTGTCGTGGTTTCCTGCTGAAGACACAGCAACTTTGAAAAAATCTGGATATACCAACATAGCAGCAGTAGACATAAAGCCTCCACCAGAATGACCAAAAATGCCTACTTTTTCAATATCGATAAAGGCATGTTTGTTTGCCAGTTGTTCAGCTACATATTTTTTGTCTGCAAGACCATAGTCGCGTAAATTACCATAACCATAGGTGTGATACCATTTTGAGCGTGCTGGATGACCACCTCGATTTCCTAAAGTTATTACAATAAAACCTACTTGCGCCATTCTATCGGTACGGTTCATGCTTACCGAAAATGATTTGTTTACAGCCTCGGTTTGTGGTCCTGGATATACATATTCTATTAATGGATATTTTTTTGTTTCATCAAAATTAAAAGGTTTATACATAACACCGTATAAATCGGTTATACCATCATCGGCTTTTACCTTAAAAGGCTCAGGAAACTGGTATCCAGAAGCCATAAGTTGCGATAAATCGGCTTCTTCTAAATCTAAAATTTTTGAACCTGTAGTGCTTCTTAATTCCGATTTTGGTACGGTGTTAACTCTAGAATAGTTACTCACAAAATAGTTGTTTGATGCCGATAAATTATTATTAAAATTATAATCGCCAGGACTTAAGTTTTTAAAACCAGAACCATTTAAATTAACCTTATAAAGATGCGCATAGTAAGGGTCTTGTTCTTTACTTACTCCGTTTGCAGTAAAGTAAATGGTTCGTGTTTTTTCGTTTATACCTTCAAAACTATCAATATGGTATTCGCCCGATGTTACTTGCTTTTTTAGGTTTCCGCTAGCGTCATAAAGGTAAAAATGCCCCCAACCATCACGCTCACTCCAATGTAGAATTTCGGTTTCGTTGTTAAAAAGTACAATTTTTTTTCCACGGTTTTCAATATAGGTATTAAAGTGCTCGTTTATTAACGTTTTTACTTCACCTGTTTTAATATCGGCCACATGAATGTCAAGCTTTTTACGGTCTCTACTTGTGGTGTTAAAATATATTTTTCCTTTTTTTGAAAGTAAAAGTGTTGGTTTGTGCTTACGGTTGTTGTTTTTTTCGTATTGATGTCTATAAACCGAAATGGTTTGCTGTATCGTTGTGTCTAATTTTATTTTTAAAATTTCTTTAGAAGGAATGTTAAAGCTTAGTAATTCATTTTTATAAAATTCTTGTTCGCCAGCCATATGGTATTTGTAGGTTTCTAAAGTAGGACGCTTTTTTGCAACCGAATTTATAACCCATAAATCTTTAATATGGCGCGAATCGGTACGTTGGTAAACAAAGGTTTTAGAATCGTGTGCCCAAAATCCACTAATACGTTGACGCTCGTTTTTTTCTTTAGCTTTTTCAAGGTCTTCGTTATTTTTACCACGTTCACTACCACCATAGGTGTAGTATTGTTCACCGTCTTTTGTCCATTGATGTTCTACGATGGTTGAATCTTTTTCATCTTTTACAGCCTTTAAAAAGTTTTCTTTATCCATCCAGTATAAATTGTAGTTTTTAGAAAACAAGACAATAGTACTGTCGGGCGAAACGTTAGCCCATTTTTTCCAAGGTTCTTCTTTTTTCTTTTTGTTGTTAATAATAGTTAGGTTGCTGCTTCCTAATTTATATTCAAAGAAATACACCTTTTTTTCCATTTTTGGAGCTTTCTTTTTAGTTTTTTTTGTTGAAGTAGAATCGGTAGTTTCCAAAGATTCTTTTTCATCTGATTCAGCTTCAACTTCTTCGTTTGCTGTCACTCTAAAACGAATAGCTGTTTCATTCTTTACAAATTCAAAATTAAATTTAGGTAAGTGTTGTGCATCGTAGGGATCTTTGGTTATTTCGGTTAACCATTTAGCCATTTTTGCATTGTCGAAAAGTTTGTTTTTTGTGCCTTTAGCGGCATCAACAATATAATAATTTGATCCTGTTGTAGTTTTGTATTGGTACCAAAATTTATCTCCATTTTCTAACCAATGTGGTTGTACAGTTGTAGAATGTACTAGCTTTGCGAGATTTTTTGGAGAAAATTTTGCGGCTAATCTATAATTAGGTGTTGGTGTGTTTGTATTAGCAGTTTCTTGCGAAAATAGATGATTACTTATACAAAATAATGTGAATAAAAGTATATACTTTCTCATGAAAAAAGTTATAAAATATGATACAAATATGTAGTGATTGCCTATAACGTTAAAATAACCCGTTTATTTCTGCATCAATGCGGTTTATAATGCTTCCTAAATCTTCTGGGTTGGCAACAAAATCAAGGTTGTCAACGTCAATAATTAGTAGTTTGCCTTTGTCGTAACCATGAATCCATGCTTCGTAACGTTCGTTAAGTCGGCTTAAGTAATCAATACTTATACTGTTTTCATAATCGCGCCCGCGTTTATGAATTTGAGATACCAAATTTGATATTGAGCTGCGTAAATAAATTAATAAATCAGGACCTTGAACCAAAGATTCCATTAAATCGAAAAGTGATTTGTAGTTTTCAAAATCTCTATTTGTCATTAATCCCATAGCATGTAGGTTGGGGGCGAAAATATGCGCATCTTCATAAATGGTACGGTCTTGAATTATGTCTTTTCCGCTTTGTCGAATTTGTAAAATTTGACGAAATCTGCTATTTAAAAAATACACTTGCAAATTAAAACTCCAACGCTCCATTTGGTTGTAAAAATCATCTAAATAAGGGTTGTCTACAACATCTTCAAGCTGTGGTTCCCATTTAAAATGTTTTGCTAGTAGTTTGGTAAGGGTTGTTTTTCCTGCGCCAATATTTCCGGCAATAGCAATGTGCATAGTAAGTTATATTTTTAATTGGAATTTTTGCAAGCTTTCGTTATTGTAAATATACAAGGTTTCGTTGGTTACAAAAAACTGTTTTACTGTTAAAGTTGAGGTTTGTATTGGTTGTGCAAAAGTGCCGTTTTCTTCTAAATAAAACAACTTATTGTCTTTTTTTAAAATAATGTTTTCGTTGCTTTGAGCTATTTTTGTATAACCTTGATTGTTGATTTTTTTTACTAAGCTTCCAAAATAATTATAAACATATAAGTGGTTTTTTGTTAGTAACCAGCAATAGTTGTAATTACTTTTAAGGTCTAAAACGTCACTTTGTACAGGTCTTGTTTGCGCCTTTACAGTGTTAGTTTTGTAGTTATAGAGTTCAAGTTTTTGCTGGTCTTGGTTAAAAATCCAAAGGGCGTTGTCGAAGGCAGTTGTAATATGGCTTACGGTACGGTAAGGGTTTAACGTGTTAAAATCAATTTTAAAAACTTCGGCTAACCTATTGTCTAAAATAACAACCGTATTAAAATCTTTATAAAATAGATTTATTTTTAATGGGTTAAAAGCATTGGCGCTATGTAAAATGCCTAGTTGAATATTGTTATACGATGTTTTCCGGTGTTGGCCATCCATAAAGAAAATGTTATCCTTTTTATAGAAAACAGTTTCAAAATTATCGATACTAAAAATTGCATCTGCTTCAAACTGAAATTCATTAATAAGTGAGGTTTCAATATGCTGAGCAAATAATGAAAGAGATAAAAGAAAAGTGATGTAAATTGAGTATTTCATTTTATGTGTTGAAAAATACAAAATGAATTTCTTTTTATAAAAATTGTACAAGTAAACTTTTTTAAGAATCATTTAACGTTTCACGATTAAACTTATCTAGTATAACGCAGTCTAAGGGAAATAAAATATTTTACATTTACGCCCTATTAAAATGCGATTTTATGAAATTTAAATTCTTAAAACCTATAGTTATTTGCACTGTTTTGCTTATTTCTATCGTTTCAAATGCTCAAGCTAATTTCCAAGGAAAGGCCTATTACATGTCTAAAACATCGATTGATACCGAAAATTTTGGGCCGCCAAACATGAATGAAGAACAGAAAAAGCGAATGGCAGAACGTATGAAAAGTATGTTTGAAAAAGAGTACGAACTAACTTTTAATCAAACCGAATCGTTATATAAAGAAGAAGAAATACTTGATGCGCCGGGGCAAAACCAACGAGGCGGCTTTGGTGCTATGATGAGTAGTAGCTTTACTGGTGGACCAGAATATAAAAATATAAAAACGAAAGATTTATTACAGGAAATGGAGTTTTTTGGTAAACAATTTTTGGTTAAAGATCAATTACCAACTTACCAATGGCAAATGACGGGCGATACAAAGCAAATAGGTCAGTACACATGCTTTAAAGCAACAGCTACAGTACAGTCTACCTCGGTAAGTTTTGAAGATTTTAGACCTCCAAGAAGAAATGAAGATAAAGAAGAAGAAACAAAACCTAAAGAACCTAAAACTATAAATGTAGTAGCTTGGTATACCATGCAAATTCCAGTTAATCAAGGTCCTGCCGATTATTGGGGGCTTCCTGGGCTGATTTTAGAAGTTAACGCAGGTAAAACTACCATTTTGTGTACAAAAATTGTTGTAAATCCAGAAGATAAAACAACTATTAAGGTGCCAAAAAAAGGCAAAGAAGTAACGCGCGAAGAGTACAACGAAATTGTGCAAAAGAAAACCGAAGAAATGCGAAATAATTTTAGAAACCGTAGAGGCGGTGGCCCAGGCGGAAGACGCTAATTTTGGTGTAATTTTTTCAAACTAAACTTATGAAATTAAAAATATCGCTTTGGCTTGTTATGCTAACAGGCTTAGCAAACTATGCTCAAATAAAACTTGAAGGAGTTGTTAAAGATAGCATTGGAAACCCTTTAGAATTAGCAAATATTGTAGCTATAAATCAGGCAACAAATGTTTTAGATGGTTACAGTATAACCACCGATACAGGTTTTTTTAGATTAACTTTAAAGGAAAACACAGCTTATAAATTACAGATAACTTATATTGGCATGAAACCTGGCGAAAAATTTATAGAAACGGCTACAAGCAACATTACAGAGGATTTTGTGTTGCATTACGATAATGCTCTTGATGCTGTGGAGTTAGTTTATGAAATGCCTGTAACTGTTAAAGGCGATACCATTATTTATAATGCCGATTCGTTTAAAAATGGCTCAGAACGTAAACTTGAAGATGTTTTAGAAAAGCTTCCCGGTGTCGAGATAAACGATAGCGGACAAATAGAGGTTGAAGGAACTGTTGTTAAAAAGTTAACTGTAAATGGTAAAGATTTTTTTGACGGCGACTCCAAATTAGCCACAGAAAATATTCCATCGAATGCAGTTGATAAAATTGAAGTGCTTCGTAATTTTTCCGAAGTAAGTCAATTAAAAAGCGTTGAAAATAATAGTAATAACTATGCTATAAATGTTAAATTAAAAGAAGGTAAAGAAAACTTTTGGTTTGGCGATGTTACCGTTGGGGGAGGTGTAGCGCCTTCACCAAACGATGCCTTATACTTAGTACAACCCAAACTATTTTATTACACGCCTAAATACAGTGTAAATGTAATTGGTGACCTTAATAATATTGGCGAACCAGCGCTGACAAATCGCGATTTGCGTAGTTTTGGCGGTGGGTTTAATGCCCCAAGTCGCGATAGTGGTACGAGTTTAAGTTTAGGTGATAATGGGTTAAGCGGACTTACAAGTGTTGCAAATTCGCAACAGGTTGAAGCTAAATTAGCGGCTACCAATTTTAGTTATGCGCCAAATGATGCCCTCGATTTAAGCGGATTTTTAATTTTTAATTCTACAAGATTAAATACGCGCCAAGAAAGTTTTATTCGATATACCGATGCAGAATTGGGGATTCCAGATGAAGAAACTATTAGTACAGGTCGCGAAGCTTCCGATCAAGGTTTAGTAAAATTAAGTGCTTTGTATAAGCCAAATGTTAACAATCAATTGGAGTACGATATTTTGGGACGTCTTTCAAAAGATTCCGAAATTCAAAATGAAGAATCTTCAATTATTGGAATTACAAACCAAGTAGATGAAGTTACACCTTTTAGTTTAAGTCAAAATTTAAAGTATTACTACACTTTAAACGAATCAAATATTTTTGCTTTTGAAGCTTTGCATGTTTTAAAAGATGAAGATCCTTTTTATGAAGCATATTTAAATAACGACCCAACTAATAATGATGCCGGTGAGGATGATGAGGACGCCTACGATGAAACCGCCGAACAATTAGGCTTAGATAGAAGTTTAGATTACTATAATTTAGGGCAAAACCAAAATGTAAAGTCAAATCAATTTGATGCTAAATTAGATTATTATAATATTTTAAACTCTAAAAGTAACTTAAGTTTTACTCTAGGAACCATTTTAAGCAGACAGGACTATAACTCCAATATTTTTCAGTTTTTAAATAACAATGAAACTCAAAATGCAAACCCAAATATTGTTGATTCTGAAGGAAATTTATTAACCGCCCAAAACGATACGCAGTATAATTTTAGCGATATTTATTTAGGTACGCGTTATAACCTGCGTTTGGGGAAATTTACATTTCGTCCTGGAGTTTCTGTGCATGCTTATGGTAATCAAAATATTCAGTTTGGAGAAACATACGACGATAATTTCTTTAGAATTTTACCCGAATTCGAAACTCGAGTTCAGTTTAAAAAATCTGAAAGTCTTCAGTTTAATTATCGCATGACCAATCAATTTACCGATGTTACAAATATTGCTCGCGGTTTGGTGTTGAATAGTTTCGATAATTTATCATACGGTAATCCAACTTTACAAAATGGTTTAGCGCATAATCTTACATTGCGTTATCACAGTTTTAATTTGTTTAATTACACCAATGTATTTGCTACTGTAAATTACTCAAAAAACATCGATCAAATTAGGTCGTTGGCAAATTTCGAGAATGTAATTAGTACAAGTACCTTTTTTAATTCGCAGTTTGCAGACGAGTCGTTAAGTGCCTTTGGGCGTTGGCAACGTACTTTTGGTAAAATCCGTACGGGTGTAAATGCGAATTTTAATTACAGTTTACGCAATCAGTTTATACAAGGCGTTCAATCGGAAAACAAGAGTTTTACACAAACTTACAGACCCGAAATCCGAACAAATTTTAAAACGGCGCCAAATGTTAGTTTCCGCTATAGTTATTCAGTTACTAATGCCGATCAAGGTACCAGAAATACCAAAATTATACGCAATGCACCTTCGGTTAGTTTCGATGCTTACCTTTGGGATGCTTTTACGCTGTCATCCGATTATGCATACACCAATCAAGATGTCGATGGTGAATCACAGTCGTTTCAAACTTGGGATGCTCGTTTAGCTTACAGAAACAACGAGGACTCTCATTGGGAGTTCGAAGTTAAGGCAAGTAACTTACTAAATATAGATGCGAACATTAATAATAATGTAGGTACATTTTCGGTATCGAACTCATCTACATTTATTTTGCCACGTTTTGTAACTTTTAGAGTTATTTATAGTTTGTAGATTTTAAGAAAATTTATTGAAAAGATTTTGAAAATAAAATTTTGTAGATACAAAGAACCGTAATATATTTGCGCTCGGTTTTTGGGAAGATACTCAAGCGGCCAACGAGGGCAGACTGTAAATCTGCTGACTATGTCTTCGCAGGTTCGAATCCTGCTCTTCCCACATTAAAGTGAAAAGTCTGTACTTTCGTGCAGACTTTTTTTGTTTTGAAATGATAAATATTAACTACGAAAGTAGCCAGTATATTAATGTAAGGATAGGTTGTGTAGCGTGTTTAATGGTTTGGTTTTAAGGTGAATATGAGGTTTTGAGTACGGAAAAATGGAATTTTAAATGCAAGGTTTAATAAATTAGCAGTGTTTAGTTAATTACCTTTTTTAACCAATAGATAAACTTTAATGATTATTCAATACACTTCAACTTATCAATAAAAAACGATTTGTAGCTAAAACTGCTTAATGTTACTTCGCCATTAGTCCCCTTCAGAATAATTTTAGAAATAGGTGATTTTTTTAACTGATAGATATCACCTTGCGAAAGGTTAGCTTTTAAACTAAACAAATTGCAGTCTAAACTTCCAGAATGATAGAATACCACGGTACGTCCGTTTTCAAGAGTAACACGAACACTCGATCGACGACTCGGAACATAATCGGCACAACCTAAATTTTCATCTAAATTAAAATGAATTTTACTAGCATTCCCTTCTCGTAATAGTTCAATACTAAGCATATCGTTAATAAAATACTTTTCAGTTATTATTAATTGCTGATTATTGAAGTTGTCGTATTCATTTATATAGTAAAGACAAGTGTTACGGCGTTCCTCGGATGCTTTGATTTCTAGATTAGATTGGGCATTAGAAATAGAGTCGGCAATACGTTGTTTTTCTAAAATTTCTAAACGTTGTTTTTCTGCGGCAGCGGCAATAAGCTGTTTGCGTTTTTCTATTTGTTCTGCTCGGTTTATGGCATCTTGTTGTTGAGCTTGATTAGCGGTCGCTTGTTTTGCTTTAGTAATCGAATCTGCAATACGCTTTTGTTTTAGTTGTTCAAGTCGAAGTTTTTCAGCCTTAGCAGCTTCCGCCTTCACTTTAGCAATGGAATCTTTTTGACGTTGAATTTTTAAGTTTTCTAAACGAATTTTTTCAAGGCGTTTTTCCTCGGCTCTTACTTTTGCAATCGAATCTGCAATACGCTTTTGTTTTAGTTGTTCAAGTCGAAGTTTTTCAGCCTTAGCAGCTTTCGCTTTAACTTTAGCAATAGAATCTTTTTGACGTTGAATTTTTAAGTTTTCTAAACGAATTTTTTCAAGACGTTTTTCTTCGGCTCTTACTTTTGCAATCGAATCTGCAATACACTTTTGTTTTAGTTGTTCAAGTCGAAGTTTTTCAGCCTTAGCAGCTTCTGCCTTCACTTTAGTAATGGAATCTTTTTGACGTTGAATTTTTAAGTTTTCTAAACGAATTTTTTCAAGGCGTTTTTCTTCGGCTCTTACTTTTGCAATCGAATCTGCAATACGCTTTTGTTTTAGTTGTTCAAGTCGTAGCTTTTCAGCTTTAGAAGCTTCCGCTTTAACTTTAGCAATAGAATCTTTTTGACGTTGAATTTTTAAGTTTTCTAAACGAATTTTTTCAAGGCGTTTTTCCTCGGCTCTTACTTTTGCAATCGAATCTGCAATACGCTTTTGTTTTAGTTGTTCAAGTCGAAGTTTTTCAGCCTTAGCAGCTTCTGCTTTAACTTTAGAAATAGAGTCTTTTTGACGTTGAATTTTTAAGTTTTCTAAACGAATTTTTTCAAGGCGTTTTTCCTCGGCTCTTACTTTTGCAATCGAATCTGCAATACGCTTTTGTTTTAGTTGTTCAAGTCGTAGCTTTTCAGCTTTAGCAGCTTCTGCCTTCACTTTAGTAATGGAATCTTTTTGACGTTGAATTTTTAAGTTTTCTAAACGAATTTTTTCAAGGCGTTTTTCTTCGGCTCTTACTTTTGCAATCGAATCTGCAATTCGTTTTTGTTTTAGTTGTTCAAGTCGAAGTTTTTCAGCTTTAGCAGCTTCCGCTTTAACTTTAGCAATAGAATCTTGCTGACGTTGAATTTTTAAGTTTTCTAAACGAATTTTCTCTAACTGTTTTTCTTCGGCATTTATTTTGGCAAGTGAATCTTGCTTTTTTTGAAGTTTTATATTGGTTAAACGCAATTGTTCTGCTTTTAAAGCCTCCTCTTGTTTACGCTTCTCATTAGCTTCATTTATAGAATCTTGTTTAAGTTGTTCTATAATTTCGAGGTCTTTTTCGCTTTTGCCTCGCGATTTTATGGCTTTTAGCTTTTGGGCTTCTTCATAATCAAAATATAAATCCATCATCGCCTCGTTAACTAATAAAAATCGGTCGCGTACATAGCCTTCAACACCATTAAATTTAACTTTATAGGTGTATTTTCCAACAAAGCTGGTTACAACACATTTATCATACTCTTCAAATTGAATTATAGGATTTGTATGGTTAGGATTTTTGTAAACACTACCATTATCTACAAATTCGGTTTTTATGGCAATTTTTTGAGCCGAAGCAAAAAACATAGCCAAAAAAAATAGAAGTAAAAAGCAGGTTGGTTTAAAGCGTTTATACATCGTTTCTTTAAAAAGTTGGGGTTTTAGGACTCAAATTTAATAAAAAAAACCGCCAAATAGCGGTTTTTAGTGTTTATTGATAAAAGTGAGTAGCGTATTAAAGTTCTTTTAAGTCGTTAACTTTTTTATCTACAGCATCACCTGCTTTTTTAAGCGATTCTTTTGAAGTCTCAACAGCTTTATTAGCGGCGTCTTTAGTGTTTTCAACTGCGCTATCAATAGTTTCACCGGCTTTGGCAGCAGCATCTTTTGCAGAATCTACGGCACCTTCAACTGCATCATCAACAGCTTTGTCGGCGGTATCTACTGCATTGTCAACAGCATCACCAGCTTTTTCTAAAGCGTTTTCAGTGGCATCCGCAGCTTCTTCTAAGGCTTCTTTAGCAGAATCGGCATTTTTTGAGTCTCTACAAGAAGTAAATGTTAAACTTAACGCTAAAATAAAAACTGAACTTAAAATTAATTTTTTCATTGGTTTTTGTTGTTTGTTTAATAAAATTTAAATGGGTTGAACCATATTTGTGTTCGCTATTATATACGAAGATAATTTAGTATCTGGATTACCGCACCCATATTTTCTTTAACATACTGTGAGTTTTTATTGCCAGCTTGTAAGCGCTTTACTTCGTTATTAATAAGTTGATTTAAGCAGCTATTAAATGCATTTTGGTTAGAAACCGAGAACATTCCACCACGCGAAATCATAGCTTCTGCTTCTGGAAATTTTGAATACTGATTGCCAATTATAATAGGAATTCCAAAAACTGCAGGTTCTAACGTATTATGCAAGCCAGTGTTACCTAAAGCACCACCAACATAAGCGATATCGGCGTAATTGTAAATTTTCGATAAAATACCAATTGTATTTACAATAAAAACCTTAGCGTCTTTTAGATTTGAGTTTTCCTTTTCGGAAAAAAGTACCGTTTTACATTGTAAATTATCCTTTAAATGATGAATTTGAGTGTCCTTTATATTGTGTGGCGCAATAATAAATTTAACATCTAAATTTTGATACGTATTTATAAAATTTGTTAAAAATGCTTCGCCTTCTGGCCAAGTACTACCTGCAACAATACATAATTTATTGTCTTTAAAAGTTTCAATAAAAGGTAGATTGTTATCTAAGTCTAACTGACTTGAAACTCTATCAAAACGGGTGTCGCCCGAAACCGAAGTGTTGTTGTAATTAATAGTTTTTAATAGGGCTTGAGAATTTTCATTTTGAGTAAAAATATATTCAAAAGCAAATAAAGCGTTTCGTAAGTGCGATCCGTAGAATTTAAAATAAGATTGATTTTTTCTAAAAACAGCCGAAATTAAAATAGCTCTTAAACCGCGTTGTTTTAGTTCGTTTAAAATATTTGGCCAAATATCATATTTTATAAAAACAGTAAGTTCTGGATTTACAATATCTAAAAAGGTTCTAGCATTTTGCTTTGTATCTAGTGGTAAATACACAACAACATCGGCAATTGGCGAGTTTTTACGAATTTCGTATCCAGAAGGCGAGAAAAAGCTTAGTATAATTTTGTGGTTTTTATAATGCGTTCGTAATGCTTTAAAAACGGGTAAGCCTTGTTCGTATTCGCCTAACGAAGCACAATGAAACCATAACGTTTTATCGGTGTTATTTATGTTTTCTTTTAAAATAGAAAACGTTTCATGACGCCCAAAAACGCCTTTTTTAAGTTTTTCATTAAAAGGGGCAAGACCTTTTAAAACTAATCCAGTTATTTGTATTGCAATGCTATATAAAAAACTCAAATCTTTTTTGTGCTAAAATACATTTCTTTGAAATAATATTATTGGTAAGAAACACGAATTTTGTAATTTCGTAACCAACAACGCTAAGTATAGTGTTACAAATAAGTCTGTCTTATTAACTTACACAGAAGACTTTAATTATTTTTAGATGAAGAAAATACAAATGGTAGACCTTAAAGGTCAATACAATGATATAAAAACTACGGTAAATACTTCCATTCAAGAGGTTATAGAAAATACAGCATTTATAAACGGACCAAAAGTTCATGAATTTCAAAAGCATTTAGAAAGCTATTTAGGGGTGAAGCACGTTATTCCTTGTGCTAATGGTACCGATGCGTTACAAATTGCAATGATGGGATTAGGTTTAAAACCAGGTGACGAAGTTATTACTGCCGATTTTACTTTTGCAGCAACCGTTGAGGTGATTGCGCTTTTACAATTAACACCTGTTTTGGTTGATGTTAACGAAGACGATTTTAACATTAATATCGAGGCGGTTAAAAAAGCGATTACGCCAAAAACTAAAGCCATTGTTCCTGTGCATTTATTTGGACAATGTGCCAATATGGATGCTATTATGGACATTGCCAAAGAACATAATTTGTTTGTTATTGAAGATAATGCGCAAGCCATTGGAGCTAATTACCAAAGTAAAAATGGTTCACAGGTTAAAGCAGGAACCATTGGCGATGTTGGGGCGACCTCATTTTTTCCATCAAAAAATTTAGGATGTTATGGCGATGGTGGTGCTATTTTTACCAACAACGACGAGTTAGCACATACCATTCGTGGTATTGTAAACCATGGGATGTACGAGCGTTATCATCATGATGTTGTTGGCGTTAATTCGCGTTTAGATAGTATTCAAGCAGCAGTTCTGGATGCAAAATTACCAAAGTTAGATGCATACAATGCGGCACGACAACAAGCAGCTAAAAAATACGATGAGGCTCTAAAAAATACAGATGCAGTAGTGACGCCTTTTAGAAACGAACACGAACATGTATTTCATCAATATACGTTAAGAATTAAATCGGGAAATCGTGATGCTTTGGTTAAGCATTTAAACGAAAAAGGTATTCCATGTGGCGTTTATTATCCAATACCGTTACATAAGCAAAAAGCTTATGCCGATGCTAGATATAACGAAGCCGATTTTACAGTAACCAATAAATTGGTGCAAGAAGTTATATCGTTACCTATGCATACCGAGTTAGATGACGAACAAATTGCGTTTATAACATCAACCATAATAAATTTTTTAAATGAGTAAAATATTAGTAACTGGCGGATTAGGATTTATTGGATCGCATACCGTTGTAGAATTACAAAATGAAGGATTTGACGTTGTAATTATCGACGATTTATCCAATTCCTCTGAAGCTGTTTTAGAAGGCATTACTGCAATTACCGGTAAAACACCCGTTTTTGAAAAATTAGATTTAAGAGAAAAGGCTTCAGTTGAAGCTTTTTTTACAAAGCATAACGACGTAAAAGGTGTTATTCATTTTGCAGCTAGTAAAGCGGTTGGTGAAAGTGTAAAAGAACCTTTGTTATATTACGAAAATAATATTAGCGCTTTGGTTTATATTTTAAAAGAATTGAAAAAATTACCAGAAGCGAATTTTATATTTAGTTCGTCGTGTACCGTTTATGGTCAAGCCGATACGTTACCAATTACTGAAGATGCCCCCGTTAAACAAGCCGAATCGCCATACGGAAACACCAAACAAATTGGAGAAGAAGTTATACAGCATACCTGTAATGCTGTTAGCAGTATAAAAGCCATTGCGTTGCGATATTTTAATCCTATTGGAGCTCATGAAACCGCAAACATAGGCGAACTACCGCTAGGTGTTCCTCAAAATTTAGTGCCATTTATTACGCAGACAGCGGTTGGATTAAGAGAGCAATTGTCGGTTTTTGGTGATGATTACCCAACATCTGATGGAACTTGTGTTCGCGATTACATTCATGTAGTCGATTTAGCAAAAGCACATGTTGTAGCCTTACAGCGCTTGTTACAAGGTAAAAACAAATCGCAATACGAAACCTTTAATTTAGGAACAGGAACTGGAAGCTCTGTTTTAGAAGTTATTAAATCTTTTGAAAAAGTGTCTGGAGAAAAATTAAACTATAAAATAGTAGATAGAAGAGCTGGAGATGTTGTTGCAGCTTATGCCGATACTAATCATGCTAAAAATGAATTAGGTTGGGAAACCCAATTAACATTAGATGATGCTATGGCTTCTGCTTGGAAATGGGAAAAAAAGGTGAGAGGTAAATAGTTTAAATCTTACCATATATAAAAAAGAAAAGGTTGCTTTTAATTGGCAACCTTTTTCTTTTTAAAGTTTGTAATTACAAGAATTATCATTCCTGTGGTAACTGACACATCGGCCATATTAAAAATACCTGTTTTAAATACACCTCCGAAATCTATAAACAGAAAGTCGGTAACAGAGCCTAGAAATAGTCTGTCATAAATATTAGCAATACCACCACCAATAATACTGGCGTAGGCAAAAAGCGATAATTTATCTAAGCTTTTGTCTTTTATTATATAGTGTAAAACAAATGCTAAAACCAAAATGGGTAAAATAAGTAATAAAATTAACCTTAAAGTAGGGTTTAAATTGCTACCCATTCCTAAAAAAGCACCTTCATTTTCAACATTCATTAACCAAAAAACATCACCAATTATTGGGATGCGTTCACTTGGTTGTGTGCTGGTTTGCCCAATTATGTTGGCTCGAACAATAATTTTAGATATTTGATCTACTGCAATTGTTAAAATAATAACAACGGAAATAAAAACCGATCGTTTGGTAAACTTCATGTTTTAGCTAATAGTTTCTAATGCGGCTGAGGTTACTTCCGATGGTCTGTTTATTTTTTTAACTAAACCTTGAAGCACTTTTCCAGGGCCAACTTCGGTAAATAATGTGGCGCCGTCAGCAATCATTTGCTGTACAGATTGCGTCCATTTTACAGGAGCTGTAAGTTGTTCAATTAAATTTGCCTTTAATTCATCTTCTTTAATAACCGCATTTGCAGTTACGTTTTGGTAAATTGGGCAATTGGGTTTATTAAAAGTAGTTGCTTCAATAGCCGCCGCCGAAGCTTCTCTTGCAGGTCCCATTAGAGGCGAGTGAAAAGCACCTCCAACTTTTAAAATTAAGGCACGACGCGCCCCTTTTTCGGTTAAAGTTTCACAAGCCGATTGTACCGCTTTAATTTCGCCCGAAATAACTAATTGCCCTGGGCAATTGTAATTTGCGGCTACAACAACACCTTCGGTATTGGCACAAACGTCTTCAACTATTTTGTCTTCTAATCCTAAAACAGCTGCCATAGTTCCGGGAACAACATCGCATGCTTTTTGCATAGCCATGGCACGTTGCGAAACTAGTTTTAGGCCATCTTCAAAATTTAAAACACCAGCAGCAACCAATGCCGAATATTCACCTAAAGAATGACCTGCAACCATGTCTGGTTTAAAGCTTTCACCTAAGGTTTTGGCTAAAATAACCGAGTGTAAAAATATAGACGGTTGCGCTACTTTTGTGGCTTTAAAGTCTTCATCGGTACCTTCAAACATTATGTCGGTAATATTGAAACCTAAAATGCTGTTGGCTTGTTCAAATAAATCTTGAGCTAAAGGTGAGTTTTCGTAAAGGTCTAAACCCATACCCGAAAATTGGGCACCTTGTCCTGGGAAAATATATGCGTGCATATTGAAAATTTAGTTTTGCAAAAGTAATAATAATATTAAATATGTAATTAGTTGTTATCTATGGTTTTAATAATTTTGGCTGGATTTCCTGCAATAACAACATTATCGGGGAAACTTTTTGTTACCACGGCACCCGAACCAACCACAACATTATGGCCAAGTGTAACACCAGGGCAAATGGTTGCATTTCCGCCAATCCATACGTTATTACCAATGGCTATAGGTTTTGCGTATTCTTTACCGCTATTTCTGGCTTTAAACTCCAATGGATGTGTTGCAGTGTATATTTGAACATGAGGACCAAACATGCAATTATCACCTATGGTTATCTGGGCAACATCCAAAATACAGCAATTAAAATTCATAAAAAGATTTTTACCTGCTATGATGTTGCTACCGTAATCGCAATGAAAAGGCGGTTCTACATAAAGGTTTTCGCCAGCGTTTATAAATATTTTATAAAGTACTTTTTTACGTTCCTCGAAATGGTTTTCATCTAAACTGTTAAATTCTTGAAACAGCAATCTAACGGCATGTCTTTCTTTCATTAATTCTGGATCCGACGGATTGTACATCTCGCCAGCAAGCATTTTTTGCTTTTCAGTCATAAAAATAAAATTTATAGGGTTTCACAGGCTGCTTCAGCACAACGTTCGCCATCCATAGCGGCCGAAATAATTCCACCAGCATAACCAGCGCCTTCACCACATGGGAATAAGTTAGTGATTTCAGGGTGCTCTAAAGTATCTGTTCTAGGAATTGAAACAGGTGATGAGGTTCTCGATTCTACACCAACAATATTAGCTTCTTGAGTGTAATAGCCTTTCATTTTTTCACCAAAAGCAGCAAAGCCTTTTCGTAATCGGCTACCAATTAATTTCGGTAACAATGAATGCAATGGCGCCGAATTTAAACCAGGTTGGTACGATGATTCGTTTAAGGTATTTGAAAGTTTGCCATCGACAAAATCGGTAAGTCGTTGTGCGGGAGCTACCTGACTTCGACCACCAGAGGTAAAAGCTAATTTCTCTAAATTCTTCTGGTATTCTAATCCTTTAAGTGCGCCAAACTGTTCGTATTTGGGTAAGTCGTTATTCACATCAATCTCCACCACAATTCCAGAATTAGCATATAGGTTGTTACGTTTAGAAGGCGACATACCATTAACCACAACCTCGCCATTTGCGGTGGCTGCAGGCACAATAAATCCGCCAGGGCACATGCAAAAACTGTACACCCCACGACCGTTTACTTGTTGTACCAAACTGTACGAAGCCGCTGGTAACAACTCATGTCTGTCGCCAGAACAGTGGTATTGAATGCTATCAATGATGTGTTGCGGATGCTCTATGCGAACCCCCATCGCAAACGATTTTGCTTCAATAGCAATGTGTTTTTTATGTAATAAATAAAAGATATCGCGAGCAGAATGTCCTGTTGCTAAAATGACTTTTTCTACTGAGATTTCTTCAGCATCATTTAAAACTAAAGCGTTTATCGTGTTGCTTTTAATTATAAAATCAGTAACGCGGGTATTGAAGTGAATTTCGCCGCCATAATTCAATATAGTTTCACGAATATTTTGAACCACTTTAGGTAGTTTATTCGTACCGATATGGGGATGTGCATCTACCAAAATTTGATCGGTAGCGCCATGATATACCAAGTTCTCGAAAATGCGTCGTACATCGCCACGTTTTAGGCTACGCGTGTAGAGTTTGCCATCGCTGTATGTGCCTGCACCACCTTCACCAAAGCAGTAGTTAGAATTTTCATTAACATCGTGGTACTGGTTAATGGCTCTTAAATCGCGACGGCGGTCTTGCACATTTTTACCGCGTTCTAAAACAATGGGTTTAAAACCTAGTTCTATACAGCGCAATGCAGCGTACATACCGGCAGGACCAAAGCCGATAATATGAACGGGTTTAGCGTTAGAAACGTCGCTGTAATTAAAGGTGTATTCCGATGATTCTGGAACAGGTTCATTAATAAAAACAGCAACTTTGTAATTGAAAATTATTTTGGGTTTTCGTGCGTCGATAGATTTTCGTAAAACCTTAACACCAGAAATATCATCTTGATTAATAGCTAATTTTATAGCCGATTTTACCACGAGAATATTGCTGATTTCTTCTTCTTTAAGAGAAACACGAAGTTGAATTTCTTTTACCATGAGGCAAAATTAATGAAATTAGACGTGGCTTTGTTATTTTGAAGCTTGTAATTGTGGCGGATGCAAATACAATTTGAAAAAGTTATAAAGAACCAGTAGTGAAGCTTCATCTTGAGGAACGGCATGTCCAGAACTGTAGTTGATAAGTGTTTTGGTGGGAACGTTGAAGCTTTCTAATTTCGTTTTAAAAATGTTTATTTGATCGCTGTAATAAGCGTCATCATCGGTGTTGAAAAAGAATAGTGTAGGTGCTGTTTTGTTTGATGTTACCAAGTAGCTACTTCCCATTTTCTGCCAATGCTCGTAATTGGACTCTAAATCGCCCCAAGCCCATGGGCAACGCGTTTCTAAATTGTTGTCGCCATCGTTTAGCGTATTGTAAATTTGGGTATAATCGAAAACACCAGGACCGAGTGCTGCCACTTGAACATCATCTGATGCGTTTTGATGAAAGCCTGCATTTTCAAATTCTAGAACGGTTTTGTCGCCAATAGCCATCGATCCAGCTGATGAACCGCGAGAAAATCCGTAAATACCGATGTCGCCAGAAAGATTAAAATCGTTGCCTAAAGCGCGTAAAGTTCGCACTGCAGATTTTACCTTTTGTGCGGTATCAGGATTTGTTTGATAGGATTTATACGTATCTCGTTTTCCGTTTTCTGGTGTGCCACTTCCCCAAGGACAATATTTAGGATGATCTGCAATAGCCCAAGCCATACCATGCGCTGGTGCGCCAGTTAAAAACGTATCGTTAAAACCTGTAAAGGTATAAGGTAAAAAGGTTCTAAAATTAGTATGAGCATCTGTAAGTTGTTGCAAATCGTCATTAAAAGTAGCGTAGCTATTGCTGTATGAAAAGGATAAAACAACAGGTGTTTTATGTTTAGGGCTAACAGGATAAATAATATCCATATTCAACATATCACCCGAAGAGTACGCCTTTGGAGTATTGTAAATTTTCGGATTATCTTTAAAATAGGGAACATCTCTTTCAATGCGATAGCCTTCAAAAAGAATATAGGATTTGTAATTTGAGCAATTTGGTAATCCGCAAAAGATATTTGAGGCCAAGGCTTTGTTGATAGCAATAATATCTTTGTTTATTTTAGTAGCTGAAGCTTTGGGGTTTTTATTGTAATCCAACTGAATAACGCGATAGCCTTCATTGACTAACCAAGCAATATTTTTAGAATTGCTAATGGTTCCAATTTTTTCAAATGGTAAATTTTCAAGATAAACAATGGTCAAGTAATTTCCGTAAAAATCGGTTTTAGGTTTTTTAGCTTCAGATATTTTAAACTTGATTTTGCTGTTTGTAACACCACTAAACCAAGTTCCTGTTGAAGCACAAGCGTTTAAATTAATAATTAGTAAACAGGTTATTATTGTTTTAATTGAAATGATTTTGGCAGACATTATTTTAACTTAATCTACTTCCTTTCGTAAGTAATAAAGGAAAATTCATAGTCATGGTCAGCATCTTTGGTATGGAATATGTTAGCCGTTTCTTTCCATATGGTTTCATCGATTTCAGGGAAAAAAGTATCGGCTTCAAAATTATGGTGCACCCGAGTTAATTCAATTTTACTAGCAAAAGTTAAGGCTTGTTTATAAATTTCGCCACCACCAATTATAAAGGGTTGCTTGTCGGTTTTAGCGGCATCAATAGCATCTTTTAAATTATTTACAACGATTACGCCACTTGGAGCGTTGTAGTTTGTTTGTCGCGTAATAACAACATGGGTACGGTTTGGGAGCGGTTTTGGAAAACTTTCGAAGGTTTTTCTGCCCATTATTATATGGTGCTCGCTTGTTAAGGCCTTAAAACGTTTTAGGTCGTCGCTTAAATGCCATATAAGTTGGTTGCCCTTGCCAATGGCATTATTTTCGGCGGCGGCTACAATTATAGTAAGATTAGAATTTTTTATGTTGGTTTCTTTAAAAGCTTCGGTTTTTGCAATTAACGTTTCTTCTTTTAAAAAGCCTTCTTTTAATTTTTCTATACGATTTTGTTGCTTAGCAACCAGTTTTTCTAGCTGTTGTTGTTCCCAAGCTTTACCCATGAATTTGTTTGTGATAAACACATTAAAAACATGGTACACAAACAGGAAAAGCCAAATTAAAATAGCATATAAAAACCATTCTTTACCAAAAAATGTTAGGTCTTTCCCAATGCCTAAAACGGTGTTCGCAACAATTAAAAATATGGCGCCAATTAAAAAAATAACGAAGTGAACATATAACCGTTTTTTTTGTTTAATACGTTTTTGCGCGTTTTCAATAAGTTCTAATTGGTCTTTGTCTATTTGTGGTTTAGTGCTTTTTTTTCCAAACATAAAAATCAAAAAAATAAATGTAAAGGTAATGCTTTTTTAATGTTATTAGCGTAATTACTTACTACATAATTTAGTGTCTGTTAAATACTTTTAAATTTTAATTATACTGAAAATCAGTAAAAAAAGCTGTTTTTTGTCTTGAAGAAATGGTAAAAAAGATGTGATTTTTTTTAAATGTAATAAAATATTAAAAAAACTAAAGCACAAATATTGTGATGTTAATCCTTTTAATATTTTTGTGTGTAACCATAAACAAAGTAAAAAATGAATAGACGATTATTAGGAAACATTTTAATTATTTCAATTATAATACTTTCTTTTTCGGGGGTGTTTATGTATTTAAAGCCTTATAGTAAAAATATGGCGTCTGTTCATACTTTTTTTGGTTTAGCCTTTATTTTATTGATTGTTTTTCACATCATTAATAATAAAAAACCATTGTTTAACTATATATCGGGTAAAAATAAATCTGTTTTTAAAAAGTTGCAAGCTCCTTTTATATTTGGTGCCATCATTATAGTTGCCATAGGGTTGTTTTTAAACTTACCAGGATTACGTAAAGTTTACAATTTCGGGAATGCTTTTAGAAATAGCCAAATAGGGAAGTTTGAGGAGACTTTTGATTATGATATAATTAAATTAGAAAATGCCATAGGTGATATAAGTATAGATGTCGAAATTAAAAGAGGTGAATCATTTAAATATCCGTTATTAGCAATTTGGGCAGAAGATTCTTTAGGAAACTATATTGAAACTTTATACGTATCAAAAGTAATAGCGACAAGTAATTATAGTAAAGAAAAAGAACCTGAAATTATTAGACGCCCAGAAGCTTTACCATATTGGTCTCATAAAAGAGGTATAAAGGCATCAGATGGGTTATTTGTGCCGTTGGGAGATGCACCTGATTTAGATGCCGTTTCTGGTGCTACGCCTACTTCAAATTTCATCGTAAAATCTAAAGCATCAATTAGAGATTATGGGAATGTACGAGTTTTAATGGAAATTAATCAGTCCTTCGATTGGAATGAGTATTATTCGCAAAACAGATTTCCAGATGATAAAGTTTATTCTGGAAATGGTTATGTTGGGCAGCCTTCGTTAGTTTATGCTGCATCTATTGATGCAACATCATTAACAGGTGAAGCTAATTATAAAATTATGGAAGTAATTGGCCATGGACACCATTCAGGTCAAAACGGACAATTGTATCCGGATGTTTCTAATATTACATCTGCAAAACATATTGCCGAACGTGTTATATTAACCGTAAAATAGTATCCTTAATTTTAGTTAAATTTTTGCCAACAAAATTATCACGAACTTAACTTCTCACTATTTTTATAGTGTTCTTTTAAACAAGAAAATTATGAAACAAGATAAAGCAAAAGGAAAGGCTTTTTTACCAAAACAAGCGGTAAAAAAGGCACCACAAGCTCCTGCTAAAAAGAAGTAGTTTGTGTACTGGGTTATTATGTATAACCCTTTTTAAATTTAGTAAATACATTTTTAGACCACCTTTTTAGGTGGTTTTTTTGTTTGTAAATATAGCTGATGAAGGTGGAATTGTTTTAGACAATCTAAGTGTTTCGAGAACAGTGCTAAGTATTGAGGATTTGTTGTTAGAGCAATCGAAGTTTTTGGTATATGCGAATCCAATAACTGAAGGAAAAATTAATGTGGTTTTGCCAAATAACAATATAATAAATGAGAATGTTGAAGTTAAATTATTCAGTTTAAGAGGTGAGTTAATTTATACAGAAAAAACATTGGCTCAAAAAGAAATGACTTTAGCATTACCAAAACAAAACCTATCTGGAGTTTATTTTTTAATTATTAAAGGAGAAAGATTTAATTCTACCCAAAAAGTAGTGTTTTAAAATTAGTATATAATTTCTTGTTGACAAGAATGTATTAAAACTAAAAAAAACGCTTCCCAAAAAATGAGAGGCGTTTTTTATTCAAATCATCCGGTATCTTTTTCATACCGAATAAGACTAATGCCAATTTAACATAAGAGTGCTACATTTTGCCTTGTGAGGCTCAACTTTATTTACTTGAGCTATTTTAGTTAGTAAATATTTTCATCGATTTTAAAAAAATAAGGGTTTTTATATTTTAATTATTTTCCCAATAAGTTATTGTTGCATCTGCTTTTGATTGCAGCTGTTGCACCCAGACAACGGTTTTTAAGTAAGGCGCAATATGATTTATGGCTTTGTTTACATATTGCAATGATTTTTCTTTATTTGGAATATCTTTTAAGTAAAAATCAGAAAAATTAATTAAAGTATCGGCATAATCTAAATCAAAGCGTTTTGGTTTCTCCTCAGCAAGTTTTCTTAAGATATCCAAAGCTTCGTGGTAATTTTTTTCGGCGTTGGTTAAATCCTTGTTGTCGCTTTGCAGGATTGCCAGATTGTTCAATGTCATGGCCACGTCAGCCAAAAAGGCATTTGGGTTCTCCTCGGCGAGTTTTCTACAGATGTCCAAAGCTTCGCGGTAATTTTTTTCGGCGTTTTGGAAATCGTTGTTATTTTTTTGCAGGATTGCCAGATTGTTCAATGTCATGGCGACGTCAGCCAAAAAGGCATTTGGGTTCTCCTCGGCGAGTTTTCTACAGATGTCCAAAGCTTCGCGGTAATTTTTTTCGGCGTTTTGGAAATCGTTGTTATTTTTTTGCAGGATTGCCAGATTGTTCAATGTCATGGCGACGTTAGCCAAAAAGGCATTTGGGTTCTCCTCGGCGAGTTTTCTACAGATGTCCAAAGCTTCGCGGTAATTTTTTTCGGCGTTTTGGAAATCGTTGTTATTTTTTTGCAGGATTGCCAGATTGTTCAATGTCATGGCGACGTCAGCCAAAAAGGCATTTGGGTTCTCCTCGGCGAGTTTTCTTCTGATGTCCAAAGCTTCGCGGTAATTTTTTTCGGCGTTTTGGAAATCGTTGTTATTTTGTTGTAGACTTGCTAGATTGTTCAATGTCATGGCCACATAAGCCAAAAAGGTATTTGGGTTCTCCTCGGCGAGTTTTCTTCTGATGTCCAAAGCTTCGCGGTAATTTTTTTCGGCGTTTTGGAAATCGTTGTTATTTTGTTGTAGACTTGCCAGATTGTTCAATGTTGATGCTACATAAGCCAAAAAGGCATTTGGGTTCTCCTCGGCGAGTTTTCTTCTGATGTCCAAAGCTTCGCGGTAATTTTTTTCGGCGTTTTGGAAATCGTTGTTATTTTGTTGTAGACTTGCTAGATTGTTCAATGTCATGGCCACATAAGCCAAAAAGGCATTTGGGTTCTCCTCGGTGAGTTTTCTTCTGATGTCCAAAGCTTCGCGGTAATTTTTTTCGGCGTTTTGGAAATCCTTGTTGTCGCTTTGCAGGAGTGCCAGATTGTTCAATGTCATGGCCACGCG
>NZ_JTDV01000010.1 GCF_000943555.1 Neotamlana nanhaiensis | reverse complement strand
TAGACTTGCCAGATTGTTCAATGTCATCGCCACGTCAGCCAAAAAGGCATTTGGGTTCTCCTTGGCGAGTTTTCTTCTTAGTGAGAGACATTTATTGTAATAAAAAATGGCATTTGAGATTTTTCTGTGAATATCTAAAAAGTATGCAAATTCGAATAAATTATTTGCTGTTTCTTCTAAATTGATAGCTTCTTGGTAATATTTATATGCTAAATTAAACCAGTTTTCTTTTTTTTCTATAACTGTGGTTTGTGCTTTTACCAAAAACTTTTGTGAGAGCTCATGCTTTTCTGTGTTTATAGTTTCAAGTTCTTTATATAACTTATCCTCGTTAAGGAGTTCATTAACTTCTTGATATTTACCTTGTTCAAATAATGTTTTAATTGTACTTAGGTCATTGTTGTTTATTAATTCTTCACTATTTAATAGTTTAGCGAGGTTTAAAACATCATTAACAAAAACCTCTAGTTCCTTTTCGGTATCAATTCTTTGTGTATTTACCTCCAAATGGTTTTGCTCCGCATTGTTTAGTAGGCGTTTTTTTCTTTCTAGGTTGTTGCTGTTTGCTTCTTTAACTTCTAGTTTATAATCCTCTATTTCAATTCTTAGGTTTTCTTCATCGAGGTATAGTGCCTCAAGTTTAGTTTTTATTTTGTTGTAGTTTGTGCTGGCTTTTAAACCTTTTGTGTTAAACAGGATGTTTTTTTTACCGCCTGTTTTTAGTTTTAATGCTTCAACCAAGTCATCAACTTTTTTGTCTATTTGGTTTACTTTCTCGTTAGTGTTTTCTACAATTGAAATAATAGTTTCAACCTTCACTAAAATTGGCTTGTAAGCTGCTTCAATGGCTTCAAGATGGCTTACTACATCATCAATTTTTATATTTATATCATTACTTTGTTGTGTTAAAATTGATAAGTAGTCTGTTTGTATAACTGCTCTAATTCTTTCGTTGCTTTTAAAATCCTCAGTAGCAAAAGCACACATTAATTCATACCAATCGTAGTGTTTGTTTCCTTCATTCCATCCATCCATGATTTTGTTTTTAAGCTCCAGAGGAACTCGCAATTTCATCAATTTCAACTCTTCAAGAAGCATTTCTTTTAATGATAGCTTAATTGTTGGTAATTGCTCATCAACTGAATTACCTTTTGGATTTAGTAGTTGTTCAAACTTACTGTCCAACTCGGTTTTTGGAAAACGAATGTTTGGTTTTTTAAGTTTTGAAAGCTCTTTTTTTAAATAGGATTTTATTTCTTTTAAATCAGTATCATTTTTTACTTCATCAGTAGCAACATGAGTAGCACACAAATAGGCTTTCCTTACTGCTTTTTGGATGTCATGGTTTGCCGGTTCGTCAACATTATTTTTTATTTTGTTAAAAAGATGTTTTGTGCCTTTGCAAAGAAGTTCGTCGGATCTACTTCCAATAAAACTTGAGACGATTGTACCAACAACCGCAGAAGCTTGTAATTGACTTAAAATTGCAGAAGAAATTATTGTAATTGGCTCCAAATGATGATGTTTTTATTTTATGAAATAAATCTAAGTAATTGAAAAATAAAAACATAGTAAAAAAATAAAAAACGTCTCAAAATAAATTGAGACGTTTTTAGTGTTATTGTTTTTACTCAAAAATGAGTGAGATAATTTGCCCGTCGAGGCTCTCGACTTACATCATACCTGGCATACCGCCACCGCCCATTGGAGGCATAGCAGGAGCATCTTCTTTAATATCGATTAAAGCACACTCGGTTGTTAAAATCATACCAGCTACAGAAGCTGCGTTTTCTAAAGCAATACGCGTTACTTTTTTAGGATCGATAATACCCGCTTTAAGCATATCCACATATTCTTCAGATTTAGCGTCGTAACCAAAGTCTTTTTTACCTTCAAGTACTTTATTGATAACAACAGAACCTTCGCCACCAGCATTTTCAACGATAGTACGTAACGGTGCTTCAATAGCTTTGTTTACAATTTGCACACCAGTAGTTTCGTCTAAATTAACGGTTTCAAGGTTTGCTAATACCGCTTTCGCTCTAACTAAGGCAACACCACCACCAGCAACAATGCCTTCTTCTACAGCAGCGCGAGTAGCATGTAAAGCGTCATCAACACGGTCTTTTTTCTCTTTCATTTCAACTTCACTAGCAGCACCAACATAAAGTACAGCAACACCGCCAGCTAATTTTGCTAAACGCTCTTGTAATTTTTCTTTGTCGTAATCGCTAGTTGTGCTTTCAATTTGAGCTTTAATTTGGTTAACGCGTGCTTTAATAGCTTCAGCATCACCAGAACCGTTAACGATTGTCGTGTTGTCTTTATCGATAGTTACAGTTTCAGCAGTACCTAACATTGAAAGATCGGCATTTTCTAAAGTAAACCCTCTTTCTTCAGAAATTACAGTACCACCAGTTAAAATAGCGATATCTTCAAGCATAGCTTTACGTCTGTCGCCAAAACCAGGCGCTTTTACAGCAGCGATTTTTAAACCACCACGTAATTTGTTAACCACTAAAGTGGCTAAGGCTTGTCCGTCAACATCTTCAGCGATTATTAAAAGTGGACGACCAGATTGCGCTACTGGCTCTAAAATTGGAAGGATTTCTTGTAAGTTTGAAATCTTTTTATCGAATAATAAAATGTACGGATTTTCTAAATCGGCAATCATTTTATCAGAATCCGTTACAAAGTAAGGCGATAAATAACCTCTGTCGAATTGCATACCTTCAACAACATCAACATAAGTATCTAAACCTTTAGCTTCTTCAACAGTAATTACACCTTCTTTACCAACTTTAGAGAATGCTTGAGAGATTAACTCACCAATGGTATCGTCGTTGTTTGCAGAAATAGCTGCAACTTGCTTTATTTTTTCTGAAGAATTACCAACTTCTTGTGCTTGCGCTTCAAGGTCTTTAGTAATTGCTTCAACAGCTTTATCAATACCACGCTTTAAATCCATTGGGTTTGCACCAGAAGCTACGTTTTTTAAACCTTCTTTAACAATAGCTTGTGCTAAAACAGTAGCTGTTGTAGTACCATCACCAGCTAAATCGTTGGTTTTACTAGCTACTTCTTTTACCATTTGTGCACCCATGTTTTCGTGGGCGTCTTCTAATTCTACTTCTTTAGCAACCGATACACCATCTTTAGTAATGTGAGGCGCACCAAAGCTTTTAGAAATAATTACGTTACGACCTTTTGGGCCTAAAGTTACTTTCACTGCATTTGCTAATGCATCAACACCGCGTTTTAATCCATCGCGTGCTTCTATATCAAATTTTATGTCTTTTGCCATAATGAAAAATTTTATTTAAAATTTTAAATCTCAATTTTCAAAATATCAAATTCCAATCGGAACGTATATTTGAATTTTTTGATTTTTTTGGAATTTAGTTTTTGATTTTTTGGAATTTGCAATTAAACAATTGCAAGTATATCGCTCTCGCGCATTATTAAGTAGTCGGTACCTTCAAGTTTTAACTCTGTTCCAGCATATTTGCCATATAAAACAGTGTCGCCAACTTTTACGGTAATAGGCTCGTCTTTTGTGCCAGGTCCAGCAGCAACAACAGTACCTTTTTGTGGTTTTTCTTTAGCGTTATCTGGAATAATAATTCCTGAAGCTGTTTTAGTTTCAGCAGCAGCTGGTTCAATAAGAACACGGTCTGCTAATGGTTTAATGTTTAATGCCATTGTGATATATTTTTAATTTTAAAATTAATGTTTACGGTATAGGGTTAAGCTAAAAATGTGCCATTGCGGGGTAACTGACAAACTTTCAGAAAGCCTGTCGTAACTGGTAGAAACAAAAAATGCCAACTGGAAAAGTTGGCATTTTTAAGTGTGAGTTTTTAAATTTTATTCTTCAGAACCTGTTGTTGTGTCGTTGGTTGCTGCTGGTGCTGCAGGAGTAGGAAGTGGTTGCTCGATAGTTTCGTCGGCTTCTAAAGCTTTCGATTCTAAACTGCCAGAACTTCTGTTTACTGCAACATTCGATAATAAAATTAATGCTAAAAGTATGGTTGCTAATGTCCAAGTACTTTTGTCTAAAAAGTCGGTTGTTTTTTTAACGCCTCCTAATTGCTGTGTGCCACCGCCACCAAACGACGATGATAAGCCACCACCTTTAGGGTTTTGTACCATAATTACAACTATAAGTAAAAATGCTACTACTATTATTAAGGCTAAAAATATTGTAAACGTACTCATTATGTTTTATTTATTTTGATCTCTTAATTGTTCTACTGCTTTAATTTGGTCTGCAAAGAAACCACTTTTTTCTGGATATTTCAAACTTAAAATTTTATAAGATTGAATGGCCTTTTTATAATTTTTTTGTTCCACATAAATTCGCGCTAAAGTCTCGGTCATTAATGCTTCGGGTTGAATCATTTGCTCGTTGGCTAAATTGCCTTTTGGAGCAGCATCTTTTACAGGGCTTATTCTTGGATTTTGTTGAATGAATTTATCTATTAAGTCGAACTTTTTTTGTTTTTCTAGGCTGTCTTCTGGGGTGTTTGTGGTGATTTCATCAGGTTCAGAGCTTTCAACAGGAATCGGTTGCTCTGATACTTCTTCGCGTTCAATAGGCTTAAAATGTGATATTTTTAACCACTCGTTAAACGAATGTTTTTCAGTTTTATTAAATTGAAATGGTTTCCCTAAATTTAAAACAGCTTCAGGCGATTTTTTTACATTAGAATCATCAATTAATATAGTTGATTCAATCGCTTTTTTTTTATCAGAAGGTGTTTCTGAAGCTTTTTTGATTTCTTTTGGTTGAAACAAATTAGGGTCTAAAGCGCCATCGGTTTCTTCTATTTGTTTATGTAAGTTATCATCAACTAACGTGCTTCGGTTTACCGAAATATCTTCAGCTTCAACATCAATATCATTTAAATGCGTGGTGTTTTGTTTGATGAATTCTGAAATTTCATTTTGAATAAATTCTTCCGAAGTTATATAATCAAACAGAATACTTCTGTCGGTGGTATAAGCCGCCGTAGTTTTTAGTTCTTGATTGTATTTAAAGCTGTTTTGATCTTTTAAGGCTTTTAAATAAACGGCCCGCGCAGGTTGAAAATAAGGAAACTCCGAAATAATTGACTTTACGGCATCAGATTGTTCGGAAGTTAAAGTTTCCGGATTTTGAAGCATGGATGTAAAATCGGTTTTATTCATTAGATATTCCAAATTTATTTAAAAATTTTAAAATTGTAATAAAAGTTTACCATTTAGCCAGGGTAGCATTAATGATATCTTGTGTTAAACGATCTAAAATTTCTTCGTGAGCTGTCGATTTTTGAGAACCAACTAGTTGTGCACTTCCAGCATAATCGTAGAAAAACGAAAAGGTTTGCTCAACATCGTCTTCTTCGTTATTGGTATTAAAAAAACGAACTCTAACGCTTATGGTTAGTCGGTTTTGTGCTGCGGTATTCGATGAGGTTGAGGTTGTTGGTGAGATACGATAATCGGTAATTTCACCTTCAAAAATTAAATCGGCGTTATTGTTTACTAAGGTATAGTTGGTTTGGTCTTGAATTAAATTTTCGAGCGCTAATTTAAAATCACGGTCAAGACCTGGTTCTATAAGTAAAGCGGTATTTTCAAATCGGTTTACTTGAAAGGTGTCGGCTTCAATAGAGCTTGGTTGTGTAAATCCGTATTGTATTTTGCAGCTATTTAATGTTGTCATTAAAAGGCTGAATAAAATGATATGTTTAATGCGTGTCATGTAAATTAAACTCAAAATTATAAATCGTATTGTTTAATCTTTCTGTATAATGTGCGTTCGCTAATGCCAAGTTCGGCTGCTGCCAATTTACGTTTCCCGTTGTGACGTTCTAGCGATTTTTTTATTAATTCCAGTTCTTTGTCTTGTAACGATAAGGTTTCTTCCTCTTCAATTTCTTCAGCAAAATGATATTTATCGTTAATAGATTCTTCTACAATAGGCGTTGCGGTAGTTTCTGGAATACTTAAAAATGCATCGGTGTCGTTGTGCTCTTCAAAATCGATATCATCATTGGTATCGTTACCGTATATTTTTTGAATTAAGCTTTCATTGTTTTTCTCAACATCTTTAGTGTTACCATTTTTCATAAGTTCCATGGTAAGTTTTTTAAGGTCGTTGAGGTCGCTTTTCATATCGAAAAGCACTTTGTAAAGTATTTCTCGTTCGCTACTAAAATCGCTTTCCGATTTTGTGGTTTTTATTACCGCTGGTAAATTACTTCCTGTAGTTGGTAAATAATTTCGTAAAGTTTCAGCTTGTACGGTACGATTTTGTTCTAAAACTGAAAGTTGTTCGGCAATGTTTCGTAACTGACGAATATTTCCGCTCCAGCGATATTTTAAAAGCATTTGTACTGCACCGTCGCTTAGTTTTACTGTTGGCATTTTGTATTTTAAAGCAAAATCGCTAGCAAATTTTCTAAACAATAAATGAATGTCTTCTTGACGCTCGCGTAAAGGCGGCAAATTAATGTCGACAGTACTTAAACGGTAAAATAAATCTTCACGAAATTTTTCTTTTTGTATCGCTTCAAACATATTTACGTTTGTAGCAGCTACAATGCGCACATTGGTTTTTTGTACTTTACTTGATCCTACTTTTAAAAATTCACCATTTTCTAAAACACGAAGTAAACGTACTTGTGTTGTTAACGGTAATTCGCCAACTTCATCTAAAAAAATTGTACCGCCATCGGCTTCTTCAAAATAACCACTACGCGTTTGTGTTGCGCCTGTAAAAGCACCTTTTTCGTGACCAAAAAGTTCACTATCTATGGTGCCTTCTGGAATCGCGCCACAGTTAACGGCAATATATTTGTTGTGTTTACGATGCGATAACTGATGTATTATTTTAGGAATACTTTCTTTACCAACACCACTTTCGCCCGTAACCAACACCGAAATATCGGTAGGGGCAACCTGTATGGCTTTTTCAATGGCACGATTTAGTGCAGGCGTATTGCCAATAATACCAAAACGTTGTTTTATTGCTTGAACAGATTCCATTTACCTAATTAATTATTTTCAGAATACCCAACCGCTTCGCCAATTAAAGTCGCACTGGTACAGCTGTTAATTTTTACGTTTACAAAATCACCTTCTTTATAGTTTTCTTTAGGGAAAACGGCAACTAAATTTTCTGAGGTTCGCCCAGACCATTCAGCATCCGATTTTTTAGATGATTTTTCAATTAATACTTCAACCACTTTGCCTACGTTGCTTTTCATTACTTCTTCACTTAAATCGCGTTGAAGCTGAACAATTTCTGCTAATCGGCGCTTTTTAATGGCTTCAGGAATATCGTCTTCTAATTTTCTTTCAGCTAAAGTTCCTGGACGTTCTGAGTACGCAAACATGTAGCCGTAGCTATATTTTACGTAGCGCATAAGCGATAAGGTATCTTGGTGATCTTCTTCGGTTTCGGTTGGGAAACCAGAAATCATATCTTGACTAATACCACAATCTGGAATTAAACGACGAATGTTATCAATAATTTCGAAATATTCTTCACGAGTATGTAAACGGTTCATGGCTTTTAAAATACGGTCGCTTCCACTTTGCACTGGTAGGTGAATGTAGTTGCATATATTTTTATGCTTCGCCATGGTTTCAATAACATCGATAGTAAAATCTTGCGGATTGGAGGTTGAAAAACGAAAACGCATTTTAGGTTGCGCCACCGCACACATGTCTAACAGTTTCGCAAAATCTACCGCAGTAGCTTTTTGTATGTCGCTGGCTTTATCGAAATCTTTTTTAAGTCCGCCGCCATACCATAAATAGCTATCTACATTTTGGCCAAGTAAAGTAACTTCTTTGTAGCCTTTGCTCCATAAATCGTTAACTTCTTCAATAATACTTTGCGGATCTCTGCTGCGTTCGCGCCCACGAGTAAATGGTACAACACAAAAGGTACACATGTTGTCGCAGCCACGAGTAATCGATACAAAAGCGGTTATACCATTACTATTTAAACGCACTGGCGAAATATCGCCATAAGTTTCTTCTTTTGATAAAATGACGTTGATAGCGTCTCTGCCTTCATCAACTTCGGCTAAAAGGTTTGGTAAATCTTTATAAGCATCGGGGCCAACAACTAAATCAACAATTTTTTCTTCTTCAAGAAATTTGCTTTTTAATCGTTCGGCCATACAACCTAAAACACCCACTTTCATTTTTGGGTTATGGTTGTTTTTTATCGTGTTATATTTTTCTAAACGTTTACGAACGGTTTGTTCGGCTTTATCACGAATAGAGCAGGTGTTTACTAAAACCAAATCGGCTTCCTCGATGGTTTGCGTGGTGTTAAAACCTTGCTCCGATAGAATTGAAGCCACAATCTCACTGTCGCTAAAATTCATGGCGCAACCGTAACTCTCTATAAAAAGCTTGCGTTTGTTGCCTTCTTTTTGTTCTAGAATTAGCGATTCGCCCTGTTTACTTTCGTCTATTGTCTTTTCCATAATTATTTGAAATATTTCATTTCAACAAGCATGCAAAGATATAATTTATTTATGGTTTGGTGACAAATTGGCAGTTTAAATTTGTTTTAAAGTTTTTTGGAAAATATTGTAAGCAAATGCGCAACCTTTTAGTGTTTCTTATATCTAATAAAAAGTAAAGGTCTTAATAGTTAATGTGTTAACTTTTGCTATTGCTAAAAGTGAAATGAAAATGAAAAATTTTATAAAAGTTGCTCTTTGGGTTGTTGTAATTTTAATGAGTTTAACCAATATGACTTGCGAAGAGAGCGTAGATACTGTTGAAGATTCTGATAATTGTGATAAAACAGTTGTAATTGATGCTAACAATTATAATAATTTACAAACCGACTATTTTACTGTGGTCAATGCTAAAATTATTGGAGATTGCCTTAGTATTAACTTTCAAGCTTCAGGTTGCAGCGGCGATACTTGGGTGTTTAATTTAATAGATTCTGGTGCCATAGCCGAATCGTATCCAGAACAACGCTATTTAAAAATCCAGTTTGTAAATAACGAAGCTTGTCTTGCGGTTTTTACAAAGCAAGTAAGTTTCAATTTAAAACCATTGCAAATAAGTGATAATGGCGGTGAAGTTATTTTGCATATTGATGGTTTAGATGATGCGTTATCGTATAAATACTAAATGTTTAAAAATAAGTAGTTTAAATACGCAACCTTTTTGCTTTTTCGTATCTTTAAAATAAAACCATCTATAACTATGAAAACAAAACTTCTTTGTTTATGTCTTGCTGTTTGTCTTGCATTTTCTTGCGATAATAACGACGATTACGAAATAATACAAGTAGCAACGCCGCTTTTAATGACCAAAGCCGATTTTAGAAATTCCGTTGAAATAGCGGCACCACAAACGATACAGGAAGTCGGTAAAATTTACGCCTATAAAGATTTAATTTTTATTGGAGATGTTGAAGGGATTCATGTTATCGATAATGCAAATCCAGAAACACCAGCAATTGTAAAGTTTATTAAAATTCCAGGAAATGAAGATATTTCGGTAAAAGATGATTTTTTATATGCCGATAGTGCAACCGATTTATTGATTTTCGATATTTCGGATATAAATACTGAAGTGAAGCTTGTTGAAAGATTGGAAGACGTGTTTAGCGTGTACGATTACCAAATGCCTATTGAAGCCGATGAAGCCGATTATAGTAAATTTAATTACGAAGACGATATTATTGTGGGGTGGACCGTTACTGCGGAACGAAGAAAAAAACGGGATGATATGATGGTTGATTTTGCTTTTGATGCGGCTGCAATTGAGTCTACAACAGGAACAGGTGGTTCGTTAGCGCGTTTTCAAATTAAAAACAACTATTTATATACCGTAGGTTCTTACGAAATGACGATTTTTAATATTTCTAATTTATCTAATCCTGTTTTAGAAAATACACATTATGCGGGCTGGAATATTGAAACCATGTTCGAGGCCGACGATTATTTGTATTTAGGAAGTACCAACGGTATGTTTATTTATAGTTTAAACAATCCAGCATCTCCAGAATATGTTTCAGAGTTTATTCATTGGGAAGGTTGCGACCCAGTGGTTGTCGATGGCGATTATGCTTATTTAACCTTGCGTGGCGGTAATTTCTGCGGACAATTAGAAAGTGTACTAGAAGTTATCGATGTAAGTGATAAAGCTAACCCAACCTTGGCGTTGCGCTACACTTTAGAGAATCCTTACGGTTTAGGAATTAAAGGGAATACCCTTTTTGTTTGCGATGGCACTGCGGGTTTAAAATTGTTTAATAAAGAAAATCCTTTGGATTTGAGCATGATAAAGGATTATGATGATATTCAATCTAAAGATGTTATTCCTCTACAAAATTCGTTATTAATGATTGGAGGAAACACTTTATATCAATACGAATACCTCGAAAACGATATAAAACCAATTAG
Organism: Neotamlana nanhaiensis; assembly: GCF_000943555.1. GTDB lineage: Bacteria > Bacteroidota > Bacteroidia > Flavobacteriales > Flavobacteriaceae > Neotamlana > Neotamlana nanhaiensis. Next base: position 367,357 of record NZ_JTDV01000010.1, on the reverse strand, counting down.
TACTTATAAATTAAATTAAGATTTTAAAACCTTAAATATTAAAGCGCTGCCATATGGTAGTGCTTTTTGTTTGTAATAATTATAAAAAAACGACTACTTTTAGAGAAAATAAAACTATCAAATTAATTTATGAATACCGAAAATGATGTTGCAAAACGCATAGAACAAGCTAGAATGCTAGATTTTGGCGATATTTTTAATAAATCAATAGAGCTATTTAAAAAAACTTGGGTACAAGGGTTGTTGCTGCAGCTGTTTACATTGGTTGTAATGTTGCCTTTAATTCTTATTTTCTATATGCCTTTTATTAATATGATTATTGAACAGCAACGAAACGGTTATGCCGATCCAGAAGCGATGGATAATTTTTTTAATAGTATGTCGGTATTGTATATTGCTGTTGTTATTGTTGGAGTTGTTATTTTAGGAGTAGTTACTACGGCATTAAATGCTGCCTTTTATAGAATAATGAAAAAGATAGATTACAACGAATCGGTAGTAACTCAAGATTTTTTCTATTTCGTAAAAGGAAAGTATTTGGGTAAAATTTTTGTGTTAATGCTTATTGCTATACTTATTGCGATACCTTCGGCATTAATGTGTTATTTGCCGTTATTTTATTTTGCAGTGCCATTGGCCTTTATTTTTGCAATTTTTGCCTTTAACGAAGAGTTATCGGTTGGACAAATTTTGTCACTTTCATTTAAAATAGGAAACAAAAAATGGGGTATCACATTAGGTTTGCTTATTGTGACTTACATTGGTATTACCTTGGCTACTCTAGTAACCTGTGGTTTTGGAGGGATTTTTGTGCAATCTTTTTTGTTTCACCCCGTGTATTTAATTTATAAGGAAGTGGTTGGGTTTAATGAAAAAAGCGCTATTGATGAAATAGGAACAATTTCAGAATAAATAATTTATAAAAAAATTAACAGCCTGTGTTTAAGTTGTTAAATACAGGCTTTTTTAGTTTAAAATGGCTAATGAATGCTTATAAAATTAGGATGTTAAATTTTTTTTAGTATAAATTTGTACCATAAAACAGGAAGTATGGCGAAGAATTTAGTGATAGTTGAGTCACCAGCAAAAGCAAAAACCATTGAAAAATTCCTTGGTAAAGATTTTAAAGTAGAATCTAGTTTTGGGCACATTGCCGATTTACCAAGTAAAGAGTTAGGGGTAGATGTTGATGGTGATTTTAATCCCAAATACGAAGTATCAAAAGATAAAAAAGCGGTTGTTAAAAAACTTAAAGACCTTGCTAAAAAAGCCGAAATGGTTTGGTTAGCAAGTGATGAGGATCGCGAGGGAGAAGCTATTGCGTGGCATTTAGCCGAAACATTAAAGCTAGATAAGGAAAGAACCAAGCGCATTGTGTTTCATGAAATTACTAAATCTGCCATATTAAAAGCTATTGAAAACCCAAGAGGTATAGATTACGATTTGGTTGATGCGCAACAAGCGCGTCGTGTTTTAGATAGAATTGTGGGGTACGAGCTTTCTCCTGTACTCTGGCGTAAAGTAAAAGGTGGTTTATCTGCTGGTCGTGTACAGTCGGTTTCGGTACGTTTAATTGTTGAAAAAGAACGTGAAATTGCTGGTTTCGAGCCTGTAGCTTCTTATAGAATTGATGCCGAATTTTCAAATGAAGATGGGCAAACCTTTAAGGCAAAACTTCCTAAGAATTTTTCAACTAAAGCAGAAGCGCAAGCATTTCTTGAAAAAAATGCAACGGCCAACTTTAAAGTAGCCGATTTAACTAAAAAGCCTGCTAAAAAATCGCCAGCAGCTCCGTTTACAACATCAACTTTACAGCAGGAAGCGTCTCGTAAATTATATTTTTCGGTAAGTAAAACCATGACGATGGCACAACGCCTGTACGAAGCGGGATTAATTACTTACATGAGAACCGATAGTGTAAACCTGTCGGACGAAGCACGAAAAGGTGCCGAAGCCGAAATTAAAAAGGCTTATGGAGATGAATACAGCAACCCTAGAAACTATGTTGGTAAAGCCAAAGGCGCACAAGAAGCTCACGAAGCTATTCGTCCTACAAACTTTGCAACACATAGCGTAAATATAGATAGGGATCAGGCAAGATTATACGATTTAATATGGAAACGCGCCATTGCGTCGCAAATGAGCGAAGCTAATTTAGAGCGAACCAACGTTAAAATTGAAGCCAATACGCATAATGAAACCTTTACGGCAAACGGAGAGGTCATTACTTTTGATGGATTTTTAAAAGTATATTTAGAAGGTACCGATGATGAAGATGTAGAACAAGATGGCATGTTGCCAGCTATGAAGGTTAACGAAACCTTGTTAAATAGCTACATAACAGCAACCGAACGTTATACGCGTCCGCCAGCACGTTATACTGAAGCTTCTTTGGTTAAGAAGTTGGAAGAGTTAGGAATTGGACGTCCGTCTACCTACGCACCAACTATTTCTACCATTCAAAATAGAAATTATATTGAAAAAGGAACAGTTGATGGGGTAGAGCGTAACTATTCGCAATTAACGCTTCAAGAAGGTAAAATAAAAGATGTAACGCTTACAGAAAAAGTAGGGTCGGATAAAGGAAAATTAGTGCCTACTGATATTGGTATGATTGTAACCGATTTTCTTGTAAATCATTTCGATGCCATTCTCGATTATAACTTTACGGCAAAAGTAGAAGAAGATTTTGATGATATTGCTGAAGGTAAAGAAGATTGGCAAAAAATGATGAAAACCTTCTACAAGAATTTTCATCCAGTGGTTGAAGATGTTAAAGAAAATGCCGATAGAGAATCTGGAGAACGTATTTTAGGTACCGATCCTAAAACCGGAAAACAAGTAAGTGTGCGTTTAGGTAAGTTTGGGCCAATGGTTCAAATTGGAACAGTGGACGATGAAGAAAAGCCGCAATTCGCAAGTTTAAGTCCAGACCAACAGTTAAATACGATTACTTACGAAGAGGCTATGGATTTATTCCAGCTTCCAAAAACTTTAGGTGAATACGAAGGCGAAACGGTTGAGGTTAATAATGGGCGTTTTGGGCCATATGTTAAATTTGGAAAGGCCTACGTGTCGTTGCCAAAAGGAACCGATCCGTTAAGTGTGGAGCTCGATGATGCTATTGTTTTAATTAAAGAAAAACAAAAAGCAGATGCGCCAATTTACCATTATCAAGATTTGCCAGTACAAAAAGGTAAAGGACGTTTTGGACCATACATTAAATGGAACAATATGTTTATCAATGTAAATAAGAAATACGATTGGGATAACTTATCCGATGATGATATTGTTGCACTTATTGAAGATAAGATTCAAAAGGAAAAAGACAAACTTATTCATTCTTGGGAAGATGGTGCTATTCGAGTTGAAAAAGCGCGTTGGGGTAGGCATAATGTAATTCAAGGTAAAGTTAAGGTAGAATTAGCCAAAACAGTTGATGTTAGCGACATGACTTTAGAAGAAGCAAAAGCCCTTATAGAAGCCAATGCGCCAAAAAAGAAAACAAGAAAAAAAGCAACAAAAAAGAAGTAAATAAACTGTTTGCTAAGCTATTTGTGTTTTGTTGTGTAGTATTCTTGTGATTTTTTCAAAAAGCTATAAGAAAATCCATTTATTCTTTTAATATTTGTGTTAATCAATATGTAAAATAACCACTCTTATTTTTAATGGATTTTAGTTTTTTATCACCAGTGCCAGATACTGTGTTAGCTCATAACGAGTTACTTTCGCTGCAAGCTTTAGGCAAAAAAATAAAAATTCACTCCGAGCAAAATGGTATACCAGATTTACAAGGTGTAAAAATTGCCATAATAGGTGTTTTAGAAAATCGTAATGATGTTAACTATATTGGAGAAACTTTTCAGTTAAACGAAATTCGTAAAGCATTTTATGGCTTATTTCCTGGTGGTTGGCATGTTTCAATCGCCGATTTGGGAGATATTCACAAAGGAGAAACTGTAAACGATACTTACTTCGCTTTAAAAGAATCTATAATTAGCTTAATAAAAGCGGATATTATTCCTGTAATTTTAGGAGGTTCGCAAGATTTAACCTATGCCAACTATCGAGCTTACGATAATTTGGTGCCAATGGTTAATATTGTGAATGTAGATGGGAAGTTTAATTTAGGCGATTCCAGTAAACCCATAAAAAATAACAGTTTTGTTGGGAAAATAATTTTAGACAAACCTTATAATTTATTTAATTACGCCACAGTAGGCTACCAAACTTATTTTAATCCGCAGGAAGAAATAGATTTAATGGAGAGCTTGTATTTCGAATATTACCGCTTAGGTGAAATTTCAAATAATATAACACTAGCCGAACCAGTAATGCGCGATGCAAATATTGTTTCGGTCGATATGTCTTCTATTAAAAGTTCAGACGTCAGTTTAAAACAAAAATATTCACCAAACGGTTTCGATGGAAAAGAAATATGTGCCATAACGCGTTACGCAGGTATAAGTAATAAGGTAAGTTCTTTTGGTATTTACGAATATAAATCTTCAAAAAACGACGAAGTAACTGCAATGCTAATAGCACAAATGATTTGGTACTTTGTTGAAGGGGTAAATTATCGTGTAAACGACGATGATTTTTCAAATGAAAATAATTTTCAAAAATTTATAACTTTAACAGAATCAGAGGAGTTGGTGTTTTATAAGAGTAATAAAACAGGACGATGGTGGATTGAAATTCCTTTTTTGTCGAATGTTAATAATAAATTAAAAAGACACACGTTATTACCATGCATGCATCAAGATTACGTCGATGCCTGTAATAACAAAGTACCAGACCGTTGGTATAAGGCAATACAAAAGAATAGTGTGTAAGGTATAAATTAGCTCAAACGCTCTTTTCATCGGTAAAATGTAAATTTTATACGATGAAATGTAAATTTTTTAGATAAAAAGTTGTTTTTTAAAAAATATATAAATATGTTTACGCTCTCAAATAAGAAGCTAAAATAATTAACCTCGAGTTTTCTATGGATATGAAGAAGTTTATTTTATTAACTGCAGTAATAGCAATGCTAGCAAGTTGTGGCTCTAACGATAGAGGCGAGCTAGTAGGTGTTAAAGGAAAAAAATGGCATCCAGAAAAGCCATATGGCATGGAACTTATTCCTGGAGGCGCATTTATTATGGGTAAAGCAGACGACGATCTTGCTGGTGTTCATGATGCCCCTTCAAAAACAGTAACTGTTAGAGCCTTTTATATGGACGCAACAGAAATAACAAATAGCGAATACCGCCAATTTGTTAACTGGGTAAGAGATTCAATTCTTAGATATAAACTAGCTGTACTTGCCGACGAGGTTGGTAAATTGCCAGAAGATGGTGGTATTGGTGAGTTTGCATTTAAAGATGCAGATACCGCAAACATGTCGGTTTACGAAAAATATATGTTCGAAAACTATACCGGTTTAGGGCCAACTGGTTTTGAAGGTAGAAAAATAAACCGTGATGTCGATTTAATTTTCGATACTTCAGACTATCCAGACGAATATTATGCAGAGATCATGGATACGATGTATTTGCCTTTAGAAGAATCATACAACGGGCAACGTACTTGGGATGTTAAAAAGTTTAAGTTTCAATACAGTTATATGGATATTCAAGAAGCTGCTAGAAAACGTGGCATTAAGCGTAAAGAAGCCATTAAAAAAGAAGAAATTGAAATTTATCCAGATACTACAGTTTGGATTAGAGATTTTGCATACTCGTATAACGAACCAATGCACAACGATTATTTCTGGCACGATGCCTATGGTGAATATCCAGTAGTTGGTGTAACTTGGATGCAAGCAAAAGCCTTTTGTGAGTGGCGTACTATTAACAAGAACGCATACCAAAAATCAAGAAAAGGAGCTGCTTTTGTAAATTCATTTAGATTACCATCGGAAGCAGAGTGGGAATATGCTGCACGTGGTGGACTGCAAGCTGCAACCTACCCTTGGGGTGGTCCTTATACAAAAAGCGATAGAGGTTGTTTTATGGCAAACTTCAAACCTGTAAGAGGAGATTATGCCGCAGATCAAGCATTATATACAGTCGAAGCAAAATCTTACGAGCCTAACGATTATAATTTATATAATATGGCAGGTAATGTATCAGAATGGATAAACGCATCCTACGATGCCTCAGCATACCAATACACGTCTACAATTAACCCAAGTGTTAACGATAAAAATAACAGACGTAAAATTGTTAGAGGTGGTTCGTGGAAAGATGTAGCGTACTTTTTACAAGTTAGCTCACGCGACTACGAATATCAAGACTCAGCAAGAAGCTACATTGGCTTTAGAACCGTTCAAGATTATATGGGGACAAACGTAACACAGTAACGGTTTAACAATCAAAAATTTTTTAATCAATACTATTTTATAATAACTATTAACCTACTAAGTATTAACCTACTTACATTAAAAATCGAAAATTATGGCAAAGTCAAAAGCAAGCAAAAAGTTCATGAATATGGCTTACGGATTAGGAGCAGCAGTTGTAATCCTAGGAGCATTATTCAAAATTACTCACATTGAGTTTGGTCCTTTAACAGGTAACGTACTGTTAACAATTGGTCTGGTATCGGAGGCAATTATTTTCGCCCTATCGGCATTCGAACCTGTAGATGATGAGTTAGATTGGTCTTTAGTTTACCCAGAATTAGCTGGTGGCGAAAAAACTGAAAGAGAAAGCGCTGATGCTGAAGGTGTTTTATCTAAAAAACTTGACGATTTATTAAAAGAGGCTAAAATTGATGGTGAATTAATCGCTAGCCTTGGAGACAGTATTAAAAACTTTGAAGGAGCAGCTAGAAACATGGGATCTACTGTTGATTCTGTTGCAGCTACTAAAAAATATGGTGAAGAATTATCGTTAGCCGCTGCGCAAATGGAATCTTTAAATAGCCTTTACAAAGTACAATTAGAAAGCATTAACAAACAAGCTGCTATTAACGAGGAGTCTGTTGAAAACGCTGCTAAAGTAAAAGAGCAAATGCAATCTTTAGCATCAAACTTATCATCATTAAATGGTGTATATGGTGGTATGCTTTCTGCTATGAACAAAAGTTAATTAGGAACGTTAATTTTTAATCCCAAATCACTCAATTAATTAACCAAAAAACCTAATTTAAAATGGCAGGAGGAAATTTAACCCCAAGACAGAAAATGATTAACTTGATGTATTTAATCTTCATTGCAATGTTAGCATTAAATATGTCAAAAGAAGTACTTTCAGCTTTCGGATTAATGAACGAAAAGCTAGTAGAGTCTAACGAAGCAACCGAAGCCAGAAATGCAAACTTTGTTGCTAGTTTAGAGCAAAAGGCTTCAGAACAACCAGATAAATATTTACCTTTAAAGGCTAAAGCAGATCAAATTGATAAGCTTGCACACGAATTTGATGGTTTTCTTGCAGATTTAAAAAGCAAGATGGTAGCTACTGTTGATAATCCAACCGATTACGAAGTAATGGATAAAGGTGATTATTTAGATCAACATTTATTTAAAGGCGATAAACTTACCGAAGAAGGTACAGCATTTTTAAATCACATTAATGGCTTTAGAGAAGGAGTTGTTGAGGTTTTAAAAACCCAACCAGGTATGGAATCTGTTATTAAAGATGTGGAAAAGAAATTTAACACAGATCAAGTTACTAACAGAGATAATATTAAAATCGATTGGTTAGACTATCACTATAAAGGTTTTCCACTTGTAGCATCATTAACTAAAATGACGCAGTTACAGGCCGATATTAAAACTACAGAAAGCGAAGTGTTATCTGGTATGTTACAAGGTACATTAGCAAGTGAGGTGTCTATGACAAACTATACTACTTTAATGGAAACGTCTAAATCAGCTTACTTTAACGGTGAGCAGTTCGACGGGCAAATTGTATTAGGTCGTAAAGATGCATCTACAAAACCAAACAGAGTTGAATTAACTTTAGACGGCAGAGCATTAAGCAAAAATCAATATGATATAGAAGATGGTAAAGTAAAATTAAAAATAGGTACAGGTAGTGTTGGAGAACACAAAATTGAAGGGAAACTTATTTTTGGCGAAGGTGGAGAGGAAATTGAAGTTCCTGTCAATTCATCATTCGCTACTGTAGCTAAGCCAAACGCAGCAACTATTTCTGCAGATAAAATGAATGTAGTTTACCGTGGTGTTAAAAACCCAATGACTATATCTTTTGCTGGAGTACCGTCAAATAAAGTATCTGTGAATGCACCAGGTTTATCATCAGCAGGAAATGGTAAATACATAATGGATGTTACCAAAGTAAAAGGTCGTGAAGTAACTATAAACGTAAGCGGTGTTTTACCTGATGGCTCTAAAGTAAGTGATAATGCTACGTTTAGAATTAAAAACATTCCTAAGCCAACAGGAACTTTAATTGGTAAGCCAGGTAATACAGGTAGTTTAAAATTACCAAGACGTAACGTGGAAATAGGAGTTGTTGGTGCTTTATTAGAAGATTTCGATTTCGATTTGCCAATAGAAGTAAAGTCTTTTAGTGTAAAAGTACCAGGACAGCCAACGGTTACTGTAACAGGTCAAAAATTTAATGATGCTGCAAAATCTGCTCTTAAAAAGGCAAAGCGTGGTGATGTAGTTCAAATCCTTGATATTAAAGCAAGAATTAAAGGTAACTCAACTTATATTTTACCTCCGGTATCATCAGTTGCAGTTGAATTAACCAATTAATTTATATTTAATACCATTTTTTCAGTAATAAAATTTAAAAATAATATGAATTTAAAGAAGATAAATTTTAGCATACTAATAACAGTAATAACTGTGTCTTCTACTTTTGCACAGTTTAACTTACTTAATGCTAAATCGCCAGACGAAATTGGTCTTAAAACAGAAGAACAAATTTCTTTAGATAACGACAAGCCTTTAGAATATGGTTATGTTGGAGATCGTGACATATTATTTGGAAAAATGGTATGGGAAAGAGTCGATTTAAATCAAAGAGCAAATTTTCCGCTGTTATATCCTATTGATGAGAATAATATGACCGCCGATAGAAAGTCTTTATTTACAGTATTAATTGAGGCGATACAAAACGGTGACATAGCTACTGTTTATGCTGATTCTTACTTTAAAGAAGAGCGTTCTATGAGTCAGATTGATGATGTTTTAAACTTCTCATCGGTTACTGAAGAAGGTACCAATTATTTAAATGATATGGGATATTCAATGGAGGATTACGAACAAGATCCTTCTATTTTACCTGAGATGTATAAAATAGTTGAAACTATTACAGCTGCCGATATTCAGGAGTATATGATTAAAGGATTCTGGTATTTCGATAAGCGTCAAGCAGAAATGAAATACAGAATATTAGCTATCGCACCTGCGGCACCAGAAGCTCGATTTAAAAACTCGGATGATGAAATAAACAAAAAGCCAATTCCTTTGTTTTGGGTATTTTATCCTTCGGCTAGAGATGTATTACACAGAGCTAAAGCATTTAATAACGAAAATAGTTCGATGCCATTTTCTTTCGATCATATTTTAAATGCAAGACGTTTCCACGGATATATTTATAGAGAACAAAATGTCCAAGGAGATCGTGCAATTAACGAGTATGTTGCAGAAGATGCTTTAATGCAATTGCTAGAGTCTGAAAGAATTAAAGATAAAATAAGAGATTTTGAATTAGATATGTGGACATACTAATTTTAAATTAGCTTTATAAAACAAACGCCCGCTTTTTAGTGGGCGTTTTTATTTTAAATAGTCACATAAAATAAGAAACATTTTCTGCATATATTCGCAAGGTGAAACAGGTAGATTATATAATTGTCGGGTCAGGCATTGCAGGTGTTAGTTTTTGCGAACAACTTAAAGCCAATAATAAAACTTTTGTTGTTTTTGATGATGCTTCGCAAAAATCGTCGGTGGTGGCTGGCGGATTGTATAATCCCGTAGTATTACGACGGTTTACCTCGGTTTGGAAAAGCAAGGAACAACTGGATTTAGCATTGCCAATGTACGCCAAAATTGAAAAGCGATTACAAATAAAGTTAGATTACAAATTGCCTGTTTATCGCAAATTTGCATCAACCGAAGAGCAAAACGATTGGTTTACAGCTTCCGACAAGCCTTTGCTAGCTCCGTTTTTATCAACTAAATTGGTAAAAAATACAAATGAAACCATAAAAGCGCCTTTTGGCTTTGGCGAAGTGTTGCATTCGGGAAAAGTAGATGTTAAAACCTTGATTGATGCTTATAAAGAAGATTTGTTTAAAGAAGATTTGTTTTTTGAAGAAGCATTTAATTATGAAGCTATTCAATTTATAGACAGCAAAATTAATTATAAGCAAATTACTGCAAATCATATTGTGTTTGCAGAAGGGTATGGCTTAAAAAGCAATCCGTTTTTTAATTATTTACCACTAGTTGGTACAAAAGGCGAACTAGTTACCATTTATGCTCCTAAAATTAATATCGATTTTGTATTAAAATCTGGCGTGTTTTTAATTCCGTTAGGAGATCATTTGTATACGGTTGGCGCCACTTACGAGTGGAAAGATACCTCGTATAGCACCACAGAAAAAGCAAAGTTAGAATTAACCGAAAAGTTAAAGAAACTAATTAATTGCGAGTACAAAGTGGTTAATCAAGTAGCGGGAATGCGACCAACAGTTATCGATAGACGCCCGTTGGTTGGTACACACCATAAGCATAAAAACCTTCATGTTTTAAATGGTTTAGGTACACGTGGCGTTATGATTGGGCCTTATGCCGCTAAACAACTTTATAATTTTATTGAAAACCAAGAAGCTTTAAATACCGAAATAAATATTGCTAGGTTTACTGAAGCGGATTAGGGATAGTAACGGCATCCTTTTTTGAAGTATGAGAAAAAGATATAGTGGATAGCCCGACCCCAATTTGTTGGGGTAATCTCCAAATTATTTTTTAGCCAAATTTTTATCGTAATGCATAAAAATGTTTATCCAAATATTTCGCGAGAGCCTTAAAATAATAGGCATAAAAACAATTAAAGTTGCAACAATAGCAATAAAAACGCCCATTAAACTAGCTTTAAACACAAAAAAGGAAATAATAAAAGCTGCAACAGCAAAGGCAATACCAACCCCATAACTTACATACATCGAACCGTAAAAAAATGAGGGTTCAATTTTATATTTGGTTTTGCAATTCGAGCAATGGTCGTGCATCTGTAACGCTTCACCTAAATTATAAGGGTTCTTATTTTTATACATCGATTCGTGGTGGCATTTAGGACAACTTCCTGTAAAAATGCTATATAGTTTAGAGCCTTTGTTAAACATAATATTTATGTATTTTTGCTATCAAAAATTAGTAGCGCAAAGTTACTTTTTTAATAGTAAACCCACTGTAATAAAAGTTACATTTCTATGATGAACATTCATAATTTATCAATTTCTTTTCAAGGCGAATACCTTTTTGAAGACATAACATTTAAACTTGGAAATGGCGACCGCATTGGGCTTATTGGGAAGAATGGTGCAGGTAAATCTACCATGCTTAAAATTTTATCGAAAGAGTTAGAGCCCGATACTGGGCAAATTGCAGCCGATAAAGACCTTCAAATTGGGTTTTTAAAACAAGATATCGATTTTATTTTAGGCAGAACGGTGCTTGAGGAATCGTACGAAGCGTTTACCGAAATAAAAGACCTCGAAGCGAAAATGGATGAGGTTAACACGCAATTGGCCGAACGTACCGATTACGAAAGTGAGGGTTATAACCAGTTAATGATTGATATTAACGAATTACAACACCAATACGAAATTGCTGGAGGTTATAATTATCAAGGCGATACCGAAAAAATATTACAAGGGTTAGGGTTTCAGCGTGAAGATTTTAATAAACTTACCGATACTTTTTCCGGTGGATGGCGTATGCGCATTGAGTTGGCAAAATTACTACTACAAAACAACGATATTTTACTTCTCGATGAGCCTACAAACCACTTAGATATTGAATCGATTATTTGGTTAGAAGGATTTTTAAGAAATTATAGCGGTGCCGTAGTTATTGTATCGCACGATAAAATGTTTTTAGATAATGTAACTAACCGAAGCATCGAAATTTCGTTGGGTAAAATTTACGATTACCCAAAACCGTATTCGCAATATTTGGTGCTGCGTAAAGAGCTTCGCGAGCAGCAGTTGGCATCGCAAAAAAATCAGCAAAAGCAAATTGAGCAAACCGAAAAATTAATCGAGAAGTTCCGTGCAAAAGCATCAAAAGCAACCATGGCGCAATCGTTAATAAAAAAGCTCGATAAAATTGAACGTATTGAGGTTGATGAAGACGACAACAGCGTAATGACGCTCAACTTTCCAGTTTCAATAACACCTGGAAAAGTGGTTGTAGAAGCCGAAGCAGTTTCGAAAAACTATGGTGATAAAAAGGTTTTAAGCGAAGTTGATTTGTTAATAGAACGCGATAGTAAAACGGCTTTTGTTGGGCAAAACGGGCAAGGAAAATCAACTTTAGCAAAAATAATGGTTGGCGAGTTAAAGCATAACGGCCATTTAAAATTAGGTCATAATGTGCAAATTGGGTATTTCGCCCAAAACCAAGCCGAATATTTAGATGGTAATAAAACCGTTTTAGATATTATGATTGATGCCGCCAACGAAACTAATCGTAGTAAAGTACGCGATATTTTAGGTTCGTTTTTATTTAGAGGTGAAGAGGTTGAAAAATACGTGCGAGTACTATCTGGTGGCGAACGTAACCGTTTAGCATTAGCAAAATTAATGTTGCAACCTTTTAATGTGCTTATCATGGATGAGCCTACAAACCATCTCGATATAAAATCTAAAAACGTATTAAAAGAAGCTTTAAAACGTTTTGAAGGTACTTTAATTTTAGTATCGCACGACCGTGATTTTCTTCAAGGTTTAACCAATAAAGTTTATGAGTTTAAAGATCATAAACTAAAAGAATATTTAGGCGATATCGATTTTTATTTAGAACAGCGTAATGTTGAAAACTTACGAGAGGTTGAAAAGCGTACAGTTGTAAAAGATACACCTAAAGAAAAGAAAAGCCGAAGCTACGAAGAGCAGAAAAAGCTAAAATCGTTAAACAACAAATTAAGTAATGTTGAAGCAGAAATTAGCGATTTAGAACGTAAAATTAAGGCGATCGATTTAGAGCTTGAAATTAACTACGATGAAGTTACATCGAACCCTAATTTTTTTGACGACTACCAAAAATTAAAAACCAGTTTACAGTCTAATATGGAAAAATGGGAAGCTATTCAATTTGAGATAGAAGATTTAGAAAGCTAAGTTTTAAGTTTTTTTTAAGAGTTATAGTTTGGCGATTACGGTAGCTTTGTAGCCACACACGCTCAAACAATCAACTCATGCGAAAGTTAATACTTGCCGGATTAGGTATTTTATTAATTGCTGCTTCAATCTATGGAGCAAAAAAAATTATTGATAGTAAAAACAAGCCCAAACCTGTACAGGAAAAGGTTGTAAAAACTGTTCTAACCGATACCGTTAAGAATACCACAGTAAAAATTGTGGTGCCTGCAAATGGTAATTTAATGGCAAAGCAACGCGTTGAACTATATTCCGAAGTTCAAGGTATTTTCAAATCGGGGAATAAACTGTTTAAGCCCGGGCAAAAATACAATAGAGGCGAAGCTTTAATTCGTATTGATGCTTCAGAATACTACGCCAGCGTGCAAGCTGCAAAAAGTAATTTATACAATAGTATTGCAGCTATAATGCCCGATTTACGTTTAGATTTCCCTGATGTGTTTAGCAAATGGCAAACTTATTTAAGCGGTTTCGATTTAAGTAAAACAACACCCAAACTTCCCGAGATGTCTTCCGATAAGGAAAACTATTTCATTACTGGTCGTGGCATTGTATCGAGTTACTACAACGTTAAAAATTTAGAGCAACGCCTTTCAAAATACAATATAACCGCGCCGTTTTCAGGAATTTTAACCGAAGCTTTGGTAACCGAAGGGTCGTTAATTAGAAGCGGACAAAAACTAGGCGAGTTTATTAATCCGTCGGTTTACGAAATGGAAGTTGCCATTAGTAAAACCTACGCCACCTTGCTCGAAGTTGGAGAAGCAGTACAGTTAAACAATTTAGACCATACCGAAACTTTTAAAGGAAAGGTATCCCGTGTTAACGGAAGCATTGATGCAACCACGCAAACCATTACCGCATATATTGAAGTAAAAGACGATAGCCTTAAAGAAGGCATGTATTTGGAAGCCAATTTGGATGCTAAGGAAGAACCAAATGCCATTGAAATTGATAGAAATTTACTCTTAGAAAGTAATCAAATTTTTATTGTAAAAGACGATATTTTAGATGTTGTTGATGTAAAGCCGGTGTATTTCTCCGATGCAAAAGTGGTTTTAAAAAATGTACCAAACGGCACTATTATACTTAAAAAGCCAGTTCCAGGTGCCTATGTAGGTATGCAGGTTAAGGCTGCCGATAATAGTTAAACACCTTCCCAATAATGAGAAAAATAATTGAATATTTTATACGATATCATGTTGCGGTAAATGTGTTTATTCTAGCGTTTTTTGTCTTCGGAATCATTGGAGCGCTATCATTAAAATCGTCGTTTTTTCCACTTTCAGAATCTAGAATAATCAATATTGCAATTACTTATCCTGGTGCAGCGCCACTTGAGATTGAGGAAGGTATTGTGCTTCAAATTGAAGATAATTTAAAAGGTTTAAAAGGTGTCGATCGTGTAACTTCGGTTTCCAAAGAAAATAGTGGAACAATTACAGTTGAAATTGAAAAAGGCGAAAGTTTAGACTTCATGTTACTTGAGGTTAAAAATGCAGTAGATCGCGTGCCTTCCTTTCCAACAGGTATGGAACCACTTGTGGTATCGAAACAAGAAGCGGTTAGAGAAACGATTTCTTTCGCTTTAAGCGGAAAAAACATTCCGTTAGCCACATTAAAACAATTGGCAAGACAAGTTGAAACCGATTTACGTGCTATTGATGGTATTTCGCAAATTGAAATCTCTGGTTTTCCAGAAGAAGAAATTGAAATCGCCGTTAACGAAACGCAATTATTAGCTTACAATATTACGTTTACCGAAGTAGCGCAAGCTGTAAATAATGCCAATATTTTAGTAACCGGTGGAAATGTAAAAACCGAAGCCGAAGAGTACCTCATTAGAGCCAATAACAAACAATATTACGGTAGAGAATTTTCAAATATTATTGTAAAAGCATCAAACGATGGTAAAGTTGTGCGATTAAAAGATGTTGCTGTAATTCGCGATAGATTTTCAGAAACACCAAATGCGACTTATTTCAACCAAGATTTAGCAGTAAATGTTTCCATAACAAGTACTAATAATGAAGATTTAATTTCGTCGGCAGGAAAGGTAAACGAGTACATTGAAGGTTACAATCAAAAATACGATAATGTTAAAATTAATGTAGTAAGCGATCGTTCCATTCCGTTAAAACAGCGAACCTTGTTGTTACTTACTAATGCGGGGCAAGGTGTACTTTTGGTGCTTATTTTTTTATCATTGTTTTTAAATACCCGATTAGCACTTTGGGTGGCTTTTGGGTTGCCAATTTCGTTTTTAGGGATGTTTATTTTTGCTTCTCAGTTCGATGTTACAATAAACGTGTTATCGCTGTTCGGGATGATAATTGTAATAGGAATTTTGGTAGATGATGGTATTGTAATTGCCGAAAACATCTATCAGCATTACGAAAAAGGTAAAAAACCAGTTCAAGCAGCTATTGATGGTACTTTGGAAGTTATTCCGCCTGTAGTTTCAGCAATTATAACAACGCTTTTAGCCTTTTCGCTATTCTTCTTTTTAGATAGTAGAATTGGTGAGTTTTTTAGCGAGGTATCCGTTGTGGTTATACTCACTTTAGTTGTGTCGTTAGTAGAAGCTTTAATAATTTTACCTGCGCATTTAGCACATTCAAAAGCCTTAAGGAAAACTGTGGTTGATGAAAATCCGTCTAAAATAAAGCAGTTTTTCTCTGTTATGAGTAATATTAATAAGGTGGGCGATAAAATAATGACTTACCTAAGAGATAAATTGTATGCCCCAGCTTTAGATTTTGTGCTTAATTTTAAATTATTATCTCTTGGTATATTTTTAGCACTGTTAATTTTAACCATTGGCGCCCTTGGCGGAAGTGTTATTGGCGTAACCTTGTTTCCTCGTATAGCTAGTGATGCGGTAAGTGTAGAACTGGTGATGCCGACAGGAACTAACGAAAAAATTACAGATTCTATCATTTCTATGATTGAAGAAAAATCGTTTATCGTTAATAAGGAGCTTACCGAAAAATATTTAAAAGATACTGATAAACAACTTTTTGAAAATACCATAGTAACCTTCAGTAGTAGTTCTAGTGCGACATTACGTATTAATTTATTGCCAGGTGAAGAACGCCCCGATGAAATTCAATCGTTTTTAGTAACCAATAGGTTGGAAGAATTAGTTGGGCCAGTAATTGGCACCGAACGTTTAATTTATGGTTCTGGTGGAAATTTTGGAGGTAATCCGGTTTCAGTGTCGTTATTAAGTAATACAATTGGTGAATTAAAGGCCGCCAAAAATGAACTCAAAAATTATTTAAAAACCAATCCGTTACTTAAAGATATAGGTGATAACGATCCTGCGGGCATTAAAGAAATTCGGTTAGAACTTAAGGAAAGTGCCTATTTGTTAGGATTAGATTTACGAACGGTTATGGCGCAAGTCCGTTCAGGATTTTTTGGAAATCAAGCACAACGTTTTCAGCGTGGACAAGATGAAATTAGAGTTTGGGTGCGTTATGATAGAAATAACCGAAGTTCTATTAACGATTTAGATGAAATGCGCATTGTAACACCAACCGGCGAGCGTGTTACTTTAAAAGATATTGCCAACTATAGCATTGAACGTGGGGAAGTGGCTATTAATCACTTGGAAGGGATGCGTGAAATTCAGGTTTATGCCGATTTAAAAAACCCGAGTACCAGTGCAACCGATATTTTAGATGATATCCGATCTAATTTCATTCCGAAGTTACAATCAAAATATCCAACCATTAACGCATCGTTCGAAGGTCAAAATCGTGAGGCTGGAAAATTGGTCGGTTCATTACGTGTTGCAGGTCCAATCATTTTACTTCTCATATACATTACTATTGCGTTTACATTTAGAAGTTATTCGCAGCCATTACTTCTGTTATTGTTAATTCCGTTTAGTTTAACCGCAGTATCTTGGGGGCACTACATTTTAGGTTTTCCTGTAAATATTTTATCTCTGTTAGGGATAATAGCTTTAATAGGTATTATGGTAAACGATGGGTTGGTGTTAATAGGTAAGTTTAATAGCAATTTAAAGGAAGGTATGCGTTTTGAGGAAGCACTATCGGAAGCAGGAAAATCGCGTTTCCGAGCCATTTTCTTAACCTCGTTAACTACAATTGCTGGTTTAGCACCGTTATTATTAGAAAAAAGTAGGCAAGCACAATTTTTAAAACCCATGGCTATTTCAATTTCGTTTGGTATTGCCTATGCAACGGTATTAACCTTATTAGTATTGCCATTATTTTTATCGTTTAGTAATAGCATAAAACAGGGTAGTAAATGGCTAGCAACAGGTAACGACGTAACAAGAGAAGAAGTAGAACGCGCGATTAAAGAACAAAATGAAATCCATGAAGATTAAACTATTTCTAATTAGCGTAGGATTAGGGTTGCAAAGTCTTGTAGCACAGGAAGTCCTTTCGCCAGATCAGGCGGTAAGTTTAGCTTTAGAGCATAATTACGGTATTAAAATAGCAAATAACACAGTTGAAGTCGCAAAAAATAATACCAGTATTTTAAATTCGGGCTACTTACCAACAGTTACCGGAAATGCTGGAGCATCAATTAATAAACAAAACTCTGAAGGGCAATTAGCGAATGGAGAAACGCGCGTAGCTAATGGTGCAGAAACTAGAAACTATAACGCTTCAATAAATTTAAATTATACCTTATTTGATGGTTTAGGTCGCGAGTATAATTATAAACAGCTAAAAGAAACACAACAATTAACCGAGTTGCAAGCCCGAGAAACCATCGAAAATACTGTTTTACAATTGTTTACTGTGTACTATAGTGTTGCCGAGCTTAATGAAAATACACAAGCGATTTTGCAAACTTTAGAGATTTCAAAGGAGCGTTTGGTGCGTGCGCAATACCAATTCGATTATGGTCAAGATACTAAGTTAGGTGTTTTAAATGCTGAAGTTGATGTTAATAACGACAGCATCAACTTAATGAATTCAAAACAACAGCTACAAAACTTTAAGCGCGATTTAAACTTAGTGTTAGGTAATAGTTTAACAGATGATTTTAATGTTGATACAACAATTGATTTTAATGAACTTATTGATAAAGCGACTTTGTTTGATAGAGCAAAACAGTACAATGCGAGTTTGATGCAAATCAATAAAAATATTGAAATAAACAGTTTAATTGTAAAATTGGAAAAATCTGCATATTTGCCAATTATTGGTTTAACCGGTAGTTATGGTTGGAATGAAACCAGTAATAACAGTCCATTAGCCTTTGCTTTGCAAAATACAAGTACGGGTGTTTCAGGCGGTGTGAGTTTAACATGGAATTTATTCGACGGTGGTACTACCATTACTAGAGTTAAAAATGCAAAACTCAATTTAGAAACCCAGAACATTCAAAAAGAAGAATATTTAGTAACCTTAGAGCGCGATTTTAACAATGCTTGGGACGATTACCAAAACAAACTTAATATCTTCAAATTACAAGAAGCCAATATTAAAACTTCGCAAAATAATTTCGATAGAACCGAGGAGAAATTTAAACTCGGTCAGTTAAACTCTATAGAATTTAGGCAAGCACAAATAAATCTACTTAATGCCGAATTAACTCGAAATCAAGCGAAATATGCTGCTAAAATTGCTGAATTAGAGCTACTTAAAATAAGTGGCGAAATTTTGAATATATCCTTTTAATTGAAGACAAAATCTGTTCGAAATTACACTTAATCGATTAAAAACGCATTTTAACTACTGTTAAATGTTAAAATTTGTCGTAGTTGGTCGAATAAAATAACCTGTAATCGATTTCTCCTTTATCTTCGTGGTGTGTTAATCCAAATCTAACAACTATGAAAACTTTACACTTAACCTTAGCCTTTATTTTTTCTACGTTTTATTCGTTTGCAAATATTTCAACTTCAGAGAAAGATGCTTTAATTGCGCTTTATAATGCTACAAATGGCACGGCGTGGAATGTAACTTGGGATTTAAACGCCTCGGTAAACGATTGGTATGGTGTTACGGTTGAAAACAATAAAGTTGTAGAGTTAAATTTACAGTTTAATAATTTAGAAGGTGAATTGCCTCATGCTATTGGAAGCTTAGTTAATCTTAGAAAAATTAATTTTGGTTTTAATAAGATTTCAGGAAATATCCCAACATCGCTACAAAATTTAAAAGATTTAACAGCTTTAGAGTTATTCATGAATAGGTTTGAAGGCGATATTCCCTCAGAATTAGGAAGCTTAAAAAACTTAGAATCATTAAAGTTATATAGCAATCAGTTAACCGGAGAAATTCCAGTTTCTTTAATGGATCTTGATAATTTAAAAGAGCTATTGTTAGGAAGTAATTTTATTTCAGGTGAAATACCAAGAGAAATTTCTGCTTTAACTAAATTAGAAAAGTTAAGTTTAATGGATAACCAAATGTATGGTGAAATTCCAACCGAGATTGCACAACTACAAAATTTAGAAGAGTTGTTATTATCAACCAACCAGTTTACAGGCGATTTACCAATTGAGTTTATGAACCTTAAAAACTTAAATACGGTAATGGTTAGCGATAATAATTTAAATGAAGAGTATGTAAGTATTTCTGGAAAAAATCCTCCAGTATTAGGTGCTTTAGAAATGCAAAACTCTACAGCCATTATGGATATTGAAAAAGAATAATTATAAACATTAGTAATAGCTTAAAACCATCGAAAAACCATTTGTTTTTCGATGGTTTTTTTATGGTCTTCGTTTTTTTTTTTTTTTTGTTTAAGTGTCTTGTTTTTAGTCTGTTAAAATTAAGGTTTAATATTTTTTATAAATTGTCTTGTAAAATATAAAATTGGTTGTATATTTGCACTCCTATATCGCGGGATAGAGCAGTAGGTAGCTCGTCGGGCTCATAACCCGAAGGTCACTGGTTCGAGTCCAGTTCCCGCTACTAAGAGAAAGCTTCACAGAAATGTGGAGCTTTTTTTATTTTTAATTATAGATTACTTTTACAACCATGAACAACAACTTTATAAACGAGTATTTTGGAATTGGTATTTTAAACGGCAAAACACCAGAGAACTTAGGTGTGTTATGGAGGTCGGCACAAAACATGGGGGCGAGTTTCATTTTTACAATTGGTAATAGGTATGCAAAACAAGCTTGTGATACCCATAATGCGGTAAAATCTATGCCATATTTTCATTATGAAACGTTTCAAGAGTTTTTTAATAATCTACCTAAAGGCGCTCGAATTGTTGGAGTAGAACTCGATGATAAGGCCAAGGATTTAGAACCATTTCATCACCCAAGGCGTTGTGTATATTTACTTGGGGCCGAAGACCACGGATTGACCAATGAAGCTATCGAGAAATCTCATTTTTTAGTAAAGTTCAAATCAGAATTAAGCCTAAATGTAGCCGTTGCAGGTAGTATAATTATGTACGATAGGCAACTTAGTAAGCCTAGGAGTTAGATGCTTTTTCCAATTGGATTAATAAAACTTATAATTATATTACGCTTACTTTTAAGTTTTATATAATTCAATAAAAATTTAAAGATAAAATTTGCTTAAAACGTAAGTAAATACAGTGCTTTTCGGCCTGTTTAACGTATTGGCATGATGCTTTTAAAAACCGTTTATCTGTTTCAAATTACCATTCGTCTACACTTATTTTTATGTTAACGAACTATAATGCAATTTTCGAGGCATAATTATAATTTTATACTCAAAATCACAAAAAAGCGTATCATGTCCAAAGTTTTAAACGTTTTAGTAATTGAAGATGATGTTATTGAAGTTATGAAACTAAATAGAGCCATTTCATCACTTCAACTTAAACATAATATTATAGAGGCCAACAATGGAGAAGAAGCCTTAAATATTTTACAAAATAAAGGTGAATTACCCGACATAATTTTATTAGATTTAAACATGCCAAAATTAAATGGTATTGAGTTTTTAACTATTTTAAAAAACGACGATGTTTTAAGGTACATTCCAACCATAATTTTAACAACATCGAGTAACCAACGCGATCTGTTAGAGTGCTATAAAATAGGTATTGCAGGTTATGTAATAAAACCTTTAAAATATGAAGAGTATGTTTCTAAAATTGAAAGAGTTTTAGGGTACTGGAGCATTAACGAACTAAAACAAATATAATGAAAGGCATTGTTTTTACAGAGTTTCTTGATTTAGTCGAAGATAAATTTGGCTTAGAAATGGTTGATAGTATAATATCCAATTCTAATCTAAAATCTGAAGGAGTTTATACCTCTGTAGGAACCTACGAGTTTTCAGAAATGTTACAATTACTAAATAATTTAAGTGAAAATACTAATATTTCTACCGATGATTTACTGCAAGTTTACGCCGAACATTTTTTTAGTGTAATTAAGCGAAGCTACTCGGGGATATTGCAAATGTATTCCGATCCTATTGAAATGCTGGCTTCAATAGAAAATCACATTCATGTGGAGGTAAAAAAAATATATCCCGATGCCGAATTGCCAACATTTCAAGTCTTAGAAAAAACACCAAACCTATTAGTTTTAATTTATAAATCTAGTAGAGCAATGCATGCTTTTGGTTTAGGGTTAATGAATAAAACTTTCGAGCATTTTAATGAAACAGCGACGATAGAGTTTGAAAAGCTAAATGATGTAGCTACCGAAGTAAAATTCATTATAAAGAAAAATTAAATGAGTCAAGATAAAATTGACATACTTCAACGTGCTCTAAATCGCGAAAAAGCCGCTAGAAAGCAAGCTGAAGCTATTTTAGAACAAAAATCGGCAGAGTTGTATGAGTCTAATCAAAAATTAGCCGAGGCTTATACTAGTTTAGAATCTACTTTTGCAAAAACCGATTCGCAACTACAAGGTGTTTTCGAGCATATTGTAGATGCCTATGTAGTGGCCGATGTAGAAGGCAATATCATAAAAATGAATGCCGCAGCAGTAACCCTTTTGGGCTTAAAAAGTGTAAAGGATAGCTGTAACTTAATGGATTTAGTGCGTCCAGATCAATATATAGACGTTTTTAATGCCTTTAATGTCGTTTATCGAGAAGGTGGTTCGGTAAGCGATTTAGTTGTTAATATTACCACAAAAGATCATCGAAAAATTATAGTTCAAATTAATGCCAGTGTTATTTATGATAATGGAGTGCCCATTGCTTCACACGGTATTGTTCGAGATATTACCCAATCAAAAAACGAAAAAGAAAAATTAATAGAGTCTGAAGAGCGTTTAGCAGCGTTAATTCAAAACCTAGAAGAAGGCGTATTGTTAGAAGACGAAAACCGAAAAATAATTCTTGTTAATAATAAATTTTGTGAGTTTTTTAATGTTAAGAAACAACCCAACGAATTAGTGGGTAAAGATTGTCTGCCAGTAATAGAAGAAATAAAGCACAGCTTTAAAGATTCCCAAAAATTTATTACCGATATAACCGCGGCATTTAATTCTAAAAAGCCTGTTTTAAATGAAGATTTAGAAACAATTGACGACCGTATTTTTGAGCGCGATTATATACCTATTTTTAGAGATGGTGTTTACAAAGGCCATTTATGGAAGTATAAAGATTTTACCATTAGACGCCAATATAGAAAAAGCTTAGAAGCTGAAAAGTTTAAGTATTCAAGTATAATTTCTAACATGAATTTGGGCTTATTGGAAGTTGATGTAAACGACAGAATTGTAATGGCTAATAAAAGCTTTTACGACATGACGGGCTATGCCGAAGATGAAATAATTGGTAAAGTAGGTAAAGATTTTTTACCCTCTGATGAAGATAAGGAAATTGTAAATGAGCAAAACAGAAATCGTAAAAAAGGAAAAACAGATTCTTACGAAGTTCGTATAAAAAATAAAGCAGGAGAATTACGGCATTGGTTAGTAAGTGGAGCGCCAAATTATAATTTAAAAGGCGAAGTTGTGGGGTCTATTGGAATAAATTTCGATATAACCGATATTAAAAGCCTACAACTACAAAAAGAGAATCTATTAAAAAAGTTAGAAAAAAGTAACGACGAACTTTACGAATACGCTCATGTGGTTTCGCACGATTTAAAATCGCCATTACGCAGTATTAATGCCTTAGTAAGCTGGTTAAAAGAAGATAATAAAGACAAATTAGATGCTGTTAGCTTACAAAACATTGCGCATATTGAAACCACACTCGAAAAAATGGAACAATTAATAACCGATGTTTTAGAGTATTCCAGTATAGGTTCAGAAGATAGTGAAAAAGAGGAGGTAAATGTACATACATTAGTTACCGATTTAATAGGAATTTTACACAAGCCTAGTCATGTAAACGTTACCGTGTTAAATACGCTACCAAGCCTTAATGGTAACAGAGTTAAACTGCAACAGCTGTTTCAAAACTTAATGAGTAACGCTATTAAATTTATAGACAAAGAAGCTGGTTTGGTAGAGATTGATGTGCAAGCAAAAGGCGATTTCTATCAGTTTTCGGTTAAAGATAACGGTATAGGCATCGATAAAAAATTTCACGATAAAATATTTAAAATTTTTCTCTCCTTAAATAAACGAAAAGATTCAACAGGTATAGGGCTTTCTATTGTTAAGAAAATAGTAGAAATGCATGAAGGCGAAATTTGGTTAGAGAGCGAACCTACTAAAGGAACAACCTTTTATTTTACATTAAAAAAAACTTAAACCCATGAAAATAGTTCAACTAAAAAAACAAAAAAATAGCGACTGGGAATATTTAAGTGAAAACCAGAGCTTAAACAATCCGTTAGTTTTGGTTTTTGGTAATCGTTTTTTATTAGAACAAGATAATATTTATAGCGAAGTAAGTGCATTATTTCCAAATGCACATATAATTTTTGCATCTACCAGTGGCGATATAACATCACAATCGGTTGATGATGATTCAATTACCATTACCGCAATGGAGTTTGAAAAAAGTACATTCGAAATAAAAACTAGTAATGTATCGGCATTAACAGAAGATAGTTATAAAACAGGTAACGATATCATAAATCAGTTTAATAAAGAAAATTTAAAATTTGTTTTTATAGTAAGCGAAGGTAGTTTTGTTAACGGTAGCCAATTAACAAAAGGGATGAACGCTGCCGTAAACAACAATGTTTTAATTACGGGTGGCTTATGTGGCGATGCTGCAAGGTTCGAAAAAACGTTAGCATCATATAACGAAAACCCTAAGGAAGGCGAAATTGTAGCTGTTGGGTTTTATGGCGATAGTTTAGAAGTCTCATTTTCAATTTATGGCGGATGGACACCCTTTGGGCCAGAGCGTATTGTAACAAAATCGAAAGGTAATGTGCTTTACGAACTCGATAATTTACCAGCTTTAGATTTGTATAAAAAATATTTAGGAGAAAAATCGAAAGACTTACCAGGAGCAGCTTTACTGTATCCTATGAATGTGAAAATTGAAAATGAAGACCACTCTATTGTAAGAACAATTCTTAACATAAACGAAGACGACCATTCTATGATTTTTGCAGGCGATATTCCCGAAAATTCTAAGGTACAACTTATGATGACGAATGTAGATAATATTGCAAATGCATCCGAACAAGCCGCAAGACAAGCCATTTTAAACCGAAAAAAAGACCCCGAAATAGCTTTTTTAGTAAGTTGTATTGGTAGAAAACTGGTTTTAGATCAACGTGTAGAAGAAGAAGTTGAAGAAGTAATATCAGTAGTTGGTGAAAACACAGTGGTTTCTGGGTTTTATTCCTATGGTGAAATAGCGCCCTTCAACGGCGAAAATAATTGTCAGTTACACAATCAAACCATGACTGTAACATTATTAAGTGAATAATGAATTCGTTATTAAAAAGACAAATACGTAAATATTTAAACGACGACCTTTTAGAAAATAAGGAAGTTAAGGCTTTTATGGAAGCCGTTAATAATTCATACAATAATTTCGACGAGCAATTTGTTATGGTACAACGCGCTATGAAAATAAGTTCGGAAGAATTGTTTACTGCAAATCAAAAACTTCAGGAAGAGGCCGAGGCACAAAAAAAGGTAATAAATAAGCTAAAAAACATTGTTGAAACATTAAATATAGACCAATCTTCAACCCAAAAAAATAAAGATGTTGGCAGTTTTGATGTTGAAAACCTCGCTAATTTTATTGAAGACCAAGCGCAAAAAATTGTTGAAATTAATCAGAAAAGCGAAAAATTGCTCGAAGAATTATCGTATCAAAACCAAGAATTAAGCGATTATGCCCACATGATATCGCACGATTTAAAATCGCCATTGCGAAGTATCGATACCTTAACTTTATGGCTGTATGATGATAATAAAGATGTGTTTAACGAAAGCGATAAACAAACTATTTATCAAATTAGAAATCATGTTGAAAAAATGGAGCTTTTAATTAATGGTATTTTAGAATATTCAACCATTGGTAGAGCTCAAGAAGGTATTTATAATGTAGATGTAGATTATGCTGTAAACGAAGTTTTAGGTAGACTTGAAATACCAGATAATATATCGGTTGTTAAATTGCAACAATTGCCTTTAATTAAGGGCGAGAAATATAGATTACAGCAAGTTTTTAGAAACCTAATTACCAACGCCATTAACTTTAATGATAAAAAACAAGGTAAAGTTGAAATAGGATATACAGAACATGAAAGCCATTGGGAATTTTTTGTAAAAGATAATGGTAAAGGTATCGAAGAGAAGTATTTCGATAAAATATTTAAAACCTTTCAAAAACTCGAAATTAAAGTTGGTACTATAGGTATGGGACTATCTATTGCCAAAAAAATTGTAACCATGTATGGCGGAGAGATTTGGTTAAAATCTGAGGTAGGAAAGGGTACAACATTTTATTTTACCATAAAAAAATAACACTATGGAACAACCAAATTTGTCGTATATAGAAAACATGTCTGGAGGTGATAAAGTCTTCGAACAAAAGCTAATTGATATCATTAAAATAGAGTTTCCAGAAGAAAAGAAAGTGTATTATAACAACTTGGCCGCGAAAAAACATAAAGAAACCGCCGAAAATGTACACAAACTTAAGCATAAAATTAGTATTTTAGGGCTAGAAAAAAGTTATACTGTAGCTGTGGCTTACGAAGAAAACTTAATTGAAGGCAAAACCGAGCTTAAAAACGAGTTTGAAGCTATTTTACAAAATATAACAAAGTATTTAGATCAACTATAACTAACCTTTATGAATTGTATTATTATTGATGATGAAGCTACTGCTCGCGCAATCATTGGTCAATTATGTTCAACCGTCTCGTCTCTAAACGTTTTAGAAGAGTTTCCTAATGCAATTCAGGCAATAAAATATTTAAATCAAAATCAAGTCGATTTAATATTTTTAGATATACATATGCCAGATTTTACGGGGTTCGATTTTATTGATACCATAAAAAAACCTCCTAAAATAATCTTAACAACCTCCGATCCTAAATTTGCAATTCAAGCGTTTGAGTACAATTGTATTGTTGATTATTTGGTAAAACCCATTTCTCAAGAACGCTTTTTAAAAGGTATTCAAAAGGCTCAATCACTTTCAAGTCCTACTTCAACCCAAACCGTTACTTCAACCGAAGAGGTAGAAGCATCATCGGATAATGATTTGTATATAAATATAGATAGACGTTTAATAAAAATTGATATTCCAAGTATTTATATGGTTGAAGCTAGAGGCGATTATATTCAGCTAAAAACCGAAGATAAAAACTACACGGTACATTCAACTTTAAAAAAAATTGAAGAAAAACTACCAAACGATGTGTTTTTAAAAGTGCATAGGTCTTTTATTATTAACATTAAAAAAATTGTTGATATAGAGGATAATAGTGTTTTAATTAAAAAGGATGTAATACCTGTAAGCCGATCTAACCGCCCTGAGTTAATGAAACGTTTAAATTTGCTATAACGCTCATCCCGTTGTTTTTACCATTCGTCTACACTTAATGTTTTGTCAGTCGAAAATTAAAAAAATACTGTATGTATTGATATAAGTTTGTTTCAACAAATCTATATATCATGAAAAAAATACTACAACTTTTAATTTTAATTGTCTCGGTATTTAGTTTTGCTCAAAACTTTAACTATTTAGGAGACTACACTTATGATGGAACGCCACTGTATTTAGAACCGACTTCGGATGTCATTGACGATGCTACCATGCAAATGGTAAGTAATTCGCTTCCAGAAGGCTATCCGGTTCCAGACTACAATCCACATTATATTTCTTCGGGTTACGATACCGATATTGTAATTGAAAAACCTGCCGATGTTTGGGTTACTTTTGTTGATGAAGGTGCCGGCTACCGCAATGTTTTAGGGTTTTATACTTACAATATTAACGATCCCAATCCGGTAATGCCAACCGACCAAGATATAACCATAATTTTTCCTAATGTTTCTGCCGTTGGAAGCGGTGGCGGACTACAACCTGGTAATAAGGTTAAAATAGGTACATTTCAACCAGATACTGTAATTGGTTGGGTACTTTTAGCTAATGCGTGGAACGGGTCTTTGGTTACTTGGGGACATTGGCAGTTGTATTCAAATACAGAATTTAACCCTGAAGCCGACGAGCATTTAAGACACCATAATGTATTATTAGCCGATCCTGAAAACGACCGTGTTATTTTAGGTTTTGAAGATATTCGTCGCGATTATAGTTCATGCGATAACGATTTTAATGATGCTATTTTTTATGTAACTGCAAACCCTTACGACGCTATAAAAACAACAAATTTACCAGAAGTTGTCCCAGAGTCTACCACAATAACTTCGGCTAATTTAGGCGGTTTAGAAAGTAATGGTAACCTAGCGAGTAAAATTGCAAAGCGTAACTTTAAGCGTAAAATTATGGGAAAGGTTGCCGATAAAAAAATCTTACAAAAAACTTATGCTAAAGGGAAATCTGGCAAAAATTCTGGAACAAACTCTTTAGAAAAATATTTGCCAGAAACAGGAATGTATGGCAATGAAACGGCATATGTTTCTAGTCCCGATGATTTGTTAGGTATTACTAATGCTCAAGAAGTTTTTTCGGTAGATTTATATCAAGATTCAAATAGGGTTTCTGCGGTTTTAGCTACTAAAACAGTTGGGGGTGTTTACGACCACTCTAAAGCAATTTGCGACCGATTAAATAGTTCGAGTTTAGAAGATATTAGAACCGTAACAGTACGAGGCCATAACGTTATTAATTCAGAAATTAAACGAGCAACAGGAGAAACAGAATACACCTTAAGTTTTTCGGTAAAGTTAGAGGCAGAAAGCAATAAGTTATTTAGTTTTTGGAATATTGATCAATACCCAGAAGGCGATTATAATAATTTTCAAATATGGGGTAGTTCGTTCTCGCAGGTGTTTGCAATAGCAAATCATATTATTGATACGTTTACAAGCGAAAAGGCCTTAACAAGTACTTTAGTTGAAGATAAAATACCGTCGGTTTTTGTTAAATCTGGCTACTATTCAAACGGAAAAATTCATTTAAATATTATTAATAAAACCGCAACTACCAGCCTTATATTTAACGGAAACGTAGCCGAAACAGAAGTGTCTAATCATTCTAATATCCAACAAAATATAGCATTAAGTGGTGCTTATAACGAAGTAATAAGTGTTGATACAGGTGTTCTTTTTGATATAGGCTTCTCGTTAGCTACGAATACATCTGCCCAAAAAGATGCCTTGTATTTAGCTGATGGTCCTTGGGGGTTAGATTATCTAGATGAAGCCGCCAATATAAATACTTTTTTAGTAGATAATGAAGCTTCAAATTATAGCGATAATGTTTATGAGGTTAACAGACAACCAATGGTTTCTGGAAGTGTTAGAGATAATGTTAATTTATTCCGACATATTTTACCAGGCGATCAAACCTTAAATGTTTCAGAGTTTACAAGTGTTCAATTCGAAATTTTTAATTCGCAACCAGTAGAAATTGTATTAATGCCTGAAGAATTAACCGATTGGAATAATAGATTGCGTTACACATTACCAGCTAATAGTACCGAAACTATGCACGTCATTAATTTTTCAGATTTTAAGGATGCAAATGGTAACTCAGCAGATATAACTAATATAAAAACCATAGTGTTTTCGGTTTTAGGGAATTATTCAACACTGCAACCATTTACGTTGTCAATAAGCGAGTTAGCATTTTCAAGCGAGGCAAGTTTGTCTAATACTCAAGTTGAAGAAGCTGAAGGTTTAAATACTTACCCAAATCCGTTTACCACAAAAACAACAGTACAGCTTAAAAGCAATGCTCAATTTGTTGATATAAAAGTTTACGATATGCTAGGTAGAACTGTAGATACACAACATATTTTAACACACGGTAAAGCAATCACATATAGCGCCCCGAATTTATCGAGAGGTTTATATAAATTTAAATTGATTGATAGCAATAAAAGAGTTTACTCTGGTACGTTCATGAAGGAGTGATTTTTTAGTGATTATTTACTTAAAAGGGTGAAAACATTATGTTTTTGCCCTTTTTTTTATTTTAAAACCTTAAATTTGAGTCAACTGTAAACTTTTAAATATCAGTCATATATGAAAGCTGCTTTAACTTTTTTTCTTGTTTTAATTTTAATGAATTCTAGTCTAGCTCAGTCATCGCAAACCGATTTAATAAGCCAATCTAAAATTAAAGCATTAGGTTTTATGGTTGGTAATTGGAAAGGAAATGGGTGGATGATGCGAGGTCCTAATAAATCTGAGTTTAACCAAATAGAAAATATTCAATTTAAGCTTGATTCTACTGCAATTTTAATTGAAGGCTTAGGGAAGGTGAAAGGCCGTATTATACATAACGCACTTGCTATCTTATCTTATAATAAAGAAACCGAAGCTTATTCGTTTCGGTCGTATTTACCAAGTGGGCAAAATGCTGAGTTTCAGGCGGAGTTAATTAATGAAAAACTATTCTGGTATCCGAATAAAAATATGCGTTATATAATTTGGATTAATGAAAACGAACAGTGGCAAGAAACAGGAGAATACAATCGTGATGGCACTTGGATACAGTTTTTTGAAATGACCTTAAATAGAGTGGAGTAACGTTTTATTTCCTAAAAACGGGACTATTAAACAAGAGCCATTTAAATCTAACACCAATTTCGGTGTACGTAAAACCAGCAGCAGTAGCCGATGCAATATTACTGCGGGTACCATAAATATTGCTTAAACAACGGTTGGAAAACTTATAACCTAGTTTACCTTGTATACGATAGGTACTTTGGCTTTTATCGTTATTTATAAATTGTAAGCCTGTAGCAGCAGTAAGTTCGTAAAACCATTCGTTGGGTTTCGTTATAATTTCGTTTTTAATTAGGTTTACAAATATTTCGCCGGCATTAAATTTTTCTGGACTAAAATAAATGGTGGGTACTTGGTTTTTAAATGTAATATATTGGTAATTTAATCCTGCTTTTAATGCAGGTTTACTTAAAATATTATAGTATAACGAGGTAAACAAAAGGTTTCTGTTGTTATTGTCATTTTGCCATGTATAAAAGTATTGGGTAAACCAGCCTAGGTTAAAATTGGTGCTTAAATTGTAATTGGCGTAAAGGTTGTTCATTACAATTTCCCTATTAATTAATTCGGCATTAAAACTTTGTATTTCGCGTTTGTAACCAACG
This sequence comes from Neotamlana nanhaiensis, assembly GCF_000943555.1. Classification (GTDB taxonomy): domain Bacteria; phylum Bacteroidota; class Bacteroidia; order Flavobacteriales; family Flavobacteriaceae; genus Neotamlana; species Neotamlana nanhaiensis. Next base: position 336,379 of record NZ_JTDV01000010.1, on the reverse strand, counting down.
TCTAGCACTTGTAGTTTAAATGGTTTTAGGTGCAACGACACATCTGTAACAAATTGTGTAAAGTTGTTTCCGTTGGCAGTTGCAGCTGTTATGCCTCCATTTGCATGTAATGTTATATTGTTTAAAATTTGATAGGCAAAACCAGCAAAAAGGGTGTTTGATGTTGCCTCATTATTGGTTATTTTATTACTGGTATTGCGGTGAGCATAGTTTACTAGCCATTTAAATTTTGTTGAGGTAGGAAACTCAATACCTGTTTGTACATTAAAAGCTTTATTGTCGCCATTATCGAAAGAGTATGACGCTTTTGTTTCCCCAAATGGCGTAAAGTTGGTGTTTAAATCGTTTATAAAATTGGTGGCATCTTTTTGTTTATGGTAAAATTTCAAGGTGTTTTCTGCCGAGGTATAAGCGTTTTTGTAAAATCCTAAGGCTTTTAAAGCGTTCGCTTTTCCTAAGTTGCCATCAAAAGAGGAGCTATCGTTAAGTAAAATTTGATTGTAATCGGTAACACTTTTTTTAAAGTCACTTTTATAAATATTTAGTGTTGCTCGTAGCGCAAGTATCCAGTTTTCGTTTGGGGAACTTTTTATTAAGTTAGAAATAAGTTGGCTCGCTGTTTTAAATTTTTTATTCCAAATTAAAGCTTGAATGTAGCGTTCGGTGGTTGGTTTTATCATGTTGGCATCAGTATTTGCACCTAAACTTAAAAAGGCTTGTTCGCTTAATTGTAATGCCTTTTTTTCTTTATTATTTAGGTGAGCAACTAGTGCTAATCCATTTAAAGCAGTCAACATATTTTCTGCCTTTTGAGCTAAAGTGTTATATGTGTTTTCTGCATCTTCTAGTTGGTTTGCAATTAAATACAAATTAGCCAAATTTATTAGCGTGTCTTTATCATTTTTAAAAAGTCTGTGGTTTTCTTGTAAAAGGGCTTCGGCCTCTTGGTATTGTTGTGCTTGTTGTTTTTGGTAAGCGTAGCCCAAATACATATATTTTTTTGAGGTTAATGCATTTATATTTCCAGGAGAAACGTTTAAAGCCTTATTTACGTACGTTAAAGCTTCGGGGTATTCTTTTAAATTAGATAGCGTATTGGCATAACTAAGTAACGCAGCGAAACTTTTTGGGTCTTCGGTTATTAATTGCTTAAAATATGCCTTTGCTGGTGTGAATTTTTTGTTCCACAAAAGCGATTCGCCATAATTTAATTTTACTTCAAAATCGTTTGGAAAATCTTCTAATAAAGCTTTAAATAGTATTTCTGCATCGTTTGCTTTACCATTTAATCCAATAGCACGCCCATAACATAATCGGGCTGTTTTGTTGGTAGGATAGTCACTTAAAATGTTTTTAAAATAGATCTCTGCATCTTGGTAATTACCTGTTTCTAAATAATTAAAGCCTTCTTTCATATTTTGGGCGTAGGTGTAGTTTAAAAGAAAAATTAAAAGATAGATAAGTGGCCTTTTTACAATCATAATTTTAAATATTAGTGATACTGCAAGTTAATACCAAAATGCACTTCATTCACCTACAGCAAATTGCAACTCACCGAAATTTAAAAGCCGTCGGTTGATATTTAAATGATATTTGCATCAATATCAAACGAATAATAAATTAATGTTACGCAAAATGACTATGGAAATTATATCTAAAAATAAGATTTTTGTGATAGAAGGCGAAATAGACGCCTCTAACGTTTCGCAATTTAAAAACGAGATTATAGCACTTTTTAATCGTTATAGTGAAATTATTTTGAACGTTGATAAGGTAAAGTCTATAAGTCTGGCAGGAATAAAAGCCTTTATAGAACTTAACTTATTTGCTTTTGAGAAGAAAAAAGTCTTATCGGTTGAAGGTAAGCAAATTAGCGAATTTTATAATCAAAACATAAGTAACCTATAAATTATTAATAGCCCCAACATTGATAAACTCCAAATCTATCATGCAACTTTTAGCCACTTTAAAAACAAGGAAAATTACTCCAGAACAATTGTTTATGCTTAGCGTACTAATTGTTAATGGAGGTAATTATTTATACAATTTAATTCTGGGTCGTATTTTAGGACCTGCGCAATTTGCAGATGCAGCCGTTTTAATTACTTTTTTGCTGGTTTTAAGTTTTGCAGCCATGACATTTCAATTGGTTACAGCAAAATTTTCGGTGTTGTTTGAGAACGATACGTTTAACAGTTTTATTAGTAAAATTTATAAGAATGCCCTTTTGGTAGGTGTTGTTTTAGGATTGCTAATTGTTTTATTTGCTAACCAATTGCAAGTGGTTTTCAATACATCGTCTGCCAGTATGTTTATGGTTTTTGGCTTTGGTGTGCCGCTGTATTTTATAATGAGCGTAAATCGCGGTGTTTACCAAGGGAAAAAAGCGTTTAAGTCGCTGTCAATTACCTACCAAGGCGAAATGTTAAGCCGTTTGGTTATTACTTTAGGGTTAATTTATATGTTAAATTTGCAGTCTTCAATAGTAATAGCCATTGGTATTTTAGTGTCGTTTATGTTTGGCTTAGTACCATTTAAGATGCCTAAAATAGTATCGGTAAAGCATTTATCGTTAAGCCAAACTAATACAAAAGCAATTAGAAGTTTTTTTGTAATTACAGCTTTTTATGAGTTAACCCAAATTATAATAAATAATAGCGATATTTTATTGGTAAAGCATTATTTTGAATCGTACGATGCAGGCTTGTATGCATCGTTAGCTTTAATAGGACGTATCGTTTATTTTATAGCTTGGATGTTTGTAATGTTATTATTACCAACAGTAATTCAATTAAAAAAAGAAGGAAAAGAAACAGCTCCAGTTTTATTTAAGTATGTGGCCTATATAGCAGGAATTGCCATTTTAATTACATTAGTATGCGCCTTATTTCCAAAAACGGCTATTACCCTGTTATTTGGTAAAAGTTATTTAGCTATGGCACCCTTATTATGGAAATACGCTTTAGCCACCTCGATGTTCGCTATTTCAAATATTTTTGCATATTATTATTTATCGCTCGATAAATACTTGCCCGTTATAATATCGGGTGTTTTTGGGGTTTTGCAAATGGGATTAGTTGTGTTTTTTCACGATAGCTTATCTCAGGTTGTACATATGCAAATAATAGCTATGTTACTTTTACTTATTATTCAAATGGCGTTTTTTAAGTTAAATCATAAAAAATAGTCTAGTCTAAAGCAAATTACCATTCGTCTACACTAAAATAGCGTTCTATCTAAAATTACTTATTAAAGTAAGGTAAATCCTCAAATTTGTACCATAATCCTAAAAAATCTATATCATGAAATTAGCACTAGTTACAGCTTATCCGCCAAGTAAGGTTACTTTAAATGAGTATGCATACCATCTTGTAAAACAATTTAGGCAACAGGAAGATATTACAGAACTTATATTACTAACCGATAAAACAGAAGGCAATAAGGATCTTAACTTTACCGAAGCAGGTTGTAAAATTACTGTTAAAGAATGTTGGAGTTTTAATAGTTATAAAAATATTTTTAGTGTAACTAAGGCTATTAACAATACGAAACCCGATGCGGTATTGTTTAATTTACAGTTTATGAAATTTGGCGATAAAAAAGTAGCTGCCGCTTTAGGTTTAATGTTGCCACTTGTTTGTAAATTAAAGCGTATTCCTAGTATAGTTTTGCTTCATAATATTTTAGAAGAGGTAGATTTAGGCAGTGCAGGTTTTACAAATAGTAAGCTTATGCAAAAAATATATGGTTTTATTGGTTCTAGTTTAACACGTTTAATACTTCAAGCCGATACCGTTGCACTAACTATGCAAAAGTATGTTGATATTTTACAGGATAAATATCACGCTAAAAACGTGAAATTAATACCTCATGGTACGTTTGAGATAGCTGAAGAGCCAAATTATAACATACCAAAAGCGCCAATGCAAATTATGACTTTTGGTAAGTTTGGTACTTATAAAAAGGTAGAGCAGATGATTGAAGCCGTAGAGCAAGTGCGAACTAAAACAGGATTGAATCTTGAAATTGTAATTGCAGGAACCGATAACCCAAATGTTCCAGGATATTTAGAGGGGGTAAAACAACAATATTGTCATGTTAAGCAACTACGATTTACAGGTTATGTAGAAGAGCATGAGGTTCCTGGTTTGTTTAACGATAGTGCTGTGGTGGTATTTCCATATACTTCAACTACTGGAAGTTCTGGAGTTTTACATCAAGCGGGTAGTTATGGGAAAGCGGTTGTAATGCCCGATTTAGGAGATTTAGCACTTTTAATAAAAGATGAAGGTTATCGCGGTGAGTTTTTCGAGCCAACCTCGGTAACTAGTTTAGCTAATGCTATTGAAGCCATTGTAACCAATGAGGAATACCGAGTTAAGCTTGGAAAAGCCAATTATAAAGCAGCTACGGCATACCCCATGTCTAAAATAGCTCAAATGTATGTGGCTACTTTTAAAAGTATACTATCAAAGCGAAATAATAGAGAAGAATTAGCTACAAACGAAGTTATTCTTTAGAAATATATTGAAAGGCGGGTTTAGTCTCTCGGTTTTGGTTAATAAAGCCAAAATGCCCTTGAACTCGTTTTCGCCATGGAAGTCGACCAACGACTTCCTTTGGTATTTTAGCAAAGTCGTATAAGGTCCAAGACATAAATTGTAACTCATTTTTAGCAATTATGTTTTGTGCCATTTTATGATAATTTGCTTGGTCTTCTTCGGTGCTTCCAAAGGGTTTCCAAAACCCGTTATACGACGATAATCCAAATTCCTGCATAACAATAGCTTTGTTTTTTATTTGCTTTTTTAAGGATGTTATCGCCTCGTTTAATTGCTTTAAATCTTCGTAATAATGAAACGAAACAAAATCAACTTTACTCAATAAAATTGTGGCACTTTGGGTGTTGGACCATCCTATGGTAACCGGGTGTTTTTTATCCATTGTTTTTACTAAATCAATCATTTTTTCTAACCAAGCTATTACATTTTGTTTACCTCTAGATTCAAAATCTAAATTTGGTTCGTTTTTTATATCGTAAGCCAATATAGCGTCATGGTTTTTTACTGCGCTAATTATTTGTTCGGCATGGCGTTGGTTAAGTGTCCAATTCATCATCGAATAATCGCCATAAAAATCAAACAAGGTTAAAACCACTTTTAAGTTATGCTCTTTTGCAATATCCAGTGTTTGTAATAGTTTTTTAAGTTTTAAAGGATTTACTTTTGCCGCACCAAAATCGTCGTATTGCACAAAAATTCTAATAGAATTTAATCCAGCATCTTTAATAATTTTAAAGTCTTGCGCTAAAGTGTCGGTCGAAAACTGGTCGCCAAACATATCCCATGGTGTGGCTTGCGGATAGTAATTTATACCTTTAATGTTTAAACTATTGGTGCTTATAGTTGCAGAGGTTTGTTTTGTTTCTTGTGTTTGTTCTTTTACCATATGCCTTATACGCCAAAAGCCATCTTCAAGTAAAAATACAATTTTGTAAGTCGAAGTTTCATTGGTTTCGTGTAAAAGACTATCGTTTTTAAATATGCGTTTGTATTCAGTTACATCCTTATCGGTAATTACGGCAAGTTGGCCATCTTCACTAAAAAAATCTAAATTAGGATTATGGTTAAGCGTTGTTGCTTCAATCGAAATGTTGTTTTTTTTGTTAAGCTCAATAAAGCGATACAAATTTTCGCGTGCACTTTCGGTATAGTAATCTTTAATGCCAGCTATTTTATTGGTTTTGTAAGCAATTTGCTTAACGTACCATGCATCGAGGTAATCGTTTTGTAAGGTATTTAAGTTTTCATTATCCATGGGGCGACCTTCGTTACGTAATGGTTGCCAAATAATTTTTGGTAAATACTGCTCCACCTTTGCAATTTCTGTATGGAGCATTTTACTGCGGTCGGCTCCTGTATTTAAATAGCTAAAAATAGCACTTAAACCATAAGTTAAAAGGGCTATAAGCATAATATACGATGCAATAAGTATGGTTCGCATAATAGTTTTGTTTAAACTTACCATAACGTTAAGGTTTTAAATTCTTTTGTAATTCCAGCAGTTTCAACGGTTATATCATATGTGCCGTTTTTAAAAATTTCGGGTTTTAAATTAAAGGTTACATAGCCATTAAAAGAAGTTTTTATAAAGGTTTCAATGCGTTTGTTGTTTTGATGAATTTGAAGTTTTACCTGCATGCCATCGGGTATCATCTGTTTCATAAAACTTTGTAAAGGTCCAATGGTTAGATTGCGGTTTTTATTTTTAAAAGCAACTTCAAAATCTTGAATAACTTGTTGGTAGCTTACCAAAATAGAGTTGCTTTCGGCCATACCTTCAACATAGGCTTTTATGCGCCAAGTGTCGCCATAATCTGGATGAATAATTTTAGCAGTAGCAATGCCGTTAATGGTTAACCCCGATGACTTTAAAACGTAACCTTTATTATTCGTAATAAAAAAGTTAACAAAAGTACCATCACTTACCACATTGTTATGTGCATCTTTTATTACAGAAGTCGTGCACGTGGTTATTTGGTTTCCATCGGCGTAATTATGTGGCCGATTTACCATAATGGTAAAATTTGATGGAATTGCAGGCATAGCATTTACCGTGAATTCTTTTGAATTTGTTCCTAAACTTTCAGAAGACACCAAAATGCGTCCATCTTTTTTATGTGCGTAAATATTACGGTAAGCTATTAGGTTTTTGGTATAAACGGCATTAGTTTCTTCAATATTTATAAATTGATGTTTTACGTTTACTAAAGTATTGGTTGGTACAGGGTTGTCTAAACTATCGGTAGGAATTACAACAAGCATACTATAATCTGTACCGCCGGCTTCAATACTTGGCGGCCCAATGTAGGTTTCCATTGATGCTACTTGGGGTTTTGGAACAATGGTTAAATGGCCTGAAATATTTTCGGGTGTACCAAGTATTTTCCAGTTTATAGCTCCAATTTTATTGGTCATGTTTGTTGGGATAGTAAATTCTAAAATGTTGTTATTTAGCTTTGATGCTAAAACGGTGCTACCATAACTATTTGAGCAATATAAAAGGGGTTTTAAATTAGTACTGCTTGAAAATTTTAAAACGATAGGTTCGCCAACAGGTATTGATGCGGTGTTAGTTAATAATTTTATAGATGAATTTTGCTGAGCTTCAGAAAAAATAACTGAAACCAAGCTTAAAAGTAATATGTATATTAATTTTAATTTCATTTAAAATGGACTAGCAATATAGGTGTTGATTTCAATTTTTATAAAACTAAAATCAGGGTGATTTATAGGTTGAAGCTCGCTATTTACATGATTTAAAATACGATTAGGAACAATTTTATTCGAAATATCTTCATTAGGTAAACCATTAACAAAAATGTTTTTCATGCTAGAATTAATTATTTCTACAGCACCTTCATTTAAAATAGGATAATTAAAATCTTGTTTGCGCTCTTGCCTAACACCTTCTTTTATAAATAAGTGGTCCACCCAAAGCATCGATTTATTTTCATCGTAATACGTTATAAGTAATTGAGGAATAGTAATTTCTTGAATGCCACTATTAAATAAATTGCCGCTTATACTGTTTTGGTTAATACTTAGGTCGCTTAGTACAACACTTTTGTATAAATCAGATCCGGCTACGTTTCCAGCTGCTTGTAAATTGAATTTGGTGGGTTGTTCCTCGAATGCTACGGGAGTAAATTCATCGGGGTTAAAAGTATCTGGAATAGAATCTTGTGTTTTAGACCATGCGATGCCTTCAAAATTAATCCTGAAACTACTAGTTTCCTTAGGCATAAGTTTATGCTTTACATGGTATTTTGCATTATAGGTTGCTAGTTGTTTATTGTTATTGTTGTAAAGTGTACCTTTTAAAATTATATCGGCTGGTACATTGTCAATATTTTGTACTTCGCCAATTATAGCATAACTACCATTGTATTTTACAAGTTTTGCAGAAATTACCTCTAAAACGGGTTGTTTTAAAATATCCTCGTGGTGTGTTTGTTCGGTGGTAATACGGCGGCGACCTTGGTTGTAATATTTAGTAACGTTGTTTGAGTAAAGTTGGTCTGGAGGTAAATCGTTATCAAGATCATCGGGTAATAAATACCATTTTCCTTTTATTTTAGTAAGCGATTTATAGTCGGTTTTAGCAATTTTTTCCAAAGGGGTAATCCAGTTTGTAAATACCGTAGCTGTGGCTGTACTATCGTTATGCATTATTACTTCGGCTTTTATGGCATCCATTTTAGCATAACTGCTTAATAAGCCGTCTGTAACCGAAATTTCTAACATATATTGCGCAATGGGTATGTTGCTTTTAGGGTCTATTAAGCTGTGGGCTTTTTCAAATTCTTTAAAATCTAATGCATCATAATATGCTATAATTGCATTTTCAGGACTTCGTTGTGAATCGTTTTTTAAATAAAATAAATAAATGCCGTAACACACAACTATCGCCAGAAAAAGGGACCACACATGTGTAATTCTTAAAACATTTCTATTAAATTTATTGTAAGTAATACTAAATTTTAAAAACGCCTTAGGAGGCTTTACACGGGTTTTTAGCATGTTAACCCATAGCATTTGTATATTTAAAATAAAAGCAATTAAAACAGTTAAAAACGGCATAATGCCCCAGTGAATTTTTAGCCATTTAGCGACATCTTCTTTGGGTAAAATAGATGAAACTGGAGGAATATTTAGTCGTTCCCAAACCATAATACCATTTTCTAATTGTCGCAGACGTTGCCAACCACAAAAAAATAGAATAGGATCGTAGAATTTATCGTTCGAGAAAATGTATTTTAAATTATATTTTTCGGGAGTGGTTAAAAATTGTTGTAACGAGCCAATGCCAGCTACACCTTTAAATTTAGAGTTTTCTAAACGTTCTATGGGGCGCGTGGTTAATTCGGGTAAACGACGTGCCGAATGGTAATTTCCATCAACAGTCATAGCGTTTGTTTGTGCACTTAGCCACGCCATTTGATCGCCAAATCCTAGGGTTAAAAATCGCCACTTGTCATGGTCGTCTTGATTTAAGAAATTAACAATAGGTAGCATTTTAATTTTTTGCGGTTGCGATGGTCTAAAATAATTTAAACTCATAGTAAAAACGACCATAAACACAAATAAACCAGCTAAAATTCCGCCAATTATACGATGATATATTGCACCAAACTTATTTTGAATTAATGCTTTCATATCGCCTTCAACAAATCGATATGCAAATTCACCCATAAGAGGAATGGACATTATAGAAGCCCAAAGTGTAAATCTATCTAAGGTTAATATGTTAAATGCCGTTTCGCCTAAAACTTTAATTGGAATTGGCGTCGTTCCGCCCGTACCTAAAATAGTTAGAATGGTAATAGATAAACCAAAAAAAATATAACGCTTGCTATAATATCTGTAAAAAATATAAGGTAAAAGCACTAATAAAACGCCCCAAGGAATTAGGAAAAATACGAGTCCGGACGAGGTTATTTCTAAAAAATTATCGCGCGAACCGTGTGGAATAGGAACTTGAGTTATTGGGTTGGCTTTCGAGTTTATCCAATAAGGTAGTATACAACCTACTATTAAAACCAGCGAGCAACCTCCAAAAATAACAATACGTTTAAAAAGTTTAAAAAAGCTGTTTAAAAAAATCTTGAAAGTTACTTCTTTAGTGGTGTTAACCTGCTCTCGAGAAACATCCATAATTACCATTCCTATTAATGGGAATATAAAAAATACCATACCAAAAATAGGGGTAACGTGATGCGAGGTTACAGTAACAGCAATAAGCGATAAACAGGTGGCTAAATACCATTTTTTTCCCGTTTTAATCCATAAATATATTTCGGGTAAGGCATGCATTAAAACCGATACACCAACAATACTAGGTAACTGACCAAAAATATGTAAGGTTTCTACAAACGACGACGAAAATACAGCTAAAACCGAGGCGTAACCAGCAACAGTTCGGTTGCCAGAAATGAGTAAAGAAAAGCGGTAAGAACCCGTTATAAATAAAATAATTGCAATTAGCGCTACTGCAAACATTCCAAATTTTACACCGCCAACATACGACAGTAAACCAATAGATTGATGCACCAATGGCGGGTAGCTTTGTACGGTAAAACCAGTGTACCATTCGTAATTCCATGGTTCAAACCAGCTATTCGCATAATGATCGGCAAAAAACAAATGTATCAAAGCATCGTAAGTGGTTTCTAAAGTAAAAAAAATAGAACTCCCATGAAATGCCAACCCTAAAAGAAGCGCTGCTATTAAATATTTGTTAGATTTTTCGGGTTTCAACTTGTTGTTTTGTTAATAAAAGTAAAGATATAAATTGGTTTGTACTAAATTTTTTCACTCGTCTATACTAAAATACCATTCGTCTACACAATATATTCCCTTAAACTAAAATAAGCTTTTTCAGTGAGTTATCGTAATACATTTGTAATCCAAATCAGTAACAAATCAACTTAGTTATGAAAGTTTTAGCAATCGACGATCAGCAGTTAGTTTTACTGCCATTACAAAAAAGATTAACCGAGCTTGGTTACGAAGTAGCCATTGAAACAAACTCTAAAAAAGGCTTAGAGGTTTTTAAAACATTTAATCCAGATTTAGTAATTGTAGATATTAACATGCCTGAGATTTCAGGATTAGAAGTGGTAGAGCATATTCGAAAATCTGATAAACCTAAAACTTCTATTATGGTGCTTTCTGGAAACACACAAGACGATGTGATTACTAAGGGATTCGATTTAGGAATAGACGATTACATGAAAAAGCCGCTAAGTTTAAACGAGGTTTGCGCTCGAGTAAAACGTTTAATTGGTGTGCCCGATGAAACAAAATGCACCTTAAATGACGAAGTTGTAATTCAACAGCGATGTGTTGGCGTGGTTATTCCATGTTACAACGAAGAAGAACGCTTATTAAGTGATGAGTTTTTAAGTTATATCGATAAGTATTCTGGTTATCATTTATGCTTTGTTAACGATGGAAGTAAAGATAATACACTCGATGTTTTAAAGAATTTACAAAAAGGAAGAGAAGATTTTATCACGGTATATAATTGTGAGAAAAATGGAGGAAAGGCAGAAGCGGTACGTTTAGGTATGCTGCATATGGCGGCCAAAAACGATTTAGATTTTATTGGTTTTTTAGATGCCGATTTATCGACCGATTTAGAAGATTTCGACGATTTAGTAAAAACCATTGAAGCTTCAAACTTTAAAATAGTAAGCGGTTCTAGAATTTCTAGAATGGGCGCTAACATAACCAAAGAATCGGCAAGAAAAATTATAAGTTTAACCATTAATTATATTATCCGTAAAATCTTGAAAATGGATTTTAAAGATACTCAGTGTGGTGCTAAAATTTTTAGAAAAGATGTTATAAACATTGCATTTGGAGAAAAATTTGTTACCCAATGGATATTTGATGTTGAAATATTTAAACGCATAAGTCATCATTTTGGTTTAAAACAAGCAAGAACATTGCTATGCGAGCAACCATTAAAACGATGGATTCATGCCGATGGTTCAAAATTATCAATGAAAGATTCGGTTAAAATAGTTATGCAGTTAGGTCAAATTGCATGGGTTTATAGAAAAAAGAGAAAGGTTAATAGCACACCAATAAAGAGCATGGTTGTTAATAGCAACTAGTAAGTTGATTGATTGTTTGGAAAAGGAATGCGAGAGCATTCCTTTTTTATTTCTAAATAGTTTAGTCTTCAATATTATTTTTCCTATTTTTGGCAATCAATAAAAAATAAAATGAAACTAATGAGATTTTTAAGTTTAGCAATTGTAGCAGTGCTACTTGTATCATGTAACAAACAAGGTGTTACAAATAAACCCTTAACAACAGAAATAGACTCTGTAAGTTATGCCATTGGTATGGATGTGGCTAAAAACGTAAAAAATAGCTTCGATGAGTTCGATACAGAGCTTTTTATTCAAGGCTTTATGAATGTTACCGATTCTACAGATATGCAAATAGATGCCACTCAAGCACAACAATTAATAAGAACCTATTTTCAGAAAAAACAACAAGAAGAGTTAGCTAAAAGACAAGAAAAAGCGAAGCAAAATAAAGAAGAAGGCGAGAAGTTTTTAGCTGAAAATAAAGCAAAAGATGGTGTTGTAACAACCGAAAGTGGTTTACAATATATTGTTTTAAAAGAAGGAACAGGCGCAACACCAACCACTACCGATAGAGTAAAAGTTCACTATCATGGAACTTTAATTGATGGTACAGTTTTCGATAGCTCTGTAGATAAAGGTACACCAGCCGAATTTGGAGTAACACAAGTAATAAAAGGTTGGACTGAAGGTTTACAGTTAATGAAAGAAGGCGCAAAGTATAAGTTTTTTGTGCCTAGCGATATTGCATACGGTGCAAACCCAAGACCAGGTGGAAAAATTGAGCCAAATGCAACTTTAATTTTCGATGTAGAATTACTAGAAATATTAGAGTAATTAAATAATAAACTTCGTAAAAAGGTGCTAAATACGTTTAGCACCTTTTTTTATGGAACAAAATAAAATACCAAGTTGTACCTTTGCAGCAAATAAATTTTTTAAAATGAAGCATAAAGCTGGTTTTGTAAATATTATAGGAAATCCTAACGTAGGTAAATCTACCTTAATGAATGCTTTTGTAGGCGAGAAACTCTCTATTATAACCTCAAAAGCGCAAACAACACGTCATCGTATTTTGGGTATTGTAAATGGTGACGATTTTCAGGTAGTTTTTAGTGATACGCCAGGTATCATTAAGCCCGCTTATGAGTTACAGGAATCGATGATGGATTTTGTAAAATCGGCGTTTGAAGATGCCGATGTGCTTATTTATATGGTTGAAATTGGTGAAAATGCTTTAAAAGATGAAGCCTTTTTTAATAAAATAACAAATTCAAAAATACCTGTTTTATTACTTTTAAATAAAATTGATGTTTCAAATCAAGAACAATTAGAAGAGCAAGTGCAACTGTGGTCGCAGCAAGTACCTAATGCCGAAATAATTCCTATATCTGCTTTAGAAGGTTTTCAAGTAGAGGCTGTTTTTAACCGAATAATTGAGTTACTTCCTGAATCGCCACCATTTTATCCTAAAGACCAGCTTACCGATAAACCAGAGCGTTTTTTTATAAACGAAACCATTCGCGAAAAAATTCTTCTGCACTATAAAAAAGAAATTCCTTATGCCGTTGAGGTAGATACTGAAGAGTTTTTAGAAGAAGAAAAAATTATTCGTGTGCGCTCGGTTATTATGGTAGAACGCGATACACAAAAAGGTATTATAATTGGCCATAAAGGTAGTGCCTTAAAGCGTGTAGGCGTTGAGGCTAGAAAAGATTTAGAAACCTTTTTTGGTAAGCAAATTCACCTTGATTTATATGTTAAGGTGAATAAAAATTGGAGAAGTAATCAAAACCAATTGAGACGTTTTGGTTACAACAATTAAATAATAGTAAGTTTTTATTATCGTAACAATTTATTAATATAATAATTCAATATTTGCGCTGTCAAAATGAAAGTATTGTTTTGACACGTTTTGAGTTAGTTAGTTTTAAAAAAGCTTTAATTGATATTCTTCTTTTTCAATTAGGGCTTTTTTGTTTTTAAGGATATTTAGGACTTCAAAAAAGAAATAACTATTGTTTTATAAAGTCAATACTATCGCCAACCAGAATGTGTTTTTCATCAACTAAGCCTGCATTAATTTCAAAAACATATTTTGCAGGAACGTTTGATGGTAAAGAAGCTTCATTATAAGGTTTCGCGTTTTTTTGAAAACTAACAATTTTATTATTGTCATCAATAAAAATAAGATCCAATCCAATTTTTGTATTTTTCATATAAAACGAACGCGGTTGCACATCATTAAAAATAAAAAGCATACCACGGTTCGCTTTCATGCTATTTCTGTACATTAAACCAGTTTGGGTTTCGTACTTGGTTTCTGCTATTTCAATGTCAAATTTAACTTGTGTGCTGTCACTTTTAAAAATAGTAAGTTCGCCTTCTTTTGTAAAGCTAATTTCGGTTTGTTTAATAACTTTTTTGTCTTCTTTACACGACGTGAAAACAATTACCAAACTTAACAAGAAATACGAAACGTAGGATTTAATAGTCATTATTTTGCCACAGTTTTGGGTTTGTAAACAAACATAAAATAAAGTCCAATTAAAATAAACGGAATACTTAACCATTGTCCTGTATTTAAACCAAACCAGTTAATGTATTCTTCGCCTTGGGGTTCTTTAAAGAATTCAATAAAGAAACGAATAGACCATAATAGAATTAAAAATAGCCCAAATAAAAAGCCTGTTTGTTCACTTTTTTTAGTTTTTGCGTAGAAATACAATAAAATTAAAAACACGAAAATATAGCAGAACGATTCGTATAATTGCGCTGGATGTCTGTATGGTACAGCGCTAAGTAATTCAGCGTTATTAGCAATGGCATCATAAGCTTTTTGTACGTTTTTAATGCCTGTAATTTGTACCGCTTCATATTTGTTGTAATAATCTTGAATAAAACGCACGCCTAAAGGGAAGTCGCCCGATTGTTTACCAATAATTTCAGAATTTATAAAGTTTCCAATTCTAATAAAAACAGCTCCTGAAGCCACAGCAATTACAATGCGGTCTAATATCCAAAGTATCGATTTGTACTTGTATTTTCTTCGGTATAAATACATGCCAATAATAATGCCAATGGCAGCACCATGACTAGCAAGACCTTGAAAACCCGTGAACTCAACACCATTTTTAAAACTAAATGGCAGAAATATGCTAAAAAAGTCTTCTTGTATTAATTCCGATTGATAAAATAACACATGGCCTAAACGCGCTCCAAGCATGGTTGCTAAAACGGTATAAATAAAAAGCGGATCGAGATTTTCTAAAGCAATTTTTTCTTTAGTAAAAATACGTTTCATAATGTACCAACCAACTACAAAAGCGGCAACCCACATAAGGCTGTAAAAATGGATTTTAAAATTTCCAACAATATCAATGCCAGTAACGGGATTCCAATCGAGTTTTAGTAAATGCATAGGTGTAATTTTATGGGTAAATATAGCCCTAAAAACAGTGTTTTTTGTTAAATTTTAATTAATAAGTTCAATGGTCTCTATCTCGAAAATTAAATTCGATTTTCCAGGAATACCGCGATTGCCATATTCGCCATAGGCTAAATGATAGGGAATGAAAAAGGTGGCTTTATCGCCTAAACTTAGTTGTTTTAATCCTTCTTTTAAACCCGAAATTAGCGGCGCATCGGCACTCAATTCCAATTCAACAGGTTGGTATTTGTCTGCTAATTTTCGTTTTTCGTTAACGGCGTCAAGGGCTTCAGCCGTTTCAAGTTTGCTGGTTTCGAGTAGTTTGGCATCTTCAAAATATACCGCGTAATGGCATGATACAATATCGCCGTCTTTTAGTTTTTCGCCTGTACCGTTTTCTGAAATAAAGTATTTTAAGCCAGATTCTAAAGTTGTTGCTTTTACTTTTTGAGCTTCAAATTTGTTTTGCGAAGCTTTAATTATTGCAGCTTCTTTTTCGGCTTTTTCTTTAGCTAAGCGTTCTTCTTCTGCAAAATGATTAATAAAAACATCATTAGCTTTAAATTTCTTAGCTACTTTGCCTTTTCTAATAATATTTAGTTCGGTAATTACAACATCTTTTTTAGGGCGGTTTCTACCATCTACTTCAACATTGGAGATAGAGTCTTGAATATTTAAACCTATAACCAATTCGCCAAATACGCTATGTACGTTATCGAGATGTGGTTTAGGAATTTCGGTAATGAAAAACTGACTGCCATTGGTGTTTGGTCCTGAGTTTGCCATCGATAAAATACCAGGTTTATCGTGTTTTAAATCTGGATGAAATTCATCTTTAAATTTATATCCAGGATCACCCATGCCTGTACCTTGTGGATCGCCTCCTTGAATCATAAATTTATCCATAACACGATGAAAAATAGTGCCGTTATAAAATGGTTTGTCTTTATAAATGCTATCTACCATAGTATTGGTGCCTTCGGCTAGCGACACAAAGTTGGCTACGGTAATTGGGGTTTTTTCCAAGTTTAATTTAGCTACCATAATACCTTTTGTGGTAATAAATTCGGCGTAAATGCCATCTTCTAAATCAGGATATTGGGCTTTGCAAGAGCTTAGGTTAAGTAATAAAACACAGCTTAAAATGAAAATAGATTTGTTGTAGATATTCATTTTTTTATGGGGTTTGATTTTGGGTAATTGAGTTTACAGTTACTTTACAAATTAATGGGGTGTTGTGATGAATTTTATTGTCGTCGCCATAATAACCATAGGCCTTTTGCGATGGAAAAATGAAGGTTATGGTTTCTCCTGCTTTCATAAGTTTTAACCCTTCACGCATACCAGAAAATAATTCTTCTTTATCCATGGCATAGTTTTGAGTTTTTATGTCTTCGGCGGAGTAAATTTCGTGTCCGTTTAAGGTTTTTACGTTGTAATTATAGTTAACAATATCTCCAAATTTAGGCGTTATTAGGGTGTCTGCTTCAATTTTATTATTGTAATAGTACCAAAAACCGTTATCGGAAGCTATATAATTTTCGGCTTTATTTTGCATTAATTTTTCAATTAAAGCATGCTCTTTGGCGTTTAGCTTTTTATTACGTTCGATAGATTCGTTTATAAACGATCCCGATTTCACTGAAATGGGTCGTCTGGCTTCGGGCGATTTGCATCCAAAAACTAAAATAAGTAGTAAAAAGGTTAAAAATTTATTCATTATTAAGGGCATTGTTATAATTTGGTAAGATACTAATAAATTTTTCAACCGTTTCGGTTAAATTTAAAGTGCTTCGGCCACCAGCGGCATTGGTGTGTCCGCCACCATTAAAATGCTCGCGAGACATTAAATTTACAGAGAAATCACCCTTTGATCGCAGTGAAATTTTAATAATACCTTCTTGTTTATCTTCAATAAAAATAGCAGCTAAAACAATGCCTTGCAACGATAAACCATAGTTTACAAAACCTTCGGTAAACCCTTTTTTAAAGTTATAACGATTAAGTTCGTCTTGCGACAGCGTAATATATGCAGTACGGCTTTGGGGTATTACTTTTAAATTATTAAGGGCGCAACCTAAAAGCTGCAGGCGTTCGTAACTATTAGTGTCGTAAATATTATTATGAATTTGCGAATTGTTGGCTCCTTTTTCGATTAAATTAGCGATAATTTGATGCGTTTTACTTGTTGTTGAAGGAAAACGGAATGAGCCTGTATCTGTCATTATTCCCACATACAAACATGTTGCCGTATCGGCATCAATACTATTTTCATCGCCCAACATATTAATGTAATTATAAACCATTTCGCAAGTAGAACTCATGGTAACATCACTATAGGTGTAAGTAGCATAAGCGTCTGGCGATTGATGATGATCTATCATTATTTTTAATGCGCTACTTTTGGTTAGCGACTCTTCCATGGTTCCCGTACGATGAAATGCATTAAAATCTAAGGTGAAAATAACATCGGCATTGTTTATAAAAGTGTCGCAATTTACGGGCGATTCTTCATACTTTAGAATAGTTTCGTTTCCAGGAATCCATTTTAAAAATTCAGGATAATCGTTGGGCATTATAACTTGTACCTCGTGATTTCCTTTTTTAAAATAATGAAATAAACCAAGTGAAGACCCAATAGCATCGCCATCGGGGTTTTTATGCGCAACAATTACAATGCGCTTTCGTGTTGAAAATAAGTGTTTTATGTGTGTTAAGTCTGCATTATTCATAGTTGGCGAAGATACAATTTTTTAAAATTGAATAGCTTGTTTTTAATTTTAAATACATTACTTTTGCAGGCAAATAAATAACTTACATGGCAACAAATAGAACATTTACAATGCTTAAGCCTGATGCTGTTGAAAAAGGACACATTGGTGCAATATTAGAAAAAATTTCGGCTTCAGGATTTAAAATTGTAGCAATGAAATTAACACAATTAACTAAAGCTGATGCTGAAGAATTTTACGCTATTCATAATGAGCGTCCGTTTTTTGCAGATTTAGTTGAATATATGACTAGAGGTCCAATTGTTGCGGCAATTCTAGAAAAAGATAATGCGGTTGAAGACTTTAGAACTTTAATTGGAGCTACTAATCCTGAAGATGCTGCTGAAGGAACGATAAGAAAATTATATGCTGCTTCAATTAGTGAAAACGCTGTGCATGGTAGTGATAGTGATGAAAATGCAGCGATTGAAGGTGCTTTCCATTTTTCAGGAAGAGATACTTTTTAAGCGAAATTTTTTAAACATAGAAATTAAAAAACCCGCTAATTAGCGGGTTTTTACTTTTAAAAAAGTCAGCAATTACTTTGTATATATATAATTAAATAATTTTTACGTTTACTGCGTTTAAACCTTTTCTACCTTCTTGTAGTTCGAATTCTACGTTGTCTCCTTGGTTAATTTCATCAATTAAACCAGAAATGTGAACGAAATGTTCTTTTTTTGAACCTTCTTCAACAATAAAACCAAAGCCTTTTGAGTCGTTGAAGAATTTAACTGTTCCTGTCATTTTTTAAAATATTAAATTAATTATTATGTTTTGCAAACTCAGTGCCAAATAATAATTATTAGCTATCGATTTAACAAAAAGTTACACAGCCGAAAGATACTAAAAAAAAGCATTGAAACTATTTTTTGAGGTATTAATTTAAAATTAATAAAAAATGTAATTATCTTAAAATCAGTTTTTTAATAATTTCCTTACCTAACTCTTCATTAAGCATGTTAATAATTTTTTGTTTACCATAGCTTAATTCTTCTCTAAGCACGCTCGAACTTAAGCTAACATAAAGAGTTTCACGCTCTAAAGTTACCGAATTGGTGTAGTTGGTTATACCGTTACCCATAAGTTTTTCCCAAGCGTTGGCCACATTAACCTTGTCTAAACCCTTTTCTAATTTATTGGTTTCTACAAATTGTTTTAGCGCGTCACTAATACTTAAATGGTCATGGTTTCTTTTTTGCATGTTATTATTTCAAAATAAGTATCAAAGGTAATTATTTTAAAACGTTATTGTTGATTAATATTTTGTTTCAATACATTTTTTATGTTAAAAAAACGATGTGCTTCAAAAGGGTTTTTAACAACCGCCTCCGTAATCCGTTTGAAGCATTGGGCTAAACGAGATAAGTATAGATTCCTTGTCGCCATTAGGCGATTCAATTTCTATAAAATATGAACCCGATGCGGTTGCAAAGTATGAGCTGAAATTGGAATTGATTACATTATACTCTAAAATAGAGTACGTAACAGCGGTTATAGTATATTCAATATCATTTCTTAATACGGTGTTGTAGCTTTCTCCATCAACAGGAATGCCAGAGTAGGTGTACGGCGTATTTACATTACCAATATCATGCATAATCAAATTTAGATATTTAATTTCAATAGATTCTGAACCGTTGGTTATTTTTGGGCCTCTAATAAACCAATGAGCATCGTCTTGAATACCACCTTCAAGTCCGCAGGCAAAAATAAAGTCCGCATCATGCATGGTAAATGATAGGGTTTGATTGTTAGATAGCGTAAGTGTTACGTTAACATTGGCTTATGGTGTCGTCTTTTCAATCTCAGAGGTTTCTTCATCTTTATTACATCCGCAGAAAATTATTGTAAAAAGTACTAAAAGTATTCTGCTATATGTTTTCATAATTTGTATGTTTTATGCACATCGAAATTATGATAAAACGTGAGCATATAATTTAAAAAACGAGTTGAGTTGTTTAAATAGTTGTGGTTGATAAATCCGGTGTTTTAAAGGCGTGTGGGAAGAATTGGTGTGGTTTTATAAGTTGAAAATCTCGTAGCTTTGGTGTACTTGTTTTACGGCATTTTCGGTTCGGTTGGCGTGGGTGTCGCTTATAAATAACTGTCCGAAATTTTCATCGTCAACCAATTTTATAATTTGTGCTACTCGGTTTTCATCCAACTTATCAAAAATATCATCGAGTAATAAAATGGGATTTACGCCACTTTGCGCTTTTATAAAATCGAATTGAGCCAATTTCAACGCTATTAAAAACGATTTTTGTTGTCCTTGACTCCCGAATTTTTTAATTGGGTGCGTTTCAATATTAAACTGTAAATCGTCTTTATGTATACCAACACTGGTGTACTGTAAGGCTTTGTCCTTATTAATAGCTTGTTTTAAAAGCGTGTCTAAATCATTGTTAAATAAATGACTACTGTACACCAAATCTACCGTTTCATTACCATTGCTAATGGCTTGGTAACGCGATTTAAAAATAGGAATAAATGCTTGTAAAAAAGCATCTCGCTTTTTAAAAACTTGGGTGCCAAATTCATTAAGTTGGTTGTTGTAAACCTCAAGTGTATCTTGATTAAAAGTATGGTTTAAGGCAAAGTATTTTAGTAGTGCGTTGCGCTGTGCTAAGATTTTGTTGTAGCTAATTAATTGATTTAGATAGGTTTTATCGCTTTGTGAAATTACACTATCAATAAATTTTCGGCGGGTATCGCTACCTTCAATTATTAAATCTCTATCGGCGGGCGACACAATTACCAAAGGTAAGAAACCAATGTGTTCACTAAATTTATCGTAAGCTTTACCGTTGCGTTTTATTACTTTTTTTTGCCCGCGTTTTAGGCTAATGGTTATTTTTTCTTCAGCTTCAGCTTTATCGTAATTGCCATTTATTACAAAAAAATCTTCGTCGTGTTTAATGTTTTGTGTTGCAATTGGGTTAAAATAACTTTTTCCAAAGGATAAATGATAAATTGCATCAAGCACATTTGTTTTTCCAATGCCATTGTTACCTACAATACAATTAATTTTGT
This sequence comes from Neotamlana nanhaiensis, assembly GCF_000943555.1. Taxonomy (GTDB): domain Bacteria; phylum Bacteroidota; class Bacteroidia; order Flavobacteriales; family Flavobacteriaceae; genus Neotamlana; species Neotamlana nanhaiensis. The sequence continues at coordinate 315,480 of NZ_JTDV01000010.1, read as the reverse complement.
TGTTGAAAACAAACGATTTACTTTCAAAATTCTTGTAATTAAGTAAGGATAACGATTTTAAAATCATAAAAAAGGGCAGCTAAATTTGCATTTAAAGGCTTACAAGCTATAAAGAAGCGCAAATTATTGAAAAATATCAAATAAATAGGCTTTTAGTTATGAAGAAAAATTTTATTTTTGCGCCACAATAATTTAGACAGCATAGCATGGCGACTTATAAAAAGAAAGGTGGGAAACCACAAACAAAAGTAGAAAAGCAAATTGATATTGAAGAGGATTCTACTACTGCAGAAGTATTTAATACCTTAGACGAAACTGCGTCGAAAACAGAGGCTTTTGTTGAGAAAAATCAGAAATATATATTCATTATTATTGGTGTTGTTGCCTTAGTAGTTTTAGGTTCGATGGGCTATAAAGAGTTTATTGCGAAGCCAAAACAAATCAATGCTATGAACGATATGTTTCAAGCTCAAAAATATTTTAACGATGCTGTAAACAGTACAGGAACGGCGAAAGATTCGTTATTTAATTTAGCGTTGTCTGGTGGCGAAGGTAAATTTGGTATGTTAGATATTGTTGAAGAATACAGCGGAACACCATCGGCTAACTTAGCAAATTACTATGCAGGTACAGCGTATTTAAACTTAAAAAATTACAAAAATGCGATTGAGTATTTAAGTGATTTTAAAAGTGAAGATGAAGTGTTAGCGCCATTAGCAAAAGGAAATATAGGTGATGCATTTGCACAATTAAATCAGCAAGAAGATGCATTAAGCTATTACGAAGAAGCTGCTAATATGAGAAACAATGAGTATACTACACCAATGTATTTGTACAAGGCAGGTGTAATTGCTTTAGAATTAGGAAAAGCAAGTAGGGCTTTAGGATATTTTGAAAAAATACAAGAAGACTATGCTAATTCTACCGAAGCTTCTAAAGTTGAAGTGTTAATAGGAAAAGCACAAGTGTTAGCTAACAAATAATATGGCTACAGAAAATAAAAACTTATCAGAATACGATAAAAACACAATCCCAAACGCGAGTAACTTTCGGTTTGGGATTGTTGTTTCAGAATGGAATGAAACCATCACCGAAGGCTTGTGTAAAGGTGCTATTGATGCTTTAATTGATAATGGTGTTGCTAAAGATGCTATAATTCGTTGGGATGTTCCAGGAAGTTTCGAGCTTATTTACGGTTGTAAAAAAATGATTGAACAAAAGGTTGATGCTGTAATCGCCATTGGTAGTGTGATACAAGGTGAAACTAAGCATTTCGATTTTGTTTGCGAAGGTGTAACTCAAGGTATAAAAGACTTAAATGTTACTACCGATACACCCGTAATTTTCTGTGTACTTACCGATAATACTATGCAGCAAGCCATCGATCGTTCTGGCGGAAAACATGGTAATAAAGGTACTGAAGCAGCGATTGCTGCTATTAAAATGGCCCAATTGCGTTTGAATAGTTAACAGTAAGCAGTTCGCATTTATTTTGGCCTCGAGTCTGTGGTCATCAAGCCTTGTTGTTAACAATTTTTGGCATTTCTACGTCTTAATTCTGCCTATTTTTAAGTATTTTTGAGGTTTAAATACCACAATTTTGTTTAAACAACGCAAGCCCAGAACGTTTAATTACCAGCCTCGTTTTTCAAAGGAAAATAAAGAAAAATCCAACGAAAGTGATGCCGATAAAAAAGACTTTGTCTCAAAATGGCGAAGCAGTGTGGGGAACAGAAAAAAAGCAAAGGGCATTATGCCAATTCGCACATTAATTTTGGCTTTGGTATTATTATTGATTTGTATGTATTTACTCGAAAAAAAATACATGTAACTTAAAGCTAAACACTATGGGACTTTTAAAAACGCGTAAAAACAAAAAATTTAATTATCAACCACGTTATTTCGACGATAAAGGCGAAGGTAATCCGTTTGAAATTAAACATAAATTCGACGATTTTAGAAAAACCGTTGAAACCAACAAAAGCATAAAAACACGATTTAACGAGGCTTTAGAAGATTATAAAAATCCAGATAAAGAAGCGAATCGTCGTATTTTAATAATTGTGGGAATTTTAGTTTTAATATTTTTATTTATAATCGATTTCGATTTATCTATATTTTTTTCATAATAATTTATGGCAGACATTATACAACTTTTACCCGATCATGTAGCAAACCAAATAGCCGCAGGAGAAGTTGTACAACGTCCCGCTTCGGTAGTTAAAGAACTTCTTGAAAATGCCATTGATGCTGGAGCAAATACGATAAAATTAATTATTAAAGATGCCGGCAAAACCTTAGTTCAGGTTATTGACGATGGTAAAGGCATGAGTACTACCGATGCTCGATTGAGTTTTGAGCGTCACGCCACATCTAAAATTCGTTCTGCCGACGATTTATTTCAGCTACATACAAAAGGTTTCCGTGGTGAAGCTTTGGCAAGTATTGCGGCCATTGCTCATGTAGAACTTAAAACGAAGCAAGAAACTGATGATGTAGGGAACACGGTTCAAATTGAAGGAAGTAAAGTGGTAGCCCAAGAGGTTGTGGTTACACCTAACGGTACATCGGTAGCGGTAAAGAATTTGTTTTTTAATATCCCGGCGCGACGTAACTTTTTAAAATCAGATGCTGTAGAGTTACGACATATTATCGATGAGTTTCATCGTGTGGCTTTAGCGCATCCCAACATAAGTTTTTTGCTGTATAACAACGGTGGCGAAAGTTTTAACTTGCCTGTTAGTAATTTTAGACAGCGCATTGTTAATGTTTTTGGAAGCAAAACCAATGAAAAATTGGTTCCTGTTAACGAAGACACCGAAGTACTTAAAATTTCAGGTTTTGTTGGTAAGCCAGAGTATGCTAAAAAAACTAGAGGCGAACAATACTTTTTTGTAAATAATCGATTTATAAAGAGCGCCTACCTAAATCATGCTATTGCTTCAGCTTTCGAAGGATTGCTTAAAAGTGGGACACATGCGAGTTATTTTTTAAATTTAGATGTCGATCCGCAAACTATCGATATCAATATTCATCCAACTAAAACCGAAATTAAGTTCGACGACGAGCATACGCTTTACGCCATATTAAGAGCTGCGGTTAAACACAGTTTAGGGCAGTTTAATATTGCTCCAGTTTTAGATTTTGATAGAGACCCGAATTTAGATACGACTTACGAACAGCAAAAACGCAATATAAAAGCGCCGCAAATTGAAGTGGACAGAAGCTTTAACCCGTTTCAAGATGAAGCGGTTAAAAGTGAAGCAAAACCGTCCTTTTCTTCTGTGTCTAAGCAAAGTACTTCATTTAAAACAACGCCAAGTAATTGGGATAGTTTATATGTCGGTGTAGCTTCAAAAGAAATTAATAATAACGACGATACACTTGTCGATTTTAGTGAAGTTCAATTTGAAAGTGAAGAACAAACAGCTTCAATGTTCGAAAATGAGGAGATTGAACAGGCGAATACAACCTATCAAATTCACAATAAATACATTGTTAGTACTATAAAATCGGGTATGTTGGTTATCGACCAGTACCGTGCGCATCAGCGGGTGTTGTATGAGGATTTTTTAAAAAATCTAACAATAAAAGAAGCTACGAGCCAGCAATTATTGTTTCCGCTTCAGCTGCATTTTTCAAAACAAGATGTAGAAATTATTAAGCAATTAAAAGAAGATCTTGAATTTACAGGGTTTATGTTTGCTGAAATAACTCAAGAAACTGTCGAAATTACAGGCGTTCCTGTTGGTGTTCCCGAAAGTGAAGTATCTATTATTTTAGAGCAGTTAATAAGCGATGTAGAAAACGAAGTGCCCGATAGTAATTTTAGTGCGGCCGATTTACTAGCGAAATCAATGGCTAAAAGTTTGGCAATTAAAACCGGGCAATCTTTACAAAAAGATGAACAGGAACATTTAGTAAATAAGTTATTTGCTTGTAAAGAACCTAATGTTTCGCCTACTAATAAAACAACATTTATTACGATGAGTGTTGATGAATTAGATAAAAAATTTATATAATGTTACTTTAACTTAGATTAAAGATTTACAATAAGAAAGTTTAAATTATGATGAGAATCTCCGAGACTGTAAAACACTTAATAATCATTAATGTATTAATGTTTATAGGAACGCTTTTTATTGGCAATGGAGTATTTTATGATTGGTTTGCTTTATATTTTCCAAAAAATGAAGCGTTTAAACCTTGGCAAATTATTACACACATGTTTATGCATGGTGGCGGATATTTACAACACCTTAGTGTTACACATTTGTTGTTTAATATGTTTGCACTTTGGATGTTTGGTACGCCTGTAGAAAACGCCTTAGGCTCAAAGCGTTTTTTGTTTATTTATATATCGGCTGGATTAGGAGCGGTAGCGTTACAGTTAGGCTACTATTATTTTAGGTATATTCCTATGGAACAAGAAGCGATGGCTTTAGGTTTTACACAAGACCAAATTATTGAAGTGTTTAAAGAAGGTAAAGCGTTTAGAGCTATTGGGCAGGAGTTTAACGAAATTTATTTTGCATCAATGGTAGGCGCTTCGGGGTGTATAATGGGAGTTTTAGCAGCTTTTGGGATGATGAACCCTAATGCAGAACTTATGATGATCTTTCTTCCTATCCCTATAAAAGCTAAGTATTTTATCCCTGGAATTATTATATTAGATTTGATTTCTGGCATTACAGGACAATCCTTTTTTAGTCCAAGTAATACGGCATATATGGCTCACGTTGGTGGCGCGATTACCGGATTTATTATTATGTGGTATTGGAAAAAAAATCAGTTTAACCAAAATCGTTGGTATTAATGAGTTCTTTTGTTCAAGACTTAAAATACAAATTTGCTAACCTAAATGTATTAGAAAAAATTATAGCCATTAATGTGGTTGTTTTTTTGCTATCACTTGTGTTTAAAAATCAAATGGTTTGGTTTGAATTACCAAGTAGTTTTAGTGAGTTTATTACCAAACCGTGGACCATAATTAGTTATGCGTTTTTGCATTCGGAAACCGATTTTTTACATATTTTGTTCAATATGCTTTGGTTGTTCTTTTTGGGGCGTATGTTTTTAAATCTGTTTAGTTCAAAAATGGCTTTAAACGTTTATTTTTTAGGAGCTATTTTCGGGGGCATATTATTTATGTTAGGTTATACCTTGTTGCCTAGCTTGTTTGGTGAGTATTCTAGGTTGTTGGGAGCTTCGGCTGCAGTTAGGGCGTTACTTATTTTTTTATGTGCTTACATGCCAAACCAAGAAGTGCGCTTTTTTACTTTCAATATTAAATTATGGTATATTGGCTTAGGTATTGTAGTTTTAGATGTTGTTGGGTTATTAGGTGCTAACGCTGGTGGTAATTTGGCTCATTTGGGAGGTGCATTACTAGGTTATATTTATGCGAAGCAGTTACAAGTTGGAAGTGATATTGGTAGTGGTTTTGAACGGTTAATGGACAAAATTTTCAACGTATTTAAGTCTTCAAAAAAAGGGCCTTTAAAAACAGTACACAAAAACAAAAATAAAGTAGGTGGTTATACTAAAGCCGATTTTAATGAGTTTAATAATCAAAAAAAAGTGGATGTTATTCTCGATAAAATAAGTAAAAGTGGTTACGATAGTTTAACATCAGAGGAAAAGGAGTTTTTATTTAGAGCAGGTAAGTAGTAAACTCGTAATTTTTCAAAGTTTAAAAATCTTCAAATTAAAACAAGCAATACAAGCAACACATGAGTAAACTTAGCTTTATAAATAAAGTTGTTTATTTTTTTAATGGCGTTTTTGCGCTGTTATTGTTGCTGTCTTATGTGTTGCCTTTTTTACCACCTAAAACATTTGGCATTTTAGCGGTGCTAAATTTGGGGGTGTCGTTTCTAATTTTAATGAATTTACTGTTTTTATTGTATTGGCTTATTAAGCTAAAAAAGCAGTTAATATTGTCGTTAGTTGTTTTGGTTATAGGTTATTTCACCTATGGATCGCTGTATAAGTTTTCATCATCAAAACATATTGAAAATTCGGGTAATTTTAAAGTGATGAATTACAATGTGCGCTTATTTAATCTTTACGATTGGTTGCCTGAAGAAAATGTTGAAACCAAAATAGTAGATTTAATTAAAGACGCCTCTCCCGATATTTTGAGCATTCAAGAATATCATCCACATAAAAACGTCGATTTATCTTTTTTTAAGTATAAATATGAAAAGCTATCAGGGAAGAAAACTAAATCTGGACAAGCTATTTTTTCGAATTTCCCAATAATTAATTCTGGATCAATTGAGTTTCCTAATACAGCCAATAATGCCATTTTTGCTGATGTTGTAAACGGAAAAGATACCATTAGAGTTTATAATATTCACCTAGAATCTTTAAAAATAAATCCTGAGGTAGAAAGTCTTAAAAATGAAGATTCCGAACGTTTGTTTCAAAGGGTTAATTCTACATTTAAGGAACAAGAGTTTCAAACCGAATTATTTTTAGAGCATCGTAATAAATGCCATTATAAAATGATTATTTGTGGTGATTTCAACAATACGGATTTTTCATATGTTTACCGAAAAATTAAAGGCGATTTAAACGATGCTTTTATTGAAGCGGGGAGTGGTTTTGGTAAAACCTATCATTTTAAATTCTTTCCCATTCGTATTGATTTTATTTTTGCCGACGATGCCTTCTCTGTAAATGGTTTTAATACGTTTAAAGGTCATTACTCCGATCATTATCCCATTACAACAACTTTAAGTAGTAAATAGGTTTAACGCTTTATTAATATGTTGCTTTAAATGTTAGCTATAAAAAGAATTAGCAATAACTTTTAAATAACATAGTGCAATTATGTTTGTGGTTTAAGTGCTAACCATCAAAAACTTACAAATGCAAACGTTAACCAAAAACAATCAACCTGAAGTTTTTTTTCATGTTGGTACCGCAAAAACAGGAACTACTTTTTTACAATATCGCGTCTTTCCAAAGCTTAAAGGGCTTTTTTATATTCAACGAACGCGCTATAAAAAATCTATAAAAATTATAAGCAAAGGCGCGTATAAAAGGTATTTGGTATCACGCGAGTTAGATCGTCGAGTTTTTGAAAGTGAGGTTCAAAAATTCGCAAAAGCTTACCCAGATACTTTATCTATAATTGTATTTAGAAGGCATGATAGTTACATTGCTTCGGAATATAGACGTTATGTAAAAAATGGTTTTACGGGGAGTTTTAAAGATTTTTTTGATGTAGAAAACGATTCAGGTTATTTTAAAAAATTACACATGGATTACGATAGGCAAATTAAAATTTTAGAAACTAATTTTAATAAAAAGCCTTTGGTTTTAGTTTACAACGATTTAAAAAATGATTCAAAAGCTTTTATAGGAGGTATTGCAAATGCTTTAAATACGACGGTCAATTTAAGCGATTTAGATTTGTCTAGAAAACATAAATCCTATTCAGAAAAACAATTAAAAGCGATGCAATTTGTTGGTAAATATGTTAATATGACTAAGCGACGCAAATTTAAAAATGGAGTTTTAAATTTATTTTGGAAACTGTATTTAGGCGGATTGCGTTATGGCATTTTACATGGAGCGCGATTATTGCCAGACAGCATGTTTACTAAAGAACCGCTTATTGATAAAAAGGAATTGAAAGCCGTAAAAAAATACTATAAAACCGAGTGGAAGGCCTGTAAAGCCTACAGTACACGTTTGGTAACCGATTTGAGTCAGGTTGAAACTCTAGATTTAACCGAAGATTTAATTTACGGTGGTATTTAATTACATAAAGCTGCAATCTAAGATATCGGCAATTATGTGAATAACTAAGCCAAGTGCGACTAAACGCGATTTTTTAGGAACCAAAAGAAAAATATAAAATAAAATAGCAAACCAAGAATGCAGCGGATGATAACCTATACTGCAACGATTAGGATCGAATATAGGTGTTGCGAGCAAATGGTCTAAATCTATTAATATGCCTGCAGCCATAGTTATATAAGCAATTTTCCATTGTTTACGGTAAAATACTATGGCTATTATTAAAGGTAATAAAAAATGAGTGCCGTAATGTACAAAGGGTTGTAACATTATAATACATTTAGTTGCTGAGATTCTAAATAATTTAAGGCATTTGGGCCTTCATTAAATAGTAAATCTAGGATGCTTAAGTTGGGTATAAAACCGTGTTTATTGCTAAAAACTTGCGTGTAACTATCAAAGTTAGGCGCGGTTTCTTTTTTAGCATTAACTAATGGTCGAAAATCTGTTTTATCGGTTATTTCCTTTTCAAAGGTTGTAGATTGTGTTAGGTTTAAATCTAATTGTAAACAAACACACACTACTTCAAAACACTTCAAATTAAAATCTAAAATAAAATCAGCTTTTTCGGTAAAAAGTGGTTGCAATTCATCTTCATAAAATTCAAAAAAAGGAGAGGTTCTATAAGCCGATTCTAAAGATTTCCAGTGGTTGCTCTGCCAGTTTTCATCATTAAAAATTTTAACATCACGGTATTTTTGCCGATTTTTTTGAGAATAAACAACCGGAATATTCAAGGTTAATTTACCATTTGCACCATAAATATTTGCTCGATTTCGGTAGGTTTGTTTTATAAAATTATCATCCATTTCAAAACATACTTCTTCGGCATTTGCCATAGCAACAAAATGCTTAATGTTTGGGAAGTATGTTGGGTGTAAGATGATATTCATAATTTAAATTCCCACGAAAGTGGGAATTTTTTAATTGAAATGTGTGAATAACTTAAGTAAATAATTTTTTTTAAATGATTATTTATTGAGTTTGATCACGACTGATTTAGCCGCTTTATCATGTATTGATTTCTTCTTTTTGTCTCCAGAAATAGTTAATAAAGAAACCCAACCAAGAGTGCCTTTAAGTATAAATCTAATTATGGCAATTAAAAAAGGAATTCTTTTGCCTTTTTCATCATAGTTTTCATCTTTTCTAACACCTAATTTTAGAATAGAATGACCGATTGTTCCTCCTTTTAAAGCTGTTAACAAGGGGTCGTATAAAATAAATAGCAATATGTAAATCGTAATTTTTATGATTTCTGAAACAGGTTCAAAACTGTCAAAAATTAAAGAGAATACATACATCATTAAAATGAGTATAACAGTGTCAATAAAGGCGGCTTTAACACGATCAAAAATTGACGCAAATTGAAAGGCAGAAAGCGGCATTTCAGATTCAAATATGTCTGAATTTTTATTTAAGTATCTATTAAATAAAAATAGTCCGATCAGAATAATCAAGAAAGGAAGTAGCATAGACGAAGCTTCTCCTTTACCTTGTACCGTTGTAAAAAAGCGCTCCCAACGTGGGCTAGAGCCATCCCAACTCATCCAAATAAATACGGGTTTTCCAACCACGTGGCTAAACGGCACAAAGCCCCAAGCGCGAGCATCAATAGAGTTGTGGCGGTTATCACCCATCATCCAATAGTAGTTTTGTTTAAAGGTGTAGTTGTTTGTTACTTCACCATTAATTATAATTTGGTTGCCCTTTACACTTAATGTATTGCCTTCGTACTCGGTAATTACACGTTTGTAAAGCGGCAGGTTATCAACGGTAATGTTAATACTTTTTCCTTCTTCGGGAATATAAAGTGGCCCAAATTGATCGACATTCCAATTATAATTAGGATCATGTGGAAAAATATTAGGATCACGTTCACCTTTTTCTTTAATGTTAGGCGTAATGCTAACTACATTTGGATTGTTTTTAAACTTTGCCAAAGCTTCATCGGAAATAGCAGCGAAATAATATATATTTTGATTGTTCAACCCAAAACCATCGGTAATATCGTAACGATCCTTTAAAAATTTAGGATTGAACTGGCTCGATTTTGGTTGAACCCAATAGCTAAATTGTAGATGCGCACGATCGGGCAGTTCGTTTTTCTTCCCATTTATGTAAACAAAACCATCACGAACTTCTAGGGTGTCGCCAGCAACCCCAACACAACGTTTTACCAAGTTGGTTTTTTTATCGATAGGTTTGTAATAGTTACGATCTGGATGAAAGTTGTTCATATCCAAAAGCGTATCGGCAGGTTGATTAAAAACCACAATATCGTTACGCTCAATACTTTCAAACCCTGGAATACGTAAATAAGGGAGTTGTAGTTTGTTTTTCCAAGAGGAGCTACCTTTATGGTCATCGAATAAATAGGATTTCTTTTTTATTACCGGAATGGTGTCATGTACCATAGGCGCTCCAACGGTTGTCATAGGCACACGTGCACCGAAATGAAACTTGCTAACAAATAAAAAGTCGCCAACTAGTAGCGATTTTTCTAAAGACGATGACGGAATAGTAAACGGTTGAATAAAATAGGTATGTACAATGGTTGCTGCTACAATTGCAAATAAAATAGAGCTTGTCCATTCACCTGAACCCGATTTAGGTTGAAGACTTCGGTTTTCAACGTAAGAAACATTGGCAACATAATTTAAATAATAATTATAGAAGCCTAATGTTAAAACGGCTAGTGCTGTATCTTGAATACTGTTTTTGCCAAAGCTACGAGCAGTTTCAACCCAAACCACCATAAGCATAATGAGGTTTACAATGGGTAGAAACAGTAAAATAGTCCACCACCAAGGGCGGTTAATTATTTTCATTAAAACTATGGCATTATACACAGGAACAAATGCTTCCCAAGCTTGTCTGCCAGCTTTAATGTAAAGTTTCCAGGTGCCTAAACCATGAATTACTTGAATAATTAATAAGAATATAAACCACTGTGTCCAAGTCATAACTTTTTATGTTGATTATTGCCTCTTAGCAATAGGTTAATGTTGTTGTTAGTACCAAAATGTTATTCTGTGTTACTTGTTAAATAGATTTTAACCAATGTTTAACACATCTTTCATGGTAAAAACGCCTGTTTTTCCAACAATCCATTCTGCAGCAATTACGGCGCCTAAGGCAAAACCTTGGCGGTTGTGTGCCACATGATCTATGGTGATGGTGTCTACCTCGCTTTCGTAGGTAATGGTGTGGGTACCAGGAACATCTTCAATGCGTTTTGCTGCAATAGGAATAATGTTTTCGCCTGCTTCCTCCAGCTTCCAATCGTTGTAATTGGCGTTGTTTGAAATAATATCGTTAGCTAAAGAAATAGCGGTTCCACTTGGCGCATCTAATTTTTGTGTATGATGAATTTCTTCCATCGAAACATTGTATTGTTTCAAATTAGTCATCATTTTAGCAAGTGTTTTATTCAGTTCAAAAAAGATATTAACGCCTAAACTATAATTTGAAGCATAAATAAACGCGCCTTTCTTTTCGTTACATAAATTAACAGCGTTATCGAAATCATCTAACCACCCAGTTGTTCCAGAAATTACGGGAACGCCATTATTTAAGCAATTAGATATGTTATTAAAAGCAACGTTTGGAATACTAAAATCTATAGCAACATCGGCTTGGGTAATGTCGTAATTGGTATCGCCTTTATCTATTTTTAAAACAATATCGTGGCCGCGTTTTAAAGCGATTTGTTCAATGGTTTTACCCATTTTTCCGTATCCTAGTAAAGCTATTTTCATGTGTGTGTGTTTATTTTTTCCTTATTTAAAAGGTTAAAATTTAAAATTTAAGGTTAAGCCTAAATTACTTGTGGCATCAATTTGATTAAATTCGTAATGTGGTGCCAAAGATAAGTTTTCGTCTACATTATATTGCATTAAATGCGCATCAACATTGGCATCAATAATATTTAGGGCGTATAAACCAATGGTTACTAAAAGAGAGATTTCTTTGTTTTTTTTGTAGAAATCCTGTGCAGTTTCTAAGTTTTCGGTGGTTATTCTTGGGGTTTCTAGAAAGTTTCCGTTTGAATCATAATAGAATTCATCTGTAGTAAAGCCTGCTAATCTACTTTTATAAGCATCGCGATAGCGGTTGTATTGCTTGCTGTTATCAATATAAAAATATAATCCCGTTCCAATAGCGGCATAAACTAAAGGAACCTTCCAGTATTTTTTATTGTACACCTGACCTAAACCTGGTAAAATGGCCGAAAAAAAGGCGGCTTTAGCAGGGCGCAAAGCATCTATAGGTTCTCGAATTTCAATAATAGAATCGATTACAACTTCGTTAGTGAGCTGTTTTTTTTTTGATTCTTTGGTGTTGTTCTCGTTTTGAGCCAGTATTGAAAAACTACAGAATAAAAATAAAAGACTTGCTATTACAATTTTATTTAGCACCTTCAACTAATTTTTTAATGCGGTTAAAATCTTCTTCAGAATGAAAAGGAATCGTTATTTTTCCTTTTCCGTTTTTAGAGACTTTAACGTCAATTTTGTGCCCAAAGTATTCCGAAAACGAATTAATTCCTGTTTTTATAAACGTAGGAATCTCGTTATCGGTTTTATTTGAGGCCTTGGTATTAGGTGTGTTTATATTGCGAACCATACTTTCGGTTTCTCTAACCGATAATTTTTTGGTAAGAATACTTTCGTAAATATCGAGTTGTGTGCTGGTATCGTCAATAGCAATTAAAGCACGACCGTGTCCCATAGAAATAAACCCGTCGCGCATACCAGTTTGAATAATGGGGTCTAATTTTAGTAAACGCAAGTAATTGGTAATGGTAGAGCGTTTTTTGCCCACGCGCTCACTCATTTGTTCTTGGGTTAAATTTATTTCATCTATTAAACGTTGGTATGATAAGGCAATTTCAATAGGATCTAAATCTTGACGTTGAATATTCTCAACCAAGGCCATTTCTAGCGATTCTTGGTCGTTTGCAATACGAACATATGCTGGAATTGTTTCTAATTCCAATAATTTTGAAGCTCTAAAACGACGCTCACCCGATACCAATTGGTATTGGTTGTGCCCAATTTTTCGAACGGTTATAGGTTGAATAATGCCTAACTCTTTTATTGAAGATGCTAGTTCGCGTAACGATTCTTCGCTAAAATTGGTACGCGGTTGAAACGGGTTAACTTCAATATCCTCTAAATCTAATTCAACTATATTACCAATAACTTTGTCGGCGTTTTTATCTTGCGCCGATTGTATATCGTTATCTGGATCTTTTAATAAGGCCGATAAACCTCTTCCTAAAGCTTGTTTCTTATTTGCCTTCGCCATAATTTAGGAGTTTTTATTTATAATTTCTTTGGCTAAACTTAAGTAATTATTAGCGCCTTTACTCGAGGCATCAAAATTAATAATACTTTCGCCATAACTTGGGGCTTCACTTAAACGTACATTACGCTGTATAATAGTTTGAAAAACCATATCGTTAAAGTGTTTTTGTACTTCTTCTACCACTTGGTTCGATAGCCTTAAACGTGCATCGTACATGGTAAGTAGTAAGCCTTCAATATCTAAATCTTTATTGTGTATTTTTTGTACGCTTTTTATGGTGTTTAATAATTTACCTAGACCTTCTAGCGCAAAATATTCGCATTGAATTGGTATAATTACAGCATCGGCAGCTGTTAATGCATTAAGTGTTAATAAGCCTAATGATGGTGCGCAATCTATTAAAATGTAATCATAATTGTCTTTTACATCTTTTAAGGCCTTTTTAAGCATGTACTCGCGGTTGTCCTTATCAACCAATTCAATTTCAATAGCTACCAAATCTATATGTGCAGGTATAATATCTAAATTGGGTGTGTTTGTGCCAATAATAGCCTCGTTTGGTCCATGCGAATGCTCTAAAATTTGATAGGTGCCAATTTCAACCGATTCTACGTCTACACCAATTCCCGAAGTGGCATTAGCCTGAGGATCGGCGTCTATAAGCAATACTTTTTTCTCTAAAACGCCTAATGAAGCTGCTAAATTTATTGAGGTTGTTGTTTTACCAACGCCACCTTTTTGGTTAGCAATTGCAATAATTTTACCCATTAACTAGTTTGGTTTTGTTAGGGGTAAAAATACGATTATTTATTAGTAATAAAAACGGAACTTGTTAACAAATTGGTAAAAGAAATGTAACGAGTAATTACAGCTCTTTTTTAAATAATTTGCGTGTTAAAAATGATGGAACAAATATGTTTTGTTAATCTCCAATATATTGCATAAAATCTGGGAAACCACTTGGAGTCCAGTTTACTACACGTGCACGTGTAGCACGATTAGGGTCGCTTAACTCATGACCAATAATATCTTTGTAATCGCGGGCGTGGTAAATCATAATAATATCTTCGCCATTTTCGCTAGTTGTAAAGGAGTTGTGTCCTGGTCCATATCGTTTTACATCTGCATTGGTGTAAAATACTGGACTTGGCGATTTTTGCCAGTTATTTTCATTAAGTAAATCGGCTTTGTCGTCTGCCCAAAGTAGGCCCACGCAATAATTGTGGTTTGTGGCACTTGCCGAAAACGTAACAAAAATTTTACCGTTCTTTTTAATAACTGCAGGTCCTTCATTTACATTATACTTAACGCGCTCCCAGCTAAACTCTGGTCTTGTTAAAATAACTTCGGGACCAGTAAGTGTTGTTGGGTTAAGCATTTCCGATAAAATTAAAGCTGTGCCATCGCCAACACGTTGTGCCCAAATGAGGTAGCGTTTGTCGTTATGCTCAAACGAGGTGGCGTCGAGAGAAAATGAATCGTTTTTGGTTTTTATTTGGCCTTCTTCTTTCCATTTGCCCTTCATGGGGTCTTTATGGTCTGTTGAAAGTGCCCACATTCTAATTTTCCATAAGTCTTCGGCAGGTGCAGCAGCAAAATAAATATACCATTTTCCATTAACTTTATGTAATTCTGGTGCCCAAATATGGTTTCCCATATCGCCAGTTTTATGCTTTGTCCATATTACTTTTTCTTCAGCTGTTTTTAAGCCATTAATAGTTTGTGATTGGCGCAGAACAATTTGATTGTATTCTGGTACAGTGGCAATAAGGTAGTAAACACCTTCGTCGGTTTTAAAAACCCATGGATCGGCACGCTTTTCGGCTAGTGGATTGTCGAATGTGTCGTTTTGAGCTAAAGAAATATTAAAAGTTACTAGTGCTAATAATATGGTTATAATTGCCTTCATTTATATGGTAAATTAAAAGATTAACGCTTATTGGTTTGGTTGTACTTGGGGTAAATTTAATGCTTTATTTTTATTAAGTGTAGTTTTTACACTTAAATAATTGTGAGACCTGTGTGTTCAATCTCAAAAATAATACCATAGGGTTTATTTTCTGAAGGCATGTTGGTTTTTTGTGAAGAGGGCAATTGGGTATATTCTAAAAAGATATAATCACCTTATTTGGTCGTTTTTTCTTTTTGCATGCTAATTACATGCGCCATACTTGCGATAATGCGGTTGTGTTTTTTTACAAACGGATTAGTTTTATCCCAAACATAACCCGCAAGAACCGCACAAATTTGTTTTTTTACTTCTAAGTTTTCTGGACGATGAAAAAATAGAGTCTGTAAGTTGCCGGTATACCATTCTTTTACGTACGAGGCAAATACATTTACGCCTTCGGCAATGTAGCCAGCATAGTCGGTGTCCCAATTTACAGTTACGCCTTGTAATTCTTTCGAAATTAGTTTGGCTGCTTTTAAACCCGATTCGGTAGCAAATGTTACACCCGAAGAAAATACAGGGTCTAAAAATTCGGCACTATTACCAGTTAAAGCAAAGCCTTTGCCGCAGAGCTTGGTTACTGCTTTCGAGTAGTTTTTTATGTGTACAGGTACAAATTCGTAGTTTAAATCGCAAAATCTATCATGGTAGTAGTTCGATAATTTTAACATCTTATTTAAAACCTCGGTTGTGTTGCCTTCATAAGAGTCGAATAAGCTATTTTCTCCCACAAAACCAATACTTGTTATGCCGTTAGAAAATGGAATAACCCAAAACCAAGTGTCTTTATCAATAACATCAAAAGTAATTAATGTACCTTCCTTTCCTTCAGGGCGTTTTACATCTTTAACATGAGTGAAAATTGAGGAGTGCGTAGGGATAGACGATGGTTTGTCTAAACCAAGTAATCTTGGTAAAACACGTCCGTATCCAGAAGAATCAATTATAAATTTAGCATCAATTTTAAAATTATCGCCAATATTGTTTTTTACAGACGTAACTGAGCTTCCGTCTGGGTTAAAAATAACGTTAGTAACTTCGTGTTCAAAAATAATATCGACCCCTTTGTTTATTAATTCGGTAGCAAGGGCATTATCAAAATCGGCACGTGGTACTTGCCAGGTCCAATCCCATCCAGGGGTGTGTTTTTGGCTAAAATCGAAATTACAAACCACATCTTTACTTAAAAAACGGGCGCCAGATTTTACTTCAAAATGTTCAGCTTTTAAGCAGTCAAGTAGTCCTACTTCTTCAAAATGATCCATACAACGTGGTAGTAAACTTTCGCCAATAACAAATCGTGGGAACTTCGATTTTTCAATAACTTTTACGTTATGGCCTTGATTATTAAGGTAGGCTGCGGCTACAATCCCGGATGGGCCAGCCCCAATAATTAATACGTCAACACATTCATTTTGAATATCCATAGATGTTGGAATAATTACTTATTATTTTATATTTACGACGAACTTAACTATTTTCGCGCAAGAAATTAACGATTTTACTCAATAAATTTATAAAATAAATATGCTAACCTATAAAGGAAGTCTAGAAATAGACGATTTCTTTAAAATTATTTTTAAAGATGAACCTTTTGTAGTAGATGATGCTACAATACAAAAGGTAGAAGAGAGTTTTAAATTTTTGGTAAATTTTTCTCAAGATAAGGTTATTTACGGTGTAAATACTGGTTTTGGGCCTATGGCACAATATAAAATTGAAGACTCTCAACGCATAAAGCTACAATACAATCTTATTAGAAGCCATGCGTCTGGTGTTGGGCAACCTTTGCCACCTATGTATGTGCGAGCTATTATGTTAGCGAGATTAAGCACATTATCTAAAGGGAATTCAGGTATACATAAATCGGCTATTATATTAATGCAAGAGTTAATAAATAGAGATATTACGCCTGTAATTTTTGAGCATGGTAGCGTTGGTGCTAGTGGCGATTTAGTGCAATTAGCGCATTTGGCTTTGGTTTTAATAGGTGAAGGCGAAGTGTTTTATAAAGGAGAACGTACCAATACTGCCGATGTTTTTAAGGCCGAAAACCTTAAACCAATTTCGGTAGAGCTACGTGAGGGTTTAGCATTAATGAATGGTACTTCGGCAATGACAGGTATTGGGCTTGTAAATGTTATTTATACGCGTGAATTAATGAATAACATGATCGTTTGTTCGTCTGCAATAAACGAAATTGTGAAAGCATACGACGATCATTTAAGTTTAGAGCTAAACGAAACCAAGCGTCATAAAGGGCAACAAGATATTGCCGAACTTATGCGCGAACATTTATCCGATAGTCAATTAACGCGTAAACGCGAGCATTATTTGTACTCAAAAAACGAAAACGTTTCGGTTTTTAAAGAAAAAGTACAAGAGTATTATTCGTTACGCTGCGTGCCGCAAATATTAGGGCCTGTTTTAGATACTTTAAATAGTGTTGAAGAGATCCTAGTTGATGAGGTTAATTCGGCAAACGATAATCCTATTGTCGATGTAAAACGTAAGCATGTATATCACGGCGGAAATTTCCACGGCGATTACGTGTCGCTCGAAATGGATAAGCTTAAAATTGCTGTTACTAAATTGAGTATGTTGAGCGAAAGACAGTTAAATTACCTATTAAATGCAAGATTAAATGATATGTTACCGCCATTTGTTAATTTAGGTAAATTAGGCCTAAATTTTGGGATGCAAGGGGTGCAATTTACAGCGACTTCAACTACGGCCGAAAATCAAACGCTTTCAAATCCAATGTATGTGCATAGTATTCCTAATAACAACGATAATCAAGATATTGTTAGTATGGGAACCAATGCGGCTTTAATAACAAAGAAGGTTATAGAGAATGCGTTCGAGGTTTTAGCTATCGAACTTATCACCATTGTTCAAGCTATTGAATATCTAGAAGTTAAAGATAAAGTTTCTTCAAAAACCAAAAAAGTTTACGACGATATACGAGAAATAGTTCCTATATTTACAGAAGATATTGTGATGTATCCTTACGTAAATAAGGTGAAACAATATTTAATGAAAATTAAATAAATCTAATTGTTTCTAGTTATGAAAAAACTGTTTTTTGTAGTTGCTTTTTTTAGTTTAAGTTTATGTTTTGCTCAAGAACTAGCTTTAGCAAGAGTAGACGGAAAATTTGGGTATATTAATAAATCTGGCGATTGGGTAATTAAGCCTCAATTTCTAAACGCTAAAAGTTTTTCTGGCGATTATGCACAAGCCATGGCTAACGATAAACTTTGGGGTTATATAAACCGAAGCGGCGAGTGGGTAATTAAACCAACTTTAAAAAAAACAAAGGCGTTTCAATGCGGTATTGCAATTGTAAACGATGGCCTTTCTTGGTATTATATAGATGAAACTGGAAACAAAATTTTAAGCGATGTTGTAACCGATAAAGTTTACGATTTCTCTGAAGATTTAGCTGTAGTTCGAACGGTTGATAACGTTGGGTTTATTAATAAGAAGGGAGAAACAGTTATTCCTAAAGATTATACCAAGGCATTCGATTTTTATAATGGGTATTCTAGAGTTCAAAAAAATGAAAAATGGGGGTTAATCGATAAAACCGGAAACGAGTATATAAAAATTGAATACGAAGAAATTGGAAATCTTTACAATGGTATAATTGTAGCTAAAAAAGGAGGTGTTTGGGGTTTAATAAAAGACAAAACTTTTACTCATGTTGAGGGTGCTATAAAAATTTGGGATTTCACGCTTAATGGCGATATAACTTATGCCAAAAAAGGTGAAAAAGTTGGTTTTATTAATGCCAATGGCGAATGGGTAATCGAGCCAAAATACGAAAGAGTTAGAGGTTTTACAAAAGGCTTAGCGCCATATTACGAAAATAAACTTTGGGGCTATATTAACCTAAAGGGCGAAGAGGTAATTAAAGCGCAATATAAAGATGCTGAGGTGTTTAGTGAAGATGGCTTAGCACCAGTAAAAACAAAAAAAGAATGGGGCTTTATTAACACCGATGGTAAATTGGTGATAGAAGAAAAATACGGAATTACCGCAGGTAATTTTGGTATGTTTTTTGGCGTAAAAACCGAAAAAGGCTTCATCGATGGTTTAGTGCGTGTAAAATACAAAAAGGAGTGGGCCTTTTTAAATACTAAAGGCGAGGTATTAAATAATACGTGGTACCAAAACTTAGAACTTTTCGAATAAAAAATAAAAATCTAACCAACTAATAATATATTTTTTAATGAAGTGTGCCCTAATAACTGGAGGATCTAGAGGTATAGGAAAAGCTGTGTGTGTTCAGTTAGCAAAAGATTCAGAGTATCATATTCTTATAAATTATAACAACAACGAAGCAGCAGCAAAAGAAACGTTGCAATTTGTAGAAGCCGAAGGAAATACTGGTGAAATTTTACAATTTAATGTAGCCGATGCGCAACAAGTACAATCGGTTTTATCAACATGGCAAGAAAATAACCCAGACGCGGTAGTCGAAGTTATTGTAAATAACGCTGGTATAACCAAAGACGGGTTGTTTATGTGGATGCCTGCCGAAGATTGGAATAATGTTATAAACACCTCATTAAGCGGGTTTTATAACGTAACCAACTTTTTTATTCAAAAATTACTGCGTAACCGTTACGGGCGTATTGTAAATATAGCTTCCGTTTCTGGGGTAAAAGGTACACCAGGGCAAACTAATTATTCGGCAGCTAAGGCGGCATTAATAGGTGCAACAAAAGCCTTATCGCAAGAGGTTGCAAAACGTAAAATTACGGTTAATGCTGTGGCGCCTGGTTTTATAAAGTCCGATATGACTGCCGAACTCGACGAAAAAGAGCTTAAAAACTTAATTCCAATAAATCGTTTTGGCGAGCCAGAAGAAGTCGCTCATGCCGTTTCGTTTTTAATTTCTAAAAAAGCATCTTATATTACAGGCGAGGTTATTAATATTAATGGCGGAATTTACTCGTAATTTTTTAAAATGAGCAGAGTTGTAATTACAGGAATGGGGATTTACTCGTGTATTGGTGAGAACTTAAACGAAGTAAAAGAATCGCTTTATCAAGGTAAATCAGGAATTGTTATAGATGAAGCACGCATTGGATTTGGTTACCGTTCGCCTTTAACAGGAATGGTTAGCAAGCCTAATTTAAAAGGTGTTTTGTCGCGTAAACAACGCATTAGTATTGGTGAAGAAGGCGAATACGCCTATATGGCGACCGTTGAAGCGTTTAAAAATGCTAAAATAGATCAAGATTTTATTGATGCAAATCAAGTTGGTATCCTTTACGGAAACGATAGTACAACCAAATCTGTAATAGAATCGGTTGATAAAGTTCGTGAAAAAAAAGATACCACTTTAGTTGGTTCTGGAGCTATTTTTAAAGGTATGAACTCTTCAGTAACCATGAATTTGTCTACCATTTTTAAATTAACTGGAATTAATTTTACAATTAGTGCCGCTTGTGCTAGTGGTTCGCATGCCATAGGTATGGCGTATCAATTAATTAAAAGTGGTTTACAAGATTGTGTTATTTGTGGAGGAGCCCAAGAAATTAATCCGTACGTTATGTCCAGTTTCGACGGTTTAGGAGTGTTTTCGGTAAATACAGAAAATCCAGCTAAAGCTTCACGACCTTTTGATGCTAATCGCGATGGCTTAGTGCCAAGTGGTGGTGCTGCAACTGTAATTTTAGAATCATACGAGTCTGCTGTAAAACGTGGCGCTCCAATTTTAGGAGAAGTTATTGGTTATGGTTTTTCATCAAACGGCGAGCATATTTCTACACCAAATGTTGTTGGGCCAAGTTCGGCCATGAAAATGGCTTTAAAGCAGGCAGGAATCCAAGCTAGCGATATCGATTATGTTAATGCACATGCTACATCAACGCCTGTTGGTGATGCTAACGAAGCCAAGGCTATTTACGATGTTTTTGGCGATAATGGTCCAGCGGTAAGTTCAACAAAATCGATGACGGGGCACGAGTGTTGGATGGCTGGAGCAAGCGAGATAATTTACTCTATGTTAATGATGCAGCATGGTTTTGTAGCACCTAATATTAATTTGGAAACGCCCGACGAAGATGCTAAAAAATTAAATTTGGTGAGTAAAACCATAGATAAAAAAATTAATGTATTTTTGTCCAATTCTTTTGGTTTCGGAGGAACCAATTCAGCATTAATAATAAAAAAAATATAGTGGCGTGATGACAAAAGAGGTTATTATTGAAAAAATAGACAACTTCCTTATAGATGAATTTGAAGTTGAAAGCGACGATATTTCGCCGGATGCCGATTTAAAAGAAACTCTAGATTTAGATAGTTTAGATTTTGTAGATCTAGTCGTGTCGGTTGAAGCTAATTTTGGTGTGAAATTGGTAGGCGAAGACTTTGTTAACGTTAAAGTACTTCAAGATTTTTACGATTTAATTGAGCGTAAACTTAACTAACGCTTTATAAATAACATTATGGCTGCCGAATGGAAAGGTAAATCCAGAGGAACCGTTTTAGGATACAAAATTTTTGTATTCTGTATTAAAAAACTAGGTGTTAAGGCAGCTTATTTTGTGCTTTATTTTGTTTCCTTTTATTTCGTTTTATTTGCAAAGGATAGCTTTAAGGCTATTTTTTACTATTTACATAAGCGGCAAGGATTTTCAAAATTTAAAAGCTTTAAAAATGTATACAATAGTTACTTTGTTTTTGGGCAAACTATTATTGATAAAGTAGCTATTTCATCAGGCTTGCGTAAAAAATTCACTTACGAGTTCGATGGAATTCATTTAATAAACCAAGCTTTAAAAAATAAAAAAGGCGGTATTTTAATAAGTGCTCACCTAGGTAATTTTGAAATTGCCGAACACTTTTTTGGAGATTTAGATGAATCGGCTTCTATTAGTTTACTTACCACAAATCAAGAACACACGGCTATAAAAGAGTATTTAGAACGTGTAACTACTAAATCTAACATCAATCTTATAATTTTAAAAGATGATTTGTCGCACATATTCGAAATAAATGCGGCATTGGCTAGAAACGAAATTGTTTGTATAACTGGCGATCGTTACACCCAAAATACCAAATTTTTAGAAAAAGATTTTCTTGGCGAAAAGGCAAAATTTCCGGCAGGACCTTTTATGTTGGCCTCACGCTTACGCGTGCCTGTTTTGTTTGTTTATGTAATGAAAGAGAAAAATTTGCATTATCATTTATATGCCAGACAATCGCAAGCAAAGCATCGCGATGTAGAATCTCTTTTAAACGATTATACCGAAAGCCTTACTTGGATGCTTAAAAAATACCCATTACAATGGTTTAATTATTTCGACTTTTGGGAGAAACTGCGTTAATTATTAATGTTTAATGTGCTAATAATTAGATTGAAAAATAAAAATTAGTTTTAAAGTTTTAAATGGTTATTTTTACCGATAATTTTTAAATAGGCATGAAGCAAGTTCTCGTATTGCATTATTCTCAATCTGGTCAACTTACCGAAATAGTAAATAATATTGTTTCTAGTTTGGCACAAGGAGATGATGTAGAACTTAACTTTCATGAAATGCAACTCGAAAAAAACTTTCCGTTTCCTTGGAAAAAAGAAGATTTTTTTGGGGTTTTTCCCGATACTTTTTTGCAAAAAAAACAGCCTGTTAAACCTGTGCCTCAGGATATTTTAAACAAAAAATACGATTTAGTTATTTTAGGTTATCAAGTGTGGTATTTAACACCATCGTTGCCAGTATCGTCGTTTTTAAAATCCGATTACGCAAAAACACTATTTAAAAACGCAAACGTAGTAACGGTAAGCGGTTCTAGAAACATGTGGATTATGGCGCAGGAAAAGGTGAAAAAGCACCTAAAAAATTTGCAAGCCAATTTGGTAGGAAACATAGCTTTAGTTGATAGGCACGTAAACCATATTAGCGTAATTACCATAGTTCGTTGGATGTTTTCTGGAAAGAAAAAGCGCTATTTAGGAATTTTTCCGAAACCAGGTGTCAGTCAAACCGATATCGATAATGCTACCAAATTTGGCCCTATTATAAAATCACACCTCATTCAAAATAAATTCGATTCCCTTCAAGAAAACTTATTAAAGCACGAGGCAGTAAAAATAAAACCCTTTTTAATAACTGTAGATAGAAAAGCCAATATCATTTTTTCTAAATGGTCTACTTTTATCTCAAAATCAAGTGAAGCCAATACCAAAAAACGTAAAATATTACTTAAAATGTTTAATGTTTATTTGTTAATTGCCATTTGGATTATTTCCCCAGTAGTTTTTGTGTTATTTTTGCTAACTTATTTACTAAATATCCAAAAAATAAAAAGGCAAAAGGAGTATTATGCTTCGGTTGCATTATTAGAGCAGATTAAATAATTTATGAAAGAAGTTTATATAACTCGTATTTCTAAGTTTTTACCAAATAAACCAGTTTCTAACGACGAAATGGAAGCTAAATTAGGTTTAATTAATGGTAAACATTCTAAAGGAAGACGCATTGTTTTACGAAATAACCAAATAAAAACCAGATATTATGCCATTGATGAGGCTGGTAATATCACTCATAATAATGCCCAACTTACCACCGAAGCTATAAAAGGCCTTTGCGATAGTAATTTTAAAACCACCGATATTGAAGTATTGTCTTGTGGTACATCGAGTCCAGACCATATTTTGCCATCGCACGCTTCAATGGTACACGGTTTTTTAAAAAATGGAAATGTTGAGGTAAATTCACCGTCTGGCGCATGTTGTTCGGGCATGAATGCCCTAAAATACGGATATCTTTCAGTAAAATGCGAACAATCGAATAATGCCGTTGTAACAGGGTCTGAAAGAAGTTCAACCTGGTTTCGTTCTGATATTTTTGAAGATGAAGTAAAGCATTTGGAAACCTTAGAAGAAAACCCAATTATTGCATTTAATAAAGATTTTTTACGATGGATGCTTTCTGATGGTGCAGGAGCTTTGTTACTAGAAAGTGAGCCAAAAGGCGAACAACCATTAAAAATTGAATGGATGGAAGGCTTCTCGTATGCCGACGAGCTTGAAGCTTGTATGTATTCGGGAGGTGAAAAACAGGACGACGGACTTTTAAAACCGTGGCGCGAATATGCTGCCGACCAATGGAGTAAAAAAACATTATTTGCCGTTCAGCAAGATGTTAAACTATTAGGTGCCAATATTCTTGAAAAAGGTGTAGATA
This sequence comes from Neotamlana nanhaiensis, assembly GCF_000943555.1. Lineage (GTDB taxonomy): Bacteria > Bacteroidota > Bacteroidia > Flavobacteriales > Flavobacteriaceae > Neotamlana > Neotamlana nanhaiensis. Next base: position 291,201 of record NZ_JTDV01000010.1, on the reverse strand, counting down.
GTTTAAAACGCTCGTTTGCTAAACATAATATATCGGTTGATGATATCGATTATTACTTACCGCATATTTCATCCTATTACTTTAAAGAAGGTTTATATGATGGTATGAAAGCGGCAGGTATTGAAATTCCATGGGATAAATGGTTTATGAATTTAGACCGCGTTGGTAACGTGGGTGCTGCTTCAATTTATTTAATGATTGAAGAATTGGTGGCTTCTGGGAAACTTAAAAAAGGTCAAAAAATACTGCTATCGGTACCAGAAAGTGCCAGATTTTCGTATTCTATTGCCTTACTAACGGTTTGTTAAAGGATGAGTGCACAATTTCCTATTAAAGATGTTACTAAGTTAATTCCGCAAAAAGCGCCATTTGTAATGGTTGATTCACTTATAAGTTTCTCTGAAACCGAAGTCGTATCAGCATTCACCATTCCAACCAATAATATTTTTGTTGAAAATAATAAATTTACCGAACCTGGTTTGGTAGAAAATATGGCGCAAACCATTGCTTTACATACCGGTTACAATTATTTTGTAAAAGGTGAAGATGCGCCAACAGGTTATATTGGTTCTATAAAAAAAACAAATATTACACAGCTTCCTAAAGTTAACGAAACCATTACGACAAAAGTAAATGTGTTACACGAAATTATGGGGGTTACCATGGTGGAAATTTCGGTTTTTAATGCTGAAAATGAGGAAATTGCTTCTGGTGAAATGAAAACCGTATTAGCTTCGTAATGAACCTTTCGGAAATAAACATTAGCGAATTATTACCACATCGGCCGCCATTTTTAATGGTTGATAAAGTCATTTCTATTGATGATGAACGGGTATGTACGCAGTTTTTTATTAATGAAACATCAATCTTCAACGATAATGGGTATTTTGCCGAAGCAGGTTTAATAGAATATGCGGCGCAAACCTGTTCTTGTATTGTTGGCAAATCGTTTTACGACAACAAAAGTACTGTTAAACTTATTGGTTTTATTAGTGCTATAAAAAAAGTAACAATTCAACATTTACCAAAAGTAAATACTACCATTTCCTCTAACGCTAATTTAATTTCTAGGTTCGATGCAGACGATTACAGCCTGTGTAATATTGAATGTACAATCATTCAAGACCATAAAGAATTAGTATCTTGCAATCTCAATTTAATTATTCGCGAAATTAATTAAAGGTATGAAAGCAAACGAAGTGCCTCAAGATAAAAGTAGTTTAGATTCTATTAACCAAAAAGAATTATGCTACGCTACCGACGAAAACGGTAACTACATCACCACAAAAAGTAGTGGTTGGACGCCCAAAACAATTGCTCTAAATAATGCCATTGAAGATATTAAAGAACGTGCCGAAGAAGCGAAACAACGCGTCATAAATAATCAAACAAGTCCTATTGAGTATTATATGGAATTAAATAGAATGGACGTTACTATTCTAGCAGGTTATGTTGGTATTTGGCCATTTCGCGTAAAGCGTCATTTTAACCCGAAGCGCTTTAAAAAATTATCCGATAAATTATTACAAAAATACGCCGATGCTTTTAACATAAGTTTGGAGCAACTAAAACAAGGAGATTTAAATGAAGATTGATTTTAAACATCACCAGTCTGCACATTGCGAAAATGGTGTGGTTTCAAATTTAATGAAGCATAATGGCTTAAACATTAGCGAACCTATGATTTTTGGTATAGGTTCTGGGCTTATATACTGTTACATTCCGTTTTTAAAGGTAAATCACGGTCCAGCAGTAACCTATCGTGTTATGCCTGGGCTTATTTTTAAGCGTTTTGCAAAACGTATCGGGGTTACTTTTAAACGCGAAAAGTTTAAAAGTGTAACCAAAGCGAAACAGCGTTTAGACGAAAATTTAAAAAACAATAATCCGGTTGGTTTACAAGTTGGTATTTATCATTTGTTATACTTACCAGATCATTACCGTTTTCATTTTAATGCCCACAATATTGTGGTTTACGGTAAAGAAGATAACAATTATTTAGTTAGCGATCCCGTTATTGAAACGGTTGCAACTTTAGATGAAAAACAAATGGAAAAGGCACGTTTTGCCAAAGGACCATTTGCACCAAACGGACAAATTTATTATCCTATTTCTTTCCCAAAAGAAAGTGATATTCCGTATAAAGAAGCTATTATAAAAGGTATAAACCAAACGTGTCGCGATATGTTGGCACCTATTCCAATTGTAGGTGTTAAAGGTATTAGGCGAGTGGCAAAACTTATTAAAAAGTGGCCAAAGAAGAAAGGTATAAAAGTAGCTAATCATTATTTAGGGCAAATTGTACGAATGCAAGAAGAAATTGGAACCGGTGGTGGTGGTTTTCGTTATATTTTTGCAGCGTTTTTACAAGAGTCTAGCGGTATTTTAAATAATGAAAAATTAAGAGAACTTTCTAAAGAAATGACCGAAATTGGCGATTTATGGCGCGATTTTGCCTTAGAAGCCTCGCGTTTGTATAAAAATCGTAAAGCAACCACAGGATCGTACGATAAGGTTTCAGAAATGTTATTAGAGTTAGCCGATAAAGAAGAAGTTTTCTTTAAAGCCCTTAAAAAAGCTATTAAATAAATAATGATAGTTATAGATAAGATTTCTAAGAAGTACTTAGGTGCCGAAAATTACTCGGTGTCTAATTTGAGTCTGTCTATAAACGATCAGGAAATTTTTGGACTTCTTGGGCCAAATGGTGCAGGAAAAACGACTTTAATTTCTATGCTTTGTGCTTTAGTGAAACCAACTTCGGGGAGTTTCACCATTAATGATTTAAACTACAAACAACATAAAACCGAAATAAAAAAACTAATTGGTATTGTACCTCAAGAATATGCGTTGTACCCAACCTTAACAGCTTTCGAGAATCTAAAATATTTTGGGAGCATGTATGGTTTAAAAGGGAAAGCGTTAAACGAAAAAATATTAAGTCATTTAGAAATTTTAGGTTTAGAGAAGTTTGCTAATAAAAAAATTAGCACCTTTTCTGGAGGTATGAAACGTCGTGTTAATTTATTGGCTAGTATTTTGCATAATCCTAAAGTTTTAATTTTAGACGAACCTACTGTTGGTGTTGATGTGCAATCAAAAAATGTAATTATTTCTTTTTTAAAGGAGTTAAACGCTAACGGAACAACTATAATTTATACCTCGCATCATCTTAACGAAGCCGAACAATTTTGTACTAAGGTTGCCATTATTGATCACGGACAAATAATTGTAGAAGGCAAGCCAAAGGATTTAATTAATAAAGCCGAAGATTTACATAATTTAGAAGATGTGTTCATCAGTTTAACCGGTAAAGAGCTGCGCGATTATGCATAAGTTATTTGCTTCAACATATAAGGAGTTTTTGCTGCTTAAGCGCGATTTTGGTAGTGTAGTTATTTTGTTTGTAATGCCATTGGTGTTAATTATAACCATCACCTTAATTCAAGATAGCACGTTTAAAACCATCGAAAATACTCAAATTCCTATTTTGGTGGTCGATAATGATAAAGGCGAGGTTGCAAAAACCATGTTAGAAGGTTTAAAATCCTCTGAAGCTTTCGAAATCGTTACAAAAGATACAGAAACTGAAGCTAAAGAATTAGTGTTTGGTGGCGATTACCAATTGGCCGTTATTATTCCAGAGCATTTAACAGTCGATTTACATCAAAAAGTAAATAATAACGTTGATAATTTACTCCAAAATTTTGGAATAGATTCAGAAGAAAAAGCATTAGAGCAACCTGAAGTTACTAGTAAAGAAGTGCGTTTATATTTCGATCCAGCAACGCAAGTGTCGTTTAAAAATTCAGTTAAAAATGGCATCGATAAAATGATATCGAAAATTGAAATGAAAACCATTTACACCAGTTTTCAAAAGCAATTAAGTGATAATCCAGACGATGTCGTTTTTAAAACCGATAACTTTGTAACCTTCAAAGAAATTTTACCTAAAAAGGATAATCAAGAAGAGTACATGCCCAATTCGGCACAACATAACGTACCAGCGTGGTCGTTATTTGCCATTTTCTTTATTATCGTGCCGCTTTCAATAAATATTGTAAAAGAAAAAAGTCAAGGTACTTTTGTTAGGTTGCGCACCAACCCTGTAAGTTATGCTACGGTTTTAGGCGGTAAAACAGTTGTTTATTTAGCTGTTTGCCTTATTCAATTTGCTTTAATGTTGGCGGTTGGCGTATTTGTATTTCCAAAAATAGGCTTACCAACACTTGATGTTTCAGGTAGGTTGCCATTGTTGTTTGTAGTTAGTATTTTTGCTGGTTTAGCAGCTATAGGTTTGGGTGTTTTAATTGGTACTATTGCCAAAACGCAAGAGCAATCGGCACCATTTGGAGCTACTTTTGTAGTTATTTTGGCCGCCATTGGCGGGGTTTGGGTGCCAGTGTTTATTATGCCAAAGTTTATGCAGGTATTATCGAATATTTCACCAATGAATTGGGGCTTAAACGCGTATTACGACGTGTTTTTACGCAACGGTAGTTTATCCGATATTTTACCCGAATTGCTATTACTATTACTGTTTTTTGCAGCCACAACCATACTGTCTATATTTTATAACGAAAAGAAACATGCGGTCTAAACCAAAAGAAATAGAACATACTAGTAAAGTACGTGTTCGGTTTGTAGAAACCGATCCGTTAGGTATTGTATGGCACGGAAATTACATTCAATATTTCGAGGATGGTAGAGAAAACTTTGGAAGACACCATGGTATTTCGTATTTAGATCAAAAGGAATACGGCTTTGCAACTCCCATTATAGAATCGAAAACTAAACATAAGCGCCCTCTTAAATATGGCGATGTAGCGACGGTTAAAACCATTTTTGTAGATAGTTCGGCAGCAAAAATGATTTTTCGCTACGAAATTTATAACCAAGACAACGAGTTGGTTTGCACAGGAGAAACCGTTCAGGTTTTTGTAGATAATATTGGTCAAGGTGAACTATGGTTAACACCACCAGATTTTTTTACAGCTTGGAAGAAAAAAGTAGGTCTGTTAGATGAGTAAAGTGTATGTATCATATAACAACATTATATCCTCTTTAGGGTTCGATAGTGTTTCGGTTGCAAAAGAGGTGATTCAGGGCAAATCTGGACTCAAGCAAATTGCAGATGCTTCGATAATGCCAGAACCTTTTATGTCTTCTTTAATTGATGATGAAGTATTATCAGCAGCCTTCAACAATACCTCTGAAAAAAAATATACAAAATTGGAGCAGATGTTTATAGCATCGCTTCAAGATACTTTTAGTCAATCTAACATTGCGCTAACCGATCGTGTTGGTTTAATTATTTCAACGACAAAAGGCAATATTGATGCTTTAGATGATGCAAATGATTTTCCAAAAGAATGCGCATATCTTGACGTTTTAGCAAAAAATGTAACTAATTATTTTGGTTTTAAAACAGAACCTATCGTGCTCTCAAACGCTTGTGTTTCGGGAGTTTTAGCAGTTGCGGTTGCTAAACGTTACATAAAAAGTAACATGTTCGATCAGGTGTTTATTGTGGCAGGCGATTTGGTTACCGAGTTTATTTTGTCGGGTTTTAATTCATTTCAAGCCTTAAGCTCAGAGATTTGCAAACCATACGATAAAAACCGCATTGGTATTAACATAGGCGAAGTAGCAGTAAGTGCATTAGTCACTAAAAATGAAGCAAACCTAAGTGATGATGCTGTTGAAATTTTAGGTGAAGCTTCTTGTAATGATGCTAATCATATTTCGGGACCATCGCGAACAGGTGAAGGCTTGTATCGAAGTATAAAATCGGCTTTAAATCAAGCAAATTTAACTTCAGAAGACATCGATTATATTTCGGCGCACGGTACAGCAACGATGTATAACGACGAAATGGAAGCCATTGCCCTAAATAGATTAGGATTAGAACATACGCCAGTTAACAGTTTAAAAGGGTATTTTGGGCATACACTTGGGGCTTCAGGGTTGCTTGAAACCATTATTGGTATGCAGGCTTTAAAACAAAATAAGCTGATAAAAACCTTAGGTTTTGCCGAAATGGGTGTAACACAGCCGATAAACATTATTGAAGAAACAACCGAAAAACCACTTAATACATTTTTAAAAACAGCTTCAGGTTTTGGTGGATGTAACACAGCAGTAATCTTTAAAAAAGTAAAATAAGATAGATAGATTAATAATGGAAAATCAGTTTAAAATATCGTCTTATTGTCATGTTAAGCAAAATAAAATCAGTCTTAACGGAAAGGTTCTATTTTCAGTTAAACCTGAAGAATCAACGTTCTTAAAACAAGCTTATAAAGCGCTAAATGTTAATTATTCCAAGTTTTTTAAAATGGATAAATTAAGTCAGTTAGCCTTTTTAGCAGCAGACGTTTTGTTTCAGTACGAAAATATTTCCGAAGAAAACCAAGAGAATATAGCTTTGGTTATGGGAAACAAAGCCTCGAGTTTAGATACCGATAGGAAACACCAAGATAGCATACAAGATAAAACGAGTTATTACCCAAGTCCAGCGGTATTTGTGTACACTTTACCAAATATAATGTTGGGCGAAATTAGTATTAAATATAAATTGTACTCAGAAAATAGTTTCTTTGTATTCGAGAATTTTAAAACCAATTATTTTTATAATTACGCACAAAGTTTAATTGTCGATAATAAAGCCGATAAAATTTTATGCGGTTGGGTAAATGTAGATGATGAAGATTACGAAGCCTTTTTATATCTTGTAACACCCAACGGAGACCTACAACATACAGAACAACAAATAAATACATTATACAACGAATTATGGACGCTTTAAAACAAGAATTGAAAGAAAGCCTTGTAGAACAACTAAATTTAGAAGATATAACACCTGCCGAAATTGGCGATGACGATATGCTTTTTGGAGACGGATTAGGTTTAGATTCTATTGATGCGTTAGAGCTTATTGTGATGCTCGATAAAACTTATGGCATAAAATTAACCGACCCAAAACAAGGTCGTGCTATTTTTGAATCGATTAACACCATGTCTGCTTACATTGCAGAACACCGCACAAAATAATTATACACATGGGTAAAGGCGTTGCAATTACAGGTATGGGTATAATATCTGCTATTGGAAACAATGTAGATGAAAATCGCGAAGCCCTTTTTGCTAGTAAAACAGGCATTGGTCGTGTGGTTAAAATTAACACCAATCATAAAAACGATATTATGGTTGGTGAAATTGCTTATACCAATAGCCAATTGGAAGGCCTGTTGCAATTACCCGAAACTAATAATTATTCTCGAACCGCTTTATTAGGCGCAGTAGCTGCAAAAGAAGCAGTTGAAAGCGCTCGTATTTCTGATATAAATGAATACAAAACAGGTTTAATATCAGCAACCAGTGTTGGAGGTATGGATATGACCGAGAAATACTATTACGAGTATTTAGAAGATAAAACAGTTCAAAAATACATTGAAGCGCATCATGCAGGCGATTCGACCCAAAAAATAGCCGAACAATTAGGTTTAAAAAATAGTTTAGTTACAACTATTAGCACCGCTTGTTCTTCGGCGGCAAATGCCATTATGTTGGGGGCGCGTCTTATAAAATCAGGGAAATTAGATCGTGTTATTGTTGGTGGAGCCGATTGTTTATCGAAATTCACCATTAACGGATTTAAAAGTTTAATGATTTTATCGGACACCTATAACACACCGTTCGACGAAAACCGAAAGGGTTTAAATTTAGGTGAAGCTGCTGCATTTTTAGTGTTAGAATCTGATGCGGTTGTGAAGGCTGAAAATAAAACCGTTTTGGCCTATGTAAAAGGTTACGGTAATGCAAATGATGCTTTTCATCAAACGGCGTCTTCAGAAAATGGCGATGGTGCTACTTTAGCAATGCAACAAGCTTTAAAAGTGGCCAATTTAAAACCGGAAGCTATCGATTATGTAAATGCACACGGTACTGCCACAGGGAATAATGATTTATCGGAAGGTAAAGCGTTTTTAAGAGTTTTTGGTGATGATATGCCGCCGTTTAGTTCTACAAAACCGTTTACAGGACACACTTTGGCAGCTGCTGGTGGTATTGAAGCTGTATTTTCGGTTTTAGCATTACAGCATGATGTTGTGTATCCTAATTTAAACTATAAAACACCAATGACGGCTTTTAATTTAGTTCCTGAATTGGAGTTAAAAAAAGAGGCGGTTAATACAGTTTTATCAAATTCTTTAGGTTTTGGCGGAAATTGTTCAACCGTAATATTTTCTAAAAAGCAATAATTATGGGGAAAGTTTACGTAAATGGTTTAGGAAGTATTTCGGCGCAAAATACATTTGATAATACGGCGTTTTTAAGCGATGTTGAATATTACACAGACCGTGTAATTCCAGTTATCGATGTTAATTACAAAGCCTTTATTCCACCTGCTGCCGCACGACGTATGGCTAAAGGTATTAAAATGGGAATTGCCGCATCACGAACTGCGTTACAAGAAGCAAATTTAGAAAATGTTGATGCCATTATTACAGGAACAGGTATGGGCTGTGTACGCGATTCCGAGAAGTTTTTAAGTGCCATTATCGATAACGACGAGCAATATTTAACGCCAACACCATTTATACAATCTACACACAACACGGTTGGCGGTCAAATAGCCTTAGATATGGGCTGCAAAGGTTATAATTTTACCTACGTGCATGCCTCGGTGTCGTTCGAGTCGGCATTGTTAGATGCGATGTTGCAAATACAAACCGATGAAAGTCAATCTATTTTAATAGGTGGAGTAGATGAATTGGCGCCACATACTATAGAAATTCATAAAGCGGTAAATCATATAAAATCTGAAGCTGTTGAGGCTTCAAAATTACTGCAAAATAAAACAAAAGGTGCTGTATTTAGCGAAGGCGCTAATTTCTTTGTGGTTTCAAATGAAAAATCTCAAACTAGCTACGCTGAGGTTGTCGATGTGAAACTAATTAACACTTTGGAAGCCGATGAATTAAATACAGAACTTAATGCTTTTCTAGAAGAACAAAATCTCAGCATTCAAGATTTAAGTGCTGTTGTTTTAGGCTGTAATGGCGATGTAGAATTCGATGGGTTTTACGATGTTTTAGCCGAAAATAGCTTAAAAGATACGTCGCAATTATTTTACAAACATTTGTCTGGTGAGTTCCATACCGCATCCTCTTTTGGGTTTTGGCTTGCTGCTCGCGTTTTAAAATTACAAACCATTCCAGAAGCTGTGGTTTTAAAAGGAGACATGCCTTCAGAAATAAAAAATGTATTACTTTACAACCAGTATCGCGGGCAAAATCATAGTTTTACTTTATTAAAATCATGCTAAATTTTAAAACCATAAGCATTGTTAGTTGTATTGCTTTACTTGGTTTAATTATTTGTAATAGCAGTTGGATTTTCATGGTTTTGGTAGTTGTAATTTGGTTTGTAATTACAGGTTTAGGCTCAGGTTTAATTGGTTGGAATTATCATTTAAAATCGGTGCTTTCAAATGCTAAAACCTCAAAAAAGGCGGTTGCAATTACTTTTGATGATGGCCCAAACTCGCAATTTACACCTCAAGTTTTAGCACTTTTAAATCGGTTTAATGCTAAAGCTACTTTTTTTTGTATTGGTAAGCATGCCGAAAATCATCCAGACATTCTAAAACAAATTATAGGCGATGGGCACACCGTTGGTAATCATACGTATTCACATTCAAACAACTTCGGATTTTTTTCAACCCAAAAAGTTATTTCAGAATTAAAGAAAACAAACACTATTATTGAGAATTTTACGGGCTTGAAAATGAATCTTTACAGGCCCGCTTTTGGAGTTACAAACCCAAATATTAGTAAAGCAGTTAAGGTTTTAGGGTTAACATCTGTTGGATGGAATGTGCGGTCGCTCGATACAACATCGCGAAATTCAGGAACTGTTTTAAATCGCATTACAAAACACATAAAAGCAGGTGATATTATTCTGTTACACGACACTAGCGAGAAAACACTAATCGTTTTGGAACAATTATTGTTATTTTTACAGCAGAAAAATTTAGCATCGGTAACTATTGATGCTTTATGCGATTTAAAACCTTATGAATAAAATTTTAATGGCCTTTTTGTTGGTCGCTACTTGGGCAAGTGCACAACAAAAAATGACAAACACCGAAGCCGAAACTTTAAAGGCTTTGGTAAAAACGAGAGCGTCGCAAAAAAAGACTATTGTTAGCGATTTTACACAATACAAGCATTTAGATTTTTTATCGAACGATATTGTAACGCAAGGAAAATTACATTATAAATCGCCTGGTTTTGTAAAATGGGCTTATGTAAAACCTTTTCAGTACAGTATAATTTTTAAAAATGAAACACTTTTTATAAATAACGAAGGCAATAAAAGTGAGGTTGATGTAGGTTCGAGTAAAATGTTTACCGAGCTTAATAATTTAATCGTAAACAGTGTAAAAGGCGATATGTTTGACGATGAGCAGTTTGATATTTCTTATTTTAAAGTAGATGCGGGTAGCGTGGTTAATTTTGAACCCAAGGATGAAAAATTGAGTGATTTTATAAAAAGCTTCCAAATTAGTTTTGATGATAAAGGCGATGTAGATAGTATTAAAATGACTGAGCCATCTGGTGATTATACCAAAATTGAATTTACAAACCGCGTTTTAAACTCCACAATTAACGATGCGATTTTTAATAATTAGTCTGTGTCTTGTTTTGGTGTCTTGCGGTTCGTATAGCAAAAAATACGGGTTGCAAAGCGAACCAGTTTCAATAAATACGATTGAGAATGTTTATTTTGATTCGGCATCAACCGATTATGTGTACAAAGCAAATATTACGGTTTACGGGAATAATTTTGGCGGCTTATTAATTGTGAAAAAGCTTGCCGAAAACAATCATCGTGTAGCCTTTACAACCGAATTTGGTAATAAAATTTTCGATTTTTCTTTTATAGATGATAGCTTCAAAGTAAACTTCATTTTAGAAGACTTAAATAAAAAAATGCTCATAAATATCTTAAAACAAGATTTTTCAACTTTAATAAAATCGAATCTTCCGGTAAGGGCATCTTTCAAAATAGATAATTTCAATATTTTAAAATCTGAAAAAGATAAAAGTGATTTGTACTATTATTTTTCAAATTCAAATTTATCTAAAATTGAAAGCGTTAAGCATCAAAAGCCAAAAACAATATTTTTATTTAGCGAAATAAAGAATAGTTTTGCACAAAAAATTGAGATTGTGCATCAATCAATAAAATTACACATCAATCTTAAGGCCTTAAATCAATAAATCATGAAAAAGAATCTTTTTAGTTTACTGTTTTTGTTAGCAGTTACAACAAGTTTTGCACAGGTAACTTTTAAATCGGGTCTTCGTTTTGGAGCAAATTTTGCTGAAGTGACTAATTTAGAATCAGTAGATACGAAAACAAGTTTTTATGCGGGACTTTTTGGTGAAATTAAATTTACCGAGTTTTATGCCTTACAACCCGAAATTGGTTACAGCAGCCAAGGCGGTAAGTCGTTATACTCTAGTCGAGAAGATATCGATTTAAATTATGTAACGGTGGCTTTGGCTAACAAGTTTTTTATAGCAAAAGGTACTGGATTGCACTTAATTGTTGGACCGAGTATAGATGTAAACGTTGATTATAATTGGGTAAATATTTTAAATGATGATGTGGAATATGATATAACACCGATAGATATTTGTATTTTAGGTGGTATTGGTTACGAATTTCCGTTTGGTTTAACGGTTGAAGCACGTATAAAACAAGGTTTAATAGATTTGGACTTGTTTAACGATTACGATAATTACAATCACGAAGACGAGACCTACTATTATGATGATGAGAACCAATTAAACAAAGTGTTTCAGTTGGGGTTAATTTATAAATTTAAGTTCCGCTAATGTTATTACAAGATTTTTATAAAATAAACAGTTTACAAACCGAAAACGAGCAAACTATTGCTTTGGTAACTATTAATAAGGACCACGAGGTTTTTAAAGGGCATTTTCCTGGCAATCCTGTAACACCTGGTGTTTGCATTATGCAAATAGTAAAAGATATAACGAGCCAAGTGGTGGGGAAATTGCTTTTTATGGCTTCGTCGAGCAACGTGAAATTCATGGAAATTATTAATCCTGAAGTTACGCCCGATTTAGAATTTACCTTAAATATTACCGAACTTGATGGTGTTTATAGAGTAAAAAACGTAACCAAGTTTAACGATACAGTGGCGCTTAAATTAAGCATGAATTTAAAGGTGGTGTAATTATGAAACTATTAATGTCTTGTGTTCTGTTTTTGATGATTTTACCTCAAAAAATCGATTTAAAATCGGTAAGAGAAACGTATAGACAATCGGCTGAAAATACTGAAAAAACAGAGCAACTCGATAAAATCTTAATTGCTGTAACAAAAAATGACAAGCCAGCGTTGGTTGCTTATAAAGGCGCGGTTATTGCCTTAAAAGCTAAAAGTGCCGAGAAAATTAAAGATAAAAAAGAAGGGTTTATTGAAGGCGTTTCGTGGGTAGAACATGCTATTGAAAAGCATCCAAATAACTTGGAAGCCCGATTAATACGGCTAACAATTCAAGAAAATGCGCCTAAAATTTTAGGATACAAAAAGAATATTCCTGAAGATAAAACCAAACTTTTAAGTGGTTTAAAAAGTATTTCCGATAGTCATTTGAAAAATTATATAGAAGATTATATCTTGCAATCGAAAGTTTTTACTGATGAAGAAAAAGCACAAGTAGCAAACTGAGTTTTTTAAAGCATTTTCAGTAAAATAAAAGCAAATGAAAAAAGAACCAACCCATTTTAGCATTTGCGTTATCATTCCAACCTATAATAATCAAAAAACATTAGCACGGGTTATTGATGGCGTTTTAAACTATTCAAACCACGTTATTGTTGTAAATGATGGTTCTACCGACGATACATCAAACATTCTTAAAAATTACACCGATAGGGTTGAGGTTATAACCTTCGATAAGAATAAAGGTAAAGGAAAAGCACTACGCGAAGGTTTTAAATTAGCCATTAAAAAAGGTTACGAATTCGCTATAACCATCGATTCTGATGGACAACATTTTCCTGAAGATATTCCTAATTTTGTTAAAGCTCTCGAATCACATCCCGACAAAAATTTGTTGCTAATTGGTTCCAGAAATATGAGTCAAGAAGGAGTGCCTAAAAAAAGTAGCTTTGGTAATAAATTTTCTAACTTTTGGTTTTGGTTTGAAACAGGTATTAAACTTGATGATACACAATCGGGTTTTAGGTTATATCCGTTACACATTATAGAAACACGCAAATTTTTCACCAATAAATTTGAGTTCGAAATTGAAGTTATTGTACGATTAGCTTGGGCTGGTGTTGCGGTTAAAAATATGCCAGTAAAAGTGTTGTACGACTTGAGCGAGCGCGTTACACATTTTAGGCCTGTAAAGGATTTTGCTAGAATTAGCGTACTTAATACCGTGCTTGTTTTAATCATGTTGCTTTATATAAAACCACGAAATTTGTTTCGTAGATTAAAAAAAAAAGGCATTAAACGTTTTTTTTTAGAAGACTTTTTAGGGAGCCAAGATTCGCCAAAAAAGAAAGCGCTTTCAGTAGGTTTAGGTGTGTTTATTGGTTTGTCGCCACTTTGGGGATTTCATACGGTAACGGTTATTTTTCTGGCGATGTTTTTTAAGTTAAACAAAACCATTGCCTTTGCGTTTTCCAACGTTAGCATACCACCATGTATTCCATTTATCATTTATTTCAGTTCAAAAATTGGGCAGTGGCTTTATGGCGTAGAGTTTAGCTATAAACTCGATGAGGTCACCAAAGATTTCGTGATTTTAGAACATTTGGAAACCTATATTGTTGGTAGTTTTGTACTGGCAACGGTGGCATCAATAGTACTTACGGCGCTTAGTTTTTTGTTGTTTAATTTAGTAGGACGTAAAAACGTAATTGTAAAAAATGGCTAAGATTTTCTTCGGTATATACAAGGCTATTCAAAATCGGAAAACGCTAAGTGTTTTCGGGTTTTTACTGTTGCTTTTTAGTTTGATTTTTGTTGCGACTAAAATTGAATTTGAAGAAGATATTACCAAACTTATTCCTATAAATAAAGGAAACGAAAACGCAAGTAAAGTGTTTAAATCGATGAAGTTTGCCGATAAAATAATTGTCAATATTGCTTTAGAGGAAAACGGAAGTGTAAACGATTTAACCCATTTTGCTGATGTGTTTATTGATAGTTTAAACGCGTCATCAAGCCAATATATTGAAAATATTCAAGGAAAAATTGACGATGATGCCACCGTAAACACACTCGATTTTGTATACAACAACTTGCCTCTTTTTTTAGATACTGAAGATTATGAGCATATAAAAAACAAACTCAGTAAAGATAGTATTGATGCGATTACCAAAAATAATTATAAAACCTTAGTGTCGCCATCGGGGATTGTTTTAAAGAAAACCATAGTAAAAGATCCTTTGGGATTATCGTTTTTAGGTTTAAAAAAACTGCAAAGTTTAACCTTAGGAGATGATTTAAACCTTTCCAATGGTTATTTGCTAACGAAAGATAAAAAACACATTTTACTGTTTATATCACCAAAATTAAAGTCGAGTGAAACAGCACAAAACGCACAACTTTCGAAGCATTTATATGCTTTAGCTAGTACATTAAATAGCAATTTTAAAAACAAAGTAAGTGTCGATTATTTTGGAGGTGCCTTGGTAGCTGTTGAAAACGCTAAACAAATAAAACACGATATACAATTTACAGTTAGCATTACGTTAACCATACTTTTGGTGATTCTCATTTTGTTTTATCGCAAGTTATTGTTGCCTATAATTTTGTTTGTGCCAACTATTTTTGGCGGACTTTTAGCCATCACCGTATTGTTTGTGTTACGCGAAAAAATTTCGGCTATATCATTAGGTATTGGTTCGGTGTTGTTGGGCGTAACACTCGATTATGCCTTGCATATTCTTACTCATATTCGAGATAATAACAACATAAAAACCTTATACAACGACATTACAAAACCTGTTTTAATGAGTAGCGTCACCACCTCATTGGCGTTTTTCTGTTTGTTGTTTTTAGATTCACAAGCGCTGCAAGATTTAGGTTTATTTGCAGGTGTTAGTGCTTTAGGTTCGTCGGTTTTTGCCTTAGTTTTAATACCGCATTTATATAAAAAGTCAGCTTCAAAATCCTATTCAAATACATTTATTGATGCGTTTGCAAGTATAAATTTTCATAAAAAGAAAGCTGTTTTTATAGGCATTGCCTTGGTTTTATTAATCTCTATATTTACGTATAAGCAGGTTGGTTTTAATAAAGATTTAAGCAAGTTAAACTTCGAGCCACCTAAACTTATGCAAGCTCAAAGCAATTTAGAGCGTATTACAAATGTGGCATCAAAATCGGTTTACGTGGCCGCTCATGGAAATACGTTGCAAGAGGCTTTACAAGTAAACGATTTGGTTTTTAATGTTTTGAATCAATTAAAATCTAGCGGTGAAATTATCGATTTTAGTTCGGTAGGCGCATTGGTTCAATCCGAATCACATCAGCAAGAAAAAATACTACAATGGCAACAATTCTGGAGTGAAAATGAAAAAGATACAGTAAAAACCAACTTAATTAAAAGCGGAAAAATATTAGGATTTAAGCCCGAAACACATCAGCAATTTTATAATTTAATTAATAAGGAGTTTCAATATATTAAACCTGCATCGTATTCGGTTTTAAAAGTTTTAAATATTGAAGATTTCATCAGCGAAAGCGATAATTTTTATACCGTTTCATCTTTAGTAAAGCTCGATGAAGCAAATATTGAAGCTTTTTCAACTCAGTTTAAAAACACAGAAGGCGTTGTTATTATAGATCGAAAAGGAATTAACGAGCAGTTTTTAGGAAATTTAAAATCAGATTTTAATCGTTTGGTTTGGTATTCATTGCTTGTTGTAATTGTTATTTTGTTCATTTCGTTTCGCAGTGCATCATTAACTTTAATTACGGCGCTTCCTATTGCATTAACATGGTTTGCAACTGTAGGTTTAATGGGACTTTTGGGGATAAAATTCAACATTTTTAATATTATAATTTCCTCCTTTATTTTTGGTTTAGGCATCGATTATGGCATATTTGTAACCAATGGTTTACTGCATGAATACCGCACTGGCGAACGCGTTTTAAATACCCATAAAACCTCAATTGTTTTATCGGTTATCACTACTATTTTAGGTGTTGGTGTGCTTATTTTTGCAAAACATCCGGCGCTATATACCATTTCGGTGGTGTCTATAATAGGAATATTATCGGCTATGGTTATGGCCTTTACCATTCAACCTCTATTGTTTAAATTATTAATAGGCAGTAAAACATCGCGACCAAAAACGGTGTTCGAGTTGTTGCATAGTACCATGTCGTTTACGTATTACGGTTTGGGAACGGTTTTATTATCAATAGTAGCCACTATTTTTATAAAAATACGACCTTCAAAAAAGGACGCTTATTTACTAAGGTTTCATAAAATTGTCTCTAAATTTTTAACCTCAGTTTTAAAATCTAATCCGTTTGTGCCCAAAACAATCATTAATGATGTTGATGAAACGTTTGAAAAACCAGCAGTCATTATTGCAAATCACACCTCTTTTTTAGATACATTGACGATTGAAATGGTCTCACCCAAAATTATTTTTTTGGTAAACGATTGGGTTTATAATTCGCCAGTTTATGCACGAGCCATGAAACTTGCTGGATATTTCCCAGTGTCCGATGGTATTGAAAACGGACTGGAACAATTACAAGAAAAAGTAGCTCAAGGTTATAGTATTATGGTGTTTCCAGAGGGCTCACGTTCGTTTACAAATAAAATTAACAGGTTTCATAAAGGCGCATTTTATTTGGCAGAACAGTTTAATTTAGATGTTTTGCCTATTTTAATTCATGGGAATTCTGAAGTAAATTCCAAAGGTGATTTTATAATTAGGAAAGGAAAAATTACCCTAAAAGTGCTCGATCGTGTTAAAGCTAACGATGTGTCTTTTGGAGAAACAACTAGAGCCAGAACTAAACTTATTAGCAAACATTTTAAAGCTGAATTTTTAAAGTTTAGAAAAGAAAATGAAGATGCCACTTACTTTCATCATTTAGTGTTATGCGATTTTAGGTATAAAGGCGATGCGCTGTATAATTGGGTAAAAACTGATTTGCAGCAGTATAAAAATCAGTATTATAAAATTTTGAAACGGCTTCATGACAGCAAACAAGTTTGTCATATTTCAACAAAAAACGGGCAATTAGATTTCTTGATGGCTTTAAATAATCCTGCATTAAAAATTGAAAGCTTTATTGAAGACTTAAGTGTTCGGAAGATCCTTAAAAATTCATACTTGACTAATACACATTATAAACTAAATTATAATGATGGTTTTGAAGGGTTTGAGGAAAAAATAAATACCGCTGATGTATTAATAATTGAATCAAAAATAGTCGCAAATCAATTAAAAACAACAGAAAACATTAAAACATTGGTGCTACTCAAAGAAAGTTGTATTTTAACCCAAAAGTTTGTTTCAGAGCATCAATTTGCGGTGCAGCACGAAGAAACATATCTAGCTATTTTAACAAAAAAATAAAACGATTTAATGAAGGAGCACTACGACGTTGTTATTGTAGGAAGCGGACTTGGAGGTCTTGTGAGTGCCATAATTTTAGCAAAAGAAGGCTATAGCGTATGTGTTTTAGAAAAAAACCAACAATACGGGGGTAACTTACAAACTTTTGTAAGAGATAAAACCATTTTCGATACGGGCGTACATTATATTGGCGGGTTAGATGAAGGTCAAAATCTACACACTTATTTTTCCTATATCGGGATTATGGATCATTTAAAGCTAAAACGTTTAGATGTTGATGGTTTTGATGTCGTGACTTTCGATAATTATGAAGGCGAATTTCCATACGCTCAAGGTTATGATAACTTTAGAGAAAAACTTATTGAAAAGTTTCCCAGCGAAAAGGACGCTATTGTAACCTATTGCAATAAAATGATTGAAGTTTGCCAAAAGTTTCCGCTGTATTCGGTAAAAAAAGGCAACCCTTACGATATTGAAATTTTTCAAGAATCGGCAAAAGGATTTATTGATTCTTTAACCAATAATAGCAAGTTAAAAGGGGTTTTGGCAGGAACAAATTATTTGTATGCTGGTTATAAAGAAGACACGCCGTTGTATGTGCATGCGCTTTCGGTTAACTCGTATATAGAAAGTGCTTATCGTTGTGTTAATGGTGGAAGCCAAATAACAAAACAACTTATTAAGCAATTAAAAAAGCATGGAGGTGAAGCTTATAAAAACCAAAAGGTTACCGAGTTTAGTTCAGAAAATGGGAAAGTAACTCAGGTGGTTTGTGCCGATGGAAAAGTAATTCGAGGCGATAAGTTTATATCTAATATCGAGCCTAAATTAACCTTGCAAATGTTAGGGGAAGATAGCCCTTTAAAAAAAGCCTATGTAAACCGTATTAACACTATTGAAAATACCATAGCACCGTTTAGTTTATATGTGGTTTTTAAAGAAAATTCATTTAAATATTATAATCATAATTTCTATCATTTTCGCGACGTAGAAAAAATGTGGGATTCGCAAGATTATACTCAAGAAACATGGCCAGAAGGTTATATGGTATCGTTTGGAGTGGGCCAAAACACCTCCGATTTTGCCGAATGTTTAACGGTGATGACTTACATGCGTTGGGATGAAGTTGAAGGTTGGAGCGATACGTTTAATACCGTTAAAGAGAAAAACGAAAGAGGTGAAAGTTACGAAGCTTTTAAAAAAGCAAAAGCCGAAAAATTAATTGATGAATTAGAGAAAAAGTTTCCTAATATTCGCGATTGTATTGAATCATACTATACATCTACACCGCTATCGTATCGCGATTATATTGGTAGTCACAACGGGTCCATGTACGGTTATGTAAAGGATGTGAACAAGCCGTTACAATCTATTGTATCCCCAAAAACTAAGGTGAAAAATCTATATTTTACAGGACAAAGTTTAAATATGCATGGTATTTTAGGGGTTACTATTGGTGGCGTAATAACCTGTTCTGAGATTTTAGGAATGGATTATCTGGTAGATAAAATTAATAAGGAAACCAAAGTATCGGAAACCATAAAGTAGTTTTGGCATGAAACTGATTTTTAAGTCGGTACATAAATTGTTTTGCACTTTGGCTGTTTTAATGCTGGTGTCTTGTGGTGTTAAAAAATCCTTGCACGATATACCAGATGTTACTCAGTTTTCTTCAGAAATACCAGAGAGAACAACAATAAACGATTCTACATTTGCTTTAAACAATAACTTTCTTACCAAAAATAAGCAAGGGCAATGGGAATTGTTGGTTAGTGGCAATCCGTTGCAATTGGGTTTAAAAACGGGGCGTTTAACACAAGAATTATTTGCCAAACAGGAAGCTTATTTTTTAGGAAAGGTGGAAACCATGGTGCCATCAAAATTTAAGCAGAAGTTACTACGTAAACTTATGGCGTGGTATAATCGCAAAATGTATTTACACATTCCAGAAGAATTTAAAACCGAAATTTACGGTTTAGCCCAATATGCTGGCGATGATTACGATTATATTGCCGATGATTATTTGCGCATTCTTTATTTACACGGTGCGCACGACATTGGTCATGCCTTTCAAGACTTGGCCTTGGTTGGTTGTTCATCGTTTGCCGTTTGGGGCGATAAAACAAGCGATGGTAGCATGCTAATTGGTCGGAATTTAGATTTTTATGCGGGCGACGATTTTGCCAAACAAAAAATAATAGCCTTTGTAAAACCCGAAAGTGGTTACAATTTTATGTCGGTAACTTGGCCAGGAATGATTGGAGTGGTTTCTGGGATGAACGAAAAAGGTTTAACTGTTACTATAAATGCTGGTAAGTCTAAAATTCCGTTAGTGGCCAAAACGCCTATTTCCATTTTAACACGAGAAATTTTGCAATATGCATCAAATATAGAAGAAGCTGTGGCGATTGCTAAAAAACGACAAGTTTTTGTGTCCGAATCTATATTTATAGGAAGCGCCGCCGATAAAAATGCAGTAACTATCGAGGTGTCGCCTAAAAACTTTGGGGTGTATCAAGTGCCTAATGCCAATCAGTTAATTTGTACCAATCATTTTCAAAGTGATGCTTATAAAACCGATGATCGCAATGCAGAACATATTCACAATAGCCATTCACAATACCGTTACGAGCGCTTGCAAGAACTTATAAATGAAGAAGAAAAAATAACGCCACAAAAAGCAGTGGCTATGTTGCGCAATCGTGAAGGATTGCACGATTTGGCCTTAGGTTATGGTAACGAAAAAGCTTTAAATCAGTTGTTGGCGCATCATGGTGTGGTTTTTAAACCTGAGCAAGGTTTGGTTTGGGTGTCTTCAAACCCATATAATTTAGGCGAATTTGTGGCTTATAATTTAAATGATGTTTTCGCAAAAGCGGAAGGTGATTTTAAATCGAATCAAACTTCAGCATTGAATATAGAAACCGATCCGTTTTTGTATTCTGAAGCTTATAAAAATTATGAAAATTATCGTGTTGAAAGTAGAAAGCTATCCGAAGCTATTTCAAATAACACACACATTAATACCAACAAATTAGAAGCTTTTAAACAATTAAATCCTAATTTTTGGGAAGCCTATTATTTGGTAGGAAAGTATTTTTACGAAAAGA
The DNA here is from genome assembly GCF_000943555.1 of Neotamlana nanhaiensis. Lineage (GTDB taxonomy): Bacteria > Bacteroidota > Bacteroidia > Flavobacteriales > Flavobacteriaceae > Neotamlana > Neotamlana nanhaiensis. The sequence continues at coordinate 270,425 of NZ_JTDV01000010.1, read as the reverse complement.
AATATTATACCGCGGCATTGCTTAATTTTGAAGCAGCTTTAACCAAAGAAGTAACTACGGTGCCAGATCGTGAAAATTTAAAAGCATATATTAAAAAAATAAAAAGGAAGTTGTAAATGATTCCCGACATAGAGAAAGCATCTTTGCAAGACATAAAAGTTTTTCAAGAAGAAAAATTAGCATCATTATTAGCGTATTTAAGTGAAAATTCAGCGTATTATCAACGCGTTTTTTCAGAAAATAATATTGATGTTTCAACTATAAAAACTCTTGAAGACTTAAGCCTAATTCCCTTTACCACAAAGGATGATTTACAAAAAAACAACGACGATTTTTTATGCGTGCCTAAGCATAAAATTCGCGATTATGTGACGACTTCGGGAACTTTAGGCGATCCTGTAATTTTTGGTTTAACCGATAAAGATTTAGATCGTTTAGCATATAACGAGGCTATTTCATTTGCTTGCGCAGGCGTGAAAGAAGGCGATGTGGTGCAACTTATGACAACCATAGACCGCCGATTTATGGCAGGTTTAGCCTATTTTTTAGGTGTTAGAAAATTAGGAGCCACCATAATTCGTGTTGGTGCTGGCGTGCCAGAATTGCAATGGGATTCTATTTTAAAATTTAATCCTACTTATTTAATTGTGGTGCCATCGTTTTTGCTAAAACTTATTGAATATGCCGAATCGCATGGTATCGATGTTAATAAATCTGGTGTAAAAGGCGCAATTTGTATTGGTGAATCTTTAAGAAATCAAGATTTTACATTAAACACCTTAGCCGAAAAAATTACCGCAAAATGGGATATTAATTTGTATTCAACTTATGCTTCTACCGAAATGAATACAGCCTTTACCGAGTGCGAACACAATCAAGGAGGGCATCAGCATCCAGAATTAATAATTACTGAAATTTTAGATGAAAATAACCAACCTGTACCAAAAGACGAAGTAGGTGAATTAACAATTACAACTTTAGGGGTTGAAGGCATGCCGCTATTGCGTTTTAAAACTGGTGATATGGTAAAAGCCCACACCGAAGCTTGCCCTTGTGGTCGAACTACCTTACGACTTGGACCTGTGGTTGGTCGTAAAAAGCAAATGATAAAATATAAAGGCACCACGTTATATCCGCCGGCTATGGATAATATTCTAAACGATTTTGCCGAGGTGGAAAGTTATGTTATCGAGATTAGCCATAATAGTATTGGTACCGACGAAATTTGCTTAAAAATAGCGACGACAAACAATTCCAAAGATTTTTTAAACGCTATAAAAGATCATTTTAGAGCCAAACTTCGGGTAACGCCAAATATAGAGCTTCATCCAAAAGAAACGATTGAAAAACTCCGCTTCCCGAAAATGAGCAGGAAACCTATTTTGGTTATTGATAGGCGCGGGTAATACTTGTATACAGCAAGTTTTAGTGTGAAATTTGAAATAATCCATTTAAATTTAGTGTTGAAAATTTTTAATCATGCCATATCTTTCATCAATAAATTTAAATATAAATAGAACACAGCCTTATCCTTACGATGTGCCAGCGATAAAATTTGGGAAGCATATTGATTTATCCAACAAAATTACTTTTATAATTGGTGAAAATGGAACAGGTAAGTCTAGTTTGCTTCAGACTTTAGCGTATCGTCTACAACTACCGCATATGGATGGTACAAGTTATTCTAAAAAATGCTTTGAGGCTGCGAAGCAGTTAGTTTAATATCTGAAGTTGCAATGGAATATAGAGCGATCGGTAGGTTTCTTTTTTTGAGCAGAATATTTTGGCGGTTATTTAAATAGTGTACACCGAAACAATATTAATTTACAAAATCAATTTAATTTAGGAGAAGAGGTGCCTCAACATATTGTCCAACAAATGAAAGATAGTGCAAATTTTCAATTACATCGTGTTAGGCGAGATTTTGGACAAGAATTGTTTACGAGGTGACCAATCAAAGTATGGTTAAAACGGATTTAGAATGCACTGATCATTATTCCATAACAAAAATGTTTTTAAACAATCCAGAATCTTTTTTACGGCATTTATAACAAAAAACGCTCTAAAATAATTTAGAGCGTTTTTTTGTGGAGTCGGAGAGAATCGAACTCTCGTCCAAACAAGTAACCAAAGGGCTTTCTACACGTTTATTCTTTTCTTATTTTTTCGATTGCAAGCTGGTTAAAGACAACCCACTTACAACTTAGCTTTTAAATCTCGAAAAGGCATCAAAGCGCTACCTAATCTTAGTTAATCTTTACGATGCCTCAAAAAAGAACGCCATTAACCAGGGCTTTCTAGAGACATTTAGCTTGCACACCTTGTGTGCCGGGGCTTGAACTTACTATAATTCAGTTATTAAGCAGCTAAAGCGTAGTTATTCTCGCCGTTTAAAGTTTGGTCTAGCCTTTTAGGTGTTTCAAAACCATTACACCACGTGCTTACCGTTCAATTAATCTCGCTGTCAAAACCAGTCGACCCCTTAATGAAATAGTAAATTTTAATTTACGTTATTGAATTAATCCCGAACTTGTTTCGGGAGCTCATCAATTAAAAGTTTTTATGTCACTTCAACTGTCACACTGAGCGAAGTCGAAGCGTATTTTTAAACAGTGTGCGTTACCCACTTTTGCTTTTAATGGCAAAAGTGCGTCAGGCTTTCGGTAGTCGCTCTCTGCGAGGAGCTCCAACAATACCTCAATCCTTAACGCGGGCGGCAAAGATATTAAAAAGTTTGTAAATCTGTTTTAATACACTTAAATTACAACAAAAAGTATTCCATTGTATTGTGCTATGCAAATTGTCAGTCATCCAAAAGTAACCGAAATATTTAATAATTATCCACCACAAGTAAAACTCAAAATGGATGCATTGCGAGCTTTGGTTTTAAATACCGCAGACAACGTTGAAGGCTTGGAAAAACTAGAAGAAACCCTAAAATGGAATGAACCCAGTTATGTTACAAAACACGGAAGTACGTTGCGAATCGATTGGAAACCAAAAGCACCCAACCAATACGCTATGTATTTTCAATGCACCTCGCAACTCGTTTCTACTTTTAAAATAATTTACAAAGGCGTTTTTAAATTCGAAGGCAATAGAGCTATCATTTTTAATCTAAATGAAACGATTCCTGTAACCGAACTTAAGCATTGCATAACTCTTGCATTAACCTATCATAAAATAAAACATCTGCCACTTTTGGGCGCATAAAATCTATGAAATTCGCAATAATCACAGAACGTAAAACACCACCCGATCGTCGTGTGGTTTTCTCACCAGAAAAATTAGTTGAGGCTAAAAGGCAATTTCCAGAAGCCCAATTTGTTGTAGAAGCTTCAAATATTCGTGTGTTTTCAGACGAGGCGTATCGACAAGCAGGTATTGAAGTTGTTAATGACGTATCAGATGCCGATGTTTTTATTGGCGTAAAAGAAGTGCCTATTTCGGCATTAATTCCTAATAAAAAATATTTCTTCTTTTCGCATACCATAAAAAAGCAACCTTACAACCGTAAATTATTAAAAGCCATTTTAGATAAAAATATTGAGCTTTACGACCATGAAACCATTGTCGATGCTAAAGGCAACCGACTTATAGGCTTCGGAAGATTTGCAGGCATTGTTGGGGCTTACAACGGATTTCGTGCTTGGGGTTTAAAATACAATACTTGGCAGTTACCAAAAGCAGGTCCGTTGCCTAATCAAGCCGCTTTAATTGCCGAATTAAACCAAATTGAACTTCCTAACATCAAAATACTGCTAACCGGAAGTGGTAAAGTCGCAAACGGAGCTCAAGAAATGTTAGATGCTATGCGTATAAAATCGGTGTCGGTTAAGGAGTATTTAAACGACAGCTTCAACGAGCCTGTGTATTGCAAAATTGATGTGCTCGATTATAATAAACGCCGCGACGGACGTGTACTTAACAATATCGATTTTTTTAATAATCCACAAGATTATCAATCTAACTTTATGCGATTTGCAAAAGTAACCGACTATTATATCGCCGGTCATTTTTACGGCGATGGCGCACCATATTTATATACCAGAGCTGATGTTAAGTCGTCCGATTTTAACATAAAAGTGGTCGCCGATATTAGCTGCGATGTCGATGGACCAGTAGCAACAACGCTTCGTGCATCAACCATTGCAGATCCTATTTATGGTTACGATTCGCAGACAGAATCGGAAATAGATTATAAAAACGAAAACGCCATTGTAGTTATGGCGGTCGATAATTTACCATGCGAATTACCGCAAGATGCTAGCGAAGGTTTTGGCGATATGTTTTTACAACACGTTATTCCTGCGTTTTTTAATGGAGATAAAGACGGTATTTTAAAACGCGCCAAAATTACCGAAAAGGGTAAGTTAACCGCAAAATTTAGCTATTTACAAGATTTTGTAGACGAAAAAGAGTGATTTTCCATAATTATTACTTTATTTGAGGTATGAAACAATCCGCTTTAGTTACAGGTGCTGCCTCTGGTTTAGGTTACGAATTGGCTGTTTTGTTAGCCAAAGACAATTACAAATTATTTTTAGTTGATATTGATGCTTCAAAATTAATACAAGTAAAAACCGAACTAGAAGCGTCCTATAATGTTGAGGTGGTTACCTTACAAAAGGATTTGAGTCAAGTAAATGTCGCTCAAGAGATTATGAACGACATAAACAACGAACCTCTAGATGTTTTAATAAATAACGCGGGTTTTGGTTTATTCGGTACTTTTGCCAGCACCAGTTGGGAACGTGAGTCTCAAATGCTAAACGTTCACGTTGTTACCGCAACACATTTAACTAAATTAGCACTAGATGGTATGGTAAAACGTGGTTCGGGGAAAATATTAAATATGTCTTCGTTGGCTGCCTTTCAACCAGGGCCTTTAATGTCTATTTACTATGCCTCAAAAGGTTATATGTTATCATTTTCTGAGGCTATAGCAAACGAATTAAAAGGCACAGGCGTTACGGTAACCGCTTTATGCCCAGGCCCAACAAAAACGGCGTTTCAAGAAACGGTTTCTGCCAACACTTCAGAAAATAAAATAAAATTTAACATGGGTTGTGCGCAATCGGTCGCGCTTTATGGTTATAAAGCCATGTTAAAAGGTAAACCCTATGCTATTCCTGGTGGGTTTAATAAATTTTTAGCAACATTACCGCGTATTATTCCTCGTAATATGGCAGCTTCAATAGTTAGAAAACTTCAAGAGAAAAACAGAAAGAACTAGTTAGTGCTTCAAATTTTGTTGTTCTAATGTTTTAATTATCCAAAATCCACCGCAAAGAAATAATCCAAAAATAATGGTGAATAACCAAGGGTTTGTCATAGATTTTGGGTTGGTTAAAAGGTGAAAAATATCAACTATTAAATCTATTGGATTACTTACAATATCCCAAGAGTTATACCTAAAGTATCTTCCTAAATAAACCCCAAATGCCGATGCAAACAAAATAGTCACAGTAGTATATAAACTGGTTTTATATGAAAGATATTTAGCAGTGATTTTATTAAAATCTAAAAGCGAAAAATAAAATAATAATAACCCGCTTAAAGCAAAGGCTGCAATAATAAGGGCATCGAGCCAAAAATAATGACTGTAGTTGTATTGTAAATGCACAAAATCGGTGACTATATAGGGCGCATTAGGTAAAAAAAGCAGCCAAATACCTAGCCATAACACCATACTTAATTTATAACGTTTGGGGTTGCGCTTTAAATATGTGGTAATGGCGTAGGGAATGACTGCTAGAAAGATGTTCCAAACTAAAAATAAATAATGATAGGCATGTGTAAGCTTCATTTTAACGGCTAGTAAAAAAAAGCTTGACGATAGCGCAATAAATAAAATACTTAAAGCGCTGTATTTGTTAAATGATAATTCTTTTATCTGTTCCATGATTTTTAAATTTTTAAAGAGTGTTTTTTATAACATTACTGTTGTTTTATATAATTGAAAAAGGTTTATGCCTTTTGTCAGGTTGAGCGCAGTCAAAACCTAGTTTTTATGTTTTTAGTAAAACCTTGTTTCATGTATTGGGGTTTAGAAACAAGGTTTTGGTAATTAACTAATAAAACTTATGCGTTATTCCAATCTATTTTGCGAGATACAAACATGACTGTTGTGAGTATTAAAAACAAACCAATACTGCCAACTAGTAATGCGTAATTCTCTAACTGAATAATTACATAAATAAAGGTGTAAAGTGCCGTTAAGGACAATCCAATAAATATGGGAAACTTAAAGGTTTTTAATATGGTTTTGGAGTAAAGCGTAATTAAAACGATTACCGAAATACCAGCAGTTATATAGGCTTTAAAAAAGTTACTATGTTCCGAAATGGAGATGAGAAGTGTGTAAAACATGGTTAAGGCCAACCCAATCATTAAATACTGAAACGGATGAATATTTATTTTACTTAATGTTTGAATTAAGAAAAAGACCAAAAAGGTTAAGCCAATAACCAAAAAGCTGTATTTAGCCGATCGTTCGCTTTTTTGATATTCATCTACAGGAATCATAAAATTAACACCAAAATCGAACGCCTGTAAATTTGGTAAATTGTTGAAATGTTGTTGCGAAAACGGACGATTTATATCAAGAATTTTCCATTTTGCATCAAAACCGGCGTCACTTATTTTGTCTCCATTATAAGGTAGAAATTCCCCAATAAAATTAGCGGTTTTCCAGTTTGATGTGACATGTGCTTCAGTTTGTTTTCCTGTTGGAATAAAACGAATTTGTTTACTGCCTTTTATATTGAAGTTTATGGTGTAGGATGTTGGGGCGTTAAAATTTATCGGGTTTTTAGTAAATGTTTTAGTTTCTAGCGTATGCATTGCAACTTGGTTGTATGCTAAATTGGTTTGACTGTTATATTTTGATGATAAATCGTAGGTGTTTTTATTAAGTGTTAAATGCGCTTCATTAACACCTTTTACATTTGAAGTTTGAATAATTATTTTCGATTTTTCCCAAAGAATATCATTTTCCGAAACTTCAATATCACTAAAATCGAGTTTTGTAAAATTGCCGTTAAGTTCAATGTTACTATTGTAAACCGCGGTTTTATAAATACCACGTTGTTTCGTTTCGGGGTTAATGTTCGATTTTATATTGAGGCTTTCAGGAAAAAAATAAGCGTAATTAATAACTTCATTTGTTTCGGTAAACACCTTTTTAGTTTTTTTGTCGGTCACTATTTTTTCCGAATAGGTTTTATAGGGCACTTTTAATATAGGCCCGTAAATAAGTACTTCGTTGCCCCATTGTTCGTTTATCTCGTTTACGACTTCATCCTGTCGGAAAGAGCGTTCCTGTATTAAATTTTGAATAAAGGTGAGTGGTACTAATAAAACTAAGGTTAAAAACCCAATCATGACCATGCGTGAGGTGATAGATGTTTTTAACCAATTTGAAAATCGGTTGGGTGGTGCTGTTTTTTGAGGTGTTTCCATAAATAGTAAATTAAAGTACTTTGAATTTCAAAGTAAATGATTAAAAAAAAGGATTTATTGTTTATTAATTAATTTTTCAAGGGCATTAATATGTTTTTTAAATTCTTGTTCGCCAAGTTTTGTTGTCGCGTAACGGGTATTTGGTTTTCTACCTATAAATTGCTTTTCTACTTTTATATATTCAACTTTCTCTAGTGCTTTGGTGTGGCTTGCTAAATTGCCATCGGTAACATCGAGTAATTCTTTAAGCATTTTAAAATCGGCATATTCGTTAACCATTAAAATAGACATGATGCCTAATCTAATTCGGTGATCGAATGCTTTATTTATATTATTAATGATGCTCATGTTGTTGATTCAAAGTTTCAGGTTTAATGTTTCAAGTTAGGTAAACTAAAATTTACCGTACTAAAAACTAGCCACTAATTTCTATCATACTTAAAATGCATCCATGTGCCGTAAACAATATGCATAATGCCAAAACCAATAACCCATAACCAAAAGCCATATCCAGGACATGAAGCAGCTATTAAACCTAAAATAATATCGATAATACCTAAGTATTTAATATCTCCAATGCTGTATTTTGAAGCGTTAACGAGCGCTAAACCATAAAAAATGAGCATCAAAGCAGCGGTTTGTCCGTATTTACCTTGGCATAATACTATTAAAATATATAAACCACCAGATAATAACGGAATTAAAAAGTTTATAACCAATCGTTTTGAAGCGTTATCCCAAATTTTTACACCTTGTTTTTTCGCTTTTTTGGTGGTTAAAATAATTCCAGTGGCAATACTTAAAATGGCAACTAAAGCGAGAATAAGTAAGCATAGTTTAAAAATGTAACCATCTAAAATTAAATAACCGCGATCAGAATTTTTAACTAAAAAATAGGCAATGGCTGCACCAACAAGGGCATAAATTCCTGCTAATACTCCAGATAAACCGCTTAATGAAATAAATCGAGAGGATTTATTCATTAAATTTTTGATTTCTGATATGTCTTTTAAATAATCTTTTGATTCCATTTTAAAGTACTTTGAAATGCAAAGTAAATTCATTTACCAATTCAGAATTAGTTTTCAATGTTAATTATTTGTTAAATTAATGTAAATAAATTATTTTGCAATCGTTATCAATTCCTCTCTTAAAAATGAAAATTAATTGGCAATCTCAAACAAAGCTAGACGAAGTGTATGTGCAAACCAAACTCGATATGGAGTATGCGTTTAGGAAAAAAGTTTCAAAATTTTTAATTCAGAATCAGATAGAAGAATGTTGTGACGACTATAAATGTTTGGTTTTTAATTTTTTTGTTGACCAAGGTTATTTTGAAATATCTCCAGAAACACCAGAACCCATTTATTCTAATTTCTTATCTTTTTGGAAGAAATTAAGTTTAAATGAAGCCAGTTGAGCAATATTTTTTAAATCAAAAAGAGCCGTATCAATCCATAATGCTTTGTGTTAGAGATTCGATTTTAAGCACATTACCAGAAGCTGAAGAATATTATAGCTACAAAATTCCGTTTTATCGCATCGATAAAAAACCACTACTTTACCTTAATATTTTAAAAGGAAAAACCTATGTTGATGTGGCTTTTGTACAAGGCATTTTGCTAGAAAAAGCGTTTCCTGTTTTAAAAAACAATTCAAATAGAAAACAGGTTCGGTCATTACAAATTTATAGTCTGGAAACCTTTAATCATAACGAGTTTGTTTCCATATTAAAAGAAGCTTCAAAACATTTAAAAGCGAGTAAGAAAGCGTGGTTTGTTTAAACGGTTTTCCGTTTTATTTTAAGGCTAACCCAAAGCGTAATTAAACTTAATACTATCCAAAATACATCAATAAAAAAGAGTTGTACATCGCCATTGCTATAAGTTTTCCAGAACCAATTGCCTGTTATAAATCCGTTTGCAAATGGAATAAGTAAGCCAATAATACTTCCAGATAATAAACATATTTTGTTAGTAAAATAGTTGTCTTTTTTAAGAATGAATAATAAAGTTAAGATTAACCAACCAATAAAGTAGAAGTTATAAATAAAACTCATACTTGCAGGTTTAGCTACTTTTACAGCAATAAACGAAGCTGCTGTAATAGGATACATACTTAAACAAATGGCTAAGTAAATACGAACCAGTATTTCGTTGAATTTACGTTTTTTCTCTGGGATATTTTTTTTGTTTCGAGCTACAAGCCAAATCATAACCCCAGAAATAATTACAAAACACGAAATAATTCCAAGTATAAAGCTAATAAGTCTTAAAATATAACCGCCGTAATCACCGTAATGTATTCTGTACATTACATTTTTTACACCATCGAGATAGGTTTTAGTTTCAAACGGACTTTTACTTTCTATTAATGTTTTATTTTTTATGTTGTACAGGGCTTCACCCGTTGCGTTAAATTTATCTTGGTAGTCTAAATGGCCTTCAATTAAAAGATGCATATTTTCATCATTATAATTGAAAATATGAATTTGAGTAACATTGAAATTTTCCCATTCAGCTTTTGTTTTTTCGATATAACTGTTAATGCTATATGAAGTTGATAACGGTTTGTTTGCATATTCAAAATGCGGATGGCTGTACCCTAAATCATCATAAAATTTAGCATCATCGCCATTGTATAAGGTTAAAACCATTGGGGCAATTAGTAAAGCTTTCAGCATAAAAAAAGCACCAGTAACGGCATATACAAATTGAAATGGCAAACCAATCATTCCTAAACCTGTATGCGCATCGGTCCACATGGTTTTTAATTTAGCCAGTGGCCTAAACGTATAGAAGTTCGATACTATTTTTTTCCAATGTACGAGTACGCCTGTAACAATAGCAAACAAAAAGAAAAACGCTACAAAGCCAGATAAATAATAACCAAACGGATATTTTATTTGAGCAAAAAAGTGTAGTCGGTATAAAAATTCGCCAAGAGAATAGCTGTCGGCGTAAGTGTGTTCTTTTAAATTATCGGCATCAATGTAAAAGAATTTATTGGTTTTTAAGTCGTCTTCGGCAAGCGTGTCTTTGGTAGGTGAGAGGTTAACGCTTACGCGGTTTTCAATATAATATTTGGTAAATTCAACATCACGTCCGTTTAAATTATGAGCGCTGTTTAATGAGTCTAGAGTTTTGTCGTAGTCTAAAAAAATATGATCTGAAACAGGAGGTGCATCGTTCCGTTCCCAATTCACGATGTCGTCTCTAAAAAACGAAAACGAACCCGCAAAAAATATCACGTAAAGTGCTGCACTAATAATAATACCACTAATAGTATGCGTGTGGAATAATATATTATAAATTCTGTTTTTCATTAATTAATTTGTTGTTATTAGATGTAATTATATTTAAACTAACGGGACGTAAGTGTTTCCTAAATAAACCAATGCGTAAAAAAGAACGCTAAGTGCTATAAAAATACCCCAGATTTTCCAACCATTTTCAGCTACAAAGGCCCAAATCATTAAAGTAATCCAAAGCATAAACCCTGTAAATGATGAGGTGATGATTACATTTTCGGGGTTTATCCAAATGGCTAAAGCCATATGAAGCGTTACCGTAACTAAAAAACCACCAATAAAGCCTGCGGTTATTTTAGCAAAACGTTGCCAAGGTGTAGAAAGGTGTTTTTTGTTTGCAGGCATAATTATACAAATAAGAGTTCTAAAATTAATGTCGCTATAAAAAAGAGCACTAAAGTTTTGGTATTGATAAGTTTTAATGGAGCTAGTAAGATTACAAGACTACCAAAGGTCATTAAAACAATAAAAAAGAACAATGTGCCCACACCAAGGCCAAAGCTTATAACATTAAAAACTAATGCTATTAACAGCAACATAAGACCAATAATCTTAGAGGATTTAATGTTTTGCTGTATGTGTTTTTCAAAGCCTAAATGTGGCGTGATAACCACTCTTTTTGTGGTATTGTACAGCACATAAAATGCTAAAAAGTTTAAAAATAAGGCTATTGTTATCATAATATTATTAACTAACAAACTCTAGGATTAAAAAATCCTAGAGTTCCACTAAAAAAACTAACTCAAAAAATTGAATTAACTATGGCAAACAATACGTTGCGCAATGCCATATAAATTCATAATCTTTACCTTTAAAAGTTCCAGGAACTTCTTCTTTGGTTGTGGTTTCTACAATATATTTTGTATTCCAAGGGCGTTTAAACGTTACTTCACCTTGCTCGTTGGTATGCAGCGTTTTGCTCCACAAATCTGAAACATAAACCTGCAATTCGTTGTTTGCTAAAGGTTTGTTTTTATAGAGTACTTGTAGCGTAACTTCGTTTGGATTTTTCGAAACATCTTTAACCACAATACCTTCAGGGTTATTTGCCGAAGTATCGGTTAATGTTTTACCAACTTGAAATTTAGCGGTAGCGTGGTAATGAGTTTTGAAAATTCCGAAATCGTATTTGGTGTAATCAATAACGTCAATATCGTTGTTGTTTAAAATCACGGTATAAACGCCATTTGCTTTTGGTGTAAACTTAGCAATGTAATGATCGGCTTTTGGTGTTACTGTTAATTGCGTTTTGTTGCCTGCTTGATCGACTATCCAAAGTGTAAAGTTTTTTACGTTTGAAAATGCGTCGCCTTTAACTTCTTCAATTACGCCGTAAGTGTATTCTCCAAAATAAACTTTAATGTCTTGTTGTTCACCAATGGTGCCGTAAGGATTGGTTTCAACCCAAAGGTAATGTGCAAACGATTTTGTTGTTGCTAATACCAGAAGTAATATTGCGAAAATTGTTTTTTTCATGAGTTGCGGTTTATAACAAAAACAGTCTGCTTAAATTATAAGGAGACTGCCTTGTTGTTTAGGTTAAAAATTATAAGTTACAGTTAAACGACCATTAATACCAGGTTCTGATTGCCAATAAAGGTAAGAACCGTAGTTGGCGCCAGCGTATAAATACTCGTCTAAAATGTTATTTACATTAAGTTGTACACGCACTTTTTTGTTTTTCCAAGATAAAGCGCCATCCATTCTAAAATAATCTGGTAAATCACTTTGGTTATCGGCAGCCCAAGCCCAAGTAGAACGATCGACTTGGTATTGGTAGCCTAAAGAAGCACCGAAGCCATTTAATTTTGAACCTTCTCCAAAATTGTAATTAAACCATCCGTTTGTAACATGTTTAGCATGTCCTGATACACGATTACCTACTAAGTTTGGGTCTTGGTCTTTTGTAATTTCAACATTGGTGTTAGCATAGTTAAGTACAGCGTTAAGTCCTGGAAGAATTTCTCCTTGTAAATCGAATTCTATCCCTTTAGATTGTACTTCTCCCAGCTCGATTACCGAATTTCCTGTAGGGTCAGCAGGATCGGAGAATGCTATATTTTGTTTGGTGATTTGGTAGGCACCTAGAGCTGCTTTCAAACGACCATCGAAGAAAGTTTTCTTTAATCCACCTTCAATATCAACAGCATCTACTGGATTTACTAATTCTCCAGAAAGTGTACGTCCTGCTTGTGGTAAAAATGATTGATCATATAAAGCATAAGCCACAAAAGAAGGTAAGATATCTACGCTTAAACCAACTCTGGGTGTAAATTCTTTATCGTTATCTGGTTTTCCTAAAGTACTTAAATTAGTGTACCTTCCAGCAAGGGTTAAACGGATTTTATTTTCTAGGAAACCAATTTCATCTTGAGCATAAAATGAGCGTACCGTATTTCCGTTGTAAGGTGTACCACCGTTTCTATCCTGTACATTTTGAGAGCGATCGAAATTGTAATCTACATCAATGTCATAATGTGGATTGTAGATATTAAAAGGTTGTTGGGTATCAACAACAACTAAATCTGCCCAATCTGCCCAGTATTGTTTTTCTGTAAAATCGAAACCACCCATCACTTTATGGCTTATACCTCCTGTATTGAATTTACCGTTTACATAAGCTTGGAAGTATTTACCAAGAGATAAAGCATCCCATTCGCTAACATATCTTACGGCATCTCCTGTGGTAGAATCAAGGCTCCAAAGCCAAGTAGAATTACCTGTTTGGTCGTATCGTAAATAGTTGAATTTTGCTTGTACATCCCAGTTTTTATTAAATTGGTGTTTAAAGTCGGTGTAAAAAACAACTTGCTCAATATCAGTAGCCGGGTAATTGGTGTCTGTAAATTTGAAATCGCGATCTAAACTTCCATAACCATCGGTAACAGGAGCAAAAACATATGCAGAACCAATTAAACTTTCGGCTTTATCGTAAGTTAGCTCGGTAGTGATTGATGTTTTATCAGATAAATTGAAGGTAAGTGCCGGAGCAAAACCATATCTGTCTACATTTTCGTCACCACGATGAGAATCGGTAGTTTGGTACATGGCGTTAAAGCGGTAAAGAATTGAGCCGTCGTCGGTTAGTTTGCCACCTAAATCTACAGCGCCTCTCAAGTAATCGAAACTTCCACCAGAAAGCGTAATATTTGCAACTCTATTGGCGGTAGGTTTTTTAGTTACGATGTTATAAAAACCACCAGGTTCGCCTGCTGCCATCATAAAACCAGAAGGTCCTTTAACAAATTCTACACTTTCAACAATACTCATGTCTTCGGCAAGTGGCCCCCAAGTATCTAAAAAGTTGAAACCGTTTCTAAAGGCAGGTAGTCTAAAACCTCTCATGTTAATACGTGCAAAATGTCCCCAGTGTTCTAGCATAGTAACCCCACTTACGTTACGTGTTAACCCATCCATTATAGAGGTTACTTGCTGGTCTGCTAGCAATTCACTACTAATAATTTGAACATTTTGTGGTAAATCAATCAGCTCTCCTTGTAAACGTAATGAAGAAGATGCCTCTCGCTTTAAATATTTGTTTTTATGTCCTTCAAGAATAATTTCACTTAACTCTTCGTTGCCTTCAACTAAGGTAATTGTAGGCACTGTAAGCGTACCATTTGTAACGGTGATGTTTTTATTAACTTCTTTAAAACCAACAAAAGAAACATGTAATGTGTAGTCACCAGCCGATAAATTGCTAAGTGTAAAATCACCATTCGCGTTGGTGGTAGTCCCTTTGTTAGTGTTTACTAAGGTTATATTAACGTTGTTAATTGGTGTGTTTTGATTTGAAACGACTTTTCCTTGAATCGTTCCGGTTTGGGCTTTTACTGCAAAAGAAAAGAGCGCAGCAAAAACTAAAAGTATAACATTTTTAGTCATTAGTTATTTATTTTTAATTAGTCTAAATAATATAACGCAAATCTATGAGGGAAAAACATAACTTCAAAATTTATTTAGACTAATTATAAATAAATTTTTTAAGTGTTAATTTTTTAAGTGATTATTGGTTATGGGAAGTAGAGTTTTGGGTTATTTCAATAAGAGGTGTTTTTTATTGAGAATAGCGCACAGGTGAAATGAGCACATGTATTTAAAAAGTGCTATGAATTACTAAAAAGAAGTTCCTGTTAATAGGATTTTTGGCGTTTTATTATACCCGATTATAAATTATTAATAGTCTTTCGGATAGTAACAAGATTCGTTAAAAGTTGCTCTAAATTATCTAAATGAAGCATGTTCGCGCCATCGCTTTTTGCGTTTGCAGGATCGAAATGCGTTTCAATAAATAATCCATCTACATTATTTACAACACCAGCACGTGCAATAGTTTCTATCATATCTGGGCGACCACCTGTTACTCCAGCTGTTTGGTTAGGTTGTTGTAAAGAGTGCGTGACATCAAGAACCACTGGAGCGTATTGCTTCATGGTTGGTATGCCACGAAAATCTACAATCATGTCTTGGTAGCCAAACATGGTACCACGATCGGTAATCCAAGCTTTGTCGCTACCAGCATCTTTTACTTTTTGTACGGCGTGTTTCATGGCTTCCGGACTCATAAATTGTCCTTTTTTAAGGTTCACCACTTTGCCAGTTTCGGCGGCAGCTACAACCAAATCGGTTTGACGTACTAAAAACGCCGGAATTTGCAACACATCTACACATTGTGCAGCTTTGGCGGCATCGCTTATTTCGTGAATATCGGTAATGGTTGGAACATCAAATTTTTCGGATACTTTGGCAAGAATCTCCAAGGCTTTTTCGTCGCCAATGCCTGTAAAACTATCAATACGACTGCGGTTGGCCTTTTTAAAACTTCCTTTAAATACATACGGAATTTCTAGCTTGTTGGTAATGTTAACCACTTTTTCGGCAATGCGAAAAGCCATGTCTTCGCCTTCAATGGCGCATGGGCCACAAAGTAAAAAGAAGTTGTTGCTATTGGTATGTTTTATTTTAGGGATGTCTTGAAGTGTCATGCTTTAAAATTTGATGCCACAAAGATAGTATTAATGCCCGAATTTAATACACCAAAATTAAAGCACTACATAAAACAACCTTAGCAAAAAAGTGCATTAGCGATTGAGTGGCCTGTTTGAGCGCCTCGCAGAGCGCGAGTAACGAAAGCGCGACGCTTTGCAACCTATTAATAAACATGGTTTTAAGTTGGAAATTTTGTGGGTTGCAAAGGGTAATGCCCAAATAAAAAAAATGTGTTGAATATCGAGAATTTATAACTACCTTTGCGCCCTTAAAATAAGCACTATTATGGCTACTATTAAAAACATTGCAATTATTGCGCACGTTGACCACGGGAAAACGACTTTGGTTGATAAAATTATGTATCACTGTCAGTTATTTAGAGAAAACGAAAATACTGGCGATTTAATTTTAGATAACAACGATTTAGAGCGTGAACGAGGTATTACTATTACTTCTAAAAACGTTTCGGTTACTTATAAAGACACTAAAATTAATATTATTGATACGCCTGGTCACGCCGATTTTGGTGGTGAAGTTGAGCGTGTTTTAAATATGGCCGATGGTGTGTTGTTACTTGTTGATGCTTTTGAAGGCCCTATGCCACAAACACGTTTTGTGTTACAAAAGGCTATTGATTTAGGGTTAAAACCTTGTGTTGTTGTAAATAAAGTGGATAAGGAAAACTGTACGCCAGAAGAGGTACATGAAAAAGTATTCGATTTAATGTTCGAACTTGGAGCAGAGGAGTGGCAGTTAGATTTTCCAACGGTTTATGGTAGTGCGAAAAACAACTGGATGAGTGAAGATTGGCAAAAGCCAACCGAAAATATTGAGCCTTTATTAGATATGGTGATTGAGCATATTCCTGAGCCAAAAATTGAAGAAGGTACTACGCAAATGTTAATTACATCGTTAGATTTCTCGAGCTTTACAGGACGTATTGCTATTGGGCGTTTAACACGTGGTGAATTAAAGGTTAATCAACAAATTACTTTAGTAAAACGTGATGGTTCTATGGTTAAAAATAGAATTAAAGAATTACATGTTTTTGAAGGTTTAGGACGTATTAAAGTTGATGAAGTACAAACTGGAGATATTTGTGCTATTGTTGGTCTTGATGGTTTTGAGATTGGTGATACGGTTGCCGATTTTGAAAATCCAGAAGGTTTAAAAACCATTGCTATCGATGAGCCAACAATGAGTATGTTATTTACTATTAACGATTCGCCTTTCTTTGGAAAGGATGGAAAGTTTGTAACATCGCGCCATATTAAAGAGCGTTTAACCAAAGAGCTTGAAAAGAACTTAGCCTTACGTGTTCAAGAAACTGATAGTGCTGATAAGTTTATGGTTTTTGGCCGTGGTGTACTGCATTTATCGGTATTAATTGAAACGATGCGTCGTGAAGGTTATGAGTTACAAATTGGTCAGCCACAAGTAATTATTAAAGAAATTGATGGTGTAAAATGTGAACCAGTTGAGGAAATGACCATTGATTTACCTGAAAATGTATCGGGTAAAGCGGTAGAATTGGTAACGATGCGTAAAGGTGAAATGACGAGTATGGAAGCTAAAGGCGACCGTATGGTTTGTGAGTTTATTGTTCCATCCCGTGGTATTATTGGTTTACGTAACCAGTTATTAACAGCTACTGCGGGTGAAGCTATTATGGCACACCGTTTTAAAGAATATCAGCCCCTAAAAGGTGGAATTCCAGAGCGTCAAAATGGGTCGTTAGTATCTATGGAAAATGGTACTGCTATTCCTTATTCTATTGACAAATTACAAGATAGAGGTAAGTTTTTTATCGATCCAGGTGAAGATATTTACGAAGGACAGGTAATTGGTGAAAACTCTCGTCAGGATGATATGACGGTTAACGTTACCAAAACTAAAAAGTTGAGTAACGTACGTAGTGCTGGTGCAGATGATAAAGCTAAAATTGTACCTGCTATTAAATTCTCGTTAGAAGAAGCTTTAGAATACATACAAAAAGATGAATACGTTGAGGTTACACCAAACCACTTACGTCTTCGTAAAATATACTTAAAAGAAGTAGATAGAAAACGAAATAAATCTATTTAATATATGGATTTTTTCGGAATACATTGGGTAGAGTGGCTAGGTTACCTAGCCACCGCTACCGTTTTAACTTCATTTTTAATGAAAGCCGTTACCCGTTTGCGCATTGTTAATTGCGTAGGGTGTTTATTATTTGTTTGTTACGGTTTTTTACTTACTCCGTTATCTAAGCCAATTATTATAACTAATCTGGCTATTTTTTTTATCAACTTATATTATATCGTTAAAAAGTAGTTTTAATTGCTTTTTATCGGAAACATTAATATCTCGTAGGCTTTAAATTATGATAAAGCTAAATGATTTGTATATTTAAGCACACAGTAACCGTGTTTTTAGAATATTAGGTTAATTTTTACGTTGTAGAGTTAATCTGCCAATCCAAAAGTTATTAATTGAGAAAATTAATAGAATACATAAACGATAAAGTTTTAGTAAAAATAGCTTCGCTGCATATGGTTGCCATAATAACCAGAATAATTGCAGGCTTACTAACCTCGAAAGCTATTGCCGTAATTGTGGGGCCATTTGGGCTAGCTTTAATTGGTAATTTAAGAAATTTTGTAGCTGCGTTTCAAACCTTAGCCACTCAAGGCTTTTATAAAGGTATTGTTAAGTATGTTGCACAATTTAAGGATAATAGTAAGGCTTTAGCTAAAACGCTTTCTACGGCCTATTATTTCGGGTTTATGTCTACCATGCTCGTTTCTTTTTTCTGTTATTTTGGTGCTGAATGGATAAATACCATCATATTTCCAAGTTATAACGACTACGGTTATGTTATAAAAATATTCGCTATTGCCTTACCGTTTTATGCTTTAAACATGTTTACCTTTTCTATTATAAATGGGTTTTCAAAGTATAAAATTCTTATTATAATCAATATCATAGGGCAAATACTTAGTGTGAGTATTGCTTTATTGTTAATATATCAAGAACGGTTAAAAGGCGCTTTAATTTCGGTTGCTATTGCAGAGTCTATTATCTTTTTAATTACACTCGTTGGCATTATTAACAGAAAAAGTATGTTGCCGCATATACAGGTTAAAGCTATAAGTTTTAAAATGTTGAAAAAGTTAAGTGCGTATTCTGTTATGGCTTTATTTCCGGCGTTGTTATTACCTTTAGTTACTATTGCTATTCGATCGTATATTATTGATAATATTGGTTATAAGGAAGCTGGTTTTTGGGAAGCTATGACAAGGCTCTCTAAATATTATTTAATGTTTGTAAGCTCGTTAATTTCGTTGTATTTATTACCGCGTTTTTCAGAAATTAAAACAACAAAGGCTTTTAAAAAGGAAGTGTGGCATTTTTATAAAACTATTGTGCCATTTTTGGGTGCAGGAATGCTACTCATCTATGTCTTTAAAAAATACATTATTTTAGGCGTTTTTACTGAAGAATTTCAACCTGTAGAAGACTTGTTTTTCTGGCAGCTTTTGGGGGACTTTGTAAAAGTACTTTCCATTATTATTGCCTATCAGTTTCTTGCAAAAAAAATGTTTTGGCACTATGTATTAACCGAGGCTTTTTTAATTATTATTTTATATATAACCAGTGTGTATTTTATAAATGCATTTGGCGGTGTAAAAGGTGCTGTGGTTGCTCACTTTGTAAGTTATGTTATGTATTATGGCATTATTTTACTAATTTTTAGCAGCTCGTTTTTTGGAGCTGACAGAGAAAAAATAGAGAACATTTAAGCGCTTTTTTTGAATGTTTAGACTTCGGGAGTTTATAAAAAGTAATTTGCTACTTAAAGCAACATCGGCAAATACATTTTTGGTATTGGTAAGAATGGGGTTTTCGGTAATTTCGCAAAAAATTCTTGCCGTTATTGTTGGGGCAGAAGGACTAGCTATTATTGGAAACTTAAAAAACCTAGTTGTTTTTCTTGAGCAATTATCGGTTTTAGGAACGACGAATGGATTGATAAAATACATAGCGGAATTTAAAGACAATAGTAAAAAGTTACATGCGCTTTTTTCAGCAACTTTTGTGTTTTCAATGCTTTCGACAATAGCATCTTTTTTAGTGCTGTTTTTTTTTGCCGAACCAATTAATAATTACGTTTTTGGTAAACAAAATAACTATGTGTTAGTTATTAAAGTTTTGTCGTTTATTTTTCCCTTTATGGCAGTTAATGTGATTTTATACGCCTTATTAAATGGGCTTTCTCAGTATAAACAATACACAAAAATCACGTTGGTTTCAATTGTTTTAACATCTGTTTTATTGGTGGTTTTTACAATTAAATGGGGCTTAATGGGTAGTTTATTTGCAATTATTATTAACCCTCTTCTTCAATTTTTTAATTACATCTTTTTTTCAAGAAAAATAGTTTCGACATATTTTAGTTTTAAAAAAGTAAGTTTTAGCTCCAACTTAAAAAAAGATTTACTTAGTTACGGTGGTGTAACTTTAGTAGTTGTATTGTCTGTTAATTTAACAGATATAATTGTTAGAAATCTTATAGAAAATAAATTAAATATGTCGGCTGCGGGGTATTGGACGGCAATGACGTCTATTTCTAAAACTTACATGCAGTTTACAGCGGCCATATTTCCGTTATATATATTACCTAAATATTCACAAATAGATCGCTTTTCAGAATTTAAGGTTGAAGTGAAACAAATTTACAAACTGTTGTTACCTCTTATTTTTTTAGGAATGTTTTTGGTGTTTCTATTACGAGAAACTATTGTTAACCTTTTGTATACTAGAGAGTTTTTAGAAGTAAGTGACTTGTTTTTATGGCAGCTTTTGGGTGATTTTATTAAATTTGTTGCATTTGTATTATCCTATCAGTTTTTGGCAAAAAGGCGAATGAAGTTTTATATTTTTACTGAAGTTTTAGCAGTAGTTTTATTTGTAGTTATATCACACTTACTTATTAATAACTTTGGTCTAAAAGGTGTTGTAATGGCACATTTTTTTAGGTACGTTATATACTTAGTTGTTGTGGTTTTTATATTTAAAAACTATGCTTTTGGTAAAAGCAATACGTTGTAAACAAGTTATGTCCAAATTTTTTAAGATATTTTCAAAATACCTATTACTTATTTTAGTTGCTATACTGTTTGAGTGTGTTTTTAGTAAATTGGCCCTAAGCTTAGTTTTAAACCTTGTAGAAAATATCCTTTTTGCTATAGTTCTTATTTGTCCGCTTTACTGTTTTGGTAATAATAAGTTAAAGTCATATTATTTAAATGTATCTTTTGTTGTTTTTTCGGTGTTCTTATTTGTTGAAACAGCTTTTTATTATCTGTTTAAAACCATATTTACAGAATCGGCAATTTTTGTAGCATTCGATACCAACTCCGAAGAAACCAAAGAATTTATAGGTTTTTATTTTGACACACCTATTATTGTTTTAGGAATTAGCTTATTGGTTGTAACCTTATTTTTGTTAACTAAATTAAACAAGTTAAGCTTACAATTTCCTCGAATTGCTACAAAAATGTCGCTTCTTGCTTTTGGTATCATTATTTTGTTAAAGTTTTCAGGTTTAATAATTTACAATTTGCCCTTTATGATTGCTAGATCTGCCGTTGGCTACCATATAGAATCTAGTAAGTTAGGTGATTATGCTAAAGATAAAATGGGCAGTTTTACAAATGTAGAAAGGTCTATTAAAATTTACGGAGAAGAAATCTATGTAGTAATTGTTGGAGAATCAACGGCGCGGTCGCATTTAGGTATATATGGATATTACAGAAATACGACACCATTGCTCGATGCTATGAAAGACGAATTAACAATTTACAACAAAGTTATTAGTCCAGATACTTATACCATAGCTAGTTTAACTAAAGTGCTTACCTTGGGGAATTATGAAAATCCAGATGCTAAATATAATGGTTCAATCATCCAGTTATTAAATCAAGCAGGCTTTAAAACCTATTGGATTTCGGCACAAAAACCATTAGGAGCTAACGATTCTTATGTTACAAAAATAGGCATGGGGGCAAGTGAGTCGTATTTTTTGAATATTAAAAATGCAAAGGAAAAAACATTGTATGATGAAGTTTTGGTTAAAAAAATGCATGAAGTGCTTCAAGATAAAAACGATAAAAAGGTTGTTTTTTTGCACACTTTAGGAACGCACATGAACTATAAGTATCGCTATCCAGAACATTATAATGTTTTTAAAGATATTCCAAGAAGCAAGTTTAAAAAGGATGTTATTTATAGTCAGATTAATGCTTACGATAATGCTGTACGTTATACAGATTATATAGTTAAGTCTGTGATTGAGTCGGTTAAAAGTAAAAATGTTACAAGTGCAGTGCTTTATTTTTCCGATCATGGCGAAGAAGTATATGACGATATTGAGTTTTCAGGTCATTTTAGAGACATGGTAAGAACAAAAAATGTATACGAGATTCCTTTTGTGCTTTGGCAGTCAGAAAAATATAAACAAAATCGAAATCTTTTTTCTAATCAAGACCGAAAGTATATGTCCGATGATTTGTTTCATTCCATGGCGGATTTGTTTTGTATAAAGGCAAAAGATGTTGATTCTTCTCGTAGTATTTTTAGTGAACATTTAAGGGAAAGAACTCGGATTGTTTTTGATACTTTGGATTATGATGCCTATTTTAAAACGGGTGATTAATTGGATTTATAGCAAGAGGTTATGAAAAAAATATGCATTGTTGCAACATCTTTAGGAAAAGGAGGCGCAGAACGTTCTAGTGCGATACTCTCACAAATGCTAACTGGTTTGAGTTATGATGTGCACATAATGATAACTAAGAACGATATAGACTATAAATATGCAGGTACCTTATTTAATCTAGAAAAAGAGCTTGGTGTTAAGTTTACTAGCTTTGATAAATTTAAAACCTTGCGCCAATATTTTAAAAGAAATAAATTTGATGTTATTATTGATAACCGGACCCGACCGAGTTTTTTTAAGGAGTTTTTTTTATACAATTTCGTTTTTAAGGCAAAAAAAAGGATTGCTGTGGTACGTAGTTATGGGCTTCAAAAATATTTTCCGCAAAATAAAGTTTTGGCAAAATTGCTCTATAAAAAACCTATTGAATTGGTTGCCGTAAGTAAAGAAATAGAAAAGTCCATTAAAAAAAACTATGGATTAAAAAATGTTAAACAAATTTATAATGCAATTGATGTTAACTTGTTGGATGTTAGGTTAAATAAAGAGGTAAAAACGCCCTCCAATTTTATTTTGTGGTATGGTCGTATTGAAGAAAGTGTAAAAAACTTCACCTTGTTATTAAACGCCTATAAAAAATCAACATTACCAGATAAAAACATTAATCTCCTCATTATTGGGTTTGGTAACGATGTCCATATTTTAAAAGGATTAATAAATAACCTAAAAGTAAACAATAAAGTTAAATATGCTCCTTTTTTAAGAAACCCATTTCCTTACGTGAAGAATGCTGTTTTTACTGCTTTAACAAGTTATCACGAAGGTTTTCCAAGAGTATTAATAGAATCTTTAACTTGCGGAACACCTGTGATTTCTGTAGATTGTAAATCGGGGCCAAGTGAAATTGTAAAACATAAACACAATGGTTTATTGGTTGAAAACCATAATCCAGAGGCTTTAGCAAAAGCATTTAATAGTTTTGTTATAGATAAGCAACTTTATAAAACTTGTAAAAATAATTCTAGAAAAAGTGTTGAGAAATTTGCTGTTGAAAAAATAGCCAAAGATTGGAAAAGATTAATAGAGCAAGATATTAATTAATCGAATGCCGTTAAATAAACACGCATTTTAATTAAACTTATTTGAAGCTTTTTAAGAAGTTTTAACACCACTTTTGGAGTATTTATTAGTATTTTTTGCTTAAAGTTTAAGTTTTTAAAGTCAATTTCCTGCTTTAGTTTTTTATACAGCGGTTTATTATTGTTTATCAAGGCTCTAAGCGAAACGGCATATCTATTTATATCTAAATATAATTTTAAAGAGGTATTTGTTTTTTCAAATTCAGAGAAACTAGATATAAAATTATAGCGAATTTCGTTATAATGGCTTTCGTTTTTCGATAAACTATTACTAACGTATTGTTTGTAGCTCATAGTTATTTTAGGGTTAAAAGCTACTTGGTGCTTAAGGGCAAACCTAATCCACAAATCTAAATCTTGCGATGTTTTTAAGTGGGGTTTAAACCCTCCAATTTCAGTAAATGTATTTTTTGCAAAACATACCGATGACGTCCAAGCAACACAATTTATAATGCTCGCCTTAAAAAAATCGTTAACCAATACCCCATTTGCAGCGTATTGAAAATTAAATTTTGCAGGTCGAGACACAGCACTGTTATAAAACACACGGTAGTTGTTACAATAGAGTCCAGCTTCTGGAAAAAGTGTTATTAATTTGTGTAATTCTGTTAAATGGTTTGGTTCCCAAATATCATCGGCATCTAAAAGCGCTATGTACTTGCCTTTGGCCAGCTCAATTGATTTGTTTCTTGCGGCCGAAACACCTTGGTTTATCTCTTTTATTATTAAAATTCTTGAATCAGAGAATGCTTCAACCTGCTTTAAGCTATCATCTGTACTGCCATCATCAAAAATAATAATTTCAAAGTCTTTAAATTCTTGGTTTAAAACACTATTTAAGGTGGCTTCAATATATTTTTCCTTGTTATACAAAGGAATAATTACAGAAAAAAATGACATTCGCTTTTTGTTAATGGCGGCAAAGGTAACCTATTCTGTAAAAATCGAACAATAAAATAGAGGGATTGTTAGAATTTAAGTTGATTAGCACTAATGGTCTAACAATTTTAAAGATAAAGGAGGTTAAACCAGCTATTTTTAAAGATTTTAAAGTTAAATACACATGTAATAGTTTAACTTGTTCTGGAGAAATCTTCTTCTTCTTATAAAGTAACACTAAGTTATTTAAGGCTGTTTCCGTTTTCTTTATAAAAATTTTGGCGTTATCGTCGGCATTATGAATAACCGGATTATTAAAAAAATGTATTTTAAATTGATGTTGTTTTAAGGTGTTAAAAAACAAAACATCTTCGTAGCCATAGGTTTTTATGGTTTCATCGAAAGGATGAGATAAAAACACTTCTTTTTGTATTATAAAATTTGAAGAGCATAGAGCCTTAAATTCGCGTCGTTTCGTGTACAACCATCGTAATTTATTAGGTTTTTGGGGAGGAATTTCTAGAAATGTCATACCTCCTGATGCTATTTTGTGAACTTTTAAGTCAATATAATTTTTAATAAAACTATTACTTTTAGGTATGGTACCAGCGTCTATAAAAAGCAGCAAATCGTATTTTGCTTGTTTTGCTAAAGCGTTTCTAATGGCGCTTCTTCCTAAGTTTTTACTTAAAATAGTATAATATGTGTTTTTTAAAGCAGTTATTCGTTGGTTTTGCCTAGTAGTTTCTTTGTTTGTAGAGCAATCATCAAAAACAATTATTTCAAATGCAATATTTAAAGCGGTGGTTTGTTTGTGTAAAATATTTACAAGCTGGGTAATTTGGCAGTTGTATGTTGGAATTAATACCGAAAGCATTATTTGCTAAGTTTTAAGATGGTTTCAGGTATTGTAAACCCATAAAACTTCGAGTCTTCAATGTGATTATTAAATTGAAGTATGTTAACAGTGAAGCCAACCTTTTCTAATCTTTCTTTTAAGCCTTCAACCGAATATATTCTTACATGATCTTCTTGTCCGAAATGTTGTAATCGAGCTTCAGGTGAAACAATTGATGCATCTTCGTAAATAGCTCCTGCTTTAAAAGGTGTTTGTATAAATAGTTTTCCGTTAGGTTTTAAAACACGGTAAAGCTCTTCCATGGCTTTGTGATCCTCAACAATATGCTCTAAAATATGATAGCAAATTATGGTGTCGAAACTATTATTAGGTCTATTTATTTTTGTAATATCAAATTGGTAATCGGCTAAAAACTCATCTTCAAAATCGGTGCTAAAGTATTTTACGGAAGATTCTTTTTTTAAGATTCTATATAAGCTTCGTGATGGTGAAAAATGTAAGATAGAACCATTTATAGCATCTTCTTTATTCAAAATATGCCATAACCTACGGTTTCTTGATAAACTACCACAAAACGGGCAAAGTAAATCGTTGGTTTTTAAAGGTACAAACTGTTTTAGTTTATGCTTGCAAATATTGCATTGGTGGGTTTTGCCTTTGTGAAAAAAACCGTAAAGCGAACGAAAGAATAATTCGTTTTTAAATAAAACTTTTTTCGGAATTAAAGTTTTGGCCTTTTGTTTTATTACATGGTAAATCATTAGCTTTTTCGCTGCACGACTTCATAAACTTGGTTTTCGTCGCACTTTAATGTTTTTCTAGGATATTTTAATAGTAACGCATAGTCGTGTGTTGCCATTAAAATAGTGTTACCATTTTTGCTGAGTTCTTGTAAAACCTCCATAACTTCAATGCTGGTTTGAGGGTCTAAGTTTCCTGTGGGCTCATCGGCTAAAATTAATTCTGGATGGTTTAGTAAAGCACGAGCAATGGCAACACGTTGTTGCTCGCCTCCAGAAATTTCATGCGGAAATTTAAAGCCTTTGGTTTTCATGTCCACCTTGGTTAAAACTTCTTCAACGCGAGTGGTCATTTTGGTTTTGTCTTTCCAACCAGTTGCTTTTAAAACAAAAAGCAAATTATCATTAATGTTTCTGTCGGGTAATAATTTAAAATCTTGAAAAACAACACCTAATTTACGTCTTAAAAACGGGATTTCTTTCTCTTTTAAAGTTTTTAAGTCAAAATCTACAATGCTACCTTCGCCTTCAGTTAAAGGTAAATCGCCGTAAAGCGTTTTCATAAAACTACTTTTTCCGGAGCCTGTTTTACCAATTAAATATACAAAATCACCTTTGTTCATTTCTAAGTTAATGTTAGAAAGAACTAAGCTTCCGCCTTGAAAAATAGAGACGTCTTTTAATTGTAAAATAGGGGTAGACATGTTATAACAGTTTAAGAGTACAAGTTTAAAGTTTATAGTTTAACCTAACAAACCATATGCTTATATTTTTATTGTGTAGTGTGTTACTTTTTACTTTTAATATTCTAAAATTTATCATTTAAAATATTTAATAACTCCATTTATAATTCTAGCACGATTGTTGCGTTATACAATTTAGATTCATTTATCTTTGAATACTCAAATTAAAAAACGACTTGTAAATGATTTACAAAAACATACTTTCCCTCATGCTTGTTTTGGGTTTTGTTTTCCCAACAATGGCACAGCAATCGGCCACTTATACTAGCAACTTAGTCGATTATCAAAAAGCATTATCGCTTTATAATAATCAGCAATATTTAGCAGCGCAATCGCTGTTTTCGAGCGTTAAAAAAACGGCCGAAGAAGATATTTTACAATCCGATTGTGCTTATTATATAGCCAATTGTGCGGTGCGTTTAAATCAGCAAAATGCCGACCAATTGGTTGAGAATTTTGTAGCAGAATATCCAACAAGTACCAAGCGAAATACGGCTTATGTTGATGTAGCCGATTATTATTTCGAAAATTCTAAATATGCGTATGCCAGAAAGTGGTATGATAAAGTAAACGAAAATGCTTTAGGCCGAAGTGAAAAGGAAAAATTTTACTTTAACAATGGTTATTCGGCGTTTTCTGTGAAGCAATATAAAGATGCTAAAAAGTATTTAAATCGTGTTGAAAGCTCAAAAGAATATGGCTCACAAGCCAAATATTACATTGGTTTTATGGCTTATGAAGGCGACGATTACGATGAAGCTAACGAGTATTTCGATCAGGTAAGCGACCAAGAACGTTACAAAGAAAAACTATCGTACTACCAAGCCGATTTAAATTTTAAACTAGGAAATTTTGAAAAAGCTATTGCGTTAGCAAAAGACCGATTAGATTCTAGTGACGAAAATGAAGTATCCGAACTATCAAAAATAATAGGTGAGAGCTACTTTAATCTCGAAAATTACACTGAAGCTTTACCGTATTTAAAAGCGTACCAAGGACGACAAGGAAAGCGCGATAAAACCGCCAAGTGGAATAACACCGATTATTACCAATTGGGTTACACCTATTACAAACAAAAAGATTACGAAAATGCTATAAATGAGTTTAATAAAATTGTAGGTGGTAGTAACAGCATTGCTCAAAATGCCTATTATCATTTAGGCGAAAGTTATGTGCATCTCGATAAAAAACAAGAAGCTTTAAATGCGTTTAAAAATGCTTCAGAAATGGATTTCGATTTAAAAATTCAAGAAGATGCTTGGTTGAATTATGCTAAAATTAGTTACGAAATAGGGAATCCGTATCAATCGGCACCACAAGTTTTAGCAGCTTATTTAGATAAATACCCAGAAACAAGCTATCGCGAAGAAATTGAAACCCTGTTAATCGATTCGTACATCACATCAAAAAACTATGCCGAAGCTTTAAAGCTTTTAAAAGGAAAAAATAGTTACGATAACAAAGTAGCTTACCAAAAAGTAGCTTTTTATCGCGGTTTAGAGTTGTATAATGAAAACGATTATTTAGAAGCCGAAAATTTATTTGATGCCTCGTTAAAAGAATCGCTGGAAGCTATTTACACAGCACGAGCGACTTTTTGGAAAGCCGAAGCCGATTATAATTTATCTAATTTTGATGATGCTTTAATAGGTTTTAAACAGTTTGGCCAAATGGCAGAAGCTTCAGAAACACCAGAATTCGAGAATTTAGATTATAATTTAGCCTACACTTATTTTAAGTTAAAAAGTTATCCGCAGGCAACCACCTATTTCAATCAATTCATTAGTAATCATAAGGATGATAAGGTAAGACTTAACGATGCGTATTTAAGGTTAGGCGATGGTTATTTTGTGTCTAGCGAATACCAAAATGCAATAAATGCCTATCAAAATGCCATAAAGTTAAACGAAATAGAATCCGACTATGCCTTTTTTCAAAAAGCTTTAAGCGTTGGTTATGCGGGGCAATCTTCAAAAAAAATACATGAATTAGAAACTTTTATTGAAACATATCCAAAGTCAAAATTACGTGACGATGCCATGTACGAACTTGGTAATTCTTATGTGAAAGAAGGTCAAACTCAAAAAGCGCACACCACGTATAACAAATTAAGTGTAGCGTATAAAAACAGTTCGTTTGTGCCAAAAGCATTGTTACGACAAGGTTTAATTTATTACAACGCCAACCAAAACCAAGATGCTTTGGTGAAGTTTAAAAACGTTGCTAGTAATTATGCAGGTTCGCCCGAGGCAGTGCAAGCGGTTTCAACGGCGCGTTTAATTTATATTGATTTAGGAAAAGTTGATGAGTATGCTGCTTGGGTAAAAACCTTGGATTATGTGGAGGTTACCGACACCGATTTGGATAATACCACTTACGAAGCAGCCGAAAAACAATACGTCGATGGCAACACCGATAGAGCCATTAAACAATTCAACCAATATTTAAGTCAGTTTCCAAATGGTCTGCACGCCTTACAAGCGCAATTTTATATCGCACAGTTGTATTACAAAAAAGATTTGCTAGAAAACGCAGCGCCACATTACCAATATATTGCGGAAACATCGCAAAACGAATATACCGAAGAAGCTTTAACACGTTTATCTCAATATCATTTAGAGAAGAAAAACTGGAAAAACGCTATTCCGGTGCTACAGCGTTTGGAGGCCGAAGCTAATTTTCCTCAAAACGTGGTGTTTGCACAGTCTAATTTAATGAAAGCCAATTATCAATTAGAAAATTATAATGAGGCTGTCGCTTACGCGGAAAAAGTGTTGAACAGTTCAAAAATTGATAACAAAATAAAAAGTGATGCACATGTAATTATTGCACGTTCGGCTATAAAAACAAACAATGAAGCTAAAGCTAAAACCTCTTACGCAGAAGTTGAAAAAGTAGCCACAGGCGAAACCGCTGCTGAAGCTTTATATTACAACGCTTATTTTAAAAATAAAGAAGCAAAATATGAATCCTCAAACACGGCGGTACAAAAATTAGCAAAAGATTTTTCGGGTTATAAATATTACAGTGCCAAAGGTTTGGTGCTTATGGCTAAAAACTTTTATGCTTTAAAAGATGCATTTCAAGCCACGTATATTTTAGAAAGTGTGATCCAAAATTTTCCAGATTTCGACGATGTTATTAGCGAAGCGAGAGCCGAATTAAAGAAAATTAAAACCGAAGAAGCTAAAACAAATTCATCAATTGAAACTGAAGATTAATTTTAAGAGCAACACGCGTTTATCTTGAATTAATAGTGCAAAATATCAATCAGAATAAAATCAAAATCAATTCCACGGTTGTGGATTAAGTAAAAAAAAGCAAAACCCATGCGAAAGCACATAAAACATATTTTATTGGTAGTATTTACAATTAATGCTACGGTAGCGTTTTCTCAAAACCGACAAGGAGATACTATAAACACTGGTGTTATTGATGTTGTAAAACCATATACACCAACTATTTCTGATGCGTTTAAAGTTCGTGAAACACCAAAGCTTGACGACGAAACCACCGAAACTAAAAAAGTGGTGAAATACAATATTTTTTCTTTTCCGGTGGCATCAACATTTACACCTGCAAAAGGTAAGGCAGCTGTTGTAGAAAAGCGCGAACCTGCTAAAATTTTCGATAATTACGCCACTTTGGGCGTGGGCACATACACCACACTTCTAGGGGAAGTGTATTTAAACCATGCTTTAAACCGTAACGAAAGTGTTGGTGGTTATGTAAGTCATCATTCTTCACAAGGCGGTATTGAAGGCGTTGAGTTCGACGACCATTTTTCAAATTCAAAAGTTAATGTAAATTACAGTAGCCACATGCGCGATTACGCTTGGAATGTAGAAGGTGGTTTTCAGCATCAAGTTTACAACTGGTATGGTGTGCCCGAATCGCAAGTTTTAACCGTACAGACAAATAACCCAGCGGTCGATCATATGTTTTATAATGCGCATTTTGGTGCCGATATTTCTTTTGAAGATGCTTATATTAAATCGGCCGATTTTAAATTTCGTCGTTTCGGCGATAACCAAGGTTCGGGAGAAAATAGGTTAGTCGTAAATACAGCTTTCGATTTGCCTATAAACGATATCGAAATCTCAGCAGGTTTAACATTCGATTATCTTGGTGGTACGTTCGATAAAAATTATTTCACCACCGATGCGCTCGATTATGGGAATTTCTTCGTTGGTCTTTCGCCAACTTACGAGCTTAAACGCGACGATTTAACCTTAAATCTTGGTGTGTCAACCTATTATTTAAACGATAAAGAAACAGGGGCGAGTAAGTTTTATTTGTATCCAAATGTAACAGCAACTTATCGTTTGGTAAACGATGTTTTAATTGTTTATGGTGGTGTTCAAGGCGATTTAAACCAAAATTCATACTATGGTTTTGCGGCCGAAAACCCGTTTGTGTCGCCAACTTTAAATATTGCACCAACCGATAATCTTTACAAAGCTTTCATTGGTTTAAAAGGTAAGTTATCGAGTAATATGAGTTATAGTATAAGTGGTCATTACAATGCCGATAAAAACAAAGCTTTGTTTATAACCAATGCTATAAAAGATGTATCGGCTACCGAGGCTTACGAGTACGGGAATTCCTTCGGAATTGTTTACGATAACGTCGATACCTTTGGAGTAGCTGGCGAAATAAATGTGGATGTTAGTCGTAATTTTAAGTTAGGTTTAAAAGCCGAATATTTTGCTTACGATGCCAAAACACAGCCAGAAGCTTGGAATTTACCAGACATAAAAGGGTCGTTGTTTTTCGATTATCAAATCAACCAAAATTGGTTTGCAGGAGCAAATTTATTTTATGTAGGCGAGCGAAAAGATTTAATTGTAATGGAAAGTTCTCCAACTACACAAACTTTAACTCTAGATAGCTTTTTCGATGCCAACGCACACGTAGGTTACCATATAAACGATAAATTTTCGGTGTATGCTAGAGGAAATAATTTAGCAAACAACAGTTACCAGAAATGGCAAAATTTCCCGGTTCAGGGCATTCAGTTTTTGGCAGGTGCCACCTATAAATTCGATTTTTAAATTACTGCCAGAGCAAAAAGTTTAAATTCTAAGATACTTGTTGTCTCCCTGAATTTATTTCAGGGTTTCAAAGGTATTTCCGTAAAAAAAACTTAATTATTTGAGCGTTACCCACAAGGGGTCAGGCTTTCCGTTACAAGTCCTCGGTCGTGCCTCCCTGTGGGCTTTCCACTGCAATCCTTAACGCAAACTTTGTATAAATTATAGTATTTTGTGCACATGAAAACGTTTAATAACGCATCGGTACAAACGCTTTGGAATAACTTTGTAAAAGCGAATCCAGAGCATAAAAATTATAATCGCCCCGAAGCTTGGTATTTCTGCGATAACCAAACCGATGCCGATACTTGCGTAAGTTTGGTTGTGCAAGGTGTTAAACAAGCCACATCAACATCGTTGTGGTGGTTTAAAACCTATGGTTATGCGTTTCCAAATGTTGGCGATTTAAATATAGTAACTAATTGGAATGGTGAGGCCAAGGCCATAATTAAAACCATAAAAATCGAGCACGTACCTTACAATAAAATATCGGCTAATTACGCTAAACTTGAGGGCGAAGGCGATAAATCGTTAGCCTATTGGCAAAAGGTGCATTGGGCGTATTATACCAGAGAAATGGCAGTTAAAGGCGATCAACCGTCACAAAATATGATTATTATTTGCGAGCAATTTAAAACTATTTTTACCATTTAAGTCAGACATTAAATAATTATTCCAACCAAGCTTTAAAATCTTTTACACGTTCGCGAGCCACTATAACATCTTGTTCGTTGTATGTTTTAAGCTTTATTTGCAAACGCGAATTGGTGTAGCTTACCATATCTTTTATGGCGTTAATATTCACAAAAAATTTACGGTTAATTCTAAAAAAGGTTTGTGGTTCTAGTTCGTTTTCTAAATGTTCTAATGTGGTATCAAGTAAATAGTTTCGGCCTTCCGTGGTGTGTAAATAAGTGCCTTTATTTTCACTAAAAAAGCATTCAATATCATCAACCGAAATAAGTTTTAAATGCTGACCAACCTTTACCGAAAAGCGTTTTTTGTACTCACGATCTATGGGGTTTACCAAAAGTTTCTTTATATCGTTAAAATCTAAAGTAACGGCTTGTTGTTGTGGTTGGCGTTCTTGGTATTTTTTTACAGCCGTTGCTAAATCGTCTTCATCAATAGGTTTTAATAAATAATCGATGCTATTAAGTTTAAACGCTTGTAGCGCATACTCATCGTAGGCTGTGGTAAAAATTACAGGCGATTTAATAGCAATTGTTTCAAATATTTCGAACGATAAGCCATCACTTAGCTGGATATCTAAAAAAATTAAATCAGGATGTGTATTGTTGCTAAACCAAGCTAAAGATTCTTCAACCGAATGCAAAAGAATATCGGTTTTAATATTTAGTTTTTCTAGCATACGTTGTAAACGACGTGCCGAAGGTTTTTCATCTTCTATAATAATAACATTCATAATTTTGATTGGTTAGTGTTGTTAATTAATTTGTTATTCCCATTCCGATTTATCTTTTTCCATAAACTCGCGAATTTTACGTTCTTCCCAGTCTTTTCCAAATAAAAACGTAACGCCAAAAACACCTAAAAAGTGAAAAAGTAAACCAATGCCCCAAAACAAAGGTGTTGCCCAGGTACCAAAGTGCCACAAACTGCCACCATTAACAACAATGGTAATTATTATAAAGGCATTTACTACTATAAAAACGGCTAAATGCCAATAAAAGCCTACTATTTTTTTTACTTTTTCTTTAGCTCGTAGGTAAGCTTCTTCTTTTAAAAAAGCTTTGTTTTTAAAGTCGTCGTTGTAAGGTTGTATATCTTTATTTTCCATGATTTTTTAGTTTTTAATTCCAACGTTTTTTATTTTCTTCTTCGCGAATAAATTGTTCAATTTTACGTTTTTCCCAGTTGCGACCAAAGGCACCATTATTAACAAATACTTTAAAGCCTTGTAAAACCAGACCAACGCCCCAGCCTAACATAGGAAACCAGAACCATTTTACGCCCCAATAGGTGTTGTAGTTAATGTAAATTAAAAAAGGAATTACTACAAAATAGCTTATTAAACTATAATAAAAGCCTTTAAGTTCGTTTACGTAGTCGCGTGCACGCACGTAGCTATCGCTAAAATTTGATTTTGAATGCATAGGTTTCATAACTGATAATTGTTTGGTTAGCATTGGTATTGCAACTGCAAAACGGTTTGCTTCTTGATTAATGAATACGTTTTTATGTGTTAAAAGTTGGTAGCGTTGTTTAATATTACTTAAGCCAACACCGCTACTTTTTTTCACGATTTGTTTAGGTTGTAAATTGTTTTCTACCACTAAATTGCCTTGTTGTTCATATATGCTTATATGTAAAGGTTTGTTGCTTGTAACCATATTGTGTTTTACGGCATTTTCTAAAAGTAGTTGTAGCGATAATGGCACCACTTTACTATCGGGGTTACTTGCTTTTTCGGGCATGTTGAATACAATACTGTCTTCAAAACGCATTTTTAAAAGCGACATATAGGTTTTAGCGAATTGCAGTTCTTCATCAACCGTAACTAATTCTTTGTTTTTTTGCTCTAAAACATAACGGTAAACTTTTGATAACGAGGTGGTAAATTTTTGTGCGCTTTCTGGGTTTTCTTCAATTAAACTAGTTAACACATTTAAACTGTTAAATAAAAAATGCGGATCTAATTGGTTTTTTAAAGCATCAAATTTAGCACTCGCGGTACCTGCAATTACTTTTTGTTCTTTTATGCGGTTTTGTTGGTATTTATTGTAAAAGTAAATTACATGAAATACGGCAACAATGGTTAAGGTAATCCATAAACCAAACTTGTAATAAGCAAACTTTTCGTTTGTAATAAACTCGTTAAATGTTTGGTGATACATTAATAGAGCGGTTAAAGCTCGTAAAATAAATAACCCAATTATGGTTAAAATTGTGGCTCCAATTACGCCAATAATTATGCGTTTAACAGAGTCTGTTTTTTTCCAGTTTTTACGACTTAAAAAATCGAAAAACAACATATTTGAATACCCTAAAACAAAAGCGTACAATTGGTAAAAGGCGAAGCTTATAATGGCTTCGTTTACCGTTTCGAAATTAAAACCACCGGATAATAAGGTGCCAATTACAAAAACGATACAGCCTAAAATAAAAGTGATTAATATGTTTTTTCCAGATTTTGACATGGTGTAATGTTTTATAAACTTTTTTAAAATTAATAAATAAAGTGCTTAATTAATTACACTGCAAATATCTTGATGAAGTATTGGTTTTTAAAAAGTGAATAACCGAATTGTTATTTTTTTATTCTGAAATGTAAAAGTGATAGTTTTATAACAAAAAAGAGGCCAGATAGAAAACATATTCATATCCGGCCTCTCATGAAACAAAATCACCCCATTTTAATGTGTTGCAGCATATTTAAAGTAAATAGGCACTGCGTATTGTACTGTTACAGGTTTGCCACGTTGTTTTCCGGGCTCCATTTTGGGCATTATGCTTATAATACGTTCGGCTTCTTTTTCAAGTAATTTATCTGGGCCTCTAGAGCGTATTTTGGTAGTTTTACCTTGTGAATCGATAACAAAAACAACCGATACACGCCCTTGGATACCTAGTTGTAAAGCAACATCGGGGTAATTAAAGTTCTTTACAACATGCTCTTGTACTTTTTGTTGAAAACAAGCTTTAGTTTTTTCTTTGCTTAATCCTTCGCAACCAGGAAAAACGGGTACTTCTTCAATTACGGCAAAGGCAACTTCCACATCTTCTTCAACTTCTTCAACCACCACTTCATCAACGCCAATAGCAACAAAATCTTCAATGGCATCATCTTGCCCTGTTTCTGTGCTCTCAATAACTGTTTCTTCTATATCAACAATATCATCCTCAATGACTTCAATTATTTGGGGGACTTTGGCAGGCGGTGGAGGAGGAGCCGGCGTATTCATTTTAACAATAGGAATATCATCCTCAATTTTATAATTAACATCTAGAACTTCCATAACAAAGTCGTCTTTCTGGTAAGTTCTGTGTTCAAGCGCTCTCCAAGACAGTAATAACATTAAATTAAGCCCAATGGCAAAATATATACTGCTATGTCGTCCTATTTCTAGTTCTGGGTTCTTTTTAGGTTTCATGACTTAAATAATTTAATACAGTAAAATTATTGGAATTGAAGCCTATATGGAATGATATTTATCATGTAAACTCTCGAATAAATTGCTTAAAATATCTGTAATGTTCAATTCTTAATTTATTACGACTTTTTGCAGTCGTGCGAGAATTATCTATTTGATATTGCTTTTAATAGAGTTATATTGTTGAACTAATTCTAAATTAGAATAATGAATACATCGGTTGAAAATTATTTTATTGAGGGATGTGGTCGATGTCCGCTTGGGGCGACACCCGATTGTAAAATACACACATGGCAAAGGGAACTCCAATTGTTAAGGCACATTGTTTTGCAATGTGGCCTCACCGAAACCTGTAAATGGGGCGTGCCTTGTTATACCTTTAATGGTAAAAATGTTTTAAATATAACTGCGTTAAAAAATTATTGTGCTATCGGTTTTTTTAAAGGTGCTTTACTCGCCGATGAAAAACAACTTTTAGAGAAGCCAGGAGAAAACTCTCAAGCTGTACGATTATTTAAGTTTACTAATTTAGATGATATTAAATCGATTGAAGCTGATATAAAAGCCTATATTTTTGAAGCTATTGAAGCAGAAAAGGCAGGCTTACAAATTGAATTTAAAAAGAATCCCGAACCCATTCCTGAAGAATTAGAAGCAAAATTTGAAGATGATCCCTATTTTAAATCGGCTTTCAAAAGTTTAACACCTGGTAGGCAGCGTGGGTATATTCTTTATTTTTCGCAACCCAAACAAGCTAAAACCAGAACTGCACGAATAGAAAAGTGTACACCTCTAATTTTAAGCGGCATAGGTTTACATGATAAATACAAACAAACCAAAAAATAAGTTATGGAACAACTTACCTTAACAACACCAGCTTTACTATTTTCAGCTATTTCGTTAATTATGCTGGCCTATACCAATAGGTTTTTGGCATACGCATCGGTAATTAGAAGTTTGCACGATAAGTATAAAAAAGAAAAAGATTCCGTTTTAATGGTGCAAATTAAAAATATTAAAACCCGTTTATATTTAACGCGCTATATGCAAATTTTTGGCATTAGCAGTTTGTTGTTGTGCGTGTTAACTATGTTTTTAATTTATATTGAACAGCAAAACGTTGCGGTTTGGGTGTTTGGTATGGCTTTATTGTTGTTAATAGTTTCATTGGCTTTATTGGTTGTTGAAATTCAAATATCGGTAAAAGCCTTAGAACACCATATTAGTGATATTGAAAACACAACTAAATAATAAAATTATGGCAACAACACCAGAACACGACGCACGTATTGCGAGCATGACATTTTCTTCGGTTTACCCACATTATGTGACTAAAGTTGAAAAAAAGGGTAGAACGGTTGAAGAGTTACACCAAGTAATTGAGTGGCTTACAGGTTTTAATGAGGCCAAATTACAAGAGTTAATTAACGAAAAAGTAACCTTTGAAACCTTTTTTAAACAAGCCAAAATTAATGCTAACGCGTATTTAATTACAGGTGTTATTTGCGGTTATAGAATTGAAGATATTGAAACCGAGTTAACCAAACAAACTCGATATCTAGATAAACTTGTTGACGAATTAGCCAAAGGCCGTAAAATGGAAAAGATTTTACGAGAACCTAAATAAATTAGAGTTCGAGATAAAACTAAAAATAGAGTAACTAAAAGTTTAATAGATTATTTGCTTGTCATCTTGAGCGCAGTCGAAAGAATTTTAATTACGTTTTTTAAGGCTTAGTTCAACCTATTAAAAGGTTTCGAATTTAATTTAAATAAGCTTTGCTCAAAAAAACTCGCGATACTGCATAACCCGAAAAGCAAACGTATTAAAATCGGGGTTTTTAGCTTTTAATTGTCGGTATAGCGGGATTTTACTGATTGAAATATTGGCTGCACCAGAACTAGATGTTAACGATACGGTTTTGATAACTCGTGATTTTTGATGAGATTCCTCGGCTGTGTTAGTAATGATAGTTTCTTTTTGTGCAGATTGCTTCGCTTCAGTCGCAATGACAGGTAGCGAAAATTGGTGAATTCTTGGTGTTTCGTTGTTGACTAATTCAAGTTTTAAACCATGTTCTTTAAGATGCTTTCTAAAGAAATACTCTGGACCATTTTTACTGTTTCCACCTGTAAAAAGTAAGGTGTTTATATTAGGATTTTGTTTTAAATGGCCAATAATATTGCGTAGTTTAATGTTCGTCATACCCAAATCGGAAGCATCAATTTTTTCGCGTTCGCAACTTGCTACAATATCACAAACCCCAATTTTATGTGTTATTAAAAAATCTTTGCGCTGTTGTACGGCTTCTGTAGAGTTGTCGTATCGTAAGTTTAGATTATGAATTTTATCAATGTACAGCCAAAGTGAATTGTAGTAGCTGCCATAGCAAAAATCGACATCTTTTTCTAAAAGTTCTCCCATTGAAAATCGCGGAGGTGGCAAAGTGCCCACAATGAGTTTTTCTGTATCAGGCTGAATAAAAGGATCGTATGGATGCTTATGCTTAAACACGTATAAAATTTGACTTGCGTTGTTATTTTTTGTACTTTATAAAGAAACAACTTTTAATGGGAAAAGGCGATAAAAAAACAAAACGAGGAAAAATACACCGAGGTACTTTTGGCAATAGAAGACCACGAATTAAAAAAAGACCGTCTATTGAGAAAAAAATAAGCGTTGGTCACAAAGCCACACCTAAATAATACTACCTAATAAATACTAAATCGTTTGGTTTAGACATACTTTCGCTAAAACCGTAGCCTTCGTAATTAAATCCTTTTAAATCATCAATAGTTTTTGCGTTTGTATCTACAATATAACGTGCCATGAGTCCGCGAGCTTCTTTAGCAAAAAACGAAATAACTTTGTATTCGCCATTTTTTAAATCTTTAAAATTGGCAGTTATCACAGGTACTTTTAATGCTTTTGTATCAACAGCTTTAAAATACTCGTTACTAGCCAGGTTTAAAAATAGCTCGTCGTCTTCAAGTTCGTTATTTAATGCTTTTGTAATGTCTTTTTTCCAGAATTCATAAAGGTTCTTTTTTACTCCAACAGGCATTTTTGTGCCCATTTCTAAGCGATACGGTTGTATTAAATCGGTTGGTTTTAAAATGCCGTATAATCCTGATAGAATACGAACGGTGTTTTTAAACGTGTCTATTTTGTCAGTAGGAATGGTGTAAGCATCTAAACCTTTATAAACATCGCCATTAAAAGCATAGGCAGCAGGTCGTGCATTGTCTTCTGTAAAAGGAAGTTCCCAACTTTGATTACGCTCGTAATTTAATTGCCCTAAAGCATCGGAAATGCTCATGAGTTTCGATAAACTTTTGGCCGATTTCTTTTTTAAAAGTTTGTTTAAGCGTTCGGCTTGTTTTAAAAATTGTGCTTCGGTGTGTGTGTTTATTGGTAATTCACTTTCAAAATCTAATGACTTAGCAGGCGATAATACGAGTTTCATATGGTTTCTTTTTTTCTGAAGTCAAATTTACGATTAGTATTGAAATTTTTATTCGGATTTTGAAATCTATTTTAAATACTGAAATAAACAAAATTTATTTATAGGTATTGATTTGATAATTTTTATTTATTGATTTTGCTTTCTGAAAATGTAAAGATACTTTGGAGTTCGCCAGCACGTTAGGGATTGAACGGCATGTTTGAGCTCTCACGCTTGAGCGTGAAGCGAGTAGTGAAAGCCCGCCCCTTAGGGAACGCCCAAATTTAGGTAAACCTTATGGCTTTTACCGGCGATATTTTTGTGATGATGTACGACGGTACCAAAAGCATAATTAAACACAACACGAGCGTGCCAACATTTAACGCTAAAATGTAACCAAAACTGATGTAAACGGGTGCTTCGGTAACGTAATATACACTTGGATCGAGCGGAAAAAGTTTTAAATATTTTTGGGCAAATAGCAGTGCTAAACCGATGAGATTGCCCCAAAACAAACCTAACAAAATTAAATAGGATGCGTTGTAGATAAATAGTTTACGAATGCTCCAATTGTTGCTTCCTAGGGCTTTTAAAATGCCTATCATTTGGGTGCGCTCTAGAATTAAAACGAGTAGCGCGGTGATCATGTTAATGCCCGCCACTAGTATCATGATGCCTATAATGCCGTTTATATTTTTTATGAATATGGTAAACCACTCGAAAATGCTAGCATATTTATCGGTAACGGTGATGGTGTTGAATGTTGATGGCGTGTTTTGATGTATTTCGATGCCTTTTTCTTGAATCTGGGAAAAATCGTCGATAAACACTTCAAAATTTCCAATTTGGTCGCTTTCCCATTGGTTTAAGCGTTGAATGTGACGTAAATTACCTATTAAATACTGTTTGTCAAGGTCTTGAAACCCTGAATTGTAAATACCCGTAACTTTACATTTTAGGTAATTAGGAAGTTTTTCGGGATCGTTTTTTGCAAAAACCATTTGAAATTCGTCGCCTACTTTAAAGCCTAATCGGTTGGCTAAATACTGCGATATTAAAACTTCTTCGCTCCATTTTTTTTCTAAACTGGGCAGTTGGCCGTCAATTAAAAATTCTTTAAAATATTGCCAGTCGTAATCTTGCCCAACACCTTTGTAAACGACACCTTCAAAATCGGTTTCGGTACGAATTACGCCAAACTTTGCGGCAACACCTTGAACGTGCGAAACGCCATCGACCGATTTAAAATCTGGATAAAATTCTTGATTGATTGATATAGGAAAAACGCTTTCCTGCGAGTTATTACTATCGTAATTCGTTATAGTGGCATGCCCGTTAAAAGCAACCACTTTATCGCGTATTTTTTGTTGCAGCCCAATACCGGTTGCAATGGCAATCATCATCACCACAATGCCTATGGCTATGGCAGCA
Source organism: Neotamlana nanhaiensis (assembly GCF_000943555.1). Lineage (GTDB taxonomy): Bacteria > Bacteroidota > Bacteroidia > Flavobacteriales > Flavobacteriaceae > Neotamlana > Neotamlana nanhaiensis. The sequence continues at coordinate 229,514 of NZ_JTDV01000010.1, read as the reverse complement.
ATACCAATTTTTATTATTGGTGCCGAAACACTACTTTTATACGCTTTACTACCAATTAAGCGTTTAGCTATAAAATACTCGTAATTCAAAATATATGATGCCGTTTAAAGTTATCAAAAATACAGTTTTATTATTTGTTTTGGTCATGATTTCGTGTGCAAACTTGTCGAAATCGGAGGACAAAACCTCGAAAACCGAAACAGTTTTAAAAAATGAACCACAGGATCAAGTTACCCAAAACACCAATATTGTTGTTGGAGCCAACAGAACCGAACGCTATTTACCTTTATTAAACGGTAAACGCGTTGGTGTTGTTGCCAACCAAACGAGTGTTGTTTTTAAAGCTGAAGAAGGAAGCTACACGCATTTGGTAGATTCGTTAGTGGCATTACAAATTGATTTAAAAAAAGTATTTGCGCCAGAACATGGGTTTCGTGGTAAAGCGGATGCTGGCGAGGTGGTTAAAGATGGTATTGATACCAAAACAGGCTTACCAATTGTGTCGCTTTACGGGAGCAATAAAAAGCCAAAACCAGATCAATTGAAGGATTTAGATCTAGTTATTTTCGACATTCAAGATGTTGGCGCACGTTTTTACACCTATATTTCTACCTTGCATTATGTTATGGAAGCTTGCGCGGAAGCTAAAATTCCTGTTATTATTTTTGATAGACCAAATCCGAATGGTCATTACATAGACGGCCCTATTTTAGAAATAGAAAACCAGAGTTTTGTAGGTATGCACCCAATTCCTATTGTGCATGGTATGACAATTGGCGAGTATGCAAAAATGATTAACGGTGAAAAATGGCTGAAAAATGCCGTTACATGTGAGTTAACTGTAATTTCTATGGAACATTACAACCACAATAAAACGTATAGTTTACCCATAAAACCAAGTCCGAATTTACCTAACGACCAAGCCATAAACTTGTACCCAAGTTTATGCTTTTTTGAAGGCACCAATGTAAGTGCTGGTCGAGGTACAGAAACACAATTTCAAATATTTGGTAGTCCGTTTTTAAATACTAACGTGTTTAAATTCAGTTTTACGCCGCAACCTAATGAAGGCGCGAAATACCCGAAGTATCAAAATGAATTATGCCACGGCAGTGATTTAACCAAGTACAAAACATTAAACACCTTAAACTTATCGTGGTTAATTGATGCTTACCAAAACACCTCCGATAAAGCTAAATTTTTCAATAACTTTTTTGTAAAACTGTCGGGTACTAAAACGTTGCAAAAGCAAATTGAATCGGGTTTAAGTGAAACTGAAATAAAAGCCACATGGCAAACCGGTTTAAAAAAATTCAAAAAGACTAGAGCGCAGTATTTAATTTATGAATAGAAAATTAATGAGAAAACCTGCTTTTAATGCGCTTTTAGGTTTGTTCATTGTTGCGCTATCTTGTAAAAGTACGGTTAGTACAACTCAGGTAAAACCTAAAACGCCTCAAGAAAGTGTTGCACGGTTTATGGTTACAGAACAGGTTCCTGGAATGGCCATTTCGGTATCGAAACATGGAAAACTGATTTGGTCTGAAGGTTTTGGATACGCCGATATTACAAACAAGATTAAGGTGTCGCCAGATTCTACATTGTTTCGTATTGCTAGTATTTCTAAATCGATTTCTGCCGTTAGTTTAGCAACTTTGGTAGATGCAAAAAAGATACATTTAGATTCCAGTTTGTATCTGTATTTGCCCAACTACCCTAAAAAAGCATACGACTTTACGCTAAGACAAGTTGGCGGACATACAGCCGGCATAAGGCATTACAGAGGCAGAGAGTTTTTATTGAACAAAAAACTTAGTATCTCGGAAGGCATTTCGATTTTTAAAAATGATAGACTTCTTTTTGAGCCGCAAACAAAATTTAAGTACAGTACTTACGGATGGAATTTGTTGAGTGAAGTGATACAAACAGTTGCTAAAATACCATTTGGAACCTACACCGCAAAAACCATTTTCGAGCCTTTAAAAATGGAACACACGCTGTTAGATTATTGCGATTCGATAATCCCGAATAGAACTACATTTTATATGAAAAGAAAAAGTGGTGGTGTTTATCAAGGAAAAACGGTTTGCAATGAATTTAAAGCTGCTGGTGGCGGATTTTTATCAACCTCGGAAGACTTAGTGAAGTTTGGAAACGAAATGATTCATCCGAAGATTATTTCACCTGAAGTTTTAAAGGAATTGGTAACACCACAAATTCTTACCACAGGAAAAAGCACGCATTATGGCGTTGGATTCTTTTCGTACAACACCAAAAACAATTCACCTAAATACAGTCATTCTGGTGGCGGTGTTGGTGCTTCAACCTTATTACTCATTTATCCCGAAGAGGACGTCGTAATTGCCATTGTTAGTAATTTAAGTAATGTTCCTATTAGTAAGTTAGGAAGTGAATTGGAAGCTTTTTTTGTGGATTAAACGGCATTTGTGTTGCCTCGGATTCACGAATGTTTTTAAGAAAAAATTGATTGGGTTTCGCCTGCGTTCACCCTGACCAATAGGTTTCTTACTCTAAAATATTAATTAGTCTATCGGGATAGTCAGTAATAATGCCATCAACTCGGTAATCAATCATTTTTTCGAGGTCTTTGGATTTGTTAACCGTCCAAGGTATTACTTTGAAATTGTCTGTTTGTAAAGCTTCAACTGTATGCTTGTTTAAGAGTTTAAAATACGGACTTACAATTTCGGGTTTGTAACTTAACTGTTTCAGTTTCTCGTTTATGTTTTCATCTTCATCAACTAAAATAGCGACTTTCATTTTGGGAGATTGCCGTTTAATTTCTTCAAGAATACGCAAATCGAAACTTTGCAAATTACTTTCCGCGAAAGCGTTATTTTCTTCAATTACGTTTAAAACTAAGGCAACAAATTCTTTAGGTTTAGGCGTAAAAACACTATCGTATTTGGGTTTGGCTTTTATTTCAATATTGAATTTTATGTTGGGATTTAACTGTTTTGCGAGTTTAAAAACTTCATCAAGCGAAGGTTTGTAGGCTTTCAATTTTTCTTGCTCTGGAAATCTTGGGTGTTTTTTTAATCCGCAATCGTATTGTTTAATACTATCAAAAGTCATCTGATATAAGTTATATTTCATATCATCTTCCTTCGGGATTTTATGTCCTTCAGCATCTAAACAAATGGTTCTACTCAAAAATGGTTCGTGTGAAACTACCACAATTTTATCGGCACTTACTGCCACGTCGAGTTCTAAAGTGTGCACCCCAAGGGCGATGGCTTTTTTAAATGCCGGTAGGGTGTTTTCTGGCATTAATCCACGGCAACCACGATGCCCTTGAATATCGGTATTATTGTAATTACAACTCATTAAAATTAAAGCTAAGCTTGTACAAATTAATAGTTTCAAGTTTCCTTTGGTTTTATTGTTGGGCGTTTATATTTTTGAAATGGTTGTTTTAATAAACTCGATATTTTACTGTTCTCTTTTTCATCTGGAAATACATCTACACCATAAATTATATTATCGCGGTCTAGCTCCATGTAAGTTCCTAAAAGCCTGTCCCAAACCGAAAAAATGTTGCCATAATTAGAGTCGGTGTAAGGTAAAACATAATGATGATGTACTTTATGCATATCGGGCGAAACGAGTAGGTAGCTCATTATTTTGTCTATTTTTTTCGGTAGTTTAATATTAGCATGTGTGAATTGCGTAGCAACCACCGAAAGTGATTGATACATCATTACAATAGCGATTGGCGCACCAATTATTAAAACGCCTAAAAGTGTGAAAATAAATCGAATAACGCTCTCTATGGGGTGGTGTCTGTTAGCGGTGGTGGTGTCTACTTTGTGGTCGGAGTGGTGTACTAAATGCACCATCCAAAGTGGCGGGATTTTATGTTCCACGAAGTGCGGTAAGTATGCGCCAAAAAAATCCATTAAAAAAATACCTAAAATACCATAAATCCAAATGTTAAGTTCGGGTAACCAATTTAAAATGCCAAAATTATTTGCCATTACCCAATCGGATGATTTTAATAATAAAAAGGCTAAAACTAAATTAACAAGTATGGTTGTAAAGGTGAAAAATATATTTGGCACCGCATGTTTCCATTTTTTATAATTGAAATTAAAAAGCGGTATGGCACCTTCTAGTAACCAAAAGAAGGTTAAACCACCAACAATAATGATACTGCGATGCAACGACGGAATGGTTTCAAAGTAATTAATTAAGGTTTCCATTTTAGCATAGTTTAAATGCTAAATTTACCTATTTTTTGCCAATTTTTTGTTTAAGTATGTTAAGGTTCGTATAAAAAAACGGTATCTTATTTTATTTGTTGTTTCATAGCTTCAACAATGTTATAAGCAGCAGGACAAATCGCAACATTTTTAAGTGTTAAGTTGGCTATTTGTTGGAATTTTTTCCTGTCGGTATGCGGAAATTCTCGGCAGGCCTTAGGGCGTACATCGTAAATTAAACAGTAATTATCGGCATCTAAAAAGGTACAAGGCACGCTTTGCAGTACATAATCGTTTTCCTCATCAATGCGCAAATATTGGTCTATAAATTGCTGCGGTTTTAACCTAAAATGTTTCGCAATACGCTCAATATCTTTATCGGTAAACAACGGCCCTGTGGTTTTACAGCAATTGGCACATTGTAGGCAATCGGTGCGCTCAAATTCATCTTCATGTAATTCTTGCATCACATAATCTAAATTTTTTGGCGGCTTTTTTTTAAGCTTAGCAAAGAACTTTTTGTTTTCGTTATGCTTATCTTTGGCGAGCTTTGGAAGGTTATTTATGATGTCTTGCATGATACAAAAATACTGTTTTTCGTCATTACGAAGACTATTCAAAAATCAAAATATATTTTGATTGAAAATACCCAAACGAAGTTTGTGACTGAAGTAATCTTCAAAATTGAAACACTAAATTAACAGATTGCCACGACTAAAAAAGTCTCGCAATGACAGCCTATGAAAGATATTTTCGGAAAAGCCTTAATCGATTACCAAAACGGAAATTACACTGAAGACATTATAACATCAACAAGTATTTCTGATGAAGATGAATTGCCGCTTCCTTATTTGTTTAGAAGTTTTTCTGAAATGCCTAAACTTGAACAACAGGCTTTAAAAAAATGCCAAGGAACCATATTAGATGTTGGTTGCGGCGCCGGAAGCCATAGTTTATACCTTCAAAAAAAAGGGTTTGCTGTGAAAGCTATCGACGTTTCGGAAGGTGCTATAACTGTGACTAAACAACGCGGTGTTAAACAAGCTGAAGTTTTAAATGTTTTGAATGAAACCAAAACCTTTGACACCATTTTATTACTAATGAATGGCACCGGAATTTTTCAAGAGCTCACCCAAGTATCAAAATATTTAACGCATTTAAAAAGTTTATTGAAGCCTAACGGACAAATTTTAATCGATTCATCCGATATTAAATATATGTATTTAGATGACGACGGCGGTTATTGGCAAGATATGAATGCGAGCTACTACGGCGAACTTGATTATTTTTTAAGTTACAAAGGCGAAAAAGAAGTACCTATGAAATGGTTGTATCTCGATTTTGACACCTTAAAATTAGCCTGCGAAACGGTTGGCTTAAAGTGTGAATTGATTGGTGAAGGTGAACATTATGATTATTTGGCGCAGTTAGAATTGTAAAAAGTTACTATTTCCTCTAAATCATTTCTTCTATACTTTTTGTTTTCAAGTTTTGAAACTAAATTCGGACAATCCTTAAAATATTCTGAAGCACGGTTTTTAAAAGATTTAAGTTCAATATAGTTAAAAGGAATCACAGCTTCACCTTCTTTAGCAATTAATGACTCCTCATAAATTTTATTTTGACCATAAACAGTTCTTTTAAAAAGTTTAACCTTTCCGTCAATTACAATTTCAGCAAAACCCAAAATTTTCTTTTTTTTAGTTATTTCTTTAATTACTGGTACAAAAACCGCTTTCCTTTTTATCCTTCTTCCTTTAATTTTTTCACTTACTTCAAAAACGATTTTTTCAACTTCTTCAGGACTAAACTTTGTACTTGTTCGCTGTTTGATTTCAAAATTTACAAAACGTAACTTCTCCTTTGAGCTAAACAATTCTTTGGCATTAAGCATAGCTAATCTAGCATGACCATCAAATATTTCATTATTCATTAAATGAACTGTTGCTTTTGTCCAATCATTGTATTGAGCATTTACATAAAGGCTGAGAAGTAGGAAAGTTAAGGTAATTTTTATCTTCATAATAAAGCATTTAATTAAAATCCCAAATTACAATTTTGTTAGAAGAAAAAGCAAGACTTATAATTTAATAATGTTCAATAAATTTAAAATTAAACGGACAATCTCTAGAACTTGTTCTGTTCCAATATTATGAACTATTAAATTTAGTCTTCCGTTTTTGGATTTATTTTTGACAATAATACCAATATGTGTAATTCCACGTTCCCACTTTTAACTTTTTTTTATGGCAGATTTAGCAGTAAAACAAAAAAAAGTAAAAGACGCATAAATTTTTAATCTTCTTCAACCCGATTTTCATCAAAGGCCGATGGCAATAGTTTAGGTATAAATTTTATAACTAAAGGCAGTAAAATAGCGCCACCAGGAAGCATAAAAATAGCTAAGCTTGGGATGCTTTTAAAAATATCGAATAACTGCTCTTGTACTTTTTTTTGTTCTTCTTTAGTTAAATCGCGCACTGTAGATTGTGTGAGTAAAACCATTAGCTCTTTGCTATCTAACAGTTCTTTATACAAACGTTTTTTGTTTCTAGATATAAGTTTGGTAACCATTTTACTAGAATTATCATAAAAGCTTTGTACAATATTTTTGGAGCTTAATAAGGCAATATTGTCCTTGTTTTCGGTATAAAATGAGTTTATGGTTATTATTGAAGATTTTAAAACCGATTTTTCTACATTTAAATCACGCGCCAGTGTAATTAAAAATTTTTGCTCTTGTATGTCAATAACTTTATCAGTCCAAGTGGCCATACACGCTAAATCTAATAAATATTGTTTTTCAAGTGGCGATTTAATATTTAAAATGGCTTTATTATAATCGTTGGTATCACTATCAAAATAGCGTAACGAAGACTCAAAAAGTTTAATTAAACTCTCGTCGTATTGGTTTTTTTCGGCTTTAGAGTTTAGTACATTTAATGATATAGCAGCAATAGACTCTTCAATTTTAATTAAATAATCAACCGAAATTTTTTCATTTTCCAAATAACGTTTATAACCTAAAACATCAACAAATAAAAGCGCATTAACAATAAAGTATTTAAAGTTTTTGGTAACAATATTGTTGTCTATTTGTACACGCTTATGAAAGATTTTTTCTAGCTGTTCGGTTGTTTTTTTCTCACCTAGTAAAGCTTTAAAAAATGTTGTTTTCGTTTCATTTACGCTGTTGTAAAAATTAATAACACTTTCGGTAAAATTGGTTGAGGTTTCAGCTTTATTGTGAATATAAAGTAGGGCCAAACACAGGTTTATTTTACAGATTTCTTCTTCGGTAAAATCGCTTTTTTCAAAAACCTTTTCAATAACATGTAGGTTGCTTCCATATATAAATCCGCAAGCCCTAAGGTTCTTGTAAAGCGCATCTTCATCTAACAAAAAAACAGGATGATTACTATCGCAGTTTTTAAGTAGTTTTTTTATCCAACCAGAAGCCGAAGGGTTCATATTGTAGTAATAGGGTTTAGGATATAAAAGTAGTGTTTTTAGATATTATAGTGGAATTTTTAGTTTATATGTTAAAATTATTTTTTGTTTTAAAATTAAACGTAGAGTAAAAGATCCATAGAAAAAGAAAAGGAAGAATAGGATAAAGAATTCTTGGATAGGCACATAGTAAAGAACTTCCAAAAAGGTATATTAACACAAAAGTTAAAATAACGAGGATACTAAACGGAAGTTTTTTTAAGTTTAAAAAATTAAAAAGAATACTTAGGCATAAAAACACAAAAACAAAACTATTAGGAACTGCATAAAAAATAAAACCAATATTTTGCGGCGTGTAACTATTAGGTATATCTAAAAACAATCGGCTAATATTTGAAATATAATTTTTAACGAATTTTTTCGGATTTTGCTTTATTTGAGCAATTGCTTTTTCTTTTAATGACGCATCCTTTTCAACAGGTTTTAAATTGCTTATTGAACTTAAAAATGTATTGTGATTTTTATATTGTGGTTTGGTTTTAAAATATTTATCGCTTGCTAAAACCCATTCGCCCTGTTCGTTTTCGTAGGGTGTACTTAACCAATAAATACATTGGCCTCCAGCATTGGAGTAGTAGGGAAATTTATTGGTTAAAGTATAAGTGTAAAATAAATAGGGAAGCGATAATACATTTGCAAATACACATATTATTAAAATTCGTTTAGCCGGAGATTTAAATTTTTTAATGGCTAAAGCAAATAGTGAAATACCAATTAATCCAAAGATTACATAAGCAAAAATTACCTTTGTTAATAGTAATAATACTAAGTATATCGATGCTACTAAAATATGTTTTCGTTTACCTTTTTTAATTGCAATTGTTAAGTAAAACAATAAACCACAGGCTAAAAAAAAAGCAAACCCTTCTGTTAAAATATACTTTAATGAGAATAATAAATTGGGGTAATATAGCCCTAAAATATAACTACAAATTATGGCTTGTTTTTTATTGAAAAACTCTAAACAAGTTTTATGAAAAAAATATACACCAGAAAAAATAAAAATAATGTTTAGGCTTTTTAAAAACACTATGGATGCATTTAAAAATACAAACGGAGCCAGTAATAACGGATATCCAGGGCCATTCCATAAAAATAAAGCGCCATCAATGGCATAAGTGCCGTTTATTAAATTTTCTGCGTATTGAAGGTAGCGTGCTTGGTCTCCTCCTAAACCATTATCAATTACTAAAAAAGCAATTAAAATATAAAGTATAAGTAATGGAAAAAAAAGGAATATAGATTTAAAATGACTTATTTTCATTTTTAAAAATTAAAGCGATACTTAAAAATACACCAAATTGCCCTAAAGCCATCTTTCCAGCCTATTTTTTTTCCTTCGTAATAAGTTCGACCGTAATAGCTTATACCAACTTCATAAATACGGATGTGTTTAATTTTCGAAATTTTGGCTGTTACTTCTGGCTCAAACCCAAATCGTTTTTCTTTTAATTTTATAGATTTAATAATGTCGCTTCTAAACATTTTGTAACATGTTTCCATATCGGTCAAATTTAAATTGGTAAACATATTTGATAAAAATGTTAGGAATTTATTACCTATGGTGTGCCAGAAAAATAATATTCTATGAGGTTTGCTTCCCATAAATCTAGAACCATAAACAACATCTGCAAAACCGTCTATTATAGGTTTTAATAAATCGTTGTATTCTTCAGGATTGTATTCTAAATCTGCATCTTGTATTACTAAAACATCTCCTGTTGCCATTTGTATGCCAGTGTGTAAGGCTGCTCCTTTACCTTGGTTAATTTCATGCTCAAAATAACTAATTGGTAAATCTGGGTTTACAGAAATGTAGGAGCTAATGGCGTTTTTAGTTTTATCTGTTGAGCAATCATTAACTATTAAAATTTCTTTTTCAATGTTATTTATAAGTTTTACCGATTTTATTTTGTTTAAAATGTTGTGAATGGTTTCTGCTTCGTTATAGGCAGGTATAATAACTGAAAGTTTATGTATTGTCATTAACGATATACTAAAGGGCTAGAATGAATTATCCTATGGTTTAAACATAGCTAATTTACTAAATAAAATATACTTGTTGTAATGGTGATTGATTCCTTTTGAAGGTAAATTCATTTCATTAACAAAATTTTAACAAAACCACTCATTTATATTTTCCGTAGGTATTTGCGAGAGTTCAAAAAATATTAACTACAAAACCTCAAAAACTATGAGAAATTTAAAAAAACTATTAGGAATTGGAGCCGTAGCCACCGTTGTAGGCTTCATTTTAGCAGCCGACCACATTGATGCGCCGGCAGTTCAAGGCGGTAGCAGCGATATTACCGATTTTTATGCCTTTCAAGGTGAAAACACCAACAATATTGCGTTTGTAGCCAACTTACAAGGTTTGTTGAGTCCTGCTAGCACAGGTTCGGCAACTTTTGATGAAAATGTTATGATTGAGTTCAACATCGATAACACAGGCGATAATGTTGAAGATTTAGTTATTCAAGCATTACCAAGAGATGGTAAAATGTACTTTTTTGGTCCGGTAGCACCTTCGCAAACAGGATTAAATAGTGTTGTTGAAACGTCTGCAGCATATACTGGTTGGGTATATATTTCTGCATACGGTAGTGATCCGTCAATAGAAACTAGCAATGGAATGAGCTTTTTTGCTGGCCCAAGAGATGACCCATTCTTTATGGATTTCGCGCAATACAGTGAAATTATTGCTGGAAATGCTACAAGTTTTAATATGCCAGGAGCTGATACTTTTGCTGGAACAAATGTGATGTCGGTGGTGGTTGAAGTGCCAAAATCTATGATTGGTGGTACAGGAACCATTAACACTTGGGTAGAATCTAAACGTAAATAATAATTAACCTTAAAGCACAATACACATGAAATCTATAAAAATAATAACCGCAATAGCATTGTCAATTTTAGCCTTTAATTGTTCGAATGATGATGATAACACTATGATGGAAATGCCAATGGAACCAGATTTTTCTGGAACTTACATGCAAGAAGATCAAATGGGGCGACCTGCCGTAAACACTGTTTTTGTCTCATCAGATAGTAAAGATATGTTTAATACTACCATTCCGTCGCAGCAAAGTGGCAACTTTCAAAGTATGTTTCAAACCAATTTAACGGGATTAAGTCCAGCATTTGCAAACGATGGCGACATGAATGCCCTTGGGCAAGATGCTGCAGCCTTTACAGGTTTGTTAGCTACCGATGTTTTAAACGTATCGCTAGATGGCACAACAACATTTTATGATGGCACTAATGTTTTAACTGGTAGAGCCTTAGCCGATGATGTTATAACCGTAGAATTACTTCTAATTTTTGGAGGTGAAGATTTTAGCGAAAATCCAGGACTATCTAACGATAATGTTAACGAAAACGATAAACCCTTTTTGCCCGCGTTCCCATACTTAGCCTCACCATGGTAATACCTTTAACTCTAAAACGAGCTGTTTAAGTCTCGTTTTAGAGTATTAAAAAAATCCTAACAACAAAACTCAAACACATGACACCAATATATAAAATATTAAGCGCTTTACTAATAATTGTTTTATACAGTTGTGGTAATAGCAACCAACAAATTACCAATGCCAAGGATTACGAGCCTTATTTTGTGAGTGAAGAGAACGAGATGTTGCAATTAGCAACTGCAGATTTAAAATTCTGGGAAAAAAAGCTAGAAAAAGAGCCCAATCAATTTCCTTATTTAGCTAAAATTGCAGCATCTCAATCTCTTATATTCAGCACAACAGGCGATATTAATGCTCTAATTGAAGCCGAAAAACAGCTAGTAAAAGCTAACGAAATAACAGATTATAATACGCCAGGTTATTTGTGTGCATTAGCACGAAATTATATTTCACAACATAAATTTAAGCAGGCTTTAGAGCTATTGAAAAAAGCCGAAACAAACGGCGAAAATTTACGAGCAACTCAAAAAATGCTTTTCGATGTACACCTTGAACTCGGTAACTTTGATGTAGCCAAAACTTATCTTGAAACAATTAGAAAAGCAAATGATTTCGATTATTTAATAAGATTATCTAAATGGAGCGACCATCGTGGTAATTTAGACGCTGCTATAAAATACATGGAGCAAGCCAAAGCAATTGCCGAAGCATCAAACATTTCTGGAACTAAGCAATGGGTCTATACTAATTTAGCCGATTATTACGGTCACGCCGGAAGAATTAACGATTCGTATGCACATTATTTAAAAGCACTTGAGCTAAATCCGGATGATGCTTACGCCAAAAAAGGAATTGCTTGGATTGTATATTCTCATGAAAAAAATCCAAATGAAGCCTTACGAATTCTTGAGGGCATAAACACCAAATTTAATGCGCCAGATTATCATTTACTAAAAGCCGAAATAGCCGATTTTAAGGGTGATGATGTTTTAAAGGAAAACGAATTGACTTCTTATTACAATGCTGTAAAAAATCCGATGTATGGCGATATGTATAACAAATACAACGTTTTGCTTTTTGCTGAAGACGACACAGCTTCGGCGAAAGCCTTAAAATATGCACACATTGAGGTTAAAAATAGACCAACGCCGCAGTCGTACGATTTATTAGCGTGGACATACTTTAACCATGGCGAAGTTGATGATGCTTTGGATATTATGGAGACGCACGTTATTGGTAAAACTCACGAACCTGATGTGATTTTACACTTAGCGAAAATTTATAAAGCTAAAGGCATGTTAAAAAAAGTTAAAGAATTAAAAAAGGAATTGGAAGAAAGTACTTTTGAGCTCGGTCCGGTAACGGCAAAAGAAATTAAAAACATCTAACATCAATCTAAAAAATGAAAGTACTAAAATTCATAGCGATTTGTTTGTCTTTGTTCATGGCTCAGGTCACTTTAGGGCAGCAAGTAAAAGGCGTTGTAAAAAATGAAGCCAACCAACCTTTAGAAGGCGCTTATGTTTACAATTTAAATACGAAAACACATGCGCATACTTCAGAAAGCGGATTGTTTATTATTGAAAATTCTAACGTTGGCGACTCGCTTAAAATAGGTTTGTTAGGCTATAAAACTAACATAGTTGCTATTGCAGCTTTAAATGAAACAGAGGTTTTAACGATTGTGTTAGAGGAAAAATTATTTCAGTTAGATGAAATGGTTTTACAAGAACAACAAAACCCAATAAGTACCATTGCAAGATTAGATTTAAATACCAATCCTGTGAATTCATCGCAAGATGTATTACGAAAAGTACCTGGTTTAATTATTGGTCAGCATGCTGGTGGAGGTAAAGCAGAACAGATATTTTTACGTGGTTTCGATATCGATCACGGTACCGATATTTCAATTAATGTAGATGGTATGCCCGTAAATATGGTATCGCATGCACACGGGCAAGGTTATAGCGATTTACACTTTTTAATCCCGGAAACGGTAAGTAAAATAGATTTTGGTAAAGGTACCTACTACGCTAATCATGGCGATTTTACAACGGCGGGTTATGTCGATTTTTCAACAAAAGATTATTTAGAAGATAGTCAAGTCACGTTTTCAGTGGGGCAATTTAACACCATTAGAACACTGGGCATGATAGACTTGTTAGAAAAAGAAAAAAATAAAAACGCCTATATGGCTGTTGAATATTTGCAAGGTGATGGCCCTTTCGAATCACCTCAAAATTTTAACCGATTAAATCTTTTTGGTAAATACGTGGTGTTTTCGCCAAACAACGATAAATTAACCTTAACGGCATCGCATTTTACGAGTCGTTGGGATGCGTCAGGGCAAATTCCGCAACGCGAAGTTGATAATGGTAATATTTCACGCTTTGGAGCGATAGACGATACCGAGGGCGGAACCACGCAACGCACCAATTTAAATGTAGAATACAACAAAAACGTATCGGATAATACCACCTTTAAAACCAATGCTTTTTACTCGCATTATGGGTTTGAGCTATATTCGAACTTTACCTTCTTTTTAGAAGATCCAGAAAATGGCGATCAAATAAAACAAAAGGAAAACAGAGATATTTTCGGAATTAATTCGGCGTTAAACTACAACACATTTTTAGGTGATACCGAATTTAGTTTAACATCAGGTCTGAGTTTAAGACACGATGTGGCAGCAGATACCGAGTTGTCTCACACACTTAACCGAACTACAACCTTAGAGCAAATACAATTGGGAGATATCAACCAAACGAATATTGGCGCTTATGTTAATACAAAATTTGAAATGGGAAGATTTGCCATTGCTCCGGCCTTACGTTTCGATTATTTTACGTTTATGTACAACGATAAGTTACAACCAACATATTCTAATGCTACCGAGCATAAATCGACTGTAAGCCCAAAATTAAACTTTTTTTATAATGCCACAGATAATTTACAATGGTATTTAAAGTCGGGTATTGGGTTTCACTCCAATGATACGCGTGTGGTGGTTAGTAATCAAGGACGCGATATTTTACCAAAAGCTTATGGTGCAGATTTTGGAACAGTTTGGAAACCAACTTCAAACTTAGTGTTTAACGGAGCGTTATGGTATTTGTTTTTAGAGCAAGAATTTGTTTATGTGGGTGATGCAGGTATTGTTGAACCAAGCGGAAAAACAGAACGTTACGGTCTCGATTTAGGCTTACGTTACCAGTTAACCGATTGGTTGTTTTTCGATACCGATGCTACCTTAACACATGCAAGAAGTACCGAAGATCCTGAAGGTGAAAACTACATTCCGTTAGCGCCAAACTTTACTATGGCAGGTGGTTTGGCTGTAAATAATTTAGATGGTTTTTCCGGAGGTATTCGCTACAGGTTTATTGATGATAGACCAGCAAATGAAGATAACAGCATTGTTGCTGAAGGTTACTTGGTAACCGATATAAATGCTAATTACCAATGGAACAATGTCACCTTTGGTGTAGCTATTGAAAATTTATTTGATGTGGCTTGGAATGAAACACAATTTGCAACAGAATCGCGTTTACAAAACGAACCAGCATCCGTTGAAGAAATACACTTTACACCAGGAACACCTTTTTTTATAAAAGGTTTAGTAACATACCGATTTTAAGTTAAAAATAATATTGTTGAAATAAAGATAGATGATGATGAGAAAGAAGCCTAAACGAAGCGTTTGATTTTTTAGGTTTTTTGTTAGGTGAAAGCGTTGGTTTAGTTAATAAATCAGCGCTTTCTTGATTTATAGGGTTTATGTTCTAAAAAAACTTAGGTTTTCTTAAATAAGACGCAAAAATTGTTGCTATGATGATTAGGAATATTAACTCGTATGGTTTGCCTTTATACATGTGAATAAATAAGATAAATGTCATGTAAAGTGATAATAGAGTTGTTCCTAATATTACCGTTTTATTATATAAAAAAAGCCCTGTTGCGAGCAATAGAAAAATGCCTGTGGCAATCATAATTCCACGATTAGTAACAATTTTATCGGGTTGATTAGTTTGAATTATTTTATTTAAGGCATTTGTAATAAAAAAATAAGGTAAGGATCAAAGAGGCTAACCATGTCAGTATTAATTTCAAAAGATTTTTTGATTCCATAAAAATATCAACAAGTACTTAGGTTTGATATTATCTTTCGGTTAAAGGTTATGTGTAAAATAAGAAATATTTCCGTTTTTAAATTATATAGTAAACCAAAAAGTACGATATATGGTACAAAATAAAACAGATTAAAGCATGTATGTATGGCGAGTAGTCTTTTTTATTTTTATAATCCATCCATATTAAAAGTAATAGGATACCATTCATTAGGGCATATGCTATAGGCATCGCTAAAGAACCAAAAGGTAAATTATTAAAAGCAATTCTACCTATTATTGGATCTATGAGTACAAGTGACGTGGCAATCATATACCTCATGTGTTTACTTGGTACTTTTCTATATTTTATGGCGAGTGCATAAAGTATTATCAATATGATAAGATCTCCAATAGGAAAAACAAGATTGTAATACATCTTTCTTTGAAAAAGATTATACATCATTGGAAAGAAGCTTACTATCCATAATGGAAAAATGATATAGGTCGATTTACCTAAAATTTTATGCCACTTATATTTTTTATTGACTATTAAAAAAGGTTGGCATATCAAAATTAAAACCCAAACAACCGAGATAATTGTATGTACATGAGTGTATTTGTACATGTTATTTTTAAACGCGGGAAAATATTTAAAATAACTTGGGTAAAATGCAACAAGCATTAAAGGAATAATAAGAAGCAATAAAAAGCCAGATTTTCGATAACTTTTTTCCATTTATCAATTTATGTTTCTGTCTTAGGAAGAGATTTTATAAAACTAATGAATTTTAACTTATTTTAATCAGGAAAATGGAACTAATTAAAAATAATAAGAAATTAAAATAGATTTATAAAAAGTTCAAAATTAAAAATGTTACGATTCAACAACACCAAGCGTATACAATTGTTCCATGGTTGGTGTTTCACTTCCGCCAGCAGGCTCAAGGGTAATACCAAATGCTTCACTTTCGTTTGCGTTTTCTATTTCAAAAATTTTGTTTTCATCGGTTGTAAAACTATCTATGGTACCTAAACTTGTTGGTGTTAAAGGCGCTAGAGTTAATGACCAAACTTGATAAACTTTGCCTTCAGGAGGTTCTGGTAAACCTTGGGCATCTAAAAATATAAGCTGTTTGGTTTTGTCCCAATACACTTTGGCGTAGGTACTCGCGAAATTACCTTGACCAGCAAGTGGTACTTGGGTAATGTTGTCATCACGTAAAACACTAATTAATGTATGGGCTTCTGTTAAGCTATTTTTAGATTTTTCAATTTGAGTTTCTAACAATTCTTGCTGCGTTTCGGCAACTTTAATATCGTTTTCTAAAGTTTTGTTTAAACTTAATGTCCATAATAAGCCACCAGCAAGAACAATAGATGCAGCCCAACCTGTATAAGTAACCCAATTGTACTTAGGTTTATTTATAGAGATAACTTTCGAGTTATTTCCACCATCAATTAATCGTTCTCGTATAGTTGAGAATGATGTAATTTGATCTGTTGGTGCAACCGAAGCGGTTAATTTTACAACTGCCGATTCAATTTCTAAAACTTCTTGAAGTATTTCGGGGTGTTGCAACATCATTTGATACACTTCTCTGTTTTCTTTTTCAGAAAGTGCACCGGCTACATACATTTCTAATATTCCGGATTCTATATAATTTTTTATCTCTTCCATTTTAGTTTAAAACTAAATTTCTTAATTCTTTTATACAGTTTCTATTTCTAGTTTTTATAGTACCAATGGGCATGTTTAAAGTTTCTGATGCTTCGGTTTGTGTATAGCCTTTAAAATAAAGCAGTTCTATTACTGATTTACATTTTTCGGCAAGCTTGCTTACAAACTTTTTTATACCAATAGCATCGGTTTTATTATCTAAACTATCATTGGTTTCTAAAATATCTACGAAAAAATCGGAGTCGAGGTTTTGTTTACTTTTTTTGAAGGCCTTAGAGCGCGTTTTATCTATTGCAGCGTTTCTAGAAATGTTTAAAAGCCAGGTGAAAAATCGCCCTTTGCTAGACGAGTAGGTATCTGCTTTATGCCATGCTTTTATAAATACGTCTTGCATGACTTCTTGTGCAATATCGTTGTCTCTAACGATATTAAAAATAACACCATGCATGCTTTCGCTGTACATGTTATAAAGTGTTTCGAAAGCTTTTTCATCTTTTTGCTGAAACTTTTCTACTAAAAGCTCGAGTTGCATAGGCTTATTTTTTGGGGAAAGTTAAGCTTATTTTTTTGTAATTGAAAATATTGATTACCTCGATTTTAGCTAAACGTGTTCGTGTATGGTTTGTTGCGTTCTTGCTAAGATAGTAAATAAAGATATATCCATTGTTCAGAGCAATGCATTATACACGTTGTGGTGTTTTGTGCGACACCAATCATAAAATAATGTCATTTTGACATTTTTATTGTAATGGCATTTTTTTTGAATTGATTACATGGAATCATAATGGATTTCATTTTTGAAATTTTGTTTAATTTAAAATTTTATTATTATGAGCAATTTAATTAATGTTCCTAAAAATGGAAGTTTAAGTAGCACTAATTCAAATTTAAACTTTCCAAGTTGGTCAAGTTGGATTGATGAGATTTTTAATCGTGACTTACCATCAGTTTTTACTTCAAATTTTAATACCGGAATGACACTTCCAAAAGTTAATATCAGAGAGACCTCTGACGCTTACTTTGTTGATATGGCTGTTCCAGGTATGAAGAAATCAGATTTTGAAATTAATCTTGAGGATCAACTATTATCTATTTCTACTCAGGTTAACGAAGAGAATCAATTCGAAGATGAAAACTTTAATAGGCGGGAATTCGGATATGCTTCATTTAAAAGATCATTTACATTACCAGAAACCGTGAATGAAGATAAGATTAAAGCCAGGTATAACGATGGGATTTTAAGTATTCATCTGCCTAAGAAGGAAGAGGCAAAGCAAAAACCTCCTAAACAGATTACTATTTCTTAGTAAGCATATAATGATCAAGGAAGAATATTACTCTTTCTTGATCATTCATTTTATTCATTAACAATTTTTAAACGTATAGATATGAAAGCTAATATTTTATTACTGCTTTTGGCTTTTTTAAGTTTCAGTTGTGATGGTCAAGTAAGTGAGCAGAAAAAAAACAATTCTTCAGGGTTAGAAAGAAATAAAGAGGAAATTGTTCCTAAGGGATCATGGCAGGTTAATAAGGAGTTTGATGAGAATGGGAATCTTAAAAGGTTTGACAGTATTTATAGTTGGTCCTCATCGGGCAATATGAAAAGTATAGACACCGATAGTGCTTTTAATAGGATGCAATCTTTGATGGAAAAACATTTTTCAATGATTCAATCACCAGATATAAATACTTTTACTAACCATGATTCTATATTTAAACAATTCTTCTCAAATAATTTTTCCATAAATGACTTTTTTTCTAATGGTTTAAAGTCTGGAATACCCAATATAGATGATAAGATGAAGCAAATGGAAGCCTTGAGACAACATTTTTTTAATGACAATTATAGATATATTATTCCTCCAGAAGAGGATAATGAAAATACCAATGGTGAAAAAACTATTGAGAGAACGCAGATATAAAATTTTTTATGGTTTAATACTTAGAATATCGGATTATGAAAACAAAGCCTGTAAAAGTTAAAGTACTGAGTCAAGAAGGTAATTCCTATCATATTCAATTTCCATATTTAGAAGTCCCTGTAACTGTAAATGAACAGTTATATAAAAAGATGCTACAAAGTACTGATTATAAGTTTATTTCTTCTAATGCCTCAGTAAGACAAAATTGTTAGTTGTAATTGTTTATATTACAAAAAGTTAAATGATTGTTCTCTTTGAGCAATCATTTTTTTTTTAAGAAAACTAGAAAAGTAAGTCTTTATGAGTTTTAAACATGACTAGGTTTATAAGGAATATTCCATATAAATTAAAACCTTATTTTTCCAAATAAGTAACTAAGGCTTCTATCATTGCGGTGCCTTTATTTAATTGGTCTTTCGAAATAAATTCGTTGGCACGATGCGCTTGTTTAATAGAGCCAGGGCCACAAATAATGGCTTCGAAACCTGCATTGGCAAAATAGCCTGCCTCAGAAGCATACGAGACTGTATTCCAGTTATAATTTCCTGTAATTTCTCCAATTAATGTAACGGCTTCAGAAGATTCATGAGTACTAAAAGCAGGAACAATCCGATGGTTTTCTTCAACTTTAATTGTAAAATTTGAGAAAATAGCGCGTTTTATGGTTTCTCGTTCTTTACAAAAGTTTATTAAATCTTGGTGTAGTTTATTGGGGTTATCTTTGGGTAAGCATCGCATATCTAACGAAAGTGTGACGTTGTTTGCGATAATATTTGCAGCTATTCCGCCATTTATAGTACCAACATGAAGCGAGGAGTGTGGCGGATTAAAACGAACGTCATTACTCGTTTTAACCAGTTTTTCCATTTTTGTTTCTGCCCAAAGTACAATTTTTGCGGCTTCGTGAATGGCGCTTACTTCTTGGTTTATGCGACTGCTATGACCTTCGGAACCGTTAACGGTAATATCTAAAATATGAATACTTTTTTGACCAATTATAGGCTGTAGCATGGTGGCTTCACCAATAATCGCAAATTTTGGTATTTCGCTGTATGTAGATTTAATGTCATTTATTAAATCTTCGGCACCTAAACAACCAATTTCTTCATCATAAGAAAAGGCAAAATAAATAGGTTTTGTTAAGTTGGCTTTTACCATTTTAGGCAAGGTCGCAAGACAACAGGCTAAAAAGCCTTTCATGTCGCAACTGCCGCGAGCGTAAAGGTTACCGTCAGCTTTTTCAACTAACTCAAACGGATTGGTGTCCCAAGGTTGATTTTTCACGGGAACCACATCAGTATGCCCCGAAAGAATCACTCCGCCACCCACGGCTGGCCCAATTCTACAATGCAAAGAAGCTTTGGTATTATCGTTATTGTAAACCAAAAACGTGGTAACACCAAAGCTTTCTATATATTGTTGTATCCAATTAATAATTTCTAAATTAGTATCGCCACCTAAAACAGGAAACGATACTAATTTTTCAAGAATTTGTTGGGTAGTCATTAAGAATTTTAATTTTCTCTTAAGTAAGTCTCTACATTAATAGCAACATCTTCCCAAGTTTTACTAACGCCATCTGGACCTTTATGTAAATCGAAACAAACTTTATTTAATGCAGCAAGGGCATCTAGTGCATTCCATTCTGCTAGTTGCATTGTTCCTGTTAAACTTACACGTCTTTCGTCTGTAATTTTTATATCAAGCGGTAAATCTTTTGTAACACCATTCATGGTTAAGGTAGCTTTATACTTCCCATTTTCAGCATGAAGTTGACCGCTTATAAACTCAGTATCTAACATGCTACCAAAAAAAGAATCTTTAATTTTAGCATCACGTGTGTTCGTAGCATCATTTGTGAATAAGCTACTAATAGGAATAGAGAAACTTAAATTGTTTAAAGCTTCCTCTGGAGTGTCACCAGACTGCTCTTCAAATTTAGCGGTAGTAAACTCGCCACCAACGGCTTTCTTCTCAGTAGTTTTGTAAGCTGTCCATTTTACCGAAGTAGCTTCTGGTTTTACAACAAATTTTTTGGTTGCAATTGCTTCGGTTTCTTCAGTTTTGGTTTCTTTTTTCTCGTTTTTACAAGCGATAATACTTAAAGATAAACAAAGTAAAAGTATGTTTAATTTTTTCATTTGGTTTTCAATTTTTGAATAACTCGAAATTAAGGCAATTTAACAGCAATCACAAATATTTGATGGCCTTATGTTATAACTTTAAGACTTCTTTAACCTTGTTAAAAATGGTGTTATTTTCATAAACACCAGAGAATTTATACGATTGTGGCCCATAAGCAAAAATAGGAACCATAGTGCCAGTATGATCAAAAGTTGTGAAGTCACCTTCAATAATTTGTTGTTTTACGTCACCTTGAGGAATGCTCAAACCAGAGGTTTCATGATCTGCCGTGATAATAACTAGGGTGTTTTTGTCGGTATCGGCAAATTTGATGGCTTCGGTAATAGCAGTATCAAAATCTATACCTTCAGAAACGATACCGTCTATTTTATTAAAATGTCCATAAGTATCAATTTTAGCGCCTTCAACCATTAAAAAGAATGGTTTGTTTTTGTTGTTCAAAAATGTCAAAGCTTGTTTGGTCGCTTCGGCTAAAATGTGTCCACGACCTTCTGTCATACTTGATACGCCGTATTCCGATAGAAAATGACCTATCTTTTGTTCGGTAGACGTTTCTATTTCCGAAAGGTTATTAACGACAGCAAAAGTTTTATCAAGATTTGTATCACTAAAACGATTGGCGCCACCACCAATAAATAAGTTGAGTTTGCTAGTAATTAAATCAGCAGTAATGCCATCGGTCATATCGCGATCTATTTGATGCGCGTAAAATGATGATGGCGTAGCACCTGTAATTTCATCTGTGGTGATGCAACCCGTTACAAAGTCGTATTTATACAGAAACTCGGTGAGGTTTTCAATAGGTTTTCGGTTAATATCCATACCAATCGAGCGGTTATAGGTTTTCTCGCCTGTAGCAATGGCGGTTCCTGCAGCAGCAGAATCGGTTGTGAAATCATCGGCGGATTGTGTTTTAATAAATCCAATCGATTTTAATTGTGTAAGCGTTAAAGCACCTTGGTTAGCCAATGTAGCTGCCGATATTTGCGATAACCCATTACCATCACCAATAAGTAAAATGATGTTTTTTACTTCGGTATCTTTTTGGTCAGATTCGTAAGTTGGTGTGTACACTGGCGAATGGAATGTATTGGTATAAGTGCGTTGTTTTAGCGTGCTTAAATAAGTATAACAAGTCGCAGGCGCATCGGTATTGATGTAATCTACACCTAAATCGTGTAGTGATTTCCATGCGCTTTTACCATCGGGCGATCCCCAAAAACGAAATGGTTTATGGTAACTGTGTGCTTTCGCAATGGCTTTTTTTACTTTGATAAGGTTGTCTTCAGTAAAACGGCCTTTACCATTCCAAACCGAGTATCGTTTAAACGGTAAACTAATCAGCGCGATTTTATCCCAAATTTTAGGATCACTAATAGGTTCCAAACTTTGATAATCGAATTGAATAAACTCAGGGTATTTCAAATAATCTTGAGGTTGTGGGCGATTACCCGAAATAACAAACGATATAGATTTGTTTTCAATTAACTGCGGATGTTTCTTAAGTGTTTCGACAATTTGGTTTAAAGTTGAAACCGCTTCCGTTTTTATATCAATTAATAGTTGAAGCTTTTGCAGCGAGCCTAATTCTAAATTTAAAGCTTCGGTTAATGGTTTTAAATATAATCGTTCAATTGTTCTGTTGGATTTAATTGAAGTTTCTTCATGTGCAACATATAAGGTGTCGTTTTTCAAAATAACATCAACTTCAATAGAATTAGCACCATTGGCATAGGCGTTCCAAAAGGGTAGAGGGTTTTCGTAATCGTTGTGTGCGTGAATCATAAAATCTTGACTGTATACATTATAGAACACACAACATATTAATGTTGTTAAAATAGCTGAAAACTTAGGTTTCATAGGGGTTTACTTACTTTTAAAATTAAATTAATAAGCAAATTAATCATTAAAAAACAGACACGTGTTAACAATACATTTGCAGGAGTAAAACAAGAAATTTAAAAGTTAACTTAATATTACTTAAGTAAATTTTAACGTATTTCTGTAAGGCGTTATCAATAAAGGTTTTGTGAGGTAATGTTAAGAATGCGCAATTTTTGGTGTTTTAAAATTAACATTGAGAAAACAAACCGTTTAAACAAAGTTTAATATTGCTTAATCTTGAATTTACAAACCTTTTAGGTTCTCGTTATTTCTTTGCTTGAAATTATCAAACTAATCCCTTTACTTAATTTTCAAACAATGAAAAAACAAAAACTCTTAATTTTATTTTTATTATTTGGCTTTTTGTCTGTTTCATGGGGTCAATCTAATATTGCAGGTGTTGTAATAGATGAAGAAGGCATTCCATTATCAGGCGCAAGCGTAACCATAATTGGTACAGCTACAGGAGCGATTACCGATTTTGATGGCGGCTTTAACATTAAAGCTTCTGTGGGCGATGTATTAGAAGTATCTTACTTAGGATACAACGCAGAACAAATAACCATAAGCGATCTTTCTAAACTAAAAATTACTTTAACTTCAAACGATGAAGAGCTAGACGCTGTCGTAGTTGTTGGTTACGGTACACAAAAAAAATCTGATGTTACAGGTGCCATTGGTTCACTACAAAGCGAAAGCTTTAATAAAGGTGTTGTAGCCAATGCGGGTCAATTACTACAAGGTAAGGTCGCTGGTGTAAATGTATCGAATGTAACTGGAGAGCCAGGTTCTGGTCAAGACATCGTAATTCGTGGAGTTGGTAGTTTACGTTCGGGCACGACACCATTATATGTTGTTGATGGTTTTGCATTAGACAACTCTGGTAACGGTGTGCCAACAAACCCATTAAACTTTATTAATCCTCAAGATATTGAGAGTATTGATGTTTTAAAAGACGCGTCTGCCGCTGCCATTTATGGTGCAAGAGCAGCCAATGGTGTAATTGTTATTACCACTAAAAAAGGTAAAAAAGGCAGAATGCAAATGAATTTAACCGTTTCTGCGGGACTTTCAAAAATTGCAAATAAAATTGATGTATTTACTGCTGATGAGTTTAGACAACAAGTGGTTGCTGTAGGTGGCGAACTATCTGATGGTGGTGCAAATACCGATTGGCAAGACGAACTTACACGTACTGCGGTAACTAAAAAAACAAACTTTTCTTTAAGCGGTGGTACCGAGAGTTCTAATTACTACGCTTCAGTTGGTGTTGATGATATTCAAGGTATTTTAAGAAATAACGATTTAAAACGTTACTCGGCTCGCGTTAACGCAACTCAAAAAGCATTTAAAGACAAATTAAAAATCGAATTTAATGTAGCGGCAACCAGAACCGAAAATGTGCGTCCAGATGCAACATCTATCATTACAGATATGTTAGAGCTTAACCCAACGGTGCCAGTTTACACGAACGGTTTACCAACCGAGTTAGGTGATAGAACAAACCCAATTGTAACCGAGAAAGTATACAGAGACTTTACTAACAACAATCGTATTTTGGCAAACATTGCGCCATCTATCGAGATTTTTAAAGGATTAACGTATCGTTTAAATTTAGGTGTCGATTATTCAACAGCAAACCGCGATGTACAAACTATGCCATTAGCCGAAGCTAATGTTATTGAAGGTTTTTTAAATACCTACACCAACGAAAATAAAACCACCCAAGTTGAAAACACTTTAACTTATAACTTTGCTAGCGAAAACCATAGCTTAACGGCTTTAGTAGGGCAATCGTATCAAGAGAATTTCTACACAAGCAAAAGGTGGTCTTACGACAGTTTTCCAGATAACGGTATTGAACCACGATATCAAATAGGTATTGGTAACTTAACAGGAGATTCTGCATCGGCGGTAATTAACGAGTTACAATCGTTTTTTGGTAGAGTTAACTATGCTTTTGCAAATAAATATATGTTAACTGCAACTATGCGTGCGGATGGTTCTTCAAAATTCGGATCGAATAACAAATACGGTTATTTCCCATCGGTTGCTGCAGGTTGGAACATTTCTAACGAAAGCTTTATGGAAAATGGTCCATTTTCAAATTTAAAGCTACGTGCTAGTTGGGGACAAACAGGTAACCAAGAAATACCTTCAAAAATTACAAAAGCAAGTTATGGCGAAAGCGGTAACGACAACGATATTTATCCGTTAACGGAAGGTGTTGTTAATGCAGCCGATTATCCGTTAGGATTAGTATACTCGCGTACTGCAAACCCAGATATTCAGTGGGAAGTATCTACACAAACTAACATTGGTTTAGATTTTGGTATATTAAATAACCAATTAACAGGTTCGGTAGATTACTTTAATAAAGTGTCTGAAAATGTTTTATTAGAAGTAGTTCCTGCAGATCCTATTCAGCCAACAACAACATATTGGACCAACATTCCTAACATGGAAATTAAAAACAATGGTGTTGAGGTTGCTTTAGATTACCAAAGTGATGCTACAAGAGATTTTACATTCAACATTGGTGGTAACTTCTCATTAACTAAAAACAAAGTAGAAAATTCGCCTTACCAAGTATTAACTACTGGAGCTGCGCAAGGTTCAGGGCAAAGTGGTGCAACCATTAACGGTTACATTAACAACGAACCAATTGGAGCGTTTTACATGCGTGAGTTTTTAGGAATTGACGGCGAAGGATTCAGCATCTACAGAGATATTAACGACGATGGTGCTATCGATGATAGAGACCGTACCATTGCAGGTAGTGCTTTACCAGATTATTTATATGCGTTTTACTTAAACTTTAACTACAAAAATTTCGATTTAGGTTTAAACTTTAACGGAGCTGGTGGTAATAAAATTTACAACCATACACGCATGTCGTCATTCAATATTGGAAATATTCAAGGGTCTGCTAACACGACAGATCAAGCAGTTCAATATCCAAACGAATCACCTTTAAACTCAAACGTAGCCTCAACACGTTATTTAGAAGATGGCGATTTCTTACGCTTAAACAACGCTACTTTAGGTTATAACTTAGATCCTAAAAAGGTAGGAATTAACGATTGGGTTAACGCCGTAAGAATATCTCTAACAGGCGAAAACTTATTCGTAATTACTAAATACACAGGCTTCGATCCAGAGGTCAACACTGGTAGCGAAACAGGAGGTATAAAAACCTTTGGTATAGACCGTTATACGTATCCAAAAGCGAGAACATTCTTATTAAGCTTAAACGTATCATTCTAATAAAAACTATTTAAAAGAAAATGAAAAATAAATTTATAATCGCAATATTAAGCGTCTGTACTTTATTAAATTATAATTGTACAGATTTAGACGAACAAGTGTTAGACGAAAGTTTAACGGGAACCGATGGCGCTACAGAGCCTGTTAGTGGTGCGTTATCTGCGGCTTACGGAAACATGGCGCAAACATTTAGACACACACGATATTTTGGTTTGGTTGAATTAGCTACAGATGAAGCTATTTTACCACCACGAAACGGTAACAACGGTGCAGGTACACAATGGCAAGATGGCGATAGATATGTTGGTTTACATACACACAATTTCCCAACGGCAAACAGTTTAGTTGGTGAGTCTTGGGATTATCTTACAACCAATATTTCTAGAACCGTTACAGGTATAGAATCTTTAGTGCCATTGGCTGAAGCTGGCGATTCTGAAGCTCAAGCAGCTGTTTACGAATTAAGAGCATTACGTGCTTATTTTAATATGTTGGTTTTAGATGCTTGGGGTATTGCCTTTAAAAAAGAAGCATCAAACGAAACTTCTGAAATTTTAAAAGGTCAAGATGCTGTAGATTATATTGAAAGCGAATTTTCTGCTGTGGTAAACGATATTAGCGATAATATTGGTCCTGGTAGAATCACGCAATCTGCCGTTTATGGTTTCTTAGCCAAATTACATTTAAACGCTGCGGTATACCGCGATCCTTATGGTACGCCTAACTTTACCGATGCCGATATGGATAAAGTTATCGAGTACACCAACAACGTGATTAACTCACAAAAATTCTCGATTTCTCCAGAGTATTTCGATTTGTTTAACGATGAAAACCACGATAACCCAGAGTTAATTTTTGCGGTAGATTTACGTGGTGTGTTAAACAACGACCACAACCGTTGGGCATATTGGTCTATGTCTGGATCGTTATTCCCAAGACCAGACGAGTATTACAGAAGTATGGACGGTACCGATGGACCAGCAATTACTTCAGATTTTTATCAAACTTGGGTAGAGGCTTATGGTAGCGAAGATCCTTCTCGCGATGCTAGATTCTACCAAAAAAATGCCATGGTGCCTGCAGAACTTGAAGATTTAACAGGTTTAAATCCAACCAACGATGCCGATCATTACTATTGTGTTGGTGATGAAGATGGCGATGGTATTAACGATTTTGAAATGGATAGAGGTATTTTAAGAGGAACTATTTGGGCGCCTCGTAAAATTGATTTTAACCGTTCTAACGGATCTATGCAATGTGATGAAGGGTATAGAATTTATCCTTTAGCCGAAATTCGTGAAAACGGTAACGGTGGCGTTACTTATTATGTGGATCACACTGAAAATATCGATTTTTCACCAACTATTGGTTATGCGAGTGGTTACCGTGTTGCAAAATGGCAGTTTAGTAAAACATCAGATGATGGTAATAACTATAGTAGCGTAGATTTAGTTTTATTACGTTATGCCGATATTTACTTAATGCGTGCCGAGGCTAAATTAAGAAAAGGTGATGCTACAGCTTTAGACGATGTTAACTACGTTCGTGCACAAAGAACGGCACGTCCTGAGCAAACACCGCCAGCTTTAGCGAGTTTAGATTTAGATGTTTTATATCGCGAACGCGGATTTGAGTTTTACTGGGAAATGGCACGACGTACCGACATGATTCGTTTTGGTCGTTTTGAAGATACCTACACCGAAAAAACCGACACCGATGTAAACCACCGATTATTCCCAATTCCTCAAAATGCTATTGATGGTGCTTCAAACGTACCTGGGTATTTAGAGCAAAACCAAGGGTATTAATTCGTTAAAGAAAATGAAATGATCAGGGGGGTAAAGCCTTGTTCAAAATAAAATAAAAGCAATTATGGCAAGAAGTTTTATGCTTCTTGCCATTTTGTATAAATAAAAAATAAGTCAAATTATGATTAAAAAAATATCCGCAGCAGCGTTATCCTTAGCTATTTTAAGCTGTTCAAATAAAAAACAAATCGAGAAATCAACTGTAAAAACTGAAACTCCAGAACCTTTAAACATTATTTTTATGGTGGGCGATGGCATGGGTTTACCACAAGTATCAACCGCCTTTTATTTTGGGGATGATACCCCGAATTTTGAGCAATTTAATACCTTAGGATTAATAAAAACCTCAAGTACAAGCCATACTATAACCGATTCGGCAGCAGGTGCAACAGCATTTTCTACAGGAGAGAAAACCTATAAAAGAGCTATTGGTGTTTCTAAAGATAGTGTGGCTTTACCTACCATTGCAGAGCAATTAAAACTAGAGGGTTACCAAACCGGATTAATTAGTTTAACCAGTATTACGCATGCTACACCTGCAGCGTATTACGCACATGTTGTAGATAGAGATATGCATGAAGACATTGCTGAGTTTTTAGTAAAATCGGATGTTGATTTTTTCGCTGGTGGCGGATTAAAATTCTTCAATAAACGAGAAGATAAACAAGATTTATACGCAGCACTTCAAGAAAAAGGTTTTAAGTTAGATTCTGTTAAATTATCGGAAGTCGATACAACTAAGAAAAACGGGTATTTACTAGCAAGCGAAGGATTGCCGTCTAAAATTGATGGTCGCGGTTCGTTTTTACAAGATGCTACCAACTTAGGCTTACGTTATTTTGAAGCACAAAAAGCACCATTTTTCTTAATGATTGAAGGATCGTATATCGATTGGGGTGGGCATGCCATGAACGATGAAATGCTTATTCAAGAAGTAGCCGATTTTGATAAAACCATTGGTGAAGTTTTAAAATTTGTAGATAAACACCCAAATACACTACTTGTTGTTACAGCAGATCATGAAACAGGTGGTGCAAGTATTGGTAAATTTTATGATGTAGATGAAGCCACTGGTAAAAAAACTGAAAACCCAGAAAAAGTAAAGGTGTATTTTAACTACGATCAGCATAGTGGCGATTTAATTCCGGTGTTTGCAAAAGGTGCAGGTGAAGAAAATTTTGCAGGAATCTATCAAAATAATGACATTTACCATAAAATGATGCTCGCCATTAAAAACCATAAAACCCAGAAATAATAATGATTCGTATTTTTAAAATTTGCTGTTTGTTGAGTGTTGTTTTGAGTTGTTCTACGCCAAAACCTGCCAAAAAACCCGTGCAACTAGCTTTTCTATCGGATGTGCATTTGCATGACATTTACGCAAATTTTTCGAATACCAATTATAAAGGCATTGAGAATCCTGTAACGGGAAAATACAATGTAATCCGTTCTATGGATTCTCAATTGCATTCTACGCGTTTATTTAACGAGAATTATTTTGCATTTCAATCGGCATTGCAAGAAGTCGCGAAACGGGGCATTAAAATAGTGGCTTTACCTGGCGATTTCACAGATGATGGTCAGCCAGCAAACGTAAAAGCTTTGAAAAGTATTTTAGAAACTTTTGAGAAGCAATACGATATTCAATTTTTTATTACCACGGGCAATCACGATCCGGTAAGGCCATTTCCAAGACCTGGTGGGAAGCATGATTTTCTAGCCGAAGATGGCAGCGAGCAAATTATTGTTAGCGATTCTAGTTTAATGCGACAAGGATCGTATAAAAATCCGCCAATAATAACACCCGATGTTCAATTTTGGGGTTATCAAGATATTGCCGAAACCTTATCAGGATTTGGTTTTTTTCCGAAGGCATCTAACTTGTTTTGGCAAACACCCTTTTCTACATATAATTTTGATACATATAATTTTGATCTCGCTAAATCTCAATCCGAACTCGATAAAAGAACCTACAACGTTCAGAAATCAACCTTAAAAATTCCAGATGTAAGTTATGTGGTTGAGCCCGTTGAGGGCTTATGGTTGTTAGCCATAGATGGTAATGTGTATCTTCCGAAAAATGAAACAAGCACTGAATTTGGTGGTGCTAGTGGTAACGGTTATAATGGCGTAATACAACATAAAAAGCATCTTGTTTCTTGGGTGAAACAAGTGGTTTTAGAAGCTAAAAAACATAATAAAAAGTTAGTGGCTTTCAGTCATTACCCAATGGTTGAATTTAACGATGGCGCAACCAACGAACTTAAACAACTATTTGGAGACAATAAAATGCAATTGGTACGTGTGCCAAATCTAGAAGTAGCCGAAACCTTTGCGAGTTTGGGCTTGCAGTTACACTTTGGTGGCCACATGCATGCCAACGATACTGGTGTGCATAAAGCTAAAAACGGACAAACATTGTTTAACATTCAAACACCTTCGTTAGCAGGCTACATGCCAGCGTATAAAGTACTCACTTTTAACGATGATACGCATGTTAAGGTAGAAACCGTTGTATTAGATTCGGTTTTAAATTATAACGAACTTTTTCCGCTTTACGAAAAAGAGCATGCTTATTTAAAGGCATCTCAAGCCTCTAAAATTTGGAATAAAGAAGTGCTACAAGCGCAATCGTACTTGCATTTAACCGATTGGCATTTAAAAGAATTGGTGCGCTTACGTTTTTTACCTAACGATTGGCCAGAACCGTTAAAAGAGAAATTGCTTAACAAAACGGGTAAGGCTTTGCTACTATCGGTTCAAGATGCTTCAAACGCTATTAATCTTCAAATATTAGAAGACTTAGATTCGTGGACGATCAACGATATGCTCGTCGATTTTTATCGTTTAAAACTTTCCGATGGTTTAGTGTATAAACAAATAGGAGCAGCGCGTTTAAATCAATATAAAATGCTATCCGAAGCACTTCAAAAAGGTAACGATGCCGACTTAAAATTATTCGGTACTCTATTTTTAAAAACCATGTCTGGGCAGCCTTCAGTAAACTTTTCAATCAACTTAAATAATAATTCAATTAAGGCTTTAGAAGATTAAACGTTTCGGTTTGTAAAGATTTTTAATGAGCCCATAAATTTTAGTAATTGTTAGTATTAGCAAGTTGTTTTAAAATTCACTAATTTTATACAGCTATGACAAAAAATAAAGCTAACAGAAAAGGGTTTGTGTTTAAAAAATACGAAGCTCCCGATCAGTCGCCTTTCGATAAGCTTTTTGATATTTTTAAAGAACTTATTACGCATACTTCTGGTGATTTTGATGAAGCCATAGATTGGTTACGCGAACTCGATAGAGAATACAAACTGACTACTGCCGAATATACAATCGACGATTTTATTGAAGATTTAAAAAAGAAAGGTTACATCCGCGAAGAGATAAAACCCGATGGCAAAGGCGGTATGGGCATTACTGCAAAAACCGAACGCGCTATTAGGCAACAAGCCCTCGATCAAATTTTTGGTAAAATAAAGCGCAGCGGACAAGGCAATCATAAAAGTAAAAGTCCAGGTGTTGGCGATGAACATACTGGCGATTTTAAAAATTATCAGTTTGGAGATGCTTTAGATAGAGTGTCGATGACCGAGAGTTTAAAAAATGCGCAAATAAACCATGGTATTGGTGATTTTACACTTTCGGAAGACGATTTGGTTGTCGAAGAAACACTTCATAAATCACAAATGAGTACCGTGCTCATGATAGATATTAGCCACAGTATGATATTGTATGGCGAAGATCGAATTACACCGGCCAAAAAAGTAGGGATGGCACTTGCCGAATTAATTACCACGCGCTACCCAAAAGATACTTTAGATATTTTAGTGTTTGGTAATGATGCTTGGCAAATAGAAATCAAAGATTTACCTTATTTAAATGTTGGCCCGTATCACACCAATACAGTAGCAGGTTTAGAGTTAGCCATGGATTTGCTTAGAAGAAAACGTAACACCAACAAGCAAATTTTTATGATAACCGATGGTAAACCCAGTTGTTTGCGCCTTAAAAACGGAGAATATTTTAAAGATAGCATCGGGTTAAACCCAACCATCACCAATAAGTGTTATATGATGGCACAACAAGCCAGAAAATTACACATTCCTATAACCACATTCATGATAGCAAAAGATAGCTATTTAATGCAGTTTGTGCGTGAATTTACCTATGCCAACCAAGGTAAAGCATTTTATACAGGCTTAAAAGGTTTAGGTGAAATGATTTTTGAAGATTACGAAACCAACAGAAAAAAAAGAATTAGAGGGTAATAAATGCTTTATGCATTGAAAAAGAAAAATGTATTGTTACATCTAGCGCAGTCGAGATGTTTCTTAAAATTAAAAACACATAATGAAAGTTAACGACATAACAACATTAGCCGAATTAAAAGCTTCAGGATACCAATCGAAATCTATAAAAGATGAACTTCGAGATAATTTAATCGAAAAAATAAAAAATAAAGAAACCACATTTACAGGAGTTCACGGTTACGAAAATACGGTAATTCCAGAATTAGAACGCGCCATTTTATCAAGGCACAATATCAACTTATTGGGGTTACGCGGACAAGCAAAAACGCGTCTTGCGCGATTAATGTTGAACTTGTTAGATGAATATATTCCAGTGGTTGAAGGTTCCGAAATCAATGATGATCCTTTACAACCCTTATCGCGTTTTGCAACCGAGCTTATAAAAGAAAAAGGCGATAATACACCAATTACTTGGTTACACCGAAGCGAACGTTTTGCCGAAAAATTAGCCACACCCGATGTTACCGTAGCCGATATTATTGGAGATGTAGATCCTATAAAAGCAGCTAATTTAAAACTAAGTTATGCCGACGATAGAGTGATTCATTATGGGATGATTCCAAGAGCCAATCGTTGCATTTTTGTAATTAATGAGCTA
Organism: Neotamlana nanhaiensis; assembly: GCF_000943555.1. Lineage (GTDB taxonomy): Bacteria > Bacteroidota > Bacteroidia > Flavobacteriales > Flavobacteriaceae > Neotamlana > Neotamlana nanhaiensis. The sequence continues at coordinate 196,638 of NZ_JTDV01000010.1, read as the reverse complement.
CCCGATTTACAAGCTAGAATTCAAGTGGCCTTATTCAATATTTTACAAGAAGGCGACATACAAATTCGAGGTTTTAAACTACGATTACCTTTAGATATTCAGTTTGTGTTTACCGCAAACCCCGAAGATTATACGAATAGAGGTAGTATCGTAACGCCTTTAAAAGATCGTATTGGTTCGCAAATTTTAACGCATTATCCTATTGATATTGAAACGGCAAGAAAAATTACCGAGCAAGAAGCTAAGGTGGTCGAGTCTCAAAAATCTACGGTTACAGTTCCCGATTTAGCACGAGATTTATTGGAACAAATTGTTTTCGAGGCGCGCGAAAGCGAATATATTGATGCAAAAAGTGGGGTTAGTGCACGTTTAAGCATTACGGCTTTAGAAAATTTGTTAAGTACCGCAGAGCGTAGAGCTTTAGTTAATGGCGATGCTCAAACCACGCTGCGATTATCCGATTTTGTGGGTATTATTCCAGCCATTACAGGTAAAGTTGAGTTGGTTTATGAAGGCGAACAAGAAGGCGCTGCAGTGGTGGCTTACAATTTAATTGGTGAAGCTGTAAAGAGTTTGTTTGTAGAGTATTTTCCTAAAATTGAGAAGCTTCAAAAGGCTAACGAAGAAACGCCATACGACGATATTGTGTCGTGGTTTTTTAATTTAAAGGAAGGCTTCGAGTTATTAGACGATTTAAGCGATAAAGAATACAATATGTTGCTGAGCAACATTTCACCTTTAAACGATTTGCTTGCCAAATATCAACCTAACATAGCTCAAGAAGATAGTTTTTTTGTGAAAGAATTTGTGCTTTGGGCGCTGGTAGAATTTAAACTTTTAAGTAAACAACGCTTTACCGAAGGCATTCAATTTAAAGATCCTTATGGGAATTTTATTAAAGGTTTGTAACGGTTTAAATTGAATTTTTAAATTATTGAAAATTTAATAAAAATAGAGTTTAATTTTAGATTTCGTAGTTAAACGCTTTCAATTTATTACATTAAAAATTGAAATTAGAATAGTTCGTGTTTTCTTGCTTTTTAGCCCATTTTGGCTTAAATTATGAGAAAATCTTACCAAAATTTGTAAAAAAAGCAAAAAAACATGAACAAAACCGAAGATGGCAATCATGCCGTCATTAAACTTCTGTCTTTCGATATTGATAACACTTTAATCGATTTTCATACCCATAAAAGTAACTTCAAAAAAATATGGGAATCCTACAAACCCCAAAACGTTTTACTAACCTATAATACGGGGCGTTTAATCGACGATGTTTTAGGTTTAATAGAAAAAGGTACTTTGCCCGAGCCAGATTATATAATTGCTGGTGTTGGGACTTTAATTTACGATTATAAAAAGCAGCGTACCGTTAAAGCCTTTAACGATGTTTTAGATGATGGTTGGGATTTAGAAGCTGTCGAAAAAATTGTTCAAAATATAAAGCATCCTATTAGCGAACAACCAACAAAGTTTCAACACGCTTATAAACGAAGCTACTTTTTTCACGATGCTACCGACGATTTAATTGAGAGCATAGAGAAAGATTTCGCCGATGCCAACATGTTTGTAAACATTGTGTATTCGGGCAATCAATTTTTAGATGTACTTCCAAAATGGGCAAATAAAGGAAATGCTTTACAATGGCTGTTAAATAATGTTGATATAAACGCTGAAAATGTTCTAGTAGCAGGCGATAGTGGCAACGATTCGGCCATGTTCGATATGGATGGTGTAAAAGGAATTGTGGTTGCTAATGCTCATGAAGAGCTTTATAAATATACCAAGTATAAGCAAATGTATCATGCCGAAAATATTCATAGCGATGGTATTATTGAAGGCTTAATTTATTATGGTGTATTGCCAAAGGATGCTAAAGTATCTGAAAATATCGATCATACTGACGATTATATTATTCAACAAGAGCTAAGTCATATAGCTGAGGAAGATGAAGATGAAAAGTTAGCTTTGATACGCGAAGGTTACGAAAAAGCCGTAATTGCATTAAAAAAGAATATCACGCCTTTAGGATTTTCGGCTTGCTCTATAAAAGATAACGTGTCTAAAGGAACCGACGAAAATTATTATAGCGTTTGGGCACGCGATGGTGCAATTACCGTTATTGGCTCGTTACCACTTATTCACGATGAAGAAATTCATGCTTGTCAGCGTAAAACTTTGGAAACCTTATTCGAACATATTTCAAGAAACGGACAAATTCCTTCAAATGTGCGTATAAAAGATAATCAACCCGATTATTCTGGTGTTGGCGGTATTTGTTCAATCGATAGCGGTATTTGGGTAGTAATCGCGTTTTACGAGTATGTTAATGTTACCAAGGATATAAAATTCCTTAGAAAATATATAAAAGATATAAAAGAAACCATGCGTTGGTTGGGCGCGCACGATAGTAATAACGATGCCCTTTTAGAAATTCCTGAAGCAGGCGATTGGACCGATTTATTCGGAGGAAGCTACAACATATTGTATGACGAAATTTTATGGTACAGAGCCAACGTGTGCTTTGGTAGAATGCTTGAAATGTTGGGCGATTACGAAGAAGCTGGCGAATACATTAGATGGTCTCAGGTGATTAAAAAAGAAATATTGCAGAACTTCTGGCCATCTACACAGCAAAAATTATTTCAATCGGTGTCCTTTGCAGAACGCCAATTTACCCTAGGTGATACCTCATACTTAATTGCTCAAACCACACCTTTCGATTTTAGCTGGCGATGCGATGTTTTTGGAAATGTATTGGCCTTTTTACACGGCGCAACAGATTCCGAAAAAGCCCATGAAACCTTCAAATTTATGCTAGGAGTTGGGGTTAACGATCCGTTTCCAGTATCTAACGTGTATCCAGTAGTTACACCGGGTGATCCAGATTGGAGACCGTATTATACCGTAAATCTTTTAAATCTACCAAACCATTATCACAACGGAGGTATTTGGCCTTTTGTAGGTGGTTTTTGGGTGAAATTTATTAATAAATTAGGTTTAAAAGATGTTGCTATTTCAGAATTATACAAGCTTGCTTTAATAAACAAAGAAGGTTTAACCGAAGAATGGGAATTTACAGAATGGGCGCATGGAATTACAGGAAAAGCCATGGGTAAAGCATACCAAGCGTGGTCGGCAGCACAATATATTTCTGCTTGTCACGACTTAAAAATTATAAATAGATTAACTAAAATTTAAAACTATGAAATCAATTTTAATGATATCCTTACACGGATATGTAGGAGCCAATGCCGAATTAGGAAAACCTGATACAGGAGGTCAAGTAGTTTATGTTTTAGAGCTCGCTGAGCGGTTTAGCCGTTTAGGAAAAAAAGTAGATTTGGTAACGCGCCAATTTGAAGACCAACCAGAATACGATCATGTAGACGAAAATTACAGCGTTTGGCGTATCCCTTTTGGTGGTAAAAAGTTTATTAGAAAAGAAGACATGCACGACCACCTAAAAAAGTTTGTAACCAATTGTTTAGCTGCTATAAAAAAGGAGCGTAAGCGTTACGATGTGGTATATTCACATTATTGGGATGCTGGTTGGGCAGGACAAAAAATTGCCGAAGAACTTGGTATTTCTCACGTGCATACACCGCACTCATTAGGTTGGTGGAAACAACATACAATGGGAAGCGATATGGAAGAAAAAGAAATGGAGGAGAAGTACCGTTTCAAGGAGCGTATTCGTAAAGAGTATTTTGTATACCAAATGTGTAATTTTGTAATTGCAACCACCTTACCACAAGTCGATTTATTAACGCAACAATACGATGTGTTACCACGAAATTGTGGTATGATTCCTCCAGGTATTGATGAGAACCGCTTTTTTCCAGTACCAAGTAAAGAAAACGACAAAATTCGAGCCAAATACGATATTCAACCAACCGATATTTTAGCTTTAGGTAGAATGGCTCATAATAAAGGTTATGATTTATTAATAAAATCGTTACCAACAGTTTTCGATTTATGTCCCGAAGCACGCTTAGTTGCTGCCATTGGAGGCGATAATTCTAAACAAGACGACAAAGGTGTTGAAGGTTTAAAGAAACTCGCTGGCGAATTAGGTATTTTAGATAAAATTACCTGGAAAAGTTATGTGGCCGACGAAGATTTAGCAAACGTATATCGTTCGGCAAATATTTTTGCAATGCCATCACGTTACGAGCCATTTGGTATGGTAGCTATCGAGGCTATGGCCTGTGGTACGCCAAGTGTTGTAACGGTTCATGGTGGTTTGTACGACTTAATCGATTTTGGAAATCAAGCCTTATTTGCCGATCCACATCGTCCGGTAGAGTTTGGTGCGATGATGGCAATGCCATTATTATACCCAAAAATGCGTAACGAACTTTCTGTTGAAGGTGCGCGTTTTGCACGTCGTAATTTTGGTTGGACAGGTATTGCTAAACGTATGATTGAAGTGTTTAATAATTCTATTAATCAGCGTACTATGGAATCCAATATTTTTTAAAGTATAATAAACTGCAAATAACCAAACCATGACTTTTGTCATGGTTTTTTCTTTTTTATGCCCTTAGTTTTGACTCAAATTAATTAGTATGAGCCATAATTTAATAAAAAAGTACAATGTACCAGGGCCTCGGTATACCAGTTATCCAACGGTGCCTTTTTGGGACAATAATACCTTCAGTTTAAAACAATGGAAACAATCATTACGGCAATCGTTTAACGAAAGCAATACCTCCGAAGGCATTAGTTTGTACATTCATTTACCATTTTGCGAAAGTTTATGCACGTTTTGTGGCTGTAATAAGCGCATTACTAAACGTCACGAGGTAGAATCGCCATATATTACCGCCGTTTTAAAAGAATGGGATTTGTATTGTGAATTATTCAACGACAAACCAAAAATTAAAGCATTGCATTTAGGCGGTGGTACTCCAACGTTTTTCTCGCCTTTAAATTTAAACCGATTGATAAAAGGGATAACCAGAAAAGCTATTCTAGCCGAAAATTATGAGTTTAGTTTTGAAGGTCATCCCAATAATACAACAAAAGAACATCTGTTAACCTTGTGCAGTTTAGGCTTTAGGCGTGTTAGTTTTGGTGTGCAAGATTACAACGATACCGTACAAAAGGCTATACATAGAATACAACCATTCGAGCATGTTAAACGCGCTACCGAAATGGCAAGAAGCGTTGGTTTTACCAGTGTAGGACACGATATTATTTTCGGTTTACCATTTCAAACTGTTGACCATATTCGCGAAACCATAGCTAAAACAAGACAATTAATGCCCGATAGCATTGCTTTTTACAGTTATGCACATACACCATGGATAAAAGGCAATGGACAGCGCGGTTTTAGCGAAGCAAACTTACCAAAACCCGAAGAAAAACGTTTGCAATACGAAGTTGGTAAAGCCTTGTTGGCCGATGCGGGTTATGCCGAAATAGGTATGGACCATTTTGCCTTACCAACCGATGCGTTGTACACCGCCATGGTCAACCAGAAGCTACACCGTAATTTTATGGGTTATGCCGCATCAAAAACGCAAATGATGATTGGTTTAGGCGTATCGTCTATTAGCGATAGTTGGTATGGTTTTTCTCAAAATGTAAAAGGCATCGAGGCGTACTATCATTTAGTTGAAAACAACATTATACCTGTGTTTCGAGGTCATATTTTAAATGAAGAAGATTTAGTAATAAGGCAACATATTTTGAATTTAATGTGTCATTACAAAACCGCATGGAATAACAGTGATTCAACTTTTAAAAATTTAGATGATACTTTAAATAAATTGTCTGAAATGTTAAAAGATGAGCTTGTAGTTATCGAGAATAATGGATTAAAAATCACTAAAAAAGGAAAACCATTTGTTCGTAATGTTTGTATGGCTTTCGATGTATTATTACAGCAAAAAAAGCCTGAAAAACAACTGTTTTCCATGACGATATAAACGTTAATTTACTTGAAAAAGTGCTTAAAATTTTGTACTTTAATAAAGAAATAAACCATCTAAATTATTTGTCATGAAAAAAATAATTGTACCTATAGATTTTTCAATATATTCTGAATATGCCCTTGAAGCCGCAGCCATATTAGCCAAACAACATCAAGGTGAAGTTTTGGCATTACACATGTTGGAATTGTCGGAAGCTGTGTTTACCAAAGGCGGTTTTCAACAAAATGAAGAAGCTGTTTTTTATTTAAAACTGGCCGAGAAAAAGTTTAAATCCTTTTTAAATCGTGAGTATTTACAAGGTATAAAAGTAACTCCAATTGTAAAGCATTTTAAAGTGTTTAGCGAAGTTAGCGATGTGGCCGAAGACCATAGCGCCGATTTAATTGTAATGGGCTCGCATGGTTCTAGTGGTATTACTGAAATTTTTGTAGGCAGTAATACCGAAAAGGTGGTGCGACACTCTAAAATACCCGTGTTGGTGTTAAAAGACGAAATAAAAACCGTAGGGTTTAAAAATGTGTTGTTTGCCACCGATTTTGCTACCGATTCTATTGAAGTGTTTAAACGCGCTGTGGCACAGTTTGAAGCCTTACATGCCAAAGTGAATTTGGTTTATGTGAATACACCAAGCCGCTTTATAACCTCGAAAGAAATGCGCGAAAAAGTAGCCACGTTTTTAATAGAAGCCGAAGGCCATACCAACCGAATGGCCGATACAAGTTTTGTGTCTAACTATTCTGTTGAAGCTGGTATTTTAAACCAAGCTGCCGAAATTAATGCCGATTTAATAGCTGTTGCTACTCATGGCAGAAAAGGAATAACCCACTTTTTAGAAGGCAGCATCTCCGAAGATATTGCTAACCACGCCGTACTACCAGTAATGACATTTAAAATTTAATAACTAAATAAATATATTAAACAAAGCAAAAGGTTAACCTTAATTGGTTAGCCTTTTTTTTATGTGTTTTGTATTAATTTGTTTACTTTTAGAGTGCCTGTTATACGGGAGTTGTGCTTAATTTACCCAAAATGCGAATAATCGAGATAAACGGAAATAAATTTTCAAATATGAAAGGATTTTATCGAGAGATAGAATCGAAAATGACTTTCGGACTGAATTGGAAAATTGGACGGAATTTAAACGCATTTAATGATGTTTTGTATGGCGGATTTGGAGTGACGATGTTGATGAGAAATATATCTTAAAATGGCATCGTAGTGAAAAAAGCAAATCGGAACTAAAATACTATGACCGAATAGTTGAAATAATAAAAGAACACGAAAATATTGAATTACAGTTGACTTAAATGCTATTCTGGAAAACTGAAAATAAAATTAAACCTAAACAAGACTTTTACTCGAAAATCAAAGAGTATTATGTTGGACTGTCGGACAATCAAATCCCAATAGAATTGTTAAATCAGATTATCTCAAAAGTTACGGATGAAATTTATCGCGATTACAAACGATTTTGGAAACAATATCCGAAATCAAGGAAAAGATATTCGACTTTGAAAATGGATGATATTGAACATCCTTCGGTTTATTTTATGATTACCGATTTTCTGAACGAAAAAGGAATCTCAAAATCAAGAGAATATTCAAAGATTCTGTTTAAAATGGATGATGAGGAATTTAACAAACATCTAGATTATAAAGATTGGTACGAAACAAAATAAAAAAACTAAGCACAACAATGTATAACCGCAATTACGGCGGATTCGACTACGTCCGAATCCACTCGGAATTGCTAACGTCAGTGCTAAACCGAAAATCATTAACTTTAAAACCGTAACTGACGTAGACTTGCCAGATTGTTCAATGTCATCGCCACGTCAGCCAAAAAGGCATTTGGGTTCTCCTTGGCGAGTTTTCTTCTTAGTGAGAGACATTTATTGTAATAAAAAATGGCATTTGAGATTTTTCTGTGAATATCTAAAAAGTATGCAAATTCGAATAAATTATTTGCTGTTTCTTCTAAATTGATAGCTTCTTGGTAATATTTATATGCTAAATTAAACCAGTTTTCTTTTTTTTCTATAACTGTGGTTTGTGCTTTTACCAAAAACTTTTGTGAGAGCTCATGCTTTTCTGTGTTTATAGTTTCAAGTTCTTTATATAACTTATCCTCGTTAAGGAGTTCATTAACTTCTTGATATTTACCTTGTTCAAATAATGTTTTAATTGTACTTAGGTCATTGTTGTTTATTAATTCTTCACTATTTAATAGTTTAGCGAGGTTTAAAACATCATTAACAAAAACCTCTAGTTCCTTTTCGGTATCAATTCTTTGTGTATTTACCTCCAAATGGTTTTGCTCCGCATTGTTTAGTAGGCGTTTTTTTCTTTCTAGGTTGTTGCTGTTTGCTTCTTTAACTTCTAGTTTATAATCCTCTATTTCAATTCTTAGGTTTTCTTCATCGAGGTATAGTGCCTCAAGTTTAGTTTTTATTTTGTTGTAGTTTGTGCTGGCTTTTAAACCTTTTGTGTTAAACAGGATGTTTTTTTTACCGCCTGTTTTTAGTTTTAATGCTTCAACCAAGTCATCAACTTTTTTGTCTATTTGGTTTACTTTCTCGTTAGTGTTTTCTACAATTGAAATAATAGTTTCAACCTTCACTAAAATTGGCTTGTAAGCTGCTTCAATGGCTTCAAGATGGCTTACTACATCATCAATTTTTATATTTATATCATTACTTTGTTGTGTTAAAATTGATAAGTAGTCTGTTTGTATAACTGCTCTAATTCTTTCGTTGCTTTTAAAATCCTCAGTAGCAAAAGCACACATTAATTCATACCAATCGTAGTGTTTGTTTCCTTCATTCCATCCATCCATGATTTTGTTTTTAAGCTCCAGAGGAACTCGCAATTTCATCAATTTCAACTCTTCAAGAAGCATTTCTTTTAATGATAGCTTAATTGTTGGTAATTGCTCATCAACTGAATTACCTTTTGGATTTAGTAGTTGTTCAAACTTACTGTCCAACTCGGTTTTTGGAAAACGAATGTTTGGTTTTTTAAGTTTTGAAAGCTCTTTTTTTAAATAGGATTTTATTTCTTTTAAATCAGTATCATTTTTTACTTCATCAGTAGCAACATGAGTAGCACACAAATAGGCTTTCCTTACTGCTTTTTGGATGTCATGGTTTGCCGGTTCGTCAACATTATTTTTTATTTTGTTAAAAAGATGTTTTGTGCCTTTGCAAAGAAGTTCGTCGGATCTACTTCCAATAAAACTTGAGACGATTGTACCAACAACCGCAGAAGCTTGTAATTGACTTAAAATTGCAGAAGAAATTATTGTAATTGGCTCCAAATGATGATGTTTTTATTTTATGAAATAAATCTAAGTAATTGAAAAATAAAAACATAGTAAAAAAATAAAAAACGTCTCAAAATAAATTGAGACGTTTTTAGTGTTATTGTTTTTACTCAAAAATGAGTGAGATAATTTGCCCGTCGAGGCTCTCGACTTACATCATACCTGGCATACCGCCACCGCCCATTGGAGGCATAGCAGGAGCATCTTCTTTAATATCGATTAAAGCACACTCGGTTGTTAAAATCATACCAGCTACAGAAGCTGCGTTTTCTAAAGCAATACGCGTTACTTTTTTAGGATCGATAATACCCGCTTTAAGCATATCCACATATTCTTCAGATTTAGCGTCGTAACCAAAGTCTTTTTTACCTTCAAGTACTTTATTGATAACAACAGAACCTTCGCCACCAGCATTTTCAACGATAGTACGTAACGGTGCTTCAATAGCTTTGTTTACAATTTGCACACCAGTAGTTTCGTCTAAATTAACGGTTTCAAGGTTTGCTAATACCGCTTTCGCTCTAACTAAGGCAACACCACCACCAGCAACAATGCCTTCTTCTACAGCAGCGCGAGTAGCATGTAAAGCGTCATCAACACGGTCTTTTTTCTCTTTCATTTCAACTTCACTAGCAGCACCAACATAAAGTACAGCAACACCGCCAGCTAATTTTGCTAAACGCTCTTGTAATTTTTCTTTGTCGTAATCGCTAGTTGTGCTTTCAATTTGAGCTTTAATTTGGTTAACGCGTGCTTTAATAGCTTCAGCATCACCAGAACCGTTAACGATTGTCGTGTTGTCTTTATCGATAGTTACAGTTTCAGCAGTACCTAACATTGAAAGATCGGCATTTTCTAAAGTAAACCCTCTTTCTTCAGAAATTACAGTACCACCAGTTAAAATAGCGATATCTTCAAGCATAGCTTTACGTCTGTCGCCAAAACCAGGCGCTTTTACAGCAGCGATTTTTAAACCACCACGTAATTTGTTAACCACTAAAGTGGCTAAGGCTTGTCCGTCAACATCTTCAGCGATTATTAAAAGTGGACGACCAGATTGCGCTACTGGCTCTAAAATTGGAAGGATTTCTTGTAAGTTTGAAATCTTTTTATCGAATAATAAAATGTACGGATTTTCTAAATCGGCAATCATTTTATCAGAATCCGTTACAAAGTAAGGCGATAAATAACCTCTGTCGAATTGCATACCTTCAACAACATCAACATAAGTATCTAAACCTTTAGCTTCTTCAACAGTAATTACACCTTCTTTACCAACTTTAGAGAATGCTTGAGAGATTAACTCACCAATGGTATCGTCGTTGTTTGCAGAAATAGCTGCAACTTGCTTTATTTTTTCTGAAGAATTACCAACTTCTTGTGCTTGCGCTTCAAGGTCTTTAGTAATTGCTTCAACAGCTTTATCAATACCACGCTTTAAATCCATTGGGTTTGCACCAGAAGCTACGTTTTTTAAACCTTCTTTAACAATAGCTTGTGCTAAAACAGTAGCTGTTGTAGTACCATCACCAGCTAAATCGTTGGTTTTACTAGCTACTTCTTTTACCATTTGTGCACCCATGTTTTCGTGGGCGTCTTCTAATTCTACTTCTTTAGCAACCGATACACCATCTTTAGTAATGTGAGGCGCACCAAAGCTTTTAGAAATAATTACGTTACGACCTTTTGGGCCTAAAGTTACTTTCACTGCATTTGCTAATGCATCAACACCGCGTTTTAATCCATCGCGTGCTTCTATATCAAATTTTATGTCTTTTGCCATAATGAAAAATTTTATTTAAAATTTTAAATCTCAATTTTCAAAATATCAAATTCCAATCGGAACGTATATTTGAATTTTTTGATTTTTTTGGAATTTAGTTTTTGATTTTTTGGAATTTGCAATTAAACAATTGCAAGTATATCGCTCTCGCGCATTATTAAGTAGTCGGTACCTTCAAGTTTTAACTCTGTTCCAGCATATTTGCCATATAAAACAGTGTCGCCAACTTTTACGGTAATAGGCTCGTCTTTTGTGCCAGGTCCAGCAGCAACAACAGTACCTTTTTGTGGTTTTTCTTTAGCGTTATCTGGAATAATAATTCCTGAAGCTGTTTTAGTTTCAGCAGCAGCTGGTTCAATAAGAACACGGTCTGCTAATGGTTTAATGTTTAATGCCATTGTGATATATTTTTAATTTTAAAATTAATGTTTACGGTATAGGGTTAAGCTAAAAATGTGCCATTGCGGGGTAACTGACAAACTTTCAGAAAGCCTGTCGTAACTGGTAGAAACAAAAAATGCCAACTGGAAAAGTTGGCATTTTTAAGTGTGAGTTTTTAAATTTTATTCTTCAGAACCTGTTGTTGTGTCGTTGGTTGCTGCTGGTGCTGCAGGAGTAGGAAGTGGTTGCTCGATAGTTTCGTCGGCTTCTAAAGCTTTCGATTCTAAACTGCCAGAACTTCTGTTTACTGCAACATTCGATAATAAAATTAATGCTAAAAGTATGGTTGCTAATGTCCAAGTACTTTTGTCTAAAAAGTCGGTTGTTTTTTTAACGCCTCCTAATTGCTGTGTGCCACCGCCACCAAACGACGATGATAAGCCACCACCTTTAGGGTTTTGTACCATAATTACAACTATAAGTAAAAATGCTACTACTATTATTAAGGCTAAAAATATTGTAAACGTACTCATTATGTTTTATTTATTTTGATCTCTTAATTGTTCTACTGCTTTAATTTGGTCTGCAAAGAAACCACTTTTTTCTGGATATTTCAAACTTAAAATTTTATAAGATTGAATGGCCTTTTTATAATTTTTTTGTTCCACATAAATTCGCGCTAAAGTCTCGGTCATTAATGCTTCGGGTTGAATCATTTGCTCGTTGGCTAAATTGCCTTTTGGAGCAGCATCTTTTACAGGGCTTATTCTTGGATTTTGTTGAATGAATTTATCTATTAAGTCGAACTTTTTTTGTTTTTCTAGGCTGTCTTCTGGGGTGTTTGTGGTGATTTCATCAGGTTCAGAGCTTTCAACAGGAATCGGTTGCTCTGATACTTCTTCGCGTTCAATAGGCTTAAAATGTGATATTTTTAACCACTCGTTAAACGAATGTTTTTCAGTTTTATTAAATTGAAATGGTTTCCCTAAATTTAAAACAGCTTCAGGCGATTTTTTTACATTAGAATCATCAATTAATATAGTTGATTCAATCGCTTTTTTTTTATCAGAAGGTGTTTCTGAAGCTTTTTTGATTTCTTTTGGTTGAAACAAATTAGGGTCTAAAGCGCCATCGGTTTCTTCTATTTGTTTATGTAAGTTATCATCAACTAACGTGCTTCGGTTTACCGAAATATCTTCAGCTTCAACATCAATATCATTTAAATGCGTGGTGTTTTGTTTGATGAATTCTGAAATTTCATTTTGAATAAATTCTTCCGAAGTTATATAATCAAACAGAATACTTCTGTCGGTGGTATAAGCCGCCGTAGTTTTTAGTTCTTGATTGTATTTAAAGCTGTTTTGATCTTTTAAGGCTTTTAAATAAACGGCCCGCGCAGGTTGAAAATAAGGAAACTCCGAAATAATTGACTTTACGGCATCAGATTGTTCGGAAGTTAAAGTTTCCGGATTTTGAAGCATGGATGTAAAATCGGTTTTATTCATTAGATATTCCAAATTTATTTAAAAATTTTAAAATTGTAATAAAAGTTTACCATTTAGCCAGGGTAGCATTAATGATATCTTGTGTTAAACGATCTAAAATTTCTTCGTGAGCTGTCGATTTTTGAGAACCAACTAGTTGTGCACTTCCAGCATAATCGTAGAAAAACGAAAAGGTTTGCTCAACATCGTCTTCTTCGTTATTGGTATTAAAAAAACGAACTCTAACGCTTATGGTTAGTCGGTTTTGTGCTGCGGTATTCGATGAGGTTGAGGTTGTTGGTGAGATACGATAATCGGTAATTTCACCTTCAAAAATTAAATCGGCGTTATTGTTTACTAAGGTATAGTTGGTTTGGTCTTGAATTAAATTTTCGAGCGCTAATTTAAAATCACGGTCAAGACCTGGTTCTATAAGTAAAGCGGTATTTTCAAATCGGTTTACTTGAAAGGTGTCGGCTTCAATAGAGCTTGGTTGTGTAAATCCGTATTGTATTTTGCAGCTATTTAATGTTGTCATTAAAAGGCTGAATAAAATGATATGTTTAATGCGTGTCATGTAAATTAAACTCAAAATTATAAATCGTATTGTTTAATCTTTCTGTATAATGTGCGTTCGCTAATGCCAAGTTCGGCTGCTGCCAATTTACGTTTCCCGTTGTGACGTTCTAGCGATTTTTTTATTAATTCCAGTTCTTTGTCTTGTAACGATAAGGTTTCTTCCTCTTCAATTTCTTCAGCAAAATGATATTTATCGTTAATAGATTCTTCTACAATAGGCGTTGCGGTAGTTTCTGGAATACTTAAAAATGCATCGGTGTCGTTGTGCTCTTCAAAATCGATATCATCATTGGTATCGTTACCGTATATTTTTTGAATTAAGCTTTCATTGTTTTTCTCAACATCTTTAGTGTTACCATTTTTCATAAGTTCCATGGTAAGTTTTTTAAGGTCGTTGAGGTCGCTTTTCATATCGAAAAGCACTTTGTAAAGTATTTCTCGTTCGCTACTAAAATCGCTTTCCGATTTTGTGGTTTTTATTACCGCTGGTAAATTACTTCCTGTAGTTGGTAAATAATTTCGTAAAGTTTCAGCTTGTACGGTACGATTTTGTTCTAAAACTGAAAGTTGTTCGGCAATGTTTCGTAACTGACGAATATTTCCGCTCCAGCGATATTTTAAAAGCATTTGTACTGCACCGTCGCTTAGTTTTACTGTTGGCATTTTGTATTTTAAAGCAAAATCGCTAGCAAATTTTCTAAACAATAAATGAATGTCTTCTTGACGCTCGCGTAAAGGCGGCAAATTAATGTCGACAGTACTTAAACGGTAAAATAAATCTTCACGAAATTTTTCTTTTTGTATCGCTTCAAACATATTTACGTTTGTAGCAGCTACAATGCGCACATTGGTTTTTTGTACTTTACTTGATCCTACTTTTAAAAATTCACCATTTTCTAAAACACGAAGTAAACGTACTTGTGTTGTTAACGGTAATTCGCCAACTTCATCTAAAAAAATTGTACCGCCATCGGCTTCTTCAAAATAACCACTACGCGTTTGTGTTGCGCCTGTAAAAGCACCTTTTTCGTGACCAAAAAGTTCACTATCTATGGTGCCTTCTGGAATCGCGCCACAGTTAACGGCAATATATTTGTTGTGTTTACGATGCGATAACTGATGTATTATTTTAGGAATACTTTCTTTACCAACACCACTTTCGCCCGTAACCAACACCGAAATATCGGTAGGGGCAACCTGTATGGCTTTTTCAATGGCACGATTTAGTGCAGGCGTATTGCCAATAATACCAAAACGTTGTTTTATTGCTTGAACAGATTCCATTTACCTAATTAATTATTTTCAGAATACCCAACCGCTTCGCCAATTAAAGTCGCACTGGTACAGCTGTTAATTTTTACGTTTACAAAATCACCTTCTTTATAGTTTTCTTTAGGGAAAACGGCAACTAAATTTTCTGAGGTTCGCCCAGACCATTCAGCATCCGATTTTTTAGATGATTTTTCAATTAATACTTCAACCACTTTGCCTACGTTGCTTTTCATTACTTCTTCACTTAAATCGCGTTGAAGCTGAACAATTTCTGCTAATCGGCGCTTTTTAATGGCTTCAGGAATATCGTCTTCTAATTTTCTTTCAGCTAAAGTTCCTGGACGTTCTGAGTACGCAAACATGTAGCCGTAGCTATATTTTACGTAGCGCATAAGCGATAAGGTATCTTGGTGATCTTCTTCGGTTTCGGTTGGGAAACCAGAAATCATATCTTGACTAATACCACAATCTGGAATTAAACGACGAATGTTATCAATAATTTCGAAATATTCTTCACGAGTATGTAAACGGTTCATGGCTTTTAAAATACGGTCGCTTCCACTTTGCACTGGTAGGTGAATGTAGTTGCATATATTTTTATGCTTCGCCATGGTTTCAATAACATCGATAGTAAAATCTTGCGGATTGGAGGTTGAAAAACGAAAACGCATTTTAGGTTGCGCCACCGCACACATGTCTAACAGTTTCGCAAAATCTACCGCAGTAGCTTTTTGTATGTCGCTGGCTTTATCGAAATCTTTTTTAAGTCCGCCGCCATACCATAAATAGCTATCTACATTTTGGCCAAGTAAAGTAACTTCTTTGTAGCCTTTGCTCCATAAATCGTTAACTTCTTCAATAATACTTTGCGGATCTCTGCTGCGTTCGCGCCCACGAGTAAATGGTACAACACAAAAGGTACACATGTTGTCGCAGCCACGAGTAATCGATACAAAAGCGGTTATACCATTACTATTTAAACGCACTGGCGAAATATCGCCATAAGTTTCTTCTTTTGATAAAATGACGTTGATAGCGTCTCTGCCTTCATCAACTTCGGCTAAAAGGTTTGGTAAATCTTTATAAGCATCGGGGCCAACAACTAAATCAACAATTTTTTCTTCTTCAAGAAATTTGCTTTTTAATCGTTCGGCCATACAACCTAAAACACCCACTTTCATTTTTGGGTTATGGTTGTTTTTTATCGTGTTATATTTTTCTAAACGTTTACGAACGGTTTGTTCGGCTTTATCACGAATAGAGCAGGTGTTTACTAAAACCAAATCGGCTTCCTCGATGGTTTGCGTGGTGTTAAAACCTTGCTCCGATAGAATTGAAGCCACAATCTCACTGTCGCTAAAATTCATGGCGCAACCGTAACTCTCTATAAAAAGCTTGCGTTTGTTGCCTTCTTTTTGTTCTAGAATTAGCGATTCGCCCTGTTTACTTTCGTCTATTGTCTTTTCCATAATTATTTGAAATATTTCATTTCAACAAGCATGCAAAGATATAATTTATTTATGGTTTGGTGACAAATTGGCAGTTTAAATTTGTTTTAAAGTTTTTTGGAAAATATTGTAAGCAAATGCGCAACCTTTTAGTGTTTCTTATATCTAATAAAAAGTAAAGGTCTTAATAGTTAATGTGTTAACTTTTGCTATTGCTAAAAGTGAAATGAAAATGAAAAATTTTATAAAAGTTGCTCTTTGGGTTGTTGTAATTTTAATGAGTTTAACCAATATGACTTGCGAAGAGAGCGTAGATACTGTTGAAGATTCTGATAATTGTGATAAAACAGTTGTAATTGATGCTAACAATTATAATAATTTACAAACCGACTATTTTACTGTGGTCAATGCTAAAATTATTGGAGATTGCCTTAGTATTAACTTTCAAGCTTCAGGTTGCAGCGGCGATACTTGGGTGTTTAATTTAATAGATTCTGGTGCCATAGCCGAATCGTATCCAGAACAACGCTATTTAAAAATCCAGTTTGTAAATAACGAAGCTTGTCTTGCGGTTTTTACAAAGCAAGTAAGTTTCAATTTAAAACCATTGCAAATAAGTGATAATGGCGGTGAAGTTATTTTGCATATTGATGGTTTAGATGATGCGTTATCGTATAAATACTAAATGTTTAAAAATAAGTAGTTTAAATACGCAACCTTTTTGCTTTTTCGTATCTTTAAAATAAAACCATCTATAACTATGAAAACAAAACTTCTTTGTTTATGTCTTGCTGTTTGTCTTGCATTTTCTTGCGATAATAACGACGATTACGAAATAATACAAGTAGCAACGCCGCTTTTAATGACCAAAGCCGATTTTAGAAATTCCGTTGAAATAGCGGCACCACAAACGATACAGGAAGTCGGTAAAATTTACGCCTATAAAGATTTAATTTTTATTGGAGATGTTGAAGGGATTCATGTTATCGATAATGCAAATCCAGAAACACCAGCAATTGTAAAGTTTATTAAAATTCCAGGAAATGAAGATATTTCGGTAAAAGATGATTTTTTATATGCCGATAGTGCAACCGATTTATTGATTTTCGATATTTCGGATATAAATACTGAAGTGAAGCTTGTTGAAAGATTGGAAGACGTGTTTAGCGTGTACGATTACCAAATGCCTATTGAAGCCGATGAAGCCGATTATAGTAAATTTAATTACGAAGACGATATTATTGTGGGGTGGACCGTTACTGCGGAACGAAGAAAAAAACGGGATGATATGATGGTTGATTTTGCTTTTGATGCGGCTGCAATTGAGTCTACAACAGGAACAGGTGGTTCGTTAGCGCGTTTTCAAATTAAAAACAACTATTTATATACCGTAGGTTCTTACGAAATGACGATTTTTAATATTTCTAATTTATCTAATCCTGTTTTAGAAAATACACATTATGCGGGCTGGAATATTGAAACCATGTTCGAGGCCGACGATTATTTGTATTTAGGAAGTACCAACGGTATGTTTATTTATAGTTTAAACAATCCAGCATCTCCAGAATATGTTTCAGAGTTTATTCATTGGGAAGGTTGCGACCCAGTGGTTGTCGATGGCGATTATGCTTATTTAACCTTGCGTGGCGGTAATTTCTGCGGACAATTAGAAAGTGTACTAGAAGTTATCGATGTAAGTGATAAAGCTAACCCAACCTTGGCGTTGCGCTACACTTTAGAGAATCCTTACGGTTTAGGAATTAAAGGGAATACCCTTTTTGTTTGCGATGGCACTGCGGGTTTAAAATTGTTTAATAAAGAAAATCCTTTGGATTTGAGCATGATAAAGGATTATGATGATATTCAATCTAAAGATGTTATTCCTCTACAAAATTCGTTATTAATGATTGGAGGAAACACTTTATATCAATACGAATACCTCGAAAACGATATAAAACCAATTAGTACTTATAAATTAAATTAAGATTTTAAAACCTTAAATATTAAAGCGCTGCCATATGGTAGTGCTTTTTGTTTGTAATAATTATAAAAAAACGACTACTTTTAGAGAAAATAAAACTATCAAATTAATTTATGAATACCGAAAATGATGTTGCAAAACGCATAGAACAAGCTAGAATGCTAGATTTTGGCGATATTTTTAATAAATCAATAGAGCTATTTAAAAAAACTTGGGTACAAGGGTTGTTGCTGCAGCTGTTTACATTGGTTGTAATGTTGCCTTTAATTCTTATTTTCTATATGCCTTTTATTAATATGATTATTGAACAGCAACGAAACGGTTATGCCGATCCAGAAGCGATGGATAATTTTTTTAATAGTATGTCGGTATTGTATATTGCTGTTGTTATTGTTGGAGTTGTTATTTTAGGAGTAGTTACTACGGCATTAAATGCTGCCTTTTATAGAATAATGAAAAAGATAGATTACAACGAATCGGTAGTAACTCAAGATTTTTTCTATTTCGTAAAAGGAAAGTATTTGGGTAAAATTTTTGTGTTAATGCTTATTGCTATACTTATTGCGATACCTTCGGCATTAATGTGTTATTTGCCGTTATTTTATTTTGCAGTGCCATTGGCCTTTATTTTTGCAATTTTTGCCTTTAACGAAGAGTTATCGGTTGGACAAATTTTGTCACTTTCATTTAAAATAGGAAACAAAAAATGGGGTATCACATTAGGTTTGCTTATTGTGACTTACATTGGTATTACCTTGGCTACTCTAGTAACCTGTGGTTTTGGAGGGATTTTTGTGCAATCTTTTTTGTTTCACCCCGTGTATTTAATTTATAAGGAAGTGGTTGGGTTTAATGAAAAAAGCGCTATTGATGAAATAGGAACAATTTCAGAATAAATAATTTATAAAAAAATTAACAGCCTGTGTTTAAGTTGTTAAATACAGGCTTTTTTAGTTTAAAATGGCTAATGAATGCTTATAAAATTAGGATGTTAAATTTTTTTTAGTATAAATTTGTACCATAAAACAGGAAGTATGGCGAAGAATTTAGTGATAGTTGAGTCACCAGCAAAAGCAAAAACCATTGAAAAATTCCTTGGTAAAGATTTTAAAGTAGAATCTAGTTTTGGGCACATTGCCGATTTACCAAGTAAAGAGTTAGGGGTAGATGTTGATGGTGATTTTAATCCCAAATACGAAGTATCAAAAGATAAAAAAGCGGTTGTTAAAAAACTTAAAGACCTTGCTAAAAAAGCCGAAATGGTTTGGTTAGCAAGTGATGAGGATCGCGAGGGAGAAGCTATTGCGTGGCATTTAGCCGAAACATTAAAGCTAGATAAGGAAAGAACCAAGCGCATTGTGTTTCATGAAATTACTAAATC
The DNA here is from genome assembly GCF_000943555.1 of Neotamlana nanhaiensis. Lineage (GTDB taxonomy): Bacteria > Bacteroidota > Bacteroidia > Flavobacteriales > Flavobacteriaceae > Neotamlana > Neotamlana nanhaiensis. Next base: position 177,065 of record NZ_JTDV01000010.1, on the reverse strand, counting down.
TGCCATATTAAAAGCTATTGAAAACCCAAGAGGTATAGATTACGATTTGGTTGATGCGCAACAAGCGCGTCGTGTTTTAGATAGAATTGTGGGGTACGAGCTTTCTCCTGTACTCTGGCGTAAAGTAAAAGGTGGTTTATCTGCTGGTCGTGTACAGTCGGTTTCGGTACGTTTAATTGTTGAAAAAGAACGTGAAATTGCTGGTTTCGAGCCTGTAGCTTCTTATAGAATTGATGCCGAATTTTCAAATGAAGATGGGCAAACCTTTAAGGCAAAACTTCCTAAGAATTTTTCAACTAAAGCAGAAGCGCAAGCATTTCTTGAAAAAAATGCAACGGCCAACTTTAAAGTAGCCGATTTAACTAAAAAGCCTGCTAAAAAATCGCCAGCAGCTCCGTTTACAACATCAACTTTACAGCAGGAAGCGTCTCGTAAATTATATTTTTCGGTAAGTAAAACCATGACGATGGCACAACGCCTGTACGAAGCGGGATTAATTACTTACATGAGAACCGATAGTGTAAACCTGTCGGACGAAGCACGAAAAGGTGCCGAAGCCGAAATTAAAAAGGCTTATGGAGATGAATACAGCAACCCTAGAAACTATGTTGGTAAAGCCAAAGGCGCACAAGAAGCTCACGAAGCTATTCGTCCTACAAACTTTGCAACACATAGCGTAAATATAGATAGGGATCAGGCAAGATTATACGATTTAATATGGAAACGCGCCATTGCGTCGCAAATGAGCGAAGCTAATTTAGAGCGAACCAACGTTAAAATTGAAGCCAATACGCATAATGAAACCTTTACGGCAAACGGAGAGGTCATTACTTTTGATGGATTTTTAAAAGTATATTTAGAAGGTACCGATGATGAAGATGTAGAACAAGATGGCATGTTGCCAGCTATGAAGGTTAACGAAACCTTGTTAAATAGCTACATAACAGCAACCGAACGTTATACGCGTCCGCCAGCACGTTATACTGAAGCTTCTTTGGTTAAGAAGTTGGAAGAGTTAGGAATTGGACGTCCGTCTACCTACGCACCAACTATTTCTACCATTCAAAATAGAAATTATATTGAAAAAGGAACAGTTGATGGGGTAGAGCGTAACTATTCGCAATTAACGCTTCAAGAAGGTAAAATAAAAGATGTAACGCTTACAGAAAAAGTAGGGTCGGATAAAGGAAAATTAGTGCCTACTGATATTGGTATGATTGTAACCGATTTTCTTGTAAATCATTTCGATGCCATTCTCGATTATAACTTTACGGCAAAAGTAGAAGAAGATTTTGATGATATTGCTGAAGGTAAAGAAGATTGGCAAAAAATGATGAAAACCTTCTACAAGAATTTTCATCCAGTGGTTGAAGATGTTAAAGAAAATGCCGATAGAGAATCTGGAGAACGTATTTTAGGTACCGATCCTAAAACCGGAAAACAAGTAAGTGTGCGTTTAGGTAAGTTTGGGCCAATGGTTCAAATTGGAACAGTGGACGATGAAGAAAAGCCGCAATTCGCAAGTTTAAGTCCAGACCAACAGTTAAATACGATTACTTACGAAGAGGCTATGGATTTATTCCAGCTTCCAAAAACTTTAGGTGAATACGAAGGCGAAACGGTTGAGGTTAATAATGGGCGTTTTGGGCCATATGTTAAATTTGGAAAGGCCTACGTGTCGTTGCCAAAAGGAACCGATCCGTTAAGTGTGGAGCTCGATGATGCTATTGTTTTAATTAAAGAAAAACAAAAAGCAGATGCGCCAATTTACCATTATCAAGATTTGCCAGTACAAAAAGGTAAAGGACGTTTTGGACCATACATTAAATGGAACAATATGTTTATCAATGTAAATAAGAAATACGATTGGGATAACTTATCCGATGATGATATTGTTGCACTTATTGAAGATAAGATTCAAAAGGAAAAAGACAAACTTATTCATTCTTGGGAAGATGGTGCTATTCGAGTTGAAAAAGCGCGTTGGGGTAGGCATAATGTAATTCAAGGTAAAGTTAAGGTAGAATTAGCCAAAACAGTTGATGTTAGCGACATGACTTTAGAAGAAGCAAAAGCCCTTATAGAAGCCAATGCGCCAAAAAAGAAAACAAGAAAAAAAGCAACAAAAAAGAAGTAAATAAACTGTTTGCTAAGCTATTTGTGTTTTGTTGTGTAGTATTCTTGTGATTTTTTCAAAAAGCTATAAGAAAATCCATTTATTCTTTTAATATTTGTGTTAATCAATATGTAAAATAACCACTCTTATTTTTAATGGATTTTAGTTTTTTATCACCAGTGCCAGATACTGTGTTAGCTCATAACGAGTTACTTTCGCTGCAAGCTTTAGGCAAAAAAATAAAAATTCACTCCGAGCAAAATGGTATACCAGATTTACAAGGTGTAAAAATTGCCATAATAGGTGTTTTAGAAAATCGTAATGATGTTAACTATATTGGAGAAACTTTTCAGTTAAACGAAATTCGTAAAGCATTTTATGGCTTATTTCCTGGTGGTTGGCATGTTTCAATCGCCGATTTGGGAGATATTCACAAAGGAGAAACTGTAAACGATACTTACTTCGCTTTAAAAGAATCTATAATTAGCTTAATAAAAGCGGATATTATTCCTGTAATTTTAGGAGGTTCGCAAGATTTAACCTATGCCAACTATCGAGCTTACGATAATTTGGTGCCAATGGTTAATATTGTGAATGTAGATGGGAAGTTTAATTTAGGCGATTCCAGTAAACCCATAAAAAATAACAGTTTTGTTGGGAAAATAATTTTAGACAAACCTTATAATTTATTTAATTACGCCACAGTAGGCTACCAAACTTATTTTAATCCGCAGGAAGAAATAGATTTAATGGAGAGCTTGTATTTCGAATATTACCGCTTAGGTGAAATTTCAAATAATATAACACTAGCCGAACCAGTAATGCGCGATGCAAATATTGTTTCGGTCGATATGTCTTCTATTAAAAGTTCAGACGTCAGTTTAAAACAAAAATATTCACCAAACGGTTTCGATGGAAAAGAAATATGTGCCATAACGCGTTACGCAGGTATAAGTAATAAGGTAAGTTCTTTTGGTATTTACGAATATAAATCTTCAAAAAACGACGAAGTAACTGCAATGCTAATAGCACAAATGATTTGGTACTTTGTTGAAGGGGTAAATTATCGTGTAAACGACGATGATTTTTCAAATGAAAATAATTTTCAAAAATTTATAACTTTAACAGAATCAGAGGAGTTGGTGTTTTATAAGAGTAATAAAACAGGACGATGGTGGATTGAAATTCCTTTTTTGTCGAATGTTAATAATAAATTAAAAAGACACACGTTATTACCATGCATGCATCAAGATTACGTCGATGCCTGTAATAACAAAGTACCAGACCGTTGGTATAAGGCAATACAAAAGAATAGTGTGTAAGGTATAAATTAGCTCAAACGCTCTTTTCATCGGTAAAATGTAAATTTTATACGATGAAATGTAAATTTTTTAGATAAAAAGTTGTTTTTTAAAAAATATATAAATATGTTTACGCTCTCAAATAAGAAGCTAAAATAATTAACCTCGAGTTTTCTATGGATATGAAGAAGTTTATTTTATTAACTGCAGTAATAGCAATGCTAGCAAGTTGTGGCTCTAACGATAGAGGCGAGCTAGTAGGTGTTAAAGGAAAAAAATGGCATCCAGAAAAGCCATATGGCATGGAACTTATTCCTGGAGGCGCATTTATTATGGGTAAAGCAGACGACGATCTTGCTGGTGTTCATGATGCCCCTTCAAAAACAGTAACTGTTAGAGCCTTTTATATGGACGCAACAGAAATAACAAATAGCGAATACCGCCAATTTGTTAACTGGGTAAGAGATTCAATTCTTAGATATAAACTAGCTGTACTTGCCGACGAGGTTGGTAAATTGCCAGAAGATGGTGGTATTGGTGAGTTTGCATTTAAAGATGCAGATACCGCAAACATGTCGGTTTACGAAAAATATATGTTCGAAAACTATACCGGTTTAGGGCCAACTGGTTTTGAAGGTAGAAAAATAAACCGTGATGTCGATTTAATTTTCGATACTTCAGACTATCCAGACGAATATTATGCAGAGATCATGGATACGATGTATTTGCCTTTAGAAGAATCATACAACGGGCAACGTACTTGGGATGTTAAAAAGTTTAAGTTTCAATACAGTTATATGGATATTCAAGAAGCTGCTAGAAAACGTGGCATTAAGCGTAAAGAAGCCATTAAAAAAGAAGAAATTGAAATTTATCCAGATACTACAGTTTGGATTAGAGATTTTGCATACTCGTATAACGAACCAATGCACAACGATTATTTCTGGCACGATGCCTATGGTGAATATCCAGTAGTTGGTGTAACTTGGATGCAAGCAAAAGCCTTTTGTGAGTGGCGTACTATTAACAAGAACGCATACCAAAAATCAAGAAAAGGAGCTGCTTTTGTAAATTCATTTAGATTACCATCGGAAGCAGAGTGGGAATATGCTGCACGTGGTGGACTGCAAGCTGCAACCTACCCTTGGGGTGGTCCTTATACAAAAAGCGATAGAGGTTGTTTTATGGCAAACTTCAAACCTGTAAGAGGAGATTATGCCGCAGATCAAGCATTATATACAGTCGAAGCAAAATCTTACGAGCCTAACGATTATAATTTATATAATATGGCAGGTAATGTATCAGAATGGATAAACGCATCCTACGATGCCTCAGCATACCAATACACGTCTACAATTAACCCAAGTGTTAACGATAAAAATAACAGACGTAAAATTGTTAGAGGTGGTTCGTGGAAAGATGTAGCGTACTTTTTACAAGTTAGCTCACGCGACTACGAATATCAAGACTCAGCAAGAAGCTACATTGGCTTTAGAACCGTTCAAGATTATATGGGGACAAACGTAACACAGTAACGGTTTAACAATCAAAAATTTTTTAATCAATACTATTTTATAATAACTATTAACCTACTAAGTATTAACCTACTTACATTAAAAATCGAAAATTATGGCAAAGTCAAAAGCAAGCAAAAAGTTCATGAATATGGCTTACGGATTAGGAGCAGCAGTTGTAATCCTAGGAGCATTATTCAAAATTACTCACATTGAGTTTGGTCCTTTAACAGGTAACGTACTGTTAACAATTGGTCTGGTATCGGAGGCAATTATTTTCGCCCTATCGGCATTCGAACCTGTAGATGATGAGTTAGATTGGTCTTTAGTTTACCCAGAATTAGCTGGTGGCGAAAAAACTGAAAGAGAAAGCGCTGATGCTGAAGGTGTTTTATCTAAAAAACTTGACGATTTATTAAAAGAGGCTAAAATTGATGGTGAATTAATCGCTAGCCTTGGAGACAGTATTAAAAACTTTGAAGGAGCAGCTAGAAACATGGGATCTACTGTTGATTCTGTTGCAGCTACTAAAAAATATGGTGAAGAATTATCGTTAGCCGCTGCGCAAATGGAATCTTTAAATAGCCTTTACAAAGTACAATTAGAAAGCATTAACAAACAAGCTGCTATTAACGAGGAGTCTGTTGAAAACGCTGCTAAAGTAAAAGAGCAAATGCAATCTTTAGCATCAAACTTATCATCATTAAATGGTGTATATGGTGGTATGCTTTCTGCTATGAACAAAAGTTAATTAGGAACGTTAATTTTTAATCCCAAATCACTCAATTAATTAACCAAAAAACCTAATTTAAAATGGCAGGAGGAAATTTAACCCCAAGACAGAAAATGATTAACTTGATGTATTTAATCTTCATTGCAATGTTAGCATTAAATATGTCAAAAGAAGTACTTTCAGCTTTCGGATTAATGAACGAAAAGCTAGTAGAGTCTAACGAAGCAACCGAAGCCAGAAATGCAAACTTTGTTGCTAGTTTAGAGCAAAAGGCTTCAGAACAACCAGATAAATATTTACCTTTAAAGGCTAAAGCAGATCAAATTGATAAGCTTGCACACGAATTTGATGGTTTTCTTGCAGATTTAAAAAGCAAGATGGTAGCTACTGTTGATAATCCAACCGATTACGAAGTAATGGATAAAGGTGATTATTTAGATCAACATTTATTTAAAGGCGATAAACTTACCGAAGAAGGTACAGCATTTTTAAATCACATTAATGGCTTTAGAGAAGGAGTTGTTGAGGTTTTAAAAACCCAACCAGGTATGGAATCTGTTATTAAAGATGTGGAAAAGAAATTTAACACAGATCAAGTTACTAACAGAGATAATATTAAAATCGATTGGTTAGACTATCACTATAAAGGTTTTCCACTTGTAGCATCATTAACTAAAATGACGCAGTTACAGGCCGATATTAAAACTACAGAAAGCGAAGTGTTATCTGGTATGTTACAAGGTACATTAGCAAGTGAGGTGTCTATGACAAACTATACTACTTTAATGGAAACGTCTAAATCAGCTTACTTTAACGGTGAGCAGTTCGACGGGCAAATTGTATTAGGTCGTAAAGATGCATCTACAAAACCAAACAGAGTTGAATTAACTTTAGACGGCAGAGCATTAAGCAAAAATCAATATGATATAGAAGATGGTAAAGTAAAATTAAAAATAGGTACAGGTAGTGTTGGAGAACACAAAATTGAAGGGAAACTTATTTTTGGCGAAGGTGGAGAGGAAATTGAAGTTCCTGTCAATTCATCATTCGCTACTGTAGCTAAGCCAAACGCAGCAACTATTTCTGCAGATAAAATGAATGTAGTTTACCGTGGTGTTAAAAACCCAATGACTATATCTTTTGCTGGAGTACCGTCAAATAAAGTATCTGTGAATGCACCAGGTTTATCATCAGCAGGAAATGGTAAATACATAATGGATGTTACCAAAGTAAAAGGTCGTGAAGTAACTATAAACGTAAGCGGTGTTTTACCTGATGGCTCTAAAGTAAGTGATAATGCTACGTTTAGAATTAAAAACATTCCTAAGCCAACAGGAACTTTAATTGGTAAGCCAGGTAATACAGGTAGTTTAAAATTACCAAGACGTAACGTGGAAATAGGAGTTGTTGGTGCTTTATTAGAAGATTTCGATTTCGATTTGCCAATAGAAGTAAAGTCTTTTAGTGTAAAAGTACCAGGACAGCCAACGGTTACTGTAACAGGTCAAAAATTTAATGATGCTGCAAAATCTGCTCTTAAAAAGGCAAAGCGTGGTGATGTAGTTCAAATCCTTGATATTAAAGCAAGAATTAAAGGTAACTCAACTTATATTTTACCTCCGGTATCATCAGTTGCAGTTGAATTAACCAATTAATTTATATTTAATACCATTTTTTCAGTAATAAAATTTAAAAATAATATGAATTTAAAGAAGATAAATTTTAGCATACTAATAACAGTAATAACTGTGTCTTCTACTTTTGCACAGTTTAACTTACTTAATGCTAAATCGCCAGACGAAATTGGTCTTAAAACAGAAGAACAAATTTCTTTAGATAACGACAAGCCTTTAGAATATGGTTATGTTGGAGATCGTGACATATTATTTGGAAAAATGGTATGGGAAAGAGTCGATTTAAATCAAAGAGCAAATTTTCCGCTGTTATATCCTATTGATGAGAATAATATGACCGCCGATAGAAAGTCTTTATTTACAGTATTAATTGAGGCGATACAAAACGGTGACATAGCTACTGTTTATGCTGATTCTTACTTTAAAGAAGAGCGTTCTATGAGTCAGATTGATGATGTTTTAAACTTCTCATCGGTTACTGAAGAAGGTACCAATTATTTAAATGATATGGGATATTCAATGGAGGATTACGAACAAGATCCTTCTATTTTACCTGAGATGTATAAAATAGTTGAAACTATTACAGCTGCCGATATTCAGGAGTATATGATTAAAGGATTCTGGTATTTCGATAAGCGTCAAGCAGAAATGAAATACAGAATATTAGCTATCGCACCTGCGGCACCAGAAGCTCGATTTAAAAACTCGGATGATGAAATAAACAAAAAGCCAATTCCTTTGTTTTGGGTATTTTATCCTTCGGCTAGAGATGTATTACACAGAGCTAAAGCATTTAATAACGAAAATAGTTCGATGCCATTTTCTTTCGATCATATTTTAAATGCAAGACGTTTCCACGGATATATTTATAGAGAACAAAATGTCCAAGGAGATCGTGCAATTAACGAGTATGTTGCAGAAGATGCTTTAATGCAATTGCTAGAGTCTGAAAGAATTAAAGATAAAATAAGAGATTTTGAATTAGATATGTGGACATACTAATTTTAAATTAGCTTTATAAAACAAACGCCCGCTTTTTAGTGGGCGTTTTTATTTTAAATAGTCACATAAAATAAGAAACATTTTCTGCATATATTCGCAAGGTGAAACAGGTAGATTATATAATTGTCGGGTCAGGCATTGCAGGTGTTAGTTTTTGCGAACAACTTAAAGCCAATAATAAAACTTTTGTTGTTTTTGATGATGCTTCGCAAAAATCGTCGGTGGTGGCTGGCGGATTGTATAATCCCGTAGTATTACGACGGTTTACCTCGGTTTGGAAAAGCAAGGAACAACTGGATTTAGCATTGCCAATGTACGCCAAAATTGAAAAGCGATTACAAATAAAGTTAGATTACAAATTGCCTGTTTATCGCAAATTTGCATCAACCGAAGAGCAAAACGATTGGTTTACAGCTTCCGACAAGCCTTTGCTAGCTCCGTTTTTATCAACTAAATTGGTAAAAAATACAAATGAAACCATAAAAGCGCCTTTTGGCTTTGGCGAAGTGTTGCATTCGGGAAAAGTAGATGTTAAAACCTTGATTGATGCTTATAAAGAAGATTTGTTTAAAGAAGATTTGTTTTTTGAAGAAGCATTTAATTATGAAGCTATTCAATTTATAGACAGCAAAATTAATTATAAGCAAATTACTGCAAATCATATTGTGTTTGCAGAAGGGTATGGCTTAAAAAGCAATCCGTTTTTTAATTATTTACCACTAGTTGGTACAAAAGGCGAACTAGTTACCATTTATGCTCCTAAAATTAATATCGATTTTGTATTAAAATCTGGCGTGTTTTTAATTCCGTTAGGAGATCATTTGTATACGGTTGGCGCCACTTACGAGTGGAAAGATACCTCGTATAGCACCACAGAAAAAGCAAAGTTAGAATTAACCGAAAAGTTAAAGAAACTAATTAATTGCGAGTACAAAGTGGTTAATCAAGTAGCGGGAATGCGACCAACAGTTATCGATAGACGCCCGTTGGTTGGTACACACCATAAGCATAAAAACCTTCATGTTTTAAATGGTTTAGGTACACGTGGCGTTATGATTGGGCCTTATGCCGCTAAACAACTTTATAATTTTATTGAAAACCAAGAAGCTTTAAATACCGAAATAAATATTGCTAGGTTTACTGAAGCGGATTAGGGATAGTAACGGCATCCTTTTTTGAAGTATGAGAAAAAGATATAGTGGATAGCCCGACCCCAATTTGTTGGGGTAATCTCCAAATTATTTTTTAGCCAAATTTTTATCGTAATGCATAAAAATGTTTATCCAAATATTTCGCGAGAGCCTTAAAATAATAGGCATAAAAACAATTAAAGTTGCAACAATAGCAATAAAAACGCCCATTAAACTAGCTTTAAACACAAAAAAGGAAATAATAAAAGCTGCAACAGCAAAGGCAATACCAACCCCATAACTTACATACATCGAACCGTAAAAAAATGAGGGTTCAATTTTATATTTGGTTTTGCAATTCGAGCAATGGTCGTGCATCTGTAACGCTTCACCTAAATTATAAGGGTTCTTATTTTTATACATCGATTCGTGGTGGCATTTAGGACAACTTCCTGTAAAAATGCTATATAGTTTAGAGCCTTTGTTAAACATAATATTTATGTATTTTTGCTATCAAAAATTAGTAGCGCAAAGTTACTTTTTTAATAGTAAACCCACTGTAATAAAAGTTACATTTCTATGATGAACATTCATAATTTATCAATTTCTTTTCAAGGCGAATACCTTTTTGAAGACATAACATTTAAACTTGGAAATGGCGACCGCATTGGGCTTATTGGGAAGAATGGTGCAGGTAAATCTACCATGCTTAAAATTTTATCGAAAGAGTTAGAGCCCGATACTGGGCAAATTGCAGCCGATAAAGACCTTCAAATTGGGTTTTTAAAACAAGATATCGATTTTATTTTAGGCAGAACGGTGCTTGAGGAATCGTACGAAGCGTTTACCGAAATAAAAGACCTCGAAGCGAAAATGGATGAGGTTAACACGCAATTGGCCGAACGTACCGATTACGAAAGTGAGGGTTATAACCAGTTAATGATTGATATTAACGAATTACAACACCAATACGAAATTGCTGGAGGTTATAATTATCAAGGCGATACCGAAAAAATATTACAAGGGTTAGGGTTTCAGCGTGAAGATTTTAATAAACTTACCGATACTTTTTCCGGTGGATGGCGTATGCGCATTGAGTTGGCAAAATTACTACTACAAAACAACGATATTTTACTTCTCGATGAGCCTACAAACCACTTAGATATTGAATCGATTATTTGGTTAGAAGGATTTTTAAGAAATTATAGCGGTGCCGTAGTTATTGTATCGCACGATAAAATGTTTTTAGATAATGTAACTAACCGAAGCATCGAAATTTCGTTGGGTAAAATTTACGATTACCCAAAACCGTATTCGCAATATTTGGTGCTGCGTAAAGAGCTTCGCGAGCAGCAGTTGGCATCGCAAAAAAATCAGCAAAAGCAAATTGAGCAAACCGAAAAATTAATCGAGAAGTTCCGTGCAAAAGCATCAAAAGCAACCATGGCGCAATCGTTAATAAAAAAGCTCGATAAAATTGAACGTATTGAGGTTGATGAAGACGACAACAGCGTAATGACGCTCAACTTTCCAGTTTCAATAACACCTGGAAAAGTGGTTGTAGAAGCCGAAGCAGTTTCGAAAAACTATGGTGATAAAAAGGTTTTAAGCGAAGTTGATTTGTTAATAGAACGCGATAGTAAAACGGCTTTTGTTGGGCAAAACGGGCAAGGAAAATCAACTTTAGCAAAAATAATGGTTGGCGAGTTAAAGCATAACGGCCATTTAAAATTAGGTCATAATGTGCAAATTGGGTATTTCGCCCAAAACCAAGCCGAATATTTAGATGGTAATAAAACCGTTTTAGATATTATGATTGATGCCGCCAACGAAACTAATCGTAGTAAAGTACGCGATATTTTAGGTTCGTTTTTATTTAGAGGTGAAGAGGTTGAAAAATACGTGCGAGTACTATCTGGTGGCGAACGTAACCGTTTAGCATTAGCAAAATTAATGTTGCAACCTTTTAATGTGCTTATCATGGATGAGCCTACAAACCATCTCGATATAAAATCTAAAAACGTATTAAAAGAAGCTTTAAAACGTTTTGAAGGTACTTTAATTTTAGTATCGCACGACCGTGATTTTCTTCAAGGTTTAACCAATAAAGTTTATGAGTTTAAAGATCATAAACTAAAAGAATATTTAGGCGATATCGATTTTTATTTAGAACAGCGTAATGTTGAAAACTTACGAGAGGTTGAAAAGCGTACAGTTGTAAAAGATACACCTAAAGAAAAGAAAAGCCGAAGCTACGAAGAGCAGAAAAAGCTAAAATCGTTAAACAACAAATTAAGTAATGTTGAAGCAGAAATTAGCGATTTAGAACGTAAAATTAAGGCGATCGATTTAGAGCTTGAAATTAACTACGATGAAGTTACATCGAACCCTAATTTTTTTGACGACTACCAAAAATTAAAAACCAGTTTACAGTCTAATATGGAAAAATGGGAAGCTATTCAATTTGAGATAGAAGATTTAGAAAGCTAAGTTTTAAGTTTTTTTTAAGAGTTATAGTTTGGCGATTACGGTAGCTTTGTAGCCACACACGCTCAAACAATCAACTCATGCGAAAGTTAATACTTGCCGGATTAGGTATTTTATTAATTGCTGCTTCAATCTATGGAGCAAAAAAAATTATTGATAGTAAAAACAAGCCCAAACCTGTACAGGAAAAGGTTGTAAAAACTGTTCTAACCGATACCGTTAAGAATACCACAGTAAAAATTGTGGTGCCTGCAAATGGTAATTTAATGGCAAAGCAACGCGTTGAACTATATTCCGAAGTTCAAGGTATTTTCAAATCGGGGAATAAACTGTTTAAGCCCGGGCAAAAATACAATAGAGGCGAAGCTTTAATTCGTATTGATGCTTCAGAATACTACGCCAGCGTGCAAGCTGCAAAAAGTAATTTATACAATAGTATTGCAGCTATAATGCCCGATTTACGTTTAGATTTCCCTGATGTGTTTAGCAAATGGCAAACTTATTTAAGCGGTTTCGATTTAAGTAAAACAACACCCAAACTTCCCGAGATGTCTTCCGATAAGGAAAACTATTTCATTACTGGTCGTGGCATTGTATCGAGTTACTACAACGTTAAAAATTTAGAGCAACGCCTTTCAAAATACAATATAACCGCGCCGTTTTCAGGAATTTTAACCGAAGCTTTGGTAACCGAAGGGTCGTTAATTAGAAGCGGACAAAAACTAGGCGAGTTTATTAATCCGTCGGTTTACGAAATGGAAGTTGCCATTAGTAAAACCTACGCCACCTTGCTCGAAGTTGGAGAAGCAGTACAGTTAAACAATTTAGACCATACCGAAACTTTTAAAGGAAAGGTATCCCGTGTTAACGGAAGCATTGATGCAACCACGCAAACCATTACCGCATATATTGAAGTAAAAGACGATAGCCTTAAAGAAGGCATGTATTTGGAAGCCAATTTGGATGCTAAGGAAGAACCAAATGCCATTGAAATTGATAGAAATTTACTCTTAGAAAGTAATCAAATTTTTATTGTAAAAGACGATATTTTAGATGTTGTTGATGTAAAGCCGGTGTATTTCTCCGATGCAAAAGTGGTTTTAAAAAATGTACCAAACGGCACTATTATACTTAAAAAGCCAGTTCCAGGTGCCTATGTAGGTATGCAGGTTAAGGCTGCCGATAATAGTTAAACACCTTCCCAATAATGAGAAAAATAATTGAATATTTTATACGATATCATGTTGCGGTAAATGTGTTTATTCTAGCGTTTTTTGTCTTCGGAATCATTGGAGCGCTATCATTAAAATCGTCGTTTTTTCCACTTTCAGAATCTAGAATAATCAATATTGCAATTACTTATCCTGGTGCAGCGCCACTTGAGATTGAGGAAGGTATTGTGCTTCAAATTGAAGATAATTTAAAAGGTTTAAAAGGTGTCGATCGTGTAACTTCGGTTTCCAAAGAAAATAGTGGAACAATTACAGTTGAAATTGAAAAAGGCGAAAGTTTAGACTTCATGTTACTTGAGGTTAAAAATGCAGTAGATCGCGTGCCTTCCTTTCCAACAGGTATGGAACCACTTGTGGTATCGAAACAAGAAGCGGTTAGAGAAACGATTTCTTTCGCTTTAAGCGGAAAAAACATTCCGTTAGCCACATTAAAACAATTGGCAAGACAAGTTGAAACCGATTTACGTGCTATTGATGGTATTTCGCAAATTGAAATCTCTGGTTTTCCAGAAGAAGAAATTGAAATCGCCGTTAACGAAACGCAATTATTAGCTTACAATATTACGTTTACCGAAGTAGCGCAAGCTGTAAATAATGCCAATATTTTAGTAACCGGTGGAAATGTAAAAACCGAAGCCGAAGAGTACCTCATTAGAGCCAATAACAAACAATATTACGGTAGAGAATTTTCAAATATTATTGTAAAAGCATCAAACGATGGTAAAGTTGTGCGATTAAAAGATGTTGCTGTAATTCGCGATAGATTTTCAGAAACACCAAATGCGACTTATTTCAACCAAGATTTAGCAGTAAATGTTTCCATAACAAGTACTAATAATGAAGATTTAATTTCGTCGGCAGGAAAGGTAAACGAGTACATTGAAGGTTACAATCAAAAATACGATAATGTTAAAATTAATGTAGTAAGCGATCGTTCCATTCCGTTAAAACAGCGAACCTTGTTGTTACTTACTAATGCGGGGCAAGGTGTACTTTTGGTGCTTATTTTTTTATCATTGTTTTTAAATACCCGATTAGCACTTTGGGTGGCTTTTGGGTTGCCAATTTCGTTTTTAGGGATGTTTATTTTTGCTTCTCAGTTCGATGTTACAATAAACGTGTTATCGCTGTTCGGGATGATAATTGTAATAGGAATTTTGGTAGATGATGGTATTGTAATTGCCGAAAACATCTATCAGCATTACGAAAAAGGTAAAAAACCAGTTCAAGCAGCTATTGATGGTACTTTGGAAGTTATTCCGCCTGTAGTTTCAGCAATTATAACAACGCTTTTAGCCTTTTCGCTATTCTTCTTTTTAGATAGTAGAATTGGTGAGTTTTTTAGCGAGGTATCCGTTGTGGTTATACTCACTTTAGTTGTGTCGTTAGTAGAAGCTTTAATAATTTTACCTGCGCATTTAGCACATTCAAAAGCCTTAAGGAAAACTGTGGTTGATGAAAATCCGTCTAAAATAAAGCAGTTTTTCTCTGTTATGAGTAATATTAATAAGGTGGGCGATAAAATAATGACTTACCTAAGAGATAAATTGTATGCCCCAGCTTTAGATTTTGTGCTTAATTTTAAATTATTATCTCTTGGTATATTTTTAGCACTGTTAATTTTAACCATTGGCGCCCTTGGCGGAAGTGTTATTGGCGTAACCTTGTTTCCTCGTATAGCTAGTGATGCGGTAAGTGTAGAACTGGTGATGCCGACAGGAACTAACGAAAAAATTACAGATTCTATCATTTCTATGATTGAAGAAAAATCGTTTATCGTTAATAAGGAGCTTACCGAAAAATATTTAAAAGATACTGATAAACAACTTTTTGAAAATACCATAGTAACCTTCAGTAGTAGTTCTAGTGCGACATTACGTATTAATTTATTGCCAGGTGAAGAACGCCCCGATGAAATTCAATCGTTTTTAGTAACCAATAGGTTGGAAGAATTAGTTGGGCCAGTAATTGGCACCGAACGTTTAATTTATGGTTCTGGTGGAAATTTTGGAGGTAATCCGGTTTCAGTGTCGTTATTAAGTAATACAATTGGTGAATTAAAGGCCGCCAAAAATGAACTCAAAAATTATTTAAAAACCAATCCGTTACTTAAAGATATAGGTGATAACGATCCTGCGGGCATTAAAGAAATTCGGTTAGAACTTAAGGAAAGTGCCTATTTGTTAGGATTAGATTTACGAACGGTTATGGCGCAAGTCCGTTCAGGATTTTTTGGAAATCAAGCACAACGTTTTCAGCGTGGACAAGATGAAATTAGAGTTTGGGTGCGTTATGATAGAAATAACCGAAGTTCTATTAACGATTTAGATGAAATGCGCATTGTAACACCAACCGGCGAGCGTGTTACTTTAAAAGATATTGCCAACTATAGCATTGAACGTGGGGAAGTGGCTATTAATCACTTGGAAGGGATGCGTGAAATTCAGGTTTATGCCGATTTAAAAAACCCGAGTACCAGTGCAACCGATATTTTAGATGATATCCGATCTAATTTCATTCCGAAGTTACAATCAAAATATCCAACCATTAACGCATCGTTCGAAGGTCAAAATCGTGAGGCTGGAAAATTGGTCGGTTCATTACGTGTTGCAGGTCCAATCATTTTACTTCTCATATACATTACTATTGCGTTTACATTTAGAAGTTATTCGCAGCCATTACTTCTGTTATTGTTAATTCCGTTTAGTTTAACCGCAGTATCTTGGGGGCACTACATTTTAGGTTTTCCTGTAAATATTTTATCTCTGTTAGGGATAATAGCTTTAATAGGTATTATGGTAAACGATGGGTTGGTGTTAATAGGTAAGTTTAATAGCAATTTAAAGGAAGGTATGCGTTTTGAGGAAGCACTATCGGAAGCAGGAAAATCGCGTTTCCGAGCCATTTTCTTAACCTCGTTAACTACAATTGCTGGTTTAGCACCGTTATTATTAGAAAAAAGTAGGCAAGCACAATTTTTAAAACCCATGG
Organism: Neotamlana nanhaiensis; assembly: GCF_000943555.1. Taxonomy (GTDB): domain Bacteria; phylum Bacteroidota; class Bacteroidia; order Flavobacteriales; family Flavobacteriaceae; genus Neotamlana; species Neotamlana nanhaiensis. The sequence goes on along the minus strand of NZ_JTDV01000010.1, from coordinate 160,925 downwards.
CTATTTCAATTTCGTTTGGTATTGCCTATGCAACGGTATTAACCTTATTAGTATTGCCATTATTTTTATCGTTTAGTAATAGCATAAAACAGGGTAGTAAATGGCTAGCAACAGGTAACGACGTAACAAGAGAAGAAGTAGAACGCGCGATTAAAGAACAAAATGAAATCCATGAAGATTAAACTATTTCTAATTAGCGTAGGATTAGGGTTGCAAAGTCTTGTAGCACAGGAAGTCCTTTCGCCAGATCAGGCGGTAAGTTTAGCTTTAGAGCATAATTACGGTATTAAAATAGCAAATAACACAGTTGAAGTCGCAAAAAATAATACCAGTATTTTAAATTCGGGCTACTTACCAACAGTTACCGGAAATGCTGGAGCATCAATTAATAAACAAAACTCTGAAGGGCAATTAGCGAATGGAGAAACGCGCGTAGCTAATGGTGCAGAAACTAGAAACTATAACGCTTCAATAAATTTAAATTATACCTTATTTGATGGTTTAGGTCGCGAGTATAATTATAAACAGCTAAAAGAAACACAACAATTAACCGAGTTGCAAGCCCGAGAAACCATCGAAAATACTGTTTTACAATTGTTTACTGTGTACTATAGTGTTGCCGAGCTTAATGAAAATACACAAGCGATTTTGCAAACTTTAGAGATTTCAAAGGAGCGTTTGGTGCGTGCGCAATACCAATTCGATTATGGTCAAGATACTAAGTTAGGTGTTTTAAATGCTGAAGTTGATGTTAATAACGACAGCATCAACTTAATGAATTCAAAACAACAGCTACAAAACTTTAAGCGCGATTTAAACTTAGTGTTAGGTAATAGTTTAACAGATGATTTTAATGTTGATACAACAATTGATTTTAATGAACTTATTGATAAAGCGACTTTGTTTGATAGAGCAAAACAGTACAATGCGAGTTTGATGCAAATCAATAAAAATATTGAAATAAACAGTTTAATTGTAAAATTGGAAAAATCTGCATATTTGCCAATTATTGGTTTAACCGGTAGTTATGGTTGGAATGAAACCAGTAATAACAGTCCATTAGCCTTTGCTTTGCAAAATACAAGTACGGGTGTTTCAGGCGGTGTGAGTTTAACATGGAATTTATTCGACGGTGGTACTACCATTACTAGAGTTAAAAATGCAAAACTCAATTTAGAAACCCAGAACATTCAAAAAGAAGAATATTTAGTAACCTTAGAGCGCGATTTTAACAATGCTTGGGACGATTACCAAAACAAACTTAATATCTTCAAATTACAAGAAGCCAATATTAAAACTTCGCAAAATAATTTCGATAGAACCGAGGAGAAATTTAAACTCGGTCAGTTAAACTCTATAGAATTTAGGCAAGCACAAATAAATCTACTTAATGCCGAATTAACTCGAAATCAAGCGAAATATGCTGCTAAAATTGCTGAATTAGAGCTACTTAAAATAAGTGGCGAAATTTTGAATATATCCTTTTAATTGAAGACAAAATCTGTTCGAAATTACACTTAATCGATTAAAAACGCATTTTAACTACTGTTAAATGTTAAAATTTGTCGTAGTTGGTCGAATAAAATAACCTGTAATCGATTTCTCCTTTATCTTCGTGGTGTGTTAATCCAAATCTAACAACTATGAAAACTTTACACTTAACCTTAGCCTTTATTTTTTCTACGTTTTATTCGTTTGCAAATATTTCAACTTCAGAGAAAGATGCTTTAATTGCGCTTTATAATGCTACAAATGGCACGGCGTGGAATGTAACTTGGGATTTAAACGCCTCGGTAAACGATTGGTATGGTGTTACGGTTGAAAACAATAAAGTTGTAGAGTTAAATTTACAGTTTAATAATTTAGAAGGTGAATTGCCTCATGCTATTGGAAGCTTAGTTAATCTTAGAAAAATTAATTTTGGTTTTAATAAGATTTCAGGAAATATCCCAACATCGCTACAAAATTTAAAAGATTTAACAGCTTTAGAGTTATTCATGAATAGGTTTGAAGGCGATATTCCCTCAGAATTAGGAAGCTTAAAAAACTTAGAATCATTAAAGTTATATAGCAATCAGTTAACCGGAGAAATTCCAGTTTCTTTAATGGATCTTGATAATTTAAAAGAGCTATTGTTAGGAAGTAATTTTATTTCAGGTGAAATACCAAGAGAAATTTCTGCTTTAACTAAATTAGAAAAGTTAAGTTTAATGGATAACCAAATGTATGGTGAAATTCCAACCGAGATTGCACAACTACAAAATTTAGAAGAGTTGTTATTATCAACCAACCAGTTTACAGGCGATTTACCAATTGAGTTTATGAACCTTAAAAACTTAAATACGGTAATGGTTAGCGATAATAATTTAAATGAAGAGTATGTAAGTATTTCTGGAAAAAATCCTCCAGTATTAGGTGCTTTAGAAATGCAAAACTCTACAGCCATTATGGATATTGAAAAAGAATAATTATAAACATTAGTAATAGCTTAAAACCATCGAAAAACCATTTGTTTTTCGATGGTTTTTTTATGGTCTTCGTTTTTTTTTTTTTTTTGTTTAAGTGTCTTGTTTTTAGTCTGTTAAAATTAAGGTTTAATATTTTTTATAAATTGTCTTGTAAAATATAAAATTGGTTGTATATTTGCACTCCTATATCGCGGGATAGAGCAGTAGGTAGCTCGTCGGGCTCATAACCCGAAGGTCACTGGTTCGAGTCCAGTTCCCGCTACTAAGAGAAAGCTTCACAGAAATGTGGAGCTTTTTTTATTTTTAATTATAGATTACTTTTACAACCATGAACAACAACTTTATAAACGAGTATTTTGGAATTGGTATTTTAAACGGCAAAACACCAGAGAACTTAGGTGTGTTATGGAGGTCGGCACAAAACATGGGGGCGAGTTTCATTTTTACAATTGGTAATAGGTATGCAAAACAAGCTTGTGATACCCATAATGCGGTAAAATCTATGCCATATTTTCATTATGAAACGTTTCAAGAGTTTTTTAATAATCTACCTAAAGGCGCTCGAATTGTTGGAGTAGAACTCGATGATAAGGCCAAGGATTTAGAACCATTTCATCACCCAAGGCGTTGTGTATATTTACTTGGGGCCGAAGACCACGGATTGACCAATGAAGCTATCGAGAAATCTCATTTTTTAGTAAAGTTCAAATCAGAATTAAGCCTAAATGTAGCCGTTGCAGGTAGTATAATTATGTACGATAGGCAACTTAGTAAGCCTAGGAGTTAGATGCTTTTTCCAATTGGATTAATAAAACTTATAATTATATTACGCTTACTTTTAAGTTTTATATAATTCAATAAAAATTTAAAGATAAAATTTGCTTAAAACGTAAGTAAATACAGTGCTTTTCGGCCTGTTTAACGTATTGGCATGATGCTTTTAAAAACCGTTTATCTGTTTCAAATTACCATTCGTCTACACTTATTTTTATGTTAACGAACTATAATGCAATTTTCGAGGCATAATTATAATTTTATACTCAAAATCACAAAAAAGCGTATCATGTCCAAAGTTTTAAACGTTTTAGTAATTGAAGATGATGTTATTGAAGTTATGAAACTAAATAGAGCCATTTCATCACTTCAACTTAAACATAATATTATAGAGGCCAACAATGGAGAAGAAGCCTTAAATATTTTACAAAATAAAGGTGAATTACCCGACATAATTTTATTAGATTTAAACATGCCAAAATTAAATGGTATTGAGTTTTTAACTATTTTAAAAAACGACGATGTTTTAAGGTACATTCCAACCATAATTTTAACAACATCGAGTAACCAACGCGATCTGTTAGAGTGCTATAAAATAGGTATTGCAGGTTATGTAATAAAACCTTTAAAATATGAAGAGTATGTTTCTAAAATTGAAAGAGTTTTAGGGTACTGGAGCATTAACGAACTAAAACAAATATAATGAAAGGCATTGTTTTTACAGAGTTTCTTGATTTAGTCGAAGATAAATTTGGCTTAGAAATGGTTGATAGTATAATATCCAATTCTAATCTAAAATCTGAAGGAGTTTATACCTCTGTAGGAACCTACGAGTTTTCAGAAATGTTACAATTACTAAATAATTTAAGTGAAAATACTAATATTTCTACCGATGATTTACTGCAAGTTTACGCCGAACATTTTTTTAGTGTAATTAAGCGAAGCTACTCGGGGATATTGCAAATGTATTCCGATCCTATTGAAATGCTGGCTTCAATAGAAAATCACATTCATGTGGAGGTAAAAAAAATATATCCCGATGCCGAATTGCCAACATTTCAAGTCTTAGAAAAAACACCAAACCTATTAGTTTTAATTTATAAATCTAGTAGAGCAATGCATGCTTTTGGTTTAGGGTTAATGAATAAAACTTTCGAGCATTTTAATGAAACAGCGACGATAGAGTTTGAAAAGCTAAATGATGTAGCTACCGAAGTAAAATTCATTATAAAGAAAAATTAAATGAGTCAAGATAAAATTGACATACTTCAACGTGCTCTAAATCGCGAAAAAGCCGCTAGAAAGCAAGCTGAAGCTATTTTAGAACAAAAATCGGCAGAGTTGTATGAGTCTAATCAAAAATTAGCCGAGGCTTATACTAGTTTAGAATCTACTTTTGCAAAAACCGATTCGCAACTACAAGGTGTTTTCGAGCATATTGTAGATGCCTATGTAGTGGCCGATGTAGAAGGCAATATCATAAAAATGAATGCCGCAGCAGTAACCCTTTTGGGCTTAAAAAGTGTAAAGGATAGCTGTAACTTAATGGATTTAGTGCGTCCAGATCAATATATAGACGTTTTTAATGCCTTTAATGTCGTTTATCGAGAAGGTGGTTCGGTAAGCGATTTAGTTGTTAATATTACCACAAAAGATCATCGAAAAATTATAGTTCAAATTAATGCCAGTGTTATTTATGATAATGGAGTGCCCATTGCTTCACACGGTATTGTTCGAGATATTACCCAATCAAAAAACGAAAAAGAAAAATTAATAGAGTCTGAAGAGCGTTTAGCAGCGTTAATTCAAAACCTAGAAGAAGGCGTATTGTTAGAAGACGAAAACCGAAAAATAATTCTTGTTAATAATAAATTTTGTGAGTTTTTTAATGTTAAGAAACAACCCAACGAATTAGTGGGTAAAGATTGTCTGCCAGTAATAGAAGAAATAAAGCACAGCTTTAAAGATTCCCAAAAATTTATTACCGATATAACCGCGGCATTTAATTCTAAAAAGCCTGTTTTAAATGAAGATTTAGAAACAATTGACGACCGTATTTTTGAGCGCGATTATATACCTATTTTTAGAGATGGTGTTTACAAAGGCCATTTATGGAAGTATAAAGATTTTACCATTAGACGCCAATATAGAAAAAGCTTAGAAGCTGAAAAGTTTAAGTATTCAAGTATAATTTCTAACATGAATTTGGGCTTATTGGAAGTTGATGTAAACGACAGAATTGTAATGGCTAATAAAAGCTTTTACGACATGACGGGCTATGCCGAAGATGAAATAATTGGTAAAGTAGGTAAAGATTTTTTACCCTCTGATGAAGATAAGGAAATTGTAAATGAGCAAAACAGAAATCGTAAAAAAGGAAAAACAGATTCTTACGAAGTTCGTATAAAAAATAAAGCAGGAGAATTACGGCATTGGTTAGTAAGTGGAGCGCCAAATTATAATTTAAAAGGCGAAGTTGTGGGGTCTATTGGAATAAATTTCGATATAACCGATATTAAAAGCCTACAACTACAAAAAGAGAATCTATTAAAAAAGTTAGAAAAAAGTAACGACGAACTTTACGAATACGCTCATGTGGTTTCGCACGATTTAAAATCGCCATTACGCAGTATTAATGCCTTAGTAAGCTGGTTAAAAGAAGATAATAAAGACAAATTAGATGCTGTTAGCTTACAAAACATTGCGCATATTGAAACCACACTCGAAAAAATGGAACAATTAATAACCGATGTTTTAGAGTATTCCAGTATAGGTTCAGAAGATAGTGAAAAAGAGGAGGTAAATGTACATACATTAGTTACCGATTTAATAGGAATTTTACACAAGCCTAGTCATGTAAACGTTACCGTGTTAAATACGCTACCAAGCCTTAATGGTAACAGAGTTAAACTGCAACAGCTGTTTCAAAACTTAATGAGTAACGCTATTAAATTTATAGACAAAGAAGCTGGTTTGGTAGAGATTGATGTGCAAGCAAAAGGCGATTTCTATCAGTTTTCGGTTAAAGATAACGGTATAGGCATCGATAAAAAATTTCACGATAAAATATTTAAAATTTTTCTCTCCTTAAATAAACGAAAAGATTCAACAGGTATAGGGCTTTCTATTGTTAAGAAAATAGTAGAAATGCATGAAGGCGAAATTTGGTTAGAGAGCGAACCTACTAAAGGAACAACCTTTTATTTTACATTAAAAAAAACTTAAACCCATGAAAATAGTTCAACTAAAAAAACAAAAAAATAGCGACTGGGAATATTTAAGTGAAAACCAGAGCTTAAACAATCCGTTAGTTTTGGTTTTTGGTAATCGTTTTTTATTAGAACAAGATAATATTTATAGCGAAGTAAGTGCATTATTTCCAAATGCACATATAATTTTTGCATCTACCAGTGGCGATATAACATCACAATCGGTTGATGATGATTCAATTACCATTACCGCAATGGAGTTTGAAAAAAGTACATTCGAAATAAAAACTAGTAATGTATCGGCATTAACAGAAGATAGTTATAAAACAGGTAACGATATCATAAATCAGTTTAATAAAGAAAATTTAAAATTTGTTTTTATAGTAAGCGAAGGTAGTTTTGTTAACGGTAGCCAATTAACAAAAGGGATGAACGCTGCCGTAAACAACAATGTTTTAATTACGGGTGGCTTATGTGGCGATGCTGCAAGGTTCGAAAAAACGTTAGCATCATATAACGAAAACCCTAAGGAAGGCGAAATTGTAGCTGTTGGGTTTTATGGCGATAGTTTAGAAGTCTCATTTTCAATTTATGGCGGATGGACACCCTTTGGGCCAGAGCGTATTGTAACAAAATCGAAAGGTAATGTGCTTTACGAACTCGATAATTTACCAGCTTTAGATTTGTATAAAAAATATTTAGGAGAAAAATCGAAAGACTTACCAGGAGCAGCTTTACTGTATCCTATGAATGTGAAAATTGAAAATGAAGACCACTCTATTGTAAGAACAATTCTTAACATAAACGAAGACGACCATTCTATGATTTTTGCAGGCGATATTCCCGAAAATTCTAAGGTACAACTTATGATGACGAATGTAGATAATATTGCAAATGCATCCGAACAAGCCGCAAGACAAGCCATTTTAAACCGAAAAAAAGACCCCGAAATAGCTTTTTTAGTAAGTTGTATTGGTAGAAAACTGGTTTTAGATCAACGTGTAGAAGAAGAAGTTGAAGAAGTAATATCAGTAGTTGGTGAAAACACAGTGGTTTCTGGGTTTTATTCCTATGGTGAAATAGCGCCCTTCAACGGCGAAAATAATTGTCAGTTACACAATCAAACCATGACTGTAACATTATTAAGTGAATAATGAATTCGTTATTAAAAAGACAAATACGTAAATATTTAAACGACGACCTTTTAGAAAATAAGGAAGTTAAGGCTTTTATGGAAGCCGTTAATAATTCATACAATAATTTCGACGAGCAATTTGTTATGGTACAACGCGCTATGAAAATAAGTTCGGAAGAATTGTTTACTGCAAATCAAAAACTTCAGGAAGAGGCCGAGGCACAAAAAAAGGTAATAAATAAGCTAAAAAACATTGTTGAAACATTAAATATAGACCAATCTTCAACCCAAAAAAATAAAGATGTTGGCAGTTTTGATGTTGAAAACCTCGCTAATTTTATTGAAGACCAAGCGCAAAAAATTGTTGAAATTAATCAGAAAAGCGAAAAATTGCTCGAAGAATTATCGTATCAAAACCAAGAATTAAGCGATTATGCCCACATGATATCGCACGATTTAAAATCGCCATTGCGAAGTATCGATACCTTAACTTTATGGCTGTATGATGATAATAAAGATGTGTTTAACGAAAGCGATAAACAAACTATTTATCAAATTAGAAATCATGTTGAAAAAATGGAGCTTTTAATTAATGGTATTTTAGAATATTCAACCATTGGTAGAGCTCAAGAAGGTATTTATAATGTAGATGTAGATTATGCTGTAAACGAAGTTTTAGGTAGACTTGAAATACCAGATAATATATCGGTTGTTAAATTGCAACAATTGCCTTTAATTAAGGGCGAGAAATATAGATTACAGCAAGTTTTTAGAAACCTAATTACCAACGCCATTAACTTTAATGATAAAAAACAAGGTAAAGTTGAAATAGGATATACAGAACATGAAAGCCATTGGGAATTTTTTGTAAAAGATAATGGTAAAGGTATCGAAGAGAAGTATTTCGATAAAATATTTAAAACCTTTCAAAAACTCGAAATTAAAGTTGGTACTATAGGTATGGGACTATCTATTGCCAAAAAAATTGTAACCATGTATGGCGGAGAGATTTGGTTAAAATCTGAGGTAGGAAAGGGTACAACATTTTATTTTACCATAAAAAAATAACACTATGGAACAACCAAATTTGTCGTATATAGAAAACATGTCTGGAGGTGATAAAGTCTTCGAACAAAAGCTAATTGATATCATTAAAATAGAGTTTCCAGAAGAAAAGAAAGTGTATTATAACAACTTGGCCGCGAAAAAACATAAAGAAACCGCCGAAAATGTACACAAACTTAAGCATAAAATTAGTATTTTAGGGCTAGAAAAAAGTTATACTGTAGCTGTGGCTTACGAAGAAAACTTAATTGAAGGCAAAACCGAGCTTAAAAACGAGTTTGAAGCTATTTTACAAAATATAACAAAGTATTTAGATCAACTATAACTAACCTTTATGAATTGTATTATTATTGATGATGAAGCTACTGCTCGCGCAATCATTGGTCAATTATGTTCAACCGTCTCGTCTCTAAACGTTTTAGAAGAGTTTCCTAATGCAATTCAGGCAATAAAATATTTAAATCAAAATCAAGTCGATTTAATATTTTTAGATATACATATGCCAGATTTTACGGGGTTCGATTTTATTGATACCATAAAAAAACCTCCTAAAATAATCTTAACAACCTCCGATCCTAAATTTGCAATTCAAGCGTTTGAGTACAATTGTATTGTTGATTATTTGGTAAAACCCATTTCTCAAGAACGCTTTTTAAAAGGTATTCAAAAGGCTCAATCACTTTCAAGTCCTACTTCAACCCAAACCGTTACTTCAACCGAAGAGGTAGAAGCATCATCGGATAATGATTTGTATATAAATATAGATAGACGTTTAATAAAAATTGATATTCCAAGTATTTATATGGTTGAAGCTAGAGGCGATTATATTCAGCTAAAAACCGAAGATAAAAACTACACGGTACATTCAACTTTAAAAAAAATTGAAGAAAAACTACCAAACGATGTGTTTTTAAAAGTGCATAGGTCTTTTATTATTAACATTAAAAAAATTGTTGATATAGAGGATAATAGTGTTTTAATTAAAAAGGATGTAATACCTGTAAGCCGATCTAACCGCCCTGAGTTAATGAAACGTTTAAATTTGCTATAACGCTCATCCCGTTGTTTTTACCATTCGTCTACACTTAATGTTTTGTCAGTCGAAAATTAAAAAAATACTGTATGTATTGATATAAGTTTGTTTCAACAAATCTATATATCATGAAAAAAATACTACAACTTTTAATTTTAATTGTCTCGGTATTTAGTTTTGCTCAAAACTTTAACTATTTAGGAGACTACACTTATGATGGAACGCCACTGTATTTAGAACCGACTTCGGATGTCATTGACGATGCTACCATGCAAATGGTAAGTAATTCGCTTCCAGAAGGCTATCCGGTTCCAGACTACAATCCACATTATATTTCTTCGGGTTACGATACCGATATTGTAATTGAAAAACCTGCCGATGTTTGGGTTACTTTTGTTGATGAAGGTGCCGGCTACCGCAATGTTTTAGGGTTTTATACTTACAATATTAACGATCCCAATCCGGTAATGCCAACCGACCAAGATATAACCATAATTTTTCCTAATGTTTCTGCCGTTGGAAGCGGTGGCGGACTACAACCTGGTAATAAGGTTAAAATAGGTACATTTCAACCAGATACTGTAATTGGTTGGGTACTTTTAGCTAATGCGTGGAACGGGTCTTTGGTTACTTGGGGACATTGGCAGTTGTATTCAAATACAGAATTTAACCCTGAAGCCGACGAGCATTTAAGACACCATAATGTATTATTAGCCGATCCTGAAAACGACCGTGTTATTTTAGGTTTTGAAGATATTCGTCGCGATTATAGTTCATGCGATAACGATTTTAATGATGCTATTTTTTATGTAACTGCAAACCCTTACGACGCTATAAAAACAACAAATTTACCAGAAGTTGTCCCAGAGTCTACCACAATAACTTCGGCTAATTTAGGCGGTTTAGAAAGTAATGGTAACCTAGCGAGTAAAATTGCAAAGCGTAACTTTAAGCGTAAAATTATGGGAAAGGTTGCCGATAAAAAAATCTTACAAAAAACTTATGCTAAAGGGAAATCTGGCAAAAATTCTGGAACAAACTCTTTAGAAAAATATTTGCCAGAAACAGGAATGTATGGCAATGAAACGGCATATGTTTCTAGTCCCGATGATTTGTTAGGTATTACTAATGCTCAAGAAGTTTTTTCGGTAGATTTATATCAAGATTCAAATAGGGTTTCTGCGGTTTTAGCTACTAAAACAGTTGGGGGTGTTTACGACCACTCTAAAGCAATTTGCGACCGATTAAATAGTTCGAGTTTAGAAGATATTAGAACCGTAACAGTACGAGGCCATAACGTTATTAATTCAGAAATTAAACGAGCAACAGGAGAAACAGAATACACCTTAAGTTTTTCGGTAAAGTTAGAGGCAGAAAGCAATAAGTTATTTAGTTTTTGGAATATTGATCAATACCCAGAAGGCGATTATAATAATTTTCAAATATGGGGTAGTTCGTTCTCGCAGGTGTTTGCAATAGCAAATCATATTATTGATACGTTTACAAGCGAAAAGGCCTTAACAAGTACTTTAGTTGAAGATAAAATACCGTCGGTTTTTGTTAAATCTGGCTACTATTCAAACGGAAAAATTCATTTAAATATTATTAATAAAACCGCAACTACCAGCCTTATATTTAACGGAAACGTAGCCGAAACAGAAGTGTCTAATCATTCTAATATCCAACAAAATATAGCATTAAGTGGTGCTTATAACGAAGTAATAAGTGTTGATACAGGTGTTCTTTTTGATATAGGCTTCTCGTTAGCTACGAATACATCTGCCCAAAAAGATGCCTTGTATTTAGCTGATGGTCCTTGGGGGTTAGATTATCTAGATGAAGCCGCCAATATAAATACTTTTTTAGTAGATAATGAAGCTTCAAATTATAGCGATAATGTTTATGAGGTTAACAGACAACCAATGGTTTCTGGAAGTGTTAGAGATAATGTTAATTTATTCCGACATATTTTACCAGGCGATCAAACCTTAAATGTTTCAGAGTTTACAAGTGTTCAATTCGAAATTTTTAATTCGCAACCAGTAGAAATTGTATTAATGCCTGAAGAATTAACCGATTGGAATAATAGATTGCGTTACACATTACCAGCTAATAGTACCGAAACTATGCACGTCATTAATTTTTCAGATTTTAAGGATGCAAATGGTAACTCAGCAGATATAACTAATATAAAAACCATAGTGTTTTCGGTTTTAGGGAATTATTCAACACTGCAACCATTTACGTTGTCAATAAGCGAGTTAGCATTTTCAAGCGAGGCAAGTTTGTCTAATACTCAAGTTGAAGAAGCTGAAGGTTTAAATACTTACCCAAATCCGTTTACCACAAAAACAACAGTACAGCTTAAAAGCAATGCTCAATTTGTTGATATAAAAGTTTACGATATGCTAGGTAGAACTGTAGATACACAACATATTTTAACACACGGTAAAGCAATCACATATAGCGCCCCGAATTTATCGAGAGGTTTATATAAATTTAAATTGATTGATAGCAATAAAAGAGTTTACTCTGGTACGTTCATGAAGGAGTGATTTTTTAGTGATTATTTACTTAAAAGGGTGAAAACATTATGTTTTTGCCCTTTTTTTTATTTTAAAACCTTAAATTTGAGTCAACTGTAAACTTTTAAATATCAGTCATATATGAAAGCTGCTTTAACTTTTTTTCTTGTTTTAATTTTAATGAATTCTAGTCTAGCTCAGTCATCGCAAACCGATTTAATAAGCCAATCTAAAATTAAAGCATTAGGTTTTATGGTTGGTAATTGGAAAGGAAATGGGTGGATGATGCGAGGTCCTAATAAATCTGAGTTTAACCAAATAGAAAATATTCAATTTAAGCTTGATTCTACTGCAATTTTAATTGAAGGCTTAGGGAAGGTGAAAGGCCGTATTATACATAACGCACTTGCTATCTTATCTTATAATAAAGAAACCGAAGCTTATTCGTTTCGGTCGTATTTACCAAGTGGGCAAAATGCTGAGTTTCAGGCGGAGTTAATTAATGAAAAACTATTCTGGTATCCGAATAAAAATATGCGTTATATAATTTGGATTAATGAAAACGAACAGTGGCAAGAAACAGGAGAATACAATCGTGATGGCACTTGGATACAGTTTTTTGAAATGACCTTAAATAGAGTGGAGTAACGTTTTATTTCCTAAAAACGGGACTATTAAACAAGAGCCATTTAAATCTAACACCAATTTCGGTGTACGTAAAACCAGCAGCAGTAGCCGATGCAATATTACTGCGGGTACCATAAATATTGCTTAAACAACGGTTGGAAAACTTATAACCTAGTTTACCTTGTATACGATAGGTACTTTGGCTTTTATCGTTATTTATAAATTGTAAGCCTGTAGCAGCAGTAAGTTCGTAAAACCATTCGTTGGGTTTCGTTATAATTTCGTTTTTAATTAGGTTTACAAATATTTCGCCGGCATTAAATTTTTCTGGACTAAAATAAATGGTGGGTACTTGGTTTTTAAATGTAATATATTGGTAATTTAATCCTGCTTTTAATGCAGGTTTACTTAAAATATTATAGTATAACGAGGTAAACAAAAGGTTTCTGTTGTTATTGTCATTTTGCCATGTATAAAAGTATTGGGTAAACCAGCCTAGGTTAAAATTGGTGCTTAAATTGTAATTGGCGTAAAGGTTGTTCATTACAATTTCCCTATTAATTAATTCGGCATTAAAACTTTGTATTTCGCGTTTGTAACCAACGTCTAGCACTTGTAGTTTAAATGGTTTTAGGTGCAACGACACATCTGTAACAAATTGTGTAAAGTTGTTTCCGTTGGCAGTTGCAGCTGTTATGCCTCCATTTGCATGTAATGTTATATTGTTTAAAATTTGATAGGCAAAACCAGCAAAAAGGGTGTTTGATGTTGCCTCATTATTGGTTATTTTATTACTGGTATTGCGGTGAGCATAGTTTACTAGCCATTTAAATTTTGTTGAGGTAGGAAACTCAATACCTGTTTGTACATTAAAAGCTTTATTGTCGCCATTATCGAAAGAGTATGACGCTTTTGTTTCCCCAAATGGCGTAAAGTTGGTGTTTAAATCGTTTATAAAATTGGTGGCATCTTTTTGTTTATGGTAAAATTTCAAGGTGTTTTCTGCCGAGGTATAAGCGTTTTTGTAAAATCCTAAGGCTTTTAAAGCGTTCGCTTTTCCTAAGTTGCCATCAAAAGAGGAGCTATCGTTAAGTAAAATTTGATTGTAATCGGTAACACTTTTTTTAAAGTCACTTTTATAAATATTTAGTGTTGCTCGTAGCGCAAGTATCCAGTTTTCGTTTGGGGAACTTTTTATTAAGTTAGAAATAAGTTGGCTCGCTGTTTTAAATTTTTTATTCCAAATTAAAGCTTGAATGTAGCGTTCGGTGGTTGGTTTTATCATGTTGGCATCAGTATTTGCACCTAAACTTAAAAAGGCTTGTTCGCTTAATTGTAATGCCTTTTTTTCTTTATTATTTAGGTGAGCAACTAGTGCTAATCCATTTAAAGCAGTCAACATATTTTCTGCCTTTTGAGCTAAAGTGTTATATGTGTTTTCTGCATCTTCTAGTTGGTTTGCAATTAAATACAAATTAGCCAAATTTATTAGCGTGTCTTTATCATTTTTAAAAAGTCTGTGGTTTTCTTGTAAAAGGGCTTCGGCCTCTTGGTATTGTTGTGCTTGTTGTTTTTGGTAAGCGTAGCCCAAATACATATATTTTTTTGAGGTTAATGCATTTATATTTCCAGGAGAAACGTTTAAAGCCTTATTTACGTACGTTAAAGCTTCGGGGTATTCTTTTAAATTAGATAGCGTATTGGCATAACTAAGTAACGCAGCGAAACTTTTTGGGTCTTCGGTTATTAATTGCTTAAAATATGCCTTTGCTGGTGTGAATTTTTTGTTCCACAAAAGCGATTCGCCATAATTTAATTTTACTTCAAAATCGTTTGGAAAATCTTCTAATAAAGCTTTAAATAGTATTTCTGCATCGTTTGCTTTACCATTTAATCCAATAGCACGCCCATAACATAATCGGGCTGTTTTGTTGGTAGGATAGTCACTTAAAATGTTTTTAAAATAGATCTCTGCATCTTGGTAATTACCTGTTTCTAAATAATTAAAGCCTTCTTTCATATTTTGGGCGTAGGTGTAGTTTAAAAGAAAAATTAAAAGATAGATAAGTGGCCTTTTTACAATCATAATTTTAAATATTAGTGATACTGCAAGTTAATACCAAAATGCACTTCATTCACCTACAGCAAATTGCAACTCACCGAAATTTAAAAGCCGTCGGTTGATATTTAAATGATATTTGCATCAATATCAAACGAATAATAAATTAATGTTACGCAAAATGACTATGGAAATTATATCTAAAAATAAGATTTTTGTGATAGAAGGCGAAATAGACGCCTCTAACGTTTCGCAATTTAAAAACGAGATTATAGCACTTTTTAATCGTTATAGTGAAATTATTTTGAACGTTGATAAGGTAAAGTCTATAAGTCTGGCAGGAATAAAAGCCTTTATAGAACTTAACTTATTTGCTTTTGAGAAGAAAAAAGTCTTATCGGTTGAAGGTAAGCAAATTAGCGAATTTTATAATCAAAACATAAGTAACCTATAAATTATTAATAGCCCCAACATTGATAAACTCCAAATCTATCATGCAACTTTTAGCCACTTTAAAAACAAGGAAAATTACTCCAGAACAATTGTTTATGCTTAGCGTACTAATTGTTAATGGAGGTAATTATTTATACAATTTAATTCTGGGTCGTATTTTAGGACCTGCGCAATTTGCAGATGCAGCCGTTTTAATTACTTTTTTGCTGGTTTTAAGTTTTGCAGCCATGACATTTCAATTGGTTACAGCAAAATTTTCGGTGTTGTTTGAGAACGATACGTTTAACAGTTTTATTAGTAAAATTTATAAGAATGCCCTTTTGGTAGGTGTTGTTTTAGGATTGCTAATTGTTTTATTTGCTAACCAATTGCAAGTGGTTTTCAATACATCGTCTGCCAGTATGTTTATGGTTTTTGGCTTTGGTGTGCCGCTGTATTTTATAATGAGCGTAAATCGCGGTGTTTACCAAGGGAAAAAAGCGTTTAAGTCGCTGTCAATTACCTACCAAGGCGAAATGTTAAGCCGTTTGGTTATTACTTTAGGGTTAATTTATATGTTAAATTTGCAGTCTTCAATAGTAATAGCCATTGGTATTTTAGTGTCGTTTATGTTTGGCTTAGTACCATTTAAGATGCCTAAAATAGTATCGGTAAAGCATTTATCGTTAAGCCAAACTAATACAAAAGCAATTAGAAGTTTTTTTGTAATTACAGCTTTTTATGAGTTAACCCAAATTATAATAAATAATAGCGATATTTTATTGGTAAAGCATTATTTTGAATCGTACGATGCAGGCTTGTATGCATCGTTAGCTTTAATAGGACGTATCGTTTATTTTATAGCTTGGATGTTTGTAATGTTATTATTACCAACAGTAATTCAATTAAAAAAAGAAGGAAAAGAAACAGCTCCAGTTTTATTTAAGTATGTGGCCTATATAGCAGGAATTGCCATTTTAATTACATTAGTATGCGCCTTATTTCCAAAAACGGCTATTACCCTGTTATTTGGTAAAAGTTATTTAGCTATGGCACCCTTATTATGGAAATACGCTTTAGCCACCTCGATGTTCGCTATTTCAAATATTTTTGCATATTATTATTTATCGCTCGATAAATACTTGCCCGTTATAATATCGGGTGTTTTTGGGGTTTTGCAAATGGGATTAGTTGTGTTTTTTCACGATAGCTTATCTCAGGTTGTACATATGCAAATAATAGCTATGTTACTTTTACTTATTATTCAAATGGCGTTTTTTAAGTTAAATCATAAAAAATAGTCTAGTCTAAAGCAAATTACCATTCGTCTACACTAAAATAGCGTTCTATCTAAAATTACTTATTAAAGTAAGGTAAATCCTCAAATTTGTACCATAATCCTAAAAAATCTATATCATGAAATTAGCACTAGTTACAGCTTATCCGCCAAGTAAGGTTACTTTAAATGAGTATGCATACCATCTTGTAAAACAATTTAGGCAACAGGAAGATATTACAGAACTTATATTACTAACCGATAAAACAGAAGGCAATAAGGATCTTAACTTTACCGAAGCAGGTTGTAAAATTACTGTTAAAGAATGTTGGAGTTTTAATAGTTATAAAAATATTTTTAGTGTAACTAAGGCTATTAACAATACGAAACCCGATGCGGTATTGTTTAATTTACAGTTTATGAAATTTGGCGATAAAAAAGTAGCTGCCGCTTTAGGTTTAATGTTGCCACTTGTTTGTAAATTAAAGCGTATTCCTAGTATAGTTTTGCTTCATAATATTTTAGAAGAGGTAGATTTAGGCAGTGCAGGTTTTACAAATAGTAAGCTTATGCAAAAAATATATGGTTTTATTGGTTCTAGTTTAACACGTTTAATACTTCAAGCCGATACCGTTGCACTAACTATGCAAAAGTATGTTGATATTTTACAGGATAAATATCACGCTAAAAACGTGAAATTAATACCTCATGGTACGTTTGAGATAGCTGAAGAGCCAAATTATAACATACCAAAAGCGCCAATGCAAATTATGACTTTTGGTAAGTTTGGTACTTATAAAAAGGTAGAGCAGATGATTGAAGCCGTAGAGCAAGTGCGAACTAAAACAGGATTGAATCTTGAAATTGTAATTGCAGGAACCGATAACCCAAATGTTCCAGGATATTTAGAGGGGGTAAAACAACAATATTGTCATGTTAAGCAACTACGATTTACAGGTTATGTAGAAGAGCATGAGGTTCCTGGTTTGTTTAACGATAGTGCTGTGGTGGTATTTCCATATACTTCAACTACTGGAAGTTCTGGAGTTTTACATCAAGCGGGTAGTTATGGGAAAGCGGTTGTAATGCCCGATTTAGGAGATTTAGCACTTTTAATAAAAGATGAAGGTTATCGCGGTGAGTTTTTCGAGCCAACCTCGGTAACTAGTTTAGCTAATGCTATTGAAGCCATTGTAACCAATGAGGAATACCGAGTTAAGCTTGGAAAAGCCAATTATAAAGCAGCTACGGCATACCCCATGTCTAAAATAGCTCAAATGTATGTGGCTACTTTTAAAAGTATACTATCAAAGCGAAATAATAGAGAAGAATTAGCTACAAACGAAGTTATTCTTTAGAAATATATTGAAAGGCGGGTTTAGTCTCTCGGTTTTGGTTAATAAAGCCAAAATGCCCTTGAACTCGTTTTCGCCATGGAAGTCGACCAACGACTTCCTTTGGTATTTTAGCAAAGTCGTATAAGGTCCAAGACATAAATTGTAACTCATTTTTAGCAATTATGTTTTGTGCCATTTTATGATAATTTGCTTGGTCTTCTTCGGTGCTTCCAAAGGGTTTCCAAAACCCGTTATACGACGATAATCCAAATTCCTGCATAACAATAGCTTTGTTTTTTATTTGCTTTTTTAAGGATGTTATCGCCTCGTTTAATTGCTTTAAATCTTCGTAATAATGAAACGAAACAAAATCAACTTTACTCAATAAAATTGTGGCACTTTGGGTGTTGGACCATCCTATGGTAACCGGGTGTTTTTTATCCATTGTTTTTACTAAATCAATCATTTTTTCTAACCAAGCTATTACATTTTGTTTACCTCTAGATTCAAAATCTAAATTTGGTTCGTTTTTTATATCGTAAGCCAATATAGCGTCATGGTTTTTTACTGCGCTAATTATTTGTTCGGCATGGCGTTGGTTAAGTGTCCAATTCATCATCGAATAATCGCCATAAAAATCAAACAAGGTTAAAACCACTTTTAAGTTATGCTCTTTTGCAATATCCAGTGTTTGTAATAGTTTTTTAAGTTTTAAAGGATTTACTTTTGCCGCACCAAAATCGTCGTATTGCACAAAAATTCTAATAGAATTTAATCCAGCATCTTTAATAATTTTAAAGTCTTGCGCTAAAGTGTCGGTCGAAAACTGGTCGCCAAACATATCCCATGGTGTGGCTTGCGGATAGTAATTTATACCTTTAATGTTTAAACTATTGGTGCTTATAGTTGCAGAGGTTTGTTTTGTTTCTTGTGTTTGTTCTTTTACCATATGCCTTATACGCCAAAAGCCATCTTCAAGTAAAAATACAATTTTGTAAGTCGAAGTTTCATTGGTTTCGTGTAAAAGACTATCGTTTTTAAATATGCGTTTGTATTCAGTTACATCCTTATCGGTAATTACGGCAAGTTGGCCATCTTCACTAAAAAAATCTAAATTAGGATTATGGTTAAGCGTTGTTGCTTCAATCGAAATGTTGTTTTTTTTGTTAAGCTCAATAAAGCGATACAAATTTTCGCGTGCACTTTCGGTATAGTAATCTTTAATGCCAGCTATTTTATTGGTTTTGTAAGCAATTTGCTTAACGTACCATGCATCGAGGTAATCGTTTTGTAAGGTATTTAAGTTTTCATTATCCATGGGGCGACCTTCGTTACGTAATGGTTGCCAAATAATTTTTGGTAAATACTGCTCCACCTTTGCAATTTCTGTATGGAGCATTTTACTGCGGTCGGCTCCTGTATTTAAATAGCTAAAAATAGCACTTAAACCATAAGTTAAAAGGGCTATAAGCATAATATACGATGCAATAAGTATGGTTCGCATAATAGTTTTGTTTAAACTTACCATAACGTTAAGGTTTTAAATTCTTTTGTAATTCCAGCAGTTTCAACGGTTATATCATATGTGCCGTTTTTAAAAATTTCGGGTTTTAAATTAAAGGTTACATAGCCATTAAAAGAAGTTTTTATAAAGGTTTCAATGCGTTTGTTGTTTTGATGAATTTGAAGTTTTACCTGCATGCCATCGGGTATCATCTGTTTCATAAAACTTTGTAAAGGTCCAATGGTTAGATTGCGGTTTTTATTTTTAAAAGCAACTTCAAAATCTTGAATAACTTGTTGGTAGCTTACCAAAATAGAGTTGCTTTCGGCCATACCTTCAACATAGGCTTTTATGCGCCAAGTGTCGCCATAATCTGGATGAATAATTTTAGCAGTAGCAATGCCGTTAATGGTTAACCCCGATGACTTTAAAACGTAACCTTTATTATTCGTAATAAAAAAGTTAACAAAAGTACCATCACTTACCACATTGTTATGTGCATCTTTTATTACAGAAGTCGTGCACGTGGTTATTTGGTTTCCATCGGCGTAATTATGTGGCCGATTTACCATAATGGTAAAATTTGATGGAATTGCAGGCATAGCATTTACCGTGAATTCTTTTGAATTTGTTCCTAAACTTTCAGAAGACACCAAAATGCGTCCATCTTTTTTATGTGCGTAAATATTACGGTAAGCTATTAGGTTTTTGGTATAAACGGCATTAGTTTCTTCAATATTTATAAATTGATGTTTTACGTTTACTAAAGTATTGGTTGGTACAGGGTTGTCTAAACTATCGGTAGGAATTACAACAAGCATACTATAATCTGTACCGCCGGCTTCAATACTTGGCGGCCCAATGTAGGTTTCCATTGATGCTACTTGGGGTTTTGGAACAATGGTTAAATGGCCTGAAATATTTTCGGGTGTACCAAGTATTTTCCAGTTTATAGCTCCAATTTTATTGGTCATGTTTGTTGGGATAGTAAATTCTAAAATGTTGTTATTTAGCTTTGATGCTAAAACGGTGCTACCATAACTATTTGAGCAATATAAAAGGGGTTTTAAATTAGTACTGCTTGAAAATTTTAAAACGATAGGTTCGCCAACAGGTATTGATGCGGTGTTAGTTAATAATTTTATAGATGAATTTTGCTGAGCTTCAGAAAAAATAACTGAAACCAAGCTTAAAAGTAATATGTATATTAATTTTAATTTCATTTAAAATGGACTAGCAATATAGGTGTTGATTTCAATTTTTATAAAACTAAAATCAGGGTGATTTATAGGTTGAAGCTCGCTATTTACATGATTTAAAATACGATTAGGAACAATTTTATTCGAAATATCTTCATTAGGTAAACCATTAACAAAAATGTTTTTCATGCTAGAATTAATTATTTCTACAGCACCTTCATTTAAAATAGGATAATTAAAATCTTGTTTGCGCTCTTGCCTAACACCTTCTTTTATAAATAAGTGGTCCACCCAAAGCATCGATTTATTTTCATCGTAATACGTTATAAGTAATTGAGGAATAGTAATTTCTTGAATGCCACTATTAAATAAATTGCCGCTTATACTGTTTTGGTTAATACTTAGGTCGCTTAGTACAACACTTTTGTATAAATCAGATCCGGCTACGTTTCCAGCTGCTTGTAAATTGAATTTGGTGGGTTGTTCCTCGAATGCTACGGGAGTAAATTCATCGGGGTTAAAAGTATCTGGAATAGAATCTTGTGTTTTAGACCATGCGATGCCTTCAAAATTAATCCTGAAACTACTAGTTTCCTTAGGCATAAGTTTATGCTTTACATGGTATTTTGCATTATAGGTTGCTAGTTGTTTATTGTTATTGTTGTAAAGTGTACCTTTTAAAATTATATCGGCTGGTACATTGTCAATATTTTGTACTTCGCCAATTATAGCATAACTACCATTGTATTTTACAAGTTTTGCAGAAATTACCTCTAAAACGGGTTGTTTTAAAATATCCTCGTGGTGTGTTTGTTCGGTGGTAATACGGCGGCGACCTTGGTTGTAATATTTAGTAACGTTGTTTGAGTAAAGTTGGTCTGGAGGTAAATCGTTATCAAGATCATCGGGTAATAAATACCATTTTCCTTTTATTTTAGTAAGCGATTTATAGTCGGTTTTAGCAATTTTTTCCAAAGGGGTAATCCAGTTTGTAAATACCGTAGCTGTGGCTGTACTATCGTTATGCATTATTACTTCGGCTTTTATGGCATCCATTTTAGCATAACTGCTTAATAAGCCGTCTGTAACCGAAATTTCTAACATATATTGCGCAATGGGTATGTTGCTTTTAGGGTCTATTAAGCTGTGGGCTTTTTCAAATTCTTTAAAATCTAATGCATCATAATATGCTATAATTGCATTTTCAGGACTTCGTTGTGAATCGTTTTTTAAATAAAATAAATAAATGCCGTAACACACAACTATCGCCAGAAAAAGGGACCACACATGTGTAATTCTTAAAACATTTCTATTAAATTTATTGTAAGTAATACTAAATTTTAAAAACGCCTTAGGAGGCTTTACACGGGTTTTTAGCATGTTAACCCATAGCATTTGTATATTTAAAATAAAAGCAATTAAAACAGTTAAAAACGGCATAATGCCCCAGTGAATTTTTAGCCATTTAGCGACATCTTCTTTGGGTAAAATAGATGAAACTGGAGGAATATTTAGTCGTTCCCAAACCATAATACCATTTTCTAATTGTCGCAGACGTTGCCAACCACAAAAAAATAGAATAGGATCGTAGAATTTATCGTTCGAGAAAATGTATTTTAAATTATATTTTTCGGGAGTGGTTAAAAATTGTTGTAACGAGCCAATGCCAGCTACACCTTTAAATTTAGAGTTTTCTAAACGTTCTATGGGGCGCGTGGTTAATTCGGGTAAACGACGTGCCGAATGGTAATTTCCATCAACAGTCATAGCGTTTGTTTGTGCACTTAGCCACGCCATTTGATCGCCAAATCCTAGGGTTAAAAATCGCCACTTGTCATGGTCGTCTTGATTTAAGAAATTAACAATAGGTAGCATTTTAATTTTTTGCGGTTGCGATGGTCTAAAATAATTTAAACTCATAGTAAAAACGACCATAAACACAAATAAACCAGCTAAAATTCCGCCAATTATACGATGATATATTGCACCAAACTTATTTTGAATTAATGCTTTCATATCGCCTTCAACAAATCGATATGCAAATTCACCCATAAGAGGAATGGACATTATAGAAGCCCAAAGTGTAAATCTATCTAAGGTTAATATGTTAAATGCCGTTTCGCCTAAAACTTTAATTGGAATTGGCGTCGTTCCGCCCGTACCTAAAATAGTTAGAATGGTAATAGATAAACCAAAAAAAATATAACGCTTGCTATAATATCTGTAAAAAATATAAGGTAAAAGCACTAATAAAACGCCCCAAGGAATTAGGAAAAATACGAGTCCGGACGAGGTTATTTCTAAAAAATTATCGCGCGAACCGTGTGGAATAGGAACTTGAGTTATTGGGTTGGCTTTCGAGTTTATCCAATAAGGTAGTATACAACCTACTATTAAAACCAGCGAGCAACCTCCAAAAATAACAATACGTTTAAAAAGTTTAAAAAAGCTGTTTAAAAAAATCTTGAAAGTTACTTCTTTAGTGGTGTTAACCTGCTCTCGAGAAACATCCATAATTACCATTCCTATTAATGGGAATATAAAAAATACCATACCAAAAATAGGGGTAACGTGATGCGAGGTTACAGTAACAGCAATAAGCGATAAACAGGTGGCTAAATACCATTTTTTTCCCGTTTTAATCCATAAATATATTTCGGGTAAGGCATGCATTAAAACCGATACACCAACAATACTAGGTAACTGACCAAAAATATGTAAGGTTTCTACAAACGACGACGAAAATACAGCTAAAACCGAGGCGTAACCAGCAACAGTTCGGTTGCCAGAAATGAGTAAAGAAAAGCGGTAAGAACCCGTTATAAATAAAATAATTGCAATTAGCGCTACTGCAAACATTCCAAATTTTACACCGCCAACATACGACAGTAAACCAATAGATTGATGCACCAATGGCGGGTAGCTTTGTACGGTAAAACCAGTGTACCATTCGTAATTCCATGGTTCAAACCAGCTATTCGCATAATGATCGGCAAAAAACAAATGTATCAAAGCATCGTAAGTGGTTTCTAAAGTAAAAAAAATAGAACTCCCATGAAATGCCAACCCTAAAAGAAGCGCTGCTATTAAATATTTGTTAGATTTTTCGGGTTTCAACTTGTTGTTTTGTTAATAAAAGTAAAGATATAAATTGGTTTGTACTAAATTTTTTCACTCGTCTATACTAAAATACCATTCGTCTACACAATATATTCCCTTAAACTAAAATAAGCTTTTTCAGTGAGTTATCGTAATACATTTGTAATCCAAATCAGTAACAAATCAACTTAGTTATGAAAGTTTTAGCAATCGACGATCAGCAGTTAGTTTTACTGCCATTACAAAAAAGATTAACCGAGCTTGGTTACGAAGTAGCCATTGAAACAAACTCTAAAAAAGGCTTAGAGGTTTTTAAAACATTTAATCCAGATTTAGTAATTGTAGATATTAACATGCCTGAGATTTCAGGATTAGAAGTGGTAGAGCATATTCGAAAATCTGATAAACCTAAAACTTCTATTATGGTGCTTTCTGGAAACACACAAGACGATGTGATTACTAAGGGATTCGATTTAGGAATAGACGATTACATGAAAAAGCCGCTAAGTTTAAACGAGGTTTGCGCTCGAGTAAAACGTTTAATTGGTGTGCCCGATGAAACAAAATGCACCTTAAATGACGAAGTTGTAATTCAACAGCGATGTGTTGGCGTGGTTATTCCATGTTACAACGAAGAAGAACGCTTATTAAGTGATGAGTTTTTAAGTTATATCGATAAGTATTCTGGTTATCATTTATGCTTTGTTAACGATGGAAGTAAAGATAATACACTCGATGTTTTAAAGAATTTACAAAAAGGAAGAGAAGATTTTATCACGGTATATAATTGTGAGAAAAATGGAGGAAAGGCAGAAGCGGTACGTTTAGGTATGCTGCATATGGCGGCCAAAAACGATTTAGATTTTATTGGTTTTTTAGATGCCGATTTATCGACCGATTTAGAAGATTTCGACGATTTAGTAAAAACCATTGAAGCTTCAAACTTTAAAATAGTAAGCGGTTCTAGAATTTCTAGAATGGGCGCTAACATAACCAAAGAATCGGCAAGAAAAATTATAAGTTTAACCATTAATTATATTATCCGTAAAATCTTGAAAATGGATTTTAAAGATACTCAGTGTGGTGCTAAAATTTTTAGAAAAGATGTTATAAACATTGCATTTGGAGAAAAATTTGTTACCCAATGGATATTTGATGTTGAAATATTTAAACGCATAAGTCATCATTTTGGTTTAAAACAAGCAAGAACATTGCTATGCGAGCAACCATTAAAACGATGGATTCATGCCGATGGTTCAAAATTATCAATGAAAGATTCGGTTAAAATAGTTATGCAGTTAGGTCAAATTGCATGGGTTTATAGAAAAAAGAGAAAGGTTAATAGCACACCAATAAAGAGCATGGTTGTTAATAGCAACTAGTAAGTTGATTGATTGTTTGGAAAAGGAATGCGAGAGCATTCCTTTTTTATTTCTAAATAGTTTAGTCTTCAATATTATTTTTCCTATTTTTGGCAATCAATAAAAAATAAAATGAAACTAATGAGATTTTTAAGTTTAGCAATTGTAGCAGTGCTACTTGTATCATGTAACAAACAAGGTGTTACAAATAAACCCTTAACAACAGAAATAGACTCTGTAAGTTATGCCATTGGTATGGATGTGGCTAAAAACGTAAAAAATAGCTTCGATGAGTTCGATACAGAGCTTTTTATTCAAGGCTTTATGAATGTTACCGATTCTACAGATATGCAAATAGATGCCACTCAAGCACAACAATTAATAAGAACCTATTTTCAGAAAAAACAACAAGAAGAGTTAGCTAAAAGACAAGAAAAAGCGAAGCAAAATAAAGAAGAAGGCGAGAAGTTTTTAGCTGAAAATAAAGCAAAAGATGGTGTTGTAACAACCGAAAGTGGTTTACAATATATTGTTTTAAAAGAAGGAACAGGCGCAACACCAACCACTACCGATAGAGTAAAAGTTCACTATCATGGAACTTTAATTGATGGTACAGTTTTCGATAGCTCTGTAGATAAAGGTACACCAGCCGAATTTGGAGTAACACAAGTAATAAAAGGTTGGACTGAAGGTTTACAGTTAATGAAAGAAGGCGCAAAGTATAAGTTTTTTGTGCCTAGCGATATTGCATACGGTGCAAACCCAAGACCAGGTGGAAAAATTGAGCCAAATGCAACTTTAATTTTCGATGTAGAATTACTAGAAATATTAGAGTAATTAAATAATAAACTTCGTAAAAAGGTGCTAAATACGTTTAGCACCTTTTTTTATGGAACAAAATAAAATACCAAGTTGTACCTTTGCAGCAAATAAATTTTTTAAAATGAAGCATAAAGCTGGTTTTGTAAATATTATAGGAAATCCTAACGTAGGTAAATCTACCTTAATGAATGCTTTTGTAGGCGAGAAACTCTCTATTATAACCTCAAAAGCGCAAACAACACGTCATCGTATTTTGGGTATTGTAAATGGTGACGATTTTCAGGTAGTTTTTAGTGATACGCCAGGTATCATTAAGCCCGCTTATGAGTTACAGGAATCGATGATGGATTTTGTAAAATCGGCGTTTGAAGATGCCGATGTGCTTATTTATATGGTTGAAATTGGTGAAAATGCTTTAAAAGATGAAGCCTTTTTTAATAAAATAACAAATTCAAAAATACCTGTTTTATTACTTTTAAATAAAATTGATGTTTCAAATCAAGAACAATTAGAAGAGCAAGTGCAACTGTGGTCGCAGCAAGTACCTAATGCCGAAATAATTCCTATATCTGCTTTAGAAGGTTTTCAAGTAGAGGCTGTTTTTAACCGAATAATTGAGTTACTTCCTGAATCGCCACCATTTTATCCTAAAGACCAGCTTACCGATAAACCAGAGCGTTTTTTTATAAACGAAACCATTCGCGAAAAAATTCTTCTGCACTATAAAAAAGAAATTCCTTATGCCGTTGAGGTAGATACTGAAGAGTTTTTAGAAGAAGAAAAAATTATTCGTGTGCGCTCGGTTATTATGGTAGAACGCGATACACAAAAAGGTATTATAATTGGCCATAAAGGTAGTGCCTTAAAGC
The DNA here is from genome assembly GCF_000943555.1 of Neotamlana nanhaiensis. Classification (GTDB taxonomy): domain Bacteria; phylum Bacteroidota; class Bacteroidia; order Flavobacteriales; family Flavobacteriaceae; genus Neotamlana; species Neotamlana nanhaiensis. The sequence continues at coordinate 134,131 of NZ_JTDV01000010.1, read as the reverse complement.
GTGTAGGCGTTGAGGCTAGAAAAGATTTAGAAACCTTTTTTGGTAAGCAAATTCACCTTGATTTATATGTTAAGGTGAATAAAAATTGGAGAAGTAATCAAAACCAATTGAGACGTTTTGGTTACAACAATTAAATAATAGTAAGTTTTTATTATCGTAACAATTTATTAATATAATAATTCAATATTTGCGCTGTCAAAATGAAAGTATTGTTTTGACACGTTTTGAGTTAGTTAGTTTTAAAAAAGCTTTAATTGATATTCTTCTTTTTCAATTAGGGCTTTTTTGTTTTTAAGGATATTTAGGACTTCAAAAAAGAAATAACTATTGTTTTATAAAGTCAATACTATCGCCAACCAGAATGTGTTTTTCATCAACTAAGCCTGCATTAATTTCAAAAACATATTTTGCAGGAACGTTTGATGGTAAAGAAGCTTCATTATAAGGTTTCGCGTTTTTTTGAAAACTAACAATTTTATTATTGTCATCAATAAAAATAAGATCCAATCCAATTTTTGTATTTTTCATATAAAACGAACGCGGTTGCACATCATTAAAAATAAAAAGCATACCACGGTTCGCTTTCATGCTATTTCTGTACATTAAACCAGTTTGGGTTTCGTACTTGGTTTCTGCTATTTCAATGTCAAATTTAACTTGTGTGCTGTCACTTTTAAAAATAGTAAGTTCGCCTTCTTTTGTAAAGCTAATTTCGGTTTGTTTAATAACTTTTTTGTCTTCTTTACACGACGTGAAAACAATTACCAAACTTAACAAGAAATACGAAACGTAGGATTTAATAGTCATTATTTTGCCACAGTTTTGGGTTTGTAAACAAACATAAAATAAAGTCCAATTAAAATAAACGGAATACTTAACCATTGTCCTGTATTTAAACCAAACCAGTTAATGTATTCTTCGCCTTGGGGTTCTTTAAAGAATTCAATAAAGAAACGAATAGACCATAATAGAATTAAAAATAGCCCAAATAAAAAGCCTGTTTGTTCACTTTTTTTAGTTTTTGCGTAGAAATACAATAAAATTAAAAACACGAAAATATAGCAGAACGATTCGTATAATTGCGCTGGATGTCTGTATGGTACAGCGCTAAGTAATTCAGCGTTATTAGCAATGGCATCATAAGCTTTTTGTACGTTTTTAATGCCTGTAATTTGTACCGCTTCATATTTGTTGTAATAATCTTGAATAAAACGCACGCCTAAAGGGAAGTCGCCCGATTGTTTACCAATAATTTCAGAATTTATAAAGTTTCCAATTCTAATAAAAACAGCTCCTGAAGCCACAGCAATTACAATGCGGTCTAATATCCAAAGTATCGATTTGTACTTGTATTTTCTTCGGTATAAATACATGCCAATAATAATGCCAATGGCAGCACCATGACTAGCAAGACCTTGAAAACCCGTGAACTCAACACCATTTTTAAAACTAAATGGCAGAAATATGCTAAAAAAGTCTTCTTGTATTAATTCCGATTGATAAAATAACACATGGCCTAAACGCGCTCCAAGCATGGTTGCTAAAACGGTATAAATAAAAAGCGGATCGAGATTTTCTAAAGCAATTTTTTCTTTAGTAAAAATACGTTTCATAATGTACCAACCAACTACAAAAGCGGCAACCCACATAAGGCTGTAAAAATGGATTTTAAAATTTCCAACAATATCAATGCCAGTAACGGGATTCCAATCGAGTTTTAGTAAATGCATAGGTGTAATTTTATGGGTAAATATAGCCCTAAAAACAGTGTTTTTTGTTAAATTTTAATTAATAAGTTCAATGGTCTCTATCTCGAAAATTAAATTCGATTTTCCAGGAATACCGCGATTGCCATATTCGCCATAGGCTAAATGATAGGGAATGAAAAAGGTGGCTTTATCGCCTAAACTTAGTTGTTTTAATCCTTCTTTTAAACCCGAAATTAGCGGCGCATCGGCACTCAATTCCAATTCAACAGGTTGGTATTTGTCTGCTAATTTTCGTTTTTCGTTAACGGCGTCAAGGGCTTCAGCCGTTTCAAGTTTGCTGGTTTCGAGTAGTTTGGCATCTTCAAAATATACCGCGTAATGGCATGATACAATATCGCCGTCTTTTAGTTTTTCGCCTGTACCGTTTTCTGAAATAAAGTATTTTAAGCCAGATTCTAAAGTTGTTGCTTTTACTTTTTGAGCTTCAAATTTGTTTTGCGAAGCTTTAATTATTGCAGCTTCTTTTTCGGCTTTTTCTTTAGCTAAGCGTTCTTCTTCTGCAAAATGATTAATAAAAACATCATTAGCTTTAAATTTCTTAGCTACTTTGCCTTTTCTAATAATATTTAGTTCGGTAATTACAACATCTTTTTTAGGGCGGTTTCTACCATCTACTTCAACATTGGAGATAGAGTCTTGAATATTTAAACCTATAACCAATTCGCCAAATACGCTATGTACGTTATCGAGATGTGGTTTAGGAATTTCGGTAATGAAAAACTGACTGCCATTGGTGTTTGGTCCTGAGTTTGCCATCGATAAAATACCAGGTTTATCGTGTTTTAAATCTGGATGAAATTCATCTTTAAATTTATATCCAGGATCACCCATGCCTGTACCTTGTGGATCGCCTCCTTGAATCATAAATTTATCCATAACACGATGAAAAATAGTGCCGTTATAAAATGGTTTGTCTTTATAAATGCTATCTACCATAGTATTGGTGCCTTCGGCTAGCGACACAAAGTTGGCTACGGTAATTGGGGTTTTTTCCAAGTTTAATTTAGCTACCATAATACCTTTTGTGGTAATAAATTCGGCGTAAATGCCATCTTCTAAATCAGGATATTGGGCTTTGCAAGAGCTTAGGTTAAGTAATAAAACACAGCTTAAAATGAAAATAGATTTGTTGTAGATATTCATTTTTTTATGGGGTTTGATTTTGGGTAATTGAGTTTACAGTTACTTTACAAATTAATGGGGTGTTGTGATGAATTTTATTGTCGTCGCCATAATAACCATAGGCCTTTTGCGATGGAAAAATGAAGGTTATGGTTTCTCCTGCTTTCATAAGTTTTAACCCTTCACGCATACCAGAAAATAATTCTTCTTTATCCATGGCATAGTTTTGAGTTTTTATGTCTTCGGCGGAGTAAATTTCGTGTCCGTTTAAGGTTTTTACGTTGTAATTATAGTTAACAATATCTCCAAATTTAGGCGTTATTAGGGTGTCTGCTTCAATTTTATTATTGTAATAGTACCAAAAACCGTTATCGGAAGCTATATAATTTTCGGCTTTATTTTGCATTAATTTTTCAATTAAAGCATGCTCTTTGGCGTTTAGCTTTTTATTACGTTCGATAGATTCGTTTATAAACGATCCCGATTTCACTGAAATGGGTCGTCTGGCTTCGGGCGATTTGCATCCAAAAACTAAAATAAGTAGTAAAAAGGTTAAAAATTTATTCATTATTAAGGGCATTGTTATAATTTGGTAAGATACTAATAAATTTTTCAACCGTTTCGGTTAAATTTAAAGTGCTTCGGCCACCAGCGGCATTGGTGTGTCCGCCACCATTAAAATGCTCGCGAGACATTAAATTTACAGAGAAATCACCCTTTGATCGCAGTGAAATTTTAATAATACCTTCTTGTTTATCTTCAATAAAAATAGCAGCTAAAACAATGCCTTGCAACGATAAACCATAGTTTACAAAACCTTCGGTAAACCCTTTTTTAAAGTTATAACGATTAAGTTCGTCTTGCGACAGCGTAATATATGCAGTACGGCTTTGGGGTATTACTTTTAAATTATTAAGGGCGCAACCTAAAAGCTGCAGGCGTTCGTAACTATTAGTGTCGTAAATATTATTATGAATTTGCGAATTGTTGGCTCCTTTTTCGATTAAATTAGCGATAATTTGATGCGTTTTACTTGTTGTTGAAGGAAAACGGAATGAGCCTGTATCTGTCATTATTCCCACATACAAACATGTTGCCGTATCGGCATCAATACTATTTTCATCGCCCAACATATTAATGTAATTATAAACCATTTCGCAAGTAGAACTCATGGTAACATCACTATAGGTGTAAGTAGCATAAGCGTCTGGCGATTGATGATGATCTATCATTATTTTTAATGCGCTACTTTTGGTTAGCGACTCTTCCATGGTTCCCGTACGATGAAATGCATTAAAATCTAAGGTGAAAATAACATCGGCATTGTTTATAAAAGTGTCGCAATTTACGGGCGATTCTTCATACTTTAGAATAGTTTCGTTTCCAGGAATCCATTTTAAAAATTCAGGATAATCGTTGGGCATTATAACTTGTACCTCGTGATTTCCTTTTTTAAAATAATGAAATAAACCAAGTGAAGACCCAATAGCATCGCCATCGGGGTTTTTATGCGCAACAATTACAATGCGCTTTCGTGTTGAAAATAAGTGTTTTATGTGTGTTAAGTCTGCATTATTCATAGTTGGCGAAGATACAATTTTTTAAAATTGAATAGCTTGTTTTTAATTTTAAATACATTACTTTTGCAGGCAAATAAATAACTTACATGGCAACAAATAGAACATTTACAATGCTTAAGCCTGATGCTGTTGAAAAAGGACACATTGGTGCAATATTAGAAAAAATTTCGGCTTCAGGATTTAAAATTGTAGCAATGAAATTAACACAATTAACTAAAGCTGATGCTGAAGAATTTTACGCTATTCATAATGAGCGTCCGTTTTTTGCAGATTTAGTTGAATATATGACTAGAGGTCCAATTGTTGCGGCAATTCTAGAAAAAGATAATGCGGTTGAAGACTTTAGAACTTTAATTGGAGCTACTAATCCTGAAGATGCTGCTGAAGGAACGATAAGAAAATTATATGCTGCTTCAATTAGTGAAAACGCTGTGCATGGTAGTGATAGTGATGAAAATGCAGCGATTGAAGGTGCTTTCCATTTTTCAGGAAGAGATACTTTTTAAGCGAAATTTTTTAAACATAGAAATTAAAAAACCCGCTAATTAGCGGGTTTTTACTTTTAAAAAAGTCAGCAATTACTTTGTATATATATAATTAAATAATTTTTACGTTTACTGCGTTTAAACCTTTTCTACCTTCTTGTAGTTCGAATTCTACGTTGTCTCCTTGGTTAATTTCATCAATTAAACCAGAAATGTGAACGAAATGTTCTTTTTTTGAACCTTCTTCAACAATAAAACCAAAGCCTTTTGAGTCGTTGAAGAATTTAACTGTTCCTGTCATTTTTTAAAATATTAAATTAATTATTATGTTTTGCAAACTCAGTGCCAAATAATAATTATTAGCTATCGATTTAACAAAAAGTTACACAGCCGAAAGATACTAAAAAAAAGCATTGAAACTATTTTTTGAGGTATTAATTTAAAATTAATAAAAAATGTAATTATCTTAAAATCAGTTTTTTAATAATTTCCTTACCTAACTCTTCATTAAGCATGTTAATAATTTTTTGTTTACCATAGCTTAATTCTTCTCTAAGCACGCTCGAACTTAAGCTAACATAAAGAGTTTCACGCTCTAAAGTTACCGAATTGGTGTAGTTGGTTATACCGTTACCCATAAGTTTTTCCCAAGCGTTGGCCACATTAACCTTGTCTAAACCCTTTTCTAATTTATTGGTTTCTACAAATTGTTTTAGCGCGTCACTAATACTTAAATGGTCATGGTTTCTTTTTTGCATGTTATTATTTCAAAATAAGTATCAAAGGTAATTATTTTAAAACGTTATTGTTGATTAATATTTTGTTTCAATACATTTTTTATGTTAAAAAAACGATGTGCTTCAAAAGGGTTTTTAACAACCGCCTCCGTAATCCGTTTGAAGCATTGGGCTAAACGAGATAAGTATAGATTCCTTGTCGCCATTAGGCGATTCAATTTCTATAAAATATGAACCCGATGCGGTTGCAAAGTATGAGCTGAAATTGGAATTGATTACATTATACTCTAAAATAGAGTACGTAACAGCGGTTATAGTATATTCAATATCATTTCTTAATACGGTGTTGTAGCTTTCTCCATCAACAGGAATGCCAGAGTAGGTGTACGGCGTATTTACATTACCAATATCATGCATAATCAAATTTAGATATTTAATTTCAATAGATTCTGAACCGTTGGTTATTTTTGGGCCTCTAATAAACCAATGAGCATCGTCTTGAATACCACCTTCAAGTCCGCAGGCAAAAATAAAGTCCGCATCATGCATGGTAAATGATAGGGTTTGATTGTTAGATAGCGTAAGTGTTACGTTAACATTGGCTTATGGTGTCGTCTTTTCAATCTCAGAGGTTTCTTCATCTTTATTACATCCGCAGAAAATTATTGTAAAAAGTACTAAAAGTATTCTGCTATATGTTTTCATAATTTGTATGTTTTATGCACATCGAAATTATGATAAAACGTGAGCATATAATTTAAAAAACGAGTTGAGTTGTTTAAATAGTTGTGGTTGATAAATCCGGTGTTTTAAAGGCGTGTGGGAAGAATTGGTGTGGTTTTATAAGTTGAAAATCTCGTAGCTTTGGTGTACTTGTTTTACGGCATTTTCGGTTCGGTTGGCGTGGGTGTCGCTTATAAATAACTGTCCGAAATTTTCATCGTCAACCAATTTTATAATTTGTGCTACTCGGTTTTCATCCAACTTATCAAAAATATCATCGAGTAATAAAATGGGATTTACGCCACTTTGCGCTTTTATAAAATCGAATTGAGCCAATTTCAACGCTATTAAAAACGATTTTTGTTGTCCTTGACTCCCGAATTTTTTAATTGGGTGCGTTTCAATATTAAACTGTAAATCGTCTTTATGTATACCAACACTGGTGTACTGTAAGGCTTTGTCCTTATTAATAGCTTGTTTTAAAAGCGTGTCTAAATCATTGTTAAATAAATGACTACTGTACACCAAATCTACCGTTTCATTACCATTGCTAATGGCTTGGTAACGCGATTTAAAAATAGGAATAAATGCTTGTAAAAAAGCATCTCGCTTTTTAAAAACTTGGGTGCCAAATTCATTAAGTTGGTTGTTGTAAACCTCAAGTGTATCTTGATTAAAAGTATGGTTTAAGGCAAAGTATTTTAGTAGTGCGTTGCGCTGTGCTAAGATTTTGTTGTAGCTAATTAATTGATTTAGATAGGTTTTATCGCTTTGTGAAATTACACTATCAATAAATTTTCGGCGGGTATCGCTACCTTCAATTATTAAATCTCTATCGGCGGGCGACACAATTACCAAAGGTAAGAAACCAATGTGTTCACTAAATTTATCGTAAGCTTTACCGTTGCGTTTTATTACTTTTTTTTGCCCGCGTTTTAGGCTAATGGTTATTTTTTCTTCAGCTTCAGCTTTATCGTAATTGCCATTTATTACAAAAAAATCTTCGTCGTGTTTAATGTTTTGTGTTGCAATTGGGTTAAAATAACTTTTTCCAAAGGATAAATGATAAATTGCATCAAGCACATTTGTTTTTCCAATGCCATTGTTACCTACAATACAATTAATTTTGTTGTTGAAAACAAACGATTTACTTTCAAAATTCTTGTAATTAAGTAAGGATAACGATTTTAAAATCATAAAAAAGGGCAGCTAAATTTGCATTTAAAGGCTTACAAGCTATAAAGAAGCGCAAATTATTGAAAAATATCAAATAAATAGGCTTTTAGTTATGAAGAAAAATTTTATTTTTGCGCCACAATAATTTAGACAGCATAGCATGGCGACTTATAAAAAGAAAGGTGGGAAACCACAAACAAAAGTAGAAAAGCAAATTGATATTGAAGAGGATTCTACTACTGCAGAAGTATTTAATACCTTAGACGAAACTGCGTCGAAAACAGAGGCTTTTGTTGAGAAAAATCAGAAATATATATTCATTATTATTGGTGTTGTTGCCTTAGTAGTTTTAGGTTCGATGGGCTATAAAGAGTTTATTGCGAAGCCAAAACAAATCAATGCTATGAACGATATGTTTCAAGCTCAAAAATATTTTAACGATGCTGTAAACAGTACAGGAACGGCGAAAGATTCGTTATTTAATTTAGCGTTGTCTGGTGGCGAAGGTAAATTTGGTATGTTAGATATTGTTGAAGAATACAGCGGAACACCATCGGCTAACTTAGCAAATTACTATGCAGGTACAGCGTATTTAAACTTAAAAAATTACAAAAATGCGATTGAGTATTTAAGTGATTTTAAAAGTGAAGATGAAGTGTTAGCGCCATTAGCAAAAGGAAATATAGGTGATGCATTTGCACAATTAAATCAGCAAGAAGATGCATTAAGCTATTACGAAGAAGCTGCTAATATGAGAAACAATGAGTATACTACACCAATGTATTTGTACAAGGCAGGTGTAATTGCTTTAGAATTAGGAAAAGCAAGTAGGGCTTTAGGATATTTTGAAAAAATACAAGAAGACTATGCTAATTCTACCGAAGCTTCTAAAGTTGAAGTGTTAATAGGAAAAGCACAAGTGTTAGCTAACAAATAATATGGCTACAGAAAATAAAAACTTATCAGAATACGATAAAAACACAATCCCAAACGCGAGTAACTTTCGGTTTGGGATTGTTGTTTCAGAATGGAATGAAACCATCACCGAAGGCTTGTGTAAAGGTGCTATTGATGCTTTAATTGATAATGGTGTTGCTAAAGATGCTATAATTCGTTGGGATGTTCCAGGAAGTTTCGAGCTTATTTACGGTTGTAAAAAAATGATTGAACAAAAGGTTGATGCTGTAATCGCCATTGGTAGTGTGATACAAGGTGAAACTAAGCATTTCGATTTTGTTTGCGAAGGTGTAACTCAAGGTATAAAAGACTTAAATGTTACTACCGATACACCCGTAATTTTCTGTGTACTTACCGATAATACTATGCAGCAAGCCATCGATCGTTCTGGCGGAAAACATGGTAATAAAGGTACTGAAGCAGCGATTGCTGCTATTAAAATGGCCCAATTGCGTTTGAATAGTTAACAGTAAGCAGTTCGCATTTATTTTGGCCTCGAGTCTGTGGTCATCAAGCCTTGTTGTTAACAATTTTTGGCATTTCTACGTCTTAATTCTGCCTATTTTTAAGTATTTTTGAGGTTTAAATACCACAATTTTGTTTAAACAACGCAAGCCCAGAACGTTTAATTACCAGCCTCGTTTTTCAAAGGAAAATAAAGAAAAATCCAACGAAAGTGATGCCGATAAAAAAGACTTTGTCTCAAAATGGCGAAGCAGTGTGGGGAACAGAAAAAAAGCAAAGGGCATTATGCCAATTCGCACATTAATTTTGGCTTTGGTATTATTATTGATTTGTATGTATTTACTCGAAAAAAAATACATGTAACTTAAAGCTAAACACTATGGGACTTTTAAAAACGCGTAAAAACAAAAAATTTAATTATCAACCACGTTATTTCGACGATAAAGGCGAAGGTAATCCGTTTGAAATTAAACATAAATTCGACGATTTTAGAAAAACCGTTGAAACCAACAAAAGCATAAAAACACGATTTAACGAGGCTTTAGAAGATTATAAAAATCCAGATAAAGAAGCGAATCGTCGTATTTTAATAATTGTGGGAATTTTAGTTTTAATATTTTTATTTATAATCGATTTCGATTTATCTATATTTTTTTCATAATAATTTATGGCAGACATTATACAACTTTTACCCGATCATGTAGCAAACCAAATAGCCGCAGGAGAAGTTGTACAACGTCCCGCTTCGGTAGTTAAAGAACTTCTTGAAAATGCCATTGATGCTGGAGCAAATACGATAAAATTAATTATTAAAGATGCCGGCAAAACCTTAGTTCAGGTTATTGACGATGGTAAAGGCATGAGTACTACCGATGCTCGATTGAGTTTTGAGCGTCACGCCACATCTAAAATTCGTTCTGCCGACGATTTATTTCAGCTACATACAAAAGGTTTCCGTGGTGAAGCTTTGGCAAGTATTGCGGCCATTGCTCATGTAGAACTTAAAACGAAGCAAGAAACTGATGATGTAGGGAACACGGTTCAAATTGAAGGAAGTAAAGTGGTAGCCCAAGAGGTTGTGGTTACACCTAACGGTACATCGGTAGCGGTAAAGAATTTGTTTTTTAATATCCCGGCGCGACGTAACTTTTTAAAATCAGATGCTGTAGAGTTACGACATATTATCGATGAGTTTCATCGTGTGGCTTTAGCGCATCCCAACATAAGTTTTTTGCTGTATAACAACGGTGGCGAAAGTTTTAACTTGCCTGTTAGTAATTTTAGACAGCGCATTGTTAATGTTTTTGGAAGCAAAACCAATGAAAAATTGGTTCCTGTTAACGAAGACACCGAAGTACTTAAAATTTCAGGTTTTGTTGGTAAGCCAGAGTATGCTAAAAAAACTAGAGGCGAACAATACTTTTTTGTAAATAATCGATTTATAAAGAGCGCCTACCTAAATCATGCTATTGCTTCAGCTTTCGAAGGATTGCTTAAAAGTGGGACACATGCGAGTTATTTTTTAAATTTAGATGTCGATCCGCAAACTATCGATATCAATATTCATCCAACTAAAACCGAAATTAAGTTCGACGACGAGCATACGCTTTACGCCATATTAAGAGCTGCGGTTAAACACAGTTTAGGGCAGTTTAATATTGCTCCAGTTTTAGATTTTGATAGAGACCCGAATTTAGATACGACTTACGAACAGCAAAAACGCAATATAAAAGCGCCGCAAATTGAAGTGGACAGAAGCTTTAACCCGTTTCAAGATGAAGCGGTTAAAAGTGAAGCAAAACCGTCCTTTTCTTCTGTGTCTAAGCAAAGTACTTCATTTAAAACAACGCCAAGTAATTGGGATAGTTTATATGTCGGTGTAGCTTCAAAAGAAATTAATAATAACGACGATACACTTGTCGATTTTAGTGAAGTTCAATTTGAAAGTGAAGAACAAACAGCTTCAATGTTCGAAAATGAGGAGATTGAACAGGCGAATACAACCTATCAAATTCACAATAAATACATTGTTAGTACTATAAAATCGGGTATGTTGGTTATCGACCAGTACCGTGCGCATCAGCGGGTGTTGTATGAGGATTTTTTAAAAAATCTAACAATAAAAGAAGCTACGAGCCAGCAATTATTGTTTCCGCTTCAGCTGCATTTTTCAAAACAAGATGTAGAAATTATTAAGCAATTAAAAGAAGATCTTGAATTTACAGGGTTTATGTTTGCTGAAATAACTCAAGAAACTGTCGAAATTACAGGCGTTCCTGTTGGTGTTCCCGAAAGTGAAGTATCTATTATTTTAGAGCAGTTAATAAGCGATGTAGAAAACGAAGTGCCCGATAGTAATTTTAGTGCGGCCGATTTACTAGCGAAATCAATGGCTAAAAGTTTGGCAATTAAAACCGGGCAATCTTTACAAAAAGATGAACAGGAACATTTAGTAAATAAGTTATTTGCTTGTAAAGAACCTAATGTTTCGCCTACTAATAAAACAACATTTATTACGATGAGTGTTGATGAATTAGATAAAAAATTTATATAATGTTACTTTAACTTAGATTAAAGATTTACAATAAGAAAGTTTAAATTATGATGAGAATCTCCGAGACTGTAAAACACTTAATAATCATTAATGTATTAATGTTTATAGGAACGCTTTTTATTGGCAATGGAGTATTTTATGATTGGTTTGCTTTATATTTTCCAAAAAATGAAGCGTTTAAACCTTGGCAAATTATTACACACATGTTTATGCATGGTGGCGGATATTTACAACACCTTAGTGTTACACATTTGTTGTTTAATATGTTTGCACTTTGGATGTTTGGTACGCCTGTAGAAAACGCCTTAGGCTCAAAGCGTTTTTTGTTTATTTATATATCGGCTGGATTAGGAGCGGTAGCGTTACAGTTAGGCTACTATTATTTTAGGTATATTCCTATGGAACAAGAAGCGATGGCTTTAGGTTTTACACAAGACCAAATTATTGAAGTGTTTAAAGAAGGTAAAGCGTTTAGAGCTATTGGGCAGGAGTTTAACGAAATTTATTTTGCATCAATGGTAGGCGCTTCGGGGTGTATAATGGGAGTTTTAGCAGCTTTTGGGATGATGAACCCTAATGCAGAACTTATGATGATCTTTCTTCCTATCCCTATAAAAGCTAAGTATTTTATCCCTGGAATTATTATATTAGATTTGATTTCTGGCATTACAGGACAATCCTTTTTTAGTCCAAGTAATACGGCATATATGGCTCACGTTGGTGGCGCGATTACCGGATTTATTATTATGTGGTATTGGAAAAAAAATCAGTTTAACCAAAATCGTTGGTATTAATGAGTTCTTTTGTTCAAGACTTAAAATACAAATTTGCTAACCTAAATGTATTAGAAAAAATTATAGCCATTAATGTGGTTGTTTTTTTGCTATCACTTGTGTTTAAAAATCAAATGGTTTGGTTTGAATTACCAAGTAGTTTTAGTGAGTTTATTACCAAACCGTGGACCATAATTAGTTATGCGTTTTTGCATTCGGAAACCGATTTTTTACATATTTTGTTCAATATGCTTTGGTTGTTCTTTTTGGGGCGTATGTTTTTAAATCTGTTTAGTTCAAAAATGGCTTTAAACGTTTATTTTTTAGGAGCTATTTTCGGGGGCATATTATTTATGTTAGGTTATACCTTGTTGCCTAGCTTGTTTGGTGAGTATTCTAGGTTGTTGGGAGCTTCGGCTGCAGTTAGGGCGTTACTTATTTTTTTATGTGCTTACATGCCAAACCAAGAAGTGCGCTTTTTTACTTTCAATATTAAATTATGGTATATTGGCTTAGGTATTGTAGTTTTAGATGTTGTTGGGTTATTAGGTGCTAACGCTGGTGGTAATTTGGCTCATTTGGGAGGTGCATTACTAGGTTATATTTATGCGAAGCAGTTACAAGTTGGAAGTGATATTGGTAGTGGTTTTGAACGGTTAATGGACAAAATTTTCAACGTATTTAAGTCTTCAAAAAAAGGGCCTTTAAAAACAGTACACAAAAACAAAAATAAAGTAGGTGGTTATACTAAAGCCGATTTTAATGAGTTTAATAATCAAAAAAAAGTGGATGTTATTCTCGATAAAATAAGTAAAAGTGGTTACGATAGTTTAACATCAGAGGAAAAGGAGTTTTTATTTAGAGCAGGTAAGTAGTAAACTCGTAATTTTTCAAAGTTTAAAAATCTTCAAATTAAAACAAGCAATACAAGCAACACATGAGTAAACTTAGCTTTATAAATAAAGTTGTTTATTTTTTTAATGGCGTTTTTGCGCTGTTATTGTTGCTGTCTTATGTGTTGCCTTTTTTACCACCTAAAACATTTGGCATTTTAGCGGTGCTAAATTTGGGGGTGTCGTTTCTAATTTTAATGAATTTACTGTTTTTATTGTATTGGCTTATTAAGCTAAAAAAGCAGTTAATATTGTCGTTAGTTGTTTTGGTTATAGGTTATTTCACCTATGGATCGCTGTATAAGTTTTCATCATCAAAACATATTGAAAATTCGGGTAATTTTAAAGTGATGAATTACAATGTGCGCTTATTTAATCTTTACGATTGGTTGCCTGAAGAAAATGTTGAAACCAAAATAGTAGATTTAATTAAAGACGCCTCTCCCGATATTTTGAGCATTCAAGAATATCATCCACATAAAAACGTCGATTTATCTTTTTTTAAGTATAAATATGAAAAGCTATCAGGGAAGAAAACTAAATCTGGACAAGCTATTTTTTCGAATTTCCCAATAATTAATTCTGGATCAATTGAGTTTCCTAATACAGCCAATAATGCCATTTTTGCTGATGTTGTAAACGGAAAAGATACCATTAGAGTTTATAATATTCACCTAGAATCTTTAAAAATAAATCCTGAGGTAGAAAGTCTTAAAAATGAAGATTCCGAACGTTTGTTTCAAAGGGTTAATTCTACATTTAAGGAACAAGAGTTTCAAACCGAATTATTTTTAGAGCATCGTAATAAATGCCATTATAAAATGATTATTTGTGGTGATTTCAACAATACGGATTTTTCATATGTTTACCGAAAAATTAAAGGCGATTTAAACGATGCTTTTATTGAAGCGGGGAGTGGTTTTGGTAAAACCTATCATTTTAAATTCTTTCCCATTCGTATTGATTTTATTTTTGCCGACGATGCCTTCTCTGTAAATGGTTTTAATACGTTTAAAGGTCATTACTCCGATCATTATCCCATTACAACAACTTTAAGTAGTAAATAGGTTTAACGCTTTATTAATATGTTGCTTTAAATGTTAGCTATAAAAAGAATTAGCAATAACTTTTAAATAACATAGTGCAATTATGTTTGTGGTTTAAGTGCTAACCATCAAAAACTTACAAATGCAAACGTTAACCAAAAACAATCAACCTGAAGTTTTTTTTCATGTTGGTACCGCAAAAACAGGAACTACTTTTTTACAATATCGCGTCTTTCCAAAGCTTAAAGGGCTTTTTTATATTCAACGAACGCGCTATAAAAAATCTATAAAAATTATAAGCAAAGGCGCGTATAAAAGGTATTTGGTATCACGCGAGTTAGATCGTCGAGTTTTTGAAAGTGAGGTTCAAAAATTCGCAAAAGCTTACCCAGATACTTTATCTATAATTGTATTTAGAAGGCATGATAGTTACATTGCTTCGGAATATAGACGTTATGTAAAAAATGGTTTTACGGGGAGTTTTAAAGATTTTTTTGATGTAGAAAACGATTCAGGTTATTTTAAAAAATTACACATGGATTACGATAGGCAAATTAAAATTTTAGAAACTAATTTTAATAAAAAGCCTTTGGTTTTAGTTTACAACGATTTAAAAAATGATTCAAAAGCTTTTATAGGAGGTATTGCAAATGCTTTAAATACGACGGTCAATTTAAGCGATTTAGATTTGTCTAGAAAACATAAATCCTATTCAGAAAAACAATTAAAAGCGATGCAATTTGTTGGTAAATATGTTAATATGACTAAGCGACGCAAATTTAAAAATGGAGTTTTAAATTTATTTTGGAAACTGTATTTAGGCGGATTGCGTTATGGCATTTTACATGGAGCGCGATTATTGCCAGACAGCATGTTTACTAAAGAACCGCTTATTGATAAAAAGGAATTGAAAGCCGTAAAAAAATACTATAAAACCGAGTGGAAGGCCTGTAAAGCCTACAGTACACGTTTGGTAACCGATTTGAGTCAGGTTGAAACTCTAGATTTAACCGAAGATTTAATTTACGGTGGTATTTAATTACATAAAGCTGCAATCTAAGATATCGGCAATTATGTGAATAACTAAGCCAAGTGCGACTAAACGCGATTTTTTAGGAACCAAAAGAAAAATATAAAATAAAATAGCAAACCAAGAATGCAGCGGATGATAACCTATACTGCAACGATTAGGATCGAATATAGGTGTTGCGAGCAAATGGTCTAAATCTATTAATATGCCTGCAGCCATAGTTATATAAGCAATTTTCCATTGTTTACGGTAAAATACTATGGCTATTATTAAAGGTAATAAAAAATGAGTGCCGTAATGTACAAAGGGTTGTAACATTATAATACATTTAGTTGCTGAGATTCTAAATAATTTAAGGCATTTGGGCCTTCATTAAATAGTAAATCTAGGATGCTTAAGTTGGGTATAAAACCGTGTTTATTGCTAAAAACTTGCGTGTAACTATCAAAGTTAGGCGCGGTTTCTTTTTTAGCATTAACTAATGGTCGAAAATCTGTTTTATCGGTTATTTCCTTTTCAAAGGTTGTAGATTGTGTTAGGTTTAAATCTAATTGTAAACAAACACACACTACTTCAAAACACTTCAAATTAAAATCTAAAATAAAATCAGCTTTTTCGGTAAAAAGTGGTTGCAATTCATCTTCATAAAATTCAAAAAAAGGAGAGGTTCTATAAGCCGATTCTAAAGATTTCCAGTGGTTGCTCTGCCAGTTTTCATCATTAAAAATTTTAACATCACGGTATTTTTGCCGATTTTTTTGAGAATAAACAACCGGAATATTCAAGGTTAATTTACCATTTGCACCATAAATATTTGCTCGATTTCGGTAGGTTTGTTTTATAAAATTATCATCCATTTCAAAACATACTTCTTCGGCATTTGCCATAGCAACAAAATGCTTAATGTTTGGGAAGTATGTTGGGTGTAAGATGATATTCATAATTTAAATTCCCACGAAAGTGGGAATTTTTTAATTGAAATGTGTGAATAACTTAAGTAAATAATTTTTTTTAAATGATTATTTATTGAGTTTGATCACGACTGATTTAGCCGCTTTATCATGTATTGATTTCTTCTTTTTGTCTCCAGAAATAGTTAATAAAGAAACCCAACCAAGAGTGCCTTTAAGTATAAATCTAATTATGGCAATTAAAAAAGGAATTCTTTTGCCTTTTTCATCATAGTTTTCATCTTTTCTAACACCTAATTTTAGAATAGAATGACCGATTGTTCCTCCTTTTAAAGCTGTTAACAAGGGGTCGTATAAAATAAATAGCAATATGTAAATCGTAATTTTTATGATTTCTGAAACAGGTTCAAAACTGTCAAAAATTAAAGAGAATACATACATCATTAAAATGAGTATAACAGTGTCAATAAAGGCGGCTTTAACACGATCAAAAATTGACGCAAATTGAAAGGCAGAAAGCGGCATTTCAGATTCAAATATGTCTGAATTTTTATTTAAGTATCTATTAAATAAAAATAGTCCGATCAGAATAATCAAGAAAGGAAGTAGCATAGACGAAGCTTCTCCTTTACCTTGTACCGTTGTAAAAAAGCGCTCCCAACGTGGGCTAGAGCCATCCCAACTCATCCAAATAAATACGGGTTTTCCAACCACGTGGCTAAACGGCACAAAGCCCCAAGCGCGAGCATCAATAGAGTTGTGGCGGTTATCACCCATCATCCAATAGTAGTTTTGTTTAAAGGTGTAGTTGTTTGTTACTTCACCATTAATTATAATTTGGTTGCCCTTTACACTTAATGTATTGCCTTCGTACTCGGTAATTACACGTTTGTAAAGCGGCAGGTTATCAACGGTAATGTTAATACTTTTTCCTTCTTCGGGAATATAAAGTGGCCCAAATTGATCGACATTCCAATTATAATTAGGATCATGTGGAAAAATATTAGGATCACGTTCACCTTTTTCTTTAATGTTAGGCGTAATGCTAACTACATTTGGATTGTTTTTAAACTTTGCCAAAGCTTCATCGGAAATAGCAGCGAAATAATATATATTTTGATTGTTCAACCCAAAACCATCGGTAATATCGTAACGATCCTTTAAAAATTTAGGATTGAACTGGCTCGATTTTGGTTGAACCCAATAGCTAAATTGTAGATGCGCACGATCGGGCAGTTCGTTTTTCTTCCCATTTATGTAAACAAAACCATCACGAACTTCTAGGGTGTCGCCAGCAACCCCAACACAACGTTTTACCAAGTTGGTTTTTTTATCGATAGGTTTGTAATAGTTACGATCTGGATGAAAGTTGTTCATATCCAAAAGCGTATCGGCAGGTTGATTAAAAACCACAATATCGTTACGCTCAATACTTTCAAACCCTGGAATACGTAAATAAGGGAGTTGTAGTTTGTTTTTCCAAGAGGAGCTACCTTTATGGTCATCGAATAAATAGGATTTCTTTTTTATTACCGGAATGGTGTCATGTACCATAGGCGCTCCAACGGTTGTCATAGGCACACGTGCACCGAAATGAAACTTGCTAACAAATAAAAAGTCGCCAACTAGTAGCGATTTTTCTAAAGACGATGACGGAATAGTAAACGGTTGAATAAAATAGGTATGTACAATGGTTGCTGCTACAATTGCAAATAAAATAGAGCTTGTCCATTCACCTGAACCCGATTTAGGTTGAAGACTTCGGTTTTCAACGTAAGAAACATTGGCAACATAATTTAAATAATAATTATAGAAGCCTAATGTTAAAACGGCTAGTGCTGTATCTTGAATACTGTTTTTGCCAAAGCTACGAGCAGTTTCAACCCAAACCACCATAAGCATAATGAGGTTTACAATGGGTAGAAACAGTAAAATAGTCCACCACCAAGGGCGGTTAATTATTTTCATTAAAACTATGGCATTATACACAGGAACAAATGCTTCCCAAGCTTGTCTGCCAGCTTTAATGTAAAGTTTCCAGGTGCCTAAACCATGAATTACTTGAATAATTAATAAGAATATAAACCACTGTGTCCAAGTCATAACTTTTTATGTTGATTATTGCCTCTTAGCAATAGGTTAATGTTGTTGTTAGTACCAAAATGTTATTCTGTGTTACTTGTTAAATAGATTTTAACCAATGTTTAACACATCTTTCATGGTAAAAACGCCTGTTTTTCCAACAATCCATTCTGCAGCAATTACGGCGCCTAAGGCAAAACCTTGGCGGTTGTGTGCCACATGATCTATGGTGATGGTGTCTACCTCGCTTTCGTAGGTAATGGTGTGGGTACCAGGAACATCTTCAATGCGTTTTGCTGCAATAGGAATAATGTTTTCGCCTGCTTCCTCCAGCTTCCAATCGTTGTAATTGGCGTTGTTTGAAATAATATCGTTAGCTAAAGAAATAGCGGTTCCACTTGGCGCATCTAATTTTTGTGTATGATGAATTTCTTCCATCGAAACATTGTATTGTTTCAAATTAGTCATCATTTTAGCAAGTGTTTTATTCAGTTCAAAAAAGATATTAACGCCTAAACTATAATTTGAAGCATAAATAAACGCGCCTTTCTTTTCGTTACATAAATTAACAGCGTTATCGAAATCATCTAACCACCCAGTTGTTCCAGAAATTACGGGAACGCCATTATTTAAGCAATTAGATATGTTATTAAAAGCAACGTTTGGAATACTAAAATCTATAGCAACATCGGCTTGGGTAATGTCGTAATTGGTATCGCCTTTATCTATTTTTAAAACAATATCGTGGCCGCGTTTTAAAGCGATTTGTTCAATGGTTTTACCCATTTTTCCGTATCCTAGTAAAGCTATTTTCATGTGTGTGTGTTTATTTTTTCCTTATTTAAAAGGTTAAAATTTAAAATTTAAGGTTAAGCCTAAATTACTTGTGGCATCAATTTGATTAAATTCGTAATGTGGTGCCAAAGATAAGTTTTCGTCTACATTATATTGCATTAAATGCGCATCAACATTGGCATCAATAATATTTAGGGCGTATAAACCAATGGTTACTAAAAGAGAGATTTCTTTGTTTTTTTTGTAGAAATCCTGTGCAGTTTCTAAGTTTTCGGTGGTTATTCTTGGGGTTTCTAGAAAGTTTCCGTTTGAATCATAATAGAATTCATCTGTAGTAAAGCCTGCTAATCTACTTTTATAAGCATCGCGATAGCGGTTGTATTGCTTGCTGTTATCAATATAAAAATATAATCCCGTTCCAATAGCGGCATAAACTAAAGGAACCTTCCAGTATTTTTTATTGTACACCTGACCTAAACCTGGTAAAATGGCCGAAAAAAAGGCGGCTTTAGCAGGGCGCAAAGCATCTATAGGTTCTCGAATTTCAATAATAGAATCGATTACAACTTCGTTAGTGAGCTGTTTTTTTTTTGATTCTTTGGTGTTGTTCTCGTTTTGAGCCAGTATTGAAAAACTACAGAATAAAAATAAAAGACTTGCTATTACAATTTTATTTAGCACCTTCAACTAATTTTTTAATGCGGTTAAAATCTTCTTCAGAATGAAAAGGAATCGTTATTTTTCCTTTTCCGTTTTTAGAGACTTTAACGTCAATTTTGTGCCCAAAGTATTCCGAAAACGAATTAATTCCTGTTTTTATAAACGTAGGAATCTCGTTATCGGTTTTATTTGAGGCCTTGGTATTAGGTGTGTTTATATTGCGAACCATACTTTCGGTTTCTCTAACCGATAATTTTTTGGTAAGAATACTTTCGTAAATATCGAGTTGTGTGCTGGTATCGTCAATAGCAATTAAAGCACGACCGTGTCCCATAGAAATAAACCCGTCGCGCATACCAGTTTGAATAATGGGGTCTAATTTTAGTAAACGCAAGTAATTGGTAATGGTAGAGCGTTTTTTGCCCACGCGCTCACTCATTTGTTCTTGGGTTAAATTTATTTCATCTATTAAACGTTGGTATGATAAGGCAATTTCAATAGGATCTAAATCTTGACGTTGAATATTCTCAACCAAGGCCATTTCTAGCGATTCTTGGTCGTTTGCAATACGAACATATGCTGGAATTGTTTCTAATTCCAATAATTTTGAAGCTCTAAAACGACGCTCACCCGATACCAATTGGTATTGGTTGTGCCCAATTTTTCGAACGGTTATAGGTTGAATAATGCCTAACTCTTTTATTGAAGATGCTAGTTCGCGTAACGATTCTTCGCTAAAATTGGTACGCGGTTGAAACGGGTTAACTTCAATATCCTCTAAATCTAATTCAACTATATTACCAATAACTTTGTCGGCGTTTTTATCTTGCGCCGATTGTATATCGTTATCTGGATCTTTTAATAAGGCCGATAAACCTCTTCCTAAAGCTTGTTTCTTATTTGCCTTCGCCATAATTTAGGAGTTTTTATTTATAATTTCTTTGGCTAAACTTAAGTAATTATTAGCGCCTTTACTCGAGGCATCAAAATTAATAATACTTTCGCCATAACTTGGGGCTTCACTTAAACGTACATTACGCTGTATAATAGTTTGAAAAACCATATCGTTAAAGTGTTTTTGTACTTCTTCTACCACTTGGTTCGATAGCCTTAAACGTGCATCGTACATGGTAAGTAGTAAGCCTTCAATATCTAAATCTTTATTGTGTATTTTTTGTACGCTTTTTATGGTGTTTAATAATTTACCTAGACCTTCTAGCGCAAAATATTCGCATTGAATTGGTATAATTACAGCATCGGCAGCTGTTAATGCATTAAGTGTTAATAAGCCTAATGATGGTGCGCAATCTATTAAAATGTAATCATAATTGTCTTTTACATCTTTTAAGGCCTTTTTAAGCATGTACTCGCGGTTGTCCTTATCAACCAATTCAATTTCAATAGCTACCAAATCTATATGTGCAGGTATAATATCTAAATTGGGTGTGTTTGTGCCAATAATAGCCTCGTTTGGTCCATGCGAATGCTCTAAAATTTGATAGGTGCCAATTTCAACCGATTCTACGTCTACACCAATTCCCGAAGTGGCATTAGCCTGAGGATCGGCGTCTATAAGCAATACTTTTTTCTCTAAAACGCCTAATGAAGCTGCTAAATTTATTGAGGTTGTTGTTTTACCAACGCCACCTTTTTGGTTAGCAATTGCAATAATTTTACCCATTAACTAGTTTGGTTTTGTTAGGGGTAAAAATACGATTATTTATTAGTAATAAAAACGGAACTTGTTAACAAATTGGTAAAAGAAATGTAACGAGTAATTACAGCTCTTTTTTAAATAATTTGCGTGTTAAAAATGATGGAACAAATATGTTTTGTTAATCTCCAATATATTGCATAAAATCTGGGAAACCACTTGGAGTCCAGTTTACTACACGTGCACGTGTAGCACGATTAGGGTCGCTTAACTCATGACCAATAATATCTTTGTAATCGCGGGCGTGGTAAATCATAATAATATCTTCGCCATTTTCGCTAGTTGTAAAGGAGTTGTGTCCTGGTCCATATCGTTTTACATCTGCATTGGTGTAAAATACTGGACTTGGCGATTTTTGCCAGTTATTTTCATTAAGTAAATCGGCTTTGTCGTCTGCCCAAAGTAGGCCCACGCAATAATTGTGGTTTGTGGCACTTGCCGAAAACGTAACAAAAATTTTACCGTTCTTTTTAATAACTGCAGGTCCTTCATTTACATTATACTTAACGCGCTCCCAGCTAAACTCTGGTCTTGTTAAAATAACTTCGGGACCAGTAAGTGTTGTTGGGTTAAGCATTTCCGATAAAATTAAAGCTGTGCCATCGCCAACACGTTGTGCCCAAATGAGGTAGCGTTTGTCGTTATGCTCAAACGAGGTGGCGTCGAGAGAAAATGAATCGTTTTTGGTTTTTATTTGGCCTTCTTCTTTCCATTTGCCCTTCATGGGGTCTTTATGGTCTGTTGAAAGTGCCCACATTCTAATTTTCCATAAGTCTTCGGCAGGTGCAGCAGCAAAATAAATATACCATTTTCCATTAACTTTATGTAATTCTGGTGCCCAAATATGGTTTCCCATATCGCCAGTTTTATGCTTTGTCCATATTACTTTTTCTTCAGCTGTTTTTAAGCCATTAATAGTTTGTGATTGGCGCAGAACAATTTGATTGTATTCTGGTACAGTGGCAATAAGGTAGTAAACACCTTCGTCGGTTTTAAAAACCCATGGATCGGCACGCTTTTCGGCTAGTGGATTGTCGAATGTGTCGTTTTGAGCTAAAGAAATATTAAAAGTTACTAGTGCTAATAATATGGTTATAATTGCCTTCATTTATATGGTAAATTAAAAGATTAACGCTTATTGGTTTGGTTGTACTTGGGGTAAATTTAATGCTTTATTTTTATTAAGTGTAGTTTTTACACTTAAATAATTGTGAGACCTGTGTGTTCAATCTCAAAAATAATACCATAGGGTTTATTTTCTGAAGGCATGTTGGTTTTTTGTGAAGAGGGCAATTGGGTATATTCTAAAAAGATATAATCACCTTATTTGGTCGTTTTTTCTTTTTGCATGCTAATTACATGCGCCATACTTGCGATAATGCGGTTGTGTTTTTTTACAAACGGATTAGTTTTATCCCAAACATAACCCGCAAGAACCGCACAAATTTGTTTTTTTACTTCTAAGTTTTCTGGACGATGAAAAAATAGAGTCTGTAAGTTGCCGGTATACCATTCTTTTACGTACGAGGCAAATACATTTACGCCTTCGGCAATGTAGCCAGCATAGTCGGTGTCCCAATTTACAGTTACGCCTTGTAATTCTTTCGAAATTAGTTTGGCTGCTTTTAAACCCGATTCGGTAGCAAATGTTACACCCGAAGAAAATACAGGGTCTAAAAATTCGGCACTATTACCAGTTAAAGCAAAGCCTTTGCCGCAGAGCTTGGTTACTGCTTTCGAGTAGTTTTTTATGTGTACAGGTACAAATTCGTAGTTTAAATCGCAAAATCTATCATGGTAGTAGTTCGATAATTTTAACATCTTATTTAAAACCTCGGTTGTGTTGCCTTCATAAGAGTCGAATAAGCTATTTTCTCCCACAAAACCAATACTTGTTATGCCGTTAGAAAATGGAATAACCCAAAACCAAGTGTCTTTATCAATAACATCAAAAGTAATTAATGTACCTTCCTTTCCTTCAGGGCGTTTTACATCTTTAACATGAGTGAAAATTGAGGAGTGCGTAGGGATAGACGATGGTTTGTCTAAACCAAGTAATCTTGGTAAAACACGTCCGTATCCAGAAGAATCAATTATAAATTTAGCATCAATTTTAAAATTATCGCCAATATTGTTTTTTACAGACGTAACTGAGCTTCCGTCTGGGTTAAAAATAACGTTAGTAACTTCGTGTTCAAAAATAATATCGACCCCTTTGTTTATTAATTCGGTAGCAAGGGCATTATCAAAATCGGCACGTGGTACTTGCCAGGTCCAATCCCATCCAGGGGTGTGTTTTTGGCTAAAATCGAAATTACAAACCACATCTTTACTTAAAAAACGGGCGCCAGATTTTACTTCAAAATGTTCAGCTTTTAAGCAGTCAAGTAGTCCTACTTCTTCAAAATGATCCATACAACGTGGTAGTAAACTTTCGCCAATAACAAATCGTGGGAACTTCGATTTTTCAATAACTTTTACGTTATGGCCTTGATTATTAAGGTAGGCTGCGGCTACAATCCCGGATGGGCCAGCCCCAATAATTAATACGTCAACACATTCATTTTGAATATCCATAGATGTTGGAATAATTACTTATTATTTTATATTTACGACGAACTTAACTATTTTCGCGCAAGAAATTAACGATTTTACTCAATAAATTTATAAAATAAATATGCTAACCTATAAAGGAAGTCTAGAAATAGACGATTTCTTTAAAATTATTTTTAAAGATGAACCTTTTGTAGTAGATGATGCTACAATACAAAAGGTAGAAGAGAGTTTTAAATTTTTGGTAAATTTTTCTCAAGATAAGGTTATTTACGGTGTAAATACTGGTTTTGGGCCTATGGCACAATATAAAATTGAAGACTCTCAACGCATAAAGCTACAATACAATCTTATTAGAAGCCATGCGTCTGGTGTTGGGCAACCTTTGCCACCTATGTATGTGCGAGCTATTATGTTAGCGAGATTAAGCACATTATCTAAAGGGAATTCAGGTATACATAAATCGGCTATTATATTAATGCAAGAGTTAATAAATAGAGATATTACGCCTGTAATTTTTGAGCATGGTAGCGTTGGTGCTAGTGGCGATTTAGTGCAATTAGCGCATTTGGCTTTGGTTTTAATAGGTGAAGGCGAAGTGTTTTATAAAGGAGAACGTACCAATACTGCCGATGTTTTTAAGGCCGAAAACCTTAAACCAATTTCGGTAGAGCTACGTGAGGGTTTAGCATTAATGAATGGTACTTCGGCAATGACAGGTATTGGGCTTGTAAATGTTATTTATACGCGTGAATTAATGAATAACATGATCGTTTGTTCGTCTGCAATAAACGAAATTGTGAAAGCATACGACGATCATTTAAGTTTAGAGCTAAACGAAACCAAGCGTCATAAAGGGCAACAAGATATTGCCGAACTTATGCGCGAACATTTATCCGATAGTCAATTAACGCGTAAACGCGAGCATTATTTGTACTCAAAAAACGAAAACGTTTCGGTTTTTAAAGAAAAAGTACAAGAGTATTATTCGTTACGCTGCGTGCCGCAAATATTAGGGCCTGTTTTAGATACTTTAAATAGTGTTGAAGAGATCCTAGTTGATGAGGTTAATTCGGCAAACGATAATCCTATTGTCGATGTAAAACGTAAGCATGTATATCACGGCGGAAATTTCCACGGCGATTACGTGTCGCTCGAAATGGATAAGCTTAAAATTGCTGTTACTAAATTGAGTATGTTGAGCGAAAGACAGTTAAATTACCTATTAAATGCAAGATTAAATGATATGTTACCGCCATTTGTTAATTTAGGTAAATTAGGCCTAAATTTTGGGATGCAAGGGGTGCAATTTACAGCGACTTCAACTACGGCCGAAAATCAAACGCTTTCAAATCCAATGTATGTGCATAGTATTCCTAATAACAACGATAATCAAGATATTGTTAGTATGGGAACCAATGCGGCTTTAATAACAAAGAAGGTTATAGAGAATGCGTTCGAGGTTTTAGCTATCGAACTTATCACCATTGTTCAAGCTATTGAATATCTAGAAGTTAAAGATAAAGTTTCTTCAAAAACCAAAAAAGTTTACGACGATATACGAGAAATAGTTCCTATATTTACAGAAGATATTGTGATGTATCCTTACGTAAATAAGGTGAAACAATATTTAATGAAAATTAAATAAATCTAATTGTTTCTAGTTATGAAAAAACTGTTTTTTGTAGTTGCTTTTTTTAGTTTAAGTTTATGTTTTGCTCAAGAACTAGCTTTAGCAAGAGTAGACGGAAAATTTGGGTATATTAATAAATCTGGCGATTGGGTAATTAAGCCTCAATTTCTAAACGCTAAAAGTTTTTCTGGCGATTATGCACAAGCCATGGCTAACGATAAACTTTGGGGTTATATAAACCGAAGCGGCGAGTGGGTAATTAAACCAACTTTAAAAAAAACAAAGGCGTTTCAATGCGGTATTGCAATTGTAAACGATGGCCTTTCTTGGTATTATATAGATGAAACTGGAAACAAAATTTTAAGCGATGTTGTAACCGATAAAGTTTACGATTTCTCTGAAGATTTAGCTGTAGTTCGAACGGTTGATAACGTTGGGTTTATTAATAAGAAGGGAGAAACAGTTATTCCTAAAGATTATACCAAGGCATTCGATTTTTATAATGGGTATTCTAGAGTTCAAAAAAATGAAAAATGGGGGTTAATCGATAAAACCGGAAACGAGTATATAAAAATTGAATACGAAGAAATTGGAAATCTTTACAATGGTATAATTGTAGCTAAAAAAGGAGGTGTTTGGGGTTTAATAAAAGACAAAACTTTTACTCATGTTGAGGGTGCTATAAAAATTTGGGATTTCACGCTTAATGGCGATATAACTTATGCCAAAAAAGGTGAAAAAGTTGGTTTTATTAATGCCAATGGCGAATGGGTAATCGAGCCAAAATACGAAAGAGTTAGAGGTTTTACAAAAGGCTTAGCGCCATATTACGAAAATAAACTTTGGGGCTATATTAACCTAAAGGGCGAAGAGGTAATTAAAGCGCAATATAAAGATGCTGAGGTGTTTAGTGAAGATGGCTTAGCACCAGTAAAAACAAAAAAAGAATGGGGCTTTATTAACACCGATGGTAAATTGGTGATAGAAGAAAAATACGGAATTACCGCAGGTAATTTTGGTATGTTTTTTGGCGTAAAAACCGAAAAAGGCTTCATCGATGGTTTAGTGCGTGTAAAATACAAAAAGGAGTGGGCCTTTTTAAATACTAAAGGCGAGGTATTAAATAATACGTGGTACCAAAACTTAGAACTTTTCGAATAAAAAATAAAAATCTAACCAACTAATAATATATTTTTTAATGAAGTGTGCCCTAATAACTGGAGGATCTAGAGGTATAGGAAAAGCTGTGTGTGTTCAGTTAGCAAAAGATTCAGAGTATCATATTCTTATAAATTATAACAACAACGAAGCAGCAGCAAAAGAAACGTTGCAATTTGTAGAAGCCGAAGGAAATACTGGTGAAATTTTACAATTTAATGTAGCCGATGCGCAACAAGTACAATCGGTTTTATCAACATGGCAAGAAAATAACCCAGACGCGGTAGTCGAAGTTATTGTAAATAACGCTGGTATAACCAAAGACGGGTTGTTTATGTGGATGCCTGCCGAAGATTGGAATAATGTTATAAACACCTCATTAAGCGGGTTTTATAACGTAACCAACTTTTTTATTCAAAAATTACTGCGTAACCGTTACGGGCGTATTGTAAATATAGCTTCCGTTTCTGGGGTAAAAGGTACACCAGGGCAAACTAATTATTCGGCAGCTAAGGCGGCATTAATAGGTGCAACAAAAGCCTTATCGCAAGAGGTTGCAAAACGTAAAATTACGGTTAATGCTGTGGCGCCTGGTTTTATAAAGTCCGATATGACTGCCGAACTCGACGAAAAAGAGCTTAAAAACTTAATTCCAATAAATCGTTTTGGCGAGCCAGAAGAAGTCGCTCATGCCGTTTCGTTTTTAATTTCTAAAAAAGCATCTTATATTACAGGCGAGGTTATTAATATTAATGGCGGAATTTACTCGTAATTTTTTAAAATGAGCAGAGTTGTAATTACAGGAATGGGGATTTACTCGTGTATTGGTGAGAACTTAAACGAAGTAAAAGAATCGCTTTATCAAGGTAAATCAGGAATTGTTATAGATGAAGCACGCATTGGATTTGGTTACCGTTCGCCTTTAACAGGAATGGTTAGCAAGCCTAATTTAAAAGGTGTTTTGTCGCGTAAACAACGCATTAGTATTGGTGAAGAAGGCGAATACGCCTATATGGCGACCGTTGAAGCGTTTAAAAATGCTAAAATAGATCAAGATTTTATTGATGCAAATCAAGTTGGTATCCTTTACGGAAACGATAGTACAACCAAATCTGTAATAGAATCGGTTGATAAAGTTCGTGAAAAAAAAGATACCACTTTAGTTGGTTCTGGAGCTATTTTTAAAGGTATGAACTCTTCAGTAACCATGAATTTGTCTACCATTTTTAAATTAACTGGAATTAATTTTACAATTAGTGCCGCTTGTGCTAGTGGTTCGCATGCCATAGGTATGGCGTATCAATTAATTAAAAGTGGTTTACAAGATTGTGTTATTTGTGGAGGAGCCCAAGAAATTAATCCGTACGTTATGTCCAGTTTCGACGGTTTAGGAGTGTTTTCGGTAAATACAGAAAATCCAGCTAAAGCTTCACGACCTTTTGATGCTAATCGCGATGGCTTAGTGCCAAGTGGTGGTGCTGCAACTGTAATTTTAGAATCATACGAGTCTGCTGTAAAACGTGGCGCTCCAATTTTAGGAGAAGTTATTGGTTATGGTTTTTCATCAAACGGCGAGCATATTTCTACACCAAATGTTGTTGGGCCAAGTTCGGCCATGAAAATGGCTTTAAAGCAGGCAGGAATCCAAGCTAGCGATATCGATTATGTTAATGCACATGCTACATCAACGCCTGTTGGTGATGCTAACGAAGCCAAGGCTATTTACGATGTTTTTGGCGATAATGGTCCAGCGGTAAGTTCAACAAAATCGATGACGGGGCACGAGTGTTGGATGGCTGGAGCAAGCGAGATAATTTACTCTATGTTAATGATGCAGCATGGTTTTGTAGCACCTAATATTAATTTGGAAACGCCCGACGAAGATGCTAAAAAATTAAATTTGGTGAGTAAAACCATAGATAAAAAAATTAATGTATTTTTGTCCAATTCTTTTGGTTTCGGAGGAACCAATTCAGCATTAATAATAAAAAAAATATAGTGGCGTGATGACAAAAGAGGTTATTATTGAAAAAATAGACAACTTCCTTATAGATGAATTTGAAGTTGAAAGCGACGATATTTCGCCGGATGCCGATTTAAAAGAAACTCTAGATTTAGATAGTTTAGATTTTGTAGATCTAGTCGTGTCGGTTGAAGCTAATTTTGGTGTGAAATTGGTAGGCGAAGACTTTGTTAACGTTAAAGTACTTCAAGATTTTTACGATTTAATTGAGCGTAAACTTAACTAACGCTTTATAAATAACATTATGGCTGCCGAATGGAAAGGTAAATCCAGAGGAACCGTTTTAGGATACAAAATTTTTGTATTCTGTATTAAAAAACTAGGTGTTAAGGCAGCTTATTTTGTGCTTTATTTTGTTTCCTTTTATTTCGTTTTATTTGCAAAGGATAGCTTTAAGGCTATTTTTTACTATTTACATAAGCGGCAAGGATTTTCAAAATTTAAAAGCTTTAAAAATGTATACAATAGTTACTTTGTTTTTGGGCAAACTATTATTGATAAAGTAGCTATTTCATCAGGCTTGCGTAAAAAATTCACTTACGAGTTCGATGGAATTCATTTAATAAACCAAGCTTTAAAAAATAAAAAAGGCGGTATTTTAATAAGTGCTCACCTAGGTAATTTTGAAATTGCCGAACACTTTTTTGGAGATTTAGATGAATCGGCTTCTATTAGTTTACTTACCACAAATCAAGAACACACGGCTATAAAAGAGTATTTAGAACGTGTAACTACTAAATCTAACATCAATCTTATAATTTTAAAAGATGATTTGTCGCACATATTCGAAATAAATGCGGCATTGGCTAGAAACGAAATTGTTTGTATAACTGGCGATCGTTACACCCAAAATACCAAATTTTTAGAAAAAGATTTTCTTGGCGAAAAGGCAAAATTTCCGGCAGGACCTTTTATGTTGGCCTCACGCTTACGCGTGCCTGTTTTGTTTGTTTATGTAATGAAAGAGAAAAATTTGCATTATCATTTATATGCCAGACAATCGCAAGCAAAGCATCGCGATGTAGAATCTCTTTTAAACGATTATACCGAAAGCCTTACTTGGATGCTTAAAAAATACCCATTACAATGGTTTAATTATTTCGACTTTTGGGAGAAACTGCGTTAATTATTAATGTTTAATGTGCTAATAATTAGATTGAAAAATAAAAATTAGTTTTAAAGTTTTAAATGGTTATTTTTACCGATAATTTTTAAATAGGCATGAAGCAAGTTCTCGTATTGCATTATTCTCAATCTGGTCAACTTACCGAAATAGTAAATAATATTGTTTCTAGTTTGGCACAAGGAGATGATGTAGAACTTAACTTTCATGAAATGCAACTCGAAAAAAACTTTCCGTTTCCTTGGAAAAAAGAAGATTTTTTTGGGGTTTTTCCCGATACTTTTTTGCAAAAAAAACAGCCTGTTAAACCTGTGCCTCAGGATATTTTAAACAAAAAATACGATTTAGTTATTTTAGGTTATCAAGTGTGGTATTTAACACCATCGTTGCCAGTATCGTCGTTTTTAAAATCCGATTACGCAAAAACACTATTTAAAAACGCAAACGTAGTAACGGTAAGCGGTTCTAGAAACATGTGGATTATGGCGCAGGAAAAGGTGAAAAAGCACCTAAAAAATTTGCAAGCCAATTTGGTAGGAAACATAGCTTTAGTTGATAGGCACGTAAACCATATTAGCGTAATTACCATAGTTCGTTGGATGTTTTCTGGAAAGAAAAAGCGCTATTTAGGAATTTTTCCGAAACCAGGTGTCAGTCAAACCGATATCGATAATGCTACCAAATTTGGCCCTATTATAAAATCACACCTCATTCAAAATAAATTCGATTCCCTTCAAGAAAACTTATTAAAGCACGAGGCAGTAAAAATAAAACCCTTTTTAATAACTGTAGATAGAAAAGCCAATATCATTTTTTCTAAATGGTCTACTTTTATCTCAAAATCAAGTGAAGCCAATACCAAAAAACGTAAAATATTACTTAAAATGTTTAATGTTTATTTGTTAATTGCCATTTGGATTATTTCCCCAGTAGTTTTTGTGTTATTTTTGCTAACTTATTTACTAAATATCCAAAAAATAAAAAGGCAAAAGGAGTATTATGCTTCGGTTGCATTATTAGAGCAGATTAAATAATTTATGAAAGAAGTTTATATAACTCGTATTTCTAAGTTTTTACCAAATAAACCAGTTTCTAACGACGAAATGGAAGCTAAATTAGGTTTAATTAATGGTAAACATTCTAAAGGAAGACGCATTGTTTTACGAAATAACCAAATAAAAACCAGATATTATGCCATTGATGAGGCTGGTAATATCACTCATAATAATGCCCAACTTACCACCGAAGCTATAAAAGGCCTTTGCGATAGTAATTTTAAAACCACCGATATTGAAGTATTGTCTTGTGGTACATCGAGTCCAGACCATATTTTGCCATCGCACGCTTCAATGGTACACGGTTTTTTAAAAAATGGAAATGTTGAGGTAAATTCACCGTCTGGCGCATGTTGTTCGGGCATGAATGCCCTAAAATACGGA
This sequence comes from Neotamlana nanhaiensis, assembly GCF_000943555.1. Lineage (GTDB taxonomy): Bacteria > Bacteroidota > Bacteroidia > Flavobacteriales > Flavobacteriaceae > Neotamlana > Neotamlana nanhaiensis. The sequence continues at coordinate 102,730 of NZ_JTDV01000010.1, read as the reverse complement.
TATCTTTCAGTAAAATGCGAACAATCGAATAATGCCGTTGTAACAGGGTCTGAAAGAAGTTCAACCTGGTTTCGTTCTGATATTTTTGAAGATGAAGTAAAGCATTTGGAAACCTTAGAAGAAAACCCAATTATTGCATTTAATAAAGATTTTTTACGATGGATGCTTTCTGATGGTGCAGGAGCTTTGTTACTAGAAAGTGAGCCAAAAGGCGAACAACCATTAAAAATTGAATGGATGGAAGGCTTCTCGTATGCCGACGAGCTTGAAGCTTGTATGTATTCGGGAGGTGAAAAACAGGACGACGGACTTTTAAAACCGTGGCGCGAATATGCTGCCGACCAATGGAGTAAAAAAACATTATTTGCCGTTCAGCAAGATGTTAAACTATTAGGTGCCAATATTCTTGAAAAAGGTGTAGATAGTTTAAAACGCTCGTTTGCTAAACATAATATATCGGTTGATGATATCGATTATTACTTACCGCATATTTCATCCTATTACTTTAAAGAAGGTTTATATGATGGTATGAAAGCGGCAGGTATTGAAATTCCATGGGATAAATGGTTTATGAATTTAGACCGCGTTGGTAACGTGGGTGCTGCTTCAATTTATTTAATGATTGAAGAATTGGTGGCTTCTGGGAAACTTAAAAAAGGTCAAAAAATACTGCTATCGGTACCAGAAAGTGCCAGATTTTCGTATTCTATTGCCTTACTAACGGTTTGTTAAAGGATGAGTGCACAATTTCCTATTAAAGATGTTACTAAGTTAATTCCGCAAAAAGCGCCATTTGTAATGGTTGATTCACTTATAAGTTTCTCTGAAACCGAAGTCGTATCAGCATTCACCATTCCAACCAATAATATTTTTGTTGAAAATAATAAATTTACCGAACCTGGTTTGGTAGAAAATATGGCGCAAACCATTGCTTTACATACCGGTTACAATTATTTTGTAAAAGGTGAAGATGCGCCAACAGGTTATATTGGTTCTATAAAAAAAACAAATATTACACAGCTTCCTAAAGTTAACGAAACCATTACGACAAAAGTAAATGTGTTACACGAAATTATGGGGGTTACCATGGTGGAAATTTCGGTTTTTAATGCTGAAAATGAGGAAATTGCTTCTGGTGAAATGAAAACCGTATTAGCTTCGTAATGAACCTTTCGGAAATAAACATTAGCGAATTATTACCACATCGGCCGCCATTTTTAATGGTTGATAAAGTCATTTCTATTGATGATGAACGGGTATGTACGCAGTTTTTTATTAATGAAACATCAATCTTCAACGATAATGGGTATTTTGCCGAAGCAGGTTTAATAGAATATGCGGCGCAAACCTGTTCTTGTATTGTTGGCAAATCGTTTTACGACAACAAAAGTACTGTTAAACTTATTGGTTTTATTAGTGCTATAAAAAAAGTAACAATTCAACATTTACCAAAAGTAAATACTACCATTTCCTCTAACGCTAATTTAATTTCTAGGTTCGATGCAGACGATTACAGCCTGTGTAATATTGAATGTACAATCATTCAAGACCATAAAGAATTAGTATCTTGCAATCTCAATTTAATTATTCGCGAAATTAATTAAAGGTATGAAAGCAAACGAAGTGCCTCAAGATAAAAGTAGTTTAGATTCTATTAACCAAAAAGAATTATGCTACGCTACCGACGAAAACGGTAACTACATCACCACAAAAAGTAGTGGTTGGACGCCCAAAACAATTGCTCTAAATAATGCCATTGAAGATATTAAAGAACGTGCCGAAGAAGCGAAACAACGCGTCATAAATAATCAAACAAGTCCTATTGAGTATTATATGGAATTAAATAGAATGGACGTTACTATTCTAGCAGGTTATGTTGGTATTTGGCCATTTCGCGTAAAGCGTCATTTTAACCCGAAGCGCTTTAAAAAATTATCCGATAAATTATTACAAAAATACGCCGATGCTTTTAACATAAGTTTGGAGCAACTAAAACAAGGAGATTTAAATGAAGATTGATTTTAAACATCACCAGTCTGCACATTGCGAAAATGGTGTGGTTTCAAATTTAATGAAGCATAATGGCTTAAACATTAGCGAACCTATGATTTTTGGTATAGGTTCTGGGCTTATATACTGTTACATTCCGTTTTTAAAGGTAAATCACGGTCCAGCAGTAACCTATCGTGTTATGCCTGGGCTTATTTTTAAGCGTTTTGCAAAACGTATCGGGGTTACTTTTAAACGCGAAAAGTTTAAAAGTGTAACCAAAGCGAAACAGCGTTTAGACGAAAATTTAAAAAACAATAATCCGGTTGGTTTACAAGTTGGTATTTATCATTTGTTATACTTACCAGATCATTACCGTTTTCATTTTAATGCCCACAATATTGTGGTTTACGGTAAAGAAGATAACAATTATTTAGTTAGCGATCCCGTTATTGAAACGGTTGCAACTTTAGATGAAAAACAAATGGAAAAGGCACGTTTTGCCAAAGGACCATTTGCACCAAACGGACAAATTTATTATCCTATTTCTTTCCCAAAAGAAAGTGATATTCCGTATAAAGAAGCTATTATAAAAGGTATAAACCAAACGTGTCGCGATATGTTGGCACCTATTCCAATTGTAGGTGTTAAAGGTATTAGGCGAGTGGCAAAACTTATTAAAAAGTGGCCAAAGAAGAAAGGTATAAAAGTAGCTAATCATTATTTAGGGCAAATTGTACGAATGCAAGAAGAAATTGGAACCGGTGGTGGTGGTTTTCGTTATATTTTTGCAGCGTTTTTACAAGAGTCTAGCGGTATTTTAAATAATGAAAAATTAAGAGAACTTTCTAAAGAAATGACCGAAATTGGCGATTTATGGCGCGATTTTGCCTTAGAAGCCTCGCGTTTGTATAAAAATCGTAAAGCAACCACAGGATCGTACGATAAGGTTTCAGAAATGTTATTAGAGTTAGCCGATAAAGAAGAAGTTTTCTTTAAAGCCCTTAAAAAAGCTATTAAATAAATAATGATAGTTATAGATAAGATTTCTAAGAAGTACTTAGGTGCCGAAAATTACTCGGTGTCTAATTTGAGTCTGTCTATAAACGATCAGGAAATTTTTGGACTTCTTGGGCCAAATGGTGCAGGAAAAACGACTTTAATTTCTATGCTTTGTGCTTTAGTGAAACCAACTTCGGGGAGTTTCACCATTAATGATTTAAACTACAAACAACATAAAACCGAAATAAAAAAACTAATTGGTATTGTACCTCAAGAATATGCGTTGTACCCAACCTTAACAGCTTTCGAGAATCTAAAATATTTTGGGAGCATGTATGGTTTAAAAGGGAAAGCGTTAAACGAAAAAATATTAAGTCATTTAGAAATTTTAGGTTTAGAGAAGTTTGCTAATAAAAAAATTAGCACCTTTTCTGGAGGTATGAAACGTCGTGTTAATTTATTGGCTAGTATTTTGCATAATCCTAAAGTTTTAATTTTAGACGAACCTACTGTTGGTGTTGATGTGCAATCAAAAAATGTAATTATTTCTTTTTTAAAGGAGTTAAACGCTAACGGAACAACTATAATTTATACCTCGCATCATCTTAACGAAGCCGAACAATTTTGTACTAAGGTTGCCATTATTGATCACGGACAAATAATTGTAGAAGGCAAGCCAAAGGATTTAATTAATAAAGCCGAAGATTTACATAATTTAGAAGATGTGTTCATCAGTTTAACCGGTAAAGAGCTGCGCGATTATGCATAAGTTATTTGCTTCAACATATAAGGAGTTTTTGCTGCTTAAGCGCGATTTTGGTAGTGTAGTTATTTTGTTTGTAATGCCATTGGTGTTAATTATAACCATCACCTTAATTCAAGATAGCACGTTTAAAACCATCGAAAATACTCAAATTCCTATTTTGGTGGTCGATAATGATAAAGGCGAGGTTGCAAAAACCATGTTAGAAGGTTTAAAATCCTCTGAAGCTTTCGAAATCGTTACAAAAGATACAGAAACTGAAGCTAAAGAATTAGTGTTTGGTGGCGATTACCAATTGGCCGTTATTATTCCAGAGCATTTAACAGTCGATTTACATCAAAAAGTAAATAATAACGTTGATAATTTACTCCAAAATTTTGGAATAGATTCAGAAGAAAAAGCATTAGAGCAACCTGAAGTTACTAGTAAAGAAGTGCGTTTATATTTCGATCCAGCAACGCAAGTGTCGTTTAAAAATTCAGTTAAAAATGGCATCGATAAAATGATATCGAAAATTGAAATGAAAACCATTTACACCAGTTTTCAAAAGCAATTAAGTGATAATCCAGACGATGTCGTTTTTAAAACCGATAACTTTGTAACCTTCAAAGAAATTTTACCTAAAAAGGATAATCAAGAAGAGTACATGCCCAATTCGGCACAACATAACGTACCAGCGTGGTCGTTATTTGCCATTTTCTTTATTATCGTGCCGCTTTCAATAAATATTGTAAAAGAAAAAAGTCAAGGTACTTTTGTTAGGTTGCGCACCAACCCTGTAAGTTATGCTACGGTTTTAGGCGGTAAAACAGTTGTTTATTTAGCTGTTTGCCTTATTCAATTTGCTTTAATGTTGGCGGTTGGCGTATTTGTATTTCCAAAAATAGGCTTACCAACACTTGATGTTTCAGGTAGGTTGCCATTGTTGTTTGTAGTTAGTATTTTTGCTGGTTTAGCAGCTATAGGTTTGGGTGTTTTAATTGGTACTATTGCCAAAACGCAAGAGCAATCGGCACCATTTGGAGCTACTTTTGTAGTTATTTTGGCCGCCATTGGCGGGGTTTGGGTGCCAGTGTTTATTATGCCAAAGTTTATGCAGGTATTATCGAATATTTCACCAATGAATTGGGGCTTAAACGCGTATTACGACGTGTTTTTACGCAACGGTAGTTTATCCGATATTTTACCCGAATTGCTATTACTATTACTGTTTTTTGCAGCCACAACCATACTGTCTATATTTTATAACGAAAAGAAACATGCGGTCTAAACCAAAAGAAATAGAACATACTAGTAAAGTACGTGTTCGGTTTGTAGAAACCGATCCGTTAGGTATTGTATGGCACGGAAATTACATTCAATATTTCGAGGATGGTAGAGAAAACTTTGGAAGACACCATGGTATTTCGTATTTAGATCAAAAGGAATACGGCTTTGCAACTCCCATTATAGAATCGAAAACTAAACATAAGCGCCCTCTTAAATATGGCGATGTAGCGACGGTTAAAACCATTTTTGTAGATAGTTCGGCAGCAAAAATGATTTTTCGCTACGAAATTTATAACCAAGACAACGAGTTGGTTTGCACAGGAGAAACCGTTCAGGTTTTTGTAGATAATATTGGTCAAGGTGAACTATGGTTAACACCACCAGATTTTTTTACAGCTTGGAAGAAAAAAGTAGGTCTGTTAGATGAGTAAAGTGTATGTATCATATAACAACATTATATCCTCTTTAGGGTTCGATAGTGTTTCGGTTGCAAAAGAGGTGATTCAGGGCAAATCTGGACTCAAGCAAATTGCAGATGCTTCGATAATGCCAGAACCTTTTATGTCTTCTTTAATTGATGATGAAGTATTATCAGCAGCCTTCAACAATACCTCTGAAAAAAAATATACAAAATTGGAGCAGATGTTTATAGCATCGCTTCAAGATACTTTTAGTCAATCTAACATTGCGCTAACCGATCGTGTTGGTTTAATTATTTCAACGACAAAAGGCAATATTGATGCTTTAGATGATGCAAATGATTTTCCAAAAGAATGCGCATATCTTGACGTTTTAGCAAAAAATGTAACTAATTATTTTGGTTTTAAAACAGAACCTATCGTGCTCTCAAACGCTTGTGTTTCGGGAGTTTTAGCAGTTGCGGTTGCTAAACGTTACATAAAAAGTAACATGTTCGATCAGGTGTTTATTGTGGCAGGCGATTTGGTTACCGAGTTTATTTTGTCGGGTTTTAATTCATTTCAAGCCTTAAGCTCAGAGATTTGCAAACCATACGATAAAAACCGCATTGGTATTAACATAGGCGAAGTAGCAGTAAGTGCATTAGTCACTAAAAATGAAGCAAACCTAAGTGATGATGCTGTTGAAATTTTAGGTGAAGCTTCTTGTAATGATGCTAATCATATTTCGGGACCATCGCGAACAGGTGAAGGCTTGTATCGAAGTATAAAATCGGCTTTAAATCAAGCAAATTTAACTTCAGAAGACATCGATTATATTTCGGCGCACGGTACAGCAACGATGTATAACGACGAAATGGAAGCCATTGCCCTAAATAGATTAGGATTAGAACATACGCCAGTTAACAGTTTAAAAGGGTATTTTGGGCATACACTTGGGGCTTCAGGGTTGCTTGAAACCATTATTGGTATGCAGGCTTTAAAACAAAATAAGCTGATAAAAACCTTAGGTTTTGCCGAAATGGGTGTAACACAGCCGATAAACATTATTGAAGAAACAACCGAAAAACCACTTAATACATTTTTAAAAACAGCTTCAGGTTTTGGTGGATGTAACACAGCAGTAATCTTTAAAAAAGTAAAATAAGATAGATAGATTAATAATGGAAAATCAGTTTAAAATATCGTCTTATTGTCATGTTAAGCAAAATAAAATCAGTCTTAACGGAAAGGTTCTATTTTCAGTTAAACCTGAAGAATCAACGTTCTTAAAACAAGCTTATAAAGCGCTAAATGTTAATTATTCCAAGTTTTTTAAAATGGATAAATTAAGTCAGTTAGCCTTTTTAGCAGCAGACGTTTTGTTTCAGTACGAAAATATTTCCGAAGAAAACCAAGAGAATATAGCTTTGGTTATGGGAAACAAAGCCTCGAGTTTAGATACCGATAGGAAACACCAAGATAGCATACAAGATAAAACGAGTTATTACCCAAGTCCAGCGGTATTTGTGTACACTTTACCAAATATAATGTTGGGCGAAATTAGTATTAAATATAAATTGTACTCAGAAAATAGTTTCTTTGTATTCGAGAATTTTAAAACCAATTATTTTTATAATTACGCACAAAGTTTAATTGTCGATAATAAAGCCGATAAAATTTTATGCGGTTGGGTAAATGTAGATGATGAAGATTACGAAGCCTTTTTATATCTTGTAACACCCAACGGAGACCTACAACATACAGAACAACAAATAAATACATTATACAACGAATTATGGACGCTTTAAAACAAGAATTGAAAGAAAGCCTTGTAGAACAACTAAATTTAGAAGATATAACACCTGCCGAAATTGGCGATGACGATATGCTTTTTGGAGACGGATTAGGTTTAGATTCTATTGATGCGTTAGAGCTTATTGTGATGCTCGATAAAACTTATGGCATAAAATTAACCGACCCAAAACAAGGTCGTGCTATTTTTGAATCGATTAACACCATGTCTGCTTACATTGCAGAACACCGCACAAAATAATTATACACATGGGTAAAGGCGTTGCAATTACAGGTATGGGTATAATATCTGCTATTGGAAACAATGTAGATGAAAATCGCGAAGCCCTTTTTGCTAGTAAAACAGGCATTGGTCGTGTGGTTAAAATTAACACCAATCATAAAAACGATATTATGGTTGGTGAAATTGCTTATACCAATAGCCAATTGGAAGGCCTGTTGCAATTACCCGAAACTAATAATTATTCTCGAACCGCTTTATTAGGCGCAGTAGCTGCAAAAGAAGCAGTTGAAAGCGCTCGTATTTCTGATATAAATGAATACAAAACAGGTTTAATATCAGCAACCAGTGTTGGAGGTATGGATATGACCGAGAAATACTATTACGAGTATTTAGAAGATAAAACAGTTCAAAAATACATTGAAGCGCATCATGCAGGCGATTCGACCCAAAAAATAGCCGAACAATTAGGTTTAAAAAATAGTTTAGTTACAACTATTAGCACCGCTTGTTCTTCGGCGGCAAATGCCATTATGTTGGGGGCGCGTCTTATAAAATCAGGGAAATTAGATCGTGTTATTGTTGGTGGAGCCGATTGTTTATCGAAATTCACCATTAACGGATTTAAAAGTTTAATGATTTTATCGGACACCTATAACACACCGTTCGACGAAAACCGAAAGGGTTTAAATTTAGGTGAAGCTGCTGCATTTTTAGTGTTAGAATCTGATGCGGTTGTGAAGGCTGAAAATAAAACCGTTTTGGCCTATGTAAAAGGTTACGGTAATGCAAATGATGCTTTTCATCAAACGGCGTCTTCAGAAAATGGCGATGGTGCTACTTTAGCAATGCAACAAGCTTTAAAAGTGGCCAATTTAAAACCGGAAGCTATCGATTATGTAAATGCACACGGTACTGCCACAGGGAATAATGATTTATCGGAAGGTAAAGCGTTTTTAAGAGTTTTTGGTGATGATATGCCGCCGTTTAGTTCTACAAAACCGTTTACAGGACACACTTTGGCAGCTGCTGGTGGTATTGAAGCTGTATTTTCGGTTTTAGCATTACAGCATGATGTTGTGTATCCTAATTTAAACTATAAAACACCAATGACGGCTTTTAATTTAGTTCCTGAATTGGAGTTAAAAAAAGAGGCGGTTAATACAGTTTTATCAAATTCTTTAGGTTTTGGCGGAAATTGTTCAACCGTAATATTTTCTAAAAAGCAATAATTATGGGGAAAGTTTACGTAAATGGTTTAGGAAGTATTTCGGCGCAAAATACATTTGATAATACGGCGTTTTTAAGCGATGTTGAATATTACACAGACCGTGTAATTCCAGTTATCGATGTTAATTACAAAGCCTTTATTCCACCTGCTGCCGCACGACGTATGGCTAAAGGTATTAAAATGGGAATTGCCGCATCACGAACTGCGTTACAAGAAGCAAATTTAGAAAATGTTGATGCCATTATTACAGGAACAGGTATGGGCTGTGTACGCGATTCCGAGAAGTTTTTAAGTGCCATTATCGATAACGACGAGCAATATTTAACGCCAACACCATTTATACAATCTACACACAACACGGTTGGCGGTCAAATAGCCTTAGATATGGGCTGCAAAGGTTATAATTTTACCTACGTGCATGCCTCGGTGTCGTTCGAGTCGGCATTGTTAGATGCGATGTTGCAAATACAAACCGATGAAAGTCAATCTATTTTAATAGGTGGAGTAGATGAATTGGCGCCACATACTATAGAAATTCATAAAGCGGTAAATCATATAAAATCTGAAGCTGTTGAGGCTTCAAAATTACTGCAAAATAAAACAAAAGGTGCTGTATTTAGCGAAGGCGCTAATTTCTTTGTGGTTTCAAATGAAAAATCTCAAACTAGCTACGCTGAGGTTGTCGATGTGAAACTAATTAACACTTTGGAAGCCGATGAATTAAATACAGAACTTAATGCTTTTCTAGAAGAACAAAATCTCAGCATTCAAGATTTAAGTGCTGTTGTTTTAGGCTGTAATGGCGATGTAGAATTCGATGGGTTTTACGATGTTTTAGCCGAAAATAGCTTAAAAGATACGTCGCAATTATTTTACAAACATTTGTCTGGTGAGTTCCATACCGCATCCTCTTTTGGGTTTTGGCTTGCTGCTCGCGTTTTAAAATTACAAACCATTCCAGAAGCTGTGGTTTTAAAAGGAGACATGCCTTCAGAAATAAAAAATGTATTACTTTACAACCAGTATCGCGGGCAAAATCATAGTTTTACTTTATTAAAATCATGCTAAATTTTAAAACCATAAGCATTGTTAGTTGTATTGCTTTACTTGGTTTAATTATTTGTAATAGCAGTTGGATTTTCATGGTTTTGGTAGTTGTAATTTGGTTTGTAATTACAGGTTTAGGCTCAGGTTTAATTGGTTGGAATTATCATTTAAAATCGGTGCTTTCAAATGCTAAAACCTCAAAAAAGGCGGTTGCAATTACTTTTGATGATGGCCCAAACTCGCAATTTACACCTCAAGTTTTAGCACTTTTAAATCGGTTTAATGCTAAAGCTACTTTTTTTTGTATTGGTAAGCATGCCGAAAATCATCCAGACATTCTAAAACAAATTATAGGCGATGGGCACACCGTTGGTAATCATACGTATTCACATTCAAACAACTTCGGATTTTTTTCAACCCAAAAAGTTATTTCAGAATTAAAGAAAACAAACACTATTATTGAGAATTTTACGGGCTTGAAAATGAATCTTTACAGGCCCGCTTTTGGAGTTACAAACCCAAATATTAGTAAAGCAGTTAAGGTTTTAGGGTTAACATCTGTTGGATGGAATGTGCGGTCGCTCGATACAACATCGCGAAATTCAGGAACTGTTTTAAATCGCATTACAAAACACATAAAAGCAGGTGATATTATTCTGTTACACGACACTAGCGAGAAAACACTAATCGTTTTGGAACAATTATTGTTATTTTTACAGCAGAAAAATTTAGCATCGGTAACTATTGATGCTTTATGCGATTTAAAACCTTATGAATAAAATTTTAATGGCCTTTTTGTTGGTCGCTACTTGGGCAAGTGCACAACAAAAAATGACAAACACCGAAGCCGAAACTTTAAAGGCTTTGGTAAAAACGAGAGCGTCGCAAAAAAAGACTATTGTTAGCGATTTTACACAATACAAGCATTTAGATTTTTTATCGAACGATATTGTAACGCAAGGAAAATTACATTATAAATCGCCTGGTTTTGTAAAATGGGCTTATGTAAAACCTTTTCAGTACAGTATAATTTTTAAAAATGAAACACTTTTTATAAATAACGAAGGCAATAAAAGTGAGGTTGATGTAGGTTCGAGTAAAATGTTTACCGAGCTTAATAATTTAATCGTAAACAGTGTAAAAGGCGATATGTTTGACGATGAGCAGTTTGATATTTCTTATTTTAAAGTAGATGCGGGTAGCGTGGTTAATTTTGAACCCAAGGATGAAAAATTGAGTGATTTTATAAAAAGCTTCCAAATTAGTTTTGATGATAAAGGCGATGTAGATAGTATTAAAATGACTGAGCCATCTGGTGATTATACCAAAATTGAATTTACAAACCGCGTTTTAAACTCCACAATTAACGATGCGATTTTTAATAATTAGTCTGTGTCTTGTTTTGGTGTCTTGCGGTTCGTATAGCAAAAAATACGGGTTGCAAAGCGAACCAGTTTCAATAAATACGATTGAGAATGTTTATTTTGATTCGGCATCAACCGATTATGTGTACAAAGCAAATATTACGGTTTACGGGAATAATTTTGGCGGCTTATTAATTGTGAAAAAGCTTGCCGAAAACAATCATCGTGTAGCCTTTACAACCGAATTTGGTAATAAAATTTTCGATTTTTCTTTTATAGATGATAGCTTCAAAGTAAACTTCATTTTAGAAGACTTAAATAAAAAAATGCTCATAAATATCTTAAAACAAGATTTTTCAACTTTAATAAAATCGAATCTTCCGGTAAGGGCATCTTTCAAAATAGATAATTTCAATATTTTAAAATCTGAAAAAGATAAAAGTGATTTGTACTATTATTTTTCAAATTCAAATTTATCTAAAATTGAAAGCGTTAAGCATCAAAAGCCAAAAACAATATTTTTATTTAGCGAAATAAAGAATAGTTTTGCACAAAAAATTGAGATTGTGCATCAATCAATAAAATTACACATCAATCTTAAGGCCTTAAATCAATAAATCATGAAAAAGAATCTTTTTAGTTTACTGTTTTTGTTAGCAGTTACAACAAGTTTTGCACAGGTAACTTTTAAATCGGGTCTTCGTTTTGGAGCAAATTTTGCTGAAGTGACTAATTTAGAATCAGTAGATACGAAAACAAGTTTTTATGCGGGACTTTTTGGTGAAATTAAATTTACCGAGTTTTATGCCTTACAACCCGAAATTGGTTACAGCAGCCAAGGCGGTAAGTCGTTATACTCTAGTCGAGAAGATATCGATTTAAATTATGTAACGGTGGCTTTGGCTAACAAGTTTTTTATAGCAAAAGGTACTGGATTGCACTTAATTGTTGGACCGAGTATAGATGTAAACGTTGATTATAATTGGGTAAATATTTTAAATGATGATGTGGAATATGATATAACACCGATAGATATTTGTATTTTAGGTGGTATTGGTTACGAATTTCCGTTTGGTTTAACGGTTGAAGCACGTATAAAACAAGGTTTAATAGATTTGGACTTGTTTAACGATTACGATAATTACAATCACGAAGACGAGACCTACTATTATGATGATGAGAACCAATTAAACAAAGTGTTTCAGTTGGGGTTAATTTATAAATTTAAGTTCCGCTAATGTTATTACAAGATTTTTATAAAATAAACAGTTTACAAACCGAAAACGAGCAAACTATTGCTTTGGTAACTATTAATAAGGACCACGAGGTTTTTAAAGGGCATTTTCCTGGCAATCCTGTAACACCTGGTGTTTGCATTATGCAAATAGTAAAAGATATAACGAGCCAAGTGGTGGGGAAATTGCTTTTTATGGCTTCGTCGAGCAACGTGAAATTCATGGAAATTATTAATCCTGAAGTTACGCCCGATTTAGAATTTACCTTAAATATTACCGAACTTGATGGTGTTTATAGAGTAAAAAACGTAACCAAGTTTAACGATACAGTGGCGCTTAAATTAAGCATGAATTTAAAGGTGGTGTAATTATGAAACTATTAATGTCTTGTGTTCTGTTTTTGATGATTTTACCTCAAAAAATCGATTTAAAATCGGTAAGAGAAACGTATAGACAATCGGCTGAAAATACTGAAAAAACAGAGCAACTCGATAAAATCTTAATTGCTGTAACAAAAAATGACAAGCCAGCGTTGGTTGCTTATAAAGGCGCGGTTATTGCCTTAAAAGCTAAAAGTGCCGAGAAAATTAAAGATAAAAAAGAAGGGTTTATTGAAGGCGTTTCGTGGGTAGAACATGCTATTGAAAAGCATCCAAATAACTTGGAAGCCCGATTAATACGGCTAACAATTCAAGAAAATGCGCCTAAAATTTTAGGATACAAAAAGAATATTCCTGAAGATAAAACCAAACTTTTAAGTGGTTTAAAAAGTATTTCCGATAGTCATTTGAAAAATTATATAGAAGATTATATCTTGCAATCGAAAGTTTTTACTGATGAAGAAAAAGCACAAGTAGCAAACTGAGTTTTTTAAAGCATTTTCAGTAAAATAAAAGCAAATGAAAAAAGAACCAACCCATTTTAGCATTTGCGTTATCATTCCAACCTATAATAATCAAAAAACATTAGCACGGGTTATTGATGGCGTTTTAAACTATTCAAACCACGTTATTGTTGTAAATGATGGTTCTACCGACGATACATCAAACATTCTTAAAAATTACACCGATAGGGTTGAGGTTATAACCTTCGATAAGAATAAAGGTAAAGGAAAAGCACTACGCGAAGGTTTTAAATTAGCCATTAAAAAAGGTTACGAATTCGCTATAACCATCGATTCTGATGGACAACATTTTCCTGAAGATATTCCTAATTTTGTTAAAGCTCTCGAATCACATCCCGACAAAAATTTGTTGCTAATTGGTTCCAGAAATATGAGTCAAGAAGGAGTGCCTAAAAAAAGTAGCTTTGGTAATAAATTTTCTAACTTTTGGTTTTGGTTTGAAACAGGTATTAAACTTGATGATACACAATCGGGTTTTAGGTTATATCCGTTACACATTATAGAAACACGCAAATTTTTCACCAATAAATTTGAGTTCGAAATTGAAGTTATTGTACGATTAGCTTGGGCTGGTGTTGCGGTTAAAAATATGCCAGTAAAAGTGTTGTACGACTTGAGCGAGCGCGTTACACATTTTAGGCCTGTAAAGGATTTTGCTAGAATTAGCGTACTTAATACCGTGCTTGTTTTAATCATGTTGCTTTATATAAAACCACGAAATTTGTTTCGTAGATTAAAAAAAAAAGGCATTAAACGTTTTTTTTTAGAAGACTTTTTAGGGAGCCAAGATTCGCCAAAAAAGAAAGCGCTTTCAGTAGGTTTAGGTGTGTTTATTGGTTTGTCGCCACTTTGGGGATTTCATACGGTAACGGTTATTTTTCTGGCGATGTTTTTTAAGTTAAACAAAACCATTGCCTTTGCGTTTTCCAACGTTAGCATACCACCATGTATTCCATTTATCATTTATTTCAGTTCAAAAATTGGGCAGTGGCTTTATGGCGTAGAGTTTAGCTATAAACTCGATGAGGTCACCAAAGATTTCGTGATTTTAGAACATTTGGAAACCTATATTGTTGGTAGTTTTGTACTGGCAACGGTGGCATCAATAGTACTTACGGCGCTTAGTTTTTTGTTGTTTAATTTAGTAGGACGTAAAAACGTAATTGTAAAAAATGGCTAAGATTTTCTTCGGTATATACAAGGCTATTCAAAATCGGAAAACGCTAAGTGTTTTCGGGTTTTTACTGTTGCTTTTTAGTTTGATTTTTGTTGCGACTAAAATTGAATTTGAAGAAGATATTACCAAACTTATTCCTATAAATAAAGGAAACGAAAACGCAAGTAAAGTGTTTAAATCGATGAAGTTTGCCGATAAAATAATTGTCAATATTGCTTTAGAGGAAAACGGAAGTGTAAACGATTTAACCCATTTTGCTGATGTGTTTATTGATAGTTTAAACGCGTCATCAAGCCAATATATTGAAAATATTCAAGGAAAAATTGACGATGATGCCACCGTAAACACACTCGATTTTGTATACAACAACTTGCCTCTTTTTTTAGATACTGAAGATTATGAGCATATAAAAAACAAACTCAGTAAAGATAGTATTGATGCGATTACCAAAAATAATTATAAAACCTTAGTGTCGCCATCGGGGATTGTTTTAAAGAAAACCATAGTAAAAGATCCTTTGGGATTATCGTTTTTAGGTTTAAAAAAACTGCAAAGTTTAACCTTAGGAGATGATTTAAACCTTTCCAATGGTTATTTGCTAACGAAAGATAAAAAACACATTTTACTGTTTATATCACCAAAATTAAAGTCGAGTGAAACAGCACAAAACGCACAACTTTCGAAGCATTTATATGCTTTAGCTAGTACATTAAATAGCAATTTTAAAAACAAAGTAAGTGTCGATTATTTTGGAGGTGCCTTGGTAGCTGTTGAAAACGCTAAACAAATAAAACACGATATACAATTTACAGTTAGCATTACGTTAACCATACTTTTGGTGATTCTCATTTTGTTTTATCGCAAGTTATTGTTGCCTATAATTTTGTTTGTGCCAACTATTTTTGGCGGACTTTTAGCCATCACCGTATTGTTTGTGTTACGCGAAAAAATTTCGGCTATATCATTAGGTATTGGTTCGGTGTTGTTGGGCGTAACACTCGATTATGCCTTGCATATTCTTACTCATATTCGAGATAATAACAACATAAAAACCTTATACAACGACATTACAAAACCTGTTTTAATGAGTAGCGTCACCACCTCATTGGCGTTTTTCTGTTTGTTGTTTTTAGATTCACAAGCGCTGCAAGATTTAGGTTTATTTGCAGGTGTTAGTGCTTTAGGTTCGTCGGTTTTTGCCTTAGTTTTAATACCGCATTTATATAAAAAGTCAGCTTCAAAATCCTATTCAAATACATTTATTGATGCGTTTGCAAGTATAAATTTTCATAAAAAGAAAGCTGTTTTTATAGGCATTGCCTTGGTTTTATTAATCTCTATATTTACGTATAAGCAGGTTGGTTTTAATAAAGATTTAAGCAAGTTAAACTTCGAGCCACCTAAACTTATGCAAGCTCAAAGCAATTTAGAGCGTATTACAAATGTGGCATCAAAATCGGTTTACGTGGCCGCTCATGGAAATACGTTGCAAGAGGCTTTACAAGTAAACGATTTGGTTTTTAATGTTTTGAATCAATTAAAATCTAGCGGTGAAATTATCGATTTTAGTTCGGTAGGCGCATTGGTTCAATCCGAATCACATCAGCAAGAAAAAATACTACAATGGCAACAATTCTGGAGTGAAAATGAAAAAGATACAGTAAAAACCAACTTAATTAAAAGCGGAAAAATATTAGGATTTAAGCCCGAAACACATCAGCAATTTTATAATTTAATTAATAAGGAGTTTCAATATATTAAACCTGCATCGTATTCGGTTTTAAAAGTTTTAAATATTGAAGATTTCATCAGCGAAAGCGATAATTTTTATACCGTTTCATCTTTAGTAAAGCTCGATGAAGCAAATATTGAAGCTTTTTCAACTCAGTTTAAAAACACAGAAGGCGTTGTTATTATAGATCGAAAAGGAATTAACGAGCAGTTTTTAGGAAATTTAAAATCAGATTTTAATCGTTTGGTTTGGTATTCATTGCTTGTTGTAATTGTTATTTTGTTCATTTCGTTTCGCAGTGCATCATTAACTTTAATTACGGCGCTTCCTATTGCATTAACATGGTTTGCAACTGTAGGTTTAATGGGACTTTTGGGGATAAAATTCAACATTTTTAATATTATAATTTCCTCCTTTATTTTTGGTTTAGGCATCGATTATGGCATATTTGTAACCAATGGTTTACTGCATGAATACCGCACTGGCGAACGCGTTTTAAATACCCATAAAACCTCAATTGTTTTATCGGTTATCACTACTATTTTAGGTGTTGGTGTGCTTATTTTTGCAAAACATCCGGCGCTATATACCATTTCGGTGGTGTCTATAATAGGAATATTATCGGCTATGGTTATGGCCTTTACCATTCAACCTCTATTGTTTAAATTATTAATAGGCAGTAAAACATCGCGACCAAAAACGGTGTTCGAGTTGTTGCATAGTACCATGTCGTTTACGTATTACGGTTTGGGAACGGTTTTATTATCAATAGTAGCCACTATTTTTATAAAAATACGACCTTCAAAAAAGGACGCTTATTTACTAAGGTTTCATAAAATTGTCTCTAAATTTTTAACCTCAGTTTTAAAATCTAATCCGTTTGTGCCCAAAACAATCATTAATGATGTTGATGAAACGTTTGAAAAACCAGCAGTCATTATTGCAAATCACACCTCTTTTTTAGATACATTGACGATTGAAATGGTCTCACCCAAAATTATTTTTTTGGTAAACGATTGGGTTTATAATTCGCCAGTTTATGCACGAGCCATGAAACTTGCTGGATATTTCCCAGTGTCCGATGGTATTGAAAACGGACTGGAACAATTACAAGAAAAAGTAGCTCAAGGTTATAGTATTATGGTGTTTCCAGAGGGCTCACGTTCGTTTACAAATAAAATTAACAGGTTTCATAAAGGCGCATTTTATTTGGCAGAACAGTTTAATTTAGATGTTTTGCCTATTTTAATTCATGGGAATTCTGAAGTAAATTCCAAAGGTGATTTTATAATTAGGAAAGGAAAAATTACCCTAAAAGTGCTCGATCGTGTTAAAGCTAACGATGTGTCTTTTGGAGAAACAACTAGAGCCAGAACTAAACTTATTAGCAAACATTTTAAAGCTGAATTTTTAAAGTTTAGAAAAGAAAATGAAGATGCCACTTACTTTCATCATTTAGTGTTATGCGATTTTAGGTATAAAGGCGATGCGCTGTATAATTGGGTAAAAACTGATTTGCAGCAGTATAAAAATCAGTATTATAAAATTTTGAAACGGCTTCATGACAGCAAACAAGTTTGTCATATTTCAACAAAAAACGGGCAATTAGATTTCTTGATGGCTTTAAATAATCCTGCATTAAAAATTGAAAGCTTTATTGAAGACTTAAGTGTTCGGAAGATCCTTAAAAATTCATACTTGACTAATACACATTATAAACTAAATTATAATGATGGTTTTGAAGG
This sequence comes from Neotamlana nanhaiensis, assembly GCF_000943555.1. GTDB lineage: Bacteria > Bacteroidota > Bacteroidia > Flavobacteriales > Flavobacteriaceae > Neotamlana > Neotamlana nanhaiensis. The sequence goes on along the minus strand of NZ_JTDV01000010.1, from coordinate 84,839 downwards.
GTTTGAGGAAAAAATAAATACCGCTGATGTATTAATAATTGAATCAAAAATAGTCGCAAATCAATTAAAAACAACAGAAAACATTAAAACATTGGTGCTACTCAAAGAAAGTTGTATTTTAACCCAAAAGTTTGTTTCAGAGCATCAATTTGCGGTGCAGCACGAAGAAACATATCTAGCTATTTTAACAAAAAAATAAAACGATTTAATGAAGGAGCACTACGACGTTGTTATTGTAGGAAGCGGACTTGGAGGTCTTGTGAGTGCCATAATTTTAGCAAAAGAAGGCTATAGCGTATGTGTTTTAGAAAAAAACCAACAATACGGGGGTAACTTACAAACTTTTGTAAGAGATAAAACCATTTTCGATACGGGCGTACATTATATTGGCGGGTTAGATGAAGGTCAAAATCTACACACTTATTTTTCCTATATCGGGATTATGGATCATTTAAAGCTAAAACGTTTAGATGTTGATGGTTTTGATGTCGTGACTTTCGATAATTATGAAGGCGAATTTCCATACGCTCAAGGTTATGATAACTTTAGAGAAAAACTTATTGAAAAGTTTCCCAGCGAAAAGGACGCTATTGTAACCTATTGCAATAAAATGATTGAAGTTTGCCAAAAGTTTCCGCTGTATTCGGTAAAAAAAGGCAACCCTTACGATATTGAAATTTTTCAAGAATCGGCAAAAGGATTTATTGATTCTTTAACCAATAATAGCAAGTTAAAAGGGGTTTTGGCAGGAACAAATTATTTGTATGCTGGTTATAAAGAAGACACGCCGTTGTATGTGCATGCGCTTTCGGTTAACTCGTATATAGAAAGTGCTTATCGTTGTGTTAATGGTGGAAGCCAAATAACAAAACAACTTATTAAGCAATTAAAAAAGCATGGAGGTGAAGCTTATAAAAACCAAAAGGTTACCGAGTTTAGTTCAGAAAATGGGAAAGTAACTCAGGTGGTTTGTGCCGATGGAAAAGTAATTCGAGGCGATAAGTTTATATCTAATATCGAGCCTAAATTAACCTTGCAAATGTTAGGGGAAGATAGCCCTTTAAAAAAAGCCTATGTAAACCGTATTAACACTATTGAAAATACCATAGCACCGTTTAGTTTATATGTGGTTTTTAAAGAAAATTCATTTAAATATTATAATCATAATTTCTATCATTTTCGCGACGTAGAAAAAATGTGGGATTCGCAAGATTATACTCAAGAAACATGGCCAGAAGGTTATATGGTATCGTTTGGAGTGGGCCAAAACACCTCCGATTTTGCCGAATGTTTAACGGTGATGACTTACATGCGTTGGGATGAAGTTGAAGGTTGGAGCGATACGTTTAATACCGTTAAAGAGAAAAACGAAAGAGGTGAAAGTTACGAAGCTTTTAAAAAAGCAAAAGCCGAAAAATTAATTGATGAATTAGAGAAAAAGTTTCCTAATATTCGCGATTGTATTGAATCATACTATACATCTACACCGCTATCGTATCGCGATTATATTGGTAGTCACAACGGGTCCATGTACGGTTATGTAAAGGATGTGAACAAGCCGTTACAATCTATTGTATCCCCAAAAACTAAGGTGAAAAATCTATATTTTACAGGACAAAGTTTAAATATGCATGGTATTTTAGGGGTTACTATTGGTGGCGTAATAACCTGTTCTGAGATTTTAGGAATGGATTATCTGGTAGATAAAATTAATAAGGAAACCAAAGTATCGGAAACCATAAAGTAGTTTTGGCATGAAACTGATTTTTAAGTCGGTACATAAATTGTTTTGCACTTTGGCTGTTTTAATGCTGGTGTCTTGTGGTGTTAAAAAATCCTTGCACGATATACCAGATGTTACTCAGTTTTCTTCAGAAATACCAGAGAGAACAACAATAAACGATTCTACATTTGCTTTAAACAATAACTTTCTTACCAAAAATAAGCAAGGGCAATGGGAATTGTTGGTTAGTGGCAATCCGTTGCAATTGGGTTTAAAAACGGGGCGTTTAACACAAGAATTATTTGCCAAACAGGAAGCTTATTTTTTAGGAAAGGTGGAAACCATGGTGCCATCAAAATTTAAGCAGAAGTTACTACGTAAACTTATGGCGTGGTATAATCGCAAAATGTATTTACACATTCCAGAAGAATTTAAAACCGAAATTTACGGTTTAGCCCAATATGCTGGCGATGATTACGATTATATTGCCGATGATTATTTGCGCATTCTTTATTTACACGGTGCGCACGACATTGGTCATGCCTTTCAAGACTTGGCCTTGGTTGGTTGTTCATCGTTTGCCGTTTGGGGCGATAAAACAAGCGATGGTAGCATGCTAATTGGTCGGAATTTAGATTTTTATGCGGGCGACGATTTTGCCAAACAAAAAATAATAGCCTTTGTAAAACCCGAAAGTGGTTACAATTTTATGTCGGTAACTTGGCCAGGAATGATTGGAGTGGTTTCTGGGATGAACGAAAAAGGTTTAACTGTTACTATAAATGCTGGTAAGTCTAAAATTCCGTTAGTGGCCAAAACGCCTATTTCCATTTTAACACGAGAAATTTTGCAATATGCATCAAATATAGAAGAAGCTGTGGCGATTGCTAAAAAACGACAAGTTTTTGTGTCCGAATCTATATTTATAGGAAGCGCCGCCGATAAAAATGCAGTAACTATCGAGGTGTCGCCTAAAAACTTTGGGGTGTATCAAGTGCCTAATGCCAATCAGTTAATTTGTACCAATCATTTTCAAAGTGATGCTTATAAAACCGATGATCGCAATGCAGAACATATTCACAATAGCCATTCACAATACCGTTACGAGCGCTTGCAAGAACTTATAAATGAAGAAGAAAAAATAACGCCACAAAAAGCAGTGGCTATGTTGCGCAATCGTGAAGGATTGCACGATTTGGCCTTAGGTTATGGTAACGAAAAAGCTTTAAATCAGTTGTTGGCGCATCATGGTGTGGTTTTTAAACCTGAGCAAGGTTTGGTTTGGGTGTCTTCAAACCCATATAATTTAGGCGAATTTGTGGCTTATAATTTAAATGATGTTTTCGCAAAAGCGGAAGGTGATTTTAAATCGAATCAAACTTCAGCATTGAATATAGAAACCGATCCGTTTTTGTATTCTGAAGCTTATAAAAATTATGAAAATTATCGTGTTGAAAGTAGAAAGCTATCCGAAGCTATTTCAAATAACACACACATTAATACCAACAAATTAGAAGCTTTTAAACAATTAAATCCTAATTTTTGGGAAGCCTATTATTTGGTAGGAAAGTATTTTTACGAAAAGAAATATTATACCGCGGCATTGCTTAATTTTGAAGCAGCTTTAACCAAAGAAGTAACTACGGTGCCAGATCGTGAAAATTTAAAAGCATATATTAAAAAAATAAAAAGGAAGTTGTAAATGATTCCCGACATAGAGAAAGCATCTTTGCAAGACATAAAAGTTTTTCAAGAAGAAAAATTAGCATCATTATTAGCGTATTTAAGTGAAAATTCAGCGTATTATCAACGCGTTTTTTCAGAAAATAATATTGATGTTTCAACTATAAAAACTCTTGAAGACTTAAGCCTAATTCCCTTTACCACAAAGGATGATTTACAAAAAAACAACGACGATTTTTTATGCGTGCCTAAGCATAAAATTCGCGATTATGTGACGACTTCGGGAACTTTAGGCGATCCTGTAATTTTTGGTTTAACCGATAAAGATTTAGATCGTTTAGCATATAACGAGGCTATTTCATTTGCTTGCGCAGGCGTGAAAGAAGGCGATGTGGTGCAACTTATGACAACCATAGACCGCCGATTTATGGCAGGTTTAGCCTATTTTTTAGGTGTTAGAAAATTAGGAGCCACCATAATTCGTGTTGGTGCTGGCGTGCCAGAATTGCAATGGGATTCTATTTTAAAATTTAATCCTACTTATTTAATTGTGGTGCCATCGTTTTTGCTAAAACTTATTGAATATGCCGAATCGCATGGTATCGATGTTAATAAATCTGGTGTAAAAGGCGCAATTTGTATTGGTGAATCTTTAAGAAATCAAGATTTTACATTAAACACCTTAGCCGAAAAAATTACCGCAAAATGGGATATTAATTTGTATTCAACTTATGCTTCTACCGAAATGAATACAGCCTTTACCGAGTGCGAACACAATCAAGGAGGGCATCAGCATCCAGAATTAATAATTACTGAAATTTTAGATGAAAATAACCAACCTGTACCAAAAGACGAAGTAGGTGAATTAACAATTACAACTTTAGGGGTTGAAGGCATGCCGCTATTGCGTTTTAAAACTGGTGATATGGTAAAAGCCCACACCGAAGCTTGCCCTTGTGGTCGAACTACCTTACGACTTGGACCTGTGGTTGGTCGTAAAAAGCAAATGATAAAATATAAAGGCACCACGTTATATCCGCCGGCTATGGATAATATTCTAAACGATTTTGCCGAGGTGGAAAGTTATGTTATCGAGATTAGCCATAATAGTATTGGTACCGACGAAATTTGCTTAAAAATAGCGACGACAAACAATTCCAAAGATTTTTTAAACGCTATAAAAGATCATTTTAGAGCCAAACTTCGGGTAACGCCAAATATAGAGCTTCATCCAAAAGAAACGATTGAAAAACTCCGCTTCCCGAAAATGAGCAGGAAACCTATTTTGGTTATTGATAGGCGCGGGTAATACTTGTATACAGCAAGTTTTAGTGTGAAATTTGAAATAATCCATTTAAATTTAGTGTTGAAAATTTTTAATCATGCCATATCTTTCATCAATAAATTTAAATATAAATAGAACACAGCCTTATCCTTACGATGTGCCAGCGATAAAATTTGGGAAGCATATTGATTTATCCAACAAAATTACTTTTATAATTGGTGAAAATGGAACAGGTAAGTCTAGTTTGCTTCAGACTTTAGCGTATCGTCTACAACTACCGCATATGGATGGTACAAGTTATTCTAAAAAATGCTTTGAGGCTGCGAAGCAGTTAGTTTAATATCTGAAGTTGCAATGGAATATAGAGCGATCGGTAGGTTTCTTTTTTTGAGCAGAATATTTTGGCGGTTATTTAAATAGTGTACACCGAAACAATATTAATTTACAAAATCAATTTAATTTAGGAGAAGAGGTGCCTCAACATATTGTCCAACAAATGAAAGATAGTGCAAATTTTCAATTACATCGTGTTAGGCGAGATTTTGGACAAGAATTGTTTACGAGGTGACCAATCAAAGTATGGTTAAAACGGATTTAGAATGCACTGATCATTATTCCATAACAAAAATGTTTTTAAACAATCCAGAATCTTTTTTACGGCATTTATAACAAAAAACGCTCTAAAATAATTTAGAGCGTTTTTTTGTGGAGTCGGAGAGAATCGAACTCTCGTCCAAACAAGTAACCAAAGGGCTTTCTACACGTTTATTCTTTTCTTATTTTTTCGATTGCAAGCTGGTTAAAGACAACCCACTTACAACTTAGCTTTTAAATCTCGAAAAGGCATCAAAGCGCTACCTAATCTTAGTTAATCTTTACGATGCCTCAAAAAAGAACGCCATTAACCAGGGCTTTCTAGAGACATTTAGCTTGCACACCTTGTGTGCCGGGGCTTGAACTTACTATAATTCAGTTATTAAGCAGCTAAAGCGTAGTTATTCTCGCCGTTTAAAGTTTGGTCTAGCCTTTTAGGTGTTTCAAAACCATTACACCACGTGCTTACCGTTCAATTAATCTCGCTGTCAAAACCAGTCGACCCCTTAATGAAATAGTAAATTTTAATTTACGTTATTGAATTAATCCCGAACTTGTTTCGGGAGCTCATCAATTAAAAGTTTTTATGTCACTTCAACTGTCACACTGAGCGAAGTCGAAGCGTATTTTTAAACAGTGTGCGTTACCCACTTTTGCTTTTAATGGCAAAAGTGCGTCAGGCTTTCGGTAGTCGCTCTCTGCGAGGAGCTCCAACAATACCTCAATCCTTAACGCGGGCGGCAAAGATATTAAAAAGTTTGTAAATCTGTTTTAATACACTTAAATTACAACAAAAAGTATTCCATTGTATTGTGCTATGCAAATTGTCAGTCATCCAAAAGTAACCGAAATATTTAATAATTATCCACCACAAGTAAAACTCAAAATGGATGCATTGCGAGCTTTGGTTTTAAATACCGCAGACAACGTTGAAGGCTTGGAAAAACTAGAAGAAACCCTAAAATGGAATGAACCCAGTTATGTTACAAAACACGGAAGTACGTTGCGAATCGATTGGAAACCAAAAGCACCCAACCAATACGCTATGTATTTTCAATGCACCTCGCAACTCGTTTCTACTTTTAAAATAATTTACAAAGGCGTTTTTAAATTCGAAGGCAATAGAGCTATCATTTTTAATCTAAATGAAACGATTCCTGTAACCGAACTTAAGCATTGCATAACTCTTGCATTAACCTATCATAAAATAAAACATCTGCCACTTTTGGGCGCATAAAATCTATGAAATTCGCAATAATCACAGAACGTAAAACACCACCCGATCGTCGTGTGGTTTTCTCACCAGAAAAATTAGTTGAGGCTAAAAGGCAATTTCCAGAAGCCCAATTTGTTGTAGAAGCTTCAAATATTCGTGTGTTTTCAGACGAGGCGTATCGACAAGCAGGTATTGAAGTTGTTAATGACGTATCAGATGCCGATGTTTTTATTGGCGTAAAAGAAGTGCCTATTTCGGCATTAATTCCTAATAAAAAATATTTCTTCTTTTCGCATACCATAAAAAAGCAACCTTACAACCGTAAATTATTAAAAGCCATTTTAGATAAAAATATTGAGCTTTACGACCATGAAACCATTGTCGATGCTAAAGGCAACCGACTTATAGGCTTCGGAAGATTTGCAGGCATTGTTGGGGCTTACAACGGATTTCGTGCTTGGGGTTTAAAATACAATACTTGGCAGTTACCAAAAGCAGGTCCGTTGCCTAATCAAGCCGCTTTAATTGCCGAATTAAACCAAATTGAACTTCCTAACATCAAAATACTGCTAACCGGAAGTGGTAAAGTCGCAAACGGAGCTCAAGAAATGTTAGATGCTATGCGTATAAAATCGGTGTCGGTTAAGGAGTATTTAAACGACAGCTTCAACGAGCCTGTGTATTGCAAAATTGATGTGCTCGATTATAATAAACGCCGCGACGGACGTGTACTTAACAATATCGATTTTTTTAATAATCCACAAGATTATCAATCTAACTTTATGCGATTTGCAAAAGTAACCGACTATTATATCGCCGGTCATTTTTACGGCGATGGCGCACCATATTTATATACCAGAGCTGATGTTAAGTCGTCCGATTTTAACATAAAAGTGGTCGCCGATATTAGCTGCGATGTCGATGGACCAGTAGCAACAACGCTTCGTGCATCAACCATTGCAGATCCTATTTATGGTTACGATTCGCAGACAGAATCGGAAATAGATTATAAAAACGAAAACGCCATTGTAGTTATGGCGGTCGATAATTTACCATGCGAATTACCGCAAGATGCTAGCGAAGGTTTTGGCGATATGTTTTTACAACACGTTATTCCTGCGTTTTTTAATGGAGATAAAGACGGTATTTTAAAACGCGCCAAAATTACCGAAAAGGGTAAGTTAACCGCAAAATTTAGCTATTTACAAGATTTTGTAGACGAAAAAGAGTGATTTTCCATAATTATTACTTTATTTGAGGTATGAAACAATCCGCTTTAGTTACAGGTGCTGCCTCTGGTTTAGGTTACGAATTGGCTGTTTTGTTAGCCAAAGACAATTACAAATTATTTTTAGTTGATATTGATGCTTCAAAATTAATACAAGTAAAAACCGAACTAGAAGCGTCCTATAATGTTGAGGTGGTTACCTTACAAAAGGATTTGAGTCAAGTAAATGTCGCTCAAGAGATTATGAACGACATAAACAACGAACCTCTAGATGTTTTAATAAATAACGCGGGTTTTGGTTTATTCGGTACTTTTGCCAGCACCAGTTGGGAACGTGAGTCTCAAATGCTAAACGTTCACGTTGTTACCGCAACACATTTAACTAAATTAGCACTAGATGGTATGGTAAAACGTGGTTCGGGGAAAATATTAAATATGTCTTCGTTGGCTGCCTTTCAACCAGGGCCTTTAATGTCTATTTACTATGCCTCAAAAGGTTATATGTTATCATTTTCTGAGGCTATAGCAAACGAATTAAAAGGCACAGGCGTTACGGTAACCGCTTTATGCCCAGGCCCAACAAAAACGGCGTTTCAAGAAACGGTTTCTGCCAACACTTCAGAAAATAAAATAAAATTTAACATGGGTTGTGCGCAATCGGTCGCGCTTTATGGTTATAAAGCCATGTTAAAAGGTAAACCCTATGCTATTCCTGGTGGGTTTAATAAATTTTTAGCAACATTACCGCGTATTATTCCTCGTAATATGGCAGCTTCAATAGTTAGAAAACTTCAAGAGAAAAACAGAAAGAACTAGTTAGTGCTTCAAATTTTGTTGTTCTAATGTTTTAATTATCCAAAATCCACCGCAAAGAAATAATCCAAAAATAATGGTGAATAACCAAGGGTTTGTCATAGATTTTGGGTTGGTTAAAAGGTGAAAAATATCAACTATTAAATCTATTGGATTACTTACAATATCCCAAGAGTTATACCTAAAGTATCTTCCTAAATAAACCCCAAATGCCGATGCAAACAAAATAGTCACAGTAGTATATAAACTGGTTTTATATGAAAGATATTTAGCAGTGATTTTATTAAAATCTAAAAGCGAAAAATAAAATAATAATAACCCGCTTAAAGCAAAGGCTGCAATAATAAGGGCATCGAGCCAAAAATAATGACTGTAGTTGTATTGTAAATGCACAAAATCGGTGACTATATAGGGCGCATTAGGTAAAAAAAGCAGCCAAATACCTAGCCATAACACCATACTTAATTTATAACGTTTGGGGTTGCGCTTTAAATATGTGGTAATGGCGTAGGGAATGACTGCTAGAAAGATGTTCCAAACTAAAAATAAATAATGATAGGCATGTGTAAGCTTCATTTTAACGGCTAGTAAAAAAAAGCTTGACGATAGCGCAATAAATAAAATACTTAAAGCGCTGTATTTGTTAAATGATAATTCTTTTATCTGTTCCATGATTTTTAAATTTTTAAAGAGTGTTTTTTATAACATTACTGTTGTTTTATATAATTGAAAAAGGTTTATGCCTTTTGTCAGGTTGAGCGCAGTCAAAACCTAGTTTTTATGTTTTTAGTAAAACCTTGTTTCATGTATTGGGGTTTAGAAACAAGGTTTTGGTAATTAACTAATAAAACTTATGCGTTATTCCAATCTATTTTGCGAGATACAAACATGACTGTTGTGAGTATTAAAAACAAACCAATACTGCCAACTAGTAATGCGTAATTCTCTAACTGAATAATTACATAAATAAAGGTGTAAAGTGCCGTTAAGGACAATCCAATAAATATGGGAAACTTAAAGGTTTTTAATATGGTTTTGGAGTAAAGCGTAATTAAAACGATTACCGAAATACCAGCAGTTATATAGGCTTTAAAAAAGTTACTATGTTCCGAAATGGAGATGAGAAGTGTGTAAAACATGGTTAAGGCCAACCCAATCATTAAATACTGAAACGGATGAATATTTATTTTACTTAATGTTTGAATTAAGAAAAAGACCAAAAAGGTTAAGCCAATAACCAAAAAGCTGTATTTAGCCGATCGTTCGCTTTTTTGATATTCATCTACAGGAATCATAAAATTAACACCAAAATCGAACGCCTGTAAATTTGGTAAATTGTTGAAATGTTGTTGCGAAAACGGACGATTTATATCAAGAATTTTCCATTTTGCATCAAAACCGGCGTCACTTATTTTGTCTCCATTATAAGGTAGAAATTCCCCAATAAAATTAGCGGTTTTCCAGTTTGATGTGACATGTGCTTCAGTTTGTTTTCCTGTTGGAATAAAACGAATTTGTTTACTGCCTTTTATATTGAAGTTTATGGTGTAGGATGTTGGGGCGTTAAAATTTATCGGGTTTTTAGTAAATGTTTTAGTTTCTAGCGTATGCATTGCAACTTGGTTGTATGCTAAATTGGTTTGACTGTTATATTTTGATGATAAATCGTAGGTGTTTTTATTAAGTGTTAAATGCGCTTCATTAACACCTTTTACATTTGAAGTTTGAATAATTATTTTCGATTTTTCCCAAAGAATATCATTTTCCGAAACTTCAATATCACTAAAATCGAGTTTTGTAAAATTGCCGTTAAGTTCAATGTTACTATTGTAAACCGCGGTTTTATAAATACCACGTTGTTTCGTTTCGGGGTTAATGTTCGATTTTATATTGAGGCTTTCAGGAAAAAAATAAGCGTAATTAATAACTTCATTTGTTTCGGTAAACACCTTTTTAGTTTTTTTGTCGGTCACTATTTTTTCCGAATAGGTTTTATAGGGCACTTTTAATATAGGCCCGTAAATAAGTACTTCGTTGCCCCATTGTTCGTTTATCTCGTTTACGACTTCATCCTGTCGGAAAGAGCGTTCCTGTATTAAATTTTGAATAAAGGTGAGTGGTACTAATAAAACTAAGGTTAAAAACCCAATCATGACCATGCGTGAGGTGATAGATGTTTTTAACCAATTTGAAAATCGGTTGGGTGGTGCTGTTTTTTGAGGTGTTTCCATAAATAGTAAATTAAAGTACTTTGAATTTCAAAGTAAATGATTAAAAAAAAGGATTTATTGTTTATTAATTAATTTTTCAAGGGCATTAATATGTTTTTTAAATTCTTGTTCGCCAAGTTTTGTTGTCGCGTAACGGGTATTTGGTTTTCTACCTATAAATTGCTTTTCTACTTTTATATATTCAACTTTCTCTAGTGCTTTGGTGTGGCTTGCTAAATTGCCATCGGTAACATCGAGTAATTCTTTAAGCATTTTAAAATCGGCATATTCGTTAACCATTAAAATAGACATGATGCCTAATCTAATTCGGTGATCGAATGCTTTATTTATATTATTAATGATGCTCATGTTGTTGATTCAAAGTTTCAGGTTTAATGTTTCAAGTTAGGTAAACTAAAATTTACCGTACTAAAAACTAGCCACTAATTTCTATCATACTTAAAATGCATCCATGTGCCGTAAACAATATGCATAATGCCAAAACCAATAACCCATAACCAAAAGCCATATCCAGGACATGAAGCAGCTATTAAACCTAAAATAATATCGATAATACCTAAGTATTTAATATCTCCAATGCTGTATTTTGAAGCGTTAACGAGCGCTAAACCATAAAAAATGAGCATCAAAGCAGCGGTTTGTCCGTATTTACCTTGGCATAATACTATTAAAATATATAAACCACCAGATAATAACGGAATTAAAAAGTTTATAACCAATCGTTTTGAAGCGTTATCCCAAATTTTTACACCTTGTTTTTTCGCTTTTTTGGTGGTTAAAATAATTCCAGTGGCAATACTTAAAATGGCAACTAAAGCGAGAATAAGTAAGCATAGTTTAAAAATGTAACCATCTAAAATTAAATAACCGCGATCAGAATTTTTAACTAAAAAATAGGCAATGGCTGCACCAACAAGGGCATAAATTCCTGCTAATACTCCAGATAAACCGCTTAATGAAATAAATCGAGAGGATTTATTCATTAAATTTTTGATTTCTGATATGTCTTTTAAATAATCTTTTGATTCCATTTTAAAGTACTTTGAAATGCAAAGTAAATTCATTTACCAATTCAGAATTAGTTTTCAATGTTAATTATTTGTTAAATTAATGTAAATAAATTATTTTGCAATCGTTATCAATTCCTCTCTTAAAAATGAAAATTAATTGGCAATCTCAAACAAAGCTAGACGAAGTGTATGTGCAAACCAAACTCGATATGGAGTATGCGTTTAGGAAAAAAGTTTCAAAATTTTTAATTCAGAATCAGATAGAAGAATGTTGTGACGACTATAAATGTTTGGTTTTTAATTTTTTTGTTGACCAAGGTTATTTTGAAATATCTCCAGAAACACCAGAACCCATTTATTCTAATTTCTTATCTTTTTGGAAGAAATTAAGTTTAAATGAAGCCAGTTGAGCAATATTTTTTAAATCAAAAAGAGCCGTATCAATCCATAATGCTTTGTGTTAGAGATTCGATTTTAAGCACATTACCAGAAGCTGAAGAATATTATAGCTACAAAATTCCGTTTTATCGCATCGATAAAAAACCACTACTTTACCTTAATATTTTAAAAGGAAAAACCTATGTTGATGTGGCTTTTGTACAAGGCATTTTGCTAGAAAAAGCGTTTCCTGTTTTAAAAAACAATTCAAATAGAAAACAGGTTCGGTCATTACAAATTTATAGTCTGGAAACCTTTAATCATAACGAGTTTGTTTCCATATTAAAAGAAGCTTCAAAACATTTAAAAGCGAGTAAGAAAGCGTGGTTTGTTTAAACGGTTTTCCGTTTTATTTTAAGGCTAACCCAAAGCGTAATTAAACTTAATACTATCCAAAATACATCAATAAAAAAGAGTTGTACATCGCCATTGCTATAAGTTTTCCAGAACCAATTGCCTGTTATAAATCCGTTTGCAAATGGAATAAGTAAGCCAATAATACTTCCAGATAATAAACATATTTTGTTAGTAAAATAGTTGTCTTTTTTAAGAATGAATAATAAAGTTAAGATTAACCAACCAATAAAGTAGAAGTTATAAATAAAACTCATACTTGCAGGTTTAGCTACTTTTACAGCAATAAACGAAGCTGCTGTAATAGGATACATACTTAAACAAATGGCTAAGTAAATACGAACCAGTATTTCGTTGAATTTACGTTTTTTCTCTGGGATATTTTTTTTGTTTCGAGCTACAAGCCAAATCATAACCCCAGAAATAATTACAAAACACGAAATAATTCCAAGTATAAAGCTAATAAGTCTTAAAATATAACCGCCGTAATCACCGTAATGTATTCTGTACATTACATTTTTTACACCATCGAGATAGGTTTTAGTTTCAAACGGACTTTTACTTTCTATTAATGTTTTATTTTTTATGTTGTACAGGGCTTCACCCGTTGCGTTAAATTTATCTTGGTAGTCTAAATGGCCTTCAATTAAAAGATGCATATTTTCATCATTATAATTGAAAATATGAATTTGAGTAACATTGAAATTTTCCCATTCAGCTTTTGTTTTTTCGATATAACTGTTAATGCTATATGAAGTTGATAACGGTTTGTTTGCATATTCAAAATGCGGATGGCTGTACCCTAAATCATCATAAAATTTAGCATCATCGCCATTGTATAAGGTTAAAACCATTGGGGCAATTAGTAAAGCTTTCAGCATAAAAAAAGCACCAGTAACGGCATATACAAATTGAAATGGCAAACCAATCATTCCTAAACCTGTATGCGCATCGGTCCACATGGTTTTTAATTTAGCCAGTGGCCTAAACGTATAGAAGTTCGATACTATTTTTTTCCAATGTACGAGTACGCCTGTAACAATAGCAAACAAAAAGAAAAACGCTACAAAGCCAGATAAATAATAACCAAACGGATATTTTATTTGAGCAAAAAAGTGTAGTCGGTATAAAAATTCGCCAAGAGAATAGCTGTCGGCGTAAGTGTGTTCTTTTAAATTATCGGCATCAATGTAAAAGAATTTATTGGTTTTTAAGTCGTCTTCGGCAAGCGTGTCTTTGGTAGGTGAGAGGTTAACGCTTACGCGGTTTTCAATATAATATTTGGTAAATTCAACATCACGTCCGTTTAAATTATGAGCGCTGTTTAATGAGTCTAGAGTTTTGTCGTAGTCTAAAAAAATATGATCTGAAACAGGAGGTGCATCGTTCCGTTCCCAATTCACGATGTCGTCTCTAAAAAACGAAAACGAACCCGCAAAAAATATCACGTAAAGTGCTGCACTAATAATAATACCACTAATAGTATGCGTGTGGAATAATATATTATAAATTCTGTTTTTCATTAATTAATTTGTTGTTATTAGATGTAATTATATTTAAACTAACGGGACGTAAGTGTTTCCTAAATAAACCAATGCGTAAAAAAGAACGCTAAGTGCTATAAAAATACCCCAGATTTTCCAACCATTTTCAGCTACAAAGGCCCAAATCATTAAAGTAATCCAAAGCATAAACCCTGTAAATGATGAGGTGATGATTACATTTTCGGGGTTTATCCAAATGGCTAAAGCCATATGAAGCGTTACCGTAACTAAAAAACCACCAATAAAGCCTGCGGTTATTTTAGCAAAACGTTGCCAAGGTGTAGAAAGGTGTTTTTTGTTTGCAGGCATAATTATACAAATAAGAGTTCTAAAATTAATGTCGCTATAAAAAAGAGCACTAAAGTTTTGGTATTGATAAGTTTTAATGGAGCTAGTAAGATTACAAGACTACCAAAGGTCATTAAAACAATAAAAAAGAACAATGTGCCCACACCAAGGCCAAAGCTTATAACATTAAAAACTAATGCTATTAACAGCAACATAAGACCAATAATCTTAGAGGATTTAATGTTTTGCTGTATGTGTTTTTCAAAGCCTAAATGTGGCGTGATAACCACTCTTTTTGTGGTATTGTACAGCACATAAAATGCTAAAAAGTTTAAAAATAAGGCTATTGTTATCATAATATTATTAACTAACAAACTCTAGGATTAAAAAATCCTAGAGTTCCACTAAAAAAACTAACTCAAAAAATTGAATTAACTATGGCAAACAATACGTTGCGCAATGCCATATAAATTCATAATCTTTACCTTTAAAAGTTCCAGGAACTTCTTCTTTGGTTGTGGTTTCTACAATATATTTTGTATTCCAAGGGCGTTTAAACGTTACTTCACCTTGCTCGTTGGTATGCAGCGTTTTGCTCCACAAATCTGAAACATAAACCTGCAATTCGTTGTTTGCTAAAGGTTTGTTTTTATAGAGTACTTGTAGCGTAACTTCGTTTGGATTTTTCGAAACATCTTTAACCACAATACCTTCAGGGTTATTTGCCGAAGTATCGGTTAATGTTTTACCAACTTGAAATTTAGCGGTAGCGTGGTAATGAGTTTTGAAAATTCCGAAATCGTATTTGGTGTAATCAATAACGTCAATATCGTTGTTGTTTAAAATCACGGTATAAACGCCATTTGCTTTTGGTGTAAACTTAGCAATGTAATGATCGGCTTTTGGTGTTACTGTTAATTGCGTTTTGTTGCCTGCTTGATCGACTATCCAAAGTGTAAAGTTTTTTACGTTTGAAAATGCGTCGCCTTTAACTTCTTCAATTACGCCGTAAGTGTATTCTCCAAAATAAACTTTAATGTCTTGTTGTTCACCAATGGTGCCGTAAGGATTGGTTTCAACCCAAAGGTAATGTGCAAACGATTTTGTTGTTGCTAATACCAGAAGTAATATTGCGAAAATTGTTTTTTTCATGAGTTGCGGTTTATAACAAAAACAGTCTGCTTAAATTATAAGGAGACTGCCTTGTTGTTTAGGTTAAAAATTATAAGTTACAGTTAAACGACCATTAATACCAGGTTCTGATTGCCAATAAAGGTAAGAACCGTAGTTGGCGCCAGCGTATAAATACTCGTCTAAAATGTTATTTACATTAAGTTGTACACGCACTTTTTTGTTTTTCCAAGATAAAGCGCCATCCATTCTAAAATAATCTGGTAAATCACTTTGGTTATCGGCAGCCCAAGCCCAAGTAGAACGATCGACTTGGTATTGGTAGCCTAAAGAAGCACCGAAGCCATTTAATTTTGAACCTTCTCCAAAATTGTAATTAAACCATCCGTTTGTAACATGTTTAGCATGTCCTGATACACGATTACCTACTAAGTTTGGGTCTTGGTCTTTTGTAATTTCAACATTGGTGTTAGCATAGTTAAGTACAGCGTTAAGTCCTGGAAGAATTTCTCCTTGTAAATCGAATTCTATCCCTTTAGATTGTACTTCTCCCAGCTCGATTACCGAATTTCCTGTAGGGTCAGCAGGATCGGAGAATGCTATATTTTGTTTGGTGATTTGGTAGGCACCTAGAGCTGCTTTCAAACGACCATCGAAGAAAGTTTTCTTTAATCCACCTTCAATATCAACAGCATCTACTGGATTTACTAATTCTCCAGAAAGTGTACGTCCTGCTTGTGGTAAAAATGATTGATCATATAAAGCATAAGCCACAAAAGAAGGTAAGATATCTACGCTTAAACCAACTCTGGGTGTAAATTCTTTATCGTTATCTGGTTTTCCTAAAGTACTTAAATTAGTGTACCTTCCAGCAAGGGTTAAACGGATTTTATTTTCTAGGAAACCAATTTCATCTTGAGCATAAAATGAGCGTACCGTATTTCCGTTGTAAGGTGTACCACCGTTTCTATCCTGTACATTTTGAGAGCGATCGAAATTGTAATCTACATCAATGTCATAATGTGGATTGTAGATATTAAAAGGTTGTTGGGTATCAACAACAACTAAATCTGCCCAATCTGCCCAGTATTGTTTTTCTGTAAAATCGAAACCACCCATCACTTTATGGCTTATACCTCCTGTATTGAATTTACCGTTTACATAAGCTTGGAAGTATTTACCAAGAGATAAAGCATCCCATTCGCTAACATATCTTACGGCATCTCCTGTGGTAGAATCAAGGCTCCAAAGCCAAGTAGAATTACCTGTTTGGTCGTATCGTAAATAGTTGAATTTTGCTTGTACATCCCAGTTTTTATTAAATTGGTGTTTAAAGTCGGTGTAAAAAACAACTTGCTCAATATCAGTAGCCGGGTAATTGGTGTCTGTAAATTTGAAATCGCGATCTAAACTTCCATAACCATCGGTAACAGGAGCAAAAACATATGCAGAACCAATTAAACTTTCGGCTTTATCGTAAGTTAGCTCGGTAGTGATTGATGTTTTATCAGATAAATTGAAGGTAAGTGCCGGAGCAAAACCATATCTGTCTACATTTTCGTCACCACGATGAGAATCGGTAGTTTGGTACATGGCGTTAAAGCGGTAAAGAATTGAGCCGTCGTCGGTTAGTTTGCCACCTAAATCTACAGCGCCTCTCAAGTAATCGAAACTTCCACCAGAAAGCGTAATATTTGCAACTCTATTGGCGGTAGGTTTTTTAGTTACGATGTTATAAAAACCACCAGGTTCGCCTGCTGCCATCATAAAACCAGAAGGTCCTTTAACAAATTCTACACTTTCAACAATACTCATGTCTTCGGCAAGTGGCCCCCAAGTATCTAAAAAGTTGAAACCGTTTCTAAAGGCAGGTAGTCTAAAACCTCTCATGTTAATACGTGCAAAATGTCCCCAGTGTTCTAGCATAGTAACCCCACTTACGTTACGTGTTAACCCATCCATTATAGAGGTTACTTGCTGGTCTGCTAGCAATTCACTACTAATAATTTGAACATTTTGTGGTAAATCAATCAGCTCTCCTTGTAAACGTAATGAAGAAGATGCCTCTCGCTTTAAATATTTGTTTTTATGTCCTTCAAGAATAATTTCACTTAACTCTTCGTTGCCTTCAACTAAGGTAATTGTAGGCACTGTAAGCGTACCATTTGTAACGGTGATGTTTTTATTAACTTCTTTAAAACCAACAAAAGAAACATGTAATGTGTAGTCACCAGCCGATAAATTGCTAAGTGTAAAATCACCATTCGCGTTGGTGGTAGTCCCTTTGTTAGTGTTTACTAAGGTTATATTAACGTTGTTAATTGGTGTGTTTTGATTTGAAACGACTTTTCCTTGAATCGTTCCGGTTTGGGCTTTTACTGCAAAAGAAAAGAGCGCAGCAAAAACTAAAAGTATAACATTTTTAGTCATTAGTTATTTATTTTTAATTAGTCTAAATAATATAACGCAAATCTATGAGGGAAAAACATAACTTCAAAATTTATTTAGACTAATTATAAATAAATTTTTTAAGTGTTAATTTTTTAAGTGATTATTGGTTATGGGAAGTAGAGTTTTGGGTTATTTCAATAAGAGGTGTTTTTTATTGAGAATAGCGCACAGGTGAAATGAGCACATGTATTTAAAAAGTGCTATGAATTACTAAAAAGAAGTTCCTGTTAATAGGATTTTTGGCGTTTTATTATACCCGATTATAAATTATTAATAGTCTTTCGGATAGTAACAAGATTCGTTAAAAGTTGCTCTAAATTATCTAAATGAAGCATGTTCGCGCCATCGCTTTTTGCGTTTGCAGGATCGAAATGCGTTTCAATAAATAATCCATCTACATTATTTACAACACCAGCACGTGCAATAGTTTCTATCATATCTGGGCGACCACCTGTTACTCCAGCTGTTTGGTTAGGTTGTTGTAAAGAGTGCGTGACATCAAGAACCACTGGAGCGTATTGCTTCATGGTTGGTATGCCACGAAAATCTACAATCATGTCTTGGTAGCCAAACATGGTACCACGATCGGTAATCCAAGCTTTGTCGCTACCAGCATCTTTTACTTTTTGTACGGCGTGTTTCATGGCTTCCGGACTCATAAATTGTCCTTTTTTAAGGTTCACCACTTTGCCAGTTTCGGCGGCAGCTACAACCAAATCGGTTTGACGTACTAAAAACGCCGGAATTTGCAACACATCTACACATTGTGCAGCTTTGGCGGCATCGCTTATTTCGTGAATATCGGTAATGGTTGGAACATCAAATTTTTCGGATACTTTGGCAAGAATCTCCAAGGCTTTTTCGTCGCCAATGCCTGTAAAACTATCAATACGACTGCGGTTGGCCTTTTTAAAACTTCCTTTAAATACATACGGAATTTCTAGCTTGTTGGTAATGTTAACCACTTTTTCGGCAATGCGAAAAGCCATGTCTTCGCCTTCAATGGCGCATGGGCCACAAAGTAAAAAGAAGTTGTTGCTATTGGTATGTTTTATTTTAGGGATGTCTTGAAGTGTCATGCTTTAAAATTTGATGCCACAAAGATAGTATTAATGCCCGAATTTAATACACCAAAATTAAAGCACTACATAAAACAACCTTAGCAAAAAAGTGCATTAGCGATTGAGTGGCCTGTTTGAGCGCCTCGCAGAGCGCGAGTAACGAAAGCGCGACGCTTTGCAACCTATTAATAAACATGGTTTTAAGTTGGAAATTTTGTGGGTTGCAAAGGGTAATGCCCAAATAAAAAAAATGTGTTGAATATCGAGAATTTATAACTACCTTTGCGCCCTTAAAATAAGCACTATTATGGCTACTATTAAAAACATTGCAATTATTGCGCACGTTGACCACGGGAAAACGACTTTGGTTGATAAAATTATGTATCACTGTCAGTTATTTAGAGAAAACGAAAATACTGGCGATTTAATTTTAGATAACAACGATTTAGAGCGTGAACGAGGTATTACTATTACTTCTAAAAACGTTTCGGTTACTTATAAAGACACTAAAATTAATATTATTGATACGCCTGGTCACGCCGATTTTGGTGGTGAAGTTGAGCGTGTTTTAAATATGGCCGATGGTGTGTTGTTACTTGTTGATGCTTTTGAAGGCCCTATGCCACAAACACGTTTTGTGTTACAAAAGGCTATTGATTTAGGGTTAAAACCTTGTGTTGTTGTAAATAAAGTGGATAAGGAAAACTGTACGCCAGAAGAGGTACATGAAAAAGTATTCGATTTAATGTTCGAACTTGGAGCAGAGGAGTGGCAGTTAGATTTTCCAACGGTTTATGGTAGTGCGAAAAACAACTGGATGAGTGAAGATTGGCAAAAGCCAACCGAAAATATTGAGCCTTTATTAGATATGGTGATTGAGCATATTCCTGAGCCAAAAATTGAAGAAGGTACTACGCAAATGTTAATTACATCGTTAGATTTCTCGAGCTTTACAGGACGTATTGCTATTGGGCGTTTAACACGTGGTGAATTAAAGGTTAATCAACAAATTACTTTAGTAAAACGTGATGGTTCTATGGTTAAAAATAGAATTAAAGAATTACATGTTTTTGAAGGTTTAGGACGTATTAAAGTTGATGAAGTACAAACTGGAGATATTTGTGCTATTGTTGGTCTTGATGGTTTTGAGATTGGTGATACGGTTGCCGATTTTGAAAATCCAGAAGGTTTAAAAACCATTGCTATCGATGAGCCAACAATGAGTATGTTATTTACTATTAACGATTCGCCTTTCTTTGGAAAGGATGGAAAGTTTGTAACATCGCGCCATATTAAAGAGCGTTTAACCAAAGAGCTTGAAAAGAACTTAGCCTTACGTGTTCAAGAAACTGATAGTGCTGATAAGTTTATGGTTTTTGGCCGTGGTGTACTGCATTTATCGGTATTAATTGAAACGATGCGTCGTGAAGGTTATGAGTTACAAATTGGTCAGCCACAAGTAATTATTAAAGAAATTGATGGTGTAAAATGTGAACCAGTTGAGGAAATGACCATTGATTTACCTGAAAATGTATCGGGTAAAGCGGTAGAATTGGTAACGATGCGTAAAGGTGAAATGACGAGTATGGAAGCTAAAGGCGACCGTATGGTTTGTGAGTTTATTGTTCCATCCCGTGGTATTATTGGTTTACGTAACCAGTTATTAACAGCTACTGCGGGTGAAGCTATTATGGCACACCGTTTTAAAGAATATCAGCCCCTAAAAGGTGGAATTCCAGAGCGTCAAAATGGGTCGTTAGTATCTATGGAAAATGGTACTGCTATTCCTTATTCTATTGACAAATTACAAGATAGAGGTAAGTTTTTTATCGATCCAGGTGAAGATATTTACGAAGGACAGGTAATTGGTGAAAACTCTCGTCAGGATGATATGACGGTTAACGTTACCAAAACTAAAAAGTTGAGTAACGTACGTAGTGCTGGTGCAGATGATAAAGCTAAAATTGTACCTGCTATTAAATTCTCGTTAGAAGAAGCTTTAGAATACATACAAAAAGATGAATACGTTGAGGTTACACCAAACCACTTACGTCTTCGTAAAATATACTTAAAAGAAGTAGATAGAAAACGAAATAAATCTATTTAATATATGGATTTTTTCGGAATACATTGGGTAGAGTGGCTAGGTTACCTAGCCACCGCTACCGTTTTAACTTCATTTTTAATGAAAGCCGTTACCCGTTTGCGCATTGTTAATTGCGTAGGGTGTTTATTATTTGTTTGTTACGGTTTTTTACTTACTCCGTTATCTAAGCCAATTATTATAACTAATCTGGCTATTTTTTTTATCAACTTATATTATATCGTTAAAAAGTAGTTTTAATTGCTTTTTATCGGAAACATTAATATCTCGTAGGCTTTAAATTATGATAAAGCTAAATGATTTGTATATTTAAGCACACAGTAACCGTGTTTTTAGAATATTAGGTTAATTTTTACGTTGTAGAGTTAATCTGCCAATCCAAAAGTTATTAATTGAGAAAATTAATAGAATACATAAACGATAAAGTTTTAGTAAAAATAGCTTCGCTGCATATGGTTGCCATAATAACCAGAATAATTGCAGGCTTACTAACCTCGAAAGCTATTGCCGTAATTGTGGGGCCATTTGGGCTAGCTTTAATTGGTAATTTAAGAAATTTTGTAGCTGCGTTTCAAACCTTAGCCACTCAAGGCTTTTATAAAGGTATTGTTAAGTATGTTGCACAATTTAAGGATAATAGTAAGGCTTTAGCTAAAACGCTTTCTACGGCCTATTATTTCGGGTTTATGTCTACCATGCTCGTTTCTTTTTTCTGTTATTTTGGTGCTGAATGGATAAATACCATCATATTTCCAAGTTATAACGACTACGGTTATGTTATAAAAATATTCGCTATTGCCTTACCGTTTTATGCTTTAAACATGTTTACCTTTTCTATTATAAATGGGTTTTCAAAGTATAAAATTCTTATTATAATCAATATCATAGGGCAAATACTTAGTGTGAGTATTGCTTTATTGTTAATATATCAAGAACGGTTAAAAGGCGCTTTAATTTCGGTTGCTATTGCAGAGTCTATTATCTTTTTAATTACACTCGTTGGCATTATTAACAGAAAAAGTATGTTGCCGCATATACAGGTTAAAGCTATAAGTTTTAAAATGTTGAAAAAGTTAAGTGCGTATTCTGTTATGGCTTTATTTCCGGCGTTGTTATTACCTTTAGTTACTATTGCTATTCGATCGTATATTATTGATAATATTGGTTATAAGGAAGCTGGTTTTTGGGAAGCTATGACAAGGCTCTCTAAATATTATTTAATGTTTGTAAGCTCGTTAATTTCGTTGTATTTATTACCGCGTTTTTCAGAAATTAAAACAACAAAGGCTTTTAAAAAGGAAGTGTGGCATTTTTATAAAACTATTGTGCCATTTTTGGGTGCAGGAATGCTACTCATCTATGTCTTTAAAAAATACATTATTTTAGGCGTTTTTACTGAAGAATTTCAACCTGTAGAAGACTTGTTTTTCTGGCAGCTTTTGGGGGACTTTGTAAAAGTACTTTCCATTATTATTGCCTATCAGTTTCTTGCAAAAAAAATGTTTTGGCACTATGTATTAACCGAGGCTTTTTTAATTATTATTTTATATATAACCAGTGTGTATTTTATAAATGCATTTGGCGGTGTAAAAGGTGCTGTGGTTGCTCACTTTGTAAGTTATGTTATGTATTATGGCATTATTTTACTAATTTTTAGCAGCTCGTTTTTTGGAGCTGACAGAGAAAAAATAGAGAACATTTAAGCGCTTTTTTTGAATGTTTAGACTTCGGGAGTTTATAAAAAGTAATTTGCTACTTAAAGCAACATCGGCAAATACATTTTTGGTATTGGTAAGAATGGGGTTTTCGGTAATTTCGCAAAAAATTCTTGCCGTTATTGTTGGGGCAGAAGGACTAGCTATTATTGGAAACTTAAAAAACCTAGTTGTTTTTCTTGAGCAATTATCGGTTTTAGGAACGACGAATGGATTGATAAAATACATAGCGGAATTTAAAGACAATAGTAAAAAGTTACATGCGCTTTTTTCAGCAACTTTTGTGTTTTCAATGCTTTCGACAATAGCATCTTTTTTAGTGCTGTTTTTTTTTGCCGAACCAATTAATAATTACGTTTTTGGTAAACAAAATAACTATGTGTTAGTTATTAAAGTTTTGTCGTTTATTTTTCCCTTTATGGCAGTTAATGTGATTTTATACGCCTTATTAAATGGGCTTTCTCAGTATAAACAATACACAAAAATCACGTTGGTTTCAATTGTTTTAACATCTGTTTTATTGGTGGTTTTTACAATTAAATGGGGCTTAATGGGTAGTTTATTTGCAATTATTATTAACCCTCTTCTTCAATTTTTTAATTACATCTTTTTTTCAAGAAAAATAGTTTCGACATATTTTAGTTTTAAAAAAGTAAGTTTTAGCTCCAACTTAAAAAAAGATTTACTTAGTTACGGTGGTGTAACTTTAGTAGTTGTATTGTCTGTTAATTTAACAGATATAATTGTTAGAAATCTTATAGAAAATAAATTAAATATGTCGGCTGCGGGGTATTGGACGGCAATGACGTCTATTTCTAAAACTTACATGCAGTTTACAGCGGCCATATTTCCGTTATATATATTACCTAAATATTCACAAATAGATCGCTTTTCAGAATTTAAGGTTGAAGTGAAACAAATTTACAAACTGTTGTTACCTCTTATTTTTTTAGGAATGTTTTTGGTGTTTCTATTACGAGAAACTATTGTTAACCTTTTGTATACTAGAGAGTTTTTAGAAGTAAGTGACTTGTTTTTATGGCAGCTTTTGGGTGATTTTATTAAATTTGTTGCATTTGTATTATCCTATCAGTTTTTGGCAAAAAGGCGAATGAAGTTTTATATTTTTACTGAAGTTTTAGCAGTAGTTTTATTTGTAGTTATATCACACTTACTTATTAATAACTTTGGTCTAAAAGGTGTTGTAATGGCACATTTTTTTAGGTACGTTATATACTTAGTTGTTGTGGTTTTTATATTTAAAAACTATGCTTTTGGTAAAAGCAATACGTTGTAAACAAGTTATGTCCAAATTTTTTAAGATATTTTCAAAATACCTATTACTTATTTTAGTTGCTATACTGTTTGAGTGTGTTTTTAGTAAATTGGCCCTAAGCTTAGTTTTAAACCTTGTAGAAAATATCCTTTTTGCTATAGTTCTTATTTGTCCGCTTTACTGTTTTGGTAATAATAAGTTAAAGTCATATTATTTAAATGTATCTTTTGTTGTTTTTTCGGTGTTCTTATTTGTTGAAACAGCTTTTTATTATCTGTTTAAAACCATATTTACAGAATCGGCAATTTTTGTAGCATTCGATACCAACTCCGAAGAAACCAAAGAATTTATAGGTTTTTATTTTGACACACCTATTATTGTTTTAGGAATTAGCTTATTGGTTGTAACCTTATTTTTGTTAACTAAATTAAACAAGTTAAGCTTACAATTTCCTCGAATTGCTACAAAAATGTCGCTTCTTGCTTTTGGTATCATTATTTTGTTAAAGTTTTCAGGTTTAATAATTTACAATTTGCCCTTTATGATTGCTAGATCTGCCGTTGGCTACCATATAGAATCTAGTAAGTTAGGTGATTATGCTAAAGATAAAATGGGCAGTTTTACAAATGTAGAAAGGTCTATTAAAATTTACGGAGAAGAAATCTATGTAGTAATTGTTGGAGAATCAACGGCGCGGTCGCATTTAGGTATATATGGATATTACAGAAATACGACACCATTGCTCGATGCTATGAAAGACGAATTAACAATTTACAACAAAGTTATTAGTCCAGATACTTATACCATAGCTAGTTTAACTAAAGTGCTTACCTTGGGGAATTATGAAAATCCAGATGCTAAATATAATGGTTCAATCATCCAGTTATTAAATCAAGCAGGCTTTAAAACCTATTGGATTTCGGCACAAAAACCATTAGGAGCTAACGATTCTTATGTTACAAAAATAGGCATGGGGGCAAGTGAGTCGTATTTTTTGAATATTAAAAATGCAAAGGAAAAAACATTGTATGATGAAGTTTTGGTTAAAAAAATGCATGAAGTGCTTCAAGATAAAAACGATAAAAAGGTTGTTTTTTTGCACACTTTAGGAACGCACATGAACTATAAGTATCGCTATCCAGAACATTATAATGTTTTTAAAGATATTCCAAGAAGCAAGTTTAAAAAGGATGTTATTTATAGTCAGATTAATGCTTACGATAATGCTGTACGTTATACAGATTATATAGTTAAGTCTGTGATTGAGTCGGTTAAAAGTAAAAATGTTACAAGTGCAGTGCTTTATTTTTCCGATCATGGCGAAGAAGTATATGACGATATTGAGTTTTCAGGTCATTTTAGAGACATGGTAAGAACAAAAAATGTATACGAGATTCCTTTTGTGCTTTGGCAGTCAGAAAAATATAAACAAAATCGAAATCTTTTTTCTAATCAAGACCGAAAGTATATGTCCGATGATTTGTTTCATTCCATGGCGGATTTGTTTTGTATAAAGGCAAAAGATGTTGATTCTTCTCGTAGTATTTTTAGTGAACATTTAAGGGAAAGAACTCGGATTGTTTTTGATACTTTGGATTATGATGCCTATTTTAAAACGGGTGATTAATTGGATTTATAGCAAGAGGTTATGAAAAAAATATGCATTGTTGCAACATCTTTAGGAAAAGGAGGCGCAGAACGTTCTAGTGCGATACTCTCACAAATGCTAACTGGTTTGAGTTATGATGTGCACATAATGATAACTAAGAACGATATAGACTATAAATATGCAGGTACCTTATTTAATCTAGAAAAAGAGCTTGGTGTTAAGTTTACTAGCTTTGATAAATTTAAAACCTTGCGCCAATATTTTAAAAGAAATAAATTTGATGTTATTATTGATAACCGGACCCGACCGAGTTTTTTTAAGGAGTTTTTTTTATACAATTTCGTTTTTAAGGCAAAAAAAAGGATTGCTGTGGTACGTAGTTATGGGCTTCAAAAATATTTTCCGCAAAATAAAGTTTTGGCAAAATTGCTCTATAAAAAACCTATTGAATTGGTTGCCGTAAGTAAAGAAATAGAAAAGTCCATTAAAAAAAACTATGGATTAAAAAATGTTAAACAAATTTATAATGCAATTGATGTTAACTTGTTGGATGTTAGGTTAAATAAAGAGGTAAAAACGCCCTCCAATTTTATTTTGTGGTATGGTCGTATTGAAGAAAGTGTAAAAAACTTCACCTTGTTATTAAACGCCTATAAAAAATCAACATTACCAGATAAAAACATTAATCTCCTCATTATTGGGTTTGGTAACGATGTCCATATTTTAAAAGGATTAATAAATAACCTAAAAGTAAACAATAAAGTTAAATATGCTCCTTTTTTAAGAAACCCATTTCCTTACGTGAAGAATGCTGTTTTTACTGCTTTAACAAGTTATCACGAAGGTTTTCCAAGAGTATTAATAGAATCTTTAACTTGCGGAACACCTGTGATTTCTGTAGATTGTAAATCGGGGCCAAGTGAAATTGTAAAACATAAACACAATGGTTTATTGGTTGAAAACCATAATCCAGAGGCTTTAGCAAAAGCATTTAATAGTTTTGTTATAGATAAGCAACTTTATAAAACTTGTAAAAATAATTCTAGAAAAAGTGTTGAGAAATTTGCTGTTGAAAAAATAGCCAAAGATTGGAAAAGATTAATAGAGCAAGATATTAATTAATCGAATGCCGTTAAATAAACACGCATTTTAATTAAACTTATTTGAAGCTTTTTAAGAAGTTTTAACACCACTTTTGGAGTATTTATTAGTATTTTTTGCTTAAAGTTTAAGTTTTTAAAGTCAATTTCCTGCTTTAGTTTTTTATACAGCGGTTTATTATTGTTTATCAAGGCTCTAAGCGAAACGGCATATCTATTTATATCTAAATATAATTTTAAAGAGGTATTTGTTTTTTCAAATTCAGAGAAACTAGATATAAAATTATAGCGAATTTCGTTATAATGGCTTTCGTTTTTCGATAAACTATTACTAACGTATTGTTTGTAGCTCATAGTTATTTTAGGGTTAAAAGCTACTTGGTGCTTAAGGGCAAACCTAATCCACAAATCTAAATCTTGCGATGTTTTTAAGTGGGGTTTAAACCCTCCAATTTCAGTAAATGTATTTTTTGCAAAACATACCGATGACGTCCAAGCAACACAATTTATAATGCTCGCCTTAAAAAAATCGTTAACCAATACCCCATTTGCAGCGTATTGAAAATTAAATTTTGCAGGTCGAGACACAGCACTGTTATAAAACACACGGTAGTTGTTACAATAGAGTCCAGCTTCTGGAAAAAGTGTTATTAATTTGTGTAATTCTGTTAAATGGTTTGGTTCCCAAATATCATCGGCATCTAAAAGCGCTATGTACTTGCCTTTGGCCAGCTCAATTGATTTGTTTCTTGCGGCCGAAACACCTTGGTTTATCTCTTTTATTATTAAAATTCTTGAATCAGAGAATGCTTCAACCTGCTTTAAGCTATCATCTGTACTGCCATCATCAAAAATAATAATTTCAAAGTCTTTAAATTCTTGGTTTAAAACACTATTTAAGGTGGCTTCAATATATTTTTCCTTGTTATACAAAGGAATAATTACAGAAAAAAATGACATTCGCTTTTTGTTAATGGCGGCAAAGGTAACCTATTCTGTAAAAATCGAACAATAAAATAGAGGGATTGTTAGAATTTAAGTTGATTAGCACTAATGGTCTAACAATTTTAAAGATAAAGGAGGTTAAACCAGCTATTTTTAAAGATTTTAAAGTTAAATACACATGTAATAGTTTAACTTGTTCTGGAGAAATCTTCTTCTTCTTATAAAGTAACACTAAGTTA
The DNA here is from genome assembly GCF_000943555.1 of Neotamlana nanhaiensis. Lineage (GTDB taxonomy): Bacteria > Bacteroidota > Bacteroidia > Flavobacteriales > Flavobacteriaceae > Neotamlana > Neotamlana nanhaiensis. The sequence goes on along the minus strand of NZ_JTDV01000010.1, from coordinate 56,801 downwards.
TTTAAGGCTGTTTCCGTTTTCTTTATAAAAATTTTGGCGTTATCGTCGGCATTATGAATAACCGGATTATTAAAAAAATGTATTTTAAATTGATGTTGTTTTAAGGTGTTAAAAAACAAAACATCTTCGTAGCCATAGGTTTTTATGGTTTCATCGAAAGGATGAGATAAAAACACTTCTTTTTGTATTATAAAATTTGAAGAGCATAGAGCCTTAAATTCGCGTCGTTTCGTGTACAACCATCGTAATTTATTAGGTTTTTGGGGAGGAATTTCTAGAAATGTCATACCTCCTGATGCTATTTTGTGAACTTTTAAGTCAATATAATTTTTAATAAAACTATTACTTTTAGGTATGGTACCAGCGTCTATAAAAAGCAGCAAATCGTATTTTGCTTGTTTTGCTAAAGCGTTTCTAATGGCGCTTCTTCCTAAGTTTTTACTTAAAATAGTATAATATGTGTTTTTTAAAGCAGTTATTCGTTGGTTTTGCCTAGTAGTTTCTTTGTTTGTAGAGCAATCATCAAAAACAATTATTTCAAATGCAATATTTAAAGCGGTGGTTTGTTTGTGTAAAATATTTACAAGCTGGGTAATTTGGCAGTTGTATGTTGGAATTAATACCGAAAGCATTATTTGCTAAGTTTTAAGATGGTTTCAGGTATTGTAAACCCATAAAACTTCGAGTCTTCAATGTGATTATTAAATTGAAGTATGTTAACAGTGAAGCCAACCTTTTCTAATCTTTCTTTTAAGCCTTCAACCGAATATATTCTTACATGATCTTCTTGTCCGAAATGTTGTAATCGAGCTTCAGGTGAAACAATTGATGCATCTTCGTAAATAGCTCCTGCTTTAAAAGGTGTTTGTATAAATAGTTTTCCGTTAGGTTTTAAAACACGGTAAAGCTCTTCCATGGCTTTGTGATCCTCAACAATATGCTCTAAAATATGATAGCAAATTATGGTGTCGAAACTATTATTAGGTCTATTTATTTTTGTAATATCAAATTGGTAATCGGCTAAAAACTCATCTTCAAAATCGGTGCTAAAGTATTTTACGGAAGATTCTTTTTTTAAGATTCTATATAAGCTTCGTGATGGTGAAAAATGTAAGATAGAACCATTTATAGCATCTTCTTTATTCAAAATATGCCATAACCTACGGTTTCTTGATAAACTACCACAAAACGGGCAAAGTAAATCGTTGGTTTTTAAAGGTACAAACTGTTTTAGTTTATGCTTGCAAATATTGCATTGGTGGGTTTTGCCTTTGTGAAAAAAACCGTAAAGCGAACGAAAGAATAATTCGTTTTTAAATAAAACTTTTTTCGGAATTAAAGTTTTGGCCTTTTGTTTTATTACATGGTAAATCATTAGCTTTTTCGCTGCACGACTTCATAAACTTGGTTTTCGTCGCACTTTAATGTTTTTCTAGGATATTTTAATAGTAACGCATAGTCGTGTGTTGCCATTAAAATAGTGTTACCATTTTTGCTGAGTTCTTGTAAAACCTCCATAACTTCAATGCTGGTTTGAGGGTCTAAGTTTCCTGTGGGCTCATCGGCTAAAATTAATTCTGGATGGTTTAGTAAAGCACGAGCAATGGCAACACGTTGTTGCTCGCCTCCAGAAATTTCATGCGGAAATTTAAAGCCTTTGGTTTTCATGTCCACCTTGGTTAAAACTTCTTCAACGCGAGTGGTCATTTTGGTTTTGTCTTTCCAACCAGTTGCTTTTAAAACAAAAAGCAAATTATCATTAATGTTTCTGTCGGGTAATAATTTAAAATCTTGAAAAACAACACCTAATTTACGTCTTAAAAACGGGATTTCTTTCTCTTTTAAAGTTTTTAAGTCAAAATCTACAATGCTACCTTCGCCTTCAGTTAAAGGTAAATCGCCGTAAAGCGTTTTCATAAAACTACTTTTTCCGGAGCCTGTTTTACCAATTAAATATACAAAATCACCTTTGTTCATTTCTAAGTTAATGTTAGAAAGAACTAAGCTTCCGCCTTGAAAAATAGAGACGTCTTTTAATTGTAAAATAGGGGTAGACATGTTATAACAGTTTAAGAGTACAAGTTTAAAGTTTATAGTTTAACCTAACAAACCATATGCTTATATTTTTATTGTGTAGTGTGTTACTTTTTACTTTTAATATTCTAAAATTTATCATTTAAAATATTTAATAACTCCATTTATAATTCTAGCACGATTGTTGCGTTATACAATTTAGATTCATTTATCTTTGAATACTCAAATTAAAAAACGACTTGTAAATGATTTACAAAAACATACTTTCCCTCATGCTTGTTTTGGGTTTTGTTTTCCCAACAATGGCACAGCAATCGGCCACTTATACTAGCAACTTAGTCGATTATCAAAAAGCATTATCGCTTTATAATAATCAGCAATATTTAGCAGCGCAATCGCTGTTTTCGAGCGTTAAAAAAACGGCCGAAGAAGATATTTTACAATCCGATTGTGCTTATTATATAGCCAATTGTGCGGTGCGTTTAAATCAGCAAAATGCCGACCAATTGGTTGAGAATTTTGTAGCAGAATATCCAACAAGTACCAAGCGAAATACGGCTTATGTTGATGTAGCCGATTATTATTTCGAAAATTCTAAATATGCGTATGCCAGAAAGTGGTATGATAAAGTAAACGAAAATGCTTTAGGCCGAAGTGAAAAGGAAAAATTTTACTTTAACAATGGTTATTCGGCGTTTTCTGTGAAGCAATATAAAGATGCTAAAAAGTATTTAAATCGTGTTGAAAGCTCAAAAGAATATGGCTCACAAGCCAAATATTACATTGGTTTTATGGCTTATGAAGGCGACGATTACGATGAAGCTAACGAGTATTTCGATCAGGTAAGCGACCAAGAACGTTACAAAGAAAAACTATCGTACTACCAAGCCGATTTAAATTTTAAACTAGGAAATTTTGAAAAAGCTATTGCGTTAGCAAAAGACCGATTAGATTCTAGTGACGAAAATGAAGTATCCGAACTATCAAAAATAATAGGTGAGAGCTACTTTAATCTCGAAAATTACACTGAAGCTTTACCGTATTTAAAAGCGTACCAAGGACGACAAGGAAAGCGCGATAAAACCGCCAAGTGGAATAACACCGATTATTACCAATTGGGTTACACCTATTACAAACAAAAAGATTACGAAAATGCTATAAATGAGTTTAATAAAATTGTAGGTGGTAGTAACAGCATTGCTCAAAATGCCTATTATCATTTAGGCGAAAGTTATGTGCATCTCGATAAAAAACAAGAAGCTTTAAATGCGTTTAAAAATGCTTCAGAAATGGATTTCGATTTAAAAATTCAAGAAGATGCTTGGTTGAATTATGCTAAAATTAGTTACGAAATAGGGAATCCGTATCAATCGGCACCACAAGTTTTAGCAGCTTATTTAGATAAATACCCAGAAACAAGCTATCGCGAAGAAATTGAAACCCTGTTAATCGATTCGTACATCACATCAAAAAACTATGCCGAAGCTTTAAAGCTTTTAAAAGGAAAAAATAGTTACGATAACAAAGTAGCTTACCAAAAAGTAGCTTTTTATCGCGGTTTAGAGTTGTATAATGAAAACGATTATTTAGAAGCCGAAAATTTATTTGATGCCTCGTTAAAAGAATCGCTGGAAGCTATTTACACAGCACGAGCGACTTTTTGGAAAGCCGAAGCCGATTATAATTTATCTAATTTTGATGATGCTTTAATAGGTTTTAAACAGTTTGGCCAAATGGCAGAAGCTTCAGAAACACCAGAATTCGAGAATTTAGATTATAATTTAGCCTACACTTATTTTAAGTTAAAAAGTTATCCGCAGGCAACCACCTATTTCAATCAATTCATTAGTAATCATAAGGATGATAAGGTAAGACTTAACGATGCGTATTTAAGGTTAGGCGATGGTTATTTTGTGTCTAGCGAATACCAAAATGCAATAAATGCCTATCAAAATGCCATAAAGTTAAACGAAATAGAATCCGACTATGCCTTTTTTCAAAAAGCTTTAAGCGTTGGTTATGCGGGGCAATCTTCAAAAAAAATACATGAATTAGAAACTTTTATTGAAACATATCCAAAGTCAAAATTACGTGACGATGCCATGTACGAACTTGGTAATTCTTATGTGAAAGAAGGTCAAACTCAAAAAGCGCACACCACGTATAACAAATTAAGTGTAGCGTATAAAAACAGTTCGTTTGTGCCAAAAGCATTGTTACGACAAGGTTTAATTTATTACAACGCCAACCAAAACCAAGATGCTTTGGTGAAGTTTAAAAACGTTGCTAGTAATTATGCAGGTTCGCCCGAGGCAGTGCAAGCGGTTTCAACGGCGCGTTTAATTTATATTGATTTAGGAAAAGTTGATGAGTATGCTGCTTGGGTAAAAACCTTGGATTATGTGGAGGTTACCGACACCGATTTGGATAATACCACTTACGAAGCAGCCGAAAAACAATACGTCGATGGCAACACCGATAGAGCCATTAAACAATTCAACCAATATTTAAGTCAGTTTCCAAATGGTCTGCACGCCTTACAAGCGCAATTTTATATCGCACAGTTGTATTACAAAAAAGATTTGCTAGAAAACGCAGCGCCACATTACCAATATATTGCGGAAACATCGCAAAACGAATATACCGAAGAAGCTTTAACACGTTTATCTCAATATCATTTAGAGAAGAAAAACTGGAAAAACGCTATTCCGGTGCTACAGCGTTTGGAGGCCGAAGCTAATTTTCCTCAAAACGTGGTGTTTGCACAGTCTAATTTAATGAAAGCCAATTATCAATTAGAAAATTATAATGAGGCTGTCGCTTACGCGGAAAAAGTGTTGAACAGTTCAAAAATTGATAACAAAATAAAAAGTGATGCACATGTAATTATTGCACGTTCGGCTATAAAAACAAACAATGAAGCTAAAGCTAAAACCTCTTACGCAGAAGTTGAAAAAGTAGCCACAGGCGAAACCGCTGCTGAAGCTTTATATTACAACGCTTATTTTAAAAATAAAGAAGCAAAATATGAATCCTCAAACACGGCGGTACAAAAATTAGCAAAAGATTTTTCGGGTTATAAATATTACAGTGCCAAAGGTTTGGTGCTTATGGCTAAAAACTTTTATGCTTTAAAAGATGCATTTCAAGCCACGTATATTTTAGAAAGTGTGATCCAAAATTTTCCAGATTTCGACGATGTTATTAGCGAAGCGAGAGCCGAATTAAAGAAAATTAAAACCGAAGAAGCTAAAACAAATTCATCAATTGAAACTGAAGATTAATTTTAAGAGCAACACGCGTTTATCTTGAATTAATAGTGCAAAATATCAATCAGAATAAAATCAAAATCAATTCCACGGTTGTGGATTAAGTAAAAAAAAGCAAAACCCATGCGAAAGCACATAAAACATATTTTATTGGTAGTATTTACAATTAATGCTACGGTAGCGTTTTCTCAAAACCGACAAGGAGATACTATAAACACTGGTGTTATTGATGTTGTAAAACCATATACACCAACTATTTCTGATGCGTTTAAAGTTCGTGAAACACCAAAGCTTGACGACGAAACCACCGAAACTAAAAAAGTGGTGAAATACAATATTTTTTCTTTTCCGGTGGCATCAACATTTACACCTGCAAAAGGTAAGGCAGCTGTTGTAGAAAAGCGCGAACCTGCTAAAATTTTCGATAATTACGCCACTTTGGGCGTGGGCACATACACCACACTTCTAGGGGAAGTGTATTTAAACCATGCTTTAAACCGTAACGAAAGTGTTGGTGGTTATGTAAGTCATCATTCTTCACAAGGCGGTATTGAAGGCGTTGAGTTCGACGACCATTTTTCAAATTCAAAAGTTAATGTAAATTACAGTAGCCACATGCGCGATTACGCTTGGAATGTAGAAGGTGGTTTTCAGCATCAAGTTTACAACTGGTATGGTGTGCCCGAATCGCAAGTTTTAACCGTACAGACAAATAACCCAGCGGTCGATCATATGTTTTATAATGCGCATTTTGGTGCCGATATTTCTTTTGAAGATGCTTATATTAAATCGGCCGATTTTAAATTTCGTCGTTTCGGCGATAACCAAGGTTCGGGAGAAAATAGGTTAGTCGTAAATACAGCTTTCGATTTGCCTATAAACGATATCGAAATCTCAGCAGGTTTAACATTCGATTATCTTGGTGGTACGTTCGATAAAAATTATTTCACCACCGATGCGCTCGATTATGGGAATTTCTTCGTTGGTCTTTCGCCAACTTACGAGCTTAAACGCGACGATTTAACCTTAAATCTTGGTGTGTCAACCTATTATTTAAACGATAAAGAAACAGGGGCGAGTAAGTTTTATTTGTATCCAAATGTAACAGCAACTTATCGTTTGGTAAACGATGTTTTAATTGTTTATGGTGGTGTTCAAGGCGATTTAAACCAAAATTCATACTATGGTTTTGCGGCCGAAAACCCGTTTGTGTCGCCAACTTTAAATATTGCACCAACCGATAATCTTTACAAAGCTTTCATTGGTTTAAAAGGTAAGTTATCGAGTAATATGAGTTATAGTATAAGTGGTCATTACAATGCCGATAAAAACAAAGCTTTGTTTATAACCAATGCTATAAAAGATGTATCGGCTACCGAGGCTTACGAGTACGGGAATTCCTTCGGAATTGTTTACGATAACGTCGATACCTTTGGAGTAGCTGGCGAAATAAATGTGGATGTTAGTCGTAATTTTAAGTTAGGTTTAAAAGCCGAATATTTTGCTTACGATGCCAAAACACAGCCAGAAGCTTGGAATTTACCAGACATAAAAGGGTCGTTGTTTTTCGATTATCAAATCAACCAAAATTGGTTTGCAGGAGCAAATTTATTTTATGTAGGCGAGCGAAAAGATTTAATTGTAATGGAAAGTTCTCCAACTACACAAACTTTAACTCTAGATAGCTTTTTCGATGCCAACGCACACGTAGGTTACCATATAAACGATAAATTTTCGGTGTATGCTAGAGGAAATAATTTAGCAAACAACAGTTACCAGAAATGGCAAAATTTCCCGGTTCAGGGCATTCAGTTTTTGGCAGGTGCCACCTATAAATTCGATTTTTAAATTACTGCCAGAGCAAAAAGTTTAAATTCTAAGATACTTGTTGTCTCCCTGAATTTATTTCAGGGTTTCAAAGGTATTTCCGTAAAAAAAACTTAATTATTTGAGCGTTACCCACAAGGGGTCAGGCTTTCCGTTACAAGTCCTCGGTCGTGCCTCCCTGTGGGCTTTCCACTGCAATCCTTAACGCAAACTTTGTATAAATTATAGTATTTTGTGCACATGAAAACGTTTAATAACGCATCGGTACAAACGCTTTGGAATAACTTTGTAAAAGCGAATCCAGAGCATAAAAATTATAATCGCCCCGAAGCTTGGTATTTCTGCGATAACCAAACCGATGCCGATACTTGCGTAAGTTTGGTTGTGCAAGGTGTTAAACAAGCCACATCAACATCGTTGTGGTGGTTTAAAACCTATGGTTATGCGTTTCCAAATGTTGGCGATTTAAATATAGTAACTAATTGGAATGGTGAGGCCAAGGCCATAATTAAAACCATAAAAATCGAGCACGTACCTTACAATAAAATATCGGCTAATTACGCTAAACTTGAGGGCGAAGGCGATAAATCGTTAGCCTATTGGCAAAAGGTGCATTGGGCGTATTATACCAGAGAAATGGCAGTTAAAGGCGATCAACCGTCACAAAATATGATTATTATTTGCGAGCAATTTAAAACTATTTTTACCATTTAAGTCAGACATTAAATAATTATTCCAACCAAGCTTTAAAATCTTTTACACGTTCGCGAGCCACTATAACATCTTGTTCGTTGTATGTTTTAAGCTTTATTTGCAAACGCGAATTGGTGTAGCTTACCATATCTTTTATGGCGTTAATATTCACAAAAAATTTACGGTTAATTCTAAAAAAGGTTTGTGGTTCTAGTTCGTTTTCTAAATGTTCTAATGTGGTATCAAGTAAATAGTTTCGGCCTTCCGTGGTGTGTAAATAAGTGCCTTTATTTTCACTAAAAAAGCATTCAATATCATCAACCGAAATAAGTTTTAAATGCTGACCAACCTTTACCGAAAAGCGTTTTTTGTACTCACGATCTATGGGGTTTACCAAAAGTTTCTTTATATCGTTAAAATCTAAAGTAACGGCTTGTTGTTGTGGTTGGCGTTCTTGGTATTTTTTTACAGCCGTTGCTAAATCGTCTTCATCAATAGGTTTTAATAAATAATCGATGCTATTAAGTTTAAACGCTTGTAGCGCATACTCATCGTAGGCTGTGGTAAAAATTACAGGCGATTTAATAGCAATTGTTTCAAATATTTCGAACGATAAGCCATCACTTAGCTGGATATCTAAAAAAATTAAATCAGGATGTGTATTGTTGCTAAACCAAGCTAAAGATTCTTCAACCGAATGCAAAAGAATATCGGTTTTAATATTTAGTTTTTCTAGCATACGTTGTAAACGACGTGCCGAAGGTTTTTCATCTTCTATAATAATAACATTCATAATTTTGATTGGTTAGTGTTGTTAATTAATTTGTTATTCCCATTCCGATTTATCTTTTTCCATAAACTCGCGAATTTTACGTTCTTCCCAGTCTTTTCCAAATAAAAACGTAACGCCAAAAACACCTAAAAAGTGAAAAAGTAAACCAATGCCCCAAAACAAAGGTGTTGCCCAGGTACCAAAGTGCCACAAACTGCCACCATTAACAACAATGGTAATTATTATAAAGGCATTTACTACTATAAAAACGGCTAAATGCCAATAAAAGCCTACTATTTTTTTTACTTTTTCTTTAGCTCGTAGGTAAGCTTCTTCTTTTAAAAAAGCTTTGTTTTTAAAGTCGTCGTTGTAAGGTTGTATATCTTTATTTTCCATGATTTTTTAGTTTTTAATTCCAACGTTTTTTATTTTCTTCTTCGCGAATAAATTGTTCAATTTTACGTTTTTCCCAGTTGCGACCAAAGGCACCATTATTAACAAATACTTTAAAGCCTTGTAAAACCAGACCAACGCCCCAGCCTAACATAGGAAACCAGAACCATTTTACGCCCCAATAGGTGTTGTAGTTAATGTAAATTAAAAAAGGAATTACTACAAAATAGCTTATTAAACTATAATAAAAGCCTTTAAGTTCGTTTACGTAGTCGCGTGCACGCACGTAGCTATCGCTAAAATTTGATTTTGAATGCATAGGTTTCATAACTGATAATTGTTTGGTTAGCATTGGTATTGCAACTGCAAAACGGTTTGCTTCTTGATTAATGAATACGTTTTTATGTGTTAAAAGTTGGTAGCGTTGTTTAATATTACTTAAGCCAACACCGCTACTTTTTTTCACGATTTGTTTAGGTTGTAAATTGTTTTCTACCACTAAATTGCCTTGTTGTTCATATATGCTTATATGTAAAGGTTTGTTGCTTGTAACCATATTGTGTTTTACGGCATTTTCTAAAAGTAGTTGTAGCGATAATGGCACCACTTTACTATCGGGGTTACTTGCTTTTTCGGGCATGTTGAATACAATACTGTCTTCAAAACGCATTTTTAAAAGCGACATATAGGTTTTAGCGAATTGCAGTTCTTCATCAACCGTAACTAATTCTTTGTTTTTTTGCTCTAAAACATAACGGTAAACTTTTGATAACGAGGTGGTAAATTTTTGTGCGCTTTCTGGGTTTTCTTCAATTAAACTAGTTAACACATTTAAACTGTTAAATAAAAAATGCGGATCTAATTGGTTTTTTAAAGCATCAAATTTAGCACTCGCGGTACCTGCAATTACTTTTTGTTCTTTTATGCGGTTTTGTTGGTATTTATTGTAAAAGTAAATTACATGAAATACGGCAACAATGGTTAAGGTAATCCATAAACCAAACTTGTAATAAGCAAACTTTTCGTTTGTAATAAACTCGTTAAATGTTTGGTGATACATTAATAGAGCGGTTAAAGCTCGTAAAATAAATAACCCAATTATGGTTAAAATTGTGGCTCCAATTACGCCAATAATTATGCGTTTAACAGAGTCTGTTTTTTTCCAGTTTTTACGACTTAAAAAATCGAAAAACAACATATTTGAATACCCTAAAACAAAAGCGTACAATTGGTAAAAGGCGAAGCTTATAATGGCTTCGTTTACCGTTTCGAAATTAAAACCACCGGATAATAAGGTGCCAATTACAAAAACGATACAGCCTAAAATAAAAGTGATTAATATGTTTTTTCCAGATTTTGACATGGTGTAATGTTTTATAAACTTTTTTAAAATTAATAAATAAAGTGCTTAATTAATTACACTGCAAATATCTTGATGAAGTATTGGTTTTTAAAAAGTGAATAACCGAATTGTTATTTTTTTATTCTGAAATGTAAAAGTGATAGTTTTATAACAAAAAAGAGGCCAGATAGAAAACATATTCATATCCGGCCTCTCATGAAACAAAATCACCCCATTTTAATGTGTTGCAGCATATTTAAAGTAAATAGGCACTGCGTATTGTACTGTTACAGGTTTGCCACGTTGTTTTCCGGGCTCCATTTTGGGCATTATGCTTATAATACGTTCGGCTTCTTTTTCAAGTAATTTATCTGGGCCTCTAGAGCGTATTTTGGTAGTTTTACCTTGTGAATCGATAACAAAAACAACCGATACACGCCCTTGGATACCTAGTTGTAAAGCAACATCGGGGTAATTAAAGTTCTTTACAACATGCTCTTGTACTTTTTGTTGAAAACAAGCTTTAGTTTTTTCTTTGCTTAATCCTTCGCAACCAGGAAAAACGGGTACTTCTTCAATTACGGCAAAGGCAACTTCCACATCTTCTTCAACTTCTTCAACCACCACTTCATCAACGCCAATAGCAACAAAATCTTCAATGGCATCATCTTGCCCTGTTTCTGTGCTCTCAATAACTGTTTCTTCTATATCAACAATATCATCCTCAATGACTTCAATTATTTGGGGGACTTTGGCAGGCGGTGGAGGAGGAGCCGGCGTATTCATTTTAACAATAGGAATATCATCCTCAATTTTATAATTAACATCTAGAACTTCCATAACAAAGTCGTCTTTCTGGTAAGTTCTGTGTTCAAGCGCTCTCCAAGACAGTAATAACATTAAATTAAGCCCAATGGCAAAATATATACTGCTATGTCGTCCTATTTCTAGTTCTGGGTTCTTTTTAGGTTTCATGACTTAAATAATTTAATACAGTAAAATTATTGGAATTGAAGCCTATATGGAATGATATTTATCATGTAAACTCTCGAATAAATTGCTTAAAATATCTGTAATGTTCAATTCTTAATTTATTACGACTTTTTGCAGTCGTGCGAGAATTATCTATTTGATATTGCTTTTAATAGAGTTATATTGTTGAACTAATTCTAAATTAGAATAATGAATACATCGGTTGAAAATTATTTTATTGAGGGATGTGGTCGATGTCCGCTTGGGGCGACACCCGATTGTAAAATACACACATGGCAAAGGGAACTCCAATTGTTAAGGCACATTGTTTTGCAATGTGGCCTCACCGAAACCTGTAAATGGGGCGTGCCTTGTTATACCTTTAATGGTAAAAATGTTTTAAATATAACTGCGTTAAAAAATTATTGTGCTATCGGTTTTTTTAAAGGTGCTTTACTCGCCGATGAAAAACAACTTTTAGAGAAGCCAGGAGAAAACTCTCAAGCTGTACGATTATTTAAGTTTACTAATTTAGATGATATTAAATCGATTGAAGCTGATATAAAAGCCTATATTTTTGAAGCTATTGAAGCAGAAAAGGCAGGCTTACAAATTGAATTTAAAAAGAATCCCGAACCCATTCCTGAAGAATTAGAAGCAAAATTTGAAGATGATCCCTATTTTAAATCGGCTTTCAAAAGTTTAACACCTGGTAGGCAGCGTGGGTATATTCTTTATTTTTCGCAACCCAAACAAGCTAAAACCAGAACTGCACGAATAGAAAAGTGTACACCTCTAATTTTAAGCGGCATAGGTTTACATGATAAATACAAACAAACCAAAAAATAAGTTATGGAACAACTTACCTTAACAACACCAGCTTTACTATTTTCAGCTATTTCGTTAATTATGCTGGCCTATACCAATAGGTTTTTGGCATACGCATCGGTAATTAGAAGTTTGCACGATAAGTATAAAAAAGAAAAAGATTCCGTTTTAATGGTGCAAATTAAAAATATTAAAACCCGTTTATATTTAACGCGCTATATGCAAATTTTTGGCATTAGCAGTTTGTTGTTGTGCGTGTTAACTATGTTTTTAATTTATATTGAACAGCAAAACGTTGCGGTTTGGGTGTTTGGTATGGCTTTATTGTTGTTAATAGTTTCATTGGCTTTATTGGTTGTTGAAATTCAAATATCGGTAAAAGCCTTAGAACACCATATTAGTGATATTGAAAACACAACTAAATAATAAAATTATGGCAACAACACCAGAACACGACGCACGTATTGCGAGCATGACATTTTCTTCGGTTTACCCACATTATGTGACTAAAGTTGAAAAAAAGGGTAGAACGGTTGAAGAGTTACACCAAGTAATTGAGTGGCTTACAGGTTTTAATGAGGCCAAATTACAAGAGTTAATTAACGAAAAAGTAACCTTTGAAACCTTTTTTAAACAAGCCAAAATTAATGCTAACGCGTATTTAATTACAGGTGTTATTTGCGGTTATAGAATTGAAGATATTGAAACCGAGTTAACCAAACAAACTCGATATCTAGATAAACTTGTTGACGAATTAGCCAAAGGCCGTAAAATGGAAAAGATTTTACGAGAACCTAAATAAATTAGAGTTCGAGATAAAACTAAAAATAGAGTAACTAAAAGTTTAATAGATTATTTGCTTGTCATCTTGAGCGCAGTCGAAAGAATTTTAATTACGTTTTTTAAGGCTTAGTTCAACCTATTAAAAGGTTTCGAATTTAATTTAAATAAGCTTTGCTCAAAAAAACTCGCGATACTGCATAACCCGAAAAGCAAACGTATTAAAATCGGGGTTTTTAGCTTTTAATTGTCGGTATAGCGGGATTTTACTGATTGAAATATTGGCTGCACCAGAACTAGATGTTAACGATACGGTTTTGATAACTCGTGATTTTTGATGAGATTCCTCGGCTGTGTTAGTAATGATAGTTTCTTTTTGTGCAGATTGCTTCGCTTCAGTCGCAATGACAGGTAGCGAAAATTGGTGAATTCTTGGTGTTTCGTTGTTGACTAATTCAAGTTTTAAACCATGTTCTTTAAGATGCTTTCTAAAGAAATACTCTGGACCATTTTTACTGTTTCCACCTGTAAAAAGTAAGGTGTTTATATTAGGATTTTGTTTTAAATGGCCAATAATATTGCGTAGTTTAATGTTCGTCATACCCAAATCGGAAGCATCAATTTTTTCGCGTTCGCAACTTGCTACAATATCACAAACCCCAATTTTATGTGTTATTAAAAAATCTTTGCGCTGTTGTACGGCTTCTGTAGAGTTGTCGTATCGTAAGTTTAGATTATGAATTTTATCAATGTACAGCCAAAGTGAATTGTAGTAGCTGCCATAGCAAAAATCGACATCTTTTTCTAAAAGTTCTCCCATTGAAAATCGCGGAGGTGGCAAAGTGCCCACAATGAGTTTTTCTGTATCAGGCTGAATAAAAGGATCGTATGGATGCTTATGCTTAAACACGTATAAAATTTGACTTGCGTTGTTATTTTTTGTACTTTATAAAGAAACAACTTTTAATGGGAAAAGGCGATAAAAAAACAAAACGAGGAAAAATACACCGAGGTACTTTTGGCAATAGAAGACCACGAATTAAAAAAAGACCGTCTATTGAGAAAAAAATAAGCGTTGGTCACAAAGCCACACCTAAATAATACTACCTAATAAATACTAAATCGTTTGGTTTAGACATACTTTCGCTAAAACCGTAGCCTTCGTAATTAAATCCTTTTAAATCATCAATAGTTTTTGCGTTTGTATCTACAATATAACGTGCCATGAGTCCGCGAGCTTCTTTAGCAAAAAACGAAATAACTTTGTATTCGCCATTTTTTAAATCTTTAAAATTGGCAGTTATCACAGGTACTTTTAATGCTTTTGTATCAACAGCTTTAAAATACTCGTTACTAGCCAGGTTTAAAAATAGCTCGTCGTCTTCAAGTTCGTTATTTAATGCTTTTGTAATGTCTTTTTTCCAGAATTCATAAAGGTTCTTTTTTACTCCAACAGGCATTTTTGTGCCCATTTCTAAGCGATACGGTTGTATTAAATCGGTTGGTTTTAAAATGCCGTATAATCCTGATAGAATACGAACGGTGTTTTTAAACGTGTCTATTTTGTCAGTAGGAATGGTGTAAGCATCTAAACCTTTATAAACATCGCCATTAAAAGCATAGGCAGCAGGTCGTGCATTGTCTTCTGTAAAAGGAAGTTCCCAACTTTGATTACGCTCGTAATTTAATTGCCCTAAAGCATCGGAAATGCTCATGAGTTTCGATAAACTTTTGGCCGATTTCTTTTTTAAAAGTTTGTTTAAGCGTTCGGCTTGTTTTAAAAATTGTGCTTCGGTGTGTGTGTTTATTGGTAATTCACTTTCAAAATCTAATGACTTAGCAGGCGATAATACGAGTTTCATATGGTTTCTTTTTTTCTGAAGTCAAATTTACGATTAGTATTGAAATTTTTATTCGGATTTTGAAATCTATTTTAAATACTGAAATAAACAAAATTTATTTATAGGTATTGATTTGATAATTTTTATTTATTGATTTTGCTTTCTGAAAATGTAAAGATACTTTGGAGTTCGCCAGCACGTTAGGGATTGAACGGCATGTTTGAGCTCTCACGCTTGAGCGTGAAGCGAGTAGTGAAAGCCCGCCCCTTAGGGAACGCCCAAATTTAGGTAAACCTTATGGCTTTTACCGGCGATATTTTTGTGATGATGTACGACGGTACCAAAAGCATAATTAAACACAACACGAGCGTGCCAACATTTAACGCTAAAATGTAACCAAAACTGATGTAAACGGGTGCTTCGGTAACGTAATATACACTTGGATCGAGCGGAAAAAGTTTTAAATATTTTTGGGCAAATAGCAGTGCTAAACCGATGAGATTGCCCCAAAACAAACCTAACAAAATTAAATAGGATGCGTTGTAGATAAATAGTTTACGAATGCTCCAATTGTTGCTTCCTAGGGCTTTTAAAATGCCTATCATTTGGGTGCGCTCTAGAATTAAAACGAGTAGCGCGGTGATCATGTTAATGCCCGCCACTAGTATCATGATGCCTATAATGCCGTTTATATTTTTTATGAATATGGTAAACCACTCGAAAATGCTAGCATATTTATCGGTAACGGTGATGGTGTTGAATGTTGATGGCGTGTTTTGATGTATTTCGATGCCTTTTTCTTGAATCTGGGAAAAATCGTCGATAAACACTTCAAAATTTCCAATTTGGTCGCTTTCCCATTGGTTTAAGCGTTGAATGTGACGTAAATTACCTATTAAATACTGTTTGTCAAGGTCTTGAAACCCTGAATTGTAAATACCCGTAACTTTACATTTTAGGTAATTAGGAAGTTTTTCGGGATCGTTTTTTGCAAAAACCATTTGAAATTCGTCGCCTACTTTAAAGCCTAATCGGTTGGCTAAATACTGCGATATTAAAACTTCTTCGCTCCATTTTTTTTCTAAACTGGGCAGTTGGCCGTCAATTAAAAATTCTTTAAAATATTGCCAGTCGTAATCTTGCCCAACACCTTTGTAAACGACACCTTCAAAATCGGTTTCGGTACGAATTACGCCAAACTTTGCGGCAACACCTTGAACGTGCGAAACGCCATCGACCGATTTAAAATCTGGATAAAATTCTTGATTGATTGATATAGGAAAAACGCTTTCCTGCGAGTTATTACTATCGTAATTCGTTATAGTGGCATGCCCGTTAAAAGCAACCACTTTATCGCGTATTTTTTGTTGCAGCCCAATACCGGTTGCAATGGCAATCATCATCACCACAATGCCTATGGCTATGGCAGCAATACCAATTTTTATTATTGGTGCCGAAACACTACTTTTATACGCTTTACTACCAATTAAGCGTTTAGCTATAAAATACTCGTAATTCAAAATATATGATGCCGTTTAAAGTTATCAAAAATACAGTTTTATTATTTGTTTTGGTCATGATTTCGTGTGCAAACTTGTCGAAATCGGAGGACAAAACCTCGAAAACCGAAACAGTTTTAAAAAATGAACCACAGGATCAAGTTACCCAAAACACCAATATTGTTGTTGGAGCCAACAGAACCGAACGCTATTTACCTTTATTAAACGGTAAACGCGTTGGTGTTGTTGCCAACCAAACGAGTGTTGTTTTTAAAGCTGAAGAAGGAAGCTACACGCATTTGGTAGATTCGTTAGTGGCATTACAAATTGATTTAAAAAAAGTATTTGCGCCAGAACATGGGTTTCGTGGTAAAGCGGATGCTGGCGAGGTGGTTAAAGATGGTATTGATACCAAAACAGGCTTACCAATTGTGTCGCTTTACGGGAGCAATAAAAAGCCAAAACCAGATCAATTGAAGGATTTAGATCTAGTTATTTTCGACATTCAAGATGTTGGCGCACGTTTTTACACCTATATTTCTACCTTGCATTATGTTATGGAAGCTTGCGCGGAAGCTAAAATTCCTGTTATTATTTTTGATAGACCAAATCCGAATGGTCATTACATAGACGGCCCTATTTTAGAAATAGAAAACCAGAGTTTTGTAGGTATGCACCCAATTCCTATTGTGCATGGTATGACAATTGGCGAGTATGCAAAAATGATTAACGGTGAAAAATGGCTGAAAAATGCCGTTACATGTGAGTTAACTGTAATTTCTATGGAACATTACAACCACAATAAAACGTATAGTTTACCCATAAAACCAAGTCCGAATTTACCTAACGACCAAGCCATAAACTTGTACCCAAGTTTATGCTTTTTTGAAGGCACCAATGTAAGTGCTGGTCGAGGTACAGAAACACAATTTCAAATATTTGGTAGTCCGTTTTTAAATACTAACGTGTTTAAATTCAGTTTTACGCCGCAACCTAATGAAGGCGCGAAATACCCGAAGTATCAAAATGAATTATGCCACGGCAGTGATTTAACCAAGTACAAAACATTAAACACCTTAAACTTATCGTGGTTAATTGATGCTTACCAAAACACCTCCGATAAAGCTAAATTTTTCAATAACTTTTTTGTAAAACTGTCGGGTACTAAAACGTTGCAAAAGCAAATTGAATCGGGTTTAAGTGAAACTGAAATAAAAGCCACATGGCAAACCGGTTTAAAAAAATTCAAAAAGACTAGAGCGCAGTATTTAATTTATGAATAGAAAATTAATGAGAAAACCTGCTTTTAATGCGCTTTTAGGTTTGTTCATTGTTGCGCTATCTTGTAAAAGTACGGTTAGTACAACTCAGGTAAAACCTAAAACGCCTCAAGAAAGTGTTGCACGGTTTATGGTTACAGAACAGGTTCCTGGAATGGCCATTTCGGTATCGAAACATGGAAAACTGATTTGGTCTGAAGGTTTTGGATACGCCGATATTACAAACAAGATTAAGGTGTCGCCAGATTCTACATTGTTTCGTATTGCTAGTATTTCTAAATCGATTTCTGCCGTTAGTTTAGCAACTTTGGTAGATGCAAAAAAGATACATTTAGATTCCAGTTTGTATCTGTATTTGCCCAACTACCCTAAAAAAGCATACGACTTTACGCTAAGACAAGTTGGCGGACATACAGCCGGCATAAGGCATTACAGAGGCAGAGAGTTTTTATTGAACAAAAAACTTAGTATCTCGGAAGGCATTTCGATTTTTAAAAATGATAGACTTCTTTTTGAGCCGCAAACAAAATTTAAGTACAGTACTTACGGATGGAATTTGTTGAGTGAAGTGATACAAACAGTTGCTAAAATACCATTTGGAACCTACACCGCAAAAACCATTTTCGAGCCTTTAAAAATGGAACACACGCTGTTAGATTATTGCGATTCGATAATCCCGAATAGAACTACATTTTATATGAAAAGAAAAAGTGGTGGTGTTTATCAAGGAAAAACGGTTTGCAATGAATTTAAAGCTGCTGGTGGCGGATTTTTATCAACCTCGGAAGACTTAGTGAAGTTTGGAAACGAAATGATTCATCCGAAGATTATTTCACCTGAAGTTTTAAAGGAATTGGTAACACCACAAATTCTTACCACAGGAAAAAGCACGCATTATGGCGTTGGATTCTTTTCGTACAACACCAAAAACAATTCACCTAAATACAGTCATTCTGGTGGCGGTGTTGGTGCTTCAACCTTATTACTCATTTATCCCGAAGAGGACGTCGTAATTGCCATTGTTAGTAATTTAAGTAATGTTCCTATTAGTAAGTTAGGAAGTGAATTGGAAGCTTTTTTTGTGGATTAAACGGCATTTGTGTTGCCTCGGATTCACGAATGTTTTTAAGAAAAAATTGATTGGGTTTCGCCTGCGTTCACCCTGACCAATAGGTTTCTTACTCTAAAATATTAATTAGTCTATCGGGATAGTCAGTAATAATGCCATCAACTCGGTAATCAATCATTTTTTCGAGGTCTTTGGATTTGTTAACCGTCCAAGGTATTACTTTGAAATTGTCTGTTTGTAAAGCTTCAACTGTATGCTTGTTTAAGAGTTTAAAATACGGACTTACAATTTCGGGTTTGTAACTTAACTGTTTCAGTTTCTCGTTTATGTTTTCATCTTCATCAACTAAAATAGCGACTTTCATTTTGGGAGATTGCCGTTTAATTTCTTCAAGAATACGCAAATCGAAACTTTGCAAATTACTTTCCGCGAAAGCGTTATTTTCTTCAATTACGTTTAAAACTAAGGCAACAAATTCTTTAGGTTTAGGCGTAAAAACACTATCGTATTTGGGTTTGGCTTTTATTTCAATATTGAATTTTATGTTGGGATTTAACTGTTTTGCGAGTTTAAAAACTTCATCAAGCGAAGGTTTGTAGGCTTTCAATTTTTCTTGCTCTGGAAATCTTGGGTGTTTTTTTAATCCGCAATCGTATTGTTTAATACTATCAAAAGTCATCTGATATAAGTTATATTTCATATCATCTTCCTTCGGGATTTTATGTCCTTCAGCATCTAAACAAATGGTTCTACTCAAAAATGGTTCGTGTGAAACTACCACAATTTTATCGGCACTTACTGCCACGTCGAGTTCTAAAGTGTGCACCCCAAGGGCGATGGCTTTTTTAAATGCCGGTAGGGTGTTTTCTGGCATTAATCCACGGCAACCACGATGCCCTTGAATATCGGTATTATTGTAATTACAACTCATTAAAATTAAAGCTAAGCTTGTACAAATTAATAGTTTCAAGTTTCCTTTGGTTTTATTGTTGGGCGTTTATATTTTTGAAATGGTTGTTTTAATAAACTCGATATTTTACTGTTCTCTTTTTCATCTGGAAATACATCTACACCATAAATTATATTATCGCGGTCTAGCTCCATGTAAGTTCCTAAAAGCCTGTCCCAAACCGAAAAAATGTTGCCATAATTAGAGTCGGTGTAAGGTAAAACATAATGATGATGTACTTTATGCATATCGGGCGAAACGAGTAGGTAGCTCATTATTTTGTCTATTTTTTTCGGTAGTTTAATATTAGCATGTGTGAATTGCGTAGCAACCACCGAAAGTGATTGATACATCATTACAATAGCGATTGGCGCACCAATTATTAAAACGCCTAAAAGTGTGAAAATAAATCGAATAACGCTCTCTATGGGGTGGTGTCTGTTAGCGGTGGTGGTGTCTACTTTGTGGTCGGAGTGGTGTACTAAATGCACCATCCAAAGTGGCGGGATTTTATGTTCCACGAAGTGCGGTAAGTATGCGCCAAAAAAATCCATTAAAAAAATACCTAAAATACCATAAATCCAAATGTTAAGTTCGGGTAACCAATTTAAAATGCCAAAATTATTTGCCATTACCCAATCGGATGATTTTAATAATAAAAAGGCTAAAACTAAATTAACAAGTATGGTTGTAAAGGTGAAAAATATATTTGGCACCGCATGTTTCCATTTTTTATAATTGAAATTAAAAAGCGGTATGGCACCTTCTAGTAACCAAAAGAAGGTTAAACCACCAACAATAATGATACTGCGATGCAACGACGGAATGGTTTCAAAGTAATTAATTAAGGTTTCCATTTTAGCATAGTTTAAATGCTAAATTTACCTATTTTTTGCCAATTTTTTGTTTAAGTATGTTAAGGTTCGTATAAAAAAACGGTATCTTATTTTATTTGTTGTTTCATAGCTTCAACAATGTTATAAGCAGCAGGACAAATCGCAACATTTTTAAGTGTTAAGTTGGCTATTTGTTGGAATTTTTTCCTGTCGGTATGCGGAAATTCTCGGCAGGCCTTAGGGCGTACATCGTAAATTAAACAGTAATTATCGGCATCTAAAAAGGTACAAGGCACGCTTTGCAGTACATAATCGTTTTCCTCATCAATGCGCAAATATTGGTCTATAAATTGCTGCGGTTTTAACCTAAAATGTTTCGCAATACGCTCAATATCTTTATCGGTAAACAACGGCCCTGTGGTTTTACAGCAATTGGCACATTGTAGGCAATCGGTGCGCTCAAATTCATCTTCATGTAATTCTTGCATCACATAATCTAAATTTTTTGGCGGCTTTTTTTTAAGCTTAGCAAAGAACTTTTTGTTTTCGTTATGCTTATCTTTGGCGAGCTTTGGAAGGTTATTTATGATGTCTTGCATGATACAAAAATACTGTTTTTCGTCATTACGAAGACTATTCAAAAATCAAAATATATTTTGATTGAAAATACCCAAACGAAGTTTGTGACTGAAGTAATCTTCAAAATTGAAACACTAAATTAACAGATTGCCACGACTAAAAAAGTCTCGCAATGACAGCCTATGAAAGATATTTTCGGAAAAGCCTTAATCGATTACCAAAACGGAAATTACACTGAAGACATTATAACATCAACAAGTATTTCTGATGAAGATGAATTGCCGCTTCCTTATTTGTTTAGAAGTTTTTCTGAAATGCCTAAACTTGAACAACAGGCTTTAAAAAAATGCCAAGGAACCATATTAGATGTTGGTTGCGGCGCCGGAAGCCATAGTTTATACCTTCAAAAAAAAGGGTTTGCTGTGAAAGCTATCGACGTTTCGGAAGGTGCTATAACTGTGACTAAACAACGCGGTGTTAAACAAGCTGAAGTTTTAAATGTTTTGAATGAAACCAAAACCTTTGACACCATTTTATTACTAATGAATGGCACCGGAATTTTTCAAGAGCTCACCCAAGTATCAAAATATTTAACGCATTTAAAAAGTTTATTGAAGCCTAACGGACAAATTTTAATCGATTCATCCGATATTAAATATATGTATTTAGATGACGACGGCGGTTATTGGCAAGATATGAATGCGAGCTACTACGGCGAACTTGATTATTTTTTAAGTTACAAAGGCGAAAAAGAAGTACCTATGAAATGGTTGTATCTCGATTTTGACACCTTAAAATTAGCCTGCGAAACGGTTGGCTTAAAGTGTGAATTGATTGGTGAAGGTGAACATTATGATTATTTGGCGCAGTTAGAATTGTAAAAAGTTACTATTTCCTCTAAATCATTTCTTCTATACTTTTTGTTTTCAAGTTTTGAAACTAAATTCGGACAATCCTTAAAATATTCTGAAGCACGGTTTTTAAAAGATTTAAGTTCAATATAGTTAAAAGGAATCACAGCTTCACCTTCTTTAGCAATTAATGACTCCTCATAAATTTTATTTTGACCATAAACAGTTCTTTTAAAAAGTTTAACCTTTCCGTCAATTACAATTTCAGCAAAACCCAAAATTTTCTTTTTTTTAGTTATTTCTTTAATTACTGGTACAAAAACCGCTTTCCTTTTTATCCTTCTTCCTTTAATTTTTTCACTTACTTCAAAAACGATTTTTTCAACTTCTTCAGGACTAAACTTTGTACTTGTTCGCTGTTTGATTTCAAAATTTACAAAACGTAACTTCTCCTTTGAGCTAAACAATTCTTTGGCATTAAGCATAGCTAATCTAGCATGACCATCAAATATTTCATTATTCATTAAATGAACTGTTGCTTTTGTCCAATCATTGTATTGAGCATTTACATAAAGGCTGAGAAGTAGGAAAGTTAAGGTAATTTTTATCTTCATAATAAAGCATTTAATTAAAATCCCAAATTACAATTTTGTTAGAAGAAAAAGCAAGACTTATAATTTAATAATGTTCAATAAATTTAAAATTAAACGGACAATCTCTAGAACTTGTTCTGTTCCAATATTATGAACTATTAAATTTAGTCTTCCGTTTTTGGATTTATTTTTGACAATAATACCAATATGTGTAATTCCACGTTCCCACTTTTAACTTTTTTTTATGGCAGATTTAGCAGTAAAACAAAAAAAAGTAAAAGACGCATAAATTTTTAATCTTCTTCAACCCGATTTTCATCAAAGGCCGATGGCAATAGTTTAGGTATAAATTTTATAACTAAAGGCAGTAAAATAGCGCCACCAGGAAGCATAAAAATAGCTAAGCTTGGGATGCTTTTAAAAATATCGAATAACTGCTCTTGTACTTTTTTTTGTTCTTCTTTAGTTAAATCGCGCACTGTAGATTGTGTGAGTAAAACCATTAGCTCTTTGCTATCTAACAGTTCTTTATACAAACGTTTTTTGTTTCTAGATATAAGTTTGGTAACCATTTTACTAGAATTATCATAAAAGCTTTGTACAATATTTTTGGAGCTTAATAAGGCAATATTGTCCTTGTTTTCGGTATAAAATGAGTTTATGGTTATTATTGAAGATTTTAAAACCGATTTTTCTACATTTAAATCACGCGCCAGTGTAATTAAAAATTTTTGCTCTTGTATGTCAATAACTTTATCAGTCCAAGTGGCCATACACGCTAAATCTAATAAATATTGTTTTTCAAGTGGCGATTTAATATTTAAAATGGCTTTATTATAATCGTTGGTATCACTATCAAAATAGCGTAACGAAGACTCAAAAAGTTTAATTAAACTCTCGTCGTATTGGTTTTTTTCGGCTTTAGAGTTTAGTACATTTAATGATATAGCAGCAATAGACTCTTCAATTTTAATTAAATAATCAACCGAAATTTTTTCATTTTCCAAATAACGTTTATAACCTAAAACATCAACAAATAAAAGCGCATTAACAATAAAGTATTTAAAGTTTTTGGTAACAATATTGTTGTCTATTTGTACACGCTTATGAAAGATTTTTTCTAGCTGTTCGGTTGTTTTTTTCTCACCTAGTAAAGCTTTAAAAAATGTTGTTTTCGTTTCATTTACGCTGTTGTAAAAATTAATAACACTTTCGGTAAAATTGGTTGAGGTTTCAGCTTTATTGTGAATATAAAGTAGGGCCAAACACAGGTTTATTTTACAGATTTCTTCTTCGGTAAAATCGCTTTTTTCAAAAACCTTTTCAATAACATGTAGGTTGCTTCCATATATAAATCCGCAAGCCCTAAGGTTCTTGTAAAGCGCATCTTCATCTAACAAAAAAACAGGATGATTACTATCGCAGTTTTTAAGTAGTTTTTTTATCCAACCAGAAGCCGAAGGGTTCATATTGTAGTAATAGGGTTTAGGATATAAAAGTAGTGTTTTTAGATATTATAGTGGAATTTTTAGTTTATATGTTAAAATTATTTTTTGTTTTAAAATTAAACGTAGAGTAAAAGATCCATAGAAAAAGAAAAGGAAGAATAGGATAAAGAATTCTTGGATAGGCACATAGTAAAGAACTTCCAAAAAGGTATATTAACACAAAAGTTAAAATAACGAGGATACTAAACGGAAGTTTTTTTAAGTTTAAAAAATTAAAAAGAATACTTAGGCATAAAAACACAAAAACAAAACTATTAGGAACTGCATAAAAAATAAAACCAATATTTTGCGGCGTGTAACTATTAGGTATATCTAAAAACAATCGGCTAATATTTGAAATATAATTTTTAACGAATTTTTTCGGATTTTGCTTTATTTGAGCAATTGCTTTTTCTTTTAATGACGCATCCTTTTCAACAGGTTTTAAATTGCTTATTGAACTTAAAAATGTATTGTGATTTTTATATTGTGGTTTGGTTTTAAAATATTTATCGCTTGCTAAAACCCATTCGCCCTGTTCGTTTTCGTAGGGTGTACTTAACCAATAAATACATTGGCCTCCAGCATTGGAGTAGTAGGGAAATTTATTGGTTAAAGTATAAGTGTAAAATAAATAGGGAAGCGATAATACATTTGCAAATACACATATTATTAAAATTCGTTTAGCCGGAGATTTAAATTTTTTAATGGCTAAAGCAAATAGTGAAATACCAATTAATCCAAAGATTACATAAGCAAAAATTACCTTTGTTAATAGTAATAATACTAAGTATATCGATGCTACTAAAATATGTTTTCGTTTACCTTTTTTAATTGCAATTGTTAAGTAAAACAATAAACCACAGGCTAAAAAAAAAGCAAACCCTTCTGTTAAAATATACTTTAATGAGAATAATAAATTGGGGTAATATAGCCCTAAAATATAACTACAAATTATGGCTTGTTTTTTATTGAAAAACTCTAAACAAGTTTTATGAAAAAAATATACACCAGAAAAAATAAAAATAATGTTTAGGCTTTTTAAAAACACTATGGATGCATTTAAAAATACAAACGGAGCCAGTAATAACGGATATCCAGGGCCATTCCATAAAAATAAAGCGCCATCAATGGCATAAGTGCCGTTTATTAAATTTTCTGCGTATTGAAGGTAGCGTGCTTGGTCTCCTCCTAAACCATTATCAATTACTAAAAAAGCAATTAAAATATAAAGTATAAGTAATGGAAAAAAAAGGAATATAGATTTAAAATGACTTATTTTCATTTTTAAAAATTAAAGCGATACTTAAAAATACACCAAATTGCCCTAAAGCCATCTTTCCAGCCTATTTTTTTTCCTTCGTAATAAGTTCGACCGTAATAGCTTATACCAACTTCATAAATACGGATGTGTTTAATTTTCGAAATTTTGGCTGTTACTTCTGGCTCAAACCCAAATCGTTTTTCTTTTAATTTTATAGATTTAATAATGTCGCTTCTAAACATTTTGTAACATGTTTCCATATCGGTCAAATTTAAATTGGTAAACATATTTGATAAAAATGTTAGGAATTTATTACCTATGGTGTGCCAGAAAAATAATATTCTATGAGGTTTGCTTCCCATAAATCTAGAACCATAAACAACATCTGCAAAACCGTCTATTATAGGTTTTAATAAATCGTTGTATTCTTCAGGATTGTATTCTAAATCTGCATCTTGTATTACTAAAACATCTCCTGTTGCCATTTGTATGCCAGTGTGTAAGGCTGCTCCTTTACCTTGGTTAATTTCATGCTCAAAATAACTAATTGGTAAATCTGGGTTTACAGAAATGTAGGAGCTAATGGCGTTTTTAGTTTTATCTGTTGAGCAATCATTAACTATTAAAATTTCTTTTTCAATGTTATTTATAAGTTTTACCGATTTTATTTTGTTTAAAATGTTGTGAATGGTTTCTGCTTCGTTATAGGCAGGTATAATAACTGAAAGTTTATGTATTGTCATTAACGATATACTAAAGGGCTAGAATGAATTATCCTATGGTTTAAACATAGCTAATTTACTAAATAAAATATACTTGTTGTAATGGTGATTGATTCCTTTTGAAGGTAAATTCATTTCATTAACAAAATTTTAACAAAACCACTCATTTATATTTTCCGTAGGTATTTGCGAGAGTTCAAAAAATATTAACTACAAAACCTCAAAAACTATGAGAAATTTAAAAAAACTATTAGGAATTGGAGCCGTAGCCACCGTTGTAGGCTTCATTTTAGCAGCCGACCACATTGATGCGCCGGCAGTTCAAGGCGGTAGCAGCGATATTACCGATTTTTATGCCTTTCAAGGTGAAAACACCAACAATATTGCGTTTGTAGCCAACTTACAAGGTTTGTTGAGTCCTGCTAGCACAGGTTCGGCAACTTTTGATGAAAATGTTATGATTGAGTTCAACATCGATAACACAGGCGATAATGTTGAAGATTTAGTTATTCAAGCATTACCAAGAGATGGTAAAATGTACTTTTTTGGTCCGGTAGCACCTTCGCAAACAGGATTAAATAGTGTTGTTGAAACGTCTGCAGCATATACTGGTTGGGTATATATTTCTGCATACGGTAGTGATCCGTCAATAGAAACTAGCAATGGAATGAGCTTTTTTGCTGGCCCAAGAGATGACCCATTCTTTATGGATTTCGCGCAATACAGTGAAATTATTGCTGGAAATGCTACAAGTTTTAATATGCCAGGAGCTGATACTTTTGCTGGAACAAATGTGATGTCGGTGGTGGTTGAAGTGCCAAAATCTATGATTGGTGGTACAGGAACCATTAACACTTGGGTAGAATCTAAACGTAAATAATAATTAACCTTAAAGCACAATACACATGAAATCTATAAAAATAATAACCGCAATAGCATTGTCAATTTTAGCCTTTAATTGTTCGAATGATGATGATAACACTATGATGGAAATGCCAATGGAACCAGATTTTTCTGGAACTTACATGCAAGAAGATCAAATGGGGCGACCTGCCGTAAACACTGTTTTTGTCTCATCAGATAGTAAAGATATGTTTAATACTACCATTCCGTCGCAGCAAAGTGGCAACTTTCAAAGTATGTTTCAAACCAATTTAACGGGATTAAGTCCAGCATTTGCAAACGATGGCGACATGAATGCCCTTGGGCAAGATGCTGCAGCCTTTACAGGTTTGTTAGCTACCGATGTTTTAAACGTATCGCTAGATGGCACAACAACATTTTATGATGGCACTAATGTTTTAACTGGTAGAGCCTTAGCCGATGATGTTATAACCGTAGAATTACTTCTAATTTTTGGAGGTGAAGATTTTAGCGAAAATCCAGGACTATCTAACGATAATGTTAACGAAAACGATAAACCCTTTTTGCCCGCGTTCCCATACTTAGCCTCACCATGGTAATACCTTTAACTCTAAAACGAGCTGTTTAAGTCTCGTTTTAGAGTATTAAAAAAATCCTAACAACAAAACTCAAACACATGACACCAATATATAAAATATTAAGCGCTTTACTAATAATTGTTTTATACAGTTGTGGTAATAGCAACCAACAAATTACCAATGCCAAGGATTACGAGCCTTATTTTGTGAGTGAAGAGAACGAGATGTTGCAATTAGCAACTGCAGATTTAAAATTCTGGGAAAAAAAGCTAGAAAAAGAGCCCAATCAATTTCCTTATTTAGCTAAAATTGCAGCATCTCAATCTCTTATATTCAGCACAACAGGCGATATTAATGCTCTAATTGAAGCCGAAAAACAGCTAGTAAAAGCTAACGAAATAACAGATTATAATACGCCAGGTTATTTGTGTGCATTAGCACGAAATTATATTTCACAACATAAATTTAAGCAGGCTTTAGAGCTATTGAAAAAAGCCGAAACAAACGGCGAAAATTTACGAGCAACTCAAAAAATGCTTTTCGATGTACACCTTGAACTCGGTAACTTTGATGTAGCCAAAACTTATCTTGAAACAATTAGAAAAGCAAATGATTTCGATTATTTAATAAGATTATCTAAATGGAGCGACCATCGTGGTAATTTAGACGCTGCTATAAAATACATGGAGCAAGCCAAAGCAATTGCCGAAGCATCAAACATTTCTGGAACTAAGCAATGGGTCTATACTAATTTAGCCGATTATTACGGTCACGCCGGAAGAATTAACGATTCGTATGCACATTATTTAAAAGCACTTGAGCTAAATCCGGATGATGCTTACGCCAAAAAAGGAATTGCTTGGATTGTATATTCTCATGAAAAAAATCCAAATGAAGCCTTACGAATTCTTGAGGGCATAAACACCAAATTTAATGCGCCAGATTATCATTTACTAAAAGCCGAAATAGCCGATTTTAAGGGTGATGATGTTTTAAAGGAAAACGAATTGACTTCTTATTACAATGCTGTAAAAAATCCGATGTATGGCGATATGTATAACAAATACAACGTTTTGCTTTTTGCTGAAGACGACACAGCTTCGGCGAAAGCCTTAAAATATGCACACATTGAGGTTAAAAATAGACCAACGCCGCAGTCGTACGATTTATTAGCGTGGACATACTTTAACCATGGCGAAGTTGATGATGCTTTGGATATTATGGAGACGCACGTTATTGGTAAAACTCACGAACCTGATGTGATTTTACACTTAGCGAAAATTTATAAAGCTAAAGGCATGTTAAAAAAAGTTAAAGAATTAAAAAAGGAATTGGAAGAAAGTACTTTTGAGCTCGGTCCGGTAACGGCAAAAGAAATTAAAAACATCTAACATCAATCTAAAAAATGAAAGTACTAAAATTCATAGCGATTTGTTTGTCTTTGTTCATGGCTCAGGTCACTTTAGGGCAGCAAGTAAAAGGCGTTGTAAAAAATGAAGCCAACCAACCTTTAGAAGGCGCTTATGTTTACAATTTAAATACGAAAACACATGCGCATACTTCAGAAAGCGGATTGTTTATTATTGAAAATTCTAACGTTGGCGACTCGCTTAAAATAGGTTTGTTAGGCTATAAAACTAACATAGTTGCTATTGCAGCTTTAAATGAAACAGAGGTTTTAACGATTGTGTTAGAGGAAAAATTATTTCAGTTAGATGAAATGGTTTTACAAGAACAACAAAACCCAATAAGTACCATTGCAAGATTAGATTTAAATACCAATCCTGTGAATTCATCGCAAGATGTATTACGAAAAGTACCTGGTTTAATTATTGGTCAGCATGCTGGTGGAGGTAAAGCAGAACAGATATTTTTACGTGGTTTCGATATCGATCACGGTACCGATATTTCAATTAATGTAGATGGTATGCCCGTAAATATGGTATCGCATGCACACGGGCAAGGTTATAGCGATTTACACTTTTTAATCCCGGAAACGGTAAGTAAAATAGATTTTGGTAAAGGTACCTACTACGCTAATCATGGCGATTTTACAACGGCGGGTTATGTCGATTTTTCAACAAAAGATTATTTAGAAGATAGTCAAGTCACGTTTTCAGTGGGGCAATTTAACACCATTAGAACACTGGGCATGATAGACTTGTTAGAAAAAGAAAAAAATAAAAACGCCTATATGGCTGTTGAATATTTGCAAGGTGATGGCCCTTTCGAATCACCTCAAAATTTTAACCGATTAAATCTTTTTGGTAAATACGTGGTGTTTTCGCCAAACAACGATAAATTAACCTTAACGGCATCGCATTTTACGAGTCGTTGGGATGCGTCAGGGCAAATTCCGCAACGCGAAGTTGATAATGGTAATATTTCACGCTTTGGAGCGATAGACGATACCGAGGGCGGAACCACGCAACGCACCAATTTAAATGTAGAATACAACAAAAACGTATCGGATAATACCACCTTTAAAACCAATGCTTTTTACTCGCATTATGGGTTTGAGCTATATTCGAACTTTACCTTCTTTTTAGAAGATCCAGAAAATGGCGATCAAATAAAACAAAAGGAAAACAGAGATATTTTCGGAATTAATTCGGCGTTAAACTACAACACATTTTTAGGTGATACCGAATTTAGTTTAACATCAGGTCTGAGTTTAAGACACGATGTGGCAGCAGATACCGAGTTGTCTCACACACTTAACCGAACTACAACCTTAGAGCAAATACAATTGGGAGATATCAACCAAACGAATATTGGCGCTTATGTTAATACAAAATTTGAAATGGGAAGATTTGCCATTGCTCCGGCCTTACGTTTCGATTATTTTACGTTTATGTACAACGATAAGTTACAACCAACATATTCTAATGCTACCGAGCATAAATCGACTGTAAGCCCAAAATTAAACTTTTTTTATAATGCCACAGATAATTTACAATGGTATTTAAAGTCGGGTATTGGGTTTCACTCCAATGATACGCGTGTGGTGGTTAGTAATCAAGGACGCGATATTTTACCAAAAGCTTATGGTGCAGATTTTGGAACAGTTTGGAAACCAACTTCAAACTTAGTGTTTAACGGAGCGTTATGGTATTTGTTTTTAGAGCAAGAATTTGTTTATGTGGGTGATGCAGGTATTGTTGAACCAAGCGGAAAAACAGAACGTTACGGTCTCGATTTAGGCTTACGTTACCAGTTAACCGATTGGTTGTTTTTCGATACCGATGCTACCTTAACACATGCAAGAAGTACCGAAGATCCTGAAGGTGAAAACTACATTCCGTTAGCGCCAAACTTTACTATGGCAGGTGGTTTGGCTGTAAATAATTTAGATGGTTTTTCCGGAGGTATTCGCTACAGGTTTATTGATGATAGACCAGCAAATGAAGATAACAGCATTGTTGCTGAAGGTTACTTGGTAACCGATATAAATGCTAATTACCAATGGAACAATGTCACCTTTGGTGTAGCTATTGAAAATTTATTTGATGTGGCTTGGAATGAAACACAATTTGCAACAGAATCGCGTTTACAAAACGAACCAGCATCCGTTGAAGAAATACACTTTACACCAGGAACACCTTTTTTTATAAAAGGTTTAGTAACATACCGATTTTAAGTTAAAAATAATATTGTTGAAATAAAGATAGATGATGATGAGAAAGAAGCCTAAACGAAGCGTTTGATTTTTTAGGTTTTTTGTTAGGTGAAAGCGTTGGTTTAGTTAATAAATCAGCGCTTTCTTGATTTATAGGGTTTATGTTCTAAAAAAACTTAGGTTTTCTTAAATAAGACGCAAAAATTGTTGCTATGATGATTAGGAATATTAACTCGTATGGTTTGCCTTTATACATGTGAATAAATAAGATAAATGTCATGTAAAGTGATAATAGAGTTGTTCCTAATATTACCGTTTTATTATATAAAAAAAGCCCTGTTGCGAGCAATAGAAAAATGCCTGTGGCAATCATAATTCCACGATTAGTAACAATTTTATCGGGTTGATTAGTTTGAATTATTTTATTTAAGGCATTTGTAATAAAAAAATAAGGTAAGGATCAAAGAGGCTAACCATGTCAGTATTAATTTCAAAAGATTTTTTGATTCCATAAAAATATCAACAAGTACTTAGGTTTGATATTATCTTTCGGTTAAAGGTTATGTGTAAAATAAGAAATATTTCCGTTTTTAAATTATATAGTAAACCAAAAAGTACGATATATGGTACAAAATAAAACAGATTAAAGCATGTATGTATGGCGAGTAGTCTTTTTTATTTTTATAATCCATCCATATTAAAAGTAATAGGATACCATTCATTAGGGCATATGCTATAGGCATCGCTAAAGAACCAAAAGGTAAATTATTAAAAGCAATTCTACCTATTATTGGATCTATGAGTACAAGTGACGTGGCAATCATATACCTCATGTGTTTACTTGGTACTTTTCTATATTTTATGGCGAGTGCATAAAGTATTATCAATATGATAAGATCTCCAATAGGAAAAACAAGATTGTAATACATCTTTCTTTGAAAAAGATTATACATCATTGGAAAGAAGCTTACTATCCATAATGGAAAAATGATATAGGTCGATTTACCTAAAATTTTATGCCACTTATATTTTTTATTGACTATTAAAAAAGGTTGGCATATCAAAATTAAAACCCAAACAACCGAGATAATTGTATGTACATGAGTGTATTTGTACATGTTATTTTTAAACGCGGGAAAATATTTAAAATAACTTGGGTAAAATGCAACAAGCATTAAAGGAATAATAAGAAGCAATAAAAAGCCAGATTTTCGATAACTTTTTTCCATTTATCAATTTATGTTTCTGTCTTAGGAAGAGATTTTATAAAACTAATGAATTTTAACTTATTTTAATCAGGAAAATGGAACTAATTAAAAATAATAAGAAATTAAAATAGATTTATAAAAAGTTCAAAATTAAAAATGTTACGATTCAACAACACCAAGCGTATACAATTGTTCCATGGTTGGTGTTTCACTTCCGCCAGCAGGCTCAAGGGTAATACCAAATGCTTCACTTTCGTTTGCGTTTTCTATTTCAAAAATTTTGTTTTCATCGGTTGTAAAACTATCTATGGTACCTAAACTTGTTGGTGTTAAAGGCGCTAGAGTTAATGACCAAACTTGATAAACTTTGCCTTCAGGAGGTTCTGGTAAACCTTGGGCATCTAAAAATATAAGCTGTTTGGTTTTGTCCCAATACACTTTGGCGTAGGTACTCGCGAAATTACCTTGACCAGCAAGTGGTACTTGGGTAATGTTGTCATCACGTAAAACACTAATTAATGTATGGGCTTCTGTTAAGCTATTTTTAGATTTTTCAATTTGAGTTTCTAACAATTCTTGCTGCGTTTCGGCAACTTTAATATCGTTTTCTAAAGTTTTGTTTAAACTTAATGTCCATAATAAGCCACCAGCAAGAACAATAGATGCAGCCCAACCTGTATAAGTAACCCAATTGTACTTAGGTTTATTTATAGAGATAACTTTCGAGTTATTTCCACCATCAATTAATCGTTCTCGTATAGTTGAGAATGATGTAATTTGATCTGTTGGTGCAACCGAAGCGGTTAATTTTACAACTGCCGATTCAATTTCTAAAACTTCTTGAAGTATTTCGGGGTGTTGCAACATCATTTGATACACTTCTCTGTTTTCTTTTTCAGAAAGTGCACCGGCTACATACATTTCTAATATTCCGGATTCTATATAATTTTTTATCTCTTCCATTTTAGTTTAAAACTAAATTTCTTAATTC
The DNA here is from genome assembly GCF_000943555.1 of Neotamlana nanhaiensis. Taxonomy (GTDB): domain Bacteria; phylum Bacteroidota; class Bacteroidia; order Flavobacteriales; family Flavobacteriaceae; genus Neotamlana; species Neotamlana nanhaiensis. The sequence continues at coordinate 23,661 of NZ_JTDV01000010.1, read as the reverse complement.
TTTTATACAGTTTCTATTTCTAGTTTTTATAGTACCAATGGGCATGTTTAAAGTTTCTGATGCTTCGGTTTGTGTATAGCCTTTAAAATAAAGCAGTTCTATTACTGATTTACATTTTTCGGCAAGCTTGCTTACAAACTTTTTTATACCAATAGCATCGGTTTTATTATCTAAACTATCATTGGTTTCTAAAATATCTACGAAAAAATCGGAGTCGAGGTTTTGTTTACTTTTTTTGAAGGCCTTAGAGCGCGTTTTATCTATTGCAGCGTTTCTAGAAATGTTTAAAAGCCAGGTGAAAAATCGCCCTTTGCTAGACGAGTAGGTATCTGCTTTATGCCATGCTTTTATAAATACGTCTTGCATGACTTCTTGTGCAATATCGTTGTCTCTAACGATATTAAAAATAACACCATGCATGCTTTCGCTGTACATGTTATAAAGTGTTTCGAAAGCTTTTTCATCTTTTTGCTGAAACTTTTCTACTAAAAGCTCGAGTTGCATAGGCTTATTTTTTGGGGAAAGTTAAGCTTATTTTTTTGTAATTGAAAATATTGATTACCTCGATTTTAGCTAAACGTGTTCGTGTATGGTTTGTTGCGTTCTTGCTAAGATAGTAAATAAAGATATATCCATTGTTCAGAGCAATGCATTATACACGTTGTGGTGTTTTGTGCGACACCAATCATAAAATAATGTCATTTTGACATTTTTATTGTAATGGCATTTTTTTTGAATTGATTACATGGAATCATAATGGATTTCATTTTTGAAATTTTGTTTAATTTAAAATTTTATTATTATGAGCAATTTAATTAATGTTCCTAAAAATGGAAGTTTAAGTAGCACTAATTCAAATTTAAACTTTCCAAGTTGGTCAAGTTGGATTGATGAGATTTTTAATCGTGACTTACCATCAGTTTTTACTTCAAATTTTAATACCGGAATGACACTTCCAAAAGTTAATATCAGAGAGACCTCTGACGCTTACTTTGTTGATATGGCTGTTCCAGGTATGAAGAAATCAGATTTTGAAATTAATCTTGAGGATCAACTATTATCTATTTCTACTCAGGTTAACGAAGAGAATCAATTCGAAGATGAAAACTTTAATAGGCGGGAATTCGGATATGCTTCATTTAAAAGATCATTTACATTACCAGAAACCGTGAATGAAGATAAGATTAAAGCCAGGTATAACGATGGGATTTTAAGTATTCATCTGCCTAAGAAGGAAGAGGCAAAGCAAAAACCTCCTAAACAGATTACTATTTCTTAGTAAGCATATAATGATCAAGGAAGAATATTACTCTTTCTTGATCATTCATTTTATTCATTAACAATTTTTAAACGTATAGATATGAAAGCTAATATTTTATTACTGCTTTTGGCTTTTTTAAGTTTCAGTTGTGATGGTCAAGTAAGTGAGCAGAAAAAAAACAATTCTTCAGGGTTAGAAAGAAATAAAGAGGAAATTGTTCCTAAGGGATCATGGCAGGTTAATAAGGAGTTTGATGAGAATGGGAATCTTAAAAGGTTTGACAGTATTTATAGTTGGTCCTCATCGGGCAATATGAAAAGTATAGACACCGATAGTGCTTTTAATAGGATGCAATCTTTGATGGAAAAACATTTTTCAATGATTCAATCACCAGATATAAATACTTTTACTAACCATGATTCTATATTTAAACAATTCTTCTCAAATAATTTTTCCATAAATGACTTTTTTTCTAATGGTTTAAAGTCTGGAATACCCAATATAGATGATAAGATGAAGCAAATGGAAGCCTTGAGACAACATTTTTTTAATGACAATTATAGATATATTATTCCTCCAGAAGAGGATAATGAAAATACCAATGGTGAAAAAACTATTGAGAGAACGCAGATATAAAATTTTTTATGGTTTAATACTTAGAATATCGGATTATGAAAACAAAGCCTGTAAAAGTTAAAGTACTGAGTCAAGAAGGTAATTCCTATCATATTCAATTTCCATATTTAGAAGTCCCTGTAACTGTAAATGAACAGTTATATAAAAAGATGCTACAAAGTACTGATTATAAGTTTATTTCTTCTAATGCCTCAGTAAGACAAAATTGTTAGTTGTAATTGTTTATATTACAAAAAGTTAAATGATTGTTCTCTTTGAGCAATCATTTTTTTTTTAAGAAAACTAGAAAAGTAAGTCTTTATGAGTTTTAAACATGACTAGGTTTATAAGGAATATTCCATATAAATTAAAACCTTATTTTTCCAAATAAGTAACTAAGGCTTCTATCATTGCGGTGCCTTTATTTAATTGGTCTTTCGAAATAAATTCGTTGGCACGATGCGCTTGTTTAATAGAGCCAGGGCCACAAATAATGGCTTCGAAACCTGCATTGGCAAAATAGCCTGCCTCAGAAGCATACGAGACTGTATTCCAGTTATAATTTCCTGTAATTTCTCCAATTAATGTAACGGCTTCAGAAGATTCATGAGTACTAAAAGCAGGAACAATCCGATGGTTTTCTTCAACTTTAATTGTAAAATTTGAGAAAATAGCGCGTTTTATGGTTTCTCGTTCTTTACAAAAGTTTATTAAATCTTGGTGTAGTTTATTGGGGTTATCTTTGGGTAAGCATCGCATATCTAACGAAAGTGTGACGTTGTTTGCGATAATATTTGCAGCTATTCCGCCATTTATAGTACCAACATGAAGCGAGGAGTGTGGCGGATTAAAACGAACGTCATTACTCGTTTTAACCAGTTTTTCCATTTTTGTTTCTGCCCAAAGTACAATTTTTGCGGCTTCGTGAATGGCGCTTACTTCTTGGTTTATGCGACTGCTATGACCTTCGGAACCGTTAACGGTAATATCTAAAATATGAATACTTTTTTGACCAATTATAGGCTGTAGCATGGTGGCTTCACCAATAATCGCAAATTTTGGTATTTCGCTGTATGTAGATTTAATGTCATTTATTAAATCTTCGGCACCTAAACAACCAATTTCTTCATCATAAGAAAAGGCAAAATAAATAGGTTTTGTTAAGTTGGCTTTTACCATTTTAGGCAAGGTCGCAAGACAACAGGCTAAAAAGCCTTTCATGTCGCAACTGCCGCGAGCGTAAAGGTTACCGTCAGCTTTTTCAACTAACTCAAACGGATTGGTGTCCCAAGGTTGATTTTTCACGGGAACCACATCAGTATGCCCCGAAAGAATCACTCCGCCACCCACGGCTGGCCCAATTCTACAATGCAAAGAAGCTTTGGTATTATCGTTATTGTAAACCAAAAACGTGGTAACACCAAAGCTTTCTATATATTGTTGTATCCAATTAATAATTTCTAAATTAGTATCGCCACCTAAAACAGGAAACGATACTAATTTTTCAAGAATTTGTTGGGTAGTCATTAAGAATTTTAATTTTCTCTTAAGTAAGTCTCTACATTAATAGCAACATCTTCCCAAGTTTTACTAACGCCATCTGGACCTTTATGTAAATCGAAACAAACTTTATTTAATGCAGCAAGGGCATCTAGTGCATTCCATTCTGCTAGTTGCATTGTTCCTGTTAAACTTACACGTCTTTCGTCTGTAATTTTTATATCAAGCGGTAAATCTTTTGTAACACCATTCATGGTTAAGGTAGCTTTATACTTCCCATTTTCAGCATGAAGTTGACCGCTTATAAACTCAGTATCTAACATGCTACCAAAAAAAGAATCTTTAATTTTAGCATCACGTGTGTTCGTAGCATCATTTGTGAATAAGCTACTAATAGGAATAGAGAAACTTAAATTGTTTAAAGCTTCCTCTGGAGTGTCACCAGACTGCTCTTCAAATTTAGCGGTAGTAAACTCGCCACCAACGGCTTTCTTCTCAGTAGTTTTGTAAGCTGTCCATTTTACCGAAGTAGCTTCTGGTTTTACAACAAATTTTTTGGTTGCAATTGCTTCGGTTTCTTCAGTTTTGGTTTCTTTTTTCTCGTTTTTACAAGCGATAATACTTAAAGATAAACAAAGTAAAAGTATGTTTAATTTTTTCATTTGGTTTTCAATTTTTGAATAACTCGAAATTAAGGCAATTTAACAGCAATCACAAATATTTGATGGCCTTATGTTATAACTTTAAGACTTCTTTAACCTTGTTAAAAATGGTGTTATTTTCATAAACACCAGAGAATTTATACGATTGTGGCCCATAAGCAAAAATAGGAACCATAGTGCCAGTATGATCAAAAGTTGTGAAGTCACCTTCAATAATTTGTTGTTTTACGTCACCTTGAGGAATGCTCAAACCAGAGGTTTCATGATCTGCCGTGATAATAACTAGGGTGTTTTTGTCGGTATCGGCAAATTTGATGGCTTCGGTAATAGCAGTATCAAAATCTATACCTTCAGAAACGATACCGTCTATTTTATTAAAATGTCCATAAGTATCAATTTTAGCGCCTTCAACCATTAAAAAGAATGGTTTGTTTTTGTTGTTCAAAAATGTCAAAGCTTGTTTGGTCGCTTCGGCTAAAATGTGTCCACGACCTTCTGTCATACTTGATACGCCGTATTCCGATAGAAAATGACCTATCTTTTGTTCGGTAGACGTTTCTATTTCCGAAAGGTTATTAACGACAGCAAAAGTTTTATCAAGATTTGTATCACTAAAACGATTGGCGCCACCACCAATAAATAAGTTGAGTTTGCTAGTAATTAAATCAGCAGTAATGCCATCGGTCATATCGCGATCTATTTGATGCGCGTAAAATGATGATGGCGTAGCACCTGTAATTTCATCTGTGGTGATGCAACCCGTTACAAAGTCGTATTTATACAGAAACTCGGTGAGGTTTTCAATAGGTTTTCGGTTAATATCCATACCAATCGAGCGGTTATAGGTTTTCTCGCCTGTAGCAATGGCGGTTCCTGCAGCAGCAGAATCGGTTGTGAAATCATCGGCGGATTGTGTTTTAATAAATCCAATCGATTTTAATTGTGTAAGCGTTAAAGCACCTTGGTTAGCCAATGTAGCTGCCGATATTTGCGATAACCCATTACCATCACCAATAAGTAAAATGATGTTTTTTACTTCGGTATCTTTTTGGTCAGATTCGTAAGTTGGTGTGTACACTGGCGAATGGAATGTATTGGTATAAGTGCGTTGTTTTAGCGTGCTTAAATAAGTATAACAAGTCGCAGGCGCATCGGTATTGATGTAATCTACACCTAAATCGTGTAGTGATTTCCATGCGCTTTTACCATCGGGCGATCCCCAAAAACGAAATGGTTTATGGTAACTGTGTGCTTTCGCAATGGCTTTTTTTACTTTGATAAGGTTGTCTTCAGTAAAACGGCCTTTACCATTCCAAACCGAGTATCGTTTAAACGGTAAACTAATCAGCGCGATTTTATCCCAAATTTTAGGATCACTAATAGGTTCCAAACTTTGATAATCGAATTGAATAAACTCAGGGTATTTCAAATAATCTTGAGGTTGTGGGCGATTACCCGAAATAACAAACGATATAGATTTGTTTTCAATTAACTGCGGATGTTTCTTAAGTGTTTCGACAATTTGGTTTAAAGTTGAAACCGCTTCCGTTTTTATATCAATTAATAGTTGAAGCTTTTGCAGCGAGCCTAATTCTAAATTTAAAGCTTCGGTTAATGGTTTTAAATATAATCGTTCAATTGTTCTGTTGGATTTAATTGAAGTTTCTTCATGTGCAACATATAAGGTGTCGTTTTTCAAAATAACATCAACTTCAATAGAATTAGCACCATTGGCATAGGCGTTCCAAAAGGGTAGAGGGTTTTCGTAATCGTTGTGTGCGTGAATCATAAAATCTTGACTGTATACATTATAGAACACACAACATATTAATGTTGTTAAAATAGCTGAAAACTTAGGTTTCATAGGGGTTTACTTACTTTTAAAATTAAATTAATAAGCAAATTAATCATTAAAAAACAGACACGTGTTAACAATACATTTGCAGGAGTAAAACAAGAAATTTAAAAGTTAACTTAATATTACTTAAGTAAATTTTAACGTATTTCTGTAAGGCGTTATCAATAAAGGTTTTGTGAGGTAATGTTAAGAATGCGCAATTTTTGGTGTTTTAAAATTAACATTGAGAAAACAAACCGTTTAAACAAAGTTTAATATTGCTTAATCTTGAATTTACAAACCTTTTAGGTTCTCGTTATTTCTTTGCTTGAAATTATCAAACTAATCCCTTTACTTAATTTTCAAACAATGAAAAAACAAAAACTCTTAATTTTATTTTTATTATTTGGCTTTTTGTCTGTTTCATGGGGTCAATCTAATATTGCAGGTGTTGTAATAGATGAAGAAGGCATTCCATTATCAGGCGCAAGCGTAACCATAATTGGTACAGCTACAGGAGCGATTACCGATTTTGATGGCGGCTTTAACATTAAAGCTTCTGTGGGCGATGTATTAGAAGTATCTTACTTAGGATACAACGCAGAACAAATAACCATAAGCGATCTTTCTAAACTAAAAATTACTTTAACTTCAAACGATGAAGAGCTAGACGCTGTCGTAGTTGTTGGTTACGGTACACAAAAAAAATCTGATGTTACAGGTGCCATTGGTTCACTACAAAGCGAAAGCTTTAATAAAGGTGTTGTAGCCAATGCGGGTCAATTACTACAAGGTAAGGTCGCTGGTGTAAATGTATCGAATGTAACTGGAGAGCCAGGTTCTGGTCAAGACATCGTAATTCGTGGAGTTGGTAGTTTACGTTCGGGCACGACACCATTATATGTTGTTGATGGTTTTGCATTAGACAACTCTGGTAACGGTGTGCCAACAAACCCATTAAACTTTATTAATCCTCAAGATATTGAGAGTATTGATGTTTTAAAAGACGCGTCTGCCGCTGCCATTTATGGTGCAAGAGCAGCCAATGGTGTAATTGTTATTACCACTAAAAAAGGTAAAAAAGGCAGAATGCAAATGAATTTAACCGTTTCTGCGGGACTTTCAAAAATTGCAAATAAAATTGATGTATTTACTGCTGATGAGTTTAGACAACAAGTGGTTGCTGTAGGTGGCGAACTATCTGATGGTGGTGCAAATACCGATTGGCAAGACGAACTTACACGTACTGCGGTAACTAAAAAAACAAACTTTTCTTTAAGCGGTGGTACCGAGAGTTCTAATTACTACGCTTCAGTTGGTGTTGATGATATTCAAGGTATTTTAAGAAATAACGATTTAAAACGTTACTCGGCTCGCGTTAACGCAACTCAAAAAGCATTTAAAGACAAATTAAAAATCGAATTTAATGTAGCGGCAACCAGAACCGAAAATGTGCGTCCAGATGCAACATCTATCATTACAGATATGTTAGAGCTTAACCCAACGGTGCCAGTTTACACGAACGGTTTACCAACCGAGTTAGGTGATAGAACAAACCCAATTGTAACCGAGAAAGTATACAGAGACTTTACTAACAACAATCGTATTTTGGCAAACATTGCGCCATCTATCGAGATTTTTAAAGGATTAACGTATCGTTTAAATTTAGGTGTCGATTATTCAACAGCAAACCGCGATGTACAAACTATGCCATTAGCCGAAGCTAATGTTATTGAAGGTTTTTTAAATACCTACACCAACGAAAATAAAACCACCCAAGTTGAAAACACTTTAACTTATAACTTTGCTAGCGAAAACCATAGCTTAACGGCTTTAGTAGGGCAATCGTATCAAGAGAATTTCTACACAAGCAAAAGGTGGTCTTACGACAGTTTTCCAGATAACGGTATTGAACCACGATATCAAATAGGTATTGGTAACTTAACAGGAGATTCTGCATCGGCGGTAATTAACGAGTTACAATCGTTTTTTGGTAGAGTTAACTATGCTTTTGCAAATAAATATATGTTAACTGCAACTATGCGTGCGGATGGTTCTTCAAAATTCGGATCGAATAACAAATACGGTTATTTCCCATCGGTTGCTGCAGGTTGGAACATTTCTAACGAAAGCTTTATGGAAAATGGTCCATTTTCAAATTTAAAGCTACGTGCTAGTTGGGGACAAACAGGTAACCAAGAAATACCTTCAAAAATTACAAAAGCAAGTTATGGCGAAAGCGGTAACGACAACGATATTTATCCGTTAACGGAAGGTGTTGTTAATGCAGCCGATTATCCGTTAGGATTAGTATACTCGCGTACTGCAAACCCAGATATTCAGTGGGAAGTATCTACACAAACTAACATTGGTTTAGATTTTGGTATATTAAATAACCAATTAACAGGTTCGGTAGATTACTTTAATAAAGTGTCTGAAAATGTTTTATTAGAAGTAGTTCCTGCAGATCCTATTCAGCCAACAACAACATATTGGACCAACATTCCTAACATGGAAATTAAAAACAATGGTGTTGAGGTTGCTTTAGATTACCAAAGTGATGCTACAAGAGATTTTACATTCAACATTGGTGGTAACTTCTCATTAACTAAAAACAAAGTAGAAAATTCGCCTTACCAAGTATTAACTACTGGAGCTGCGCAAGGTTCAGGGCAAAGTGGTGCAACCATTAACGGTTACATTAACAACGAACCAATTGGAGCGTTTTACATGCGTGAGTTTTTAGGAATTGACGGCGAAGGATTCAGCATCTACAGAGATATTAACGACGATGGTGCTATCGATGATAGAGACCGTACCATTGCAGGTAGTGCTTTACCAGATTATTTATATGCGTTTTACTTAAACTTTAACTACAAAAATTTCGATTTAGGTTTAAACTTTAACGGAGCTGGTGGTAATAAAATTTACAACCATACACGCATGTCGTCATTCAATATTGGAAATATTCAAGGGTCTGCTAACACGACAGATCAAGCAGTTCAATATCCAAACGAATCACCTTTAAACTCAAACGTAGCCTCAACACGTTATTTAGAAGATGGCGATTTCTTACGCTTAAACAACGCTACTTTAGGTTATAACTTAGATCCTAAAAAGGTAGGAATTAACGATTGGGTTAACGCCGTAAGAATATCTCTAACAGGCGAAAACTTATTCGTAATTACTAAATACACAGGCTTCGATCCAGAGGTCAACACTGGTAGCGAAACAGGAGGTATAAAAACCTTTGGTATAGACCGTTATACGTATCCAAAAGCGAGAACATTCTTATTAAGCTTAAACGTATCATTCTAATAAAAACTATTTAAAAGAAAATGAAAAATAAATTTATAATCGCAATATTAAGCGTCTGTACTTTATTAAATTATAATTGTACAGATTTAGACGAACAAGTGTTAGACGAAAGTTTAACGGGAACCGATGGCGCTACAGAGCCTGTTAGTGGTGCGTTATCTGCGGCTTACGGAAACATGGCGCAAACATTTAGACACACACGATATTTTGGTTTGGTTGAATTAGCTACAGATGAAGCTATTTTACCACCACGAAACGGTAACAACGGTGCAGGTACACAATGGCAAGATGGCGATAGATATGTTGGTTTACATACACACAATTTCCCAACGGCAAACAGTTTAGTTGGTGAGTCTTGGGATTATCTTACAACCAATATTTCTAGAACCGTTACAGGTATAGAATCTTTAGTGCCATTGGCTGAAGCTGGCGATTCTGAAGCTCAAGCAGCTGTTTACGAATTAAGAGCATTACGTGCTTATTTTAATATGTTGGTTTTAGATGCTTGGGGTATTGCCTTTAAAAAAGAAGCATCAAACGAAACTTCTGAAATTTTAAAAGGTCAAGATGCTGTAGATTATATTGAAAGCGAATTTTCTGCTGTGGTAAACGATATTAGCGATAATATTGGTCCTGGTAGAATCACGCAATCTGCCGTTTATGGTTTCTTAGCCAAATTACATTTAAACGCTGCGGTATACCGCGATCCTTATGGTACGCCTAACTTTACCGATGCCGATATGGATAAAGTTATCGAGTACACCAACAACGTGATTAACTCACAAAAATTCTCGATTTCTCCAGAGTATTTCGATTTGTTTAACGATGAAAACCACGATAACCCAGAGTTAATTTTTGCGGTAGATTTACGTGGTGTGTTAAACAACGACCACAACCGTTGGGCATATTGGTCTATGTCTGGATCGTTATTCCCAAGACCAGACGAGTATTACAGAAGTATGGACGGTACCGATGGACCAGCAATTACTTCAGATTTTTATCAAACTTGGGTAGAGGCTTATGGTAGCGAAGATCCTTCTCGCGATGCTAGATTCTACCAAAAAAATGCCATGGTGCCTGCAGAACTTGAAGATTTAACAGGTTTAAATCCAACCAACGATGCCGATCATTACTATTGTGTTGGTGATGAAGATGGCGATGGTATTAACGATTTTGAAATGGATAGAGGTATTTTAAGAGGAACTATTTGGGCGCCTCGTAAAATTGATTTTAACCGTTCTAACGGATCTATGCAATGTGATGAAGGGTATAGAATTTATCCTTTAGCCGAAATTCGTGAAAACGGTAACGGTGGCGTTACTTATTATGTGGATCACACTGAAAATATCGATTTTTCACCAACTATTGGTTATGCGAGTGGTTACCGTGTTGCAAAATGGCAGTTTAGTAAAACATCAGATGATGGTAATAACTATAGTAGCGTAGATTTAGTTTTATTACGTTATGCCGATATTTACTTAATGCGTGCCGAGGCTAAATTAAGAAAAGGTGATGCTACAGCTTTAGACGATGTTAACTACGTTCGTGCACAAAGAACGGCACGTCCTGAGCAAACACCGCCAGCTTTAGCGAGTTTAGATTTAGATGTTTTATATCGCGAACGCGGATTTGAGTTTTACTGGGAAATGGCACGACGTACCGACATGATTCGTTTTGGTCGTTTTGAAGATACCTACACCGAAAAAACCGACACCGATGTAAACCACCGATTATTCCCAATTCCTCAAAATGCTATTGATGGTGCTTCAAACGTACCTGGGTATTTAGAGCAAAACCAAGGGTATTAATTCGTTAAAGAAAATGAAATGATCAGGGGGGTAAAGCCTTGTTCAAAATAAAATAAAAGCAATTATGGCAAGAAGTTTTATGCTTCTTGCCATTTTGTATAAATAAAAAATAAGTCAAATTATGATTAAAAAAATATCCGCAGCAGCGTTATCCTTAGCTATTTTAAGCTGTTCAAATAAAAAACAAATCGAGAAATCAACTGTAAAAACTGAAACTCCAGAACCTTTAAACATTATTTTTATGGTGGGCGATGGCATGGGTTTACCACAAGTATCAACCGCCTTTTATTTTGGGGATGATACCCCGAATTTTGAGCAATTTAATACCTTAGGATTAATAAAAACCTCAAGTACAAGCCATACTATAACCGATTCGGCAGCAGGTGCAACAGCATTTTCTACAGGAGAGAAAACCTATAAAAGAGCTATTGGTGTTTCTAAAGATAGTGTGGCTTTACCTACCATTGCAGAGCAATTAAAACTAGAGGGTTACCAAACCGGATTAATTAGTTTAACCAGTATTACGCATGCTACACCTGCAGCGTATTACGCACATGTTGTAGATAGAGATATGCATGAAGACATTGCTGAGTTTTTAGTAAAATCGGATGTTGATTTTTTCGCTGGTGGCGGATTAAAATTCTTCAATAAACGAGAAGATAAACAAGATTTATACGCAGCACTTCAAGAAAAAGGTTTTAAGTTAGATTCTGTTAAATTATCGGAAGTCGATACAACTAAGAAAAACGGGTATTTACTAGCAAGCGAAGGATTGCCGTCTAAAATTGATGGTCGCGGTTCGTTTTTACAAGATGCTACCAACTTAGGCTTACGTTATTTTGAAGCACAAAAAGCACCATTTTTCTTAATGATTGAAGGATCGTATATCGATTGGGGTGGGCATGCCATGAACGATGAAATGCTTATTCAAGAAGTAGCCGATTTTGATAAAACCATTGGTGAAGTTTTAAAATTTGTAGATAAACACCCAAATACACTACTTGTTGTTACAGCAGATCATGAAACAGGTGGTGCAAGTATTGGTAAATTTTATGATGTAGATGAAGCCACTGGTAAAAAAACTGAAAACCCAGAAAAAGTAAAGGTGTATTTTAACTACGATCAGCATAGTGGCGATTTAATTCCGGTGTTTGCAAAAGGTGCAGGTGAAGAAAATTTTGCAGGAATCTATCAAAATAATGACATTTACCATAAAATGATGCTCGCCATTAAAAACCATAAAACCCAGAAATAATAATGATTCGTATTTTTAAAATTTGCTGTTTGTTGAGTGTTGTTTTGAGTTGTTCTACGCCAAAACCTGCCAAAAAACCCGTGCAACTAGCTTTTCTATCGGATGTGCATTTGCATGACATTTACGCAAATTTTTCGAATACCAATTATAAAGGCATTGAGAATCCTGTAACGGGAAAATACAATGTAATCCGTTCTATGGATTCTCAATTGCATTCTACGCGTTTATTTAACGAGAATTATTTTGCATTTCAATCGGCATTGCAAGAAGTCGCGAAACGGGGCATTAAAATAGTGGCTTTACCTGGCGATTTCACAGATGATGGTCAGCCAGCAAACGTAAAAGCTTTGAAAAGTATTTTAGAAACTTTTGAGAAGCAATACGATATTCAATTTTTTATTACCACGGGCAATCACGATCCGGTAAGGCCATTTCCAAGACCTGGTGGGAAGCATGATTTTCTAGCCGAAGATGGCAGCGAGCAAATTATTGTTAGCGATTCTAGTTTAATGCGACAAGGATCGTATAAAAATCCGCCAATAATAACACCCGATGTTCAATTTTGGGGTTATCAAGATATTGCCGAAACCTTATCAGGATTTGGTTTTTTTCCGAAGGCATCTAACTTGTTTTGGCAAACACCCTTTTCTACATATAATTTTGATACATATAATTTTGATCTCGCTAAATCTCAATCCGAACTCGATAAAAGAACCTACAACGTTCAGAAATCAACCTTAAAAATTCCAGATGTAAGTTATGTGGTTGAGCCCGTTGAGGGCTTATGGTTGTTAGCCATAGATGGTAATGTGTATCTTCCGAAAAATGAAACAAGCACTGAATTTGGTGGTGCTAGTGGTAACGGTTATAATGGCGTAATACAACATAAAAAGCATCTTGTTTCTTGGGTGAAACAAGTGGTTTTAGAAGCTAAAAAACATAATAAAAAGTTAGTGGCTTTCAGTCATTACCCAATGGTTGAATTTAACGATGGCGCAACCAACGAACTTAAACAACTATTTGGAGACAATAAAATGCAATTGGTACGTGTGCCAAATCTAGAAGTAGCCGAAACCTTTGCGAGTTTGGGCTTGCAGTTACACTTTGGTGGCCACATGCATGCCAACGATACTGGTGTGCATAAAGCTAAAAACGGACAAACATTGTTTAACATTCAAACACCTTCGTTAGCAGGCTACATGCCAGCGTATAAAGTACTCACTTTTAACGATGATACGCATGTTAAGGTAGAAACCGTTGTATTAGATTCGGTTTTAAATTATAACGAACTTTTTCCGCTTTACGAAAAAGAGCATGCTTATTTAAAGGCATCTCAAGCCTCTAAAATTTGGAATAAAGAAGTGCTACAAGCGCAATCGTACTTGCATTTAACCGATTGGCATTTAAAAGAATTGGTGCGCTTACGTTTTTTACCTAACGATTGGCCAGAACCGTTAAAAGAGAAATTGCTTAACAAAACGGGTAAGGCTTTGCTACTATCGGTTCAAGATGCTTCAAACGCTATTAATCTTCAAATATTAGAAGACTTAGATTCGTGGACGATCAACGATATGCTCGTCGATTTTTATCGTTTAAAACTTTCCGATGGTTTAGTGTATAAACAAATAGGAGCAGCGCGTTTAAATCAATATAAAATGCTATCCGAAGCACTTCAAAAAGGTAACGATGCCGACTTAAAATTATTCGGTACTCTATTTTTAAAAACCATGTCTGGGCAGCCTTCAGTAAACTTTTCAATCAACTTAAATAATAATTCAATTAAGGCTTTAGAAGATTAAACGTTTCGGTTTGTAAAGATTTTTAATGAGCCCATAAATTTTAGTAATTGTTAGTATTAGCAAGTTGTTTTAAAATTCACTAATTTTATACAGCTATGACAAAAAATAAAGCTAACAGAAAAGGGTTTGTGTTTAAAAAATACGAAGCTCCCGATCAGTCGCCTTTCGATAAGCTTTTTGATATTTTTAAAGAACTTATTACGCATACTTCTGGTGATTTTGATGAAGCCATAGATTGGTTACGCGAACTCGATAGAGAATACAAACTGACTACTGCCGAATATACAATCGACGATTTTATTGAAGATTTAAAAAAGAAAGGTTACATCCGCGAAGAGATAAAACCCGATGGCAAAGGCGGTATGGGCATTACTGCAAAAACCGAACGCGCTATTAGGCAACAAGCCCTCGATCAAATTTTTGGTAAAATAAAGCGCAGCGGACAAGGCAATCATAAAAGTAAAAGTCCAGGTGTTGGCGATGAACATACTGGCGATTTTAAAAATTATCAGTTTGGAGATGCTTTAGATAGAGTGTCGATGACCGAGAGTTTAAAAAATGCGCAAATAAACCATGGTATTGGTGATTTTACACTTTCGGAAGACGATTTGGTTGTCGAAGAAACACTTCATAAATCACAAATGAGTACCGTGCTCATGATAGATATTAGCCACAGTATGATATTGTATGGCGAAGATCGAATTACACCGGCCAAAAAAGTAGGGATGGCACTTGCCGAATTAATTACCACGCGCTACCCAAAAGATACTTTAGATATTTTAGTGTTTGGTAATGATGCTTGGCAAATAGAAATCAAAGATTTACCTTATTTAAATGTTGGCCCGTATCACACCAATACAGTAGCAGGTTTAGAGTTAGCCATGGATTTGCTTAGAAGAAAACGTAACACCAACAAGCAAATTTTTATGATAACCGATGGTAAACCCAGTTGTTTGCGCCTTAAAAACGGAGAATATTTTAAAGATAGCATCGGGTTAAACCCAACCATCACCAATAAGTGTTATATGATGGCACAACAAGCCAGAAAATTACACATTCCTATAACCACATTCATGATAGCAAAAGATAGCTATTTAATGCAGTTTGTGCGTGAATTTACCTATGCCAACCAAGGTAAAGCATTTTATACAGGCTTAAAAGGTTTAGGTGAAATGATTTTTGAAGATTACGAAACCAACAGAAAAAAAAGAATTAGAGGGTAATAAATGCTTTATGCATTGAAAAAGAAAAATGTATTGTTACATCTAGCGCAGTCGAGATGTTTCTTAAAATTAAAAACACATAATGAAAGTTAACGACATAACAACATTAGCCGAATTAAAAGCTTCAGGATACCAATCGAAATCTATAAAAGATGAACTTCGAGATAATTTAATCGAAAAAATAAAAAATAAAGAAACCACATTTACAGGAGTTCACGGTTACGAAAATACGGTAATTCCAGAATTAGAACGCGCCATTTTATCAAGGCACAATATCAACTTATTGGGGTTACGCGGACAAGCAAAAACGCGTCTTGCGCGATTAATGTTGAACTTGTTAGATGAATATATTCCAGTGGTTGAAGGTTCCGAAATCAATGATGATCCTTTACAACCCTTATCGCGTTTTGCAACCGAGCTTATAAAAGAAAAAGGCGATAATACACCAATTACTTGGTTACACCGAAGCGAACGTTTTGCCGAAAAATTAGCCACACCCGATGTTACCGTAGCCGATATTATTGGAGATGTAGATCCTATAAAAGCAGCTAATTTAAAACTAAGTTATGCCGACGATAGAGTGATTCATTATGGGATGATTCCAAGAGCCAATCGTTGCATTTTTGTAATTAATGAGCTACCCGATTTACAAGCTAGAATTCAAGTGGCCTTATTCAATATTTTACAAGAAGGCGACATACAAATTCGAGGTTTTAAACTACGATTACCTTTAGATATTCAGTTTGTGTTTACCGCAAACCCCGAAGATTATACGAATAGAGGTAGTATCGTAACGCCTTTAAAAGATCGTATTGGTTCGCAAATTTTAACGCATTATCCTATTGATATTGAAACGGCAAGAAAAATTACCGAGCAAGAAGCTAAGGTGGTCGAGTCTCAAAAATCTACGGTTACAGTTCCCGATTTAGCACGAGATTTATTGGAACAAATTGTTTTCGAGGCGCGCGAAAGCGAATATATTGATGCAAAAAGTGGGGTTAGTGCACGTTTAAGCATTACGGCTTTAGAAAATTTGTTAAGTACCGCAGAGCGTAGAGCTTTAGTTAATGGCGATGCTCAAACCACGCTGCGATTATCCGATTTTGTGGGTATTATTCCAGCCATTACAGGTAAAGTTGAGTTGGTTTATGAAGGCGAACAAGAAGGCGCTGCAGTGGTGGCTTACAATTTAATTGGTGAAGCTGTAAAGAGTTTGTTTGTAGAGTATTTTCCTAAAATTGAGAAGCTTCAAAAGGCTAACGAAGAAACGCCATACGACGATATTGTGTCGTGGTTTTTTAATTTAAAGGAAGGCTTCGAGTTATTAGACGATTTAAGCGATAAAGAATACAATATGTTGCTGAGCAACATTTCACCTTTAAACGATTTGCTTGCCAAATATCAACCTAACATAGCTCAAGAAGATAGTTTTTTTGTGAAAGAATTTGTGCTTTGGGCGCTGGTAGAATTTAAACTTTTAAGTAAACAACGCTTTACCGAAGGCATTCAATTTAAAGATCCTTATGGGAATTTTATTAAAGGTTTGTAACGGTTTAAATTGAATTTTTAAATTATTGAAAATTTAATAAAAATAGAGTTTAATTTTAGATTTCGTAGTTAAACGCTTTCAATTTATTACATTAAAAATTGAAATTAGAATAGTTCGTGTTTTCTTGCTTTTTAGCCCATTTTGGCTTAAATTATGAGAAAATCTTACCAAAATTTGTAAAAAAAGCAAAAAAACATGAACAAAACCGAAGATGGCAATCATGCCGTCATTAAACTTCTGTCTTTCGATATTGATAACACTTTAATCGATTTTCATACCCATAAAAGTAACTTCAAAAAAATATGGGAATCCTACAAACCCCAAAACGTTTTACTAACCTATAATACGGGGCGTTTAATCGACGATGTTTTAGGTTTAATAGAAAAAGGTACTTTGCCCGAGCCAGATTATATAATTGCTGGTGTTGGGACTTTAATTTACGATTATAAAAAGCAGCGTACCGTTAAAGCCTTTAACGATGTTTTAGATGATGGTTGGGATTTAGAAGCTGTCGAAAAAATTGTTCAAAATATAAAGCATCCTATTAGCGAACAACCAACAAAGTTTCAACACGCTTATAAACGAAGCTACTTTTTTCACGATGCTACCGACGATTTAATTGAGAGCATAGAGAAAGATTTCGCCGATGCCAACATGTTTGTAAACATTGTGTATTCGGGCAATCAATTTTTAGATGTACTTCCAAAATGGGCAAATAAAGGAAATGCTTTACAATGGCTGTTAAATAATGTTGATATAAACGCTGAAAATGTTCTAGTAGCAGGCGATAGTGGCAACGATTCGGCCATGTTCGATATGGATGGTGTAAAAGGAATTGTGGTTGCTAATGCTCATGAAGAGCTTTATAAATATACCAAGTATAAGCAAATGTATCATGCCGAAAATATTCATAGCGATGGTATTATTGAAGGCTTAATTTATTATGGTGTATTGCCAAAGGATGCTAAAGTATCTGAAAATATCGATCATACTGACGATTATATTATTCAACAAGAGCTAAGTCATATAGCTGAGGAAGATGAAGATGAAAAGTTAGCTTTGATACGCGAAGGTTACGAAAAAGCCGTAATTGCATTAAAAAAGAATATCACGCCTTTAGGATTTTCGGCTTGCTCTATAAAAGATAACGTGTCTAAAGGAACCGACGAAAATTATTATAGCGTTTGGGCACGCGATGGTGCAATTACCGTTATTGGCTCGTTACCACTTATTCACGATGAAGAAATTCATGCTTGTCAGCGTAAAACTTTGGAAACCTTATTCGAACATATTTCAAGAAACGGACAAATTCCTTCAAATGTGCGTATAAAAGATAATCAACCCGATTATTCTGGTGTTGGCGGTATTTGTTCAATCGATAGCGGTATTTGGGTAGTAATCGCGTTTTACGAGTATGTTAATGTTACCAAGGATATAAAATTCCTTAGAAAATATATAAAAGATATAAAAGAAACCATGCGTTGGTTGGGCGCGCACGATAGTAATAACGATGCCCTTTTAGAAATTCCTGAAGCAGGCGATTGGACCGATTTATTCGGAGGAAGCTACAACATATTGTATGACGAAATTTTATGGTACAGAGCCAACGTGTGCTTTGGTAGAATGCTTGAAATGTTGGGCGATTACGAAGAAGCTGGCGAATACATTAGATGGTCTCAGGTGATTAAAAAAGAAATATTGCAGAACTTCTGGCCATCTACACAGCAAAAATTATTTCAATCGGTGTCCTTTGCAGAACGCCAATTTACCCTAGGTGATACCTCATACTTAATTGCTCAAACCACACCTTTCGATTTTAGCTGGCGATGCGATGTTTTTGGAAATGTATTGGCCTTTTTACACGGCGCAACAGATTCCGAAAAAGCCCATGAAACCTTCAAATTTATGCTAGGAGTTGGGGTTAACGATCCGTTTCCAGTATCTAACGTGTATCCAGTAGTTACACCGGGTGATCCAGATTGGAGACCGTATTATACCGTAAATCTTTTAAATCTACCAAACCATTATCACAACGGAGGTATTTGGCCTTTTGTAGGTGGTTTTTGGGTGAAATTTATTAATAAATTAGGTTTAAAAGATGTTGCTATTTCAGAATTATACAAGCTTGCTTTAATAAACAAAGAAGGTTTAACCGAAGAATGGGAATTTACAGAATGGGCGCATGGAATTACAGGAAAAGCCATGGGTAAAGCATACCAAGCGTGGTCGGCAGCACAATATATTTCTGCTTGTCACGACTTAAAAATTATAAATAGATTAACTAAAATTTAAAACTATGAAATCAATTTTAATGATATCCTTACACGGATATGTAGGAGCCAATGCCGAATTAGGAAAACCTGATACAGGAGGTCAAGTAGTTTATGTTTTAGAGCTCGCTGAGCGGTTTAGCCGTTTAGGAAAAAAAGTAGATTTGGTAACGCGCCAATTTGAAGACCAACCAGAATACGATCATGTAGACGAAAATTACAGCGTTTGGCGTATCCCTTTTGGTGGTAAAAAGTTTATTAGAAAAGAAGACATGCACGACCACCTAAAAAAGTTTGTAACCAATTGTTTAGCTGCTATAAAAAAGGAGCGTAAGCGTTACGATGTGGTATATTCACATTATTGGGATGCTGGTTGGGCAGGACAAAAAATTGCCGAAGAACTTGGTATTTCTCACGTGCATACACCGCACTCATTAGGTTGGTGGAAACAACATACAATGGGAAGCGATATGGAAGAAAAAGAAATGGAGGAGAAGTACCGTTTCAAGGAGCGTATTCGTAAAGAGTATTTTGTATACCAAATGTGTAATTTTGTAATTGCAACCACCTTACCACAAGTCGATTTATTAACGCAACAATACGATGTGTTACCACGAAATTGTGGTATGATTCCTCCAGGTATTGATGAGAACCGCTTTTTTCCAGTACCAAGTAAAGAAAACGACAAAATTCGAGCCAAATACGATATTCAACCAACCGATATTTTAGCTTTAGGTAGAATGGCTCATAATAAAGGTTATGATTTATTAATAAAATCGTTACCAACAGTTTTCGATTTATGTCCCGAAGCACGCTTAGTTGCTGCCATTGGAGGCGATAATTCTAAACAAGACGACAAAGGTGTTGAAGGTTTAAAGAAACTCGCTGGCGAATTAGGTATTTTAGATAAAATTACCTGGAAAAGTTATGTGGCCGACGAAGATTTAGCAAACGTATATCGTTCGGCAAATATTTTTGCAATGCCATCACGTTACGAGCCATTTGGTATGGTAGCTATCGAGGCTATGGCCTGTGGTACGCCAAGTGTTGTAACGGTTCATGGTGGTTTGTACGACTTAATCGATTTTGGAAATCAAGCCTTATTTGCCGATCCACATCGTCCGGTAGAGTTTGGTGCGATGATGGCAATGCCATTATTATACCCAAAAATGCGTAACGAACTTTCTGTTGAAGGTGCGCGTTTTGCACGTCGTAATTTTGGTTGGACAGGTATTGCTAAACGTATGATTGAAGTGTTTAATAATTCTATTAATCAGCGTACTATGGAATCCAATATTTTTTAAAGTATAATAAACTGCAAATAACCAAACCATGACTTTTGTCATGGTTTTTTCTTTTTTATGCCCTTAGTTTTGACTCAAATTAATTAGTATGAGCCATAATTTAATAAAAAAGTACAATGTACCAGGGCCTCGGTATACCAGTTATCCAACGGTGCCTTTTTGGGACAATAATACCTTCAGTTTAAAACAATGGAAACAATCATTACGGCAATCGTTTAACGAAAGCAATACCTCCGAAGGCATTAGTTTGTACATTCATTTACCATTTTGCGAAAGTTTATGCACGTTTTGTGGCTGTAATAAGCGCATTACTAAACGTCACGAGGTAGAATCGCCATATATTACCGCCGTTTTAAAAGAATGGGATTTGTATTGTGAATTATTCAACGACAAACCAAAAATTAAAGCATTGCATTTAGGCGGTGGTACTCCAACGTTTTTCTCGCCTTTAAATTTAAACCGATTGATAAAAGGGATAACCAGAAAAGCTATTCTAGCCGAAAATTATGAGTTTAGTTTTGAAGGTCATCCCAATAATACAACAAAAGAACATCTGTTAACCTTGTGCAGTTTAGGCTTTAGGCGTGTTAGTTTTGGTGTGCAAGATTACAACGATACCGTACAAAAGGCTATACATAGAATACAACCATTCGAGCATGTTAAACGCGCTACCGAAATGGCAAGAAGCGTTGGTTTTACCAGTGTAGGACACGATATTATTTTCGGTTTACCATTTCAAACTGTTGACCATATTCGCGAAACCATAGCTAAAACAAGACAATTAATGCCCGATAGCATTGCTTTTTACAGTTATGCACATACACCATGGATAAAAGGCAATGGACAGCGCGGTTTTAGCGAAGCAAACTTACCAAAACCCGAAGAAAAACGTTTGCAATACGAAGTTGGTAAAGCCTTGTTGGCCGATGCGGGTTATGCCGAAATAGGTATGGACCATTTTGCCTTACCAACCGATGCGTTGTACACCGCCATGGTCAACCAGAAGCTACACCGTAATTTTATGGGTTATGCCGCATCAAAAACGCAAATGATGATTGGTTTAGGCGTATCGTCTATTAGCGATAGTTGGTATGGTTTTTCTCAAAATGTAAAAGGCATCGAGGCGTACTATCATTTAGTTGAAAACAACATTATACCTGTGTTTCGAGGTCATATTTTAAATGAAGAAGATTTAGTAATAAGGCAACATATTTTGAATTTAATGTGTCATTACAAAACCGCATGGAATAACAGTGATTCAACTTTTAAAAATTTAGATGATACTTTAAATAAATTGTCTGAAATGTTAAAAGATGAGCTTGTAGTTATCGAGAATAATGGATTAAAAATCACTAAAAAAGGAAAACCATTTGTTCGTAATGTTTGTATGGCTTTCGATGTATTATTACAGCAAAAAAAGCCTGAAAAACAACTGTTTTCCATGACGATATAAACGTTAATTTACTTGAAAAAGTGCTTAAAATTTTGTACTTTAATAAAGAAATAAACCATCTAAATTATTTGTCATGAAAAAAATAATTGTACCTATAGATTTTTCAATATATTCTGAATATGCCCTTGAAGCCGCAGCCATATTAGCCAAACAACATCAAGGTGAAGTTTTGGCATTACACATGTTGGAATTGTCGGAAGCTGTGTTTACCAAAGGCGGTTTTCAACAAAATGAAGAAGCTGTTTTTTATTTAAAACTGGCCGAGAAAAAGTTTAAATCCTTTTTAAATCGTGAGTATTTACAAGGTATAAAAGTAACTCCAATTGTAAAGCATTTTAAAGTGTTTAGCGAAGTTAGCGATGTGGCCGAAGACCATAGCGCCGATTTAATTGTAATGGGCTCGCATGGTTCTAGTGGTATTACTGAAATTTTTGTAGGCAGTAATACCGAAAAGGTGGTGCGACACTCTAAAATACCCGTGTTGGTGTTAAAAGACGAAATAAAAACCGTAGGGTTTAAAAATGTGTTGTTTGCCACCGATTTTGCTACCGATTCTATTGAAGTGTTTAAACGCGCTGTGGCACAGTTTGAAGCCTTACATGCCAAAGTGAATTTGGTTTATGTGAATACACCAAGCCGCTTTATAACCTCGAAAGAAATGCGCGAAAAAGTAGCCACGTTTTTAATAGAAGCCGAAGGCCATACCAACCGAATGGCCGATACAAGTTTTGTGTCTAACTATTCTGTTGAAGCTGGTATTTTAAACCAAGCTGCCGAAATTAATGCCGATTTAATAGCTGTTGCTACTCATGGCAGAAAAGGAATAACCCACTTTTTAGAAGGCAGCATCTCCGAAGATATTGCTAACCACGCCGTACTACCAGTAATGACATTTAAAATTTAATAACTAAATAAATATATTAAACAAAGCAAAAGGTTAACCTTAATTGGTTAGCCTTTTTTTTATGTGTTTTGTATTAATTTGTTTACTTTTAGAGTGCCTGTTATACGGGAGTTGTGCTTAATTTACCCAAAATGCGAATAATCGAGATAAACGGAAATAAATTTTCAAATATGAAAGGATTTTATCGAGAGATAGAATCGAAAATGACTTTCGGACTGAATTGGAAAATTGGACGGAATTTAAACGCATTTAATGATGTTTTGTATGGCGGATTTGGAGTGACGATGTTGATGAGAAATATATCTTAAAATGGCATCGTAGTGAAAAAAGCAAATCGGAACTAAAATACTATGACCGAATAGTTGAAATAATAAAAGAACACGAAAATATTGAATTACAGTTGACTTAAATGCTATTCTGGAAAACTGAAAATAAAATTAAACCTAAACAAGACTTTTACTCGAAAATCAAAGAGTATTATGTTGGACTGTCGGACAATCAAATCCCAATAGAATTGTTAAATCAGATTATCTCAAAAGTTACGGATGAAATTTATCGCGATTACAAACGATTTTGGAAACAATATCCGAAATCAAGGAAAAGATATTCGACTTTGAAAATGGATGATATTGAACATCCTTCGGTTTATTTTATGATTACCGATTTTCTGAACGAAAAAGGAATCTCAAAATCAAGAGAATATTCAAAGATTCTGTTTAAAATGGATGATGAGGAATTTAACAAACATCTAGATTATAAAGATTGGTACGAAACAAAATAAAAAAACTAAGCACAACAATGTATAACCGCAATTACGGCGGATTCGACTACGTCCGAATCCACTCGGAATTGCTAACGTCAGTGCTAAACCGAAAATCATTAACTTTAAAACCGTAACTGACG
>NZ_JTDV01000001.1 GCF_000943555.1 Neotamlana nanhaiensis | reverse complement strand
GGTTCTGTTACCGATGCAGCAGCGGCGTCATTGTATATGGCTTTAGGAGCAAACTTTATTGTAACACCTGTGTTACGCGAAGATATCGCTGTGGTTTGTAACCGTCGTAAAGTATTATGGTCTCCAGGATGTGGTAGCTTAACCGAAATTGCTAAAGCAGAAGAATTAGGTTGCGAAATCGTGAAGTTATTCCCAGGAGGTATTTACGGACCGAACTTTGTGAAAGGTGTAAAAGGCCCACAACCTTGGACAAGCATTATGCCAACAGGTGGTGTATCGCCAACCGAAGAAAATTTAAAAGGCTGGTTTGATGCTGGTGTAACTTGTGTAGGTATGGGGTCTCAATTAATTTCAAAAGATATTATTGCCAACAAAGACTTCGATAAGTTAACTCAAAGTGTTGCCAACGCTTTAAGCATCATAAAAAAATTAAGAAAATAGTGTTAGTTATTTAGGCTATAGGTTAGTTTTGTTGATTAAAAGAACCGTCTCAATTTGTTTTGGGACGGTTTTTTAGCTTTATATTATGTTGGCGCTAATTAAACTAAGTTTTAAATTCATTTGCACCAAAAATTAATCAGTTTGTTTTTAACTAAGCACTTTTTTGCGAAAATTTGCTAAATATTAAAAATAGCACCCCACACGATAACCAAGCGGGAAGTGTTACAAAGGATAAAAACACATCGAATTGTACTGAAATAAAGTAAAATATTCCAAAGCTTAATGCCCAAGCAAAAAGTACCGATTTATTAAACTTTATATTGGCTTGTTCAGCATAGTTTTTAATGATTCCGTATTGTTTAGCAAAGAAATGTTCGAAAACAATAATGGCTCCAACAGGTGCTAAAATAAAACCGTAAAGCGCAACAAAATCTAGTAATTGCATCGCAAAAGCAGGGAATAATCCAGCAATTGTAGCAACGGAACCAGCAATTATAGTTACCCAAAATGTTGATGTTTTAGGCATAATCGCTTGAAAAGCTAAACCTGCTCTATAAATAGTTGGGTTCGCGGTAGTCCAACCGGCAAGTAACACAACAATAACACCAAAAATACCAATAGTATTATAAGCCATTGGTCCAGGAGCAACCGAAGGAGCGCCGCCTGCAGCAACAATAGCTTGGGCTTCTGGAGTTTTTAAATATACGGCATACATTAAACAAGCCGATATCCAAGCCATATAATGGCCAACATACATACCTGCAATGGTGGTCCATCCAGAACTTGCTTTTTTAGCAAAACGAAAAACCGATAAATCGGACATACCAACATGCATTGCAGCATTTGCAAACCATGACCAAATGACTACGTGCCAAAAGGTGTATTTTATTTGTCCTGGAAATGGCTCCGAACCTTCTCCCCAAATAGCCCAAAAGTCAGCAAAACTAGCAACACCAAGTTGGTTAATAGCGACTATTCCTGCAATTAAAAAGCCTAAAACAATAATAGGCGACATATAATTTGAGGCCTTAGAAACCGTGTCGTAACCGCGTGCTGCAATAATTGAAATTACTGCGCCAATAGCTAAAACTATAATTATCCAAGTTAAGCCATTGGGTGTGGTATCGGTTAGTTTTGGCATGGGCATATCGAAAGGAATACCAACTGCTGTGGCCGAAACGGTTATCATGGCGCCAGCCAAGAAACAGAATAAAATACCGTTGGCTAAATTATAGCCTGTTACTAATTTTTTACCACAAATTTTTTCTAATTGGTAGTATAGAGTTAAACGGTTTTTAACGGCAACTTCGGCAGTTAAAAAACGCCAAGATAAAACGGCTAAAAAGTTACCAAGAAGTAATCCAATAATTAAATCGAAGGCGCTTACACCTGTGGTTAAAAATAGTGGGCCAATAACAAATTCGGTTCCCGCAGCATGCTCACCAGCATACATTCCTAAAAAGCTTTTCCAACTTTTAAGTTTCGATTGCGGTACAGGGGTTCTTTCAAATTCGCCGCCTGCGGCCTCATCAATTATCTCTTCTTCTATGCTATATTGTGTCATAATTTAGTTGGTTTTATTAGTTTTTAAGGAAGCTTATTTTATGAGATGATCTCCAAAATTTGAAGTGGTCGCACAATTAAGTTGTTCCATAACTTGTTGTAATTCGGTTTTTAAAAGTGAAATGGTGTGGTTACCACCTTTTTTACCTAGCGCAGAAACGCCATACATAAACGAGCGTCCCATAAAGGTAAATTTAGCACCACTAGCCATAGCTCTTGCCACATCTGGTCCTGAACGTACGCCACTATCCATCATCACTTCAATTTTATCACCGTATTTTTCGGCTAATGTGGTCAATGGTTTAATGGTAGATTCTCCAGCGTCTAGTTGTCTTCCGCCGTGATTAGAAACAATGATGCCGTCGAGTCCTAAACGTATCGCTTCTTCGGTGTCATATTCACTAGCAACACCTTTTAAAACCAATTTACCTTTCCACATATCGCGAATAGGTTTTATTTTTTCTTCGTTTAATCTTCCACTAAACGTTTGATCCATAAACTTGCCTAATTGTTTTAAATCTAAACCTTTTGGCATGTATGGTTTTAAGTTAGCAAAGTTTGGCTGACCATATTTTAAGGTTTGCATTGCCCAATGTGGTTTTCCTAATATTTGAAGGATATTTTTAACCGACATTTTTGGGGGCATTGCCAAACCGTTACGAATATCACGTGGTCTAAACCCAAAAGTAGGAACATCACAAAGTATTACTAAAACAGGGCATTCAGCCGCTGCAGCACGGTTAATAATATCGTCACGTAATCTGTCTTCAGCAGGATGATATAATTGAAACCATGCCTTACCTTCGGTTAGTTCGCTAGCGCGCTCAATACTAGTTGTTGTTACGGTACTTAAAATAAAAGGTATGTTATGCTCGAAGGCTGCTTTTGCTAAAATTTCTGGCGAATTAGGCCACATTAAACCTTGTAAACCAACAGGAGCAATGCCAAACGGCGCATCGTATTCTACACCAAAAAGCTTCGTTTTTAATGAAGACCCCGTATGAGCTCTTAAATAATTGGGTTTTAATTGAACTTCTCTAAGTTCGGATGTGTTTCTAATTAAATTTACATCTTCATTACAGCCACCATCTAAATATTCGAAAGCAAAACGCGGTATTTTGGTTTGCGCTTTTGCTCTTAAGTCGTCTATTGATGGATATCGGGTATCGAACTTTATTGCCATGTTATGCGTTATTAAATTTTGATTGGTAAGTAAGTTTTATGATCGTTTAATTTCCTTTTAAACTATCTAATAAAATTACTACTTAATAATAAAAGGAACATGCTTTTTTAAAGCATAATTTTTCCTTAAAAATTTAGAATTTAATTTCGTGTCTGAAATTGAAATTGCAGCACCTAATGCCGAACCTAAAGAAGAATCGGTGGTGCGTAATTTTTTATCTCTAAAATGATGTGATAATAGTTTAATGTACAGGTCGTTATCGCTAAATCCGCCATCAACATAAAGGCGTTTTATGGCATCGTCGCCAATAACATCTTTTATACTTTTAATTTGAAGCAGTACCAATTCCGTCATAAGTTGATGGTAAGCTTCTTCGTAGGTTTCTTGTGGAATGCTCGTTTCAGTAGGCATATCTGCAGTTGAAAAGCCTTCCCATTTAAACCTGTTTTTAAAGTCTTTATTGATTTTTGTATAAATATCGTAATCGAACTTTACACTTCTGTGATAATTGTCTTTTACACCAAATTTTTCATCTAATTTTTTAACTTGAATTTTGTATTCGTTACCTAAAAATAAACGAGTAGCTTTAACTGGTTTGCCGTTAATTCGCATATAGTTTATCGATTCACCATTTTCGGAAATGGGCTTTTCGGTAAACGGATTTAGAGAAATACTCCAAGTACCTGTTGACACCAATACAAACTTTTTCTTTATGCTGCGCACATAAGGCAATAAGGCTGAAGAACTATCGTGAATACCAACACCAATTTTAATGCGTTTCCCGTTATAGTTCATGTTAATGCTAGTTTCGGTTGACACTATTGGAGGTAAAATTTTATGTAATTCTTCCTTATAAACCCATGGGTGATAATCTTTTTTAGTGTAATCCCATAAGGCGGTATGGCAACCAATACTGGTGTATTCGCTTAACGGAATACCTGTAAAAATATAGCTTAAATATTGTGGCAAATGCAACGAATATTTTATTTTCTTGAAGATTTCTGGTTTGCTATGTTTAAGCCAATATAGTTGTAAACCAGAGTTTAGCAAACTTAAATCGAAACAGCCTGTTTTTTTTAGAAAATCTTCTTTTGGACCATATTTTTCAATAAAAGATTTTACAATACCTTCATCTAAGGGTTTGGTGTAATTGTAAAGTGGTGTTAATGCTTCGCCGTTTTCATCTAAATGCACAAAACTAGCACCATAAGTTGAAAAGTTTATGGCTTTAATATTGTATTCTGAAGCATTTAAAATGTTTTCGAAAACGCCTTTTAACCATTTTTGCAACTCGGATAAATTTTCGGTTGGATGGCCGTCTTCATCTTCAATTTCATCAAACGAAATGTATTCTTTGTAAACCTCTTTAAAGTCTTTATCGAACAGAAAAAACTTTTTATTGGTTTTACCTATATCAAAAACTGCAGTTACATCAATCATATAAATAATTATAAACCTGTTGCAACAGTGTTTTTACCGCGTTCTGTTATAAGTTCGTTTCTTACATTTAAGTTGCGGTAAGCGTTAATAGGACTTAAAGCGCCACCAGCATCTAACCGAGCTTGTTGTAATAAGGCACGAACATCGGTACGGTAAGCATCTTGTAAAATTTCTTGACACTTAACAACGTCATGATGCAATTGGGCTGCTTTTAAATCGGCTTGATTAATTAAAAGCGCCTTCGCGTAAGCTTCTTGTATTGCTTCAAGGGATTGAATTAAATCTTCTAACGGATCTTTTACATTATGGCTTGCATCAATCATCCACGCTAAATCTGGGTTTTGCGGGTTGTTTTCCATACCGTAAACCAATTCGTTAAAAATTAAGAATAGGGCATAAGGTTTAATGCTTCCAACAGTTAAATCGTCGTCGCCATATTTGCTATCGTTAAAGTGGAAACCACCTAATTTTCCTTTTAATTGAAGAATAGAAACAATTTGCTCGATATTAGAGTTTGGTAAATGGTGTCCTAAATCAACCAAAGTATAAGCTTTATCGCCACAACCATTAGCTAACATTAAGGAAGCTCCCCAATCTTGTATTACGGTGCTGTAGAAGTTAGGTTCGTATGGTTTGTATTCTACAAGCATTTTCCAGTCGTCTGGTAATCCTTTGTAAATATCAATTAAGCTATCTTGTGTGTTTTGAAATGCTGTTTGAAAATTATTTTGTCCAGGAAAACAAGAACCATCGGCTAACCAAACGGTTAAGGCTTTAGAACCTAGTTTGTTTCCAATGTTTATAACATCTAAATTATGCTGAATAGCTTGTTCTCTAACCGCTTTACTCGTATTACTTAACGAACCGTATTTGTATGTTTCTTGAGCACCTTTTTGATCTTGAAACGTATTCGAGTTTACGGCATCGAACTTTATGTTTAACGCATCGGCTTTTTCTTTAATAGCGTTATAATCTGAAGGAATATCCCAAGGAATATGAAGCGATACAGCTCCAGCTGTTTGCGTTAATGCATGAATAACGCCAATATCATCAATTTTTTGCTCTAAACTAGAAGGTTCTCCATAAAACGAAAAGCGCCCAAAGCGTGTTCCTCCAGCACCTAAAGCCCAACTAGGAATAGCTACTTGAAAATCTTTTAGTTTAGAAACAATGCTGTTAACATCAAGACCTTTGTTTGTTAATTTATCGGATAAATAGTTAAAATCACTCTCGTGCGATTTTAAATCCTTTTGATTTATATCGTGTATTTGTGTTTTATTTAATTTCATTGGTGAATTTTTAAAAAAAAACTCCCATATATAAAATTATGCTATGGAAGTTTTTATAACTAAACAAACTAAATTTTAATATTATCTTACAAATGCATTGGCCATACCACCATCAACATTTACAATATTTCCAGTAGTTTTGTCTAATATAGCAACTAATGAGAAAACACCGTTAGCTATATCGTCTGGATAAATAATTTCGTTTAATAAATTTCTTTTTGCGTAGTGTGCAGGTAATTCTTCAACAGTAATACCGTAAGCTTTAGCGCGACCTTCGGCCCAAGCGCCTTCCCAAATTTTACTACCAACAATAACACCGTCTGGGTTTACTACGTTTACACGTATTTTGTCTGGAGCAAGTTCGGCAGCTAATAAACGCGACATATGTTGTTGTGCAGCTTTTGCAGTACCGTAGCCTACGTTATTTGGACCAGAAACTAATCCGTTTTTACTTGCTATACTTATAAAGTTTCCACCTAAGTTTTGCTTACGCATAACTTCTACACCAGCTTTTGCTAGCTCGAACTGACCTTTTACTAATACATTTTGTAAAATATCCCAGTCTTTTTGAGTAGTTTCTTCAATTGGCTTAGAAATAGCTAAACCAGCACTGTGTACTATAATATCTACACCACCAAACTCAACACAAGCTTTTTTGTATGCGTTTACAATCGATTCGTAGTTAGTTACATCACAAATAGCATAAGTTGAAACATCGCGTTTGTACGTTCCATTAGCTTCTTTAAGTGCATCTTCGTTAATATCAGTTAAAACAACGTTAGCACCTTCGGCAGCTAGTTTATCGGCAATAGCCTTACCAATACCACCACCAGCACCAGTAACTAATGCTACTTTACGCGATAATGGTTGCTCTTTTGGCATACGTTGTAATTTAGCTTCTTCTAATAACCAATATTCAATATCGAAAGCTTCTTGTCTTGGTAAAGACGTATATTCTGTAATCGCCTCTGCACCGCGCATTACATTAATTGCGTTGATGTAAAATTCGCTAGCCACACGAGTTGTTTGTTTGTTTTTTGCAAAACTAAACATACCAACACCTGGATAAATAATAATTACCGGGTTAGGATCACGCATTGCAGGACTATTATCACGCTTGCACGTGTTGTAATAATCGGCGTATTCTTGTCTGTATTGCTCGAATGCTGGTTCTAATTTCTTTAAAACTTCGGCACCGTTGCTTAAATCTTCGTTAGCATCAAGTGTTAGTACTAATGGTTGAATTTTTGTGCGTAAAAAGTGGTCTGGACAAGACGTTCCCATTGGCGCTAAACGCTCAAGGTCGTTGCTATTAATGTATTGCATCACCACATCACTATCAGAAAAATGACCAATCATACGGTTTTCTGATGAACATAAACCTCTTAATAAAGGCATTAATTGCGCTGCTTTTTCTAAACGCTCCTCTTTTGGTAAACTTTGTACTTTTTGTCCGCCAAAAACCTCGCCTTGAGCTTCAATTTTCTTGTTGATATAGTCTGAAGCCATTTCTATAACTTCTAAACTATTCATATAACATTCATACGACGTATCACCCCAAGTAAATAACCCGTGGCTACCTAAAACAATACCACGAATACCAGGGTTGTCGTTTAAGCATTTTTCTAACTGTAAACCTAAATCGAAACCAGGACGTTGCCATGGCACCCATCCCATAGTGTCTCCCCAAATTTCTTTGGTAACTTTTTCGCTATCTTTTGCAGCAGCAACGGCAATAAGTGCATCTGGGTGTAAGTGGTCTATGTGTTTAAAAGGTAAAAGTCCGTGTAAAGGTGTATCAATAGAAGGTGCTTTACTATCTAAATCGTAAATACAGTGGTTAAATAAACCAACCATTCTGTCTTCATCATCTAAACCGCCATAAACATTTTTTAAATCGCGTAAACGGTTTGTGTATAAACCCGCAATTCCAGAACGTGTTAGAGTACCAATGTCTCCACCAGAACCTTTTACCCACATTACTTCAACATCTTCGTTTGTTAAAGGATCTTTTTCTATGGTTTTACAGCTGGTATTACCACCGCCGTAATTGGTAATTCTTAAATCGGCTCCAAGTATATTAGAACGATATAAAAATAGAGCAACTTGGTCGTCTCCTAAAGCTTCCGCTTTTTTATCGTCCCATAAATAATCAACGTATTTAAAATTTTCTGTTAGTGTGTCCATTAGTTGTTTAAATTTTGTGTAGCTAAATTAAGTTATCAATTAAAAGTTTCTATCCTGTACTATCCCGTTTAACTAAAATTTAATGTAGATTGTTAAAAATGTGTCAAATTTCATTTTACTTTTATTTTGAATACTAATTTTAAGACCGTTTATTTGAATATTAAATGTTGAAAAACATTGCGTTCGTGTAAGTTTTAAATCTAAAAACATCTCCAAGAATTATGGAAGTAATGAAGTTTATATTAATTGACGAAAATTCAAGAATTCCTAAATATCAACAAATTGTAGATTCTATAATTCATAATATTTCGGTTGGTAACTTAACCATCGACCAAAAAATACCATCGATAAATATGCTAAGTGAAGAGTTTTATTTATCGCGTGATACGGTAGAAAAAGCGTATAACATTTTAAAAGAACGCAATATCATTTCGTCAATTCGAGGTAAAGGCTATTACATTACGCGAACCAAATTAATATCAAAAGTCAATATTTTATTTTTAGTAAATAAGCTGAGTTCATATAAAATGCGTATTTATAACTCGTTTATTGATAGTATAGGTGCCAATTCGCATACCGAGTTACATATTTACCATTGTGACGAGTCGTTGTTTTTAAATTTAATGGATAAAAACAAATCGGCTTACGATTATTATGTGATTATGCCGCATTTTAAAACCGAAGATTTACGTCACGTAAGTTTTACCGATAAAGTTTTGGCAGCCATAAAAAATGTGCCAAGGGATAGGTTGGTAATTTTAGATAATACCAAATTAAATATTGATGGAAAATTTATTGAAGTGTCTCAAGATTTTGAAAATGATATTTACAATGCTTTAAAAGAAGGCGCCGAAAAAATTAAAAAATACGAAAAACTGTTTTTGGTTTATCCAGATAGTTCGGTATATCCGTATCCGAGACGAATTTTACATGGATTTAGAAAGTTTTGCAGTGAATTTAATTTAGATTTTGAAATTTTAAATGAAGTTTACGACGATATCATTTTGAAAAAGGGAGATTTATTTATCACTATTGAAGAATCAGATTTAGTAAACCTCGTAAAACAAGTGCGTGAAGATGAATTTGTTTTAGGAAAGGAAATTGGTATTATTTCGTATAATGATACACCTTTAAAAGATTTATTGGGGATTACAGTAATTTCAACCGATTTTAAAATGATGGGTGAAACCGCCGCGTCTATGATTTTAAATAAAAAGAAAGGAAAAGTTAAAGTAGATTTTAATTTTATTGATAGAAACTCTATTTAAAAGGAAAGGCTGTGTTTTTGAGTATATAAAAAATTAGACTGTCTAAAAAATGTGAAATCTGTCATTCTGAATTTATTTCAGAATCTGAAACAAGTTCAGATTGACAAAAAACGACTTTTTAGACAGCTTCTTTATGAGAGTTAAAGTTTTATTTTATAGCCTTTCCAAGGCTTTAAAAACCGAAAAAGGTACTTTAAAAATAGTACCGTGTCTGGTGCCTTTTGGAAATTCAATTTTATCTGAAATATCTTCCCAATGTTCTAAATCTGCCGATTGTACCGCACCGTATTTATGATCGGTGTATTTATCAAAGTAAACCGTCCATTTACCATCAACCTTAATAGCTGTTGGTCCTTCTGCCCAATATTTACCAGTAATTTGCTCACTAGCTTTAGAGTATGGACCTTCTAATTTGTCACTAAACGCCAATTTTAAATTTTTTCTAACGGGTTTTTTAGTTTCATCTTTTAAAAACATAATAAACTTTTCGCCTTCTTTTTGAATTGTAGCATCAATCACATTAAATCCTGGTTCGTAAAATAATTTAGTGTCGCTAAAGGTTTCAAAATCTTTGGTTACGGTGTAATACATTCTGTGGTTGTATCCAGCATCGTCTTCAATTTGAGTTTCAGGGAATTTTCCAGTAATAGTAGTTGCCCAGTAAATAATATAGTCTTTCGTCTCAGGATTGTAAGTAACCTCAGGCGCCCAAGTATTTCTGGCATTTGGTTCGTGTGCCATCACTGGAATAAATTTTTGCTCCGACCAATGTATTAAGTCTTTCGATTTGGCATAACCAATACCTTTATCGGTCCAACTTACGGTCCAAACCATGTGGTAGTAATCGTCACCGCCTTTAATAATACAAGGGTCGCGCATTAATTTATCTTTCCCAACCATTGGCGTTAAAAACGATTGGTCGTTTTTTAGTGTAGTAAATTTATAACCATCAAAGCTGTAGGCAAAATGTAATCCATCTTCCCCATTGCCTTTAAAGTACGAAAACATATAAACAGATGGTTCTGGAATAACATGATTAGCAATAAGCCATTGCTCGCAAGCTTTTGGCCAATTCGTGTGCGTGCCTGTTCTGCCTAAACCAAAGCCATGGCCACCATCTTCGTAAATATGCATTTCGGCAGGAACTTTATGTTCTTTTAAAGCCAAATAGTAATTAATTGAATTTTCTACAGGAACAGCGTGATCATCGGTGGCATGAATTAGAATTGTAGGCGGTGTGTTGGCATCAACTTGTTTTTCGTTAGAGTAGCTTTCAATTAATGCTTTTGAAACCTTTTTGCCTAAAAGATTTACTTTCGATCCATTGTGAGTTATACCGTCTTCCATTGAGATTACTGGATAAATCAACATTGAAAAATCTGGTCGTGCACTCATGTTATCGTGTTTGTAAACATCATCATTATAATGTGTGGAAGCTGTTGAAGCCAAATGGCCGCCAGCCGAAAAGCCAATAATGCCTACTTTTTCTGGGTTTATATTCCAAGTTGTGGCATTACGTCTTACGGTTCTAATAGCTTCTTGAACATCTTGAAGCGGACCGATAGTCTTGTTTTTCATGATGATATCACTAGGCAAACGGTATTTTAATACGAATGCAGAAATACCAATGCTATTAAGCCATTCGGCCACTTTATCACCTTCTTTATCGTGCGATAAAACACCATAACCGCCACCAGGGCAAATAATAACTGCCGCATTACTATTAGCGTTATTATCAGCTAAAAATACTTTTAATCTCGGATTTGTAACTTTCAAAATACCAGTGGCTTCTCCTTTTGAGTTTGTACGGAAATGCTCTTGGTAATCTTTGTTTTCAATAGAGTTTGGAACTTTCTCCCACAACTCAACTTCTTCTTGTTGTTGTGCGTTTGTGGCGTTAATTCCGAAAAGGATGGTGGATGCTAAAAGTAATTGTTTTAGTTGCTTTATCATGTTAGGCGTTTTGTCTTATTATATGTAATTGCTAGTAAAAATACATATAAAAATAAAACTACTCCTTAACTCCTGTATTTCTATCCTGTGGCATCCTGTAAAAAAACAAAAGACTGATGATTAATTGCGTTTTATTCATCAGTCTTTTGGCTAAAAACTTATTTTAGTTTTTCAATTTCTTTGAGTGTAGCTTCACCTACTTGATGTGCCGATTGTGGATTTTGGCCAGTTACCACACGACTATCTACAGTAACATGCACTTGCCATGGTGCCGATTTTTCAAAAATGGCACCACGTTCAATAAGTTTACTTTCAAGTAAAAACGGTACTATTTTTTCTAATTTAACGGCGCTTTCTTCCTCGTTTGTAAAGGCATTTATTTTTTTGCCATCAACCAAATACTTACCGTTGCTCAGTTTTATGTTTACCAAACCTGCTGGTCCGTGGCAAACGGCACTAATCACTCCATTGTTTTCATAAATTTTTTGAGCAAGAGTGGCTAGTGCTTCATTTTCTGGAAAATCCCACATGGTACCATGTCCACCTGCATAAAATATAGCAGCATATTCATCAGGGTTAATTTGAGCAGGTGTATTTGTGTTTTCAATCTTATGATGATATAATTCGTTTTCCCAGAATTTTTTATTGATTGGGTCATCTAAATCAAAACCATCAACGGGTGCTTTTCCGCCTTTTGGGCTAACAAAATCTACGGTGTACCCCGCATTGTTAAATACGTCCCAAGGATGAGACACTTCACTTAAATAAAAACCAGTTTTTTTGCCAGTATTTCCCTTTTCACTGTGGCTTGTAAGTACAATTAATATTTTTTTATCCATGTTGTTTGAGTTTTTAATCTGCGCATAGTTTTTTAAAGCAACCAATGCGCAAAGCGCTATTAATAATTGTTTTCGTATCATATTTATTTAAAAATCGATTTTAAATGTGTTAAGTAATTCGTCATATGAGTTTGTACCTGTTCGTTTCCATTGTTTTTTTCAACATCATGAAAATGGATACTTTTAAGAGGTTCTAGCGCTAAAAAAGCATTCATTCTATGAAACCCGAAAAGGATACCATCGTCTACAGAAGTTTCTTTAAAAAACTCATCAGGTAATGTAAATGCTGTTTCAGGAGCATTCCAAGTTGTGGTAACCATGTATGTTTTACCTTTTAGTAATCCTCCGGTGCCGTAATTTATAGCAGGGTTTTCTGCTTTTCTGCCATCGCTTCGGTATAAACCTTTTTGGTGACCAGCAGTTAAAACCTTATCGAAATATTCTTTTAAGGCATAAGGCATACCCATCCACCAAGCTGGAAAGTGGTAAATAATTACATCTGCCCAAATGAATTTTTCTATTTCTTCTGTTAGATTGTAAGGTTGATTTATGTCGGTTATTTTTAAATTGAAACCGTTTTTGGTAGTGAAAAAATCAGTATCAACATCAACTATCGTCTGATTAAATTTTCCTCCCGAATGGGCAAACTTTTTGCCGCCATTTATTACAAAAATATTCTTCATGTATTGCCTTTATTTATTAGGCAAATTTCGGAAGAAAGTAAGGTTTAGGTTAAGGACATATATCACATATTTATTGTGATGTATATCACATTTACAAGTATTACAACCTGCTTAAAGTTTCTCTTGTAACCCCTAAATAAGCTGCTAATATAGTTTTAGGAACACGCTGCAAGAGTTGCGGATATTGTTCAAGTAATTGATTGTAGCGTCCTTTGGCATCTTTGTTTAATAACGATAAAATGCGTTGTTGCTGAGCTACAAAACCCATACTGGTTTTTATGCGGAAAAAATGCTCGATTTTTTGAAGTTCGCGACATAGTTTTTCTCTGTTTTCTAGCGTGAGACAAAGTACTTCACTATTTTCGAGACAGTCAATATTTAATGTAGCATTGGTTTGTAAAAAGTAGGCTTGATAATCGGTAACCCACCAGTCTTCCATAGCAAATTGTAAGATGTGTTGCTTGCCTTCATCATTGGTGTAAGTGGCTTTTAGTAAACCTTTCAATACAAAATGATCGGTTTGTACAGGGGCACCGCTTGCGATTAAAAATTGATGTTTTTGAAGCTTTTTTTTAGTGAAGAAAGAAAGCACATACTTAAACTCTTCATCTGTTAAAGATACAATTTTTTCAATATGATTTTTTAATGCTAAACTCAAAATATAATGATGCTTCGATGCTAAATTATTGAAGCAAAATTAATGAATTTAATGTATTGACAAACTTAAAGGACTGTTATAAGTTAAGGTGTGTTGGTAGATGTGAAATCAACCACATTTTCATGAATGTATGGTTCGCCTTGAATGGTATCGCAAGCAATGTTTTTTAACGAAATAGTTTTTGCAGGTAGCGCTTCTTGGGCTAAAATTCGAGATACAAACTCAACATTACCAGCGTTAAAGTTTTCTAAATACACATTGCTAATTGGTGTTAAACGGGTTTCGTAGGTTGGCACTAAATCGCGCCACTGGTAAAGCACATCGGTTTCAATACCTAGAATGCCTTTGTCTATTTTACCCGAAGTTATGTTTTTTACAAAAATATTTTTTACATAACCGCCACGGCGTTCGTTAGTCTTAATGAACACTAAATGGAATAATTTTGCGCCATCTAAAACCTCGCAATTATCCATATAAACATTTTCGACACCGCCAGAAAGTTCGCTTCCTATGG
This sequence comes from Neotamlana nanhaiensis, assembly GCF_000943555.1. GTDB lineage: Bacteria > Bacteroidota > Bacteroidia > Flavobacteriales > Flavobacteriaceae > Neotamlana > Neotamlana nanhaiensis. Next base: position 859,316 of record NZ_JTDV01000001.1, on the reverse strand, counting down.
CAAGTAACTGATGTCCGTTTTTTACAGTAGAATTTTTAATAACCAAGTTTTTAGTTGGCGTGTTTAATCGCCATGCGTCTTGGTTTCTTCCAGATTTTACGGCAATAGCGTCATCACCTTGATCGAAAAAGCAATTTTCAATCAGCATGTTTTGCGACATTTCAGGATCTACGCCATCGTTGTTGTGTCCGTGTGCATATACGTTTAAGTTTCTAATGATGATGTCTTTTGAAAGATAAGGATGGATGGTCCAAAACGGACTATTAGTAATCTTTACATCTTCCAGTAAAATGTGCTTAGAGCGATTAAACTGAATAAACTGTGGACGCAAATGTGCGCTGTCATTTACCATTTGGCGTGCTTTAACGTCTGGGTTCTTAGCCGATAGATTGTATAGGTGTTTCAAGCTATTCATGTGTGGTCTTGGGCGAGAAAACCAAGTTTTCCAAACATCCATTTTAGCTTTTAATTCACCTTTACCTGTAATGGCAATGTTTTCACAATTGTAAGCATAAATTAATGGCGAGTAGTTGTAACATTCCATACCTTCCCAAGTGGTATGTACTGCAGGTAAATAATCTTCAGGATTTTCAGAAAATAATAATACTGCACCTTCGCTAAGATGCAGGTTTATATTGCTTTTAAAGTGTAATTTTTTAGTTAACCATTCACCTTTAGGTATTAAAACAACGCCGCATCCATTTTCGTTGGCTTGGGTTATAGCTTTTTCAATAGCTAAACTCGTTTTGTTTTTATCACTAGCTACCGCGCCAAAATCAACAATATTTAAAGTATCGCAATTAGTGAAATTAGGCGTTTTAATTTCCGGCATGTCAAACGGCGCTTCAACTTTTGTAGTGTTATAAGTTATTGCTGGTTTTTCTTTGGATTTACATCCAACAAAACCAATTAAAGTAATTAAAGCGAGTAAGCTAATGTTTTTCATTTAGGTGAAAATTTTAAAAGAAAGAATTTTAATAAAAAAATACAACCTGCGTGTTGGCAGGTTGTATTTTTTAGATGATAATTATTGTAATCGGTATAGTTCTGCTCCTGCTAAAAGGAAACATCCTAAGCCGTAATCTTCAAAATCAGGTACTTTTTTGTATGAAAGTGGCTGACCATCTTTTGGTTCTTTTCCAGTAGATTGTAACCATCCTAAGAAACCATCTTTGTGTAGGGCATCTTTTACAATGGCATTCCAAGCTTTTTCAATAACAGGTAAATACGTTTCTTTATCTAAAATACCGTTGTTTATTCCGTAAGCAATTCCGTAGATAAATAAAGCCGTTCCAGAGGTTTCTTTACCGCCGTAGTTTGTAGGGTCGTGTAAACTCACGTTCCAGAAACCATCTTTACGCTGAATAGGCACTAAAGCTTGCGCCATAGATTTTAAATCCATAATGTATTGCTCTCTGTGTGGTGCATCTTCTGGAATAATAGTTAATACCTTTGCTAAGGCGGCAATTACCCAACCATTACCACGGCTCCAGTAACAATCTTCGCCGTTTGGTTCTTTGTATGGCGGATCGAAATCGGCATCACGCCACCATAATCCGTCTTTCGGGTTATATAACCCATTGTCACCGTGCTTATCGCGGCTGTACATGTACATATCATACATTTTTTCGAAGTAGCGTTCGTCATTTTCAAGAACTCCAAGCTTTGCAAATACCGGCATCCCCATTTGTATGGCATCAATCCACGACCAATCATCTAGTTGTGGTGTGTTTAAATGCATATTAATACAAGCCTTGGTATTTTTAAGTTTTTTAGAATCCGGTTCAAGGTTGTATAAATCGATGTAAGTTTGCGCAGCACAATAATCGTCTGCATTTCGGTTTGCACTGCCGTAACGGAATCCCCAATCATGGAATTCTGCCCAATCGTATGCATATTTGTAATATTCCTCTTTTGGATAAATTTCATACAATGCCATTAGCCCTTCGTAATACACACCACGCGTCCAAATATTACTAGGGCGCTCTTTATTTGTTACGATAGTTTTGCCAACATCTTGCCATTTATTCATAAAATATTGATTTGCTAATTGCATGTTTTTCAATATTTCGGCTTTATCAAAAGGCTGTTGCGCTAATGAAATATTAGTTATTAAGATGCTTAAAATTAAAAGCAGATTGATTTTTTTCATTGTATAATAATTTAGTTTATTTTTTGTAGAGACGTAAGGGTTACAGGTCCTAAAATACCAGAAAGCATAGGCTGCCATAGTGTAGCATCGAATTTTTGATAATCTTTGTTTACCATGTTTATTTCGTAGAAAATTTTCCATTCTTCACCACGAAGTTCTTTTGCACGAATGCGGTTAGCAGATAGGTTTGTAACTTCTACTTTTAACGTGTTTTCACCTTGTTTAAGTTTTCCTAATTCAATTTCAAAAGGATTAGACCATAGCGCACCGATAAATTCATCATTTACCCAAATTTTTGCGCTTTCGCGGACATCACCAAGTTTTAAAAGCCAATTATCTGTATTTTCATCAGAAATAGTAATGGTGGTGGTGTATTGAGCAGTACCCGAAAAATGTGCTGATGCTTCGTTGAAGGTTGTCCAAGATTGTAAACTATCAATCGTTTTAGTTTCAGGTAAACTTGGGCCACCGCGTAAAAATGATACTTCCCATGGTTCATTTAAAGCAACCGCATCGCTTGAAGCATTAAAATATTCCCAATTCGTTTCTGTTGCCGATGCTATTGTTTTTAAGAACAACGCTTCACCAGGTTTAATTGAAACTTGAACTAATGTTTTGCCGTTTTCAATTTTCGTGCTACCATTTCCAAATGCACCTGTATTTGGGTTGATAATAGCAACGTGGTCGTATATGCCGTTAATAGGAATAAACTCCGAAATGGCCTTATTAGTATGATTTACCAAATAATACGTTTTGTTACCATCAACATCACGTTTTATAAATTTTAACCCTGAATTTACTAAAGTTTCAGGAGCAATGTTAGCAGCTAGTAAACTAGAAATAACATCGCTAGCATCAGTAATATTTGCGTTATCAGCTAACAGTTTTTTCAATTCCGTAGTGCGTGCTTCGTAGTTGTTAAATCCTGGAATTGTGCTTGGTAATCCTTCAAAAATAATAGTTGCACCTTCTTTTTTAAGAGCAATAAGCTGCTTTAAGGTTTCAAGCGACATTTTATCGCAATTAGGAACAACAATAGCTTTATATGCGCCACCCGGAACTTCAATTTTTCCGTTGGCAAAAGTCGCTTTACTTAAGTAATTATCCGAAAGGAAATCAACACCATAACCCGTATTCATTAATAATTTTCCAGTATTGTAAAAAGGCGTGTCGTGCAGCCATTCTTTTAAAGAATGTATTTTAAACTGAAAAAATAATTGATTCTTTAATTGACTTCCCCAAGTATCGTAAATAGGATAGTATAGCAATACGTCGTTATCGGGTTTTCCTTCTTGAAGTAAGGCTTGACAATTGGCAATATAGTTAAATAACTGATTTTCATCTTCGCCAATCGCTAAATTAGGATTAAAGTTTACCGATGCGTAAAATTTCCACCCTGGCCATGTGGCACGTTTTGGCGAATAGGTTGTACCGTGTAAAAACACATGGTTAACACCGTTTAAAAATAAGTCTTCAACCTCTGGTTTGGTTTGTGATAAAGCCACTTTAAAATGATCGCGTAGCCAAGTAAAGGTTTCCGATGAGGTTAACGGCTTACCTGCAACATGTGCTGCAGACGACGAAAACTTCAACATTACTGGGTCGGCATCGCCTTCGCGAATATCTTCTTGCTCACGACGTAAACCAGGAATATCGTATGGCATAGAACCAAAGGTTTCACATTCTGGAATATCGGCAGCGGCATATAAATCTAATAAATTTCCTGGTGAACCATGAGCTTGTAAACGCGACTTAAAGTTGTGTTTGTTGGCCCAAGTTGTCCAAGGTTCATCAAAATCATGTAAAAGTAAATCAGATAATGTTTCGCGGTAATCGCTCTTTATGCGGTTAGCTTCGTCATCATCTTCGGTACTTAATAATAATTGTAAATGCGGTTTTAAATCGTAACCACGTAAGGTTTTAAAAGCTTCAAAGAAATTCGGCGTAAAATCGGTGCCATAAACCTCGTAACTATCATTAAATATAGAACGGATATTCCCATCAAATCCATTTAATGCGTCATCAAAAGGCACAACGTATTGGTTAAGTGCCTCGGTAGAGTAGTGGTCTAACGTGTAACCACTTCCGCCTGGAGCGGCACGTTTAACTTGTTGTCTTGTTTTTCCTGTAAAAACAGCTATAATATTGTAATTGGCGTTTTCTGCGGTCCAGTTGATAGTGTTGTCTTTAACTTGACTGGTTAAATCGATAAACTCACCGTTATCACCATAAGCTAATAAGTAATTAAAACTGGCTAGTTTTTTGTCTTTTTCGTTTGAAACTTCAATAGTGTTTTTAAAAGTTTCGCCTTTTTTAACAGCATATGTTTCAGTAATAAGTTTTGTGGCTGCAAATTTGGGTGTTACTTGGGGTCCGCCGTAAGGCCAACCGGTACCTAAAGTTAAATCGACTTGCATGTTTAAACTGTCGGCTATTTTAGTGGTATAGCTTAACATGTTCATCCATTTGGGCGATAAGTAATCTATAAAGTTGTCTTCTTCACCTTTAGCACCGTAAATTGGTGCAATTTCTACACCGCCAATACCTACTTTGTGTAAATCGATTAGGTTTTGCTTTATGTTGGTGGAATCTACCGCGCTACCCATCCACCACCAGCGTGTCCAAGGCTTTTGCAAGTTCGTTATTTCGGGAATAATGCTATTTTCTGTGGTGCTAGCATCTTGTTTTTTATCGCAATTGATAAATAAAAGTACTGTTAAACAAGATACTATAATTTTTATTTTTTGCATTTAGTTTAATTAAGGCGTTTTATGGTTAGTAAATATATGTGCTATTGGCAGATATGCTATCCTGTAGCATCCTGTTAAAATGCTTTGTTAAGTCTTTTTTAACAGAATTTAAGGCATCAAAAGTTATACCAATAAAATACTGGAATGCGCAAGTTGTTAAAGTAAATAAATGATAATTTAACAGATAGCACAGGATAGAATTGCTGTGCTCTATGGCTAAATTTAAAGAATACATAAACCACAAGTCAACTAAATTTATGACCACCACTAAATACTTTTTATCCGTTTTTTTATTGTTTTTACTATTACAAACGGCAACTGCTCAGGTTGTTGAAGGTAAGGATTATACTTCACTTTCTGAAGTAGATCATACCTTCGATATGGCGGGAGACGATATCTTTGGACAACGTTTTCCTTCAGAAAATTTTACCTACAAGGACAAAATTACAGGAGTAACAGTTAATGCCTTAACCACGTCGAGACATAGTAATTCTAAAATGTATCAAACACATCCGCAATGGTTGGCCAATGGCGAATACATCATTTTTTCATCGAATAGAACAGCAAAAGAAGGCAGTTGGGATAGGCAATATTATGCTATTTCTACCAAAACATTCGAAATCACTCAAATAACAACAGGTAAAGGTGCGCGCGATTTTCATTTAGGTTGGCATAAAAATGTAGCCTACAGATTTAAAAATAATACTTTAATTGAAATAGATATTGAAGCTATTTTAAAAGATGTTGACCATAACAAAGTAAAAACTCCTGAAGCTTACGAAAAGGTTTTGGCTAAAGTGCCTTCAACTATAAAACCTTCAGGATTGGGGATTGATGCCAACGAAACAGCGGCATATTTTTCATCTAAAATAAACGACGAAGAGCAAGCCATTTATAAAACCGAATTTAAAACAGGAAAAACTACAAAACTAGTAACTGTTCCTTTTCGAATAGGGCATTTACAGAACAATCCTTATGTTTCTGGCGAACTGATGTATTGTTGGGAAACGGGAGGCGATTCACCACAACGTATGTGGTTATTGTCTATTGATGAAAATGGAACGGTTACAAACCGATCATTATACGAAGAACGAGCAACCGATTGGGTTACGCATGAAGTGTTTATGGGTAAGGACAAAGTTTTGTTTCATTTAATGGGACATTTGGATAGGCTGAAGGTTAATCAAACAGGTATTTATTCTATTGATTTAAGAACTAGTAAATTAACCTTTCATGGGCAATCTCATGTTGATGGCGGCTACTGGCATTGTAATGCAACACCCGATGGCAAATGGATTGCAGGTGATACCTTTGATGGTAAGTTATTTAGAATTAATGCCGAAAATCCAGACGACACCGTGTTACTTACCCAAGGTCATCGCCTGTTGAGTGTAAGTCCATTTTCTAAAGAAGCACATTTGCATCAATCTATTAGTCCAGATGGTAAATGGGTGTTGTTTAATTCCAGTTATTTAACCAGTAACGATATCATGCTGGTACCATTAATGGGAAATTTTAAAAATACGAAATAAGCATTAAAACTCATATATAATAAGATATTATTAAAATAAGAGCTATCATTTTTTGCATTAAGCAGGTAAGTGCAGGACGGTTTGACAAAAGATTAACAATACTTTCACTAACATAAAACTAAACTAAAATACTCCAATTTCAAAAAATAGCGAATTACACATTGCAAGAATTAGCTATTGGAGCCTATTATCGTGTATTAACTCATTCTTTTAGAACGGAATATCAATTTGGTACTACACAATATGGTACCGATGAGTTTCATGTTGGAGGTGATGATACTAATAGCCAATGGAATAACTACGATTCAAGATTTGGTTCAATAATAACAACAATAAGAACCACTGCTGAAGAGCCATGGGACGATAAATATATTGGTATAGGTTTAGCCAATCAGTTAATTCAATCGGCTACTAATATTGAATCTTCAAATCCAGAAATTAAAAATATAGCTTTAGGTGAGGGGTATTTCTTTAGAGCTTACAATTACTTAAAATTAGTACGTCAATATGGAGGCGTTCCTTTAAAGTTAGAACCTAGTAATACGGTAGAGTTAGAGTTTACAAGAGCTTCAGCAGAGGAAGTTTTAGCTCAAGTAATAGACGATTTTACCCAAGCATATAATCTATTAAATAACTCAGGTCAACAGCCTCATCGTATAAGTAAAGATGCCGCAGCACATTATTTAGCCAAAGCTTATTTAACTCGTGCTAGTGAAATTAATGATGATTGGAATTCTTCAACAAAATCTGCAGACTTAGCTCAAGTAGTTGCATTATCTGATGAGGTTATTGGTAATCATCCATTAGCAAGTAATTATCAAGAATTATGGAGATATACACAACCAGATGGAGCAAACGAATTTTTACCAGAATTAATTTTGTCAGCCTCATTTGGTAGAGATGCTGCTCTCGAAACCTATAATCATCAGCATACACACTTTACAGCGCGTTATGACGATTTACCAATGATGAAACGTGATCTTACCGGAATGCGTCCTTATAGTCGTATGGCTGCAACCTACTTTACCTATGACGTTTTCGATCATGTTAACGATTCGCGTTTCTGGAAAGTATTCAGAACAAAACACCGCGTAAATAGTGGTGGTGAGTTTGGTGGTGTTTCGTATACGCCAGGGGTAGATTTAGGAATTATGTATGTTATTAATTCTGCTGACGATACTAGGTTTGCAAGTACTATAAATAATAACGACCCTAGTATTTTATACAGTGCAACAGGAAAGACTATTCCACATGTATTTGTTGCTTATGCAGCCGATGGGGTTGGTTTAATGGCTAACCCAAGATGGCCATCATTATCAAAGCATTTTGAATCAGATAGAACGGCAATCAACGATAACAGAGGGATGCGTGATGAGTTTTTAGCGCGTTCTGCCGAAACATATTTAATGGCAGCTGAGGCAAAAATAAAACAAGCAGCTATGGGGACAGGTTCATATGCTGATGCTTTACCTTACATAAATGCCGTGCGTGAGCGTGCAACCTATAAAAGTGGAGAGGATAGAGCTTATTATGAGGATGGCGCAGAATCGTACCCAACATCTACGTTTTCGCAACCATTTGAGTCTAATTCTTATATGAATGAAAACTCATATTACGAGTCTAATAATATTCCTGTTACTACAGCTGCGACAGATTTAACTATAGTTAGTACAGCAGTTCTTCCAGATGAAGATGAGGCTATTATTAGTACGTTAGGATATTCTTCAGAATATGATAGAATGTTATGCTTAATTTTAAATGAGCGTACAAGAGAGTTGTGTGGTGAGTGGCATCGTTGGGAAGATTTAAGTCGAACCCAAACTCTTGTAGAGCGCGCAAGAGCTTATAACCCAGAGGCTGCGCCAAATATTCAAGATTTCCACAATTTGAGACCTATTCCACAAACTTTTCTTGATGGTATTTATGCCAATGGAAGCCCGCTAGATGCTTCGCAAAAACAGGCGTTACAAAATCCAGGTTATTAATCTGGAATATTTTGAGTTAGTTTTTTAAAGTGCTAAGATGTTAATCTTAGCACTTTTTATTTTGATTAGGTTAAGTTAAAAATTAAGACTAATCAGTTTTAAATGTGAAAACAAAGTTAAAACCATGTTAAAAAATATAGCTTTTGGCTTGAGTGCATGTTAAAGTTAGACTTAAACAGGAGAGTGCAGGATAGCAATACTTTATTTTAATCTGTTCTTTGAACTAAAGTAGGCTAAAATCACTTCATTTTTAGCGCTACTTTAAAGTAAATAATAAACTAAACTATTTTCTACATGAAAAACAAAATCACAGCATTTTTATGCTTTTTGGTGTTTACTTTAATGTACACTACTGGGCATGCTCAAGAAAAAACAGTAACAGGAACTATTACAGACGATACAAGTTTTCCGCTTCCTGGAGTAAATGTTATTGTAAAAGGTACAACTAAAGGAGTTAGTACTAATTTTGATGGACTTTACAGTATATCTGTAGCTCCAGGAGAAACTTTAGTTTTCTCTTATTTAGGCTTTAAAACATCAGAAATTGTAGTTGGTGAAGCTAGTGTTTATAACGTTTCTATGGAAACAGACAATGCACAATTAGATGAAATTGTAGTAGTTGGTTATGGTACGCAAAAAAAATCGGACGTTACAGGTGCAATGGTAAATGTAGGCTCAGAAGAACTCATGACCCAACCTGTAAACAATGCATTCGAAGCTTTGCAGGGTAAGGCAGCTGGTGTAGATATTACATCAAGCCAAAGACCAGGAACAGTGGGTTCAATACGAATTAGAGGAACACGTTCTTTAACGGCTAGTAATGACCCATTGTATGTGGTTGATGGTGTTCCTTTGTTATCGGCCTCAGCAATAGAAACTTTAAACCCAAGAGATATTGAGTCTATTGATGTTTTAAAAGATGCTTCATCCACTGCTATTTATGGTTCTCGTGGTGCTAATGGGGTTATTATTGTAACAACAAAGCAAGGTAAATCTGGGCGTTTTACTTTAAACTATTCAGGTAGTGTCACAACGTCAAATATAGTTGATCGATCTCCGTCTATGAGTGCAGCCGATTTTATACAACTACGTCGTTGGGCTGCTTACAATCTAGATTCTGATACTTATGCGCATCCAGATAGCCCAACATTAGCAAACGATATGGTAATTTTCGATAGTGCTCTTGATGGTCAAACATCTAGAGATAATGTGTTAAAAGGATGGGAAAATGGTACTTGGGATCCATCAAAAGTAACTAATACCGATTGGACAGACTATGTAACCCAAACGGCATTAACAAATGAGCATACTATTAGTGCGAGTGGAGGTACAGAGAAAATGAAAGCTTATGGTTCTATAGGGTATTTAAATAATGAAGGCACTCAAAAAGGACAGTTTTACGAAAGATATACCGCAAAATTTAGTACTAGTATACAGGCTACAGATTGGTTTACATTAGACGCTAACTTAAATACTTCTTGGAGCGAGCAAGATTACGGAATGTCTACTCTAGGAGGTAGAAGTGGTTCGGTACCTAATGCTATTTACGGTGCAGCAAAATCTATTTACAACATGGCTGTTCCTTATGATAGCGAAGGAAACTTAGTTATAAATCCTGGTGGAGAATCTGGGATTTATACTATTATGAATGAGTGGGAGAAAAGTACGCAACAATCTCAAACTATGAGATTTTTAGGAAGTTTTTCTGGAACTTTTGATTTAGGAGCTCTTTGGGATTCGGTTGAAGGATTAACCTATAAAATAACTTTTGGTCCAGATTTTCGTCATTGGAGAGAAGGTGTTTATATAGATGGCACTTCGTCTCATAGAATTAATTCTGATGGAAGCGTAGGAACAAATTATGCTCGTTTAAGTAATAGGCGTGATTTTTCTTGGACTTTAGATAATATGTTAATTTACAATCGAACCTTTAAAGATATACATAATGTTGGTGTTACCTTGCTTCAAACAGCATCATCTTGGAATATTGAGAACTCTTCAATGTCTGCCAACAATATACCTAAACCTTCCTATTTATGGAATGCTTTTAATTCTATAGATGTTACAAATTCAGATAATAATGTTTCAATTGGTTCAGGCTTGTCAGAGCGACAATTAAGTTCTTATATGATTCGTTTAAACTATGGTTTTGATGATAAGTATTTATTAACTGTTTCTGGTCGTTGGGATGGTGCTTCGCAATTAGCTGATGGTCACAAATGGGATTTTTTCCCTAGTGCGGCGTTAGGATGGAGAATAGATAAAGAAAGTTTCATGCAAGATGTAAACTGGATTAACCAATTAAAACTTCGTTTAGGTGTTGGTACTACAGGTAATTCTGCTGTAAGTCCATATGCTACAAAAGGAGATATTGCAGCCATTTATTTGCCGTTTAACGACATGTCAAATCAAATCGGTTATACCACAAATGAGCCTTATTATTCAAGGGATCAGTTATCTATGGCTAATCCAGAGTTAGGGTGGGAAAAAACAACACAGTATAACATTGGTATCGATTTTGGTTTCTTACGAAATCGTATCTCAGGTAGTTTAGATGCTTACCGTTCTTTTACAAACGATTTATTAATGTCTGTAGATATTCCTACCTTAACTGGTTTCCCGTCAACTTATGCAAATATTGGTAAAACAAATAACCAAGGTTTAGAGCTAACGTTAAATGCAACACCAATAGAATTAGAGTCTGGTTTCGCATGGGATACTAATGTTAATGTTGCATGGCAAAAAGATGAAATTGAAGAGTTAGCATACGGAAAGAATGATATGGTAGACAACTCTTGGTTTATAGGAGAATCTATAAGTGTTTATTATGGTTACGATAATGAAGGTATATGGCAAGATACACCTGAAGATCAAGCTGAAATGGCGCTTTGGAATGCTAATGGATATGACTTTTCTCCGGGAAATGTAAGACCAAAAGATCAAAATGGAGACTACGATATGACCACTGAAGACCGCGTTATTTTAGGTAATAGAAATCCAAGATGGACTATGGGATGGAATAATACCTTTTCGTTTAAGGGGATAGAATTAGGTATTCAAACCTATTCGCGTTTTGGTTATACGGCAAACTTAGGAGGTCAAGCTTTAACTTCTCATAGTAATCAAATGGAAACAGATTACTGGACACCCGATAATACTGATGCAGAATTTCAAAAACCAATACTTGGTCAAGCAACTTCTGGATCGCAAGATGATTTTTCTAGTCTGTTAGGATACAAAAATGCTGGTTTTATAAAAATTAGAAATATTTCTTTAGGGTATAATTTTCCAAAAGAGTTTTGTACTAAAAATGGGATAAGCAATTTTAAAATTTATGCACAAGCAATTAATCCTGGAAGCATTTACCAATCTGTAGACTGGTATGATTTTGATGTTAGCTCTACTATATTCAATCGTAGTTTTACGTTAGGTATAGATATAGGAATTTAAGATTAAAATTGTTTTTAACATCATTAAACTAAAATATTTATAAAAATGAATAAGATTAAAAAATTAAACATATCATTTGTGATAATAGCAATATTGTCACTTACTTCTTGTTCAAAAGACTTTCTTGATGAGGAGCTAACAACTCAATATTCAACAGAGTATTTTGAAACTGCAGAAGGTTTAGAAGCATTAACAGTGTCGCTTTACGGAAACATACGTTGGCATTTTGGTTACGAATGGGCTTACGGTTTAACACTATACGGAACCGATGAGTTTACAAATGCAAACGATTTAACCAACGAAATGTGGAATACTTACGACAGTCGTTTAGGACCCTTAGGAGCAACGCCTTCAACTGGTGCAGCTAACTGGAACGCAACATCCCCAGCTGCATTATGGGATGAAATGTATTATGGCATTTCTTCTGCTAATACTATCATTGCAAATGCAGATATAATAGATAACGAAGAAATAAAAAATCGATGTTTGGCTCATGCCTATTTTTTACGTGGTTATAACTATTACCGTTTAACAGCTCAATATGGTGGTGTAGTTTTACAAACAGAACCCGCGGTTGGTGTAGTTCGTAATTTCGAACGTTCAACAGAGGAGGAATCTTGGGAGCAAGTAATTTCAGATTTTCGTAATGCCTACAACCTTTTTGCAGGGGAGGTTTTTACCTATGGAAAAGGAATTACATGGACCAAAGCTACTGCAGCACATTTCTTAGCAAAAGCTTTATTATTTAGATCTTCTGAAAGAAATAGCGACTGGAATAGTGCTTATATTCAAAGTGATTTACAAGAGGCCATAGATGCTTGTTCTTATGCCATTGGTGCTAGAGGAACATTAACCAATAACTATAGTGATTTATATGCCAATTGGACAGGAGTTGATTGTGAAATTGAGCAACTTGATGAAATTTTAATGGCGGCAGGACATAATGCCGATGGTGCTACAACAGGTCGTTTTGGTAACCGTACTTATAATTATTTTACACCACAATTTTCTAACTTCTCTGGCGGTTGGGTACGTCGTGGTGTTTGGATTGGTGGAATGGATTTTCAACGTTGTCGCCCAACAGAATACGCTTATGCGGTTTACGATCATGTTAACGATGCACGTATGTGGAAAACCTTTAAAACCGTTTATGGCATAAATAACATTGCCGATAATAACTTAGGTTTAGAATCTGGCGATCCTGGTATTGTAATGATATTAAACTCTCAAAATGATAACACTTACGATGGATACAACTTTGGAGCTTATGTTCAAAATCCTGATTGGGTTGATGTTAATGGTCGCTTACCAGAATGGGAAGAAGGTTCTCGTCAAACAGAAACAGCAGGAACATTAACAAGTACACCTGGTCAATATGTACCAAATGTATCAGTATTATATCAAAATGGGGAATATGTAGCACCAAACTTTAAAAGTCAGCCTATTTGTAACTTCTTTGCAGGTATAAATAAAACAGATGATGGCTCTCGTTTTGCTGAAAAAGGTGATGCACACCGTGATGTTACTATGGCGCGTCTTGGAGAAACATATTTATTACGCGCCGAGTGTTACGTGCGTTTAGAGCAATATGGAAATGCACTTAACGATATTAATGTGGTGCGTGAGCGTGCGCAGTGGAAAGCTGGTGAAAACCGTTCATTCTATAGCGATGGTTCACAGGCCTTCGAAAATAATGCATTGAATACAGGAACAGCAGCCGATAATTATGTGTATTCAAATTTAAATATGAATACCTATTATTTATCTAATCCAGATATCGCGGTGACTACAGATGCATCAGATTTAATGCTTACGTCTTTTCCTGGAAACTTACCTGCCGAAGATGAAGCTATTTTAACAGCAGTTGGTGCTGGTAGCGATTACGAAAGAGCGTTACACTTTATTCTTAATGAGCGCACTAGAGAGTTGTTAGGTGAGTGGCAACGTTGGGAAACGTTATCTCGCACAGGAACTTTAATTAGTAGAGCAAGAGCTTTTAATCCTGAAGCATCAACAGGAATTACAGAAAATAAGCATGAGTTAAGACCAATACCACAATCGTTTATAGATGGTTTATTAAACGACGACGGTACAAACTTAACCGATGCTCAAAAAGCTGAGTGGCAAAACCCTGGCTACTAGCAAATATTTTTTAAGTGAAGTATTAAAAGTGCTGAGGTTTCTATCTCAGCACTTTTTCTTTTTTAACAGTATAGCGCAGGATACTCACCACATCATAAATATATATATTTAGAACTTACAACTAAACTATATATTTAAAATGAATGATTTAAAACAGACCAATTGCGCCAAAATCTTAAAGCGTTTAAGTGTTTTTACAGTAATGTTTGGAGCTTCCCTTATCGGATTTTCGCAAGAACCAGCCAACGATGTTACCACACCACTACATTTATTACAGGCTAATTACCCTACACCTTATGGCGCACAATCTATAGAAGATATTGTGCTAACAGTAGATCGGGTTTATGATTTTCTAGAATCGGAAACAGCATCAAAATTAATCGATTCTAAAACGCATACAGAAATTACCAATTATAAAAAGTTAGATGAAAACACCGTGTTTTCACCGGGCGCTTTTCGTTTAACAAGTTACGAGTGGGGCGTTACTTATGCAGGTATGCTGCATTTAACCGAAGCTACAGGCGATGAAAAATATGCCGATTATACCAACAAGCGTTTGCAAATATTTGCAGATATAGCGCCATTTTACAACAAAAAAATGAAAGTGGATAAAAATTATCCGTCGCCAATAAAACAGTCACTAAAACCACATGCTTTAGATGATGCCGGAGCCGTTTGTGCTGCCATGATAAAAGCAAAACGCGCTGGATTAGATGCCGATTTGCGACCACTTATTGATAACTTTATAGACTACATTAGCAATAAGCAATTTCGTTTAGAGGATGGTACTTTGGCTAGAAACAGACCGCAACCTAATACCTTGTGGTTAGACGATTTATTTATGAGTGTTCCTGCATTAGCGCAAATGGGAAAATTAACAGGCGACAACAAATATTTTGACGATGCCGTTAAGCAAATCACCCAATTTTCAGAGCGTATGTTTAATGCTGAAAATAATCTCTACATGCACGGTTGGGTGATGGCCATGGAAGACCACCCTCAGTTTCATTGGGCACGTGCTAATGGTTGGGCAGTTATGACTCTAGTTGAGCTTTTAGATGTGTTACCAGAATCGCATGCAGGTTACAATACGGTGTTAACCCAATTGCAAAAGCACATAAAAGGTTTATTAAAATATCAAGATGGTACGGGTTTTTGGCACCAGTTAATTGATAAAAATGAAACCTATTTAGAAACTTCAGCCACGGCTATTTACACCTACGCTATGGCGAAAGCGATCAATAATGGTTATATCGATAAAATGGCATATTCACCAGCAGTATTATTAGCTTGGAACGCCGTTTCAACTAAAGTGAATGAAAAAGGGCATGTTGAAGGAACGTGCGTAGGAACAGGAATGGGATTCGATCCTGCATTTTATTACTATCGCCCAATCAATATTTATGCGGCACATGGCTACGGACCTGTTTTATTAGCAGGTGCAGAGGTTATAAAACTATTAAAAAGCAATACTTTTGAAATTAACGATAGTTCATTACAATTAAAAGTCAATAATTAATTTTTATGATAAAAAAACTCGGTAGCTTCTTTTTAATTTCCCTTTCCATTTTAAGCTGTAAGCAACAAAATGATGTCATTGTTAAATCCGATAATCCAAATATTCTGGTAATAATTGCAGATGATGCTGGTTGGAACGACGTGGGGTACAACGGATCAGAAATTAGTACACCAAACATCGATTCCTTGGCAAAAAATGGCGTACAACTCAATCGATTTTACGCAAATCCAACCTGTTCACCATCACGCGTGTCGTTGTTAACGGGTATGCCTGCTAGCCGAATAGGTGTAGTTGCGCCAATCAGTGGAAAAAGTAATAAGACGTTGCCAGATTCCATTACCACGTTACCTCAGGTTTTAAAAAAACATAATTATGAAAATGCTTTATTCGGTAAGTGGCATTTAGGTTTAGATATTAGTAATGGCCCGAATGCTTTTGGTTTCGATTATTCTTACGGTTTTTTACATGGTCAAATCGATCAATACACACATCGATACAAAAACGGCGATGCCAGTTGGTACAGAAACGATAAGATGATTGAGGAAGAAGGTCATACAACCGATTTACTTACCAAAGAAACTATCGAGTGGTTAACCAAAAAACGCGATACTTCAAAATCGTTTTATGTGCAGTTGGCCTATAGTGCGCCTCATTTTCCTTTGCAAGAAGAAGAACAATGGAAAGCGCCATATTATGTAACCATAAAAGATAGTTCACGCGTAGATTTTGCCGCAGCCATGACACACATGGATAATAGCATTGGTAAAGTTTTAAAAACCTTGGAAGAAAACAAATTGGACGAAAATACCATTGTTATTTTTCTAAGTGATAACGGCGCCATGGAACATTGGTTTCCAACAACGCAGTATAATGGTGTACATGGTCCAAATCCTGTGTTGGGGAGCAATACACCGCTGCGCGATTGGAAAGCTTCAAACTACGAAGGCGCTATTCGCGTGCCGGCTATTGTGTATTGGAAAAATCATTTAAAGGCATTTACAAATGCGAATTATATGTCGGTTTCCGATGTGATGCCGACTATTCTATCCTTAATCAAAGCAGAAATTCCGCAGTATGTGGAAGGTATTAACGTTTGGAAAAGTATCACAGATTCAAACGAAATTACCAATCACGAAATTTACATACGCGGTCATGTTCAAGAATGTTTAATTGGATGGCCATGGAAAATTATTAGAAATCGTCATGCCGATAATTCACCATCAACCTATCAACTATATAATATAGATGAAGATCCGGAAGAAAAGCATAATCTAGCAGAAGAGAATACTGTTGTTTTAGACTTGTTAAAACAACGTTTAGAATATCATTTTTCAAAAGATGATAAAACCGTAAATGTACCTTTGAAATAGAAAATCATGTTCAAAATCAACTTTAAAAACACTTTTTTAATGGTGTGCATCAATTTGATAGCAATATCCTGCGCACCTAAACTACAAATTGCCGATAAACCTTTGTTTCGCGATCCTGTTTTTGATGGTGCCGCAGATCCTTCCATTCAATGGAATAACAAAGAAAAAGAATGGTTTATGTTTTACACCAACAGGCGCGCCAGCGATACTACAGCAAACGGTGTAAGTTGGGTGCATGGTACTAAAATTGGCATTGCAACTTCCCAAAACGGTGCAAAATGGAACTATAAAGGTACTTGCAATATTGAATACAATCTTGAAGATGTTACTTATTGGGCGCCCGATGTTTTAGAGCATAATGGCACGTATCACATGTATTTAACCATTGTTCCAGGAATTTTTAACGATTGGTATCACCCAAGATATATCATTCATTTAACTAGTGATAATCTTGTGGATTGGAAGTTTCAATCGCAATTAAAATTGGCTTCAGAGCGTTGTATTGATGCTGATGTGTTTCAGCTTCCAAACGGCACTTGGCGTATGTATTACAATAATGAAAACGATGGAAAGTCTATTTATTATGCTGATAGCAAAGATTTATACACTTGGGAAGACAGTGGTAAAAAAGTAGTGAAAGATCGTGGAGAAGGCCCAAATGTATTCCGTTGGAAGGATAAAAACTGGATGGTTAACGATGCTTGGCGTGGTTTGGGTGTGTATAGCTCAACCGATTTTGAAAACTGGCAACGTCAACCTGAAAATATTTTAGAAACTCCAGGAACGGGTGAGGACGATCGCGTAAAAGGCGGACATCCTGATATTGTGATTAACACCGATAAAGCCTACGTGTTTTACTTTACACATCCCGGAAGAACACCAGAAAATGAAGGTAAAGATACTTACGAAACCCGCCGAACAACTATACAAGTTGCAGAATTAGAATATGAAAACGGAAGTTTAATTTGCAACAGAAATAAGCCAACTTATATTAATTTAAAATCTCCAAAATAATGAGCAATACCATACGCAATGCCTTTAAAATGAAACTTAAACCTGGTTTTGAAGCGGAATATAAAAAGCGACATGACGAAATTTGGCCAGAACTGTCTGAGTTACTTTCAGAAACGGGCATTCAAGATTACAGTATTTTTCTTGACGAAGAAACATTAATCCTTTTTGCTGTTCAAAAAATTAGTGCCGATTTTGATGTTAACTACCTACCAAATCACCCAATTGTAAAGAAATGGTGGGCGTATATGGCAGATATCATGGATACAAATCCTGATAATTCTCCAGTTGAAAAGCCTCTAAAAGAAGTTTTTCATTTAGATTAGCAAAAAAATAACTAAATGAGAACTACAACATCTATTTTTTTTGTTTGTTTTCTGTTTTCGTTAACTATTGCTGCTCAAACAAGGCAGATAATAGACTTAAAAGAAAATTGGAAATTTGCAAAAGGCAGCTACAATGATGCTTACCAAAAAAACTTCAATGACACAAAATGGGAAACTGTATCCGTCCCTCACGATTGGGCTATTTACGGGCCATTCGATAAGGAAATTGATAAACAAACCGTTGCCATTTTGCAAAATGGCGAGAAAACACCAACGGAAAAAACAGGTCGTACAGGGGCATTGCCTTATATTGGCGAAGGTTGGTATAGACATACTTTTAAACTGACTGATGTTGCGCAAAACGAAAAAGTATTATTAACTTTTGATGGTGCTATGAGCGAACCACAAGTCTATTTAAATGGTAAAAAAGTAGGCTCGTGGAACTACGGTTATAATTATTTTTACTTCGATATTACCGAATATTTAGAGGATACCAATGTGCTGGCAGTACATTTAACGAACCGCGATAAATCGTCGCGTTGGTATCCAGGGGCAGGTTTATATCGCAAGGTGCAATTAATTGTAAAAAACAAGGAAAGCATCAATCATTGGGGAACTTACATTACCACGCCTTTAGTGAGTAAGAACATTGCCAAAGTAAATGTGAAAACCGAAGTTACAGGAAGCAATTTAGAACTTAAAACAACTATTTTGAACGCTGAGGGAAACGAGGTTGCTTCGAATACAACAACTACAAATTTTAACAATCAGTTTGAGCAGATTTTAGCAGTAAATAATCCTAATTTGTGGAGTCCTGAAATGCCTTATTTGTACAAGGCAAAGTCTGAAGTTTATAAAAACGGAACGCTTTTAGATGCTGTAACCACCATATTTGGAATTCGAGATATTAAATACGAAGCTGGTAAAGGCTTTAGTTTAAATGGTGAAATCCGCAAGTTTAAAGGGGTTTGTTTGCATCACGATTTAGGGCCTATTGGTTCGGCGTTGAACAAATCTGCGTTACGCCGTCAGCTTCAAATATTAAAAGATATGGGCGCCGATGCTGTAAGAAGTGCGCACAACATGCCATCACTAGAGCAATTGGAGTTGTGCGACGAAATGGGTATCATGTTTTTAGCGGAGAGTTTTGACGAATGGGCGAAACCAAAAGTTGATAATGGCTATCATTTGTTTTTTGAAGAAGATGTAGAAAAAGATTTAATCAATTTAATTCACGCTACCAGAAATCACCCTTCCATAGTGATGTGGAGTTCGGGTAACGAAGTGCCAGATCAATGGGGTGCAGAAGGTGTAAAGCGTGCCAAACGCTTGCAAGATATTTTTCATCGTGAAGACCCAACACGTCCTGTAACGGTTGGTATGGATCAAGTGGGAAATACCATGAAATCGGGTTTTGGTGCTTTGTTAGATATTCCGGGACTTAATTATCGTGTGCATTTATATGAAGAAGCTCAGGAGAAATTTCCGCAAGGATTTATATTAGGATCTGAGACGGCTTCAACTGTAAGTTCTCGCGGTATTTATAAATTTCCTGTGGAAAAGGCTTCGATGAAGCAATACGACGATTACCAATGTTCGTCTTACGATTTAGAGTATTGTAGCTGGTCTAATTTACCAGATGATGATTTTGTGTTGCAAGACGATAAACCTTGGGTTATTGGCGAGTTTGTTTGGACAGGTTTCGATTATTTAGGAGAGCCAACACCTTACGACGATAAATGGCCATCAAGAAGTTCGTATTTCGGAATTAATGATTTGGCAGGTTTACCAAAGGATAGATTTTATCTGTATCGCAGCCGCTGGAATACCGAAGATGAAACCTTACACATTTTACCACACTGGAATTGGGAAGGTCGCGAAGGCGAAACCACGCCGGTGTTTGTTTACACCAGTTACGATAGTGCCGAATTATTTGTAAATGGTAAAAGTATGGGCATCCAGAAAAAGAATGACAGTACGAAACAAAATCGTTACCGATTAATGTGGATGGACGTAAAATACGAACCCGGAACCGTTAAAGTAGTTGCTTTTGATAAAGAAGGTAACACCGCTGCTGAAAAGGAAATAAAAACAGCCGGAAAACCTTATAAAATTGTTTTAACTCTAGAGAATAAAACAGTAAAAGCTAATGGTGACGATTTAGCTTTTGTGCGTGTTTCGGTAGTTGATAAAAACGGTATACCATGCCCAACGGCAACCAATCAGCTTAAATTTAAGGTAAAAGGGAATGGTTCGTTTAGAGCCGCCTGTAACGGAGATGCTACGTCGCTTGAGGTGTTTCATAACCCAACTATGAAATTGTTTAGCGGACAATTGGTGGTTCTCGTGCAATCATCTAAAACTGCAGGCGATATTGAATTAAGCGTGAAAGGAAGTGGTTTAAAATCTGGAAAAGTGACGATACAATCGGTGGAATAAATTTATTTATTTAAATAATAATTTATTAATGTCTTAAATCAGATAAGACATTATCTTTTAATAAAGTTGTATAGCTCTAAAAAAAGTTCTAAAACTTTTTCTTTAGTGTTGTATGACTTTTTTTGTTTTAGTTTTATGAAAGAATGAAAAGTAGACATTTTAAAAGTATATATATTTTGATCAATACATTTATAATGTCCTTGTTTATTGGGGTTTTGTACATTTTTCTTGTTTTTTAAGTACAATATTCTCTATGAAAAAAGACATAATCAAGTTTATTTGCTCAACACCAAACACTTAATTATTAACTAATAAAAAATACGTATGAAGCAAAAAACAAATGATTTGGTAACTTTTGAATTCTCTTTTTTTTAAACATGATTATTATGTTAAAGAGAAAAATGCTAACCACATTTTTAATTCAACAGTCATTACTTACCAACTAAAAAAATAACCAAACAAATAAGGCATGAAAATAAAAACAAAACAAGTCCTCTTTATATTGGCATTCTTGTTAAGCTTACCCATTTTGGGGCAAAATAAGATCAATGTTTCTGGAGTGGTTACAGATAAAGGCGGAATGCCCTTGCCTGGAGTGACCATTGTAGTTAAAGGCAGCGCCATAGGAACAACAACCGATTTTGACGGAAAGTATGATTTTTTAATTCCAGACGATGCTAAAGCACTTGTTGTATCGTACGTTGGGATGCTTAAGCAAGAAATTAAAATAGAAGGAAAATCGACTATAAATATTGTGTTATTAGAAGACACAGAAGCTCTTGAAGAAGTTGTTGTTGTAGCGTTTGGAGAACAGAAAAAAACCGATATGATTGGTGCTGTTTCAACCATTAATACTAAAGATTTACAAAAAATTTCAACAAGTAACTTAACTACGGCACTTGCAGGCCAAGTGGCTGGAGTTATAGCTTATCAACGTAGTGGCGAACCTGGTGAAGATAATGCCGACTTTTTTGTGCGAGGTGTAACAACCTTTGGAACACAAGCTAATAGAAGTCCACTTATTTTAATAGACGGTATTGAACTTACAACGACCGATTTAGCACGTTTACAAAAAGACAATATAGCCAGTTTTTCGGTGCTAAAAGATGCTACGGCAACTTCATTATATGGGGCACGTGGTGCTAACGGTGTCATTTTAGTACAAACCAAACAAGGGGTTGAAGGACCTGCAAAAATATCGCTTCGTATTGAAAATTCAACTTCATCACCAACCCGAAATGTAGAGTTTGCAGATCCTGTAACTTTTATGCAAATGCATAATGAAGCCGTTATAACTAGAGATCCGCTAGGGCAAACCTTGTATTCTCCACAAAAAATAGAAAACACAATAAATGGTACCAATCCTTATGTTTTTCCGACTAACGATTGGAATGCTTTACTTTTTAAAAACCATACTAATAATAGACGTATGAACTTGAACGTAAGTGGTGGTGGTAAAGTAGCCAGATATTATGTGTCTGGAGGGTATAATACCGATAATGGTATTTTAAAAACCCATAAACGCAATAACTTTAATAGTAATATTAAATTAAACACCTATTCGTTACGCTCTAATATAAACATTAATATATCGCCTTCAACAGAATTGGTGGTGCGTTTAAATGGGGTGTTTGATGATTATACAGGACCTCTTAATGGTGGATCTGATGTTTATAAAATGGCGGTACGTTCAAACCCTGTTTTATTTCCAGCCTATTTTCCTGTAGACGAAGACCATAAATATGTTAAACATATTTTATTTGGGAATTACGGTGTCGATGCAAATTATTTAAATCCTTACGCAGAAATGGTTAGAGGATATAAAGATTATTCAAGATCAAGAATGTTAGCACAATTTGAGGTTAACCAAGATTTATCCGCCTTAACTCAGGGCTTAAAGTTTAACACTTTTGTGAATACAAATCGCAATTCATATTTTGATGTAAGTCGTTCTTATAATCCGTTTTATTATCAAGTTGCTAATTATAATGCATTAGAAAACAGTTATACGTTACAACAGTTAAATCCAGATACGGGAACAGAGACTTTAGGCGATCCTCAAGGTGGCGGAAAAACAGTAAGTTCAACGTTTTTCTTACAAAGCCAGTTAGTGTATAACCGCAAATTTAATGAAAAGCATCAGGTGGGTGGTTTGTTAGTGTTTAGAATGAACGAAACCATAGATAGCGATTTTACAAGTTTACAAACGTCGCTTCCTTTTAGAAATTTAGGCTTGTCGGGACGTGGTACTTATGGTTACGACGACAGATATTTTGTAGAATTTAATTTTGGATACAATGGTTCTGAACGTTTTCATGAATCGCAACGTTACGGATTTTTTCCTTCGGTGGGTGCCGCTTGGACCATTTCAAACGAAACCTTTTGGGAACCTTTTAAAGAGGCGGTTAATAATTTCCGCTTAAGAGCTTCTTACGGTATTGTTGGTAACGATGGTATTGGTTCGGCTTCCGATCGTTTCTTTTATTTGTCCGAAGTCAATTTAAACGATAGTGGTCGTTCTGCAACGTTTGGTCGCGATAATGGGTATACCAGAAATGGTGTGCGCGTAAGCCGCTATGCAAACCCAGACATTACTTGGGAAATTGCCCGTAAAACCAACATTGCTTTAGAGTTAGGTTTGTTTAACAAGTTTACGTTACAAGCCGATTATTTTAGAGAACGCCGTACAAATATTTTAATGGAACGTGAGGCGATACCGAGTACAATGGGTTTACAAACATCTATAAAAGCCAATTTAGGAGAAGCTTCTGGAAGTGGTATCGATTTAGCTGCCGATTTTCGTCATAATTGGAGCGATGGTACTTGGATTTCGGCTCGTGGTAATTTTACTTATGCCACCAATAAATTTGAAGTTTATGAAGAACCAGAATACGACGAGTACTGGCGTTCGCGCGTAGGGAAATCTATTCAGCAAACCTACGGTTATATAGCAGAACGTTTATTTGTTGATGATGAAGAAGCGCAAAACTCGCCAACACAAAACTTTGGAGGCAACCCTGTTGGTGGAGGGGATATAAAGTATACCGATGTAAATGAAGATGGCGAAATTACCGAAGCCGATATGGTAGCGATTGGTAACCCAACTTTACCAGAAATTGTTTATGGTTTTGGTTTATCTTTCGGGTATAAGAACTTTGATGTATCGGCATTTTTTCAAGGTTTAACTAACGAGTCGTTTTGGATAGATCCAAAGGCTATCGCACCTTTTGTTCGATCAGGTGGTGGCGAAAACCAAGTATTACAAGTTGTGGCAGACAGTTATTGGTCTGAAAGCAATAGAGATGTTTATGCATTTTGGCCACGATTAGATACCGAACTTAATGAAAACAATACGCAAACCAGTACATGGTTTATGCGCGATGGCTCTTTTTTAAGACTTAAACAGGTAGAAGTAGGTTATAATATGCCAGAAAAACTTCGCGAAACTCTTGGTATGACGACGTTTAGGGTTTACTTAAACGCATCCAATTTGTTAACCTTTAGTAAGTTTAAAAAATGGGATGTTGAAATGGGAGGTAATGGTTTAGGTTACCCTGTACAACGTACTGTTAATGTAGGTATGAATATCAGTTTTAATTAACTGAATGATGATGGTTTTAAAATTTAAAAGAAAAACAATGAAACGAAATAAAATATGGAATTTACTGGTAGTCGCATGTCTTTCGCTATGTTCATGCGAAAGTTACCTCGATGTTGTACCAGATAATTTAGCAACAATAGACGATGCTTTTAGCTTACGTGTTAATGCCGAAAAGTATTTGTTTACATGCTATTCGTATATGCCTAATCAAGCCGATCCTGCTGGTAATTTTGGGTTATTAGGTGCCGATGAAATTTGGGCTTTTAATTCAGCTCCAGGCGCATCAAAAAACTTTGAACATCGTATTTTCGATACAGCAAAAGGCGGACAAAATAAAATAGATCCCATAGGAAACGAAATTTGGGATAATATGTACAAAGCTATTCGCGACTGTAATATTTTTTTAGCGAATATTGATGTAGTTCCAGATATGGACGAATTGGAAAAAAGACAATGGATTGCCGAAGTGAAGTTTTTAAAAGCCTATTATCATTTTAATTTGGTAAAGCACTACGGCCCTATTCCTATCATCGACGAAAGCTTACCCATTGATGCCAGTATTGATGAGGTACGTGTATCGCGTCAGCCAGTAGACGATTGCTTTAATTTCGCTGTTGAATTGATTGATGATGCCGTTAACGATTTACCAGAAGAAATCACCGATCCGGTAAGCGCATTAGGTAGAGTAACACAATCCATAGCTCTATCGGTTAAAGCAAAAATACTAACCTATCATGCTAGTCCGTTGTTTAATGGCAATACCGATTTTGCTGCATTACAAAACAACGATGGTACACAACTGTTTAATCAAGTTTATGACGAAACGAGATGGCAAACTGCCGCAGACGCCTGTAAAGCTGCAATTGATGCCTGCGAAAGCTACGGCGCCAAACTACATGAATACCTTAACGTTATTGGTAAACCGCTTTCGGATGCTACCATTACCCAGCTAAGTTTAAGAACGGCCATTACCGAAAAATGGAACACCGAAATTATTTGGGGCAACACGCAAAGCATGGTGAGTGGTTTGCAAAATTATGCGGCACCGTACGTAGATGATACCAATACCGAAAACCAAGGTACAAGACACGAATTAGGTGTGCCTATTAAAATTTTAGATTTATACTATACTGAAAATGGTGTGCCTATTGAAGAGGATAATACCTGGGATTACAACGGAAGATTCAGCACCCAAGTGGCCGAAGAAGCCGATTATCCAAACATTGAAACCAATTATGAAACTACCAACTATCATTTCGACAGAGAAAACAGGTATTACGCCAATATAGGTTTTGATGGTGGCGTTTGGTACGGCCAAGGCAAATATGATGAAGACGATTTATTTTTCCTTCGTACAAAGTATAAGCAACCCAATAACAATAATTCCACGGGAAGTTATATTAAGAAGTACATACATTATGAAAATGTACAAACACCACCAATCACCTATTCGGTAAACGCTTATCCGTTTCCAGTAATCCGCTTGGCCGATTTATACTTGTTGTATGCCGAAACGTTAAACGAAGCTAGTGGGCCATCGCCAGAAGTAAAATCATATATCGACGCCATTAGAGACCGAGCGGGATTGCTAGGAGTGGATGAATCTTGGGCTAATTTTTCAACAAACCCATCAAAACCACAAAGCAAAGAAGGTTTGCGATCCATCATTCGTCAAGAACGCGGTATAGAATTAGCTTTTGAAGGCAGTCGCTATTGGGATTTACGCCGTTGGAAAACCGCTCCAACTCAATTGAACGACGACGTTTTGGGATGGGATCAAACCAAAGAATCTTCAGAATTGTACAGCAAACCAAGAGTACTTTTCACCCAAAAGTTCGGACTTAAAGATTATTTTCTACCCATTAAAGACAATTACATTATTCGCAACAGAAACTTGGTACAGAACCTTGGATGGTAAATCAACTAAAAAAACAAATCATGAAAAATAAATTTAAATACATAGCAGGACTTGTATTGTTTGCAGGCTTTATAGCTTGCCAAGAAGAAGGACGTGAGGATTTAATAGATCAATCCGGAAGCTCGCCGGGTATAATTACCAATATTGAAATTACACCCACACCGGGAGGCGCTATTGTCAATTACGATATTCCAAACGATGAAAACTACCTCTACGCCAAAGCCGTTTACGAGGCTCCCGCTGGCGTTCCAAGAGAGGCTAAATCATCAAAATACGACAATGAATTGATTTTAGAAGGCTATGGCGACACCAATTCCCATAATGTTAAGTTTTACAGTATTGGCAGAAACACCAAACAGTCCGATGCTGTTGAAAAAAGTTTTAATCCTTTAACGCCTTCTATTTTCGAAGTAGCTAAAACTATTGATATCAAAGCTGTTTTTGGAGGCATTGAAGTGCTATACGACAACCCAACTGAAGCAAACATTATCTTAGAGATATTGGTAGACACTTTAGGTACCAAAACTGAGTACATCCCTTACGACAAATTATACACTAAGCTAATAGATGGTCGTTGGGTATTACGTGGTTTTGATGCAGTAGAATCAAATTTTGCGGTTACGGTTAGTGATCCTTTTGGGAATAAAACCGAAATGATTGAAGCCACAGTAACGCCACTTTTTGAAATTCTAATTCCTAAAGATGGTTTTGCCGATTTACGATTGCCAACCGATTCTAGGTCGCTACGATCTAAAAACCCAATTACCCATTTATGGGATGATGTTATTTCATATAGTAATTTCTGGGCCTCAGATCAAAACCAAGATCCTATGCCTAAATGGATATCACTGGATTTTGGTACAAAATATAAGTTAAGCCGACTTAAACTTTGGTTTAGAGGAGACAGAGAGTATCAAGACGGTAATTTTCCTACCGATTGGGACATTTATGGATCTAACGATCCTAATCCTGATGGCTCTTGGGATAGCTGGACTTTTTTGCATCATTTTGACGAGCCTTACAAACCCTCAGGACAACCCCATAAACAAAATACACAAGAGGACATCGATTATGCCAGACAAGGTATTGACTACGAGTTTATAAACATTCCCGACGGTTATCGTTTTTACAGATTCAAGTTTAATGAAACCACCGGAGGCGGTGCTTTTATAATCATCACCGAGATGTCATTCTGGGGTAAAGTAGAAGAATAATTGAAATTAAGAAGCATTAAACATGAAAAATATATTTATATATATGGCAGTATCTGCGCTTATTGTAAGCACCATATCCTGCCAAGACCAAACTGAAATTTACGAAGATTTTGTAAATCAATTTTCAGATAGAAACTATCCTGGAAAAGTACTTGAACCGGTTTCCTTTTCAGGAAAAAATAGAGTAAAAATAGAAGTATTAACCCCTGGAGACCCTGCTGTGAACGAAGCCCGGGTGTTTTGGAATTTTTATGCAGATTCTATTTCGGTTCCGGTAGAGCAAACCAACACCTTACAGGAAATTATGCTGGATAATTTGCCGGAAGACAGCTATTCGTTCATCATAAAAACCTACGATACCTATGGTAATATATCGATTCCTGTTGAAGTTTTTGGAACATCTTACGGAGATAATTATGCAAAGCTCATTTCAAACAGAACCTTGCTATCCTCCAATATAGACTCCATAACCAGAACACTTAGCCTAAGCTTTAGCGATGCCGATATTTCAAATGGTGCTGTTGAAACTCAAATAAAATACATCAACACATCCGACATTGAAGCAACCACAAATCTATTGGCTGAAGAAAACTCCATAACCATTGAAGGTTATAAATCAGGTGGTGAATTTGCTACGGTTTTTTTACCAGACAGCTCGAGTATAGATACGTTTATAACCACGTGGGAAAACATTGAGTAACCGTTTAATCTAGTTTGCTATTGATTTGATAGAGGTTTGGGATGTAAGACAAAGGGTTGAGAGATTTTGTGTTGCACCCAGACCTCCAATCAATACCATACTACTTAGATAAAACAGCAAAAACACAAGCAAATTCTAACACAAAACCATGAAATACAAAACTTTAGCCTGTATTTATATTTTATTACTCACCATTATTTCCATTGACGCCCAAACAAACACCGGCAATTTTGAAAAAATACTACAAAAGAACAGCAACGAAATAAAACTTAAAACAACTAAAGCTACCGTTATAGTTGAACTTTGTACACCATCAATTATAAGGGTACGCACAAGTTGGAACCATACTTTTTTGGATAACGAAAATTGGATGGTTTCAAATTACAATTGGCATAATGTCCCTCATAAACTTACTGAAACAGATACCTCCATTAAAATCCATACCGAGCACTTAAAAGTAGAGATAAACAAAACCCCGTTTAGTATTCAGTTTTTTGATAAAGACAACACCTTGCTTTCATCTGAAACCAATAAAGGCCAAAACTATGGCGGTTTTAAAAACGAAAGTAAAGTTGGAAGTACCAAACATTTAAAAGCAAACGAGCATTTTTTTGGGTTTGGAGAGCGCATGGACTTTTTAGACCGTCGTGGCAAAAAAGTTGAACTTAACGTTGGACGAGGACTTGGTAGGCCGCACATTACCGGAGCCTATAATGTACTGGAAGCCAATTACAGCCCCATACCGTTTTTTATGAGCACCGCAGGCTATGGTTTGTTTTTCCACACAGCATACCCTACAACTTGGAATATGGGTGCCGATTCCAACAACCGATACAGTTTTTATGCTGATGGCGGTGAATTGGATTATTACTTTATTTACGGTCCCACTTTTTCAAATATTTTAGATGGCTACACTTCCTTAACTGGGAAGTCTCCCCTGTTACCCAAATTTGCTTTAGGCTTGCATGTGGGTACTTACAGCGGCGGAACCTGGGGACATGAAAAACACACCTCTACCGACTATGTTGTTAACCTCGCTAAAAAGTTCAGAGCATTAGAAATTCCGTTAGATATACTGCATTTAGATTCTACATGGCGCATTTTTGGGAAAAGCGGTGGCAAAGGCGCTACAACCTTTGAGTGGCGCAACACTTTTGACAACCCAGACCAGATGTTTTCAGATTTATACGACTTAAATTTAAACATGGTTGGCCTGCATTTACGCCCCAGGTTTGACAATGGGAAAACCTTAAATCTTCTAGATCAAGCCCGTGAGAAAGGACATGTATATCCAGAAGAAAACAGTTTAGGCGAATTCGTTAATTTCTTTGATGAAAAGGCTGTTGATTGGTGGTGGAAAAACGGCGTGAAAACCATTGCCGACCAAGGTGCGATGTTTTTAAAAACCGACGAAGGCAGTGCCTTTGGAAGAAAAGCAAACGAAAGCAATAAAGTAGGCCCTCAAGGCGAAGGCGTTAAAGCTTTGCACAATCTATTTCCCATTGCCTATGCCAAAGCACCATACGAGAAATTTCAAGAATATAATGGCATTCGCGGTATGAACCACACCAGGGAAGGTTATGCGGGCATACAGCGCTATCCTTTTATTTTTGCAGGCGATTGGCCTAGCGAATGGCAGTATTTTGAACCCGTTATAAAAGCGGGGCTTAATATTGGGCTTTCCGGTGTTGGTAATTGGGCTCACTGTATGGGAGGCTTTGAACATATCGCAGACCCCGAACTTTATATCCGTTGGTGCCAATTTGGATTGCTAAGCCCCATAGCCCATTTATTCGGGATGGAGCACCCTAATTATAAAGAACCTTGGAGC
The DNA here is from genome assembly GCF_000943555.1 of Neotamlana nanhaiensis. Taxonomy (GTDB): domain Bacteria; phylum Bacteroidota; class Bacteroidia; order Flavobacteriales; family Flavobacteriaceae; genus Neotamlana; species Neotamlana nanhaiensis. The sequence continues at coordinate 829,376 of NZ_JTDV01000001.1, read as the reverse complement.
TACGGCGATGAAGCTTTGCAAATTTTCAAGCAATATGACAGGTTACGTTATAGTTTAATTCCCTATTTATATAGTCACTCGTACCAAATGTACACAACCGGCATTCCTCTAATGCGTGCTTTGGTAATTCCGTATCAAAACGATGTGAATGTTTATAGCATCACCGACCAATATATGTTGGGAGAAAGTTTAATGATTTGTCCAGTGACCCAAAAAGGGGCGAAAACCCGAGTAGTTTACCTTCCAGAAGGGCAATGGACAGATTATTGGACAGGAAAAATTTACGAGGGTAAAAAGCATTATAATGTACTTTCCCCCATTGACCAAATGCCCATTTTTGTAAAAGAAGGCGCCATAATTCCTACCCAAGTTCCAGTAAACTATGTTGGCGAGAAGCCTATTGATCACTTAACCCTTGATGTTTACCCTACTGCCTCGAGTACTTTCAGTTTATACAATGATGATGGCAAAAGTTTGAAATACCAAAAAGGAGATTTTAATATTACGGCTATAACTCTTCAAGTAGCTGAAGAAAATATCAAGTTAGACATTGAAATGCCTAAAGGTGATTTTAAAAGTGAAGAAAAAACATATACGGCGAAATTTCACCTAAAAGAACAACCGGATCATGTTAAGATAAACAATAAAAAGTACCACATAAACGAAACCGAGCAGGTTAGTTTTAAAGACGGCATTTTAAGCGTTTCACCAGAAATATCAAACAAAGAAGTTATATCGATTATTATAATTTAGTTAGTTTTCTATTAATTAGTTGTTAGTAACAATGGTTTTATTCTTTTATGAAGCCATTGTTTTTTTATTGCTTTTGTGTTTTAACTGAAAGGATTTAGGTGTTTGACCAAAGTATTTTTTAAAAATTTTAGAAAAATAATTGGCATCATTAAACCCACAGATTTGACTAATCTCGGAGATGGTATAATTAGTACTCTTTAGTAATAAAGCAGCTTTTTTCATTTGTATCGTACTAATAAACTCATGAGGGGTTTCACCTGTTATTTCCTTCATTTTTTTATAAAAAACAGTTCGACTTAATCCTAGTTTTTCTAAAATAAAATTAATACCAAAATTAGGTTCTCCAATACTATTTTCTACAATGTTTTTTACTTTATCTACAAAGGTTTTGTCTTCATTTGATTGGGTTAAAATGGATGAGGATAGCGTTGGATTTTTACTAAAACTTTTTATCATTTTATCGCGTTGCTCTATTACCGAATCTACTTTTAATTTCAAATATTTAAAATTAAAAGGTTTGGTAATATAATCATCAGCTCCAATTTTTATGCCTTCAATTTTTTTATACTCAGAGGCATTAGCGGTTAGTAAGATTATGGGGATATGACAAGTGTTAAAATTTTCACGTAATAATTTAACTGTATTTAAACCGTCTAGCACAGGCATCATTAAATCGCAAATTATAATATCTGGTAGCTTTTTAATAGCAACATCTAACCCAACTTTACCATTTTCAGCTGTTAATACACTAAAGTGTTTTGAGAATTTACTTTTTAGATAGTCGCGAATATCATTATTATCATCAATAATTAAAATGGATTTTGATTTTTTTACATCATTTTCATCTATTTCATTATTGTTAAATTCAATTTTTTGTTCATAAAAATTACTGTCATTAACTATCACATTTTCTTTTTCAAAAGTTACTTCTGGATAATATTTTTTATTAATGGGTAAGGTAATAATAAAGCAGGTGCCTTTTTTTAATTCGCTTTTTACACTAATAGCACCTTTGTGACAGTTAACCAGTTCTTTAACATAAAAAAGTCCGATGCCAGAACTATTTTCGCTTTTTCCAAAACGTTCAAATAGGTGCTCTTGGTCTTCTTTTGATATGCCCTTTCCTTGATCCTTTATTTTAATCTTTACAAATTCATTATTCTTTATCCGTTTTACGGAAATTTTAATTAATTTATTAGCAGGTGTAAATTTAATAGCATTTGACAAAAGGTTATAAACAATTTTTTTTACAATATTAACATCAATATAGCCAAGGAGATTTTTACTATCATAATTAAAAATAAGTTCTATGTTTTCCTTTGTGGCCAAGGGAGAAAATTGATTGTGAATATCTTTTATTGTATTGAAAATGTTTGTGTTAACGAGTTGTAATTTCTTTTTTTCTTCTCTGATTTTTCTGAAATCAAGAATTTGTTCCACTAAATTAAGAAGATAGCTTGTACTTTTCTGAATTTTTTTTATACTTGTTTTAGAAGTTTCAGATAAACTATCTTCGTCTATAATATCTTCTAAGTGACATGAAATGAGTGAAAGAGGAGTTTTAAATTCATGTGATATGTTAGTGTAATAAACTATCTTTTTCTCATTAAGCTTATCAGTAAAAATAACTTCTTGTTTTGCAGAAATTTGCTTTTTGTACAAATACAAAAAGCAGAAAAATATGAAACCGAAAATCAAAAAGGTTATTAAATAACCAAGATTAGATTTTAAAAAAGGTGGCTTTATATTAATTTTAATTTTTTGCATACCTGCTAATTCAACTCCATCACTATTAGTTGCTTTTAATAAAAAAGTATAACTGCCGTGTGGTAAATTTTGGTAAATTGCTGTATTTTGAGTTAGCGGTACACTCCAGTCAGCATCAAAATTGTCTAATTTATAAGTGTATTGAATCTTTTCTGGTCTCTTGTAGTCTAACACTGAAAAATCAAGTTGGATCGTGTTTTGGTTATGAGATAAGTTGAGCTCATTTTCATATTCAATATTTTTGCTTAAAATATCAGATTGTCTGGGTCTTTGCTCATTACCATTGATAAAAAGTTTTGAAAAGACCAAAGGGAAATGCGTGGTGTCTTTGGTTATATCTTTAGGATTAAAAGATAGAAACCCCCGATGGTGGCCAAATAAAAAATCTCCATTACTTAATTTTGAAACACAACCTTCTGAAAAGTAATTAAGGCCATGATTTTTTTCGATAAAGAAGTGTTCAAATTTACCGTTTCTAGGGTAATATTTATTTAATCCCAAACTGGTGCTAAACCAAATATTTTGATAAATATCTTCCTGAATAGCAAATATTTTGTTTGAAGATAAACCATTGGACGTACTTAAATGCTTAAACTGGAAATTTCGTTTAGCTATATTATTATGAGTTATTATATCTACGCCTCCACCCATTGTTGCTATATATACGGTTTTGTCAACCGATTGGTATATATGGTCTACAGAATTAAAACTTAGTGAAGTTATTTCGTCTTTTATATTTTTTATAGCTAAAAATTTTTTTTCTTTTAAAGTTAAGTGTTCAGAATTTAAAAAATTTATACCATCGGATGTTGCTATCCAAAGGTTATTATCTATATCTAAAAACAAATATCGGATGTAATTACTAATGAGGTGTTTATTTTCTGTATTAAACGTTTCTATTTTTGGTGAAGAAAAAGGCGAAGTTAAATGCGCTAAGCCATAACCGTGAGAACCAATCCAATAGCTGTTTGTTTTATCTTGTACAATAGAATAAACATCGTTTAATGCTTTAGATTTATTATTGTTAAAATGAATAATTTCAAACTTGTCTTTGGTTTCGTTTGTTATATTTTTAACAATGAACAAGCCTTTTCCTTTGGTGCCGATCCATAGGTTGTCTTGGTGGTCTATGTATAAACAGTAAACATTAACATTCTTAAATAGGTGTTTACTATTTTTGGAAAGATCATCAGGAAAAGTATAGTTTAATGAATCGTTTTTATAACCAAAAATATTTCCGCCTTTACTGCCGAGCCAAACAGTAGAATTACGGTCTTGAACGGCAGCTCGTATTTCGTTTGAAAATATATTTTTAGGTTTTTCTACCGGATTATACCATGTAAAATAATCTTTTGATAAATTGATTTTGTTGACACCTCCATACATAGTGCCTACCCAAAGGTTTTTGGAGGCGTCTTCGTATAAACTTAATATTATATCAGATGACAAGCCTCCTTGCTTTTCTTCATTATATGAATAATTTTTAAATTCATTCTGTTCCCGATTGTATAAAAAAAGTCCGCCACTATGCACTCCAAGCCATAGGTTCTTATTACTGTCTTCAAGAATTACTACTTTATCCGATCCACCTAAAAATTCACGTTCTGGTGCGTTTAAATCGTAATAAGTTACTTTGTTATTATTAATGTCGTATTTAAAAACGCCCCGTTTTTGAGCAATTAGCCAAGTGTTTTTAAAAGAATCGTTGTAAAACCTAGAAATACCATTAAATAACTTATGGTGTACTTTTGTGACTTTATGACTTACCAGATTAAATTTTACCAAAACATTTTCAAGTCCTAAAAGTAAAGTTTCTGAATCGTACTGATTTATAGATAATACAGAGTTAAAACCGAGTTTGGTATTAAGAAACTTTGAGGGGGAAAAACTGTTTTTTTCTTTCGAAAAATTAAAAACACCTTGACGTTTTGTTCCTAACCAAATTTGATTATTAAATATATTATAACTTATAAAGTTTATGTTGGGATAATGTACTTTTATGTTTGCCTTATCATCAGATGAGTTTAAATTAATGAGCCCTTTTTCTGTACCAATCCAAATATTCTTGTTTAGGTCTTCAAAAACAAAATGAACTTTTATGTTTTTAATACCGTTTATTTGGTTAAAAATTTTGGCTTTTAAACTATTAGCATTCCCTTGATATTGTATTCTTGCGCACCCATTATCTCCCCAAACCCAAATATCTCCATTTGAAATAATTTTGAAATCTTGAATTGCTATTTGATTGTGTAAAACATAACTATTTAAATCGAAAACTTCGTTGGTAGCAGGGTTTACACGCTGTAAATTATTATCTCTTGACCAACACCAAATAAACCCTCTTTTATCTTCAAGAATTTTAATCATTCTGCTGTTAGTTAGGCTAGTAGTATCGCCAGGAATAGTGTTGTAATTTTTAAAGCTATTTCCGTTATATCTGCTTAATCCATTTAGTGTGCCAAACCATAAATAACCATGTTTATCTTGAATGATATCTCTTACCGAATTATCTGGTAAACCATTTTTAATATCGAGTTTTTCAATTTGAATATTTTGGGATACACTTATGTGAAATAAAAGAAAAAAAGAGTATAGCCAAAAGTGTTTCATGTTAAGTAAAGTTATTGTTAAAGTAACTAATTAAATATTAAAAAATAATTAGTGTTATATGTTTTGGTTTATTGTTTACGTACAGTTTAGTGATTCTTGACATATTATAAACATACACATAAAATAAACGGATTCAGAAAAGACAGAATTCGTTTATTAAAACTCTAAGAATAAAAACTATTTAATAACAATTTTTATGTTTTCATTTAAATTATTACCAATAATATTTAAAATATACATACCTAAAAGTTTTTTGTTGGTAGTATTCAATATAAAATGTCCTTCATCAATCAATTCAAGATTTTTTTTAAGAATGATTTTACCATTGATATCTTTGAGAACTACAGATAGTTTTGCTCCATTATAAGCATCTATTTTAATATTAATTGTATTATTTACAGGGTTAGGAAACACTTTAATATTATCATTATAACTAAATTTAGTATTGCTTAAAATGTTATTTTGGTACAAACTTGAAACCTGTTGTTCGCTTAAAGCATAATTGAATATTTTGAGCTCGTCCAGCTTACCATGGTAAGGGGCAGGAGCGCTACCATTAAGCAATTCCAGTTCACCTATATTTCCAAGAATTAAGTCGCTTACTTCACCAATGCCTCCAACTCCAGTCTCGTCCAAATCGGTTATGTAGTTACCATTACTATATATTCTTAGTTTATGTGCTTCAATGTCTCTCATCACAACAACATGGTTCCAATCTCCTGAAAAAAACGGAACAGCACTAGTTGAAAGTTCTTTTTTGGTGTTATTGTCATCAATAGCGAAACGAAACTCACTATTTTTAAACTCAATATTATAACGCTTACCTGTTGATCCAGTAGAGCCGTTTAAAGAAAAAGACCCCTTACATAATAAGTAAGCGCTGTTCGAGCCTGTGGGCATTAAGCTGGATGAGGCTTTCATCCAAAAAGATATAGTAAAAGAACTGTTGTTTAAATAGATTTGGTCTTGGTTAGGAATATTTACTATAAATGTTTCGTTAGGAGCCGTTAAAAAATCTAATCCGTTATTTTCTTTGCCAGAAACCCTAACACTCGAATTGTCATAATTCACATCCAAGACCCCATGATTTTCATAAGAAGATTCGTCTAGTATTTCTCCTCCGTCAAGCGGAAATTCATTAAAAGACCAGTAACCTACCATTTCAGCAGGAATATCTGCAATGGTTCTAAAAGCCCAAACATCGCCAGTTACAACCCCTTTAGCGTTTACAGCATCAATTCTCCAATAATAATTAGTTTCAGCATTTAATCCGAAAATTTGAAACGATGGGAAGGTAGAATACGCTACCTCTGAGACCTTTAAAAGGCTTGATGGTTGTTCGCCAAAATAAATATCAAAGCGTTCTGTATTTTCGCTTCCATTCCATTTTAAAGTTAAATTACCTTCTAACAATTCTACAAAGTTGAAACCATTAGTAGGAGAGGGTGAAATGGGTTTGTCGGGAGCTGAAGGAATTGCAGGAGTAATTATAGAAGCTACAGCACTATAAACTGATGATTCATTAGTTTTAATAGCTTTAATGCGGTAGTGATATTGCGTGTTAGGTGCCAAATTGGAATCGTTGTAAGATGTTTTATTAGCATCAACTTGGGCAACTATGCTAAATAAATTTCCATCTTCTGAACGTTCAATAACGTAATTATTTTCGTTATTTGAATTGTCATTCCAGTTTACAGTTAAAGAGCTACTTGGTGGTGTTTCAATCGATATTGCGTTGGTAAAATTTACATTTGAAGGTGGAATAATAAAGTATGGAGGTGTTTCGTTAATCATACTATTAATATACACCTCAATGTTTAAGTATGGTGAGTTAGATGTGCTTACAGCTAAGGCATCGGTAGGGTCGTTTTTATCTAAGTTATTAAAGTCTTCCCAATCGTCTGGCATGCCATCGTTATCAGAGTCCTGTGGGGCTGGAGCACCGTAAACATGACCAATACCTCCATTTTCAAAAGGTAAATCTGTTTCGCGGTAAACGTAAAATGCTTCAGTTCCTTTAGAGGATAAATCGGCAATCATCAAACTGTCTACTTGGTCTCTTTTTGGGTAAGAAGCACCAACATTCAATACTACTTTCTCAAAAGCTTGCTGAGCCGTTAAGGGCGCATTCTTTACAGGGTAATCGTATGGCTCTGATTGCAAACTGTTCTCGTCTCCTGTTGGGTAACCTGTTAAATCTTCAGAAACTAAATTTCCATCTAATACCCCATTCTTATTACTGTCAAAATAATTACCCGAACCATAAAGATGGAAGTTAGAGTTTCCTCTGTTGAAAGGTGTAATAACACTGTTTCCGGTGTGTGGCCCACTAATAAAATAATTATTGATAATATTTACATTGGAATTTCCAGCAGAATCTCCTCCCATTATGTAAGCGTCTCCAGATTCTGTATGACCATAGGAATTTCCATAATTCCCCCAGTTGTAAACCACATTATTCACAAACTCATTGATGCCTTTTACCTTTGGGTTACGAGTTTTATTGCTAATGTACAGATTGCCAATTAAGCTAATTTTACCATCGGCAGGCTGCATAAGACCACCAGCCGAGTGATTGTGTCTATGTAAACCGTGACCAATAATTGAGTTTTGAATAGTAATATTATCGGGGCTAGTTCCTTTATTATCCCAATTTATTGAGAATACTTCATCTGTTCCCCAAGTGAAGGTCATGTGATCAAAAATCATATTTGCACCGTTTGAAGCTCCCGAAGCATCTTTGTTTTTTGCTGCGCCACCAAAACGAATTCTTAAATAACGGGCAATGGTATTACTTGCTCCAGAAAACATGACGCGTTGCCCGTATAATACAATGCCTTCTCCTGGAGCAGTTTGCCCAGCGATTGTTGTGTTTTTGGGAATCACCATGTCTGATTCTACATTTATAATGCCACCAACTTTAAACAATATAAAACGCCCTTCTTGACTAATGGCATCTCGAAACGATCCTGGGCCACTATCGTTTAAATTTGTTACCAAATAGATTTCTGGATTGATATGGCCTCTAGCTCCTGTTGTGTACTTTCCAAAACCTGTTGCTTCTGGAAATGCTAGTGTTTGTCCTTGGACTATCGTGGAGATTGATAATGCCATAATAAAAATACTTTTAAAATGCACTTGTAATTTGTTTTCAAATAATTGAAAGTATTGTTTCATAAGTTTAGAATAATTGTTTTGTGGTATTAAAACCTAATATTTCTTTTTTTTAGTAGCTAGTATTTTAGTTTCTATTTAAATTAGTGGTGATTTAAGAAAAATCAATATTTTAAATATAGATAATTCTTATAAATAGTCTATCCTGTCCAATCCTGATAGACTATTTTTTAAAAAATAGAAGTAGCTTACTTTTTATTAAAAAGAGTGTTGTAAACTATACAATAAACTTTTTAGCGGGCAATTAGTGGTTCTCGTGCAATCATCTAAAACCGCAGGCGATATTGAATTAAGCGTGAAAGGAAGTGGTTTAAAATCAGGAAAAGTGACGATACAATCTGTGGAATAAATTTATTGATTCAGTTTATAAACAAATGAGAGTTATGGATTTAATATCATAACTCTCATTTTTTTAGGTTTACAGAAAATAGTTTTAATTTGAATGAGGAGAATGATTTATTCCTCCAAATAAATAAACCCACGCATCCCTAGTTTTTTATCACTTTTTAAAACTTCAGCTACAGCTTTTGCGGTAAAGGTTGCACCGTCTATGTTAGTATGTGTGTGATCTTGCGGAAAAAACGGTTTTACGTTTTCTTTACCAATTTCTTCATATTTGGTCGCAACAATATCGTTGATGTCAAAAAAGATTACATCTTCGGCTTCGGCAACTTCTTTAGCCCATTTTACGTAGCTATCGGTACGTCTTTCGGCTTTTCCATTTGGCCATTCATTACGCGGCGTTAAGCTTAAAATTATAGGTGTTGCACCAGCGGTTTTGGTATCGTTTATCATTTTGGTTAAATACCAACCGTAGGTGTGCACTGTTTCAGTAATGCTATCACGAACCACGTCTTGTACTTCGTCGCCAATACCTTTCAAAGAACCGCGGTATTTTTTCTTATCAATATTTCCGGCATCATTATGTCCGAACTGAATAATAACGTAATCACCAGCTTCAAATTCCGCCTTAGCGCTATCCCAAAGACCTTCGTACATGAAAGTTCTGGTGCTACGTCCGCCACGAGCCTTATTGATAACATTGACTTGCATGGTATCGCAAAACTGCGGAAACGGCACGCCCCAACCAATAGTATTCGGGTTGCTGCTGCTCGCCATAGTAGAATCGCCTATTAAAAAGATGTTTTTCTTTTTAGGTAAGCTGATTTCTGGATTTTCAACAAAATAATTTTTTATGGAATTAGAGGTGTTTTTAAGTTCATCAACAATTATTGAAGCTGCTAGAGCCGCTCCTTTAGCCGAAGTATGCGTATGGTCGCGCTTATAAAAATATGTGCCAGTAACATTTTCTTCGCCGTGTTTTTCAAGCTCTGAAGCCATTTTATCGTTCAAATCGATAAAAGTGATGTTGTTTCTATCGGCAATTTGTTTTGCCCACAATCCGTAAGACTGGTTGTTTCTTGGTACATTGCCATCTTCCCAATCGTTACGCGGAATAGGAGACATAATGATTGGAATACCACCTTTTTCTAACGTATTTTTTACAATTTTTTCGATGTACCAACCGTAACTGTGTACAATTTCGTGTTTTTTGGTTAGGATGTTGTCGATTTCCTCGGTTTCGTCTCCAATACCTTTAATAGTTCCGCGAGCTCTGTGATTATCGTTTATTGGGCCATTATCGTTATGTCCAAATTGAATTAAAACATAATCACCTTTATTCAATTTATTATTTACAGTATCCCACAAACCTAAGTTTTGATAAGTACGACTACTGGTGCCGCCAAGGGCATGATTTTCAATGTTGACTTTGATGCTATCTAAAAACTGACCAAGAAAATCGCCCCAGCCCCAAAGACCGCCGCCGCCATCGCCACGACCATTTTTAACGGTAGAATCGCCAACCGTATAAATAGTTGGTTTTATTTGTTGTTTTTGAGAATTGCACGAGCATAATGTTAGTAAACATGCCGTGAAAAGAATATATAAAGATTTCATTTTAAGTTTTTTTGATGATGATGATTAGTTATTTCTGAAGTCGAACCAAAGCGTCATTGGTATACCGTCGTCGCCACTTTTAATTCTGATGTTGGTTGGTTGACTTTCCGGACCTTGGTGCTCTAAAGGTTTAAAGGCGCGCATACCCGGAATTTCATATAAAAATGAAATGTTGCCTTCTGGAAATTCTGGCTGAGGAAACGTTTTAGAAACTGCTTTTTTAGGTAAATCTGGTGTGAATAATCTAAAGAATAATTTATCAGATTCACTAAAGAATTTTACATCGGTTTTTGATGTTTTTAAATTACCTGCCAAAAAGTTCGCGTGATAGCCTTTAAATTCTGGATATACTAAGTTTTCAAAACTTTCACCTGTAATAGTTTGGTTGTAGTCTTTCTCCCAAAGTCCTAATTCGGTTCCTTTAATTCGGTTTTTCCAAACGTGATATGGCCCGTTACCAATCCATTTGAAGCTTTCTACGCCTGCTTCAGGAAAATCGAAGGTTACACCAAATTTATCAATAGCACCTTCAAAAAATGCACCATCAAACCCGCTATTTCGTCCTGCATTTTTCAGTAAAATAAGATGTAATTTTAAACGTCCATCGTTAAAGAGTGTCCAAGTCGCCGAATCAATTCCACCGTTATAATCAATTTTACAAATGGCAGCATCGTTGGTGTTTGTAAGACTTACTTTTTCAACTTCAGCTTTCATACCAATAGGTTTTGGACCATTGTTAAACGGTACATTGCCTTCGCTGTTGGAGATGCTAATTATTTCTCCTGTTTTGGTGTTTAATTTTACCGAAACAGAACTACTTTCTAAGACTACAGTAGATTCCGTTTTGGTAGCGGTTGCTTTTTGTTTATTGGTGTCTTTTGCAATAAATTTATCGGCAAAATAAGGCGCACGGTGTATAGGCCACGACCATGTGTAAATTTCTCTACCGTGTTTATCGGTAGCTGTGATTTCTAACCAATCGCCATCAAAAAAGTTATCTGGAACATCAAAACTAATGGTTTGTGTTTCTCCAGGTTTAATGCTTTTGATATCAATATTTTTTGATGCAATTACCGATGTTGAATTATTAGTATAGATAGCATCGGCATCAGTTTTTAAAACACGATATTCAAGTTTACAGGTGTTTAAATCGGTAAAAATATATTCGTTGCTAATTAAAAATGTACCATCAAAAGTTGAAGTAATCATTTTAGGTTTAAACTGAATTGGCGACCATACTTCCTTAACTGTAAAAAAGCTTCCTTCTTTTTCGCGATGAGGCCCTAAAACGCCATCGGCAGCGAGGTTTCCTTTAGAGTCGTATTTTTCTTCACCAGTCCAATCGGTGCGTAAAACGGCTTCATCTAAAAGTGCCCAAATAAATCCGCCAGCAAATAACGGACTCTGTTTGTAGCGCGTCCAGAAATCTTCTAAACCAGCGCCAATACCGTTATCGTAAGTACCGTGCATAAATTCCGTTGGGAAAAATACATTTTCACCATTATTAAAACGATGCATACCCGTTAAATAAGTCGGGTAGTGGTGCGTGTCCCAACCATTAAAATCGGACCACGGGTGAATAACAATTCTATTTTGCGGATCGTATTTCTCGAATAAATAATCGTTTTCGTAGTTCCAACCACCTTCGTTACCATGATCCCAGATAATTACAGATGGATGGTTAACATCACGTTGAATGGTTTCTTTTATAATTTTTTCTCCAACTTTGGTGTCGTAGCCATTTTGCCAACCTGCAACTTCGTTAAGTACAAAAAGCCCCAAGGAATCACATACATTTAAGAAATGCGTATCGACTGGATAATGAAAACGAACCGCGTTCATGTTCATGTCTTTTATTAAATTCACATCTAAAATACTGATGTCTTTACTGGTGCTTCTACCAGATTCTGGCCAAATAGAATGACGGTTAATCCCTTTCATTACTATTTTTTTACCATTAAGGTAAATACCATCTTTTTTAAGGAATTCCAACGTTCTAAAACCAATTGTTGTGGTTTTGCTATGGAGAATCGTTCCTTTTTTGTTTTTTAAGGTAAGGGTTAAATTGTAAAGGTTTGGCGATTCAGGATCCCAAGTTTTAACATCTTTCCAGTTTGCGGTAATACGCTGTTTGTTGGATTTTTTGTTAAGCGAAATAATGACGGTTTTAAAAGTTTCGTCGCTTCCAATTGGTGAAATGTTAGCTTCAATTACCGTGTTTTTTTGCGGGTTTTCAATGTTTAAATCGGCAGTTAAAGTACCATCCATTTTGGCATCAACAGCTACATGCTCAATGAATGTTTTAGGAGAAACCTCTAACCAAACCGGACGATAAATCCCTCCAAAAAGCCACCAGTCGGTTTTACGTTCGGCCGCATTAACGCTGTTATTGCTTGAGTGTTTCGAAACATGAACTTCAAGCAGGTTATCTTCTCCATATTTTAATAATGATGAAATATCATATCGGAATTCATAAAATCCACCTTGGTGAATCTCGCCAGCCAATTTACCGTTAATTTTCACTTCAGTGTCGGTCATGGCAGCACCAAAAACAATGGTTACGTTTTGTCCTTTGTAGCTTTCTGGTACGTTAAACGTATATTTGTAGAAACCTTCTTCTTTACTCGGTTCTTTCTGGTTTAACTCTTTGTACCAACGCCCGTAGGTGTATTCGCCAAAGCCTTCAAGTTCCCAGTTTGATGGCACGTTAATGGTACTCCATGTGTTACTGTTGTTGCCGTCTGTACACATAAATTCCCATGGTACAGGATTTTTAAAATCTATTCCCGATAGATATACTTTTTTGGTTTCCTGAGCGGATACTACAGCATAAAAAAGTAAAAAAAATGATAATTTTAGTAGATTTTTAGTGGTATTTTGTCTCATAAAAATAATTAATTACCGTCTGGTTTTGTGATTTCGAATCGGGTGCTCATAGGGAGCGTCCAATCCTTGAATTTGTTTGGATGTTTCGGGTTATAGTTTAGTAAGCTTGTTTTTAAATATTTTGATAAATCTAAGTTTAATCCTTGTATACCTGTGGCTACAGCTTTTGCGATTTCGTTAGCGCCAAAACCATTAAAATGCGTATTGTCTTCTAATTTTTTTGTTTGATTAGGAAACGTGTTTTCAGGATAATGTACAAAAGCATATTTGGAGTCGTTTACACCCCAACTTTGGTACATTAAGCGTGTTTTTTCGGTTAAATCGATAAGAGGAACATTCAATTCTTCTGCCACTTTTTTCATAGCAGCAGGAAAATCGCCGTGTGTACGTTTTAGGTTACCGTCGCTATCAAAGTGACGTCTTTCGGTTGGTGTTGATAAAATGACTTTACCACCTTGATCTCTAAATGCTGTGATGTATTCTTTTAGAAGATTGCTATAAAGCCCCCAAGCGCCATTGCCTTCACCTTTAATTTTTTCGTCGTTGTGGCCAAATTCAACAATTAAATAATCGTTTGGTTTCATAACCGATAATATCTTTTCTAAACGAAGCGCGCCTTTAAACGCAGGTAAAGAAGAACCAGATTCGGCGTAATTTGCAATGGCAATATTATCGTTAAAGTAGTTGGTAATAAATTGCCCCCATGAAGCCCAAGGCTCAACATCTTGGTCGGTTACCGTGCTATCGCCAGCTAAAAATACTGTGGTAACATCGGCAGGTTCAATTTTTATACTTTGAATTACCGGTGTTCCTAAAAATTCTAGAGTTAATTTATTGTCCCAGTTAAGTTGATGTTTGTCTCTGCTTTTAACTTTTATGCTTCTATCCTCGTTAATTTTAGGAGTTCTAACGTTTACGGTAAAGGTTTGTGTGCTGGTTTCCTTTTTATCTAGGGCTAATTCTTGAAGCATTAAACGCCTCGATTCTGCTTTTATAGTTGTTGTAGAACATGGTTTTCCGCCTAAAACAACTTCAATTTTATAATTGCCTTCAGGAAGTTTTACCGAAAAATAAACCGATCCTTCAGCTTTTAAGTAATTTTTTTTGAAAGCTATTTTTTCAGCGGTGTCGTAATCAAATCCGTAGCCAATAGCATCAGTGTATTTGTTTACATTGTTAATACTTGTGCCTGTGGTGTTGGTTTTTTTTCCGAAGAAAAACTGTTTAGTCGTTGCGTTTTGAGCGCTTAATCCTAGAGAAAGTAGGATGCTAAAAAAGAAAAAAAATGTCTGGTTTTTGGAGTGCATGAAATATATTTTATACTAAAATATCTACTTAAAATAGAATACGTATCCTGTACTATGATGATTGCCAGAAACTATTTCATTTAAAAATTAACGAATTACCTGTTTGTACAGGATACTTCGGGAAAATTAATGGTGTATTTTTAGCACTACAATATAATTTTAAAATATGAAACACCACCTGATTTTTTTGTTTTTATTAGCCGTAGTTACCACATCATGCAAGGAAAATAAAAGCAAAAAAAGTAACCAACCAACCGAAACTAAAACGCTGCAAACCACTTGGAAAGACAGTGTAGGGTCTAAACCAATTACCATACCAAATCAAACCTTTTTTGTGAATGATTATGGAGCCGTTAGTGATAAAAACACTATTAATACCGATGCCATACAAAAAACCATTGATGCTTGTAGTGATGCTGGCGGTGGTGTTGTGACTTTTAAACCTGGTACGTATTTAACGGGTTCTATTTTTATAAAAAGCAATATTAAATTTTTAGTACCCGAAGGTGTCACTATTTTGGGTAGTGAAAATATTAAGGATTACAAAGAAATTGATACTAGAATTGCAGGCATTGAAATTAAATGGCCTGCGGCTTTAATAAATGTAAGAAACCAAAACAATGTTATTATTGATGGCGATGGAACGGTGGACGGACAAGGCAAAGTGTTTTGGGATTATTATTGGGATTTGCGCCGAAACGATTACGAACCGCGTGGTTTACGGTGGATTGTAGATTACGATGCGAAGCGCCCAAGAACCTTTTTAATTTCAAAATCGGAAAATGTTGCGTTTAAAAATTTAAACATTCAGCGTGCTGGATTTTGGACGGTTCAAGTACTTTATTCACAATTTATAACGGTTGATGGTTTGACCATAAAAAATAATATTGGCGGTCATGGTCCAAGTACCGATGGTATCGATATTGATTCTTCGCGATATATTTTGGTTCAAAATTGTGATATTGATTGTAACGACGATAATTTTTGTTTGAAAGCTGGTCGCGATTGGGATGGACAACGTGTAAACAAGCCAACTGAATATGTCGTGATTAAAGATTGTATTGCACGCCGTGGTGCAGGGTTATTTACTCTTGGCAGCGAAACTGCGGGTAGTATTAGGCACGTTTATGTGAGTAATATAAAAGGATTTGGAACCAAAAATGGACTCAATATTAAGTCGGCTGTAAACCGTGGAGGAACGGTTGAAGATATCGTGATGGAAAACATTAAAATGGATTCCGTAAGAACCTTTATGCAAGTTGGCATGAACTGGAATCCGGCCTACAGCTACTCCAAATTACCAGAAGCATTTAACGAAAACGAGATACCAGAACATTGGAAAAAAATGCTGAAAATTGTAACGCCAGAAAAGGGCATTCCAACTTTTAGAAACATTAGTGTCAATAACGTTGCTATAAAAGGTGCACAAACAGCTATAAACGTTAATGGTTTAGAAGCTTCGGTAATAAAAAATGTGTCTTTAAGTAACGTTTCTATAGAAGCTGAAACTGCGGGACAAGTGAGTTTTAGTGAAGACTGGACACTTAATAATGTTAAAATTTATGCTAAAGATAGCACAAGGGTAACCTTGGAACATACAAATGGTGTTAACTTTACAGAAACCGTTTATAATGAGTAAATTACCTGGATTTATGCAAATTTATTTTTCATTTTTAATAAGAAACTCAAAGCTATTTAAGTGTTTTTTAGCGGTGTTAATCTGTGTTTTTACGTGTCATTTTACACAAGCGCAAGACGACAGAAGTTTTAAGGTCTTTCAGTTTCCAAAAGATAAAATACCAACGATTAACGGCGATACATCTGATTGGGATTTAGTGCCCGAAAGTTATACTGTTGGTATGGAAGAATTGTGGGACGATAGCAAAAAACACGAAAATATAAATCCTGAAAATTTAACCGTAAGCGTGAAAGTGGGCTGGGTAAAAGGCTTAAATCGATTGTATTTTTTATATGAAGCTTACGATGATTATTGGGATTTTTCGCAAGAAGGGCTTCATAATGATACCTTTGAGGTGGTTGTGGATGCCGACCAATCCGGAGGCACATTTATCGATAGATTTCATCCCAACAAATCGCTCGATATTATGGATGCCTATTTTAGTTATCATGGCGTGCATGCGCAAAACTATCACATTTTTACACCTGCAAAAGATAAAGATTGGACGATGGTTTGGGGTAGTCAACCATGGATTAAAGATTTACCGTATGCGAATGCCGCTTACAACTATAATTTTAAACCTGGCGAATCGGGTAAATTGGTGTTGGAATTCTGGATTACACCGTTCGATTATGCAGGAAATACACCAGAACGCACTGTAAAATCTCAATTGATTGAAAATAAAAACATCGGACTTTGTTGGGCAATTATTGATTATGATGATGTTGAAAATACCAATAATAACGGGTTCTGGAATTTATCAAAAGAGCATACGATGTACGGTAATGCATCCTATTTATTACCTTTTAAATTGATGCCACTTGAAGCAGATTTTAAAAATGACATAGAAGCAAAGTGGACGTTCAAGGTTCTAAATATGGATGAACGAAAAGTGGCATTTTCAGATGGATCAGAAGGAGATGTTAAGTCATGGCATTGGGATTTTGGAGATGGCACAACTTCCGAGGAAAAAAATCCGATACATCAATATAAAGATGCAGGTAAATACGTGGTTGTTTTAACAGTAAAAGGGCCCAAAGGAACATCAAGACTATCAAAGGTTTGGGATGTTGCGGTAAAATAAAAGAACAAAAAATCAAATAATTAATATGAGAAAATTAGTAGCATTAAGCGCCTTATTAGTTGCAGGTGTAGCTTGTAAATCACCAGAAAAAAAAGGTGAAAGCATTGTGTTATCCAATACATCAAACATTAAATTAACCGATAAAGCCATTGCTATTCATCGCGATAGTTTAACGGTTTACGAAACCTTAAATAACTATCCGTTATTAATGTCAGGGAATGATACTATTCCAGTTCAAATTAATGATACAACGGGTGATGGCATTTGGGATGAGCTATTTTTTGTAACAAATTTTGAGCCAAACCAAGAAAAATCAATCGATTTGCAATGGGTTGATGCAGAACCAGAATACACGGTAAGAACCAGCGCACGTTTTGGGAAGCGTTCTGCTATCGATTCGCCTGTAGAACCAGCGACTGATGAGGTTTTAATCGCGAAAGATTTACCTAAAAGTTTGGGGTATCAGCGTTATCAAACCGATGGACCTTCGTGGGAAAATGATAAAGTTGGATTTCGTCATTATTTAGATGGTAGAAACTCGAAAGATTTATTCGGTAAAAAGATTGCCGAAATCTCACCCGAAGATGTCGGCATTAATGCTAAAGGTGAGGTTGAGGATAACTATCACGTCATGGAAGATTGGGGAAGAGATATTTTAGCAGTTGGTAATTCTGTTGGTTTGGGCGGTTATGCATTAATTACTGATGATGCGTTGTTCAGACTTGGGGTAACCGTGAACGATTCGGTTAATAATGTTGAAAAAACTACATTTAAAATTCAAAATGAAGGTCCGGTAAAATCTTTATTGACTTACAATTACAAAAATTGGAATGCAACTGATGATAGAACGTACAATGTTGCTGAAGAAACAACCATTTGGCCAGGGATGTATGCTTATAAAAACACGGTTACTCTAAAAGACTTAAAAGGAGATGAAAAACTTGCTGTGGGATTAGTGGATATAAATAATGATAATCCGCTTTCTGTGTACGATGAAAACGAAAAATTCATAACACTTTACACACACGACAAGCAAACATATAATAAAGAATGGTGGCTAGGAATGGCGCTTATTTTACCAAAAGATGCATACATTGACAATGTTGAAGCACCAGAATCAGGTCAACTAACGCAAACCATTTTAGCAAGACTAAATATTGAAAATGATGTACCAATAAGCTATTACGCCGTTGCTTGCTGGGAGTTAAAGGATCCAAAATTTAAAAACGAAGCCTATTTTGCCAATTATGTAAAAGACTTAACCAATCAGTTATCGGCAGAAATAGATGTTAAAATTGTAAAATAAATCACTAAACTAAATAAGACATTAATGCTATTTTCAAAAAACAAGCCTACTTATATTTTTAGATTATGCCTGCTTTTTATTTCTTTTCAAGCCTTAGGACAAGAAGAAACCGTACAAAGTAGAAAGATTCACTACACACCAAACGGACAAAGTTTTGTTTTAAAACATGGCAACCGAAAATTTAACAGAGCACTTTACGGGACCAATACTGGTTTTCGAGTAGAAGCAGGCGATTTACCTGAGTTTGCCTTGTATTTACCAGGAATGGGTGGTAATTTAAAATTAGGCATTACTACAGATAATGAAAGCAAATGGATTACCGATTGCGACTCGATAAAAACGGTATATTCACCAGGAATTGTAAGCTACACTATTCAAGACGCTATATTGAATTCTGGTACTTTGCAAGTTTCAGTAGTGGCGCATGCTAATAATGAAGCTCTGATTTTGAAGCTTAAAGCCGAAAATATTTCAAAAGATATTAATTTAATTTGGGCATTTGGCGGAGCAACAGGTAAAAAGTTTCATCGTGATGGCGATATTGGTGCCGATCCTGAATCGGTATTTTATCAGCATCCCAATTATTGTTTAAATAACGTTTATGAGATTGAAAAAAATCATTTTCAATTGCATTTTGGGTCGGAAAGTAACAAGCAAAAAACAGGAAATAATAAAATAGTTTTAGGTTATTTTCCCAATTCAATAACAAAAATAGTTGAAGCAAATTTAGATAAATCGCCACTAGAGCTTTACAATTCAAAATTAGATAGTTTACCCATTTTCATTGGGGAAACGAAATTAAGTGCCAAACAATTCTGGAAACTTGAGTACAATCAAAAGGTTGTAAAAACCAATCAAAAACAACTTGAAAACGAATTTAATGAAGCCGTTACAAAAGCCGAAACACTTCAAAACCGCGTAGTTTTAAAAACACCAGATCCGTATTTGAATACCTTGGGTGGTGCATTGGCTACTGCCGCCGATGCCATTTGGGAAAATCCAGCCTATTTACATGGTGCCGTAGCGTGGAGAATGTATTTAAACGCTTGGCGTGGTGCGTATGTCGCTCATCCTTTAGGTTGGCATGATAGAGCGCAAACGCATTTTAAAAGCTACGGTAATTCCCAGGTTTTAGAACCCGAAACGGGACCTGTGGTTTTAGATAGTTCCAGAAATTTTGCCCGCCAAAAAGAGGTTTTAGGAACGGCTATGTTTAGTCGAGGGTATATTAGTCGGCATCCAAACAACAACACGAAGGCGCATCATTACGATATGAATTCAGTCTTTATCAATCAGATATTGCGAGGTTTTCAATGGGATGGCGATGTGGCTTTTATCAAACAAATGTGGCCGGTTATAAAACGCCATTTGGCTTGGGAAAAACGCAATTTTGATGCTGATGGCGACGGACTTTACGATGCTTATGCTACCATTTGGGCAAGCGATGCGTTGCAATATTCGGGTGGCGGTGTTACCTATGCTTCGGCATATAATTATTCGGCCAATTTGAAAGCGGCTAAAATTGCCGAAATATTGGGCGAGAATACAGAACCGTACTTAAAAGAAGCAAAACATATTAAAAATGCTATTGAAGAGCAGTTGTGGATGCCTAAAAATGGTGTTTATGCGGAATACAAAGATTTGTTAGGAAGTCAATTATTACATGAAAAGCCTGGGATTTGGACGGTTTATCATGCCTTGGATGAAGCGGTTTCAAGTCCATTTCAAGCCTACCAAGCTTTACGCTATGTCGATACGCAAATCCCGCACATTCCAGTTAAAGCAACGGGCTTGCCTTTTGATGATTTGCAAGTCATTTCCACGAGCAACTGGCAACCGTACACATGGTCTGTAAACAATGTAGCACTCGCCGAAAATTTACATATGGCGTTGGCCTACTGGCAAGGAAACCGAAATGAAGAAGCCTACAAATTGTGGCATAACGCCTTGATAGAAAGCATGTATTTGGGAGCTTCTCCAGGCGGTTTTCAGCAACTATCGTTTTACGATGCGGTGCGTGGTGAGTTGTATCGTGATTTTGCCGACCCAATTGGTATGGCAGCACGCTCGCTGGTTGAGGGTTTATTTGGTGTTAATCCTGATGCCATAACTAAAATGTTACATATAAAACCAGGTTTCCCAACCGATTGGAAAAATGCGTCTTTACATCTTCCAGATATTGATATCGCTTTCGCGGAAGTGGGGCAAGTTTCAAACTATACTATCGTTTCTCGATTTAAAATTCCAATGACATTACAACTGCAAATTGATGCAAAATTTGATGCGGTTGAAGCAGTAAAAATCAACGGAAAGATTAGTGATTATAAGTATGATGAAAATGCTGTTGGTGCACCTAATTTAATTGTTGAAGCGCCTTATTCGGAAAATTACAACATAGAAATAACATGGAAAGGCAATCCAATAGAAACGACTAAATTTCAATATGAAACAACGCTAAATGAGAACATTCAGTTTTCAACTTCGCAATCAGAAATTTTAGAAATTTACAATCCGCAAGAAGCAGTTTCAGTAGTAAATCAATCAAAAAATAAGGTCAATTTTAAGGTTACCGCTTCAGAAGGAGATAAAACCCTATTTGTAAAGTTAAAACAAAACGATGCAATTTGGTGGCAACCGCTTCATATTCATATTAAAAAAGAAGAAATTAGCTCGAAATTCCAAAACTGGGACGACCAATTACCTGAAAATACCAATTTTGAAATGCTCAATTTAGAAAGCGTTTTCAATAGCAAAGTCACCGAAATATTTGAACAAAACTATCTCACGCCTCGGCCAACTTCACCTACCTTGCAATTACCAACACAAGGTATAGGCAACTGGTGTTATCCTTACGTAAAACCAAAAATGGACGATTCAGGCTTGCGCAAATTAGCAGGAGAAAAAAATACTATTGTAAGTCCGCAAAACATACCATTTAAAACACCTTCAAATCCGCAGAAACAAAATATAGCTTTTGTAAGTATGTGGGATAATTTTCCTAAATCTTTGGAAATACCAATTTCAGGACAGGCGTCACACGCTTATTTTATGATGGCTGGAACCACAAACCCAATGCAAAGTCGGTTTGTAAATGGTGAAATTATAGTCACTTATAGCGATGGTAGTACTGAAACTCTTCAACTTAAAAACCCCGAAAATTGGTGGCCTATTGAGCAAGATTATTTTGTTGATGGTTTAGCTTTTACCACTAATGCGCCAAAACCACCCCGAGTATATTTAAAAACAGGACAAATTACCAGAGATTTCAAAGATTTCACACCTATAAAAGGTTTCAGTAACTATGGAGTAGATGGCGGTGCAGCAACACTTTTAGATTTACCATTAAACCCAAACAAAACATTACAAAGTTTAACAATAAAAGCAGTGGCAAACGATGTTGTAATTGGGGTAATGAGTGCAACCTTATTAAGATAAAAAATGAAAAGAAAAGATTTTATTTCAACAACATTGTTAGCATCAATAGCAGCCAGTTTACCAATACATGCAGGGTCAATATGGTCATTAGAGGCTAACAATCCAAAACTTTCCGATTTTGAAAAACGGTTATCACCAGTAGGTAGAGCTCTGGAGTTTGAAGATTATTATGTGTGGTGTAACAGCCCAATTGCAGGACCCGATGGCAAAATTCATGTGTTTTTTTCGCGCTGGCCTAAAGCAAAAGGCATGAGTGGATGGACGCACGCATCTGAAATTGCGCATGCAGTTGCTAATAAACCAGAAGGTCCATATGAATATGTAAGTACTGTTTTAGAACCACGAGGCACCGGATATTGGGATGCAACCACTTGTCATAACCCAAGTATACATTACGTAGATGGTAAATATGCCCTTTTTTTTATGGGAAATTCTAATGGCAAATTAAACACACAGCGCATTGGTTTGGCGGTTTCAAATTCATTATTCGGGCCTTGGGAACGCCCTGAAGAACCTTTGTTACAACCAGGAGAAGAAGGTGCTTGGGACGAGCATTGTACAACCAATCCGTCGTTTTTAAAACATCCTAATGGCGACTATTGGATGTACTATAAATCGTTTGATACTGATGGCTATGTAAATCCAAAATTTAAAATTAGAGGTAATAGAAAGTATGGTTTAGCCATATCTAAATCGCTTTTTGGCCCTTATAAAAAATATAATGGTAACCCAGTTATTGATTATCATAACATGGGAAATAACCAGCAATGTGAAGATGCTTTTGTATGGTATGAAAATGGTAAATTTAAAATGTTGGCAAGAGATTTAGGTGTATTTGGCATTGATGTAGGGTTATACATGGAATCTCAGGATGGTAAACATTGGACAGAACCCGAAATTGGCTATCAACAAATCGATAAATATATAAAACAACCACCAGCACCAAAACATTTAAAGCGATATGGACGAGCAGAACGTCCGCAGCTTTTGTTTCAAAAAGGTAAGCCAACCTATTTATTTACTGCATCGCAAGGCGGAAAATATGAAACAGCTTCAGGTTTTATTTTTAAAATACAATCATAAAAACATACACCAACTAAAAACTATAACAATGAAAAAAATCAATATTATTTTACTTGCATTAAGCATCGTATTTTTATGGTCATGCAAAGAAAAACCAACTGGAACCCTAGAAATTGCAGATAAAATCGATCGAAAAGCGGTGGCAACGCGCCATAATGTTAAAATTACTGCAATAGACACATTGGGTTCGTTAAACGTTGGTAATGGTAAATTTTCATACACCGTTGATGTTACGGGTATGCAATCTTTTCCTGAGTTTTATGCGAATGGCGTACCGTTGGGAACGCAATCGGAATGGGGATGGCATACTACACCAAACACCGAAAATTTTAGTCATGGCGAAACCTTAAAAGCCTACAATTTTAACGGCGATAAAAATAGTTTGTACGCCATTCAAAATAGAAGCGATGAGCGGGCAATGGCTGCCGCCGATTATTTTCGCATGAATCCTCACCGACTGCAATTAGGTAATGTGGGACTGCAAATTGTAAAAGCAGATGGAAGCATAGCACAACCACAAGATTTAAAGGATATTAATCAAGAATTAAATGTTTATACCGGAAAAATTACCAGTGAATTTACGGTTGAAGGCGAAAAAGTTTCGGTGGTTACTTATGCTAATTTTGATGATGACGGTATTGCCGTAAAAATAGCTTCAAAATTGTTGGACGAAGGTCGTATTCAGCTAAAATTACGTTTTCCGTATCCAACTAATGAGTTTGCCGATAGAGGTGTCAATTATCAAGATTCAGAAAAACATGAAACCACGGTAAAAGCATCAGGTAAAACATTTCAATTTACGAGAACTTTAGATGATGATGTGTATTATGTATCAACTACGTTAAATTCAAATGCAAACATTAACGAAGTAGAAAAGCATTATTTCACTATTTCGCCAGAAAAGAATAACGAAGAATTAGAGGTTTACGTATCATTTTCCGAAGAAAAACAAAGCAACCCTGTAACTTTTAGTAAAGTTGAAGCAAATAGTATTACAACTTGGAATACCTTTTGGCAGTCGGGTGGTGCAGTAGATTTCTCGGAATGTACCGACCCAAGAGCATTCGAAATCGAGCGACGTGTTGTTTTATCGCAATACTTAACGCGATCGCAATGTGCAGGTAATTTTCCGGTGCAAGAAACTGGATTAACTTATAACAGTTGGTATGGTAAGCCTCACATGGAAATGTATTGGTGGCATGCGGCGCATTATGCGTTATGGGGAAGAACGGAGTTGATTGAGCAAAGTATCGATTGGTATTTTACGGCTTTTGATGGTGCTAAAGACATTGCAAAACGCCAAGGTTATAAAGGCGTGCGCTGGCAAAAAATGACCGATCATCAAGCTGGAGAAGCACCATCGAATGTGGGGGCGTTTTTATTGTGGCAACAACCACATGTTATTTATTTAGCCGAATTAATTTATCGAAATAACCCAACTCAAGCCAATTTAGAAAAGTATAAAACTTTAATTTTTGAAACGGCCGATTTTATGGCATCATTTCCTACTTACGATGCTGAAACCGATAGATATAACTTAGGAAAAGGCGTTATTCCTGCCCAAGAATGTTTTGATAAAACTGAAACGTTTAATCCGCCAATGGAATTATCGTACTGGAAATGGGCCTTACAAAAAGCGCAAGAGTGGCGTAAACGCTTAAACTTAGAACCCAATAATGATTGGCAAACTATAATTGATAAGTTAGTGCCTATGGCAGAAAAAGACGGTGTGTATTTAGTGGCAGAAAGTGTACCGAATTCATATTCTGAAACTAGCGAACATACCATCGATCATCCTGCAGTTTTAGGCGCCATTAGTTTTTTACCGCATAACAATTATATCGATTTAGAAACCATGAATAAAACCTTTGATGTAGTCGATAGCGTTTGGACTTGGCACCATACTTGGGGTTGGGATTTTCCGCTGGAAGCTATGGCTGCAACGAGATTGAACCGACCAGAAGACGCTGTAAAAGGCTTGTTGCGAGACGAAATTACAAATACGTATTTACCAAGCGGTCATAATTACCAAACACCCCGGTTAACACTATATTTACCCGGAAACGGCGGTGTACTAAGCGCTGTGGCATTAATGTGTGCAGGTTATGATGGCAATACAGTTGAAAACCCAGGATTTCCTAAGGATGGTAAATGGAATGTAAAATGGGAAGGTTTGAAACCAATGCCTTAATGGTGTTTTGTAAGAGGAAGGTTACAAAAGAATTTTATTTGTTATGTCGATTTTCTCTTTAAGGTGAAATACTTACTTTTGGTTATTCTCAATTTTTTCACCAATTATTTCCAAGCCTTTTATCGAAGCATTATTGAAACGTTGGGATTCGAAATTATTGGGTTTGCAGCTTCCGATAAAAAAATAGCTAGTGGTGTTATAAAAATTACCGCTAGGGCATAATTTCGTGTAATTAACATCTCAAGAATAAGTTGTAATGGAATAATTAAAATGTAAAGAATAACAATGGAATTTGTTGCGCTAAGAATTAACCAACATAATGCTAAACTTAAAAGAGTTCTTAATATCCGTTGGAAAGTTGGCTGCCAAATATGGTAACGCGATGCGCCTTGCATTAATGCCGCACAAGAAATTGGTGGAATTCAATAAGGATTTTCCATTTCTAAAAAATAGCCACACCATAACGAGGCAGCCATAAAACAACCTAATGTTATCGCTTCCCAAAAGTTAGCATAATCGGTTTTTTGAAATATGCGAATGGGTTGCGGTTCTAAACGCCAATTTGCTTTGGTAGATAAGTAAAGCAAGTGTACTAATATTATAAAGTTAGCTAGCAATAAGCCTAAACTTATCAGACCTACTTTTTCTGGAATGGTATTAAAATCAAAAGGCTGACAAATAGATAATACGGTAATAAATATGAAAAAAAAGCTTCTAGGAGGTGCCGTTTTATATTGTAATAGAATTAAATGGATTAACATCGAATACACCCCAAAAGCAATTATTGAGGCTAAATGGCTGAAACTGAAAAATTGCCCAATGGCAAAAGAAAGAATAAAGCCAAACGAACTAATGAGCAGTGTTGAAATTTTATTTGTAAAACTACCAGTATTTGGTAAATAGAGAATTACAAGACCGCTTATACAAGCTGTTAATCCGGCTCTAACATTATCAAAATATAATCCTAAAAGTAACGGTATGCCAACCGAAATAGCTGTTAATGCTGCTTTAGCCCAAGTAGTCTTTGTACTTTTTATAGAAAATAAAGCTCTAACTTCAGCTAGTATTTTTTTTGATATTTGCAAAATTAGGAAATATTATTAATTCGAAATGAGTCGATTTAAACAATCTTTTTTATAACGCGCAATTTATGCGAATGCGTTTTAGTATCAACATTATAAATACCAGAATGGTCAATTCTATCGATACGCACTGTACCATGCGCGTGAATAATATAATTGTCGGGCATAATGATACCAACATGAGTAATAATGCCTTCATCATTATCAAAAAAAGCTAAATCACCAGGTTCACTTTCTTCAATAAAACTTAAAGCCTCACCTTGTGTAGCTTGTTGCGAAGCATCGCGAAGTAATTTGTATCCGTTTAATTTGTAAACCATTTGGGTAAAACCAGAGCAATCTATACCAAATGTTGTTTTTCCTCCCCAAAGGTAAGGCGCATTTAAAAATAAAAAAGCGGTGTTTAATAGGTTTTCTTTAGGAGATTTTTGGTTTGTGCTACTCCCATCGTATTTATGGTTTAAAATAGATAAACCATTTAGTGTAGAACCCATAACTATAGGGTGTAGTTGATTGTTTTGATCTTCAATAAACTCAACTAAATCTAAGGTAAGTACGGGGTTTTCATCGTGAAGCGTTTTGTAGTGTTCCTCGGTAATTTCGAAATATTGTTTATTGTCAATCCAACCTTCATATTTATCGAAAGCTAAACGTATTTTGCTCCACTTTTTTCGAGGTTCAATAATTTTAAAAATATCACCATACAACACTTGCGAGATCAGTTCACTTTTATCTGAGGCTTCACTTCTAAGCGGTACAATGCTTAAATTACAAATTCCGTACTGCATTTAAATTAATTTCGTTCTATAATAACTGCCGATGCACCCCCGCCACCATTACAAATAGCAGCAGCACCAATTTTGGCATTATTTTGTTTTAATACGTTAATTAGGGTTATTAATATTCTAATACCCGAGCAACCTAAAGGGTGCCCAAGCGAAACCGCTCCGCCGTTTACATTAACGTTGGTGTCGTTTAATCCTAAAATTTTCATATTGGCTAAACCAACTACCGAAAAAGCTTCATTAAACTCAAAAAAATCAATATCACTTAATTCTAAATTTGCTTTTTCTAAAGCCTTAGGCAAAGCCTTAGCAGGTGCCGTTGTAAACCATTCGGGTTCGTGAGCAGCATCGGCATAACTTTTTATGGTAGCTAAAGGTTTTAAGCCTAATTCGTCGGCCTTTTGTTTACTCATTAAAATTACCGCACCAGCACCATCGTTAATGGTTGAGGCGTTTGCAGCAGTCACAGTGCCATCTTTTGTAAAAGCAGGGCGTAACGCTGGTATTTTATCAAGTTTTACATTAGTAAATTCTTCGTCTTGGCTCACTAAAATAGGTTCACCACGACGTTGAGGCACTTCAACAGGAACCACTTCATCGTTAAATTTTCCATTAGCCCAAGCTTCAGCCGAACGTTTGTACGATTGTATAGCAAAAGCATCTTGGTCTTCACGAGAAAAGTTATATTTGGTAGCACAGGCATCGGCACAAACACCCATAGCATTTTGGTTGTAAGCATCAACTAAACCATCTTTTTGCATACCATCTTCAAGTGTTGCAGGACCAAATTTTTTGCCTGAACGTGCATGAAAATAATGCGGAATTAAACTCATGTTTTCCATACCGCCAGCAACAATAATTTCAGCATCACCAAGAGCAATACTTTGTGCCGCTTGCATAACTGCTTTCATGCCCGAAGCACAAACTTTATTGATGGTTGTACACGGTACCGTATCGGGAATTCCAGCGTAAATAGCAGCTTGTCTTGCTGGTGCTTGACCAGAACCGGCCTGCACGACATGTCCCATAAGAACCTCGTTTACTAAACTAGGACTTAACTTAATTTTATCGAGCGCTCCTTTTATGGCGATGGCTGCTAATTTTGGAGCAGGAATAGTAGATAATGCTCCCAAAAAACTACCAATGGGAGTTCTTGCTGCTGATACTATGACGACTTCGTTATTCATGAGTTAATTCGTTTAGTTTAGTACCTGCGAAAATAAGGTTTTTTTAATACATAAATAAGCTATAAGATGAATATAAAAAATGGTTTACGGGTATTATTTTAGTACATTTGATTTACATTTTATACGAAATGAAAGACTTTATAAACAAGCTCTACAGAAATCATGCCTTGATTTACAAAGGCTTATTGTTTGTTGCTACTACTTTTTTTATTGTGTATTTGTTTCCTAAGAGCGGAAAGTTTAAATACGATTTTGAAAAAGGAAAACCTTGGCAATCTGAAAATTTACAGGCTCCATTTAATTTTGCTATTAAAAAAACGGATGCTGAAATTACTAAAGAAAAAGCACAGGTTGAAGCTCAAATTCCGTTGTATTTCGATGTGGATTATGAAGTTAAAAACAAAGTTGAAAACGACTATCTTACTCAGTATAAATCGGCATTTCAAGATTCCTTATCTACATCGGAATTGTCTCGTTTAAAGCGCGTTGGAGAAGACATTATTTCTGAACTTTATGATTATGGTATTTTGGAAGAGAACCATAATTTTTCCGCCGAAAGGCAAATTATTTTACTTAATAAACGGGCGCAGGTAAAAGAAGGTTTTATATCAGATTTAGTAAAACAAGATGATGTGTCTTCTATAATAACTAACGTTTTAAAGCAGCATAATTTAACGAGTTATAAAACACAATTTACGGCCTTATTTTTTGATTTGGTAGAGCCTAATTTAATTTTCGATAGTTCTTTTACAAACAAAGTTAAAGCCGATGAGCTTAACAAAATTTCGTTTACACGTGGAAGTATCGCTAAAGAAACGCTTATTGTATCGAAAGGAGAAGTTGTAGATGAAGATACTTATCAAATCCTAAAGTCGTTACAGCAAGAATACGAATCGCAAGTTTGGAATAAATCGAATTACATTTGGGTTTTAATTGCTTATACCGTTTTAGTAGCACTGGCCTTGTTAATGTTGCTACTATTTTTGCAAAAATACCGTATTACTGTTTTTGACGATAACACGAAAGTAACCTTTATATTTTTCAATGTTGCATTAACCATTTTAATTTCAACTATGGTGGTTAATTACAATTCGAAGTATATCTACGTTGTTCCTATTTGTATTTTGCCCTTAGTGTTTAAAGCGTTTTTCGATGCGCGTTTAGGGTTGTTTGCACACGTATTAACAGTATTATTACTGGGTTTTATTGTGCCCAATAGTTATGAGTATATGTTTTTGCAAATTATTGCAGGCATTGTAACTATATTAACGGTTTCCGAGCTTTATAAACGTGCTAATTTATTTATTTCGGTTGGGCAAATAACACTTATTTATATTGTTGCATACTTTGCTTTTTTTGTAATACATGAAGGTAGTGTAACCGAGTTAAAATGGGAAACTTTTATTTGGTTTATTTTATGCGGATTAGCAACCTTGTTCGTTCAACCATTAATTTATGCATACGAAAAGCTGTTTGGTTTGGTGTCTGATGTGTCTTTATTGGAATTATCAGATACAAATTCTAAGCTTTTAAAAGAATTATCGAACAAAGCACCAGGCACGTTTCATCATTCTTTAAATGTTGCTAATTTGGCTGAAGCTAGTGCTAACGAAATAGGAGCAAACGCTATGTTAACACGAGTTGGAGCGCTTTATCATGACATTGGTAAAATGAAGAATCCTACTTATTTTACTGAAAATCAATCAACAGGTATTAATCCGCATCAGGAATTATCAAATAGAGAAAGTGCACAAATTATAGTGGATCATGTAATAAATGGCATTGAGATAGCTCGCAAAAATAATTTACCAGATAGAGTTATTGATTTTATACGCACGCATCATGGCACCAGTTTAGTGTATTATTTTTATGCCCAAGAGAAGAAGGCATTTCCAGATGATACAAATAAAGAAGATTTTAGTTATCCAGGGCCAAAACCTTTTAGTAAAGAAACAGCTATTTTAATGATGTGTGATAGCGTTGAAGCTGCCTCAAAAAGTTTGAAAGAGCCTACAACCACAAAAATTGAAGCGTTTGTTGAAAATATTATAAATAAACAAATAGAAGAAGGGCAATTTTTAAATGCCAATATTACTTTTAAAGAAATTCAATCGATAAAAAAAGTGCTAAAGCACAAGTTGGCAAACATTTACCATTTACGAATTGAATATCCAGAATAAATTTTTAAAAAATAGATAAAAATAGTTGCGCAACTGTTAAGTAAAAGTTACATTTGCAACCGCAAATTTATTGCGATGTTCTTAAAATAAGAATAGGAGAGGTGCCAGAGTGGTAATGGAGCAGATTGCTAATCTGTCAACGCGTAAGTGTTGCCCGGGTTCGAGTCCCGGTCTCTCCGCAAAATAGATAACCACAATCGGGGTGTAGCGTAGCCCGGTTATCGCGCCGCGTTTGGGACGCGGAGGTCGCAGGTTCGAATCCTGCCACCCCGACAAATTGATATATAAATCAAGAACAAAAACCTGTTAATCGTATGATTTTCAGGTTTTTTGCGTTTTTATCAGTGTCATAAAGATTTAAAAATACTGTTAAAAAAGTCAACAAATCGGATAACAAAAAGAAATTGGATAATGTGTTGACCGAATTGTTAAAATTCATCTAATGGTTGAAATAATAAATGTATCTTTAAAGTGATTTGGCTTTCGTCTGGTAATAAATAAGTATCAACAAAAAAGACGAAAACATGAAAACGACAACAACCTTCAGTATCCTATTCTGGGCGGATTACGCCCGTTCAACAAACAATCAGGCCGCGATTTATGCAAGGATTACCGTAAATGGCAAACTTCCATCATAAGTTTAAAAAGAAAGATGCCATTAAATGATTGGGACGCCAATAGGGGAAGGTCAAAAGGAACGATCCAAAATGCAAGAATGCTCAATAATTATTTGGAAGCGGTAAAAATGAGTATCTTCAAATGTTATCAAGATTTGAAATTGGAAGGAAAGCTTATTACCTCAAAGGCAGTAAAGGCAAGATACCTAGGTGTGGACAAACAGAATCGTTCAGTTCTGGAAATTATAGACTGCCATAATGAAGACATGAAGAATAAGCTCAAAAGGGGTACTCAGAAGAACTACTAAACCACACAAAAGTACGTTACTAAGTTCATGTTGAAGCACTACAAAACTTCGGATATGTATTTAAAAGAGTTGGATTATAATTTCATTATCAAGTTTGAGAAATACCTAAGAGCTCACACTCCAGAAGACCATCAAAAGCCTATGGGCAACTATACGGTGATGAAATATATAGAACACCTAAGAAAACTAATAAACCTCTCCGTGAAACTTGGTTGGCTTGATAAAGACCCGTTTATAAACTTTAGGGTACACTTCGAAAAGACGGAAAGGGGTTTTTTGACCTTGGATGAATTACAGGCAATAGAATTGAAGCAATTTAGTATGGGAAGGCTTCAATTGGTAAAAGGTCTTTTTGTATTCACCTGTTATATCAGTCTTATTTATATGATATTATAAGTCTTACTGACGACAATATGGCCATAGGAATTGATGGGAAACTCTGGATAAACCACAAAAGAGAAAAAACAAGCAAGCCTATTAGAATACCGTTATTACCACAAGCCTTAGAGATTATGGAAAACTATAAAACCAAACCAAACAAAGAAAGTAAACAGGTTTTTCCGAAAATATCTAGCCAAAAGTTGAATTCTTATCTTAAGGAAATAGCAGATGTCTGTAAAATAAGAAAGAACCTTACCTTCCATATTGGAAGGCATATCTTTGCCACAACGGTTACGTTAAGCAATGGTATGCTCATAGAAACAGTATCAAAACTATTGGGACACTCACGAATATCTACAACGCAGATTTATGCCAAAGTCATAGAAAGAAAGGTAAGTGATGATATGAGAAAATTGAAGGAAAAATTAATTAGCTAAGGTTAAAGGAACATTAGAGCAAATTAATTTGAAAGAAAAGCTCTCCTTTTCAGGAGTGCTATTGCTTAGTCTTTGGAAAATTAGTTCTAATTTGCCATATCACAAAATATAATAAATTTCTTATATTCTAATTTGCTAGTCAAAAAAAATGATAAAAACAACTGTCACCAATACAACTATATAGGTGAATATAAAGACCACTATTAACAAGGGTTGTATTTATAATTGATACCCTACACGGAATCTATAAATTAGTGAATTGGTTATTTTTTTAGAAGTTTTTCTAAATAATTGATTTTATCTTTTTCTGCTTGTAAAAGGCGTTCGTAAAGTTTTTTGTTTTCTTCATGAGCTTCAATCAATTTATCAAGAGGATTGAATGTTGGTTGATATGAAAATAATGATGAATTATCATGATTGGTTACAGTATTTCCAATAATATTAAAAACATTTTCCTCAGAAAAATTCTCAATTCCTTCTTTGGTTACGCCCAAACCTTTGGCGACTTGTTCCAGTTTCTCATCCTCAAAATGTTAAGATTGTTCAATCTTGGATACGGTCTGTTGGCTTACGCCAAGGGTTTCGGCTAGTACTTCATGTAAGGCTAAGAACTCTTCCGCCGATACCACTTGCAAATGATCTAGAGAGATAATAGGTGTTGAAAAATCCATAAAATCCTCTCTAGACATACCTTCCTCTATAGGACAATTAAGCATTTTTCTATATAGATTTACAGAGAAGTACTTCGTGCGTTTAAAATATTAAGATATTGATTATGACTTTTTAAATTATTGCCAACGAACTGCTAAACGCAGTTCAGGCATGAAAACGAATATACGATAAAATGGATAACATTTCCATGATATTGTCTATTGGTCATCATGGAATTGTTTTACAAATAGATAACGCAATTATCGTTAATTACCATTATATTTTATTGGGAGTTAGAATACCTGATACAAATTGCTTTTAGGTATTGTTACGGCAAGTAAAGCACATTTTTTAATGTTAACATTTATTTATTTGTTTAGAATTTCCATCTTACAAAGGCTTCCATGGCAGCATAATGCGCTAAGCCTAATTGATGATATAATGCTGCGGTTTCTTTATTTCGGTCTTCGGCACGTTGCCAAAATTCTCTACTATCGGTACCTTGAAAAACTACACCGTCTTTTTGCGACTGATGTTTAAAAATACCATGTCGTTTTTCAAGAACTTGACCAGGACTCATAGGTACTGCCATTTCAATTTCATCAATACCCCATTCTTGCCATGCGCCACGGTATAACCAAACCCAACAGTCTTCCATAAATGGTTGTTCTTTCAAGCGTTTTATAGCTTCAAAAATGGCGTCTAAACAAACTTTATGCGTTCCGTGAGGATCCGCCAAATCGCCTGCTGCATAAATTTGATGAGGTTTTATAGCTTCAATAAGATCCATGGTAATTTTTATGTCATCTTCACCAATGGGTTTCTTTTCAATAGTACCCGTTTCGTAAAAAGGCAGTTCCATAAAATGAATTTTTTCATCGGGTAAGCCAACAAAATGAGCGGTGGCTCGTGCTTCACCTTTTCGAATTAATCCTTTGATGTTTCTCACTTCAGGAATATCAATTTCGCTATCCTTTTTTGCTTTTAAAAAATGAAAGGCTTTATCGTAAATAGCATGCGCATCGGAATTTTTAATACTGAATTTTTCGTTGTAATCGCGAACAAAAGCGGCAAAACGAAGCGCCTCATCATCGGCTACTGCAATGTTTCCAGAGGTTTGATAAGCCACATGAACATCGTGACCTTGTTCTTGTAATCGTTTAAAAGTGCCTCCCATGCTTATAATATCATCATCTGGATGTGGACTAAAAATTAGCACGCGTTTTCTAGCAGGTTCGGCACGTTCAGGGCGCTTACTGTCGTCGGCATTGGGTTTTCCACCAGGCCAACCCGTAATAGTTTGCTGTACTTTGTTAAATATGGAAATATTAATATCGTAAGCAGGACCAAAATCTGCAAGTAAGTCGCTCATGCCGTTTTCAATATAATCGGCATCTGTAAGCATTAAAATAGGCTTGTTTAGGCTTAGTGCTAAACCTAGAACAGCTTTTCGAGTCATTTTATCTGTCCATTCCACCTTTTCTACTAACCAAGGTGTATTTATTCTGGTAAGCTTAGATGCAGCACTTTTATCTAGAACAAAGGTAGCATCTCTGTGTTCTTGTAAAAAAGAAGCAGGTACTTGGTTGGTAACAACACCTTCTACCGATGCTTTTATGATATTCGATTTTCCTTCGCCCCAAGCCATTAAAATTACAGATTTTGCTTCCATAATTTTTTTAACGCCCAAGGTAATTGCGGTACGTGGCGTTTTATCTAATCCGCCAAAATCCTTACTAGCAGCTAAACGTGTGGTATGGTCTAGCGCAACCAATCGGGTCTTTGAGTTTTGTAACGATCCAGATTCATTAAAACCAATATGACCGTTACCGCCAATTCCTAAAATTTGCAAATCGATACCACCTAAATCTTCAATTTTTTGCTCGTAATTACTGCAATAATCAGAGATGTTTTCTTTAGATAAGGTGCCATCTGGAATATGAGTGTTTTCAGGAAGAATATCAACATGTTTAAATAATAATTCATTCATAAAATACACGTAGCTATTCACCGAATTTGGTGCCATAGGATAGTACTCATCCAAATTAAAGCTTATTACATTTTTAAAACTTAAATCTTCTTCTTGATGTAAACGTACTAATTCAGCATAAACGCCTTTTGGTGTAGATCCCGTAGCTAAACCTAAAATACAAGGTTTGTTTTCGTACTGTTTTTTTTGAATGCATTTGGCAATAGCTTTTGCAACCGACTTAGATGCAGATGCCGAATCGTTAAAAACTACGGTGTTTACATTTTCGAATCGTTTTTCGAAACCAGTAGCTTTATCGGTACTATTTTTAATCATAATGTGTTATTTAATACTAGTTTATCTTAAAGTATGTTAGTTTTTATTTTTTTCCAGATTTTAATTAGCAGTAAACCAGAAACTAAAGCCACTATGCTAATGATACTTGCTTGTAATGTTTTTCCATAAATCCAATAACCTGTTGCAAACATAATGCTATAAATTAAGAGACAGCCTAATATCATAGCTAGAATTCCAGATGGTACGTTCGATGTGGTGTTGGAGTCTTTGAGTTGAGTTTTATGTTTAATTTGTTTCCATCCAGGGCCACCAGGTTGAATTTTATCGTAAAACGTTATCAATACACGTTCGTGTTCTGGTTGAGTTAAAAAGGTAACGGCTAACCAAATCAAGGTGGTTATAACAACAACAAAAGGATATTGCACGTAACTAGGAAACAATCCCGTATCAGTTGCGAATAAAATAGCACCTAACGGTGTTAGCTTTAGTAGAATTGAAATAACTCCTGAGGCAAACATGGCGCTAATTTCGCTCCAAGCATTAATGCGCCACCAAAACCAGCGAAGTATAAAAATTAAGCCTGTTCCGGCGCCAAAAACCAATAGTAATTCAAATAATTGTAGTGCATTTTGAAGGCATAAAGCTAATAAGGCACTAAATACCATTAAAATAACTGTAGATAATCTACCAACGGCAACTAAGTGTTTTTCTGAAGCATTTGGGTTTATTTGTTGTTTATAAAAATCGTAAACAATATAAGACGATCCCCAATTGAGCTGTGTTGAAATGGTGCTCATGTATGCGGCGATTAATGAGGCTAATACTAAGCCTAACAAACCACTAGGGAGTTTTGTAAGCATTGCAGAATAGGCCAAATCGTGTCCAAGTTTGTTTGTGGCGATGTTAGGAAAAGCCTCTTGTATACTTTTTAAATCGGGAAATATTACCAAAGAAGCAAGAGCAACTAATATCCAAGGCCACGGGCGTAAAGCATAATGCATAATATTAAAAAAAAATGTAGCACCCATCGCATGATTTTCATCCTTAGCAGCTAGCATACGTTGCGCAATATAACCGCCACCACCAGGTTCGGCACCAGGATACCAAGAGCTCCACCATTGTACGGCTAACGGAATGATTAAAAGTGTAATTAACGCTTCGGTATTCTGTAAATCGGGAATAATATCTAATTTGCTTATCACATTGTCATTAGAAATAAGCGCAGTAACACCGCCAACTTCGGGGAGATTTACTAAATAATAAGCAGCACCAATCGCACCACCCATAGCAACAAAAAAGAGAATGAAATCGGTGTAAACAACACCTTTAAAACCACCTAAAGCGCTAAAAGCAACTGTAATTGCGCCTGCGTAAACTACAGTTTCCCAAGGCTGTAAATCTAACATAATACCACCTATTTTTATTGCGGCTAATGTTACGGCAGACATGGTTATAATATTAAAAATTACACCCAGATATATGGCTCTAAATTTTCGTAAAAACGCGGCAGGTTTTCCGCCGTAGCGTAATTCGTAAAATTCTAAATCGGTATTAACATTCGATTTTCGCCAAAGTTTTGCGTAAATAAAAACGGTTAACAATCCGGTGAGTAAAAAAGCCCACCAAGACCAGTTTCCAGAAACGCCATGAGTTCTTACAATATCGGTTACCAAATTAGGCGTGTCGGTAGAGAAGGTTGTGGCAACCATAGAAACACCAAGTAACCACCAAGGCATGTTTCTTCCAGATAAAAAGAATTCTGATGAGTTGGCTCCAGATTTTTTAGAGACCCAAATACCAATACCTAAAGTCATCGAGAAAAAAATGATTATGAATAAATAATCTAGAGCGCTTAAGGTAATCATAGGTTTTAAATTTAGGCTATGGTTAATGGTTTAGTCTGTGGTTGCAAAATTATTGCCCATAGCTTCTTATCGCCCTGTAATTTTTAATCAACATCCTGTATTTTTTATTTAATTAAGATTGAAGTCTTTACTGTTACAAACGAAGATGAAGTATGGATTAATAGTATAGGTTTTTGAATAAATAATCCATCCTAAAAAAAGGTTGATACAAGTAATTTAGCTACCTAACTAATTTCAAAAACTATACACATGAAAAAAATTAAACAGTTATTGCTTGTTATAGCATTATTTTTTCGGCCATGTCTTGGGCGCAACAGCAGGTTCGAGGCGTTGTTACAGACGATAAAAATATGCCATTACCAGGTGTCGATGTGCTTATTAAAGGAACAACAATGGGCAAACCGTAAATAGAGTTGTAGGTGATACGGCTGTGTATTTTCCAAAGACTACTTGGACGGATGCCGAAATAGCTGCAGTACCATATAAAGTTATAAATCTGGATACTTATTTTACAAATGATGGGATAACCACAGTACATTACCCCATGTTTACCAAGTTTGATGATCCTTCGGCGCCATTTGCATTCACCGATGAGCGCGCACAAGGCACACGTGATATGGTTATGTCAAGAAGTGGAGAAGTCTATATAATTGCTGCCGAAGCGTATTTTATGGATACAAATGTCACAGATGCCGCTGCAAGATTAACAGCCTTACGCTCACGTGCGGGACTTACAACTCCCGTAGTTCCAACAGATGTAGATCTTGATTTTATTTTAGACGAACACGCAAGAGAACTTGTAGGTGAAGTTAATCGTTGGATGGATTTAAAACGCACCAGTAAATTGGTAGAATACGAATTAATGTACAATCCACATGCCGCAATGAATAATGCACTTACCGAAGTAAATAGATTAAGACCAATACCGCAAGTAGAGATAGGTAATATTAATGGAACAATAACTCAAAGTCCATTGTAAATGAAGTTAATTTTTTGAATAAGCTTATAGTTTATTTTGAGTTTGTTTAGTTAACATTTTCCTTGATAGGCAGTGATATAATTTCTGCCTATTTTTTACTAACAAAATTAAAATGTCCCATTCCCAAACGAATATCTATGGTAATTTTAAAAACTACAGAGACCATCAAATTAATTAATAAAATATATTTCGGATATTTAAAAATTCGATTTAATCAAAAACCAATTATAATTTAATAATGAATAACTTAAAAAATAAATTAGGGTTAATTTTTCTGTTTGTTCTGGCTATTTCTTGCAAGACTGAAATAGAAAAACCTAATAGTAATACCCCCGAAAACGCTTTAATAAAGCGCATTGTGCCTAATCATGCCTCGCAATTTATCGTTGAGATCGATTCCTCCATGGCCAACGATTGGTTCGAAATAGCTTCAAAAAAAGATAAAATTCTTCTTAAAGGTAACAACGGCGTTTCCATAGGTTCGGCTTTATATTACTACTTGAATGAATTCACCAACAGCCAAATCACATGGAATGGTACAAACCTAAATCTGCCAGAAACGCTTCCAAAAGTGATAAAACCTATTCATAAAAAATCGCCTTACCAATACCGCTATTATTTAAACTATTGTACATTTAATTACACCATGAGTTGGTGGGATTGGGAGCGTTGGGAAAAAGAAATTGACTGGATGGCGTTGCACGGTATTAACATGCCATTAGCCATTACGGGCGAAGAGTATATTTGGGATGAGGTTTACAAATCGTACGGATTTACAGATGAGGATTTATCCGATTTCTTCTCCGGTCCAGCTTATTTTTCATGGTTTTGGATGGGGAATTTAGATGGTTGGGGCGGTCCGTTATCTCAAAACTGGAAAGAAACACACCGCGACTTACAGCTAAAAATAGTGAAGCGCGAACGTGAATTAGGCATGAAAACCGTATTGCCTGCTTTTACTGGGCACGTACCAGCATCTTTTAAAAAACACTTTCCTAACGCAAAACTCAAACAAACCAATTGGGGAAATGCTTTTGATGATACTTATATCTTAGATTCTGAAGATCCATTATTTGCAGAAATAGGGAAGAAGTTTCTGGAAGTACAAGAAGAAATTTACGGAACCGATCATTTGTATTCTGCTGATACGTTTAATGAAAACACACCACCATCAAACAATCCTGAATACCTTGGAGAATTAAGCAGCAGAATTTATGAAGGTATGATTGCTGCCGATGAAGATGCCGTTTGGGTAATGCAAGGGTGGTTGTTTTACAGTCATCGCGAGTTTTGGGAAGCTCCACAAATAAAGGGGTTGCTTAATGCTGTACCTGATGATAAAATGATAATTCTAGATTTAGCTGCCGAAATAGAACCTATTTGGAAACGCACAGAGGCCTTTTATGGCAAACAATGGATTTGGAATATGCTACACAGTTTTGGTGGTAATATTAGTATGTTTGGACGTATTGATACTGTGGCAAACGAACCTGCAAAAGCATTGAAAGATCCTAATTCGGGTAAATTAAAGGGCATTGGTTTAACCATGGAATCTATCGAGCAAAACCCAGTTCTTTATGAATTAATGACCGAAAACACTTGGCACGATACTCCAATTAATACCAGCGAATGGCTTAAAAAATATACCATTAACCGTTACGGAACCTACAACGAATCCATTTTAAATGCTTGGGATATTCTTACCAAAACAGTTTATAACGGACAAATCATTCGAGATGGTGCCGAATCAATAATTGTTGCACGTCCAACTTTTGAAGGTTATCGCCGATGGGCACGAACCAAACTCAACTACAAACCTGAAGCTTTATTACCTGCTTGGGATTTATTTATAAAAGCCATTCCCGAATGTAAAAATGCCGATGGTTTTCAATACGATTTGGTTGATGTAACCCGACAAGTATTAGCAAACTATGCGTTGCCTTTACAACAAGAAATAGCAACTGCATACAACGCAAATAACAAAACAGCTTTTAATAGTTTAAGTGCCGAGTTTTTAGAATTGATAGATGATATAGATAAGCTCTTGGCCACTCGAAAAGACTTTTTATTAGGGCCATGGATTGCCGATGCCAGAAGTTGGGGCATAACACCAAAAGAAAAAGCCGTTTACGAGCAAAATGCAAGAGATTTAATTACACTTTGGGGCGACGCTAACAATCCGTTACACGAATATAGCAATCGTCAATGGAGTGGATTGTTAACCGATTTTTACAAACCAAGATGGGAACAATTTTTTGCAGAAGTAACTACCAATTGGCAAAATTTTAATCAAACGCAATTTGATGAAAGTATAAAACAATGGGAATGGCATTGGGTAACGTCTCGAAAAGATTATCCTTTGGAAGCTTCAGGTAATCCTAACGAGGTTGCAAAACAGTTGTATGAAAAATACCGAGCTAAAATTGAACCGATAACTCAAAAAATGAAACCAATACAATACAATTATTAATATGGCACAAAATTCCAACAGATTTTTATCATTAGATGTTTTTCGTGGGCTAACCATATGTTTAATGATTATTGTAAACACACCAGGTACAGGAGCAAAATTGTATCCGTACTTGGTGCATGCCAGTTGGTTTGGGTTTACCCTTGCCGATTTGGTTTTTCCGTCATTTCTTTTTGCAATGGGAAATGCGCTGAGTTTTTCCATGGGTAAAATGAAAACGGCGCCATCAAATGTATTTTGGAAAAAGATAATAAAGCGAACATTCTTAATCTTCTTATTCGGGTTTTTAATGTACTGGTTTCCATTTTTTAGAGCGGGCGTTGATGGAGGCATAGAACTAAAACCTATTGGAGAAACACGCGTAATGGGCGTTTTACAACGCATTGCATTATGTTATTTTGCAACCAGTGTTTTGGTGTATTATTTAAAAGAAAAAATTGTAGCTATTATTTCAGTCGCAATTTTATTGTTGTACTGGGTTATACTTTATGTTTTTGGAGAACCTGGTGCGCAATTAAACATGGCAACTAACGCCATAGCAAAACTTGATTTATTCCTTTTAGGAAACAATCATATTTATCAAAAAGACAGTATTCCTTTTGATCCTGAAGGCATATTAAGCACATTACCATCTATTGTAAATGTTATTGCGGGGTATTTTGCCGGTAAATATATTCAGAAAGCAGGAAAAACGTTTGAAGGTATTTCAATACTATTTTTAAGTGGTTTTTTAGTTACTGCTTTAGCACTGTGGTGGGAACTTATTTTTCCTATGAGTAAAAAGTTATGGACAAGTCCGTTCGCATTGTATACCATTGGTCTCGATTTATCCATTATGGCGGTTTTAATTTATGTAATCGAAATCAAGCAAATTAAGTTTGGAGTTGAATTTTTCAATATTTTCGGAAAAAATCCTTTATTCATTTATTTGTTTTCCGAGTTGTTTTACATCACCTTACGATTAATACCTGTAACACCAACACAAGACGCTTTCGAGTGGTTTAGCGAGGTTGTTGTACAAAATATTTTTCCAGGAAGTTTTGGCGCTTTTTTTACAGCAATCCTCTTCATGTTAGTGTGTTGGAGTTTAGGTTGGTGGTTAAATAAAAAACGAATTTATATTAAAATATAGTCCTTAGCCTTTTTAAAACTGAAAATTTAGTATTTTCAGCAGTTTAGAGATTGAATAGAAGTAGAAAAACTAACAAGAAAAACTAGAATTTTTTCTTGTAAATTCTGCTGTAATAACCTCAAAATTATATTTGTAAAGTACAGATTAATAAATTGTTGTAAACGGTATGGTCAAATTAAAAATACGCTCCAATGGTGCTGTAATTTTAAAAAGTAAGTAAGACGTTTTAATAATCTATTTATTTATTACAAGAAATAGGAGGAAAGGCATAAAGCATTTATTTTATATGATTAAACAATTTACTGTTATATTCTGCATGGTGATTACGTTTCTAGGTAGTGCACAAAATTTAAAATTTCAGCATTATAATAGTAAAGATGGGCTGTCTCATAACTCCGTTAGACACATTGTACAAGACGAACAGGGTTTTTTGTGGTTTGGTACGTTTTACGGCTTAAATCGTTTTGATGGCTATCAGTTTAAATCATATTTAACAAATTCTAACGGAAATTTAAATACCACAATCAATAACAACGATATTACGGTCTTAAAGTTAGATAAGGAACGAAATACGTTATGGATTGGAACGCGACAAGGCTTAACCTGTTTAGATTTAGAAACCCGAACTTTTAAAACCTTTTTAAGTCAAAAAAATGATCCTAATAGTTTACCAGATGAAGAAATCCGGTCAATTTATATAGATCATTTTAAAAGTATTTGGGTGGGTACCAAGAACTCAGGCTTGTATCGATTTTATCCAGAACAAAATGTGTTTACCAAAGTTGAGTTGCCGGGTTTTAATTATATAAAAGAAATATTTGAAGATAAAAAAGGTAATATTTGGGTGGGTAGCTACCAAACGGCATCGGTAGCAAAACTATCTTTAAATAACCAAGGACATGTAACTGGTTTGGTAAAGTTTACATTAGATATCCCTAATACAAACGAGATTAATCCTTATGTTAATTTTATCTATGAAGATGTAAAGTCTGATATTTTTGTTGGCACACGCGAAGGTATATACAAACTAAATAAAGCCACAAACAGCTTCGAAATCATTCAAATAGAAAATAAGGTTTTAAGAGAAAAAGTTGGTCCTTACTTTTTATCAATTGCACTAAGTCCAGAAGGTAAATATTGGATAGGTACTTTAGGTGGACTTTTAGTATGCAATCAAATAGAAGATTTAGAAAAAAATGAGTTTCAGTGGCATTATTCCGTGTTAACAGAAAGCACCTCGTTAGCCGATAATTTAATTTCGGTGCTTTATTTTGATGCTTCAGGTGTGTTGTGGATTGGAACCGAAGACGGCTTAGATAAATACGATCCGTACGAAAATCAGTTTCATTTAAATAAAGATTTAATCTTATATACAGAAAATCAAATACCTCGAATTAGAGGCTTTGCTAAAACCTACGATAATAAGGTTATTGTTGCCACATGGCATAACGGTCTGTTTGTTTCTAACAATAATAGTTACAAACCTTTGTACAATACCAAACAGGATATTTCTAGTATTTATTCCGTTGATGGAAAGGTGTTTTATTGCGGCTTATGGAATGGTAAACTGTTGGTTTATAATTATGAAAAAAACACTTCCAAAGTAATTGATATCGGTTTTAAAAAAGAAGCTATTTCGGCCTTTTCTACTTACGGCGATCATGGTTTAATTGTAGGGTCGTTTGGTGAAGGTATTACTTTTTTAGATACTCAAACCTTACTACCGCTTGCTAATCACGAACGACTTATAGAAGATTTTGAAGTGAATAACTTTAAAAAATCGGGCAATGTATTATGGATTTCAGCTGAAGAAGGTATCGTAAAATACAATTTACAAACGAAAGAAATTAAAATCTACACACACGATTATCACAATAAAAATGGACTTCCAGAAGATAATTTAAGTGATATTCTAGTTGATGCTAATGCTAATGTTTGGGCAGCAACCCGAAACGGATTATTAATGTATAACGCTATAAAAGATGTTTTCGAATTAATATCCGAACCAAATGAGTTAAGCGGAAAATGGATTACAGATTTAGTTCAAGGTACAGGAGATAACATTTGGTTAAATATAAATAATAACAGTATTGCGAGGTTCAATACGGTTAGCAAAAAAGTAAATAGCTACAATATAACAAGCGGTACGCGCTTAGATGTTTTTAGTTCTAGAGGGTTTTATAAGGTAGATAATTCTCAAATTTTAATCGGAGGCAAATACGGTATCATATCTTTTTATCCAGACAGGATTAAAGAAAATAATTATGCCCCAAAGCCATTTATAACCGAATTTAAGGTTCAGAATAAAGAAATTGTACCTGGAGCGGTAGTAAACGGTCAAGTACCCTT
Source organism: Neotamlana nanhaiensis (assembly GCF_000943555.1). GTDB lineage: Bacteria > Bacteroidota > Bacteroidia > Flavobacteriales > Flavobacteriaceae > Neotamlana > Neotamlana nanhaiensis. The sequence continues at coordinate 785,454 of NZ_JTDV01000001.1, read as the reverse complement.
CGAGAAAAATATTAACATAAATAGAGAAGTCACTTTAGATTATAAAAACCGCAATTTTTCAATTCAGTTTTCGTCGCCATCATTTATCAACGAAAGATTAAACAAGTTTAAGTATAAACTCGAAGGATTCGACGATAACTGGATTGAAGCTACCAGCGCTTCGCGCACCGTACAGTACACCAATTTAAGTTCTGGAAATTACGAGTTTAAGTTAAAGGCATCGAACAACGATGGTGTTTGGAGTAACGAAGCCGTTTACAGTATTGCTGTTTTACCTCCATTTTGGTTGTCTTATAAAGGTTTGGTTTTAATAGCTGTAATACTGGCAATCGCATTTTATTTTATAAGAAGGCAACTGCAATTGCGTTTAAAGTTAAAACAAGAATTACTTCTAGAACGTGTAAACCGGGAGCGCGACGAGAAAATAAACAACGAAAAATTAACCTTGTTCACCAATATTTCTCATGAATTACGAACGCCGTTAACCCTTATTTTAGGTCCTGTAAAACAGTTGTTAGAGCAAAAAGCAACAAGCTACGAGCGAAGTAGGGTAAGTTTAATTTATCAGAATGCGAATAGATTATTATTGTTAGTAAATGAAATATTAGATTTTAGAAAAGCCGAAACTGGAGAGTTAAAATTGCAAGTATCCAAAACTGAAATTTTAAAAGTAGCCCGCAAAATTTTTGAGTCATTTACCATACTAGCCGAAACCAAAAATATCAATTTCAATTTTAATGCCGAAGAAGAGGTTATAGCAGGATGGCTAGATATAGATAAGTTTAATAAAATATTGAATAATTTAATATCGAATGCTTTAAAATTCACCAATAATTATGGTAATGTCGATGTTTTTATAGGCTTGAAAGAAGGTGAGCGTAAAATGCTTTTAATTGAGGTAAGTGACGATGGTATTGGTGTACCGCCAGAGAGTAAAGACAAAATTTTTTCAAGGTTTTATCAGGCGCAAAACAGTAAATCTATCACCACAGGAACAGGTATTGGGTTGTCTTTTGTAAAGGCGTTGGTAGAAATACACAAAGGCATCATAAAAGTAGATAGTGAGCCAAACCAAGGAAGTGTTTTTACTATAGAATTACCCATAGATAAAAATGCTTTTACTAAAGATGAGCGTTTAAGTTTTATTCCAAAAACCGAGAATATCGAGACTATTGTTAAAAATAATCAATATACGCCTATAAAAGAATTAGAGGAAGTAAAGCGAACAACAACCAATACCGATATTAAGCAAAAAATTCTGGTAGTAGATGATAACAGTGAACTCAGAAAATATATAGTTGATTATTTATCTGGGTTTTACAAAGTGTATGAAGCCGAAACAGGTAAACAAGGTTTAGAAATATGTAAAAAAATAAAACCTGTATTGTGCGTTGTAGATGTGATGATGCCAGAAATGGATGGTTTTCAGTTTCTTGAAGCCTTAAAAGCCGATGAAAATATCAGTCATACGGCAGTTATATTACTTACCGCACTGGGTGATAACGAAAATAAGGTAAAAGGCTATAAAATTGGGGTTGATGATTATTTAACAAAGCCATTCGATCCGTCGTTGCTAAAAACAAGAATCGATAGTATCATAAAAATTCATTTCGATTTAAAACAAAAATTCTCAGAAGAGGTAGAGAGCGATATTATTTCACTCGCACACTCTCAAATAGACATCGATTTAATTTCTAAAATTCAAGAATTAATAGAAAACAACATTAATAACCCAGAGTTGAATACCAATTTCCTTTGTACCGAATTGGCTATGAGTACCTCAAAACTCTACAGGAAAATTACACAACTCACCGATATGCCTCCTAATGAATTTATTAGAACGCTTCGTTTAAAAAAGTCGGCTAAACTTTTAAAAACAAAAAATTACAATGTAAATGAAGTCGCCGATATGGTTGGTTTTAACGATCCTTTTTACTTTAGCCGTTGTTTTAAAAAGCAGTTTGGTTATGCCCCAAGTTCTTTAATTAAGTGAGAATAACTGGTACTTATTGTATTTGTTTGTTATCAAATTCGATTATTTTGGAATTTCATATTATTAAGCGTGCGAATGTGACTTCCATCCATATTAATGATTAAATTGTCTATATATCTATTGCTCTAAAAAACTATTCTTGAATTCTAAATTTGAGAATATTAAGTGATATGAATTCTATACCCAAAATTAAAGTAATACTGTTTTTATTGCCAATAGTTTTACTTAATTATCATTCCAGAACAAAAGAAAATAATGAAAAAAAACAATGCCTATCTCTTTACTTATTTCACAGGTAATGATCTGGTAGAAGAAGCTATTAGGTTTGTCGTAAGCTCAGATGGTTATCATTATAAAGCATTAAATAATAATAGACCTATATTGAACAATAGTGAGATAAGTTCAACTGGAGGTGTACGTGATCCACACATTTTACAAGGTATTGATGGTAAAACTTTTTATATGGTGGCTAAAGATTTATATGTGACAAACATGGGTTGGGAAAACTATGCTATTAATTAAGTCTAATGACCTTATAAATTGGACAACTTCAGTTGTAAATATTCCAAAAACATTTCCAGATCAGTTTGGAGATGTGTATAGGGTATGGGCTCCACAAACAATTTATGATGTTGAGAGAGAAAAATACATGGTGTATTTTTCTATGAAGCAAGGAACCGATCCCGATAAAATTTATTATGCATATGTCAATGAAGATTTTACCGCTTTAGAGGCTATTCCTAAACAACTCTATTTTCCGCCAAAAGATAGCAATAATCAAGCTTGTATTGATGGTGATATAATATATAAAGATGAGAAATATCATTTATTTCATAAAGCAGAAGATGGAAATCCGGGTATAAAATTGGCTATTTCAGACAAACTTACTGGAGGCTATACTTTAGTTAGTAATGGCCGAATAGATAAAGAAACACTTCCAGTAGAAGGTAGTGGAATTTTTAAATTTAATGATTCTGATGAATGGATTTTAATGTATGATCTTTACACTCAAGGAAAGTATTAGTTTGCTAAAAGTAAAGATTTAAAGGATTTTACGGTGATTGATGAAATTATATCTATGAATTTTTTACCACGACATGGCATTATTTTACCTATTACAAATAAAGAATTAAAATTATTATTAAAAACTTATGCCACTTTTGATGATTCTTTAATAGAAGTAAAATCGGAATTCATAAAGAATCAAAATGTGGTTGTTTATTGAGATGAAAATGTGATGAGATTACCAGTTAAAGTTGGTACAGATATTTCTAATTTAGATCCAGAATTCGAGGCATTTAAAGGTGTTAATATATCTCCGGATGGACCTCAAGATTTTTCAAAAGGAGTAGTTACTTATATTATTTATATAGAAGGGAAAGGAGTGAAAGAATATAGAGTTATGGTATCAAAAGATCATAACCCTGTTTTAGAGGGGGGATATGCAGATCCGGAGGTTTTGTATTCCCATAAAACGGAAAAATATTATATATATCCCACTTCAGATGGTTTTCATAATTGGTCAGGCACTTACTTTAAAACATTTTCATCTGACAATTTTATAAGTTCGAAGGATTTAGGAGTAATGGTCTCGGCTATGATTTCATTGTGGAATTTCACTTAGTGAACATTCCGCCGAAATTATACCGTGGCTTGAAGTTAAGGATTTCCGTTTTTAGTAAATCCGCTAAAATGAATTATAACTAATGTTTTATGCAGTTTTTATTTTTCCGTTTCCAAAAATGATTTTATTTCACCGAGAGACGCTGTATTTCCGCGCATAATAATTCGTTTTTCTTGATCTAATAGTATAAAGGTCGGGTAAGCTCGGATTTTGAGGTTTTTACCAATAGGTTCTTCATGGTTCTTGCTATCAACAAATGAATGGTACCATTTCATTTCATTTTCGGAAACATAGGTTTTTACGTTCTCAACGTTTTTATCGACTGCAATGCCCAAAATATCAAGCTTTTCTGAATTGTTTTTGTAAAGTTGTTTTAATTCTGGTGTCAACTCCTTGCATGGCGCACACCATGTTCCCCAAAAATCCAATAAGAGGTATTTCTTTTTGAATTTTTCAGTCAGATTGAATTCATTGCCGTTAAGGTCCCTTAAAATATAATTATCTACTTTTTCTCCTGTTCTCCAACCGTTCGAATGAATTTCTTGGTTTTTTATTTTTGAGAAGAACAAACCACTCAATTCCTGATTTAAACTATCTATTTTGTAATATCCGTTCTTCACGGCCAATGTATCTCCAAGCGAGTATTTAAAATCATAAATTGAAAAATTCTTATGTTCAATAGAATCAGGCATTATAACAATATTGGGATATTCACCCATTCTCCAACCGTATAGGCTAATAGTGAAAGGCACATTTTCTATCGTCTTTTTTCCAATCCAACTATTCTGAAAAAGAATTTCTGCGGTATACTTATTATGGGTTGAATTAATTACACCTTTCATAAGTAAATATTTAAATGAATGGTCTTCATTTGGATAGAATTTAATCTTTTGGTTTGTCCAAACCAGTTTGCCATTGACCAATTGCTGATATTTAAATTTTAAAACGGGTAGATTTTTAATCAAGGTTGGGTCAGAAAACGTAATAGAAGAGTCTTTAGGAAAACTGAATACTCTTTCGTCACTAAAATCGAAATCATTGTTAAGGTCCGCTATTAGTATTTGCTTGCCTCCCTTAAATCCTGAAATGGCATTGAAACTATATTTTATTTTGGACGCCAACAAATTTGTTGTATCCAGATCTACCCCATTTGTATTTACCAAAAATTCTTCTTTAGATATTGTTTTACTTGAATATAAGTCAAGCATTAGAAGGTTCTTGTCAAAATTTTTTGTTATCAAATGAAAACTATCCAAATTAGGTATTCCCTTAAACCTCTTTAGTTTTTCAGAATAAAACTTAGGTTTTTTTAAAGAGTCTACGATTACAGGAGAAAGTATTTGGAAAATATCGGACTCAAAATATTTATTTAAAATTTGCTGGCTTAGATGAATTTCTGTTACAGAGGACTTTTCCTGTTTTTTGCATCCAAAAAGCAATAAAATCAGAGCAATTTTTATTACAAAAGACTTGTTTTTGTTCATGTTATTGTATTATACTGAAATAGGTTGACCTTTTTTTGTTGTAATTTAGACGTTCAAAAGTTTTTTTTCAGCCGTTTAGAAGGTAAAAAATAGTTTGAACTTGGTCAGTTCTTAATTCGTAAGTTCAGGTAAATTTACATTATTTTTTCTGTATGATTTGTAATTCAAGTTTTGATTTAGGTGAACTTCAGCAGGTTTTCTTAAATCGAGACTAAAATGGGTTCTTAAATTGGTGTAAATATGGACAGCTTGGTCAGTCATTTTTTGAGCCAGATTAGTGTTTTTAACGGTCTCGTATAACCGTCAGTTACGGGTTAATATGCGTTTATTTTCGGTTTAGAACTGGCGTTAGCAATTCCGAGTGGATTCGGACGTAGTCGAATCCGCCGTAATTGCGGTTATACATTGTTGCCAATAGTTTTTTATCTATTTATTAAAGTCAGATAATGGATTGTAAAAATTAGTCTATTATTTTTATCACTCAAATCAATATCTTCAATATTCTTTGCAAAACCAGCAACTACAGAAGGCACAATATCTCCAGCACTTTCAAATCTTTCAGCGTAAACTTTTATAAATTCAGATTTTTGTCCAACGTGTTTTAAATACTCTTGATATTTACTATTATATTTTAAATCAAAGCGTTTTTTGTTTGTAATAGAGTCGGTAAAATTCCGCCAAATCTTATCAAATACTTTTAGCTTTTTCAAGTCAGAATTTAATTCGGTATATTCTTTTAAATCAGGAATAACCATATCATTAAATACTTTTTTTGAAAACTCCTCATAAGCTTTTATTTCCGATTCAGATTTGTATTCAGAGATAAGGATTCGGTCAAATTCAGAAACGAGTGAGTTCAGTTCGACGAGTTCAGAGTCAGTCCAAATTCCGTTTGGGTTTTCAATTTCATATTTATCTGAATTCGCGCAGGAAATCAGTAATAAAATTGTCATTAAAATTCCAATTGTTTTTTTCAATTCGTCAGTTTTTTCAAATTGTTGGCAACTTACTTATATAAGGAACATCCAGCGGGATTTTACTCTTATTTCGGTGGATATGCGGAAGTTTGACTTAATTGTTTTCTTCATATTTTTTACAAAATAAATGGCTGGACCTTCTTACAAGACCAAGTTAAGAGGTATTTTGAATATTAAACAATTAATTTTTTAAAAAATGTCTTTAAAAGATAGTTCAAAACGTATCATCAAATAAGTTATTTATTTGATCTTGTATGTTACAAAAAAGATAATCTGAGGGTTAAAGAAGGTCGTAAACTAGAACAAAAAGCTAGAAGAAAGTATTTCTTCTAGCTTTTTTTATGTAGTTTCATATCTTTTTAAGAAAGTAAAACATAAGTAAGTATCGTTAAAACAGTCAAGATAGCTCCAGAGGTTTTAACATGTTTCCACGACTTTAAATGACTGGTTTTTTCAATGTCATTGAGAACTTTAACATCATTTGTCAATTCAGAAACCGCAAACATGATTATAAAGTTTAAAACGAATTCTATGCCCCACAAATGCACAAAATGAATATTTAATTTAAAAATAAAAGTGGTTAATATATAAAACGTAAATCCAAAGAATAATCCAGCTTTAGCGCCTTTTGTATTTATTTGTTTAAAAAATATACCAGCAATAATTATAGATGAAATAGGAATAAAAAAGATACCATTTAATTGTTGAAGCAGCTGATATAATCCATCGGGAGCATAGGTGACCATAGGTGCTGCGGCAATAGCAATTACCGCTAAAATAACAGACGAAATTTTACCATACTTAACAAGAGTAGCATCACTAGCCGTTTTATTGATGAGTTTTTTGTAAATATCTAAACAAAAAATAGTACTCGCTGAGTTTAAAACACTGTTAAACGTACTTAAAACGGCACCTAAAATAACTGCAGCAAAAAAACCGTATAAGTAAGTTGGAAGTATCTTTTTAACCAATAACGGATAAATTAAATCTGGGTTTTCGTAGTATTGATCTTGAAAGTAATAAAACCCGATTAATCCTGGTAAAACAATAATCGCGGGAACAAAAAGTTTTAGTACACCAGTGTAAATTAAGCCTTTTTGAGCTTCAACTAAGTTTTTAGCACCAAAGGCACGTTGAATAATTGCCTGATTCATACCCCAGAAATACAGCTGATTGATCATTAATCCTGTAAACAACACGGAAAACGGTAAGGTTGAATCTGGTTTGCCAATAATATCAAATTTGTCTGGAGCAAAGTGATACACCGTATTTAATCCGCTAAAAATATTCCCACTTCCTATTTGATATAAAGCGATACACGGAATTAATAAGCCTCCAAGCATTAAACCGATGCCGTTTAAAGTGTCAGAGTAAGCTACGGCTTTCAATCCGCCAAAAATGGCATAAAGCGATCCTATAATACCTATTATAAAAATAGTATAAGTAATAGAAGCCGTTCTCGAGGTATTAAATACTTCAGATAAATTAAAAACACTATCAATATTTATTGCTCCTGAGTATAAAACAATAGGTAAAAGTGTGATAACAAAAGATGACATTAACAAAAAAGCCACTATCGACCGTATGGCACCATCAAACCGTTTTTCAAGAAATTCCGGAATTGTAGTCAATCCCATTCTTATAAACTTCGGAATAAAATATATTGCGGCTATTACCAAAGCTATGGCTGAAGTAACTTCCCAAGCAATAACAATGATGCCGTTTTTATATGAATTTCCATTCATACCAATTAAATGCTCGGTAGAGATATTTGTGAGTATCATAGAGCCAGCAATAATAGGTCCAGTTAAACTTTTACCAGCTAAAAAATAGCCTTTGGATGTTGTAAGTTTATCTTTTCTTAATTTATAAGTGGTGTAAATGATAACGAATAGCGTAAAGCCGAAAAAACCTAAATAGGTATAAAGCATATTAAAATTAGTTTAGTGGGTTAGTGGTAGATTTTAAAATTTTAAAGTATCTGGTAAATACTTTTTAACAAGTGCTTCATAATAAGGCTTTAACTCGGCAACATTTGGTTTTTTAGGAGCTTTGGTATACAGATCGTAAGGATTAAATTTCTTAACCCATTCAAACATTTCGATATCTTTGTCGTTCATTAAGTGCGTGTAAGCTCCTTCTCGGTGTTGTGAATAAAATGAGTGGTAACGAATAATGTAAAGCGCAGGTTCAGGTAAGTAATCCTTCATTATTTGATAAAGATATTCATCGTGTCCCCAACTCATTTTTACATTATCTAACCCACAGTTTGGTTCATAAATACCATATTTTGTGTTGTATTTTGGGTTTGTTGAATCGGGATTTGCATCAAAAAAATCAGGATAAACTATTTTGTCTGAGAATTGACATCCTACAGGAAAAGTATCTCCAACTACGGCCCACTGTGGCTCTCCAAACAAACACAGTACCTTACCAACATCGTGTAGAAAACCAGTTAATACAAACCAATCTGGATGTCCGTCGGCACGAATAGCTTCCGATGTTTGTAACAAGTGTTGTAGTTGATCTAAATCGATATCTGGGTCGCTATCATCAACTAAAGTATTTAGAAAGTCTATAGCTTCCCAAAGCGACATTTCTTTTCGGTTAAACTTTAAAAACTCTTGTTCTTTCTTACAAACAAAATCATAAGTTTGATATTTATGATTTATTCTATAAAACTCTCTAACGGTGTCAACACGTTCGGAATCCACATAATTCCTAAATTCTTCCTTTTCTTTTGCAGGAGTTTCAGGATCTGGATAACGCTCTATTAAATTGTCTTCCCAATCATCAATATTATTCATGGGATTGTTCTTATTTGGTTTAGTTGAGTTTGCCATAATTTTAGGTGTTTATATTAATAATTATAAGCTTTTTTTAAGCCATATTCTAATCCGCGTAACTCCGCTAAGCCTCGTAAGCGACCAATGGCGGTGTACCCGGGATTGTTTTTTTGTTTATTTAAATCGTCTAACATTTGGTGACCATGATCGGGGCGCATAGGAATTTGGTAATCGGCCATACTATTTTGTCTGCGGCGATGTTCTTCTTCAAGAATCTCCTTAATGATGCCAAACATATCTACATCGCCTTCTAAATGATTGGCTTCATAAAAGTTTCCAGCTTCGTCGCGCTTGGTACTTCTTAAATGTAAAAAGTGCACGCGGTTAGCAAAACGTTTAAAAATATCAATCAAGTTGTTATCTTCTCGAACGCCCAACGAGCCTGTACAAAAGGTAATGCCATTATGGCGACTAGGAACCTTATTGAATAAGTACGCATAATCAGCTTCGGTGCTAACCACACGAGGTAAGCCAAGGATAGGAAATGGCGGATCGTCAGGATGAATACACATAAGGACATTATTAGCTTCAGCAACAGGTATAATTTCCTCTAAAAATAAAACCAAGTTCTGCTTTAGTTGGTCGGCGTTTATGCTTTTGTAAGTATCGAGAGCATTTTGAAACTGCTCTAACGTATAGCCTTCTTCAGCACCCGGCAAACCCGCAATAATATTGTTGGTTAAAGCTTGTTTTTCTACTTCAGTAAGATTGTTATAATAGGTTTTTGCAACTTCTATTTGAGCTTCAGTGTAGTTTTCTTCAGCCTTTGGACGCTTCAGAATAAATAAATCGAAGGCTAAAAAAGCCGCGGTTTCAAATCTAAGCGCTTTGGAGCCGTCATTGACAGTAAAAGCTAAATCGGTACGAGTCCAATCTAAAACAGGCATAAAATTGTAACAAATAATATTTATGCCGCAGCTTGCTAAGTTTTTTATAGACGTTTTATAGTTTTCAATATATGTTTTAAAATTGCCAGACCTAGTTTTAATAGATTCATGTAAAGGAATACTCTCTACAACCTGCCAAGTTAAGCTTTGTGTTTCTATTAAATGTTTTCTTTCTTCTATGGCTTCGGTACTCCAAACCTCGCCATTTTTTATTTGATGTAATGCCGTTACAATGCTTGTTGCACCAGCTTGTTTTATATCGGTTAATTTAACCGTGTCTGTAGGACCATACCATCGCCACGCTTGTTTCATTTTAGTTTAGTTTTTACGGATGATTACGTATTTGAAATTAGTTTATAGCGAAAAACCATTCAAAAGGCGGTATTGTAGAAATACCATACGAGTTGCTGTAAAATTAACGGAGTTCTTCGAAATCGATATGGATTAAATTTTCAAAAACATGGATATTTTAATCGGTAATTCATAAAAAACACAGGTGTATTTTATGTATTTAGCAATGTTTAGGGGCGGGATTTAAAAAATACAATTGTCCATGTTTTTGAATGATATGTCCATTTGTTAGCTATTTATCCATGTTATATTTGTGAATCTTTTAACGTCGCGCTCTCAGCGACAATTATAAACTAAACTAAATTAAATATGAAAAAACTCAAATTTTTATCCATAGTCTTTGCGCTATGTTTTTCATTAATTTCTTGGGCACAAGCCGAAGTGTCTGGAGTGGTATTAGACCCGTATAATGTCCCGATACCTGGAGTAAATGTTGTTGTAAAAGGAACGCAAACAGGTAGCGTAACAGATTTTGATGGCAATTTTACAATTAATGCAAGTAAGGGCTCTGTTTTAGTATTTTCTTATGTGGGTTATCAAACACAAGAAGTAACTTATAACGGAGAAGCAAGTTTAAACATTGTATTAAAAGAGGATCTAGCCAAACTAGACGAAGTGGTAGTTATTGGTTATGGTTCTGTACAAAAAAGTGATTTAACAGGATCTGTATCCTCTGTTGATAGTAAAACTATCGAGCAAGCTAATAAAGTAGATGCAGTATCTGCTTTACAAGGACAAACAGCTGGTGTTGTTGTACAGCGTACCGATAACAAGCCAGGTTCTGGTGGATTTAATATTCGTATTCGTGGTGCCAGTACAATTAACTCAAATCAAACTGCCGATCAAGGAGGATTCTCTCCAGGACAAAATCCATTGTTTATAGTTGATGGTATTTTTGTTGATGATATTGCATTTTTAAATCCAGCCGATATTAGCAGAATGGACATTTTAAAAGATGCTTCAGCTACGGCAATTTACGGTTCTAGAGGTAGTAATGGTGTTGTTTTAATTGAAACTAAACGAGGAAAAACAGGAGAATTAAAAATAGATTACAGTAACTACGTTGGTTTTAAACAAGCATATCATTTACCTCCTGTTTACGATGGGCCAGGGTATGTAGATTTTTTGCAGGATGTGGTTGTTGGTAACGAGTTTGCTGCTGGGAATTTATCTTTTAGAAGAGAAGATGTGGTGTTATCTAATTATTTAGATGAAGAAGAGCGCCAAAACATTGCCGATGGTGTTAATACCGATTGGATAGATTTAATGCTTAAAAATGGTTTTCAAACCAATCACACAATCAATTTAAGTGGCGGTACCGAAAAAACTAAATATTCTGTTGGTTTAGCTTATACAAAAGATGAAGGTACTTTTGAAGGTGAAGATTTTAGTCGTTACAATATTAGAGGTAGTTTAAGCAGTGATTTAACAGATTGGTTAAACTTTAGCATTAGTAACTACATTACTAATGCGGTGCAAAATACAGGCAGTTGGGAAGCTTTTAGAAGTGCATACCGCTTAAAGCCAATAGGAAGACCGTATAACGAAGACGGTTCGTTACGCTTTTTGCCAACAAACAAAGAAACGCAAATTACAAACCCATTATTTGAGGCCGATAATATTACAAGAGAAACAAAATACTTACAATATATAGGTGATATTGCGTTGAAATTCCAGCCTGTAGACGGTTTAACATTTACTACTAAATTTTCGCCAAATGTAAAATATCAAAGATATGGTGAGTATAGAGGCTTATATTCTAAAAGTGTAAGTGCGAACGCTTCAAACAGAAGAGCGCAAGTAAACCACGGTAACTATTTTTCGTATGCGTGGGATAATATTTTAAATTACAAGTTCGAAAGTGAAAACCATGTGGTTGATTTTACTGGAGTATTCTCAAGATATTCAGAGCGTTCAGAGAACTACTATAATCAAGTTAGAAACTTTACGACCGATGAGTTTTTATTCTATAACCTTGGTGCAGGTTTAGATATTAGAGATGTATCAAGCGACTTTACAAAACTTACTTTAGAGTCTTACACTGGGCGTTTAAATTATTCTTTAATGAATAAGTATTTATTTACTGTAACAGGTAGATACGATGGTGCTTCAATATTAGCAGAAGGTAATAAATGGGCATTCTTCCCATCGGCAGCATTTGCTTGGAAAATCATGGAAGAAGATTTTATGCTTAATCAAAACGTTTTATCTAACGCTAAGTTAAGGTTAAGTTACGGTCAAACAGGTAATAACGGTCAAGGTGGTGGCTTAGGGCCATTAGGTTCAAAGTCGTTATTAGCTAGTAGTGCTACTAATTTAGGAGATACAGCTGCATCGTCGCTTTACATTAATGGTTTAGCAAACCAAGAATTAAAATGGGAGCGTACAAGCGAAATTAACGTAGGTTTAGATTTCGGATTCCTTAATAACAAGATAAATGGATCTATCGATATCTATAACAGAAAGAATTCGGATATCATTTTTTTCACACGTTTACCAACTGTAACTGGACATGATGGTATCTACGAAAATATAGGTGAATCTACAAACCGTGGTATAGAAGTTGGTTTAAATACGGTTAATATTAATAAAAATGATTTTAAATGGACAACTAATTTCAATTTTGCAAGTAACCGTAATACACTAGATAACCTTTATGGTGGTGTAGATCAAATTATTTTTAATGTAGGTGGTACAAATTTAATCCACAAAGTAGGTGAGAGTATCGGTTCTATTTACGATTATCAATTTGACGGCATTTGGCAATTAGATGAAGCTGCCGAAGCTGCGCAATATGGTCAAACACCAGGACAAGTTAGAGTAAAAGATTTAAATAACGATGGTGTGATTGATGCTGATAACGACCGTACAGTTATTGGGCAAGTAACGCCTAAATGGACGGGTGGTATTACCAATACATTAAATTATAAAAACTGGGATTTTTCATTCTTTTTAAATATAAGTCAAGGAAATCAAATTGCTAGTAATTTCCATAATAGTTTCTCTTTCCCTTGGGATAGTGATCCTACAAGAACCTTTAACGGTTACGATGTAAATTACTGGACACCAACAAACCCAACAAACAATTGGTACCAACCAGGTAACGGTGGTATTTATCAAAATGTAATTAAGTACAAAGATGTATCATTTGTAAAGGTTGGTTTTATGACACTTGGTTATAAAGTACCATCTACAGTTTTAGAAAAGCTTAAAATTAAAAGCTTAAGAATTTACGGTACTGTTCAAAATCCATTCATTTTTACAGACTACGACGGTTGGGATCCTGAAAATGCGGGAAGAAACCAATGGGGAGCGGCGTTCATGTCGCGTACATTCATGACAGGACTTAACTTGAGCTTCTAATTTATTTAAACTAAAAAATGAGAAAAATGAAATATTCAAAATATAAATTAATAGCCTTAATTTTAATAGTAGGTATTTTTAATACAAGCTGTGAAAGTTATTTAGAGGAAGAAAATAACTCTTATTTGAGTATCGAAAATGCGGATGCAACAACCTTCGAGCAATTAGTAAACAGTATCTACGAAAGAGCACGCGAAACAACTACGGTATATACATCAGATTTGTATTATGCTTTAGAAGATTTAGGAACCGATATAGCTACAAGAAGAACTGCTATTTCTGGAACCGACGAGATTAACGATTACGTGAATCTAACTTCATTAAACTGGGCAATAGGAGTGTATTGGACCAATCAATACAGCGTTATTACAGCTGCAAATGTTGTAATTGATAATGCTGAAACGATTTCAGATTTAGATGAAAACGATAAGACTGTAGGTGTTGGTGCTGCAAAGTTTTTTAGAGCGATGTCTTACTTCAATTTAGTTGAAAACTATGGAGGTGTACCGTTAGTTTTAAACCAAATTACTACAGCAGAACGCGATTTTACTCGAGCTTCAGAAGAGGAAGTTTACACACAAATAACTCAAGATTTACAAGATGCATTAGCAGCCGTAGAGGAGTCTCCAGCAACATTTGGTAAAGTTTCAAAAGATGCAGTAAGACACCTTATGTCTAAAGTATTATTAACAAAAGGATACAAATCATTTGGAAGTACAGCCGATTTTACTCAAGCGGCAGCTTTGGCAGAAACAGTAATTGCAAATAACGATTTAGTGGACTCGTTTGCCGATTTAGTAAGCATCGATAACCAACGTAATTCAGAAGTAATATTCTCTTACTTATTTGGTAACAATTCGGTAAGTCGTGGTTGGGGTAACTCTAAGCACATGATGTATAAATTTAGATTTTACGATTACCCAGGTTTATCAAGAACAGTACAAGGTTTACGTAACATGCCAACGCCATTTTATTATTCGTTATTTGATGATGCCGATGAGCGCGCCGAAGCCACCTTCTCTCGTGTCATTTATGCAACCGAAGATTATGTAGGAACAGCAAACGGTGTAGAGGTAAATGTGGTAGCGGGCGATACAGCTATTTATTTTCCAAAAGTAGCGTGGTCTCAAGCTGAAATTGATGCTGTACCATACCAAGTTTTTAATCCAGGAACATACTTTACAAACGATGGTGTTACCGCAGTACGTTTCCCTCAGTTTACAAAGTTCGACGATCCTAACGTGCCATTTACTCAGCCAGATCAATCTTCTCAAGGTGAAAGAGATATGGTTGTAATGCGTAGTGGTGAGGCCTATTTAATTGCTGCCGAAGCATATTTAGGTGCAACCAATACTGGTGATGCGGCTACTAAATTAACCGAATTACGCAATAGAGCGGGGTTAACAACAGCTGTTACACCAGCCGAAGTAGATATCGATTTTATTCTTGATGAGCGTGCAAGAGAATTAGCAGGAGAAGTTAACAGATGGATGGATTTAAAGCGCACAAATAAACTAGTGGAGCGCACATTAATGCACAACCCACACGCAGCGTTTAACAATGCTTTAAATTCTAAACATTTATTGCGTCCAATTCCGCAATACGAAATAGATAATTCGGGCGGGTCTATAACCCAAAACCCGCTTTAGTTTAATAATTAGAATCAACGCTTGTAAGATTAGTTATAAAGTTTGATTTAGTTTTAAGTTGTTTGGTATATAGGCAGGTAGTTTTTAATTACCTGCTTATATTTTAAATATTTTGTGTAATAAATGCCCTTTTTAAATAACCATGAAAATTAAGATAGGTAGAATAAATATGAATAATCCAGTTTTAATCTGTTACACTACTTTGTTGTTTTTGTTTTTTGTCTCTTGTCAAGAAAAAAAGCAGGACGAAGCACAAAAAGAACAGTTAGTAGATAAGGTTTACCCTTTATTAGATACAGATAATTCAAGATGGTTCTATTTTTCGTCTGCAAGTCGTCCTTTTGGTATGGTTAATTTAAGTCCAGATACTGAAATAGATGGTGCGTGGGGAAGTGGTTATCGGTACAAAACCGATACCATAAAAGGCTTCAGCCATATTCATGCGTGGCAAATGGCAGGTATTTCGGTTATGCCTGTTGTAGTTGATAATGAATCTGAAATACATTCCAACTTTTATTCAAAATTCAACCACCAAACCGAAGTTATAAAACCAGGATATCATCGTTTAAATTTAGAGCGTTACGATATTCAAACCGAATTAACCAGCACAAAACGTGTTGGTTTTCATAAATATACGTTTCCAAAAAATAAGGATAAAGCCATCCTTGTAAATT
This sequence comes from Neotamlana nanhaiensis, assembly GCF_000943555.1. Classification (GTDB taxonomy): domain Bacteria; phylum Bacteroidota; class Bacteroidia; order Flavobacteriales; family Flavobacteriaceae; genus Neotamlana; species Neotamlana nanhaiensis. Next base: position 769,606 of record NZ_JTDV01000001.1, on the reverse strand, counting down.
TAAATACGGTTTTGGGGCCTTGTGAGAATACCGATGGCGTACTCAAAAAAACATCTAATTCCGAATTGGTAGGACAATTAATAGCAACACCTACTCACAGGCGTCCAAAACCATTAACTATTTATTTTAAAATTCAATTAAATACTGAAATTGATGAATTAAAGAAAGACGCAGAAACCGGTAATTATTTAATTAAAGTACAAAGCGAAGCACCGGTTTTAATGAAAGTTGCCATCTCGTATACGTCTGTTGAAAATGCAACGTTGAATTTAGAAACCGAATTACCAGATTGGGATTTTAAAAAAGTTGTTGAAAGTGCTCAGGACGAATGGAATAGCATGTTGGGGCGCATACAAATTGAAGGCGGCTCCGAACAAGACCAAAATCGTTTTTATACCGATTTATGGCATGCCTTACAAGGGCGTCGCATCATCAGCGATGTAAATGGTGCTTATCCAGATAATACCCAAGCCGAATTTAAAATTGGGCAACTACCTTTAGATGAAAATGGAAAACCAAAGTTTAATCATTACAATTCCGATTCCTTTTGGGGAGCGCAATGGACTATAAATACACTTTGGGGATTGGTTTATCCTGAAATTATGGATGAATTTTCACAATCATTATTACAGTATTATAAAGATGGTGGTTTAATACCACGCGGCCCTTCAGGTGGAAACTACACGTATGTTATGACGGGTGCGTCATCAACACCATTTATTGTTTCGGCTATTCAAAAAGGTATTGTGAAAAACGATTTGAATACCTTTTATGAAGCGTTAAAAGTAAACCATATGCCCAATGGTATTATGGCAAAAGCCGGTTACGAACACGATACATATATAGGTGGTGGATTAAATTATTACATCGAAAAAGGCTATGTGCCTTATCCATTACCCGAAGGTGAATATGGCATTCATCTCGATGGTTCCAGTCAAACCATGGAATATGCCTACCAAGATTATACCTTGGCGCAATTGGCTAAAAAACTGGGCAAAAACGAAGATTACGCGTATTTCACAAAGCGTTCTAAAAATTATGCCAATGTGTTTGATGTAGAAAAAGGTTGGATGGCACCAAAAACGGTTGATGGTAAATGGCATGCAGATTTCGATCCGTACAAATACGAAAACGGATTTGTAGAGTCTAACGCAGCACAATCAACTTGGTTTGTGCCACACGATATCAATGGTTTAGCAGAATTAATAGGTAACAAAGACATAGCCGTTAGTAAATTGAATGAGCAATTTGAGCAGGCAGAAAAGCTTGGATTTACTTCTGGAGACTCTCACGCGGCAGAATTACATCCCGAATACAGTAGAATACCCGTAAATTACGGGAATCAGCCTTCTATTCAAACGGCTTTTGTCTTTGGTAAATTAGGTCGATCAGACTTAACGCAATACTGGTCTAGAAAAGTGATTAGCAAAGTGTTTTCTGGTTTAAAAACATCATGTGGTTATAACGGTGATGAAGATCAAGGTTTAATGGGAAGTTTGGCTGTTTTAATGAAAATGGGCTTGTTCCAAATGAATGGCGGAACCGAAGAAAACCCAAGTTATCAATTAGGAAGTCCTATTTTTAATAAAATAACTATTACTTTAAATCCTGAATATTATTCGGGGAAAACCTTCGAAATTCAAGCTGAAAATAACAGCAGCGAACACGTTTATGTAAAAACAGTTACCTTAAACGATAAAGCGGTAAATACATTTAATATTTCGCATAGCGATATTATTAACGGTGGCGTTTTAAAATTAAAAATGGACAACAAATAACATTTATTTATGCAGTCTAGCTTCAAAGTAGTGATTATTTTTCTGGGTATAATCCAATGGTCTTGTGCTCAAAATACAACGATTAATATTCAAGATTTTGGAGCGGTTTCAGATGGTAAAACGCTAAACACAACAATCATACAAAACGCTATTGATAAGGTTCATAAAGCCGATGGCGGTAAGGTTATCATTCCGAAAGGAAATTATGTTACAGGAAGCATTCAATTAAAAAGTAATGTGACTTTATTTTTAGAAGAAGATGCCATTTTATTAGGAAGTACAAATCCTGAAGATTACCAAGAAATGGCGTTTCCAGGTAGGCCAGAATCGCCAAAAAATGATGATAATTCGCAAATGGCCTTAATTATAGCGCATAAAGCCAATAATATTAAACTAACAGGCAAAGGAAAAATTGATGGTCAAGGTTTAAAATTAGCATTGGCTATTGATAGTTTACATCACGCTGGTATTAAAATTGACCCCAATTACAACTACCGCAGACATCGCCCAAATGAAACCATGCGACCAAAATTGTTTAGATTTTCGCATTGCGAAAATGTTGATGTTACAAATTTACAAGTAGGAGAAGCAGCGTGTTGGGGCTTATCGTTTGAGTTGTGTAAAAACATGATTATTGATAATATTAAAGTTGTGAACCGCTCCTACTGGAACAACGATGGTATGGATATTACCGATTGCCAGAACGTAAAAATAACCAATTGCGATATTAATGCTGCCGATGATGGTATTTGCTTAAAATCGTACTATCCGGGTTATGCAAACGATGGTATTTTTATTAGCAATTGTACTATTCGGTCCAGCGCGAGTGCTATAAAATTTGGTTCGGCTTCCTATGGCGGATTTAAAAATGTAACCATCGAAAATATTAATGTGTTCGATACTTTTCGTTCGGCATTAGCTTTCGAGTCGGTTGACGGTGCCATCATTGAAAATATAAATGTTAATAATGTGGTTGCTAAAAATACAGGTAACGCTATTTTTATCAGATTAGGACACAGAGATGGTGAAAAACCAGGTATTGTTAAAAATATAAGTATTAAAAATATAAAAGTTGAAGTGCCTTTTGGGCGTCCTGATATTAATTATGAGTTACGAGGTCCAGAGGTTAATTTTTTTCATAATCCATTTCCAGCATCAATTGTTGGTATTCCTGAAAATTATATTGAAAACGTAACCCTTGAAAACGTAGAAATTACCTATCCAGGAAAATCCTTTAAAGGAATGGCTTATGTGCCATTAAGTAGATTAGATGCCGTACCAGAAGAAATTAAAGGTTATCCGGAGTTTTCAATGTTTGGCGAACTTCCTGCTTGGGCACTTTATGTGCGTCACGCTAAAGGTTTGAATTTTAAAAATGTAACCGTAAAATTAAAAGAAGATGATTTTAGACCAGCCTTTGTTTTTGATGATGTAAAAACACTCAATATGGAAGCGGTTTCAATTTCAAAAAAAGATACCAATCAAATTATATTAAATAATACCGAAAACATAAATTTAGACGCCACCGCCAAAAAGCAAGTACTAAAAATTTAATAATAATCTTATGATTCTAAACCGCTTAAAGCTTTTTATAGTTGTATTGTTTCCAGCAATATTACTAGCTCAAAATAATATTTGGGAAGATCCTCGAATAAATCAAATTAATAGGTTGCCAGCAAAAGCAACCTTTTATAGTTATGAAACCGAGGCATTGGCAAAGGTGAATATTCGAGAAAATGCAAACAATTTTAAATCACTTAATGGCGATTGGAAATTTTATTGGGTGGCAACCCCAGAAGAAGCGTTAACCGACTTTCAAAACGAATCATTTAATTCGGCAAGTTGGGACGATATTGAGGTGCCTTCAAATTGGGAAATGAAAGGCTACGGAACGGCCATTTATACCAATACCACCTATCCGTTTTACAACAATTATCCGTTTATAAATCATAGCGATAATCCTGTTGGGCATTATATAAGAACGTTTAATATTGATGAAAGTTGGAAAGAAAAAGATGTGATTTTACACTTTGCAGGCGTGTCCTCGGCCTATTATGTTTGGGTAAACGGTGAGTTTGTTGGGTATAGTGAAGATACACGATTACCATCGGAATTCGACATTACAAAACACCTAAAAACTGGTGAAAATAAAATAGCAGTTAAAGTTTACCGTTGGTGCGATGGTAGTTATTTAGAAGATCAAGATACTTGGCGCCTTAGCGGCATAGAGCGTGAAGTTTACTTGCAAGCTTTACCAAAAGTGCGTCTTAAAGATTTTACGGTTAGAACAAAGTTAGATGACACTTACACCGATGCCGTTTTACAAGTGCGTCCAAAATTCACGGTAAACCTGCCTAATAAATTTATAGAGCAAGTAGGACATTTTAGTAACACGCCTTTGCAAACTATTGTTGATAATTATATGTTAACTGCCCAATTATTTGATGCTAGCGGCAATCAAAAAGATGATGAAGTAACTATAAAACTAAGTGATGTTTTAGGTGTTAGGCATCCAGCAAGAGATAAAGTTTATTTCGGGGTTATGGAAATGCCCGTAGCACAACCCAAAAAATGGTCGGCCGATGAGCCTTATTTGTACACCATGGTTTTGAGTTTAAAAGACGATAAGGGAAATTTGGTTGAAGCTACAAGTACAAAAGTTGGATTTAGAGATTTAAAAATTGATGATAAAGGCCGCTTTTTAGTAAATGGAAACCCCGTAAAACTTATAGGTGTTAACCGTCACGACCATAATATGCACAATGGTAAAGTAGTATCGAAAGCCGATATGGAAGCCGATGTAAAAATTATTAAGAAATTCAACTTTAATGCTGTGAGAACTTCGCATTATCCAAACGATCCGTATTTCTACGATTTATGTGATAAATACGGTTTGTACGTGATGGATGAGGCTAATTTAGAATCGCATGCTTTAGGCGGCAAATTGTCGCAAGATCCAAACTGGACGAGTGCCTTTCTAGAACGCGGAAACCGAATGGTTATCCGTGATAAAAATCATCCAAGTATTATTATTTGGTCTTTAGGAAATGAATCGGGTTCAGGTGAAAACCATGCAGCCATGTCCGGATGGATAAAAGAAATGGATCCAACCCGTTTTGTGCATTACGAAGGCGCACAAGGCGATCCAACCGATGCCAGATACCAACGCGATTTTTGGCCTTCAAATGTTGGTAATCCAACCGATCCAAAATGGGTAGATATGTTAAGCAGAATGTATCCGCAACCTTTCGAATTAGAATCCCTTATTAACGATACAAGTTTCGATAATCGTCCTGTGCTTATGTGCGAGTATGCTCATGCCATGGGGAATTCCTTAGGAAATATGAAAACCTATTGGGATATTATTCATAAATACGATCGCGCTTTAGGCGGATTTATTTGGGATTTTATTGATCAAGGTTTGTTAAAAACAGATGAAAACGGCAAGGAATTTATCGCTTATGGTGGCGATTTTGGCGACGTGCCAAACGATGGTAGTTTTTGTATAAACGGTATCATTGCCGCCGATAGAACGCCAAAACCTGAAATTTTTGAAGCCAAAAAAGTCAATCAACCAGTGGTTGTTATGGCAGATGATGTTCTAAGTGGAAAATTTACGCTACAAAATCGTCATCACGTTTCAACCCTTGATAAATATGACGTAATTTGGCAAATTACCGAAAACGGAAAAGTAATTCAATCAGGTACATTACCGCAATTACATACAAAACCATATCAAACTCAAACGCTAACTATTCCGTTTAAAAAATTAAAACCTAAAGCAGGTCATGAGTATTTTATAAACATTAAAGGAAAGTTAAAGGAAGATGCTCTTTGGGAAAAGCAAGGTTATGTGGTTTTCGAAGAGCAGTTTCAAATACCTGTAAAAACTAATGATGTGCCATTATTAACAAGTAATTCCGAGTTGCAAGTTGAAGATGCTTTCGAAACAGTAACCGTTCAAAATAAAAACATCGCACTAGTTATAAATAAAGCTAGCGGTTATATTTCGAGTTATAAGGCAAATGGAACAAATCTTTTAGCCGAACCTTTAAAGCTTAACTTTTGGAGACCAGAAACCGAAAATGATAACGCATACCGTCGTTCGATGAAAAAAACAAACGAACGCGATTGGATGCAAGCGGGTGATGCGTTTCAGGTGAATGATGTTGAGGTTAATACGCAAAAAGGAAAAGTCATTATTACAGTTTCTGGTACAATTGAAAACCCTAAAACAAATGTCAATTTGGTGTATTCTATTTTAGGCGACGGATTTGTAAAAGTGAATAACACCGTTGTTATTGCTGAGGAAGCTCCAGATGTGCCTAAAATTGGGATGCAATTTTCAATTGATAACGGCTATAAAAACGTAACCTATTTTGGTAAAGGAGAACAGGCTAATTATCAAGATAGAAACTCTGGTGCTTTGGTTGGGTTATATAGTGCCGATGCAAATACCATGAATTATGAATATGTAGTACCTCAAGAACACGGTAACCATACAGGAACACGTTGGTTTAGCCTAACAAATAATTCAGGAAAAGGAATTGTTATTAAAGGTGAAAACCCTATTAATTTTAGTGTTTGGCCGTACACAGCAGCACAAATTACGGAAGCCACACATACCAACGAGCTTGAACTACAGGACAATTTTACAGTGAATGTCGATTTAATTCAAATGGGCGTTGGTGGCGACAATACATGGTCGCACAAAGCAGAACCACATGCAGAATACAAAATTAAAGGCGGAACCTATACTTATGCGTTTTATATCGCACCAGTTGTAACCCGTAAAACAGATGTTTTAATTCCAAAAATAAAATTTTAAATCATGAAAATTAAGTTTATGTATGGAGCTACAGCGGTTTTATTTTGCGTATCAACATTGGTGTTAGCTCAAAATTTTAAATATGTAGATCCTATGATTGGTTCAGAAGGTTTAGGCAATGTGTTTATAGGGCCTTCTTGTCCTTATGGGATGAGTAAACCAGGACCAGATAATGCTTTACATGCTAATAGCGGATATTCTACAAACGATGCAAAACCAATTTATGGGTTTAGTCAAGTTCATGTAAGTGGTACAGGCGGGGGTGCAAAATATGGCAACGTTTCCGTAATGCCATATTCTGGTAATTTCGATTCTATAGCGCAAGAATCTTTAAAATCTGAAGAAGACATAGCTTTAGGGTTTTATAAAGTATTGCTAAAAAAATGGGGTATTGAAACTAGAATAACAACCTCTGATAGAGCGTCTATTTATCAGTTTAACTATCAAAAAAATGCCGAACAAGCTATAAAAATTGATTTGGGTCGTTATCTAGACGAAACCGATGTAAAAGATGGGCGAGAAACACAACAATTTGTAGGCTCTCAGGTCGAGGTTATCTCAAATACCGAAGTTAGAGGTTATACTAAAATAAGAGGAGGTTGGAACAATGGAGCGGCATATACAGTATATTTTACAGCAGTATTTAATAAACCTTTTACATCCTTTTCAACATGGAAAAAACAAACGTTTTATCCTAATCAAAAAACACAAGTAGACGATGGCAGTAAAACCGGCGTTATGTTATTTTTTAATGCTTCAGAAGGGGAATCAATTAACATGAAAATAGGAATTTCGTTTTTAAGTGAATTAAAAGCAAAATATAATTTAGAAAATGAAATTCCGCATTGGGATTTTAATAAAGTACGTACAGAAACTGAACAAAAATGGGAACAAATTTTAAGTCGGGTTAGCATTGATGCTGATGCCACTTTAGAAAATAAAACCATGTTTTACACTGGGTTATACCACACCATGTTAATGCCTGTAGATAGAACTGGAGAAAATCCAAAATGGGAAAATAACACACCTTATTACGACGATTTTTATGCCATTTGGGATACCTTTAGGTCGTCTAGCCCTTTAATAACCTTGCTCGATCCCAAGCGCGAAATAGATATTGTAAACGCCATGTTGCAAATTTATAAACGTGATGGATACTTACCCGATGCACGCAGTGGAAATTCTAATGGCAGAACGCAAGGAGGCTCCAATGCAGAAGTTGTAATTGCGGATGCTTTTGTAAAAGGTTTAGAAGGCATAAACTATAAATTGGCTTTAGAAGCCATGATGAAAGACGCTATGTTTCCTCCAGGTGGTAACGAAGAAAAAGAAGGTCGAGGAGGCTTGGTAGATTATAATAATTTAGGTTATGTCTCTACCAATTATGTGCGTTCAGGTAACCGAACTATAGAGTATGCCTACAACGATTTTTGTTTAGCAACTGTGGCTAAAGCCATAAAACGCAAAGGAGAATATTGGCGGTTTATTAACCAATCCGATAATTGGGAAAACCTGTGGAGAGACATAGAAGATAACGGTTCGCGTGGTTTTATAATGCCAAAAGATTCGCAAGGTAAATGGGTAGACAGTATACAGTGTAATGTAAGTAACGGTAAAATAAATTACGTGCCTTATACACCTGTGGCTCAAGATTGGCCTAACTGTGTTTGCTGGTGGTGTGGTTTTTTTTACGAGGCAAGTTCTTGGGAGTATTCACTTTCAGTACCGCATGATGTTGCTAAAGTAATAGAAAAATCTGGAGGTAAGCTGGCTTTCGAAAAGCGATTAAACACATTTTTTAATAAAGGATTTTACAATGTAGCGAACGAACCTTCGTTTTTAACTCCAAATTTATATCACTGGATTGGTCGTCCAGATTTAAGTTCAGAACGCATTCATAAAATAATTGATGAAAATTACGATAGTAGTCGCGATGGTATCCCTGGAAACGACGATTCTGGAGCCATGTCGTCATGGTTGGCTTTTCACATGATGGGGTTGTACCCCAACGCAGGACAGTCGTATTACCTTATAAATACACCCTATTTTAAAGAAACTAATATTCATCAAACTAACGGGAAAGATTTTACTATTAGAGCAAGAAATTTATCAGTAAAAAATAGGTATATCCAATCGGCTACATTAAATGGAGAATCATTCGATAAAGCTTTTATTGAGCATCAAGATATCGTAAACGGAGGTGTTTTAGAGTTTAAAATGGGTAATAAGTCTTCTAAAAATTGGGGTGTAAATGTTGTGCCACCATCAAAATCTGATAAATAAAATAGTATGAAATTTAATTCTATGCATAAACTTTTTTTGTGTTTAACGCTGTTGACATTACAATTTTTAAAGGCTCAAAATAGCTTTCAAATGGCATCAAAGACAAGTACTGCAAATATTGTTATTGATAAATCTGATGCCAAAGTAGTCGAAATTGCAGCAAATTTATTGGCAAATGATGTTTTTAATATTACCAAAAAGAAGCCTGAAATTGTAAATAAACTAGAAGATTATGCAATTATTGCTGGTACTATTGGAAGTAGCAAATGGATTGATAAATTGATAAATTCAAAAAAAATTGATGTTTCAACTATCAAAACGAAATGGGAAACCTTTAAAATAATTTTAGTTGATAATCCCTTTCAAAATATAGAAAAGGCTTTGGTTGTGGTAGGTTCCGATAGACGTGCCACTGCATACGGATTACTTGAGCTGTCAAGACAAATGGGGGTTTCACCTTGGGAATGGTGGGCAGATGTTACTCCAGAGCCTAAAATTGAAATCTCTATTACAGTTGATAACACTAAAATTTATGGCAATCCTTCGGTAAAATATCGAGGTGTGTTTTTAAATGATGAAGATTGGGGCTTACAGCGTTGGGCAGCTTTAACTTACGAACCTGAAACGGGAGATATAGGCCCAAAAACTTACGCAAAAGTATTCGAATTGCTTTTGCGTTTACGCGCCAATACCATTTGGCCTGCAATGCACAAATCCACTAAGGCATTTTACTTTTATCCTAAGAATAAAGAAGTTGCCGACGATTATGCTATTGTAATTGGCAGTTCGCATGCCGAACCTATGCTTTCAAACATCAACGCAGAATGGAATCATGAAACTATGGGCGAATATCGTTACGATACCAATTCCGAATCCATAAAATCGTTTTTTAAAAAACGTGCTAAAGAAACGGCAAACTACGATGGTATTTATACCATTGGCATGCGCGGTGAGCATGATTCGCCAATGATTGTTGGTGAAGATGATACCGATTCGCAAGTGAAATTATTAGAAAAAGTTATAACCGACCAGCGTGCTATTTTAAAAGCTAACTCGAAAAAAGGCGAACACAAACCACAAGCTTTTGTGCCTTATAAAGAAGTGTTACATTACTACCAAAGCGGGTTGAATTTACCAGAGGATATTACTTTGGTATGGACCGACGATAACTATGGATATATCCGTCAATTAAGCAACCCAGAGGAACAGAAACGCATCGGTGGAGCAGGTGTGTATTACCACACATCGTATTGGGGGCGTCCGCATGATTATTTGTGGTTAAACTCAACAAGTCCTGCTTTAATGTGGGAAGAAATGCTAAAAGCCTATCAATTTAACTCTCAAGATTTATGGATTTTAAATGTTGGTGATATTAAACCGCATGAGTATAATATGGAACTGTTTTTAGATATGGCTTGGGATATGGCGCCATTTCAAAACAATACTTATTTAAAAACGCATAAACAAAATTGGGCAAAGCGCGAATTTGGAGAAAAGTATGCCGAAAAAATAGCAGATATTTTAAGTGCAAATGATGTTTTAGCGTTTAAACGTCGTCCAGAATTTATGGCTTGGAGTCAAGTGGAGCCTGTAACTAAATCAGGAGTTACCGAATTGAGTCAATTTCATTACGGCGATGAGGTTAGCAAACGTATTTCTGCTTTTAATGAGTTGTTAGAGCAGGTTGAAGCCGTAAAACCCAACCTTCCGGAGCACAGAAAAGATGCTTTTTATCAATTGGTATATTATCCAATAGTTGCGGCGGCTAATCAAAATAACAAGTGGTTGTATGCTTATAAAAGTAAGTTTGTAGCAAAACAAGGGCGTTTTAGCGCAACGGCATTTGCAAAAGAATCAGAGGATGCCTTTAACACCATAAAAGCAGAAACAGACTATTATAATACAAAGTTGAAAAACGGTAAATGGAATCACATCATGACGATGCAACCTCGATTTTTACCTGTTTTTGATAAGCCAGACACTGCAATTCCAGCAAGTACGAATGTCAACGATTTAGGAATAGCTCTTGAAAGCTATCAAATGGAATTAAATAACAAGGTGATAAATTCTTATGCCGATGTATTGCCAGTTTTTAACGCATATACCAAGAACACCTATTACATTGATGTCTTTTTAAAAGGAAATCAAACTTTAAATTGGGAAGCAAAACCAGAAGCGTCATGGATTAAATTATCACAAAGCAAAGGTGTTTTAAATATTGAAAATCCTGAAGAACGCATTTATGTTACCATCGATTGGAATCAAGTTCCGAAAGGTGAAAATAAAAAAGAAGCGCCACTTGGTCACGATTATCAACTTATACCACCAAGTTATAAGGTGAATTCGGCAATCAATTTTTCTTCAAATGAAAATAACCATAAAGTAGGCGTTTCGGTATTCAATCCGGAGTTAGAAGATTTAAAAAATTTCAAAGGATTTGTAGAAGATAAAGGATTCGTATCCATAAATGCTGAAAACGCAACAAGAAAAACCAAAGGCGCTGAAGCCAATTGGGAAACCTATGAAGGTTTAGGATATACCAATAAGGTTGCTGTGGCGCTTCCGCGTAGCGCAAAATCAATTACGGATGCTTCAGAAATTTTGAAGGATAGCCCAATGCTTGAATACGATTTTTACAGTTTCAATTTTGGAGAGGTAAACATTAATGTCCAAGCGATACCAACACATGCATTTTTTGAGGGTTATGGTGTGCGTTGTGCTCTAGCTATTGATGACGCTGAACCTGAAATTATCGACTTTCAAACTTTTGGACGTAGCGATGCATGGAAACAAAACGTTTTAAAAAATGCAGCTATAAAATCGGCTAAAGGCATTGTAAACAAGGCGGGTAAGCATACCTTAAAAATTTGGATGGTCGATCCAGGTGTAATGATAGATCAAATTTTAATTGATTTTGGAGGTTGGAAAGACTCGTATGCTTTTCCTGAAGAAACACGATTTTAAATTGAGCGAGAGTAAAATATAGCATATCAAACTCGTTGGGAGAGCTTTAACTTTTTTCAATTTTAAAATGATATTAATAACTATTAACTTATTTTAATTTTATTAATATATTGCGTTATTACTGTGGTATTTTTGATTTATGGCAAGGAATTTTATCTTTTTTTTATTTTTAGTTGTTTTAAATGTTTCTGCACAAACGTTAAAATTTGAACACTACAACGATAAAAATGGGCTCTCACACAATTCTGTTCGCCACATCGTTCAAGATAAACAAGGCTTTTTATGGTTGGGTACTTTTGATGGTTTAAACCGTTTTGATGGCTATCAATTTAAATCGTATTTAAGTACAAATGCAACCAATAACAGACTTTATAACGACGATATCACCGGGTTAGAATATGATGAAACCTTAAACAATTTATGGATTGGAACACGAAAGGGTTTAAGCTTATTAAAAACCAATACGCATACTTTTAAAACTTTCTTAAACAATCCCGAAGACCCTAATTCATTGCCTGACGATGAGGTGCGCTCGGTGTTTGTAGATAAATTTAAACGTGTTTGGGTAGGTACAAAAACAGCTGGCGTTCATTTATTTTATCCTGAAGAAGAACGATTTGAAAAAATAGAAATTGAAGGTGTCGCTTATGTAAAAGATATTTTTGAAGATAAAAGCGGCAATATTTGGGTAGGTAGTTTTGGTAAAGCTTCGGTAACAAAAATTACGATGGATGCTAAGGGCGATTTTGTTGAAATTAAGCCTTATACTTTAAAAATTCCGAATTCAAATCACATCAACCCTTATTTAAACTTCATTTTTCAAGATACGAAGTCCGATATTTTTGTGGGTACAAGAGAAGGACTTTACAAACTCGATGTGACTACAGATAGCTTTAAGAATCTTTACATTGAAGATAAAACTGAGCGCGAGCGTATTGGTCCCTATTTTTTATCGGTTGCCAAATCTCCAGAAGGTAAATATTGGATAGGAACACTCGGTGGTTTATTGGTTTGTGATGCTTTAGAGGATATCACCACTGGAAATTATCAGTGGTATTATTCGGTATTGTCTGATGATACGTCGTTGGTCGATAATTTAATTTCGGCTCTGTATTTCGATCCTTCTGGCGTGTTGTGGATTGGAACAGAAGATGGCTTAGATAAATACAATCCTTTCGAAAATCAGTTTAACTTAAATAAAGATATTTCTAAATATATTGGTAATCAAGCGCCAAGAATTAGAGGGTTCGAAAAAACTTATGACGATAAGGTGCTTATTGCGACATGGCATAACGGACTCTTCATTACCGACAACAATAGCATTGAACCGCTATTTACTACAAAAACTAATATTGCCAGTATTTATTCGGCAGATGGTAAACTGTTTTATTGCGGACTTTGGGATGGCAGATTAATGCTTTACAATTATCTTAATAAAACACATAAAATAATAGATATTGGATACAAAGACGCTCCTGTTTTTGCTTTTGAAAAGTTTGATGATAGCACCATGTTTATTAGCGTTTACGGGCAAGGTGTTGCCATTTTAAATCTAAAAACTTTAGAAGTAAAACCATTTAAGCACATTTTATTTACAGATATCGATATTAATAAAATTAGGAAAGATGGCGGTAACGTTTGGTTTGCTGCAGAAACAGGTTTAATAAAATACAATGTTGAAAACCAGCAGGTAAAGCGATACCAAAAAGGATTACATGCTAAAAAAGGATTGCCGCATAACAATGTAAGTGATGTTTTAATTAATGGAGACAATATTTATGCGGCAACGCGTAAAGGATTAGCAAAATATGATGCCACTATTGATGATTTTATGCCCATTCCAGAATTAAAAGACCTTAATGGCAAATGGGTAACCGATTTAACTATCGATAAAAATAAGATGTTGTGGCTTAACATGAACAACAATAAAATTGTAAAGTATAATCCCAAAGATAACACCGCTAACATTTATCAAGTTCCTAACGGAAACCGACTCGATGTATTTAGTGCCAATGGCTTCTTTAATTTAAACGATTCTAAAATTTACATAGCAGGAAAGGAAGGTGTGGTGCATTTTTCGGTAAACGAAATAAAGGAAAATAATAATTCACCCAAACCAATAATTACCGAATTTAAAATTGAAAACAAAGAAATTTTACCGGGCACGGTAATAAACGATCAAATTCCCTTCAAGGAAGATATTAATTTCTCCAAAGAGGTCGATTTAATTTATAAAAACAGAAGTTTTTCAATACAATTTGCAAATCCTTCATTTACAAGTGCGCAACAGAATAAATTTCAGTACAAACTTGAAGGTTTCGATAAAGATTGGGTAGAAACAACCAGCGAATCCCGCACGGTACAATACACCAACTTATATTCTAAAACTTATGTTTTTAAAATTCGCTCGAGTAATAATGATGGCGTTTGGAGCGATGTTAACGCCTATACCATTAAAGTAAAGCCAACCTTTTGGCTGACGTACAAAGGTTTTGCGTTAATTTTATTTTTGCTGGCTATTCCTGTTTACTTTTCAAGAAAGCAAATAAAACTGCGCTTAAAGTTAAAACAAGAACTATTATTAGAAAAAGTTAAGCGCGAGCGCGACGAAAAGCTAAACAGTGAAAAATTACGTTTTTTTACAAACATATCGCACGAATTAAGAACGCCTTTAACCTTAATTTTGGGGCCTGTAAAACAACTTTTAGAGCAGGAAAATAAGGATACTTACGAGAAAAGTCGACTCGATTTAATTTATCAAAATGCCAACAGACTATTAAGGTTAGTCAACCAAATTTTAGATTTTAGAAGAGCCGAAACTGGCGCCTTAAAATTGCAAGTCAACGAGGTGGATATTGTTAGCGCCACGCACAATATATTTAATTCGTTTGTAGAGCTTGCACAAACAAAAAATATAAACTTTAATTTAAACCTTGAACACGAACAACTTATTTGTTGGTTAGATTTAGATAAATACAATAAAATACTTTTTAATCTGCTGTCCAACGCTATGAAATTTACAGATCAGTATGGTAATGTCGATCTGTTTTTAGGCTTGAAAGAAGACAGCGAAAGAGTCTTGAAAATAGAAGTAAGCGATGATGGTATTGGCATTCCTAAAGAAAGTCAGGATAAAATATTTTCAAGGTTTTATCAAGCGCAAAACAGTAAATCGAGTACAACTGGTACCGGTATTGGCTTGTCTTTGGTAGAAGCTTTGGTAGAAATTCATAAAGGTGAAATTTATGTTGTTAGCGCACCAAACGAAGGCAGTGTGTTTACAGTAGAACTTCCTGTGGGTAAACCATCTTACACCGATGATGAATTGGCACATTTTACAGCTTCCGATGCGCAAGACCATAACATTACTCCGTTTAAGTTAAAAGAATCGGTTTTTCAAAGTATTAATGTGAAGGCTGTAAAGCATAATACCGATGTAAAACAAAAAATATTAGTTTTAGACGACAATGCAGAACTTAGAAAATATGTAGTTGAATATCTGTCTTCATTTTATAAAGTTTACGAGGCCGAAAATGGTAAAGAAGGATTAGAAATTTGTAGAAAAGAAAAGCCAGTGCTTTGTGTTGCCGATGTGATGATGCCTGTTATGAATGGTTTTGAGTTTGTTGAAGCCTTAAAAGCAGACGAAAATTTAAGTCATATTGCCGTTGTTCTTTTAACAGCTTTAGCCGAAAATGAAAATAGAATAAAAGGCTACAGTATTGGTGTAGATGGTTATTTGGTAAAACCTTTTGATCCAGCGTTACTAAAAACACGAATCAATAACATTATTAAAATTCATTTAGATTTAAAAAGAAAATTCTCTGGCGAAGCCGAAACCGATGTAATTACACTGGCGCATTCTCAAATTGATGTGGAGCTTATTTCAAAAATAAAAGCGATTATTGAAAAGAACATAAGCAACCCAAAACTCACTCCAGGATTTTTAAGTGAATCTTTAGCTATGAGTTCTTCGAAATTATATAGAAAAATCACTCAGCTAACCGATTTAACACCAAACGAATTTATTAGAACCATCCGTTTAAAAAAATCGGCACAATTACTAAAAACTAAAAATTATAACGTCTCTGAAGTGGCCAATCAAGTTGGTTTTAACGATCCGTTATACTTCAGTCGTTGTTTTAAAAAGCAATTTGGTTATTCACCTAGTACGCTTCTAAAATAGAACCTATTGATTGCCTGCTGGTTGTGTATTTGTCCATATTTTTGATTAAAATATCTCTATTTTTTAGCTCATAATTTTTCATCTTTACAAGAATTAAAACCACATTTTTTATAAAATCATAAATGAAAAACACATCTAAAATACCTGTAGTGCCAAAGCATATGTTAATACCTTTTATTTTGGTAACCTCTTTGTTTGCGTTATGGGGATTTGCAAATGCTGTAACCGATCCTATGGTGCAAGCATTTAAAAAAGTATTAGAATTATCAAACTCGCAAGCGGCATGGGTACAAATGGCGTTTTATGGCGGGTATTTTTGTATGGCATTACCAGCAGCCATGTTTATGCGTAAGTACTCGTATAAAGTTGGTATTTTAATAGGTTTGGCGCTTTATGCAACAGGAGCCTTACTGTTTTATCCTGCGGCAATAACAGAGCAATTTTGGTTTTTCTGCTTAGGACTATACATTTTAACTTTTGGTTTGGCCTTTTTAGAAACCGCTGCAAATCCTTATGCGTTGGCTATGGGCGATAAAGCTACGGCAACACAACGTTTAAATTTAGCTCAGGCGTTCAATCCATTAGGATTAATTCTAGGTTTATTGGTTGCTCAACAATTCGTTTTAAAGAATTTACAGTCTGATGATATTGAGGATTTTAGTGTGCTTGATGAAGCATCAAAAACTCTAGTAAAGACTTCAGATTTATTGGTTATAAAAAATCCGTATGTAATCCTTGGTCTTGTTTTAATTGGGGTATTCTTCTTGTTCTTGGTTTGTAAAATGCCTCAAGCAAAAGACGAAGATGCTATGCCAAGTCTTAAAAATACGTTTAAACAGTTGTTTAAAAACAACAAGTATAAATATGGAGTTTTAGCGCAAATAACCCACATGGGCTGTTTAATTATGTGTTGGACTTATATTTATCAATACGCCGAAGCTATTGGTCTTGATAGTGTTACAGCAGGTTATTACCAAATGGGGGCTTTTGTTCTGTTTACAATTGGTAGAGCTTTGGGTACGTATTTGTTACGTTTTATAAATTCAGGAAAATTACTGATGCGTTTTGCAATTTTTGGGGCGCTATGTATTTTACTAACAATTTTTATAAAGGGTATTTTCGGACTGTATGCTTTAGTGTCCGTGTCGTTTTTTATGTCCATTATGTTTCCAACAATTTATGGTATCGCTTTAGGTGATTTAACCGAAGAACAATCAAAAGTAGGATCAGCAGGTTTAATTATGGCTATTGTTGGTGGTGCTTTAATGCCAAAATTACAAGGTTTAATTATAGATCTTGGTGGCGTTGGTGTAAACGATATAAAAATAATGGGAGTTTCAGAGATTAACTTTTCGTTTGTTTTGCCATTGTTATGCTTTGTTTACATTCTGTTTTACGGCTTAAGCGTTTATAAAAAATCGAAGTAATTAATAATAAATTTCAATATGTTTAGAGTAGGTTCAAAAATTTTAACGGTTTTCGCAGTAGGTTTGCTCGCGTTTAGCTGTAACCAAAAAACGAAAACCCAAGTAGCGATTACTAACCCCGTTATTGAAGGCGATTTTGCAGATCCTTCCATAGTTAAATACGACGGTAAGTTTTATGTTTATGCGACCAAAGATCCTTGGGGAGGTGAAGATTTAGCAGTTTTTGAGTCATCCGATTTTAAAACCTGGGAACCAAAGACTTTAAATTGGCCTACAAAAACGTTGTGCACTAGTCCAACATCAAACGATAGTAGAGTTTGGGCGCCATCTGTAATTCAAGGTAAAGATGGCAAGTTTTACATGTATATTTCTGTTGGAAGTGAAGTTTGGGCGGGCGTGAGCGACCATCCGCTTGGACCTTGGAAAAATGCAAAAGAAGATAATACACCACTAATAAAAGGCAATATGTTTCCAGAATATCATATGATTGATGCCGAAGCATTTATAGATGATGATGGACAAGCGTATTTATACTGGGGCTCTGGTTTGCAATGGGTAAACGGCCATTGTTTCGTTGTGAAATTAAAGGATGATATGATATCGTTTAATGAAGCTGAAATAAAAGATATTACACCTCCAAATTACTTTGAAGCGCCATTTATGGTTAAAAAGAATGATGTTTATTATTTAATGTATTCTGATGGAAAATGTACTACGGAAACTTATAAAGTAAGATATGCTACTTCAAATTCGCCTTATGGCCCTTTTGAAGAAGGTGAAAATAGCCCAGTACTATCTACAACACCAGATAAAGTGACTCGCGGTCCAGGACACCATTCGGTGTTTGAAGAAAACGGACAATTATATATCCTCTATCATAGAATTACCGATAATAAAGATGAGCTTTTTCGCGAATTGGCTATCGATAGCTTAAACTTCGCTGAAAATGGAGCTATTAAAAAGGTGAATCCTAAAGGTGTGGTTTTCACGAAATAAATTTTCTAGGGTTATAAAATGTTTATAACCCTATTTTTTTACATGGGTTCTATATTTCCCTGGGCTTATCCAACGCGATGCGAAAACAATAATTTTATAAAAATTTCAGACAATTAAATAGTTCTAATTTCGGTAAGCATACAAAATTGGGGTTGCTACTTTTACTCGGACATAAAATTTAAGTCCGAATGTTACAAAACAAATATCTTAGAAGCATGAAAAAATGATATTACAGCCTCGAGTTAAAGGAACAGGCGGTTCGCTTAGGCTACCAGCGAGAGAATATAAAAGAGTTAGCGCACGAAATTAGAGGACCAAAGGATCTACAAATGGCGTAGGGCAACCAAAACAACCACATCCCATAAGCCTAAAAAAACTAATACCCGGTGATGCTTTAGAATTTAAAAGACTGAGGAAAGCTCTTAGAGAAAAGGAACTTGAACTTGAAATATTAAAAAAGCCGTGCACATCTTCTCCAAGAGCGATGGGAAATCTATGGATTTATCGAGCTAATACTGCGCAGTGTTTTCGGTGAAATCCTATCGATAATCCATTTTTTACGAAAAAATCAACGATTTCATTGGGCTGCCAAGGTTTTTTCTGAAAAACAAACACTGGGAACAAAGCACAAAGAAGTACAGCCTTCCAAAGTCCTTTATTTTGCTGCCGTTCTGAAGGAACATGAAAACGTAACATCGCGCAGCGTGTTACCCTCTTGCTTATCCCTTAGATTAGCAATGTCATTTACATGGAGCTTTCCTTTAAGATAATTACTCATATAAATGAATAGTAATCCTTAATTCGGGAAAAGCCTCCGTAATTGTAAATGGCAACTAACCGGTAGAGGAGCGTTGTACACGTTTTAAATCCTTAAAATTCTTTAATGTAATTTTATTTTGTTGGGTGTCCTCTAATATTATAAAATAAGTCAATAAAAGTATTGCCTAAAGTCATATTATACCCCTTCATATATAGTTGCAAGCCGTTATTTTACCGATATCAACTAAACCAAAACCAATTATGAAAATATTTCTTTTCATTACACTTTTATTATGTCTTGAAAGTAATTCCCAAACATTATCGAACATTACAATTGATTATGCTATAGACAAAGGCGAATCAAAACAAGTAGCTAGTGGTTTGTTACACGGAATAAGTGCTAATAACCCCGCTCAGTATTTGATTGATGGTATTACAGTGAATGCTATTAGAGGAGCAGATTACCATCCAAATTTGCCGAGCTATTTTGAACAGCAAACTTATGATAGGGCTAAAAGCACTGGCGCAAACTTAATGATTGGATTATATTACTACAGAGCGAATGATTCCTATTTTCCAGGAGATAATGGTGACTTTACTAAATGGGAAAACATCTGTAAAGATGTGTATAAAGATGCCCAAACTAAAAACCTTGATATTTATTCTTGGATTACATGGAATGAACCACGTTTGCAATGGGGCAACAGTTCAAATAATAGAAACAGATATTTTTTGGCACACGATGTCGCTTACAAAGCGGTAAAGTCTATTAATACTCAAGCTAGAATACAAGCACCCGAGGATCATGCATATGATTTTGTTTTTATGCAAGAATTTTTAACATATTGTAAGCAGAATAATTGTTTGCCCGATATTCTTGCATGGCATGAATTATCCCAAGATCCTTTGGATGTCGAAGCACATTGTAATGAGTTAAAACAATGGATGCTTAATAATGGAATTACACCTATGCCAATGGCGGTTACAGAATATCAAGGTGCAACATACTCGAATGATAATACTTCAATACCAGGTGTGAATGTTTACTATTTGGCCTCAATGGAGAGGGCTACGGAACATGGTTTTGAATTTGGTTTACATGCTTGTTGGACCCGCATTGGTAGCGATCCGGAATTTATAGCAACTTTAGCTGATATGGCCGATAGAGACAATGCCAATTTGCCTAGAGGTTTGTGGTGGAATTATAATGCATATAAAGACATGACAGGGAGAAAGATAGGTGTAACTATTGATGGATTAAATTCCGATGCGGTTGGTAGTACCGATGATACTATGAAAAGATCGGTTGTTTTAATAGGTACTAGGAATTACTTTACGCCTCATGATGTATCATTACAACTCGATAACATACCAGAATATTTAACCTATAATGACAAAGTTAACATACGAGTGGAGCAAATTACAAATCAAATGGTTCTAACAAATCCTGAAGTAGTAATCAAAAATGATTATGTAATAACAAATAACTCCGTTTCTTTAGATTTACCGCAAATGATACCTAAAAGTTCATTTGCGATATATATAACACCAGCAACTAATGATGCTTTAACAACATCTTTCGAAGCAGAAACTCTTACAGTTAAAAGTTCATTTACTACAGGCACACCTCATTATGTATTTAGCGAATCAATAGCTAGTGGAGGAGCATCAACAGCTTTTGAAGCTAATGCTATTGGCGATTTTGTTGAATATACCATACCTTCACCAGGACCAGGAATTTATAACTTATCAGCACTGCTTAAAGGCGCACCAAATCGAGGATTTGTTCAGTTATACATTAATGGAAAAGTTACTTGTGCACCAGAAGATTTGTATAAAAATCAATTTGAATATTATAAAAACGACTTTGGCAATATTGAAGTAGGTAGCGAAGACTTAAATTTAAAATTTGAAGTTGTTGGTAAAAATCCAAATGCTACTGGCAACTTTTTAGTATTTGATAGATTCGATTTAACATTTTTAGGAAATTCGCCAACTGCAGGTGTAAATGATATTGTTTCCAATAGTAAATTAAAAATTTATCCTAATCCGAGTACAGGTATTATTAATATTAAAGTTGATGATGTTGATTTAAAAGATTCTCATTTGTCAATATATGATAGCATGGGTAGACTAATATTTAATAAAAAACTGAATAGTAATAATGAATTAGATATTACTAATTTTTCATCAGGAATGTATTTAATTAAAATTTTTAATAAAGAAGAAGTTTTAATAAAACGTATTACAAAAAAATAGATTGTAATCGGGTTAATAGGTATTCCAATTCCAATTCACTAAAAAAACATAAATTATATAAAAAGATGAACGAAATTTTTTTTAACATAGCAGGAAAAGTAGCTATTGTAACAGGTGGCGGCGGTGTTTTAGGTGGTAGTATTTCAAAACACTTAATAAAAGCAGGTTGTAAGGTAGTTGTTTTAGATATTCGAGAAGAAAATGTAAATAATAGGGTTAAAGAATTAGAAGAAATTGGAGGAAAAGCCATAGGTTTTGTTTCTAATGTTTTAGATGTAGAAGAAATGAAACTTACAAGAGATAAAATTCTTAACACTTGGGGTAGTATAGATGTTTTAATTAATGCTGCTGGCGGTAATTTACCTGGAGCCACTTTAACCGAAGAACAAACAGTTTTTGATATGAAAATTGAAGACTTCGAAAAAGTAACTAATCTTAACTTAAACGGTACTGTTTACCCATGTTTAGTGTTTGGTGAAGCCATGGCTAACAAAGGAAGCGGAAGCATCATCAATGTGTCTTCAATGGCTACATTATCTGCAATAACAAGAGTTCCTGGGTATTCTGTCGCAAAAAGTGGTATTGATATATTTACAAAATGGTTAGCTATGGAAATGGGTATAAAATTTGGAGAAAAGGTACGGGTTAATGCCATTTCACCAGGGTTTTTTATAGGCGACCAAAACAGAAAAGTATTAATAAATGATGATGGTTCGTACACCGAAAGAAGTAAAAAAGTATTGGCTAGAACACCTATGAAACGTTTTGGAGATATTAACGAGTTAAATGGTATGGTACATTTTTTATGTTCTGATGCGGCAAGTTTTATTACAGGAACAATCATTCCTATTGATGGCGGTTTTAGTTCTTTTAGTGGCGTTTAAATAATATAAGTATGGAATTAAAAAAAACATTACGTTGGTTTGGTGAAAAAGACCCAATAAGTTTAGCGCAAATTGCACAAACAGGAGCTAAAGGTATTGTTACTGCATTACACCATATACCAAACGGAGAAGTATGGTCAGTTGAAGAAATTTTAAAAACCAAAAACAATATCGAATCTCATGGCCTTACTTGGGATGTTGTAGAGAGTTTGCCATTGCACGAAGACATTAAAAAAGGAAAACCAAGCCGCGATAAAATTATTTCAAATTATAAAGAGAGTGTTAAGAATTTAGGCAAATGTGGCATAAAAACCATATGCTACAATTTTATGCCCGTATTAGATTGGGCGAGAACAAGCTTAAATTATACGCTTGAAAACGGTACAGAAGCCATGTATTTCGAGGCCGATTTATTTGCCGCATTCGATATCTATATACTTGAAAGACCAAATGCTCTAAAAGATTATACACCAAACCAAATAGCTGCAGCTAAAGCTATATTTGAGGCATTAACCAAAGAAGACATAAAAGCCATTGCTTACAATATTATTGTGGTTACACAATCTTTTATTGATGGCGCAGTAGGAGAAGATGAAAAAGAGCCAATTAAGATTTTTCTAAAATTATTGGCGGAATATGATGGTATAGATAAGAATAAACTTCGCGAAAATTTTGCTTATTTCTTAAATGAAGTTGTGCCTACAGCTGAAGCATATGGCGTTAATTTGGCAGTTCATCCAGACGATCCGCCGTATCCATTATTAGGATTACCCCGTATTGTTAGTACTGCAGATGATTTTGAGTGGCTATCAAAAGTTTGTCCTTCTTTAAATAATGGTATTACCTTTTGTACCGGTTCGTTAGGTGCTCGAAAAGACAATAAGCTTCCTGAAATATTTGAAAAATATGCAGATAGGGTTCATTTTCTTCATTTAAGAAGTACAAAAATATTAGACAATGGCGACTTTTTTGAAGCAGATCATTTAGATGAAAGTGTAAACTTAGCATCTGTAATGAAAGTTATAATAGCAGAACAAATAAGAAGAAAAAATACGGGTAGAGAAGATTACAACATACCTATTAGGCCAGATCATGGGCATAAAATGCTTGATGATTTTAATAGGAAATCAAACCCAGGATATCCATTAATTGGCAGACTTAAAGGTCTTGCAGAACTTTCTGGTTTAGAATCAGGAATGAGATACTTAATGGTAAGTAAATAATATTTATATTAAATTTCATTGAAATTAGGGCTTAGTTTTTTGGGCTTAACAATTTAAAAACTAAAAATAAGTGAAAAGAAAATACCCGATTATTAACTTAAAGGCACTAGCTGTATTCTTGCTATTTCAGTCCTGTGCTAAAGTGTTAACGGAAAACAATTTTGAGATTATTACCCCAGAGCACCAAGCCACCATATTATATGATGAAAAAGGCAGTGATTTAGATTCTATTGCCGCAAATCTGCTCGCCAAGGATATTTTTATGGTCACTAACTATAGGCCTAAAGTAGTTAACAGTATCGATGAAGTTAACGGCAACGTTATTGTTATTGGTGAAATCCAATCCAAGCTTGTCAATACATTTTTAAAGAATAGCCAAATTTCCGAAGATTTTAAAAACCAATGGGAAAGCTATACTTACCAAACCGTAGCAAATCCCAATGGAAAAATTGAAAAAGCCTTCATTATTGCCGGAACCAATCCCAGAGGTACAGCTTACGGGGTGTTCAACATTTCAAAAAAAATGGGTGTAAATCCTTGGTACTGGTGGGCTGATGTTCCCGTTAAAAAAAGTGAGGAGCTGGTTTTGAATCAACCCGATGTTTTCAGTAAATCGCCATCGGTAAAATACCGGGGCATCTTTTTAAACGATGAAGATTGGGGACTGCAACCATGGGCCGCCAAAACATTCGAACCAGAAACCAATGACATTGGTCCAAAAACCTATTCAAAAATATTCGAATTGTTGTTGCGCCTTAACGCCAATACCATTTGGCCAGCCATGCACCCCAGTACCAAAGCTTTTTTCCATTATCCCGGAAATGCCCAAGCAGCAAAACGTTATGACATTATAGTAGGCACATCACATGCCGAGCCTATGTTGCGAAACAATGTTGACGAATGGAGCAAGACCGAACACGGAGCGTTCAACTATAAAACAAACCAAGCTACCGTTTTAAATTATTGGGAAGAGCGCGTAAAAGAAGCCAAAGATATTGATGCGATTTATACTGTGGGTATGCGCGGTGTTCACGATAGCGGAATGGAGGGCATAAATAGTAAAGATGAAGCAGTTGATTTGCTCGAAGGTATTTTGAGCGCCCAAAGAAACTTGATAAAAACCCATGTTAACACTAAGGTAGAAGAGGTGCCCCAAGCCTTTACCGTTTATAAGGAAGTGCTCTACTTTTATAAAAACGGACTGGAAGTGCCCGAGGATATCACTCTGGTTTGGACCGACGATAATTACGGTTACATCAGAGCGTTAAATAACACCGAAGAACAGAAACGCCCAGGCGGAGGTGGCGTTTATTATCACGCTTCTTATTGGGGCAGGCCGCACGATTATCTGTGGTTAAGCACTACAAGTCCGTATTTGATTTGGGAAGAAATGATTAAAGCGTACCAACTGAACAACAAAACCATTTGGATATTGAATGTGGGGGACATAAAACCCGCCGAATTTAACACCCAATTATTTTTGGATATGGCCTATGATGCCTCAAAATTTGAAAATTCGGAATATATAAAAACGCATCAAGAAGAGTTTTTTAAGAATATTTTTGGTGAAGACCATGGCAAATCCATTGCACAAATTAAGGAAGATTATTATCAACTGGCATTCGGACGCAAGCCCGAGTTTATGGGCTGGAGTCAAACCGAACCCACAACACTTATTTACAATACAGACTATAGTCCATTTTCGAACGGTGATGAAATCGAGCAACGCGTTGCGGATTATAATAACTTAGAAAAGGCGGTTAAAGATATAGAGGCACAATTGCCTGAAAACCTAAAAAGTCCTTTTGTGCAATTGGTAAGTTACCCTGTTGAAGCGGCCTCGAATATGAACAAAAAGTTTTTGTATAGAGATAAGGCCATGGCATACGCAGAACAGGGTAGAAAAAGTGCATTGCAATATAAAATGCTATCACACCAAGCCTACGAAAATATCGTGTCGTTAACGGAAAAGTACAACAGTCTATCCAACGGAAAGTGGAAAGGTATGATGGATATGAAACCCCGAAATCTGCCGGTTTACGATATTCCGGAAATCAATATTTCGGTTGCAAATTCAGAAGAACCCATAGGCATCACTGTGGAAGATACTTTAAAGCTCGATAACGGCCAGCTTCGTTTGCCTACGTTTTATGCAAACGATTCGGCTTCATATTTTGTAGATGTTTATTTAAAATCAGCAGAAAAAGCCTCATGGCAATTTAGTAAGCTTCCAAAATGGATAAACGTAGAAAACGCTTCAGGTAAATTGGATGATGAAAATTTAGAAGAGCGCATCTCGTTTTCAGTGAATTGGGATGCTTGGCAAGAGGCAGGAAAACCACATTCTGAAACGATATCCGTGGAATCTAATGTTTTTAAAAGAGACATTCAAATCAATATCTCCACTGCCTTTGAAAACACTTCTGAAAATAGTTTGGTGGAGAAACACGGACGAATTATTGGCTATGCCAATGGTTTTACAAAAAACATTTCAAAAGAAAATTCCAATTGGCAACCCATAAAAGGTCTTGGGCATACCCAATCGGTAATGCAGGCCGCTCCGTTCCAAAGCGGTTCCATTTCAAATTTTGATGATGCAGCCGTTTTAGAGTACGAGCTATTTGCTGAAACGATTACCGACGTTGCTTGGTTGACTTTAGTGGCCATTCCTACGCACCCTTTAACAACTAGCGGACAGGTTAGAGTTGGGGTTCAGTGGAATGACAACCCTATTGAAATTATCGATTTTAAAACCGAAGGACGAAGTAGCACTTGGAAACAAAACGTGCTCAGCAATACAGCAAAAAAACAGTTAAAGGTTTCCGTAGATTCAAAAGGTAAGCAAACCTTGAAAATTTATATGCTGGATGCCGGGTTTTTATTGGATTATTTTGTTTTGGACACTATGGGTGAAGAAAAAACACCCTATAGAATTCCTGCCGAGACTAAAGTTGCTGCTAAATAACTGAAGGTACAAACTGCAAATATTTTAAGTTCTTACGACCGTTATAGTATTTGTTTAAAAGATGTAGCAAGGAAAATGTTGAATAATCACATGTTGATCTAGTTGAAAGATATTTTGGATAGTTAACATGCAGTAGCCAACTAATTTTTTGCTACTAAAATTTTACGCTCTCTCAACCAACCATGCGAAACGCGATTTGAAATGTAGCATAACAATTAGCTAATTGAAGGCAAATTTTAAATTTGTAAGCATAAAAAGGAACTTACGTCGTATCCATTTTATTTATGTGCCAAATGGTTTTACATATTATTGTTTGTACTCTGATGGTAAAACTCCAAATTGTTTCTTAAATAATTTTCTAAAATAGGTAGGGCTTTTGTAGCCTACCTCAAAAGCAGCTTGGGAAATTGAGTATCCTTCGTTTTTAATCAATGATGCCGCTTTTTTAAGCTTTACCATGGTAATGTATTCATTTATGTTTTTTCCTGTGATTGCTTTTATTTTTCTAAATAAAGGAGTTCTGCTCATACCCATTGCTTTTGTTATTTCATTAACATTAGCACCCCCTTTTTTTAAGTGATTTAAAATGGCGAGTTCGAGCTCTCTTAGGAAGTCCTTTTCTTTCTCAAATAACTTTGATTGTTCTAATGATAGGTCGCTAGGTTGTTTGTCTTGTCCTAAAAAATATTTTCTTAATAAATTTCTTCCTTCAATTAAGTTTTTAATCCTTACAAAAAGTATGTCGCTATTAAAGGGTTTGATTATATAATCATCAGCTCCAGTTTCATAGCCTTCTTTAATGCTTTCTGCGTTTGTTTTTGCAGTTAATAGGATTATTGGTATGTGCGTTGTAGTAGTTTCTTTTTTTAATACTCCACATAAATCAATGCCACTTTTTTGGGGCATCATAACGTCAGAAATTATCAAATCTGGCACATACTTTATGGCTTTATCTATTCCTTCTTGCCCATTTTCTGCAAAAATAAGGTCATAATTGTTTTTTAATACCCCTTCTAAATAATCGAGAACGTCAGGGTTGTCATCAATTAATAATAAAAATAGCCTGTCTTCTTTGTTTAGATTTATATTCCTATTCTTTAATTCATTTGCTTTGGTCAAAGTTTCGTCCCATACGTTTAACTCGTTCAAAGCGTTATCGTTTTCAATTATCGAATCTTGATCGTTGATAATTTCTTTAGAATAGGAAGATTTGTTGTACGGTATGGCTAAAGTGAAGGTTGTGCCTTGGTTGAGTTTACTGTTTAGGGTTATTTTGCCTTCGTGTAATTCGGCGAAATTTTTTGATAATGCAAGCCCTATACCTGTTCCTTTTTTTCTATGTTGAGACTTGGTTTGGTAATACCAGTCAAAAATGTAGTCAATATCATTTTGGTGAATTCCCATTCCTGTATCTTCAACTACAACGTTAAAATATTTTTGGTCATTCCTGAGATATACGTTGATTATTGAGCCTTTATCACAATATTTGATGGCATTTGAAAGTAAATTACTTATAATAATTTGAACTTTTTCTAAATCAAACCATGCTTCTAAACTTTTGGTTTCTAAGTTTAGATTTAAAGTTATTCCTTTCTTTTTGGCTAAGGAACGATAATTGTTTACTAATTGTTTTAAAACATTAGCTATATCGTTTTTGCTTATCATTAAATCGCTTAAACCTACTTGAGATTTTCTAAACTCTAACAATTTATTGATAGTGCTATATAAAGTAGAGGCATTCTTTTTAATCAAACTTAATGTTTTGGTATGTTCAGGGCTAGAAATTTTTGTTAACATGTCGTTTACAGGACCAAGAATTAATGTAAGAGGTGTTCTTAGTTCGTGTGAAAAACTTGTAAAAAAACGTATTCTTTCTTCGTTTAGGTCTTGCTCTAATTGTCTTTGTTTTTTTTCAAATAAAAGAGAGTTCTTTAATTTTAAATGCTCCGAATAATATTTAAGCCCTATATATAATAATGCTAAAATTAAAAGTGTATAAAGTGTGTAGGCAGTTGAAGTTCTCCAAAAAGGAGGGGGTATGTTTATACCTATTTGATTAATGATTTCTTTTCCTGAACCTAATACGGCTTTTACTTTAAGGTTGTAGTTGCCCGGAGGGATATTACTTAAGTTAGCTACACTGGCTCCTTTGGTGCTTATCCAGTTTTTGTGATAATTTTCAAGGATATATGAATAATTGATGTTTTTAGCAAACGGATAATTAAGTACAGCAAAATCTATAGAGAACGAATTTTGATCATGTTTTAATGAAAGGTGGTCTTGATAAGTTATGGCATTCTTTAAAATAGCTTTATCTGTTTCTGGTTTTACTGTGACTTTTTTGTTGGAAATATAGAGATTTTGAAAAAGGATTGACTCAGTACTTTCATTTTTGTTGAAAATGTCTTTTGGGTTAAACACATTAAATCCACTATTGCCTCCAAAATACATAAGACCCTCTTTGCTTTTTAAAGCAGCTCCAATGTTAAAATCACTTTTTTGTATATTATTTAAAGGGTTTAGATTAATAATATTATTGGTTTCGGTATTGTAATAGCTAATGCCTTTGGCCGTAGATAACCAGGCTTCAGTATCGGTACCCATAACAATACTCATTATCGTATTATTGCTTAATCCATCATTTTCAGTAAAATTTTGAATTTTGTTCGTGCTTGGGTTTAGTCTTATTAAACCTCCATAACGTGGGCCTGCGAGTATGTCTCCATTTTTTAAAGGCTGAATGCTAAAAATAATGTCTGTAATTACTCCTTTGGTATTGTTAGAGGTATAGTACTTTGCAATATTTTTTTTGTAGTTGTATTTAATGATACCATCACCATATGAGGCTAGCCATAAATTGCCAAGAGAATCGTTTTTTATGTCTCTTATATCAATTTTTCCGAGAGTTTCAATATATTCAAAGTTATTATTAATTGGATTATATTTATAAAGGCCTCCTCGGTTGGTTCCAACCCAAATATGACCTTGATTGTCTTCAAATATTTTCCTCACATCTGAACCATCCCTTGATGAACCTTGTAGGTAATGTTCAAAATAACCCGTTTTAGTATTAAATTTGTTTAGGCCGCCTTTATAGGTTCCAATCCATAAATTTTCTTTTTGGTCATCATATAATGAGATGATATAATTGTTGCTCAATTCACTTTTATCACTATTGGCTACGTGCTTAAATTTGCCAGTTTTTGGGTTAAATACACTTAATCCTTTTCCATCGGTTCCTACCCAAATTTTACCATCTTTACTTTCTGATAAGGCTCCAATTCTATTATGGTTTAAACCATCTTCGATTTTAGAGTTTTCAACAAATAGTTTTATTGGTTCGCCATCTGGATTCACAAAATTTAAACCTGTGCTTGTGCCTAACCACATGTTGCCATTATTGTCTTTTTTTATTGCAGAAATAGTCCTGTTGTAAACACTAGATCCGTCATTTTTTGGTAAGAACCATTCTATTTCCAAAGATTGTTTTGAAAGGAATGAAGGGGTTTTAAGGATATTTAACCCTCCGTTTCTAGTTCCAATCCACATGCGTTTTTCATTATCTTCTTCAAAAGACAAAATTTCGTTATCACTAAGACCTTTTTTTGGAATTATTGATTTTTTTAAACTTAGCGTATCAGCATTTTTAGTAATAACAAATAGCCCTTTTGATGTGCCAAACCATAAATTGTTTTCTGAATCGGAATATATGGTTTCAATGGTAAACGTATTGTCGGGATTATTGTGTAGGGCAACTTTTTTTACGTTGTTGGTTTTATAATTATATTTATGTAATCCGTGATAATTTGTGCCTATCCAGAGAATAGAATCGCCTTGCGTAAAGAGGTTGGAGATGTAATTAGTAGAGAGAGATGAATGATTTTTGTTTTGAGTACTTATATATTTAACCTTGTTGTTTTCATCAATAAAGGTTAACCCCCATTTTATTCGTGCAGAACCTACTATAATTTCTTTTCTTGGGCCAATGGCCATACAGCTAACATGAGTTTTTAAAGTTACCCCATTCTGTTTATATGTTCTAAACGATTCTTTTTTAGGATTAAATATATTAATTCCATCGTCGGTAGCTATTAGTAAGTTGCCTTCATTATCGATTTTTAGTGATGACACATTGTTGTTTAAAAGGATTGAGTCATTGCTTTGAAAATCTTGTTTGAACTGCACAAAGTTTGTTCCATCAAACCGATTCAGGCCTTCAGTGGTAGCTACCCATATATAGCCAATAGAATCTTGTTCAATATCATTTACAAAGTTATTGGACAATCCATTATTAACATCTAAAAGATGGAAATTGAGAATGTCTTGAATGGGTTTAATAGAGGAAGTTTGGCCGTGTATTGCCAAGACATAAAAAAAAACTAAAATTAATGAAGAATATGCTTTTTTAAAGGACATATAGCTAATGTTTAAATTTTAACAAAAAAGTAGTTTGAGTGCAATAATACTATTTTTACGGATTAATTGGATTATTGGTTTTTAAAATTGTATAAAATTAATATTTCAAATTAAATGTTCTTGGAAGAATAATGAGAATGCATGATTAAGTCATTTTGTTACTTGTTTTTGGCTGATTTTTGCTGCATGATAAGATATTGAATATTTAATTTAGCCTCTTCAATTAACGTGTCTATCGTTGTTCTTGTTATTTGATTTTTGCACCACTCAAATAGTTAGTAAGAAAAAACGATTAGACGAAATTGTAAATTATTAACTAATCTAAATTAAATTAACTCATGAAAAAAACTACCAAAAGTTTTTCAAGGTTAAAAAGGGACAAATTTGTTTTTGTTATTCTTTTTGGCCTAAGTGTCTTCTCGTTATTTGCACAAAAGACTACAATTACGGGAAAAATTACAGATGAAGCAGGTATTCCAATTCCAGGAGCCAACATTGTTTTAAAAGGAACCAAAACAGGAGCAGTGACAGATTTTGATGGTTTGTATTCTATCAATGCTTCACCTGCTGATGTTTTAGTTGTGACTTACATTGGTTATCTTAAAAAAGAAATTACTGTAGGGAGCCAAAAAAACATTAACATCCAACTTCAAAATGATATATCAAAATTAGATGAAGTCGTAGTGGTTGGTTATGGTACACAAAAAAGAACCGATGTAACAGGGGCTGTTGCAAGGGCCAATATTGAAGCCTTTAAAGAAGCTCCCAATGCAAATGTTGTTCAGAGTTTACAGGGTGCAGTACCGGGTTTAAATATTGGACAGGTAACTAGTGCCGGCTCAACACCATCAATTAGTATTAGAGGGCAAGTATCTCTAAATGGTAATCAAGATGTACTTATAGTTCTAGACGGGATTCAATACAACGGTTCTTTGTCTTCTATTAATCCAAACGATATCGAGTCGATAGATGTGCTAAAAGACGTAAGTTCTACAGCTGTTTATGGAGCTCAAGCGGCTAATGGTGTAATTTTGATTACTACTAAAGGGGGGAAAAGAAACCAAAAAGCAAAAATTACTGTAAGTTCATCTTACACAACGCTACAGCCAACGGTCGATTTAAGACCAATGAAAAGAGATGAATATATTGACTACTTAAATATGCAGTTATATGATTTTGAATTTTTAGCGCCCGATTATACTACACCTAATCCAGATTACGAAGGGTATTTTGGTAATAATTCAGGTGTAAATTACAATCCAAATTTAGCTTCACCAGACGACCCTCTTAGCTTTAATGATAATGATTATGATTGGTGGGAAGAAGGCACGCAAAACAGTTTTATTAGAGAGAACTTAATTAGTGCTGCTGGCTCTTCAGAAAAAATAAGTTATCTTATTTCATTAGGGCTTACGGAACAGGAAGGTATTATTAAAAATGATAATTTTTCTCGTAAAAGTATTCGTGTAAACCTTGATGCAGATGCCACAGATTGGTGGAAAATTGGTATTCAAACATTTGGTTCTTTTACAAAACAAGATGGGGATGAACCAAGTTTAAACCGACTAGGTATTTCTTCGCCATTGTTAGTGCCGTATGACGAAAATGGAGATTTAATCCCAACGCCTTCTGGAACCGTAGAGCTAAATCCGTTTTTAGGTTCTAATACGCAGGATTATGAAAGACATGATTACTTTTTTGCAAATTTATATTCTGAAATACAGTTGCCAATTAAAGGCTTGTCTTACCGTTTAAACTTCGGTAATAACTATAGGATAGATAAAACTTATGGTTCTAGTATATATGGTGCTGGTGAAACGGGAGATGCTGGTAAAAATGTTAGTTTCTATAAAGACTATACTATTGACAACATATTAAAATACGCCAGGGTATTTGGCAAGCACGATATTAGTGCTACTTTATTGTATGGTGCTATAGAGCGTAAAGGAGAGAGTACAAATGCTTACGCTAGTGGTTTTGATAGATTATCATTAGGTTATAATGATTTATCTTTAGGAACCATTCAAGAGGTAGGATCTTCTGCATTTACAGAAACTTTAAACTACCAAATGGCAAGAGCTAACTACAAGTTTGATAATCGTTATATCTTAACCGGTACAATAAGAAGGGATGGGTTTTCTGGATTTGCAGCAAATCAAAAAACGGCCTATTTCCCTTCAGGAGCATTGGGGTGGATTGTTTCAAATGAATCCTTTATGGAAAATGCCGATTGGTTAAATAATTTTAAACTAAGAGCATCTTATGGTACAAGTGGTAACCAAACTAGTAGATATTCTTCGCTTGCGAGAGTAGGAACAAGAGCCGCATATGTGTTTGGAGATGGTGGTACTACAGCATTTGGACAAGAATTAAATTCGTTAGAAAACTCAGACTTACGCTGGGAAATAACTACAGGTTTAAACGTGGGTGCAGATTTCTCATTGTTTACAAGTAGACTGAGAGGCTCTGTTGATGTTTACAGAAATATTACTGACGATTTATTATTTTCAGTAAGAATTCCTTATCTAACAGGATTTAGTAACATTCAAACAAACGTTGGTAAAATTAAAAACTCTGGTGTTGAAGTTTCATTAACAGGAGATATTGTTCGTTCAGATAATTTTACTTGGACAGCAACCGCAAACTTCTCAACAAATAAAAACGAAATACTTGAGCTTACAGGTGTTGATGAAGATGGAGATGGTGTAGAAGATGATTTAATTCAAAGTGGATTGTTCATCGGAAAATCAATTAATGCCATTTATGGTTATGAAAACGATGGTATTATGCAAATTGGCGAAGAAAATGTAGTTGGTGGTATAAGACCTGGAGAATACAAAATTGTTGACCAAAATGGAGATGGAGAAATAACTCAAGCAGACGACCGTACCTTTTTAGGGAAAGGCGACCCTGATTTTAGAGCCTCTTTGTTAAACACTTTTAAGTACAAGAATTTTTCACTTAGCTTATTCTTCAATGCCATACAGGGTGGAAGTGATAGTTATATTGCTAGAAATGATAATGCCTTGTTTAGGAATGCAAATACATTATATCAAAATAAAATTAGCGGAACAGATTGGTGGTCTCCACAAAACCCTGATGGTTTAAACGCTCTTTACTTAGGTGGAGGCCTTAACCCAGGAAGATATGAAAATAGAAGCTTTGTGCGTTTACAAGACGTAAACTTGCGATATAGTTTCGATAAATCTTTGCTTGAAAGTTTATCAATTGATGAGTTAAGTGTTTTTGTAAGTGGAAAAAACCTTGCTACTTGGACAGATTGGAGAGGATGGGATCCAGAAACAGGATCAGGCATGTCTACTGGTGGAAGACCAGTATTACAAGCGCTTTCATTGGGTATTAACTTAACCTTTTAAAAAATCATGAAAAAAACATTTATATTTTTAGCAATAGTCTCATTATTCTATTCTTGTAATGATGACTTTTTAGACGAAAAGCCTGAAGACTTTTTAAGTTCAGCAAATGCATATACAACGTATGCCGACTTTACTGCATCTGTAAATAATTTATATTTTTTATTTAGAAGACAGTATTTCAGTAGAGACGAGAACCGTCCATTTGATTTTATCTATGGTACAGACCTCGTTTACGATGGAGAACCACATACCAACCGCCACAGTAGAATGGATTTGGCCTACAGGCCTTCTGGAGATATAGCAACAGTACATTGGAATCTATTATATAAAACAATATCTGAAGCTAACGCTATTATAGACCGTTCTGCCAATTCTGAAATGACTGAAACTGAGTTAAATGATATTTTGTCTCAAGCTCGATTTTTTAGAGGAATTAGTTATAAAAATTTGGCTACCCTTTATGGAGGAGTGCCGCTAGTTTTAAATGAAGTTACAGCACCTAAAGTAGATTTTAAACGTAATACCAAAGAAGAAGTACTTAATCAAGTAGTAGATGACTTATTGTTTGCTTCAGAAAATTTACCTTCTATTAATGAGGCTGTAGATGGACGTATTAATAACCTTGTTGCTAATCACTATTTAGCAGAAGCGTATCTAGCTTTAGGTAGAAATACAGATGCAATAGCTGCAACAACTAAAGTAATAGATAACCCGAACACAGCCTTAATGACATCACGTTTTGGAACCCGACGTACGGAAACTCCAGGGGATGTTTTTTGGGATTTATTTAGAAAAAACAACCAAAATTCAGACGACAATACAGAAGCTTTATGGGTTATACAGTTCGAAATTGATGTGCAAGGTGGTGGTTTAGAAACAGGTAGAAGAGCGGGAGGTTATCCTGCGGAAAGGCATTTTGCACCACTTTTAAGATTTAGCCCATTTAACTCTTGGCCAGTAGGAGATTATACAGGAGGAAGAGGAATTGGTTGGGGTATTTCAACAACCTATTATTCTAACACTATTTGGGGAGATGATTCGAGTAATCCAGACTGGAATAACGACATAAGAAACGCTAATCATAATTTTGTTAGAGTTTTTGATCAATCTAATTCTGAAGCCTTGAAAGTACAAAATATTACTCAGGAATATTCTACAGAAGTATTGCCAAGACGAAGAGAATTTTATGCATTTCCATCAAAAATCACCACACCATATAACCATCCAGAAGGAAATTACAGAACAAGCAGTACGCCTTTTGCATTAACATCTAATGCAGGAATGACTTATACAGATCAATATATGTTAAGGTTAGCAGAAACCTATTTGTTAAGAGCAGAAGCTTATTTAGCCGATAACAAACCAGGCTTAGCTGCAGATGATGTAAATGTTGTAAGAACTAGATCAAATGCTTCTTTAGCTACAAGTGCAGAAATGAACATTGATTATATTTTAGATGAACGCGCTAGAGAGTTAGGTCTTGAGGAAAAACGCAGATTAACTTTAATGCGTTTAGGAGTACTTTATGATAGAGTGAACCGTTTTAATCCATACTATATGGATGAGGGTATGCAACCTCATTTTAATTTGTGGCCTATTCCAGCTGATGAAATAGAGGGTAACCGTGGTGCTGTTTTAGAGCAAAACCCAGGATATAATTAATAATTAATTTAAAACCCGTTATAAAAACTATAACGGGTTTTAACTCCTATATTATTTACCAATTAAACTAATAACCAAACATTAATGAAAAAGAACAACCTCACGTTTTTAGCTTTTTTAGTTTACAGCATAAGCATTACATTTCTTAATGCCCAAATTAAATTAGTTAAAACTTCAGAAACGGGATTTACTATCGTTAACAACAACATTGTAGCGAAAATATATTATGATGATAATGATTTTGAGGTTGTAAAAGTTGCCGCAAATTTACTTTCAAAAGACATTCACAACGTTACAGGTAAAACACCTAGGGTTTCCTCAAAAAAACCTAAAGCATCACATGCTATTATTATAGGTTCTTTACAAAGTGAATTAGTTAAAAAATTAATAGAATCAAATAAAATTAATACCAAACCTTTAGAAAACAAATGGGAACAATATAGTTATATAACTGTAAAAAAACCTTTGCCAAACGTAGACGAGGCCTTAGTAATTGTAGGTAGCGATCGTCGTGGAACTGCGTATGGTGTATTCGAACTTTCTAAACAAATAGGTGTGTCCCCATGGTACTGGTGGGCAGATGTTCCAGTTATAAAAAGAAAAACATTACGCATTGCGGATGTAGATTTTATTTCTAAAGAGCCTTCAGTTAAATATAGGGGGGTGTTTTTAAATGACGAAGATTGGGGGTTAAAACCTTGGGCTTCAAAATTGATGGATCCTCAGATAAATGATATTGGCCCAAATACTTACGAAAAAGTTTGCGAATTACTTCTTCGCTTAAAAGCAAACATGCTGGCGCCTGCTATGCACGAGGTTACTGGTGCCTTTTTTAAATATCCAGAAAATAAAGTAGTTGCAGATAAATTTGCAATTATGATGACGAGTAGTCATGCAGAACCACTCTTGTACAATAATACTACAGAATGGGATAAAAAAATTAACGGTGAATGGGATTACGTAACCAATAAAGACGGTGTTTTAAATGTTTTAGATAAACGCGTAAAAGAAGCTGCTCCATACGAAAATATATATACCGTAGGTATGCGGGGTATACACGATACAGGTATGAAAGATGTGCCAGAAGGCTATACAAAAGCCAATGTTTTAGAACAAGTTATAGATGCAGAAAGAGATATACTTGCCAAGTATATTGAAAAACCAAAAGATGAAATTCCACAAATATTTGTGCCATACAAGGAGGTTTTAAATATCTATAATAGTGGTATGGAATTACCAGAAGATATAACCATAGTTTGGCCAGACGATAATTTTGGGTACATAAAAAAATTAAGTGATAAAGAAGAGGTTAAGCGTAAAGGTGGCGCAGGTGTATATTATCACATATCCTACTTAGGAGAGCCTAACGATTACCTTTGGTTAAATACAACGCCACCAGCTTTAATATATGAAGAAATGTATAAAGCATACCAAAATGGCGCAGACCGTTATTGGTTACTTAATGTTGGCGATATAAAACCAGGTGAATTAGGTATGCAGTTCTTTTTAGACTTAGCTTGGAATATTGATATGGTTACTTATAATACCATTCCTGATTATAACAGTTCGTTGTTGGCTTCCATTTTTGGCAATCAGTACAAAAATGATTTAAAAGATATTTATAATAGTTACTTCCATCTAGGTTTCGAGCGTAAACCAGAATATATGGGTTGGGATTGGCGTTGGAACAGTTTATTTGCTAAAGAAAGAATTTCAGATACCGAGTTTTCATTCTCAAATTATAATGAAGCCCAAAATCGAATCAACGAATATGATAGAATAGCTAATAAGGCAGAAACGCTTCTTAAAGAGTTGCCAGAACAATATAAATCTAGTTTTTATCATCTTGTTTATTACCCAATAGTTGGTTCATCATTAGTAAATAAAAAAATGCTAGTGGCTCAAAAAAACCGTTGGTATGCGCAACAAGGTAGAGCTGCTACAAATGGTTTAATTGATGAAGTTAATAACATAGATGCTCGTTTAACAGAAATTACAGCAAATTATAATGGCTTAGAAAATGGAAAATGGACTGGTATCATGACGGCACCCGAAAGACTTCCTGAAATTCAATTACCTCCAACAGAGAAAATAGATGTACCCGAGAATGCAGAAATGGGAATATTCATACCCAGTGCGTCTTCCATAAATGGCGTAAATGTTTTACCCAGATTCAACAAGTTCACAAAACAAACATATACTATAGAAGTATTCAATAAAGGGGTAAACGCTTTAAAATGGGAAGCTAAAACTAATGAGAGTTGGATTCTACTTAGTAAAGTCAAAGGAAAAACCAATACTCAAGAAACAATACAAGTTAGTATAGATTTTAATAAAGCGCCAATTGGCACCAACATTACAGGGGAAATTCAAATTACTTCGGGAGAACATACAGAGAAAATACACTTGTCTTTATACAATCCAGAAACAAATGCAGAAGATTTGAATGTTCTCTATGTTGAAGATAACGGTGTAGTTTCAATTTTGCCTTCAGAGTTTTCAAGAAAAAACGAAAAAAATGAAATGAAAGTTAAAATTATAGAAGAGCTGGGTTATGAAGGTAAAAGTGTTCAGTTGGGAACTATTGTAGATAAGGGTCGGAGAAATGCTAGTGTAGAATACGATTTTTATTCAGAAAGTGCAGGTTACGTAACCGTTTACACTTATGCATTACCTGTTTTTGGTAAAGACGAAAAAAACGGCACAACTTATGGAGTTCAAATAGATGGTAGTATGGTAAGTTGGGAAACAACAGCTTCCGATGAATATTCATTTAATTGGAAGAAAAATGTCATTAGAAATTGTACAATAAATACTAGTGAAATTTTAATTTCCAAACCTGGAAAACATACATTAAAATTAATCTCTGGAAATCCAGGAATGGTCATACAAAAAGTAGTCATTGATTTCGGAGGAATGAAAAGATCTTACTTGGGCCCCCCTCCAACAATGCTCAATATTGATGACAAATAGTTTAAACTACAATAAGTATTGAATTAGTTTAGTTTAGTTTTTGTGTAAGCAGAGAAGTTGATTTGTCTTCTTCTTTGCTTACTTGTTTTAGATTTTATTAAAACATACACAGATGGCAATAGAAAACATAACCAATTAAATAAATTTTAATGAAATTAAAGTTTCTTATCTTGACTGTCTTATTTGTATTTGCTTGCTCAAGTAAACATAAATACGAAGGTGTTGCATTTGAAGAAAAAACACCGCACGATTGGGAAAACCCAGAAGTTTTTAGGGTTAATAAAGAAGCGCCGAGAGCTTCATTTATACCATACGAAACCGTCGAACAGGTAAAAGAAGATAATGAGTCAAACTCATCATTCTACACTTCTTTAAACGGTTTTTGGAAATTTAATCTATCCAATACACCTTCAGAGAGACCCTTTTATTTCTTTAAAACAGATTATGATATTTCAGATTGGGAAGACATAGCCGTTCCTGGTAACTGGGAAACACAAGGTTTCGATATTCCTATATATACTAATGTAAAATATCCACACGAGAAAACACCGCCTACAATTCAGTCATATTACAATCCTGTAGGCTCTTATCGTACAACCTTCAATATTTCAAAAAGCGCTTTAAATAAAGATATAATTTTACACTTTGGTGCCGTGAGTTCCGCCATGTACGTATGGGTTAATGGTGAGAAAGTGGGTTATAGTGAAGATAGTAAGACACCTGCGGAATTTAATATTTCAAAATATATTATTGAAGGTGAAAATCAGTTAGCTGTTGAGGTTTACCGTTGGTCCGATGCTAGTTATATAGAAGATCAAGATTTTTGGAGATTAAGTGGTATTACCAGAGATGTTTACGTTTTAAGCAGAGAAAAAGCACATGTTAAAGATTTTTGGTCTAAAGCAGATTTAAAAAACGATTATAAAGATGGTTTGTATTCATTAGACATAAAATTATCAAAAGATGCTCAAAATAATGGATATGTACAATATCAACTATTTGATGCTAGTGGAAAGGAAGTTTTAAACGAGCAAAAATCAATTGAAAATGAAACGATTCATTTTGAAAAATCCATTGAAAATGTAAAGCCGTGGAATGCTGAAAACCCGTATTTATACCAATTAGTTATTACACTTAAAGACGCTAAAGAAAATACTATTGAGCGTGTAGGAACGCAAGTTGGTTTTAGAAAAATAGAGCAGAAAAACGGACAACTATTAGTGAACGGAAAGGCTATTTTGGTAAAAGGCGTTAATCTGCATGAGCATCACGACAGAACAGGGCATTATGTAGATAAGGAAACTATGTTGAATGACATTAAAACTATGAAACGTTTTAATATCAATGCTGTAAGAACATCGCATTACCCACAGCCAGAAGCATTTTATAAACTTTGTAATGAATATGGCTTATATGTTGTAGATGAAGCTAACATAGAATCGCACGGCATGGGCGCAACAAATCAAGGTTCTTTTGATGAGACCAAACACGTTGCTTATTTACCAGAATGGGAAGCGGCTCATATGGATAGAATAAAAAATATGGTGGAGCGCGATAAGAACATTCCTTCCATTATTACCTGGTCGTTAGGTAATGAATGTGGTAATGGAAAAGTATTTTATGACGGTTACTATTGGATAAAGCAAAGAGATACCACAAGGTTGGTACAGTTTGAACAAGCGGGTACGAATAGGAATACCGATATTGTTTGCCCAATGTATCCACGTATAAAAAGTTTAATAAATTATGCCGAAAACAATAATGACAGACCATACATTATGTGTGAGTACGCACATGCTATGGGGAATAGCGTTGGTAACTTACAAGACTATTGGGATGTTATTGAGAAATATCCTGTATTACAAGGTGGTTTTATATGGGATTGGGTCGATCAAGGCCTAATTAAAACAACTGATGATGGCACAGAATATTGGGCTTATGGTGGCGATTTTGGACCTAAAGATGTGCCTTCCGATGGTAATTTTTGTTTAAACGGATTGGTTAATCCAGACCGTGCACCTAAACCTCATTTATGGGAGGTTAAGAAAGTGTACCAAAACATTAAGTTAAAAAAACACGCAAATGGTTATGAAATTGAAAATAACTTCGATTTCACCAATTTATCTGAGTTTATATTCACTTATAAATTTGAGTTAGATGGCGAAGTTGTTCTTGAGAATATAATAGATTCTGTTGATGTTAAACCTTCGCAAAAAACAATTTTAAAAATTGAAAAGCCAGGTAATTTTGATAACAGCAAAGAATTGATTTTAACTATTTCTGCTTTAGCAAAAGAGGCAAAAGGTGTTATTGAAAAAGGGCATGAAGTAGCTTGGGAACAATTTATACTAAATAAACCAGCGCCTGTGGCTATTTCAAAATCTAATTCCAATATTTCAATTGAAAATACCGAAGCTGCAATAAAAGTTAGTAACGAAAATATCAAAGCTACTTTTAATAAAACCACGGGTGTTTTGGTTGATTTAAGTTTTAAAAATGGTGAGAACATTATTAAAAACCAACAAGGTTTTACTCCAAACTTTTGGAGAGCACCTATTGATAATGATTTTGGAAACGATTTACACAAAAGAAGTCGTGTTTGGCGACATGTAAGTAAAAACAGAACGGTAGAAAGTATAAAAGCCACTATGCAAAATGGTGATGCATTGGTGGTTGTGAAATATAATTTATTAAACGAAGAAAATCTTAAAATAGCAGAATTTCAGATGGACTATACCATAAACAGTGATGGTGCTATTTTAATAAAAAACACATTTCAAAAGAAGCAAGATAATTTGCCAGATTTACCAAGAGTAGGTTTGAATATTCAGTTATTAAACGAATTTGAAAACGTAACCTGGTACGGAAAAGGACCTTACGAAAGTTATTTCGATAGAAAAACTGGGGCAAAAATTGGCACGTATTCTGGCCAGATAGAAGATTTTAATTGGGCATACATTCGTCCGCAAGAAAACGGTAATAAGAGTGATGTGAGATGGATGAGTCTAAAAAATAAAACTGGTAAAGGAATCAAAATTTATGGGTTTCCAACTATAGATTTTAGTGCACATCATTCCATTATGGAAGATTTTGAATCTCTAGAACGTACCGACGGCAGACAAAGTGAAGGGGACCTGGTAACCAATAGGCATACCATAGATGTAAAAACCAGAGATTTAACGTCCTTAAATATCGATTATAAACAAATGGGTGTAGGTGGCGATACTAGTTGGGGTGCACACACACATGATGAATATAAATTGTTAGATAAAAAATATGAATTCACGTTTTATATAGTTCCAAATTTTTAGACAATCGACGGGCTTATAACATTGTTTAAATAAAAAAAGTAATTCAATTCTTTAAATAAATTCAATTTTAAATGAAAAAAAGCAACTATAAAAAAAGGTGTCAATTTTTTATTTTTTTTAATGAGTCTAAATATAGATTTAGGTTCATTTTCTCTATTGTTTTAATACATGTTTTCCTTTTAGGGTGTAAAACAGCTCAGAGAACAAAGGGTCAAGAATCGTTTGGTCAAACTAAAGAAGATATTAAATCTATTGTATATAAAGTTAATGGCTATTGGCAAAAAACACACCCAAATCATGGGAATTCTTTTTGGCACGTAGCAGCTTATCATACAGGTAACATAGAGGCCTATAAAATAACAGCTGATGAGGATTATTTAGAATATTCAAAAGCTTGGGCAGAAAAAAACGAATACAAAGGAGCTAAGTCAGATAATAAGTCAGAATGGAAGTATAATTATGGAGAAACCGATGATCATGTTCTTTTTGGAGATTGGCAAATAGCATTTCAAACTTATATAGACATTTTTACTTTAGAAGGAAAAAAAGACCCTGAAAAAATTAAAAGAGCGCGTGAAGTAATGGAATACCAAATGAGTACTTCTGCAAACGATTATTGGTGGTGGGCAGACGGACTTTACATGGTTATGCCAGTAATGACTAAGCTATATAATGTTACGGGAAACGAACTTTATTTAGAAAAACTAAATGAATACCTAAACTATGCTAATAGTATTATGTACGATTCCGAAGCGCAATTATATTTCCGTGATGCAAAATATGTATACCCCAAACACAAAAGTGCTAATGGAAAAAAGGATTTTTGGGCGAGAGGTAATGGTTGGGTTTTTGCAGGTTTAGCTAAAGTTATTCAAGATTTACCTAAAAAATCTAAATACAGAGAAGAATATATTACTCGTTTTAAAACCATGGCAAATGCTTTAAAAGCAGCGCAACAACCAGAAGGTTATTGGACTCGAAGTATTTTAGATCCCGAACACGCGCCAGGGTTCGAAACCAGTGGTACAGCTTTTTTTGCCTACGGCTATTTGTGGGGTGTAAACAACGGAATTTTAGATGAGAAAAAATACCTCTCTGTTATTGAAAATAGTTGGAAGTATTTATCAAAAGTTGCACTGCAAGAAGATGGTGAAATAGGGTATGTACAACCCATTGGTGAACGTGCTATTCCTGGTCAAGTGGTAGACGTTAATTCTACTGCAGATTTTGGTGTAGGAGCCTATTTATTGGCTGCGTCAGAAATGTATCGATATTTAAAGAGTAAAGAATAAAATTTAAAAGGCTACGCCAAAACATGAAATATCAATAAAAAGGAACACGAAAATCCAATTAATAAAACCAATAAAATGCCTTTTGCTTATTTTAGTAATAACTAGTTTTAATTCTTCATGTAAAACACCTCAAAACAACAAGCCAAATAATTATGTTGCCCACCTATTTACATATTTTACAGGCAATAATGGAACCGAGGAATCTATACGATATGCAATAAGTAAAGATGGGTATAACTATTATGCCCTTAATAATAACGAGCCAATTATTAGTTCAAAGAAAATAAGTTCTACAGGTGGTGTACGTGATTCGCATATTTTAAGAGGTCATGATGGAAAAACGTTTTAT
The DNA here is from genome assembly GCF_000943555.1 of Neotamlana nanhaiensis. GTDB lineage: Bacteria > Bacteroidota > Bacteroidia > Flavobacteriales > Flavobacteriaceae > Neotamlana > Neotamlana nanhaiensis. Next base: position 725,674 of record NZ_JTDV01000001.1, on the reverse strand, counting down.
ATGGTTGTTACCGATATGGTTTCTGCCAACGGATGGAGTTCCAAGTAACTCAGCTTGTATTGATGGTGATATTATTTAGAAAGACGGGAAATACCATCTCTTTTTTAAAAACGAAGACGAATCTAAAAAAGGGATTATGCAAGCAGTTTCAGATAATTTAACGAGCGGTTACAAAGAACAGAAAGGATTTATGAACGTAACAAATAAACCGGTTGAAGGTTCCAGTGTTTTTAAATTGATTAATTCTGATACTTATATTTTAATGTATGATATGTATACTTCTGGAAAGTACCAATTTACCAAAATTACTGATTTAATTAATTTCTCTGTTGTTGATGAGTTTATTTCAATGAATTTTCATCCACGCCATGGAACTGTAATCCCAATAACACAAGAAGAAACCGCACTTCTGAAAAAATGGGAAAGTAAAAACCGAATATGTTATTAATATAAATTAATTAAAAATTGCAAAGCTGCACAATTAATTCTAGGTTGAAATAAATTAAGCGTTGGGCGTTTAATGCATCAACTTCAACCAATTTGTTACCCTAAGCATATTATAATTATATGTTTTTTGCAGTATGATTTTTAATTTTTCTATAGATTTTTTTCTGTAGAGAAATAACTTGTATTAAAAAAAAGACAGATCATACAGCTAAACCCAATAAACTAAATTAAACTAGATGAAAAAAAATACATTTTTTATTTCATTCTTATTGCTTTTTGCAATAGGAATATGGCAAATCAATGCGCAAACAAGCACAAGTAGTAATTTTGTAGTTCAACCATCTGCAGATGAGGTTCTGTTTTACGATGTAAAAGCTACAGGAACTCCCAAAACAATGTTATGGGGCTTAGACACGGCTTGGGCAAGTGAAGAAAATTTTAGAAGAGGGATGGCTTTCATGGGGGGCGAAAATGTCGACGTAGTTCGCGTATCTTATTTCACGCATTTGCCATTGGAAAGTAATGGAGAGCTTGCTCCAGCGATCAAAGCACTAATAGATAAACGTCTTGGGTATCTCGCTTTATTGGGCAGGCCAATGCAGCTAACCATGAATAGCGTTCGTAACTCTGTAGACCCAAGTTATGGTACGCAGGGTAATTACAATCCTGTTACCTGGGCAGCAAATATTGCCGCTACCATAAGTTATTATGAGGCAGCAGGGCATGAAGTTATTTCTTTAGCCCCATGTAATGAATGTGACCTTGGTACTTCTTACGGAAATGGCGACAAACCATTTAATGCTGCATTAAACACAGAATTACGGAAATTATCAGAACTTGATGATGTTCGAATATCTTCTAGTACTTTGAATACAGATCAGGCTTTACCTTGGTACAACTACCTAAAGTCTACATTAGATGAAGGTATTACGCATCAGTTGGCAGGTTCGTTTAGTAACTATGCCAATTTCTTTGAAACAGTAAGAAGTGATGGGAACTATGCTAGTAATGACGAATTGCATAATGTTATTGAAGCAATTGCGGGATTGGAGTATGGCCTTCAAATGGGTATTTGGTGGGGAACACCAGAGTACACTGGGGGGAAATTTTTAAAGGCATCAAAAGGGGCTAGGTTGGCTTATGCCGAAAACCGCTCCAACTGGACAGCTGCTTCAGTTTATAGAAATCAAGATGGTCAAGTTGAAGCTTTTCTTGGTGCATCAGAAAGACAAGCTGTAGCTACATCATACAAATTTGTATCTCAAAACAGAGCTGTTTATTATGATGGTCATGGTCCTCAAAGAGAGTTTGTTATGCAGATGCCCGGAGGTACAGGATATCACCAAAACCAACCAAATGCAGAACGCGTTATTAATATTCAATGGGGAGAAGATATACAACCTGCTATTGCTAATGGCATGTATAAATTAGTGAATCGTGAAAGTGGTAAAGTAATACAGGTAGCCAATGGTTCTACTAATGATGGTGCAAATATAGAAGTTGGTACAGATGCGGGACAAACATACCAGCAATGGGAAATGAATGCTGTACCAGCAAATGTTGGAGGCGATTTTACTTTTTATAAAATTGGTTTAGGAAGTAATACAAGTAAGAAAATGGCAGTTGATGCTTCTAATCTTTTCAATAATGGTAATATTATTTCTTTTGCTGACAGTAATAGCTTAAACAGGCATTGGTTTATTGAATATGCCGAAGACGGGTGGTTTTATATTGGTAGTCGTATTAGTGGAAAATTTTTAGAAGTAGCTTCAACATCAGAAAATGCAAATGTACGTCAGTGGGAGAAAAAAACCGGGCTAAATTCTTATAGTCAACAATGGCGATTTTTACCAGTTAATGCCCCTGTAGAATTTAATGCGCCTAGTGTTCCAAATAATTTGGTTGCTACAGGAAATCCAGAATCTATTCAGCTTGATTGGACAGCTAGTCCAGAGGCAGATGTTGCTGGTTATACAATATTTAGAGCAGAAACAGCTGGCGGAACATACAGTACTATTGCAAGAAACGTACTTACAACGTCATTTGTAGATAATACAGTAACCATTGGCGGACAATACTTTTATAAAATAAAGGCTGTAGATAATTCTTTAAATGCATCTGCTCATTCTGCTGAAGTTTCAGCAATTGCTAACGGAAATAATGCTGTTGTTGCTCATTATGAATTTGAACAAAACATTTTAGATTCATCAACAAACTTAAATCATACAGCTTCTTCGGGAACAATTTCATTTGATAGTGGTGAAATTGGCTCAGAGTCGTTAGTTTTAAATGGTAGTTCGTATTTGCAGTTACCACCAGATATTGCAAATCAAGAAGAAATTACAGTAGCAACTTGGGTATACTGGAATGGAGGAAATATTTGGCAACGTATTTTCGATTTTGGTAATAATCAAAACGAATTCATGTATATGTCTCCATATTCTGGTACAGGTTACTTGCGATTTGGTATAAATAACGGCAGTGGTTTACAAACTTTAGATGCCACTGTAGCATTACCAGAAAATCAATGGTCTCATGTAGCTGTCACTTTAGGTGCTACAACCGCGAGTTTATATATTAATGGTGTTTTAATTAATGAGTCTAATACTGTAACAGCTAGACCTATCGATTTTAAACCTATGTTTAATTATATTGGGAAAAGTCAATTTTCAACGAATCCTTTATTAAATGGACGTATAGATGATTTTAGAGTTTATAACTATGCCTTAACAGCTCAAGATGTTGCTAACTTATATAACAAAACCCTTTCTACAGACAATTGTGAAAACAATTGTATTGATGGCTTAACATTTTGGCCAGTTCCAGCAAACGATGTATTGAATCTTAGTTTCACCAATAATACAAATGAAATAACAACAGCTAATATATATGATATAAATGGCAGATTATTGCTAACTGAAGATTTTGTAAACACAGCAAAAGGGCAACTAAGTGTTGCGCAGTTACCATCAGGAATGTATTTACTTAAATTAAATAAAGGGGAAAAAATATCAGTAAAAAAGCTTTTAATAAGGCACTAAATAGTATTAAACGTAAAGCAAGAAACTATCCATCAGATAGTCTTTTTGCTTGTGTGTTTTTATAGTATTCACGAATACTAAATAAATATTTTCATAAATTAATTATATTTTACATTTCAAATAAACTAAAGAATTTTAAAACTACATAAAATGACTCATCAACTAAAATACATCCTAATAGTTTTTGGAATATCAGTTCTAACTATAAATAAAACATACTCACAAGAAGAAACACCAAAACAGGTTCGAGAATTTTTTGTGTCCTCATTAATTAAAATAGGCGATCCAGTTTTAACGGCATTAGGCAAAAATGAATTAAAAAAAATGATGCCTGTAGAGAAATCTCCAGGTGCTTGGGATGATCGTACACACGTTACCTATTTAGAGGCTTTTGGAAGGTTGCTTTCAGGAATGGCGCCGTGGTTAGAACTGGGTACAGATAAAACGCCAGAAGGTAAGTTAAGAGCAAAGTACATTTTATTGGCACAAAAATGTATACATAATGCAACTAATCCTGAATCGCCAGATTTTATGAATTTTAATAATGATAAGCAACCTTTAGTAGATGCAGCTTTTTTTGCGCAAGCATTAATACGTGCGCCCGAGCAGTTGTGGGAACCATTAGATGAAACTACTAAAGAAAATGTAATTAAAGCATTAAAATCTACAAGAGTAATAAAGCCATATTATAGTAATTGGTTGCTTTTTTCAGGAATGATAGAAGCCGCGTTGCTCAAATTTGAGGCAGGAGCAGATATGATGAGACTGGACTACCCATTAAACAAACATAAAGAGTGGTATTTAGGGGATGGTATGTATGGAGATGGTCCAGATTTTCACTGGGATTATTATAATAGCTTTGTTATCCAGCCTATGATTCTTGATATATTAAAAGTTATGAATGAAAAAGGGGTAAACATGAAAAAGGATTACGAGATGGCTTTAAAAAGATCCAAACGCTACGCGGCTATTCAAGAACGATTAATTTCACCCGAAGGTACATACCCTCCAATAGGTAGATCGTTAGCATATCGTTTTGGTGCATTTCAATTGTTATCCCAAATAGCGCTTTGGAATGAGTTGCCAAATGAAGTTAATCCAGCTCAAGTTCGTTCGGCTTTATATGCTATGGTAAAGAATCAAATAAATGCTTCTGGTACTTTTGATGAAAATGGCTGGCTTCAAATAGGTTTATTTGGGCATCAACCTAATATTGGTGAAGGCTATATTTCTACAGGAAGTTTGTATTTATGTTCTGAAGTATTTTTAATACTTGGGTTACCCTCAACGGATGCGTTTTGGAGAGAACCTTACCAACCTTGGACACAAAAGAAAATTTGGTCGGGACAAAAAATTCCTATAGACCATGCTATAAAGAACTAAAAAATATTCCGAAGTCAATTAGTAGTCCTTTTTGAGCTGATTAATAAGTGCCTGTTAACTTTTGTTTAGTGTTATTTTACATACAATAAAGGCGTAGAAGTATAATTTTCTATGTTTTTTATTACTAAATCTAAATTAAATAACATTAAAAATTTAAAATTATGAAGAAAATTACATGCTTTGCTTATTTGCTATTACTTAACACAATAGCCTTAATGGCTCAAACTACTCAACCTTTTCTTGTAGAAGCAGAGTCTGGTTCTCTAGGAAGTGATTATACAACGGGAACTGATGGAGGAATAACCTATGTTTACCCACAAACAAATTTTTTATCTACTTCATATCCAGGTACAGCAGATAAAGTTATAACTTATAATATTACTTTTCCAGAGGCTGACACTTATGATTTATATGTCAAAATTTATATTGGTCCTGAAGGGAATAATGATGATAGTTTTTATGTGGCTCAATCTTTCGGAACTAAAGTTGAGACAGATTCTAATGATTGGGTTAATATGAATCGACTGGATGAATCAGGTCATACTGCTGGTACTGATGTTGTTTCAGGGGATATGCAATCTCAAATAATAGAGCAATGGAAATGGATTAATCTTTCTCAGTTATGGGCTAATGGTACAAATTGGACATATACAGTAAATCCTGGAAGTCTAAGTGTTACTTATCAAATTGGAGCGAGAGAAGATGGTTTGTTTATTGATAAATTGGTATTTGGTAAAACAGGAACTAGTTATACAGTAGATGAATTAGAAGCCGCTACTACTTTAAGTTCTAAAAAATATGACACTTTAGATAATACAGTGACTGTTTATCCAAACCCATCAAAAGGCTCATTCAATATCGATTCAAATGAGTACGTTGGTGTTTATAAAATATATAGTTTAATTGGTGCAAAGGTAGAAGAAGGTGCTTTTGGTTTAGGTTTAACTAGTTATGGTGAAAACTTAAAATCAGGAACTTATGTTTTAGATTTACAAGCCAATAACAAAAGAAGTGTTACTAAAATAGTTAAACTATAATATAACCCCCTTGTTATGAACTATGTGAGCTATTTAAGTTTAGCTTACATAGTTCATAATTATTCTATTCTTATTAATTAGTCCAATCAGTTAAGTGTTTAATTAGGTGTGTTTTCTCCTTATTATATTAAGATATAGAGAAGATTTACCAAACTTTACAATATTTTCTTAATTATAAAAGATATTTCATCCTCAATGGCCATGAACCATAGGTTGTTTTATATATAACTTATCGAGTTAAAAAAAAACAGCTGTCTATTTCTTTTTCTTTTTTAAAGGTTCAATATCAATAAATTACTAAAACCAACTAGTAACAATACTAAAATAAACTAAATAAAACTTTATAAAATGAATAAACTAAAACGATTCTTTGGGGTTGTACTATGCTTAGTGTCGATACATACTTACTCTCAAGAACCCAATTTAGATCAAAAAGCCAGCTTACCAACAACACTTATAGCATCCGAAACGATTGATGGTTCTAATGTGGTTGATGTTGTAAATCTTCCCATGGATTTATATCAAAATATGTCTATTGAAATTAAAGCAACTATAAATTCTGCAGATGGAAGAGGACTTGATTTTGATCTTCGTAAAAATGATTTCAAGGGTTTTAGAACTTCTTTAAATACTGAAAAATTTCAATGGTCAACTCCGTTATCGAGTATTTATATGATGAATTTTTCTTCATCCGAAGAACAAACCATTCGTTATGCCGTAGAAGGAAATACGGTTCACATGTACCAAAATGGGAGTTATATAGAATCTAAAGGTTTAGAAACTATTTACGATATTGTTAATGGTGTTGAAAATACCAATCCCGACCTGTCCTCTATGACCGAAGGTCCAAATATAACAGAAAATGCCTTTGGAAATTTAACTACCGAAACACCTTTGCAAGCAGGTTGGAATAACAATGGCACTGGAAATGTTCCATGGAATACTCCTAATAGTAATTCTGGTGTTCGATTTACAAATACTTTAAACAGTAATTTAACTTACAATGGGCAAACTTATACCGAGACAAATCATTTTATGTTAATGCGATGGGAAAGTGGCGTAACAAATGGCTCTTCATACTACTACCCGGTAACATTGGAAGCCAACACAACCTATAGCCTTAGTTCTTTATATACTTATTGGGGTAATGGCTCTTCGGGGACTTTTAAAATAAGTGCAAGTAAAGAAACCACAGGAAACAATTTAATTGGCCAGTTTTCAACTTCCGTAACAAACGGGAATCAAAAAAAATTAAGTAATAGTAATTTAACTTTTACAACAACCGAAGCAGGTACTTACTATTTATTATTTGAAAATAATGGGGCAGGTATTTGGTTTGTTGGAAACTTATCACTTAAAAAATTTGGTGCACAACCTCGAATTATTCTAGGAAAAAATTACCAGGAAGGAACAGTAGATATACAAGTAGCATCTGTGACTTTTGATGCAACAGGGGCTTATGCCCCCGTTTCTACAGGTAGTGAACCTAGAAATCAAGTAAGTATAGATAATCAAGATTACAATATAGCTCGTTTTATAAATGTTGATGTTACTGTCTCTGGAACATCTGAAATACATATTACAGGTACAGATCCGCTTCGTAACAGCTCTGTAAATTTAACATCAGATGATTCTTGGTTGTATATAGAAAGAATTAAACCTTCTATATTTTTAGATGAAGCGAATACTTGGTTAGATATCGTGAAAATTAATGGGCAACCATTCGACCCTACAAAGGATAGAATAGGTATTTATGCATCTGGTTGTGTAATTATTCCAAACGGAAAATTGGCAATGCAAAACGCACTTACTATTTACTCTGAAGAGAATTTTGGAGGTAATTCTATGGATTTAGAAGTTGAAACCTACCATAATAATTTAGGAGCTTTTGATAATAATGTGAAATCGTTTAAACTTAAAAAAGGATTTGCAGTTACATTGGCTAACAACCCAAATGGAACAGGGTTTAGTAAAATGTTTATAGCTAGCGATGATGATATTGAAGTATCGGCATTGCCTGAAGGTTTTATAGCAAGCAGTACAGACCAAAGTAGTTTTATATCGTTTATAAGGGTTTTTAAATGGCAATGGAATTCTAAAAAAGGACTTGCAAATAAATTAGGAGGAGATGCTCATTATCAAGCAAGTCCAACAATATACTATAATTGGTCCGCTGGAGGTGATACAGAAAGTGTTGATGCTACTTTTGTACCTATGAGGCATAATTTAGGTTGGGATTCTTTTACTAAAATTAACTCATTAACAAATGTGTCGCACGTATTAGGATATAATGAGCCAGCAAGACCAGACCAAGCAAATATGAGTGTAGCCTCAGCTATTAATCAATGGCCAGAGATATTTAAGTCAGGGTTAAGAATTGGTTCTCCAGCACCTGCAGCAATAGGCAGTTCATGGCTAAATGAATTTATGCAAATTTGTAACGAGCTTAATTATCGTGTAGATTTTATTGCATTTCATGCGTATCAAGATCAACCAACAAGTTGGTGGTCTTGGAATATTTCAACTGCTGCCATAGGCGGAAGACCTGTATGGATTACAGAGTGGAATAATGGTGCAAACTGGACTAATAGTGCAGATGCTTCAAAGTGGCCAAATGCTAGCGGACCTCGTTATTACCCTAATGGCGATCCTATTTTAGATGAAAATGGTGTGCAAAAAACAGGAGCTCTGCCTCTTACACCTGAAAATGCAGAAAGAAATAAAGTTAAATTAGAAGAAATATTATCTTATTTTGAAACGAACGATCTAGTTGAACATCATTTTTTATATCAATGGGTTAATGATGCTAGAACTTTAGAGCTTGGTGGCCAAATTACACCTGCTGGTGAAATGTTTGGAGCCTTTAACTCTGGTACAGGTTTTAAAAAATCAAAAGAATATAACCACCAGTGGAAAATAGCCCCGCCCTGGTTAAATCAAAGTTTTTCTCAAAATTATACCCAAAGTGTTATTTCATGGTACGATCATAACGGTGAAACAGGTAAAAACTATATCTTAGAAAGAAAAACAGATTCAGAAACTACCTTCGCGCCAATTGCAACCTTGGTTAAAGGAGATGATTATGAAGTAGGAGGAACAGTAAACTTTTATGATAATTTAACTTATAATTCAGCAAAATATAGGGTAAGAGCAACAAGTTATAAAAACACACAATCTACATATTCTAGAGAGGTTGAAGTAACCATAGATCAACCTGCTGCGGCTCCTGTTTTAACAGGGCAAGCACTTTCAGGAACCATTATACAACTAGAATGGAATAATGCTGCAAATGCTAAAAAATATATTTTAAAACGCTCTACAGCTATAGATGGCGAGTATGAAACTATAGCTGAAAATCTTGATGCGATTAATTATAAAGATGAAAATCTAACAGCTTTAACAACATATTATTATAAAGTAGCAGGAGTTAATAGTGCTGGAGAAGGTGAATATTCACAAATAGTTGAAGTTACAACAAAAGATATTAGTGCTCCTAATGATATTGAAAATTTATATATCTCATCGGGAGATGAATCTGTTGTTATTACTTGGGATTTCGCTTATGATACAATGTATAAAATAACCCGATCATCAAATGCTAATGGACCTTTTACTGAAATTTCGAATAATTTTATAGGCACTCGATTTGTTGAAAATACTGGTATTGTTAATGGTAATAATTATTATTATAAAGTACAACCATACAACGACGAAGGTGAAGGACCCGAATCTAGTGTATTGGTAGCAGCCCCAAAAAACGGGCAACATGCAAAATTTACTTTTAATGAAAACTCAGGAAGTAAAACTTATGATGAGTGGGGTGGCTATCATGGAGAATTAAAAAATAATCCAGAATGGTCTGTAGGTAATGATGGAAGTGCAATTACTTTGTCAGCCTCAGACGAATCTTATGTGCAATTGGGAGATAATATCGTGTCAAATCTCACAGACTTCACAATTACTTCTTGGTTTAAAACACCAGCAGTAACTAATAATTACTTGCGACTTTTCGATTTTGGAGCAGGAGGTTCTAATTTCATGCTCTTAATACCTAAGGCTAACGAAACAGAATCAAGGTTTATAATTGATCCAATTGAGGGAAGTAGATATAATGTTTATATGCCATGCGATTTTCCTGTTGACGAATGGGTGCATGTGGCGCTTTCTTTGGAAGGCAATACCTTTAAGTATTTTATTAATGGTGAGTTAGTTTTTACAGATAACAATTGTAATTTGACGCCTTCTGATATTGGCCCAACAAACCAAAACTACTTAGGTAAATCACAGCAATCACAAGATGTATATACAAATCATAATTATGATGAGTTTAGAATTTATAATTATGCTTTAAGCGAAAATGATATAGCTGAATTATATAACAATGCTAGTCTTAGTGCATTATTACTTGACTCTAATAATGATGTTTCAATTCAATTGTATCCAAACCCAGTCGATAGCGGAAAAGATATTAACATTAAAATTGATCAAGATAAGAAAGCTACTGATAAAATGACTGTTCATACATACAATATGTTAGGAAAACTAATTAATAAGCAAATAGTAGATGTTGGTAGTCAGTTTAAATTTAAAGCACCTTTAGACAGAGGTATTTACTTTATTGATATAAAATCAACGAAGTTTTCTGGTAAAACAAAAGTTATAGTTAGGTAAGGCTTTGAGTGATTTAAGAACTTTTCCAAAATCAATATAGAGCTGAATTCAATAAAATGTTTAATTTTAAATTTAAACAAAAGTCCTTAACAAATAAGTTACTAAATCTAAAATTGAGAAATTGTTCAAGACCTAATAAAAAAATAAAAACTTAAAACTTGTAATGGACCTCAAAAATGAACATTTTAAAGAGCTAGGTAGATCTGTTAAAGATTTTGAGAATTTCTTCAATCCGACTGCTTCAATGAGGTGGGAATGTAGAAATAACTCAAACAAACTAAAGCGTCGGTAAAGGCTCCAATTTACTGTAGCGAGTTTTAGGGGCCTTATTTTTTATTGTTTTATATCTAAAATCAGTAAGAGATAATAATTTCCAATCCTTTAATCGAACCAAGATTATATACTAAAGTGAAATTCTCAATCAACAGGAGTGTTAGTTGTATGTAAGTTGCTGATAAGTAGTTTTTTGTTGTATAAATAGCTTCTAACTACCCCGATAAAAAATCGTTTAAAAAGTAATTTTTAGGCGATTTTCTTTTTTTTGATAAATTTTATTTTAATCTTTTTTAGTTAAATTCTTGTAATCAACTTCCGTATCAATATCAATATTTTCAAAATTTGTTGGAATTGATATCACATTTTTAACGTAACGCTTTAATAAATGTTTTGCGCCTTTATCATCGTTTAACACTTTCAATTCATCAAAGTAAAACTTAGAAAATAATACCGGAACGCCAATAGTTTCTTGGTATGTTGTGGCATGAATAGTCTCAGGTTTTCTATTTGCCTCAATCATTTTGTTGAGGTGCGCGGTAGTTATAAAAGGTTGGTCGGCGAGCGTGATGACTACGCGTTCAATATTTTTAAAATGAGATTCTATATAATGCAAGCCATGTGCAATAGATTGTCCTAATCCGTTTTGCCAATTTTTATTAGTAGTAATTGAAATAGCTTCTGAAAAGTGCGTGCTTTCTTTTATAGTTTCTGCATTCGCACCTAAAACGCAAACAATTTGGTTTGTTACTGTGGCTTCTGCAACTTGCAATGCGTTTTCAAGTAAAGATGTGCCGTTGTACGGAAGAAGCTGTTTAATAGCTTTCATTCTATTTGAAGCACCTGCTGCTAAAACAATAATTGCCGTTTCCATAAGCTATTATTTAGCATGAATGCTGCCCATGTGTTCACGTAACGAAGGCACTTCCTTATGGCGTTTTACGGCAATAATTTCACTTAAAATAGACACCGCGATTTCTTGAGGCGTAATTGCGCCAATATTAATACCGGCAGGACTGTAAATGCGGTCTAAAAACGAGGTGTTGATATCGGGATTGTACTCAATTAAAGCATTCATGAGTTTTTCACGACGTTTAGCAGAGCCTAAAACACCCAAGTAATAAAATTTTTGGTGTTGTAAAGTGAGTATAAAATTAAGATCTCGAGCGTAATTGTGGTTCATTAAAATCACAGCGGTATGTTCATCACAGGTAAAGTCGTAATTCGAACTAGGGTCGAGATAAAGCATTGTTTTTGCTCCAGGAAATCGCTCAATAGGTTTAGGATCGCGTGGAGAGCCTACAACGGTTATTTCCCAACCTAATAAATTTGCTGAAGTACATAATGAAACGGCATCATGTTCGGTGCCAATTATGATTAATTGCGATAAAGCAGGGAAATTTATCTTGAATGTTTCAGTTTGAGATAAGGGTTTAAAACCAGATCTAAAACTAATGAGGTTTTTATTTGAAAGGGTTAATGTCGATCCAAAAGATGAATTTGTAGTAACTTCTTCTTCAAAATATGCGGTAAATTCCAGAGTACGCCTTAATTGTAATTCTGATTGAATGTTATGGTAATCTGTTTCAGAAACCAAAAAAGGTTCAAGTAAAATATAAAGTACGCCTTCACAACCTAAACGGTAACTTCCGTCGTAATCCATTACTTTTGGTAACCCTGTTTTAAAAACACTTTGTGCTTGGAACAGAACTTCTTTTTCAACGCAACCACCGCTAACGGCACCCGTCATGGTTTCATCTTCAGAAATTAGCATTTGCACACCAGGTTTTCTATACGAAGAGCCATTTAAAGCGACTACCGTTGCTAAAACATGTTTTAAATGCCGATTTTGGTAGGCGGTTTCTAGTATTTGTTTGAATTCGTGCGTCATTAAATAGATATTGTTCTACCGGTTAAATATATTTTAAACAATTTCAACTTTACTTAAAATTTTAATAAAATTACAGGTAAAGTATTGCGAATAACTTTTATTTAGAAAACTTATAAATAATAAGTATTAACATTTCTTCACAGTATTAATACCTAACTTAAGGCTAAAAATTAATTCATGGCAAATAGTCACAATTCCTTTAAAAATTATAAACATTTAGCAAGCTACATTATAGCGCTCATTCTGGTGGTTGTTTTTGTAATTTCATGTAAATCAAAAAACAGTGCGAGTACCGAGTATGTGGTGCTTTCTAAAATAACGAAGAAGGATAGTTTGGCGTCGTTGGCGGCCTTTGAAAAAGTCTATTCGGTTTTAATGCATCCAAGGTGTATGAATTGCCATCCAAATGGTGATATACCATTACAAGGCGACGATAGCCATATTCATAATATGTTACCACAACGCGGACCAGACGGCATGGGGATTTCTACTATGAAATGTGCCAACTGTCACGCTTCAACTGGCGTTCCAGGTGAATCTACACCACCAGGAAATCCGTTATGGCATTTACCACCTTCAGACATGAAAATGGTTTTTCAAGGGCGTTCGCCAAGAGAATTAGCACTGCAATTGGTAAATCCGAAACTAAACGGACATAAAAATTTACAGGAATTAAGAGTACACGCCGAAGATACTTTGGTTAAAAATGGTTGGACAATGGGCGGCAACCGCGAGTTGCCACCATTAACTTACAACGAGTTTAAAGACGCGTGGTACGAGTGGATTGATAACGGTGCAGTAGCACCTGCGAATTAAAAAATCGATTTCAAAAAAATAAACAAAAAGCTATGGCATTATTTACAATACATGTTAACGGAGAATCGAAACAAGTCGATGTAGATGCAGATACACCAATACTTTGGGTGTTACGCGATAATCTGCGTTTACTTGGTACAAAATACGGTTGCGGAATTGCCCATTGTGGCGTGTGCACCATTCATTTAGATGGCGATGCTGTGCGATCATGTGCGTATCCAATTAGTGCCGTAGGCGATAAAAAAATTGTAACTATTGAAGGGCTTTCAGAAGAAGGTGATCATCCTGTGCAAAAAGCATGGTTGGAGCATGATGTGCCTCAATGTGGCTATTGTCAAGCAGGACAAATTATGACAGCTTCATCGTTGTTGGCTCAAAATCCTAATCCAACCGATGAAGAAATCCGTCGCGCTATGAATGGTAATTTATGCCGTTGCGCTACTTATACTAGAATAAACCGAGCAATACGAACCGCAGCTAAAGACATGTAATTATGGCAAAAGTAAAAACACATTTTAACAGACGCTCATTTTTAAAACTGTCAGCTGCTGGTGGCGCAGGCCTTATGTTGCAGTTTAGTTGGTTTTCGGCGTTAGCAAAAGAAAATCCGAATTTAGAAAGTGCATTCGATTTAAACGGATACATAAAAATAGCAACTGATGGAACAGTAACCATAGCTTCACCAAATCCTGAAATTGGTCAGAATGTAAAAACATCAATGCCAATGATTGTAGCCGAAGAACTGGATGTGAATTGGAAAAACGTAAAAGTGGTTCAGGCACCATTGAATACTGATATTTTTACAAGACAGTTGGCAGGTGGTAGTAATTCCATCAATCAAAGTTGGAATGCCTTAAGGATGGCAGGCGCAACCGCAAGATATATGTTGGTTGAAGCTGCCGCTAAAGCTTGGAATGTACCATCATCATCAATAAAAGTTGATGCTGGGGTTATTTCGCATGCAGCAAGTGGCAAATCCGCTGGTTTTGGTGAAATGGCCGAAGCAGCTTCAAAAATAGAAGTTCCAAAAGAAGTTGATGTTAAGAGTATTAAAGACTTCAAAATAATAAGAAATTCGCAGTTTAATGTTGATGGGCCATCCATTGTAACAGGAAAACCCTTGTTCGGGTTAGATGTTTATGGAGATGATATGGTGTATGCTTCTATTGTGCATCCGCCGGCATTTGGTATGGAATTAAAATCCTTCGATGCTACCGAAGCATTAGCCATGAAAGGTATTTACGATGTGTTTACTATTGATGCTTATCCCGAAGATTTTGAGCGAGGGTATTTTGATATTACGGCATTTCCAAAGTTAATTATTATAACAGGAGATTCTACTTGGCGCATTATGAAAGCCAAGAAACTAATTAATGCAGAATGGATGCCTTTTGAAGAGCATACAATTAAAGTGAAAGGTTTTCGAGGTAATGCTACAGACCAAAAAGTGCCTACGAAAATCGAAAATACCGATAAGCAATACGCATCTATGATTGCGTTGAGCAAGGAAAACCCAAGGCAAGCCCGTAAAGATGGCAATCCTGAAAAGGCTTTCGCTAACGCAGCAAAAGTGATTGAGCGCGAATATACCGCACCTTATTTGGCGCATAGTCCGTTAGAACCGCTTAATTTTTATGCGAATGTTACTGATGATAAAGCGGAACTTATTGGCCCGATTCAAACACCTGAATATATGGAGCAATCTGTAGCGCAACGTTTTGGGTTGAGTTTGGAGCAGATTGATATTCAAATGACGCGTATTGGAGGTGGTTTTGGAAGAAAATTATTTGGGCATTACCTATTGGAAGCCGCCGTAATTTCTAAAAAAATCAAAAAGCCAGTAAAATTAATATACACACGTGAAGACGATATGACGTTTGGTGCTTACCGCCCAATGTATCATGCTTATTATCGCGCTGGATTAGATGAAAATAATAATTTAATAGCTTTTCATGTAAAAGCAGGTGGAATTCCTGAAAGTCCGTTGTATGCTAATCGTTTCCCAGCGGGAGCAGTCGATAATTATTTAGCAGAATCATGGACCATTGAAAGTAATATTACTACAGCAGCATTTCGTGCGCCACGATCAAACTTTATGGGAGCGGTAGAGCAAGCCTTCTTAGATGAGGTTGCCGAATTAGCAGGGAAAGATCCTATAGATTTTAGATTAGAACTTTTCGATAGAGCTATAAAAAATCCAGTAGGCGAGCGCAATGATTACGATGCAAAGCGTTACGCAGGTGTTTTAAAATTGATAAAAGAAAAGTCCAATTGGGGAACACCTAAACCAGGATTAAGCAGAGGTGTAGCAGCCTATTTTTGTCATAACAGTTACGTGGCCAATGTTGTTGATTTACGTATGGAAAACGATAAACCCATTATTGAAAAAGTATATTGTGCCACCGATTGTGGTATCGTGGTTAACCCTATTGGAGCAGCAAATATGATTGAAGGTGGTAGTGTTGACGGTATTGGGCATGCGCTGTATAGCATGCTAACCGTAAAAGATGGTGTGCCGCAACAAAAAAACTACAACGATTACCATTTAATTAGAAACAACGATGCCCCTTGGGATGTTGAAACTTACTTTGTTGAAAGCGATGTACATCCAACAGGTTTAGGTGAACCACCATTTGCACCAGCCATTGGCGCTTTGACAAACGCACTTTATAAAGAAACAGGCAAACGTTACTATCATCAACCATTTATGGTGGATATTGAAAGTATGTTTCTTAAAGATGAGGCTGCGGTTTAATACCGAGTTGGTTAATAAAAAAAGACTGAGTTTAAATTTATTTAACCCAGTCTTAATTATAATTTTTGAGGTAGACCTTTAAAATTATTTAGAAGCTTTTAATAATACTTTTAATTCAATATCATCATTAATAAATTTATCTCCTAAATTATCAAAAATCGATTTCGAACCATATTGTACATTCCATTTTGTTCTATCAATAGTAAAAGTTTCACTTACTAAAGTTAAGGCGTCACCTTCAGTGGTTACAGCAACAGGGAAAGTTACGTTGTTAGTAGCCTCTTTTAAAGTAAGGTTTCCAGAAAGTAACGTTTTACCTTCAGCTTCTTCAACACCTGTAATTTCAAACATAGCAGTTGGGAATTTTTCAACATCAAAAAAGTCAGCATTCGATAAGTGTCCAACTAAATTAGCGTTTCCTTTTTCTTCAGCAGGAATATCTTCAACTACAATTGTAGCCATGTCAATAACAAAACTACCAGCGGTAATTTTACCATCTTTAGTACTAATTGTACCTTCTTTTAAACTAATGGTTCCATAGTGTTCGCCAGCAGGTTTAAAGCCTTTCCATGCAATTTTAGAGGCTTCGGTGTTAGCTGTATATTGTGTAGCTGTAGCTTCAACAGTTGCAACTTCTTCAGCTTCAGAAGTGGTCGCTTCTTTGGCTTTATCTTTACAAGAAAATACGCTTAGTGTTAAAACTGAAATAAATAAAATGCTTAATAGATTTTTTTTCATTTTTAGGTTTGTTTTTTGTTAAACCGTAAATGTACCAAAGAGTTTAATCATTAAGAAATATGAAAAATGAAAGTTTTGTTAAAAAATTATGATGACATTATGGCATTTTTATAATAATGGCAGTACTTTTGCCAACCTATTTTAGTACAAAAAAATAAGTTTAGCAATGAGCAAAAAAGATATAAACGAAGATTTAGAAAATGAAGCTGTTAAAACTGCTGAAGCTGAGACTGTTGAAACAGAAGAACAGCAAGTTGAAGAAGTAACAGCCGAAGAGAAACTTCAAGAAGAACTGCAGGAAGAAAAAAATAAGTTTTTACGCTTGTTTGCAGAGTTCGAAAATTATAAAAAGCGTACATCGAAAGAGCGTATCGAGTTGTTTTCTACGGCTAGCGAAGGAGTTATGAAAACTTTGTTGCCAATTTTAGACGATTTTGAGCGCGCTTTAACACATATTGAAGAAGATAAAGAAGCCGAAGAATTACGCAAAGGTGTGTTTTTAATATACCAAAAAATGGTGAATACCCTTGAGCAAAAAGGTTTAAAAGCTATTGCAGTTGAAAAAGGCGAGGCCTTTAATGCCGATAATCATGAAGCGGTTACGCAAATTCCTGCGCCAACCGACGATTTAAAAGGCAAAATTATAGATGTTATTGAAAAAGGTTACAAACTAGGAGAAAAAGTAATTCGTTTCCCTAAAGTGGTAATAGGACAATAAACCAAAAACATGGCGAAAAGAGATTATTACGAAATATTAGGAATTAGTAAAGGTGCAACTGCGGCCGAAATTAAAAAAGCTTATCGTAAAAAAGCTATTGAATTTCACCCCGATAAAAACCCCGATAATAAAGAAGCTGAAGCTAAATTTAAAGAAGCTGCAGAAGCTTACGAAGTATTAAGCGATGCCGATAAAAAAGCACGTTACGACCAATTTGGTCATCAAGCCTTCGAAGGTGGCTTTGGCGGCGGAGGCGGAGGTGGTATGAATATGGATGACATATTCAGTCAATTCGGCGATATTTTTGGCGGCGGCGGTTTTGGCGGTTTTTCAGGCTTTGGCGGTGGCGGTGGCCAGCGTCGAGTAAAAGGAAGTAATTTACGAATTCGAGTTAAGCTTACTTTAGAAGAAATTGCTAATGGCGTTGAAAAAAAGGTGAAAGTAAAGCGTAAAGTTCAAGCACCTGGTGTAACTTATAAAACCTGTTCTACGTGTAACGGTACTGGTCAAGTTACAAGAATTGCCAACACTATTTTAGGTCGTATGCAAACCGCTTCAACTTGTAATGTATGTGGAGGAGCAGGACAAACTCTTGATAAAAAGCCAAACGATGCCGATGCTCAAGGTTTAAAAGTTGCAGAAGAAACTGTATCTATTAAAATACCTGCAGGTGTGGTTGATGGTATGCAACTTAAAGTATCTGGTAAAGGTAATGAAGCGCCAGGAAATGGTGTTTCGGGTGATTTAATTGTTGTAATAGAAGAAGAGCAACATGAAAAATTACAGCGTGAAGGCGATAATTTACACTACGATTTATATGTAAGTTTCCCTGAAGCAGTACTTGGTACATCAAAAGAAATTGATACTGTAACAGGTAAAGTGCGTATAAAAGTTGAAGCAGGTGTGCAGTCGGGGAAAATATTACGCTTACGCGGAAAAGGTATACCAAGTATTAACGGTTATGGTTCGGGCGATTTATTAGTGCATGTAAATGTTTGGACGCCAAAAACATTAAATAAACAGCAAAAAGAATTTTTTGAAGGCATGCTAGCCGACGAACACTTTGAGCCTAAACCAGAAAGTTCGGATAAGTCATTTTTCGAGAAAGTAAAAGATATGTTTTCTTAAAGAAGCTTGTTAAATACGGATGAATTGTTTTAATGCGATACTTTGTTTTTTAGTGTTACGTTGAATTTATATTAGTATCTAAAACACTTGTAAATATTAATGTCGTATGGTAAGAGCTTGAAACAATTCAAATTGATAATTAAAGTCATTATTTTATATAAATAATTTATAAATCCGCTCGATTCTGGCGGATTTATTGTTTTAAATGTTAAAAGTTCTATAAAACTTTTGCTTTTAGTTTCGAAAAAAAAACTATATTTGACTATCACTAATTAATTTAGTGATAATTTTTCTTTTTCATAGCAATTTTTTTCCCATCCTTAATTTATTAAGGGTGGGTTTTGTTTTTTATACCAAATAGCTAATATCTTTCGTTTCTTTACTTACCTATGCTGTTAACATTTAATATATTTACGCTCGCAAGTAAATAAAGTAAATAAATGACTAACTTATTAGAAGTTAACAACGTTTCAAAAAAGTTTGGAACTTTTACCGCGTTAAATCACGTATCGTTGGCCGTACCAAAAGGCAGTATTTTTGGTTTGTTAGGGCCAAATGGCGCTGGAAAAACCACCTTAATAAGGGTGATAAATCAAATTACCATGCCCGATACTGGTGAGGTATTTTTAGACGGAGAAAAACTTCAAGAAAAGCATATAAAGGCTATTGGCTATTTGCCAGAAGAACGTGGCTTGTATAAATCGATGAAGGTTGGTGAGCAAGCTCTATATTTAGCTCAATTAAAGGGTTTAAGTAAAGCTGAAGCTAAAAAACGCTTAACATATTGGTTTGATAGATTAGAAATTGGTGATTGGTGGAATAAGAAAATTCAAGAGCTATCAAAAGGAATGGCGCAAAAGGTACAGTTTGTAGTAACCGTGTTGCATGAACCTAAATTGTTAATTTTCGATGAGCCTTTTTCGGGCTTCGATCCTATAAATGCGAACTTAATAAAAGACGAGATTTTACATTTGCGAGACCAAGGTGCTACCGTGATTTTTTCAACACACAGAATGGAATCGGTAGAAGAATTATGCGACGATATTGCCTTAATTAACAAATCGAATAAAATACTTGACGGTAAACTTACCGAAGTAAAGCGCCAATATAAAAGTAATACGTTCGAGGTTGGTTTAAGAACCGAAAATAGCTTAGCCTTAGAACAAGAACTAGCGGATAAGTTTTCCGTTTCTAAAGCTTATTTTAAAACTTTAGATGATGAGTTAAAGCTAAATATAAAGCTTAGCGAGAACCATAAACCAAACGATTTGTTGAGTTTTTTAACCACCAAAGCCGAAGTATCGCATTTTGTAGAAGTAATACCAAGTGTAAACGATATTTTTATTCAAACCGTAAAGAATAATAGCTAAATGAACCATTTACCACTTATAATAAAGCGCGAATATTTAAATAAGGTGAGAAACAAAGCCTTCATTATCATGTCTATATTAAGTCCAGTAATCATGATAGTTTTAGTATTGGTTGTGGCCTATTTGTCGCAAATTAATAACGATAAGGTTAGAGTTATTTCGGTGTTAGACGAGTCAGGTTTAGTACAAGATAGTTTCAAAAATTCCGATAATACAACTTATAATCTATTGTCAGGAATGTCATTAAACGATGCTAAAAAATTAACCGAAGAAGCGGAGATGTACGGCTTGCTTCATATAGAACAATTTAGTAAAATAGAAGATGCATCAAATCATATAAAATTTTATTCCGAAGAGTCGCCATCATTAAGTTTAATTTCAAATATCGAAAGTAAATTAGAGGAAGCATTTACGGCTAAAAATCTTTATGATAAAGGTGTAAATGTCGATATGATAAATGCCGCACGAGTAAGAATTAATTTAGGACAAGAAAGTTTTGCAGGCGAGAAAACTTCAAAAATTGATAGTGTTGTAAAGCTTATTTTTGGTGGCGCAGCAGGGTATTTATTATTTATGTTTATCATTATTTATGGTAACATGATTATGCGCAGTGTTATTGAAGAAAAAACTAGTCGTATTATTGAAGTTATAATTTCTTCAGTAAAACCCATTCAGTTGATGCTTGGAAAAATAATTGGCACCTCGTTAGCAGGAATTACGCAATTTGTAATTTGGTTAATTTTAGGCGGTATCTTGTTAACAGTTGTATCGGTAGTGTTTGGTATTAATGTACAAACACCACAGCAACAAATGGTAGAGCAAGCTGTTGCGACTCCAGAAATTAATGCCCAAGTTCAAAATATTATAGAGGCATTTTACCATTTACCAATAGCCAATTTAATTGTTGCATTTATCTTGTTTTTTGTGGGCGGTTATTTGTTATATAGTTCGCTTTATGCCGCCATTGGTGCTGCCGTAGATAACGAAACCGATACCCAACAATTTATGCTACCTATTATTATGCCATTAATTTTAGCGGTTTATATTGGTGTTTTTACAGTAATTGAAGATCCGCATGGAACTGTATCAACGGTTTTTTCGTATATTCCATTAACATCACCAGTGGTTATGCTTATGCGTATACCTTTTGGTGTGCCTATTTGGCAACAATTAATTTCCTTAGTAATTTTATTGGCTACATTTATGTTTACGGTTTGGTTTGCCGCTAAAATTTATCGTGTAGGTATTTTAATGTATGGTAAAAAGCCAAGTTATAAAGAACTTATAAAGTGGATTAAATATTAATATGACTCAAGAATTAAATAAAATAGAAGAAAGTATTACTAATAGTAATCTTTGGGAAAGCATTAAAAACTTTCTGAATCTTCATATTGATTTCACTGAAAAAATCAGCGTTTCTATTCTTGATTTTATTATTGTAACAACCGCTATTTTTATAACAACCATTTTTTTGCGAATAGCATTAAAGGTTATTACGCGCAATCTTCCCGAGAATGATAAACTTAAATTTAATGTTGTTTATGGGTATTTTAGGTGGCTCGTTTACCTCATTATTTTATTAATAACCTTGCACTCCGTTGGGGTAAATGTTACCGCAGTTTTTGCAGCATCGGCGGCCTTATTAATAGGTATTGGTTTGGCTTTACAAACCTTGTTTCAAGATATCATTTCTGGGGTGTTTATATTAATAGACCAAAGTGTTCATGTAGGTGATATTATTGAAATTGATGGTAAAGTAGGTCGTGTTGAAGAAATAAAACTACGAACCACTAGAGCGGTAACCATCGATAATAAAGTACTGGTAATACCAAACCATTTGTATTTAGAAAACAGTTTGTTTAATTGGACGCAAAATGGCACAACCACACGAGAATCGGTTAATGTTGGTGTCGCTTACGGAAGTGATGTACAACTCGTGAGAAGGTTGTTAATACAAGCGGCAAGCACGCATCCAGATGTGTTAAGCGAACCAGAACCTACTGTTATTTTTACCGATTTTGGTGATAGCTCACTAAATTTTAAAATTGTGTTTACTTTAAACGATAGTTTTAAGGCCACTTTTCCTAAAAGTGATATCCGATTTGAAATTGATAAACTTTTTAGAGAACATAACATAAGTATACCGTTCCCGCAAAGAGATATTCATATTATAAATAAATAAAATATGTCAAAAATATTAGTAATAGAAGATGAAGCTGCAATACGTCGTGTATTGGTTAAAATACTTTCTGAAGAAAATGATACCTATAAAGTAGATGAAGCAGAAGACGGTCTTTCGGGTATTGAAAAAATTAAGAATGACGATTTCGATTTGGTGTTGTGTGACATTAAAATGCCAAAAATGGATGGTGTTGAGGTACTTGAAGCTACTAAAAAAATAAAACCAGAAATTCCTTTTGTAATGATTTCTGGTCATGGCGATTTAGATACCGCTGTAAACACCATGCGCATGGGAGCTTTCGATTATATATCAAAACCGCCAGATTTAAACCGATTATTAAACACCGTACGCAATGCTTTAGATAGAAAAGAGTTGGTTGTAGAAAACAAAATTCTAAAGAAAAAAGTAAGCAAAAAGTACGAAATGATAGGTGATAGTGTTGCAATTGCTCAAATAAAAGATATGATTGACAAAGTAGCACCAACCGATGCACGCGTGCTAATTACTGGCCCAAATGGAACAGGAAAAGAATTGGTTGCGCATTGGTTACACGAAAAAAGTGAGCGTGCAAAAGGCCCGATGATAGAGGTGAATTGTGCCGCAATCCCATCAGAATTAATTGAAAGTGAATTGTTCGGTCATGTTAAGGGCGCATTTACAAGTGCGAATAAAGATCGTGCAGGTAAATTTGAAGCAGCCAATGGCGGTACTATTTTTTTAGATGAAATTGGAGACATGAGTCTATCGGCTCAAGCCAAAGTATTACGAGCGTTACAAGAAAGTCGTATTCAACGTGTTGGTAGCGATAAAGATATCAAAGTTGATGTACGCGTGGTAGCAGCTACCAATAAAAACCTCAAAAAAGAAATTGAAGATGGCAAGTTTCGTGAAGATTTATACCATCGTTTAGCGGTTATTTTAATTAAAGTACCGGCTTTAAACGATAGGCGTGAAGATATTCCGTTATTAGTGAATCATTTTTCAGATAAAATAGCTTCAGAACAAGGTACAGCTAAAAAAACATTTTCAGATAAGGCTATAAAATTACTACAAGATTACGATTGGACAGGAAATATTCGTGAGTTACGAAATGTAGTAGAACGTTTAATTATTTTAGGAGGCGCAGAGGTTAGCCAACAGGATGTAAAGGCTTTTGCTTCAAAATAATGATTTATGATTCTCTCAACAGGTATTAAAAAAGTTTGGTTTTTGGTTTGTTTTGCCTGTGTTTCACTTTTAGGAGCACAAAACAAGTCCTCACAACACCGCGCGGTGGAAGATGAACTTACTTTTTATTTACTAGATGTTGAGTTAGGACTATCAAACAACGGAATAAATAGTATTGAGCAGGATAGCTTAGGTTTTATTTGGGTGGGAACGCCAGAAGGTTTAAACCGATACGATGGTACACAGTTTAAAGTTTTTAAAAAAGGCAATACCCCAAATAAATATCAATTAAACGATAATTTTATTCATAAAATTCAGTTGGTCGATAAGCATCAGCTGTATATTGCCACCAACGAAGGTTTAAACATTTACGATTTTAAACAAGAAACATTTCAGTTTTTAAACACCAGTAATGGCTTGCTTGGTAGTAATAATGTAAGCTCTTTTTCAAAAAGTACCTCTAATCTTATTTTAGGTGTTTACAATTACGGTGTGCAAGTGTCATATAATCAGGGTGATACTAATTTATTTGAACATAGCCCAAATAACCCAGAAACCTTATCGTCTAACCAAGTGTTATCGGTGCTTCATCAAAACGATTCTGTGGTTTGGGTGGGAACAGAAAAACATGGTTTAAACAAAATCAATTTAAACACTAAGAAGGTTAATCGGGTACCAATTCAAAATCATTTAAATTTAAGAATAAATCAACTTTATACCGATAAGCAAAATAATCTTTGGATTGGTAGTAACGAAGGCGTGCATGTGTTTACCACGCATGGCGACACTTTAAATATTAAAAAATCTAATACCGAAGGTGTAGGTTTAAGCGATAATAATGTGTTGTGTTTTGAGGAAGATAACAATAACCAAATGTGGATTGGTACCAGAAATGGCGGTTTAAACATTTTAAATACCAGCAGTTTTTTAAATAGTAATACCATAAAAACACAATGGTATTTACCACAAGACGATGGCTCCAGTGTGTTTAACAGAACGGTTTTAGCATTAAAACTAGATTGGGATAACAATATGTGGATTGGCACTAGTACAGGCCTAAACTATGTAAATCCTAATGGTGAACCTATAAAATTACTTCGAAAAAACAGTTCAAAAAAGGAAAGTATAGGTCATGATCGGGTTGGTGCTTTAACCGAAAGTTTCAACCAAAATATTTGGATTGGTACCGATGGCGCTGGATTAGATTTACTAAACCCTAAAACAGGAACAATTAAGCATTTTGTGCACCATGCTAACGATGCCAAAAGTTTAAGTAACGACTACATTATTTCACTGTTAGAAGATAGTAAAAACCGCCTTTGGGTAGGCACCTATCAAGGAGGTTTAAATAAAATGGACATAAAAACAGGTCGTTGTAAGCATTATCTTCAAGGAGATATTACTGAAGGAAGCGATGTTCGTGTTATTTTTGAAGATGCAAAAGGAACTATTTGGGTTGGTACAAACCGTGGCGGATTATACAAATACAATGAAAGCACAGATACTTTCTCGTTTGTAAATGTACTAGGTAAAATTGATGTTAGAGATATTAGTGAAGACGATAAAGGCTATTTTTGGATGGCAACTTACGGTAATGGTATTTTAAAGTATAACCCAACTACTAACGAAACGTTTTTTTATAACACATCCAATATTAGTACGTTTAAAACAAACCTTATTTACAGCATTCTGGCTTTGTCAAGTGGCAATGTTTTGGCAGGCACATTAAACGAGGGTTTGTTGCTTTTAAACCCTGTACAAAATACCGTTAAGGCTTTTACAGAAGCAGATGGTTTAAGCAATAATACAGTGTGTAGTATGGTGTTAGAAGATGCCACTAGTATTTGGTTAGGTACGCATCGTGGTATTAGTAATTTCGATCCTTCAAGCAATACAATTTACAACCTTAATACGTATACCAACATTCAACAGGGTAAGTTTAATATTGGCTCTAGTTTAATTACAAATTCCGGAGTCTTATATTTTGGAGGCGACAAAGGCTTAAATGTTTTTAATCCTGAAAAGCTTAAAATTGAAGCGGAAAAGCATCCTATTGTTATTGAAAAATTAGAAGTTTTAAATAAAGAAGTTCAGGTAAATGAAAGCTTTAACGATAATGTTATTTTAAATAATTCAATACAATTTCAAGATCACATTGCTTTAGATTATCATCAAACATTCTTTTCGTTAGATTATGTGAGCTTAAAATATCCGTTTGTAAAAAACACAAAATACGCCTATAAAATTGATGGTTATCAAGACCAATGGGTAGATACCGATGGTACTGGAAAAGTGAATTTAATTAATATGCCACATGGTAAGTACGTTTTAAATGTAAAAGCGAAATTTGGATCGGGCGATGAAATTATAAAAAAGTTAAACATCACTGTAAATCCGCCATTTTGGAAAACACTTTGGGCTTATTTAATATACTTAGTGGTTTCATCATTGTTGTTATACGCCATACTAAAATATTTAGCCGAACGTATTACACTATTAAATTCGTTGTCTTTCGAGAAAAAACAGCGTCAATTAGAACATAATTTTAACGAAGAGCGCATCCGTTTTTTTACCAGTTTTTCGCACGAATTAAAAACGCCATTAACACTTATTCTTGCACCGTTAGAAGATTTATTAAGCGAAATTACCTTGTTAAAACATAAAAAAAGTTTACAGCTTATTCAAAAAAATGCTAATCAGCTATTACAATCCATTAACAGATTGTTGGAGTTTAGAAAATCTAATTTAGGTTTAAGTAAATTACGTATAGAAAATCACAACTTAACCGAGTTGTTAGAGCAATGGGTAAATA
Source organism: Neotamlana nanhaiensis (assembly GCF_000943555.1). Lineage (GTDB taxonomy): Bacteria > Bacteroidota > Bacteroidia > Flavobacteriales > Flavobacteriaceae > Neotamlana > Neotamlana nanhaiensis. The sequence goes on along the minus strand of NZ_JTDV01000001.1, from coordinate 699,245 downwards.
ATTATTTTCCGTTAGCAAAAAAACGAGGTATTACGCTCTCATTTAAATTACCAGACGAGAACTTTTATGCTTGGTTCGATTTAGAAAAAATGCACATTATAGTCAATAATTTGCTGTCAAATGCTTTTAAATACACGCCAGATAATGGTAAAATAAAGCTGAGTTTGGACTATAATGAAAATGCCTTTACGATTAAAGTTAAAGATACTGGCTATGGAATAAGCGAAAGCGATTTAGAACTTATTTTTGAGCGTTATTACCAATCGCCATCAACCAATAGTAAAAATGGATTAGGTATTGGTTTAGCTTTATCTAAAAACTTTACCGAGTTGCACATGGGCACCATAAATATTAAAAGTGAACTTAAAAAGGGAAGTACATTTTTAGTAACCATTCCAAGAGATAAAAGCTTGTTTAATAATGTTATTATTGATGGCGAAAATACGAAACAGGCGCGTTTAGATACGCTCGAAAAAACGGAACTAATAGCCGATGTTGAGCCAAATAAACCAACTAATCCTAACTTAAATTTAAACGACAAAAAGCAGCTTATTTTATTGGTTGATGATAACCCCGATATTTTAAGTTATTTAGATACTCTGCTCGATGGACAACACGATTTAATTTATGCCAATGATGGAGAAGAAGGAGTGCAAAAAGCAATGCAGTATATTCCGGATTTAATAATCTCGGATGTTATGATGCCTAAAATGAATGGTTTAGAGTTGTGTAATAAATTAAAAGAAAATATTGAAACCACGCATATTCCAATTATACTTTTAACAGCTAAAGGAAATACCGAAAGTATTGAAGAAGGCTACATGTATGGTGCCGACGATTATATTACCAAACCATTTAGTGGCAAAATTTTACAAGCTAGAATACAAAATATACTTGAAAACAGAACACAATTACGCAATTACTTTTTAAATAAAAATAGCGCGATTACGCCCATAACAAATAATGGCTTAATCCAGCAAGAAAAAGAGTTTTTAATAAAATTAGAGGCTGTAATTTTAGAGTACCTTGATTTAGAAAAAGTCGATGTAAAATTAGTATCAACGCAAATGGGTATGAGCCGTACATCTTTATTTAGAAAGTTAAAAGCTATTACGGGACTTAATATTAATCAATACATCCGAAAAGTAAAAATCGATAAGGCGGCAGAACTTATTAGAAGCGGTAATTACACTATCGCTCAAGCTTCATACGAGGTTGGTTTTAAAAACGTGAAATATTTTAGGAAGTTGTTTAAAGAACAATTTAACTATTTGCCATCAAAATTATCAAAAAATAAAACCGTTTAAGGCCGTTTAATGGACAATTTGTCCCCCGTGAATTTAAATTGAAACCAAGATATTTGTTTCGTAAATAATTTATAATTTGTATTTAAATAATTCATTTAAAGCCATTGCATTTTTAGTTTGTTTAATAATTTTTAGTGCATGTTCGCAAAAAATCACGCAAACAACGGTAGGTTTAGGTTGGGGAAATAATTCTGTAAACACAGTAAAATTCAGGAAAAACGCTATAACCAGTTTCAACGGTTATCAGTTTACAGCCTATTATAATCCTGATAAATTTTTAGTTTTAGCTAAGCGTAAGCAAAATTCAAAAAATTGGGAAATACACCAAACGCAGTATAAAGGCAATACTAACGATGCTCATAACAGCATAAGTATTGTAATTGATGGTGACGGATTTTTACACGTAAGTTGGGATCATCATAACACCCGCTTACGTTATGCCAAAAGTGTACAGCCAATGGCACTAAATTTAGGTGATGAAATGCCAATGACAGGATTACAAGAAGATAAAGTAACCTACCCAGAATTTCACAGTTTACCTAAAGGAAATTTATTGTTTTTGTACCGATCGGGCGAATCGGGAAGAGGTAATATGGTTGTTAATAGTTACAACTTGAAGTCAGAAAAGTGGACGCAACTACACAGTAATTTAATTGATGGTGAAAACAAGCGAAGTGCTTACTGGCAAGCATGTGTAGATAATAAAGGAACACTGCATGTGTCATGGGTTTGGCGCGAAACTTGGGGTGTTGAAACTAATCATGATATAGCTTATGCACGTTCGAATGATGGCGGTTTAACTTGGGAAAATTCAAAAGGACATTCCTATGAATTACCAATAAAATTAAATTCTGCCGAATATGCTTGTAAAATTCCTCAAAATTCAAACTTAATAAATCAAACCTCTATGACGGTTGATGGCGTTGGAAATCCGTATATCGTTAATTACTGGAATGATGCTGCCAAAATTCCGCAGTACCAAATTGTTTATTTAGAGAATAATATTTGGAGAACCCTAAACACAGGTTTTAGAACTCAAAGTTTTTCACTTGGTGGTGGAGGTACAAAACGTATTCCTATTTCCAGACCTTCAATTTTGGTGGAAGATTTAAAAGATGATAAACTTATAACAGTTATTTTTAGAGATGAAGAACGCCAAAACAAAGTTTCGCTGGCACAATCATTATTAAACAAACCATCTTGGAAAATTACCGATTTAACAAAAACCTCGTTGGGGCAATGGGAACCTAATTACGATGCTGCTTTATGGCAATCAAAAAAAATATTGAATATTTTTGTTCAAAACGTCACTCAAATTGATGGTGAAGGTTTGGCGGAAAATCAATCCTCACCAGTAGAAATTTTAAGTGTATCAAAAATCAATCAACTAATTACAAAATAAATCAAAATGAAGTCTTTAAAATATAGCTGTCTATTTCTTATCCTAATTTTATCGAGTTGCAAAAGCAGTCAGAATTATATAAAAACGGCGAAAATAGAACATTTCAAAGCAGATGTTATTGGCATTATAAATAAAGTGAATAATCATTGGCAAAATACACATGCTAAACCAGGTAATGCATTTTGGCATGTTTCGGCATATCATACAGGAAATATGGAAGCTTATAAAGTTACAAAAAATGATGCTTTTCTACAGTACTCATTAGATTGGGCAAACCATAATCAATGGATGGGCGCTAAAGGAACCGATAAATCCAAATGGCGATATAGCTATGGTGAAAGCGATGATTTTGTACTGTTTGGCGATTGGCAAATATGTTTTCAAACTTACGTTGATTTATACAATTTTACAGGAGCAAACGATGAAAGTAAAATAGCTCGGGCCCTTGAAGTTATGGAATACGAAATGAGCACCAATAAAAACGATTATTGGTGGTGGGCAGATGGCTTATACATGGTTATGCCAGTAATGACTAAGCTTTACAATGTTACAGGTAACGACATGTATTTGCAAAAACTTGATGAATATTTAGAATATGCCAATAGTATTATGTACGATGCCGATGCGCAATTATACTACCGCGATGCAAAATACGTGTACCCTAAACATAAAAGCGCTAATGGAAAAAAGGACTTTTGGGCACGTGGCGATGGTTGGGTGTTTGCAGGTTATGCCAAAATTATTCAAGATTTACCTGATGGAGAGCAAAAAGAGAAATACATAACACGTTATAAAAAAATGGCCGAAGCTTTAGCGAACTCACAGCAAGCCGAAGGGTATTGGACACGCAGTATTCTCGATGCCGAACATGCACCAGGACCTGAAACCAGTGGTACAGCCTTTTTTACTTATGGTTATTTGTGGGGTATTAATAACGATATTCTAGATACAGCTACTTATTTGCCCGTGGTAAAGAAATCATGGGAATATTTAACTACAGTAGCACTTCAAGAAAATGGTGCGGTAGGGTATGTGCAGCCTATTGGAGAAAAAGCCATTCCTGGTCAGGTGGTTGACGTGAATTCTACTGCCGATTTTGGTGTTGGAGCCTTTCTTTTGGCAGCATCAGAAATGTATCGTTTTTTAGATTAACACTGTCTCTTTGTATATAAATTAAAATGTCAGTTTTAAAATTTTTGTTTTTAGTTAGGAGATAATCAAATCTTTGTAAAGCCTAGTAAAGCCTAGTAAAGCCTAGTAAAGCCTAGTAAAGCCTAGTAAAGCCTAGTAAAGTCTAGTAAAAACCGTTAAAATTTTAAGATTTGCACATTTTGTATCTCTAAAAATGTCAATTTGTACCCCTTGAAAAATTGACTGTTTGTTGAAATTTGAAAATATTCTACAAGTGTAAATTTAACACTTTAGAAACTAACTATTAAAACTAAATAATGACCAAAACTTTTTTAACATCAGTATTAATATTGTGTGCCTCATTAATTATTGCGCAAAGTAATAATGAATGGGAAAATCCTAATATTGTTGAGAGAAATAAAGTAGAAGGAAGAGCTTCTTTTATTCTGTATCAATCTGAGGCTTTAGCAAAAACAAATCATCCTGAAGATTCAAAATACTTTAAAAGTTTAAATGGTGAATGGTCATTTAACATTGTAAAGCACCCAGACCAACGTCCGCAAGATTTTTATCTTACTAATTTAAATGATACTGGTTGGGATACTATTGAAGTTCCATCAAACTGGGAATTACAAGGTTTCGATACGCCTATCTATACCAATGTTACCTATCCGCATCCTAAAAATCCGCCATATATTGACGGCGATTATAATCCTGTTGCAAGTTATCGTAAAACCTTTACGATTTCCGAGGAATGGAAGGATGAAGAAATATTTGTAAACTTTGGTTCCATAGCAGGGTATGCTAGAATTTTTGTAAACGGTAGCGAAGTTGGTATGAGTAAAGCATCAAAAACAGCTGCCGAATTCAATATTACTAGTGTTGTAAAGCCAGGTGAAAACTTAATCGCAGTGCAAATTACGCGTTGGCATGATGGTAGTTATCTAGAAGATCAAGATTTTTGGCGCTTAAGCGGATTAGAACGTGATGTATATTTACATGCGACTCCTAAAAAAACAATTTGGGATTATTTCGTTACTGCTAATTTAGACGAAACATATATCGATGGAATTTTTAATATCAATGTCGATTTAAAACAATTTGAAGGCAAATCGCCTAAAAAGCAAACTTTAGAATTATGTCTTTTAAATGCTGAAGGAAAGAACGTTTTTAAAGAAGAAAAAGAGGTAAAATCTAAAGATGTAACCATTAATTTTAATACTGTAATTAATAATGTAACCAAATGGAGTGGTGAAAATCCTTATTTATACCGCTTTGTTTTAACGTTAAAAGATAAAAAGAATACCCAAGTTGTTTCTAAAAAAATAGGATTTAGAAAAGTTGAAATAAAAGATTCTCAACTTATGGTTAACGGCCAACCACTTATGGTCAATGGAGTGAATTTACACGAACATCATGGTGTAAAAGGCCATACACCAGATAGAGAAACTATGCTTCAAGATATTAAAATAATGAAGCAAAATAACATTAATGCGATACGCATGAGTCATTATCCGCACGATCCATATTTATATACATTATGTGACGAGTATGGTATGTATGTGGTTGACGAAGCAAATATTGAAACTCACGCCATGGGTGCTGAAAAGCAAGGTTGGTTCGATAGTAAAAAGCATCCTGCTTATTTGCCTGAATGGGCGCCTGCACATTTAGATCGTATCAAACGCATGTTCCAGCAAAACAAAAACCATACGGCAATTATATTATGGTCTATGGGTAATGAGTGTGGTAATGGTCCTGTGTTTTACGATGCTTATAAATGGCTTAAAGATCAAGATAAAACACGCTACGTACAATTTGAGCAAGCCGCAGAAAACCCAAATACCGATGTGGTTGCACCAATGTATCCAGGTATAAAATATATGGCAGAATATGCTAAAGATGAGACCAAAACCCGACCATTTATTATGTGTGAGTACTCGCATGCTATGGGAAATAGTAATGGTAATTTTCAGGAATACCGTGACATCATGAACACCAACAAAAAAATGCAAGGAGGCTTTATTTGGGATTGGGTAGATCAAGGTTTAAAAACCGAAACCGAAGATGGTAGAATATTTTGGGCTTATGGAGGCGATTTAGGTGGTGAAAAATTACAAAACGATCAAAATTTCTGTGCTAACGGTTTAGTAAGTGCCGATAGAACACCACATCCTGGACTTCAAGAGGTTAAAAAAGTGTTTCAAAATGTAGCTTTTAGCTTAAAGGATAATGTTTTAACGTTGAAGAATAATTACAATTTTTCAAGTTTAAGTAATTTTGAATTTAAATGGCAAGTACTTGAAAATGGTAAAATAATTAAAACAGAAACTTTTACTTCTGATATTAATCCAGGAGAAGAAACAACTATAAAATTAGAAATTCCAGAGGTTAATGCATCAAAAGAATATTATTTAAATGTTTTTGGATATACAAAAACAGCAACAACATTAATTCCTGCAAATCACGAATTAGCAAGAGAAGAGTTTCAGCTTAATTCAGGTTCGTTTTTCGATGCCTCGGAAGACAGCAAAGGTAAATTGAAACATAGTAAAAAAGGTGATAAGCTATATTTTACAACCGCTAAAACCGAAGGTGTTTTTAATTTAAAAACAGGACAATTAGAATCATTTAATTCACTTAACGATTCAGATAATACCTTTTTAGCTTTTCCAGAACCTTATTTCTGGCGCGCACCAACCGATAACGATTACGGTAACAAAATGCCAGAGCGTTTAGGTGTTTGGAAAAACGCTCATAAAGATTTAAACATTACAACTATTGAAGTAGGTAAAAAAACCGATGGTGGTTTGCCTATTAACGTTTCATACGAGTTAACCGATAAAAAAGTACCTTATACTGTTACTTATTTAATAAATAGTAATGGCACTATTTCGGTAACGGCAAGTATCAATATGGAAGGAAAAGACATGCCAGAATTACCACGTTTTGGTATGCGCATGGTAGTAAAAGGCGATTATAGTGATTTATCGTATTACGGTCGCGGGCCTTGGGAAAATTATTCCGATAGAAACACGGCTTCATTTTTAGGTATTTATAACGATGCTGTTAAAAATCAATTTACTTGGGAATATATTCGTCCTCAAGAGTCAGGTTATAAAACCGATGTACGTTGGTTAACCCTTCAAAATAAAAACAATTCAGGAGTATTGATTACCGGAAATCAACCACTAGGTTTTAGTGCTTTAAATATGCCAACCGAAGCGTTAGATGGGGGCAAATACAAAACCCAAACACATCCAACAGATATTAAAGTTGAAACAGATAAAATTTATTTGCACATCGATTTAAAACAACGAGGTGTTGGTGGCGATAACAGTTGGGGGGCTTATCCGCACAGGCAATATCGTTTAGAAAATGACACCTACAGCTTTACCTTTAAAATAGAATTACTTAATAAACAAAATAACTTTAACAATTACTAAACTAAATTTAAAAACAAGCAAACAAATGAATTAAAAAACAAAGACTTAACTAACAAACTTGCAGCAAAAAACTATTGTTGCATTAATTAACAAAAGAAAATTAACTAAATATGATAAAACTAACTAACATGAAAAAAAGTTTATCGTCTGTTACATTTAGTGTGAGGTGTAAATATGTTTTAGCACTTTTTATAAGTATTCTCACTTTAAATATACACGCTTTTAACGATTCTGATATAGAGAGCACGCCGCAACAGCGTGTTATTACTGGTGTAGTAAAAGATACAGGAGGTATGGTTTTACCAGGTGCTAACGTACTGGTAAAGGGAACATCAAATGGTATTATGACCGATTTTGATGGTGAATTTAAATTAGAAATCGACGACAATGCCAAAGTATTGGTAGTATCGTACGTAGGTTTCGAAGATCAAGAAGTAACAATTGGAAGTAAATCGGTATTTACAATCATACTTAACGAAAGTCAAGAAGCCTTAGATGAGGTAGTGGTTGTAGGTTTTGGTACTCAGAAAAAGCAAAGCTTAGTAAGTTCAATTACTTCAATTAGCCCTAGCGAAATAAAAGGGCCAACCAATAACTTAACCAACATGCTAGCTGGTAGAGTTGCAGGTATGGTTGCGTTTCAGCGTAGTGGTGAACCAGGTGCCGATAACTCCGATTTCCTTATTCGTGGTTTAGGATCGTTTGGTTCTGGTAAAGTAGATCCTTTAATTTTAATTGATGGTATAGAATCAAGCGTTACCGATATGGCGCGTTTACAACCTGATGATATTGAAAGTTTTTCGGTATTAAAAGATGCTGCTGCAGCTGCTGTATATGGTGCACGTGGTGCAAATGGTGTGGTACTTATTAATACTAAAATGGGTAAAGCGGGTAAAACAAAATTTGCGTTTCGTACCGAATCACGTATGTCTACCAATACCAGAAACTACCAATTGGCCGACAATTTAACATATATGAATTTGGCAAACGAAGCGGTTCTTACCAGAACACCAGCCGCATCGGTGCCTTATAATCAAAATAAAATTTATAGAACATCAATTGGTGACGACCCGTTGTTATATCCAAGTAATAACTGGATTGATGAAATGATTAAAGATTACACCATTAACCAAAATCATACCATAAGTGCACAAGGTGGTGGAGAAAAGGCAAAATATTATATTTCTGGAACGTATAATGTTGATAATGGTGTGCTTGATGTAGACCCATTAAATAACTTTAATAGTAATATTAAACTTCGTAATTATTCTATACGTTCTAACTTAGATTTAAATCTAACTGAAACTACAAAAGCAATTTTTCGTGTGTACGGTCAGTTTGATGATTATACAGGGCCAGTTGGTGGTGGTTCACGCTTATTCCAAATAGCGTTAAGATCTAACCCAGTAATGTTCCCGAAACGTTATCCTACTAGTTATTTACCTTTTATCGATCACCCATTGTTTGGTAGTGCTCAAGCTAGAGTTAGTGGAACTTTAGGAGGTGATATTTTGGTTAACCCTTATGCAGAAATGGTAAGAGGTTATCAAACGAGTAAGGCCTCAACCATTCAAGCCCAAATAGATTTGAAACAGGATTTGGATATGGTTACTGAAGGTTTGGATGCTAATGTTATGGGCTATGTGCGTCGTTATTCGTATTATGCAGTATCAAGACAATATAACCCATTTTACTATCAAGGTTATATAAATCCATCTACGGGCGATTTAAATATTGGGGTTTTAAATGATGGAGGTCAAGGAAGCATTGGTCTTCCTGGAACAGAATATCTTAATTATAGTGAGGGTGCTAAAAATTTAGATTCTCGTATTTGGTTACAAACCTCTTTAAATTATAACCGTACATTTAACGAAAAGCATGCTGTAACTGGTATGTTAGTTAATGTGTTATCTAGTTACGAACAAGGAAATGCAGGTAACGTTCAATCATCGTTACCACAAAGAAACCATAGTTTCTCAGGGCGTTTAACTTATGGTTACGACGATACTTACATGTTCGAGTTTAACTTCGGTTATAACGGTTCTGAGCGCTTTGCACAAGGTAAGCGTTATGGGTATTTCCCATCGCTTGGTTTAGCGTATCGCATATCTAACGAAAATTATTGGAGTGGGTTAAAAGATGTCGTAACCGATTTTAAATTACGTTTAACTCATGGTTTAGTAGGTAATGATGCTATTGGAGATGTTAACGACCGTTTCTTTTATTTATCTACAGTAAATTTAAATAACGGTACGTATGGGTCTGTGTTTGGAGAGCAATTTGGATATTACAGACCAGGTGTATTTACGTCAAGATATGCTAACCCGAATATTGGTTGGGAAGAATCTAAACAAACCAACGTTGGTGTAGATCTTGAGTTTTTTAATTCATTAACGTTAATAGTTGATGCCTTTAAACAAAAAAGAACGAATATATTAGAGACTCGATCAAACATTGGCTCAACCTTAGGGTTAACGGCTACACCGCAAACAAATTTTGGTGAAATGGAAAGTAAAGGTCTCGATGCAACTTTAGAGTTTAATAAGTCTTTCAATCAAGATTGGTACACGCAATTACGAGGTAACTTTACTTATGCTACCAGTGAAATACTTAAAAAGGATGAAGTTTCTTATCCAGATGAACTAGCTCACCGTTCTGCAATTGGTAATAGTGCTGCACAAGCCTATGGGTATATTGCTGAACGTTTATTTGTTGACCATGAAGAGACTTTAAATTCACCAAGACAATTTGGAGAATATACTGGAGGTGATATTAAATATCGCGATGTAAATGGTGATGGCGAAATTAATGAAAACGATATGGTACCAATTGGTTATCCAACTGTTCCAGAAATTGTTTATGGTTTTGGTGGTACTGTAGGGTATAAAAATTTCGATTTTAGTATCTTTTTCCAAGGTGCTGCTCGCACATCATTCTTTATAGATTCAAATAATATATCGCCTTTTGTTACTGGTTATATAGTAAATGGAAGTGGTGCACGTGTGGCTGACGGTTTAGGTCAAAACGGTTTATTACAAGTTATTGCCGATAGTCACTGGTCTGAAGCTAATAGAGATTCTTATGCCTTTTGGCCTCGTTTAAGTGATACGCCTATTGAGAATAATAATGTTCGGTCTACTTGGTGGATGCGCGATGGTTCTTTCTTAAGATTAAAGACTATTGAGGCGGGCTATAATTTCCCAGATGCGCTTATAAGCAAAGTCGGTTTACAAGCAGCAAGATTATACTTTAGTGGTAATAACTTAGCAGTGTGGAGTAAATTTAAATTATGGGATCCAGAAATGGGTGGTAATGGCTTAGGATATCCTATTCAAGCGGTTTATAATTTAGGTTTAAAACTTGATTTCTAAAAAAATATGAAAATGAGAAAATTTAAAAACAATATAAAATTAAAAACCATAAAGCAAAAATGGTTTAGCATGTCGCTAGTCCTTATAGCTTTATTTGGTATGCAATCGTGCGACGATACGTTTTTAGATGTTGTTCCAGATAACGTTGTAACTATCGATCAGGCATTTAATTTACGTAACGAAGCAGAGAAATATTTATTTACCTGTTATTCATACTTGCCTAAAAATGGTGATGCACTGTATAATATAGGCTTTTTAGCGGGTAATGAAACTTGGATTCCTCCTAACGATGCAGCACTTAACAGTTATGCATTCGATGTGGCTCGTGGTTTACAGCGTACATCAAATCCATACATGGATGCATGGGAAGGACGTTACCAAGGTGGCGGACCAGGAGATAATTACCCAATGTACGATGGCATCAGACATTGTAATGTGTTTATTGAAAACATGGAAGATAGAAACAACGTTCCAGATATTAATGAAGCAGAACGTTTACGTTGGATAGCCGAGGCTAAATTTTTAAAAGCCTATTACCACTATTATTTAATGCGTATGTATGGCGCAATTCCAATTATTAAAGAGGTTATCCCTGTTGATGCACCAGAAGATCAATTACAAGTTTCTAGAGATCCTATTGATGAAAGTGTAGATTATTTAGCAACATTGTTAGATGAGGCTGCAGCAAACTTACCACCACAAATTTTCGATACGCAACAAGAATTAGGTCGAGTTACGCGTCAAGTAGCTTTAGGAATTAAAGGTGAATTGTTACTAATGGCGGCAAGTCCATTATTTAACGGTAACCCAGACATGGCTAACTTTAAAAATAACGATGGTACGGTATTATTTAACCCAACTTACGACGAAACCAAATGGCAAAAAGCAGCCGAAGCTATTAAGGCAGCCATCGATGTAGCTGAAGCTAACGGGCATCAATTATACTACCAAAGTGAGTTTGTTTACGATGTGTCACAAACAGCGAAAACAAAAATTGATATCAGACAAGCCATTTGCGAGCCATTTAATAACGAAGTATTGTGGTCTAACACAAACAGTCGTACTTGGCAATTACAACGTATTTGTATGATGCCATTGTCGGTTGAAGTACCTCATAGAAATGCGAGAATGATTTTTTCTCCAACCATAAGCTCAGCTTCAAAATTTTATACAAAAAATGGTGTGCCAATCGATGAAGATAAAACGTTAGATTATTCCGATATTACAGATTTAAGAGAAGCAGGAGCAGAAGATGCTTTAAACATTGCTGAAGGATACAGAACGTCTATTTTAAACTTCGATAGAGAACCACGTTTTTATGCCGATTTAGGTTTCGATGGAGCTATTTTTTACAAACAAGATAGTAATGCCGATGAAACAGCGTTTCATATCGAATCAAAATTCCAAGATTATGCAGGTAGTTTTGATGCCTTCGATTTTAATATCTCTGGTTATTTCATTAAAAAATTAGTAAATTGGGAACAAGCATTTACAAGCGATGGTGGATCGTCGTATAAAGATTATGCTTGGCCAGAAATGCGTTTAGCCGATTTGTATTTACAATACGCCGAAGCATTAAATGAAGTGTCAGGACCAACGGCCGAAGTGTTACAATATGTAGATGCTGTACGCGAAAGAGCCGGTTTAGAAGGTGTAGCTACATCTTGGCAAAATTTCTCATCAAACCCTAATAAATATACTTCAAAAGAAGGGATGAGAGAAATAATACATAGAGAGCGCACTATTGAATTAGCTTACGAAGGAAAAAACTTTTGGGATGTTAGACGCTGGAAAGAAGCTGTACGAGAATTTAACCAACCCGTACAAGGTTGGAATGTTTTTGGCACATCTGAAGCGGCATATTACCAAGTTTTAACGTTACACCAACAACGTTTTGTGTCGCCAAGAGATTACTTTTGGCCAATTTACGATTTGACATTAATACAAAACCCTAACTTGGTTCAAAGCCCAGGTTGGTAAAAAATTAAATTATTATGAAACAAAAATTAATACAATCCAGCTGGATTATAGTTTTTACGCTTCTTATAACAGTATTTAGTTGTGAAGAAGAGGTTGGGCCACAACCACTTGAAAATAATACAACGCCTCCTGGTATGGTAGAAAATGTTATTATCGAAAATTTACCAGGAAAAGCAAGGTTAGAGTATACACTACCCGATGATGACGACTTATTATACATATCAGCTCGTTATACCCTAGAAAACGGTACCGATATGGAGGTGAAAGCGTCTTATTATCAAAATTCATTACTGCTAGAAGGTTTTAGAGGTCTTTCTCAAGTTGATGTTAATATTTATGCTGTAAACCGAAGCGAAACGAAATCGGCACCAGTAACAGTTACTGTAGAACCTCTTGAAGCGCCTATTTTTGATGTGTATAGATCTATTGAAACAAGTCCAGATTTTGGAGGAATGCGTTTAGAAGCCGATAACCCAACAGAAGAGGATATTGCACTTTTAGTAATGCAAAAAAACCTTCAAGGCGATTGGGAGCCACTACCTAGTAGTATTTATACCTCGGTTAGCGAAATAGGTCAAAGTTTACGTGGTTTCGATACTATTCCGCAAGATTTTGCATTGGTAGTAAGAGATAGATGGTTAAACGTAACCGATACACTTTTTACTCAAGTAAAACCACTTTATGAAACTTTAATGCCTCGTGAAAACATGGCACCAATTACATTACCAAACGATGCCGAATTAATTGCATCGCATACCGAAGTAAGAGACCTATTTAATGGTGGTACTTTAGAGTGGTACGATAGTTATTTTACAAGTCGTACTATCGATGTGGGTAACCACTTAGTAACTTGGGATATTGGTACACAAACTAAATTAAGTCGTTTGCATATTTGGCAATTCTCTGAGCCTATTGGCGGCCAACGTCTGTACTATTACTTAGGCGCTATGCGTAAGTTTAGGATTTGGGGAGCTAACGAGTTAAACGATGGTAATTTAGAAGATGGTACTTGGACAATGTTGGGAGAATTTGAAGTTATTAAACCTTCAGGATTACCTTATGCGCAAGAAGATAATAACGATTTGGTAGCTGCTCAAGATGGTGCCGATTACGAAATTAGTATCGATAAACCTGCAGTGCGTTATTTACGAATAGAATGTATGCTAAACTGGGCAGGCGGACAATATATGGCCGTGTCGGAAGTGGAAGTATATGGTAACCCAGATTTTTAATCGAAAAACATGTTGAAAATGAAAAAACTAAAAAATATAATAACAGCTTGCTGTATTTTGGTTATGGCGGTTGTAATTTATTCGTGTACTAGCGATACCGAATATTTAAAATATACCGAAGGTGGTGAAATTTCATATACGGCGGCTATTGATTCCTTAGAAATTTTTTCAGGACAAAATCGCGTTAGGCTAGAGGGACTTATTATTGGAGATCCTAAAGTAACCGAAGCTAGAGTGTATTGGAACAACAATAGTGATTCTATTTCCATTCCAGTAAGTCGTACTGGAAATGTTGATGCTGTTTCTCAAATTATTGATGGTTTAGATGAGAGTATCTATAATTTTGTAGTGAAAACTTTCGATGCTGAAGGAAATAGTTCTATTCCTGTCTCTCAAACCGCCGAGGTTTTTGGTGATAGATACATTGCTTCCTTATTTAACCGTCCGTTAATTAGTAACATTTTAGTAGGAAATGAACTTGTTATCAACTTTGCTGAAATGGATTTAAATTCTGGTGTAGTTGGTTCAGAAGTGCAATACACAAATACTTCAGACGAATTAGTTACTGTGTTTGTAAATATTACTGAGCCTAGTTTAACTATAACAGATTTTAAAGAAGCATCATCATACCAATATCGTACGGCATTCGTTCCTGTTGAAACAGCAATCGATAACTTCTTTACTGCTTTAGAAGAAGTTAAGCCAGTACCAACACCTGTTTTACAAAATGCAGCAGTACCATTTGTGGCTGCCGAATCTAGCGGTCGTTGGGGAACTCTAGCTGCACCTTGGATAACAAACGATGCTGCTAAAACCCATGATGGTTTAGGTGGCTGGGACGAATGGAACGGTAATGTATTTAATTTAGAATCTGGTTGGGGTGCACCTCATTTTACCGATGGTAAAATTTACCAAGTGGTTAATGCAGAACCAGCAACTTTTTATTTAAAAGTTGAAGTTTTAGGTACTAACCATGCATCAAACGCTGATGGCGCTTATTTTGTAATAACTAAAGGCGATGGTATTCCTAATACTGCCGATGTTGAAACAGCTCCAGAAGTTTTAGGTTATAAAAAAATAGCAGGAGCCGGTTCGTATACAGTAGAATTTACTGTTGATGAAACAACCGATATTTCTGTAGGACAAGTTTCTACCCAAAATGGTGATCATTTCTGTAATATCACTTCTTGGGAGATTATTGTAGCAAATTAGTTTAGTTGCTAAAGTTAGTTTAGAGAAGGATATAAAAAACACTTTTTATGTTCTTCTCTTTCATGTTACAACCATAATGAAGAGAAAAAAAGTTTTAATTTTTACCTGTTTTTGTTTCATTTTTACGATGCCTTCTTTAAAATTATGGGCATTTCAAAAAACAGAATCGAATACCATAAAAACTGTGGTTTATGCCGATGCTACAAGTTTTTCTTCAAAAGAGCAATTTCACTCCAAATGGAACATGCTTTATCCTTGGGGTGCCGAACATAATGGTTCGGCGAAAATGTTTCCTGAAAATGTAAACGTAAAAAATGGAGTTTTAACCATTAAATCGGAATACAATCAAGGAGCAGACGATGGCACGAGTAAACACAATCCGTATTTAAAAATTAATTTTCGCTCTGGAGCAGTTCATTTAAAAGAGCAAATAGTAGTCAATGATAGTTTACCTTATTGGGAAATTAGTGCCGATTTTAAAGCACCAATAGCCTATGGTTCATGGCCTGCATTTTGGATTACAGGGGCTAATTCTTGGCCGCCAGAAATCGATATCCTTGAGTTTAAAGGAAATACAACCTGTCTTCAGAATACAGTTACAGGCCCCGATTGGCGAAATACTATTTGGACGACTGAAACAACAACAGTAACCGATGCCCATACAAAATGGCATAACTACAAACTCATCATAAAAAAAATAGATAGTATAAATACCGAAGTACTCATGTTTATAGATGATGAATTAAAGTCTAAAGAAGTAAAAGACTTTACAAACAAACCTTTCTGGCTCATTATAAATATGCAAATGGAAGGTGCTAGTGGACGCACAAACGAAAATGCCATAGTAAAAAAAGAACCGCAATATTTTTATACAAAAAACATCTACGTAGCAGGAAAAACTAAAATAAAACCTTAACAAACAACACTAAAAATGACTAAAATAAATAAAATTTACTGGAGCATTTTTGTACTATTAATAGCGATATTTTATGCTTGTTCATCAAGTGAAACAACAGATGAACCTGATGAAGAAGAACCAAAAGTAGTTATTAGTATTCCAACTTTAGAAACCTACGATGCCACAAATATAGAATCTACTTCGGCCGCCATTTCAGGAAAAGTTTTAGATAATGGAGGCGAAAGTGTTACCGAACGTGGTATTTGTTTTAGTCAACAAGAAAATCCAACATATGCCGATACAAAATCTTTAGCATCTTCGGTTAGTGGTTCGGGTCAATTTTCAGTAAATATTTCCAATTTAGAAGCTGGGAAAGTTTATTATGCAAGGGCTTATGCGGTAAATAGTGCAGGAGTTGGCTACGGTACTCAAGTTAGTTTTATTACAACGGCAATTATTCCGCCTACACTTAAATTTGGTGATATAAAAGTAGCAGCTGTACACGATATTTGGTTAGATGTTGAAGCACAAAGAGGCGATTTAAATTTCACCGAATTAGGATTAGTTTATAGCGCAAGTTCTAACCCAACGGTTGATGATAATAAAATAACAACCAACGTCGCAATTACCAATTTTAAACAACGTATTACAGGTTTAGATGAGGAAACCCTATATTATTTTAAACCTTATGCCATTACAGAAAACGCTATTACGTATGGCGATGAATTTGCAATTAGCACTATAAAAGCAGGTAATTTTACTTGGTCTTTTTGGTGGGAAGACGATAATGCCGATGCAGAAACCAAAGCAGCTTTCGACAGAATTCGTGATGCATTTGACGAAGCCACTTGGTATTATAATAACTTTACATCTATTGTTAAACATGTTAATGTAAATTACAATACTGGTACGCCAACTGCCGATGCTAATTTTGATGGTTGGATAAACATGGGGCCTAATGCCAGTTACCAACGCACTGGTACAGCAATGCACGAAATGGCACATACGGTTGGTGTTGGTACACACTCAAAATATTGGGAACTTATGCAAGGAACTTGGGAAGGGAGTCGAGCGAACGAAATTTTACAAATGATTACAGATGATGCTTCTGCTACCGTTCGAGGCGATGGCACACATTTTTGGCCTTATGGCATTAATGGCGCTCACGAAGACGATGGGAGCGAAAGTCTTTACATCACACATGCACTAATCATTCAAGGGATGAAACAAGATGGTTTGCCAAGTAACTAAATTTCAGTCGTTCATCCTAAAATGCTAGAATAGTACATAAAATAGGTGTCAAAATCCATATATAAAAATACTAATAAAACATATTTTTGCTTTCAACAAACAAAATTCATGCAATCATTAAAAAAACTTGTATTAGCTGCTTTTATTTCGGTTAATGCGCTCTCTTTTGGTCAAATTTCATTTGGCAAACCAGAAAAAATAAACACCAATTGGAAATTTACGCTTCGCGATGATGTGTCATTTAAAAACCCAGAGGTAGATGACCAAAAATGGCAAACGGTTAATTTACCTCACGACTGGAGTGTAAAAGGCGATTTAAGCCCAACATTAGCAAGTGCAACAGGTTATTTACCAGGAGGTATTGGATGGTATAGAAAACAGTTAGACGTACCTGAAACTAAACAAGGCGAAAAGGTCTTTTTATATTTTGAAGGTGTTTACAATAGAAGTGAAGTTTACATCAACGGACAATTATTAGGCGCAAGACCTAATGGTTATATCTCATTTGCTTTTGATGCCACCGAGCACGTTAAATTTGGAGAAACTAACATCATTTCGGTAAAGGTCGATCATAGCCAAAGTGCCGATTCGCGTTGGTACACGGGGTCGGGTATATACCGAAACGTTTGGTTGGTATACGCGAATCCAATACATATAGAACAATGGGGCGTTTATGCGTATCCTGAAGTTAAAAATAACCGAGGGTCGTTACACGTTGAGGTTGCTGTAAAAAATGAAACAGCTTTAAATGCTAAAATTTCTGTGGTAAATGAATTAATGGATGCTAACGGAAAAACTGTAGCAAAATCTTCAAATGCTATTCAGGTTAATTCAGCTTCAAATGGTTCTATAAATACCGTTTTAAAAGTAAAAAAGCCAAAGTTATGGCAGGTTGAAAATCCTAATTTATATACTCTAAAAACTTCAGTTTACAAAGGTAGTATTCTTATTGATGAAACAGTAACGACCACGGGATTCAGAACTTTTACATTTAACCCCAATAAAGGTTTTGCTTTAAATGGCGAGTGGATGAAAATAAAAGGCGTGTGTTTACATCATGATGCTGGAGTTTTGGGATCTGCCGTACCCAAAGAGGTTTGGAAAAGCAGATTGCAAACCCTAAAAGAAATCGGCGTAAATGCCATTCGTACCAGTCATAACCCGCAAGCGCCAGATTTATACGATTTATGTGATGAAATCGGGCTGTTGGTTTTAAACGAAGCTTACGATGAGTGGGAATTCCCTAAACGCAAGTGGTTAGAAGGGTGGAATGTAGGCACTCCAGGTTTTGAAGGTAGCTATGATATTTTTAAAGATTGGTCTGAAACCGATATCGAAGATTTTGTACGTCGCGATCGCAATCATGTTTCCGTATTTGCTTGGAGTATTGGTAACGAGGTTGATTATCCAAACGATCCATATTCGCATCCTGTTTTAGGTGGTGCAGATACTGGTTTTTCACAGGCTATTTATGGTGGTTACAAAAAAGATGCTCCCGATGCTATGCGATTAGGCGATATCGCAAAACGCTTAGTAGCTGCGGTTAAAAAATACGATAAATCGCGACCTACAACGGCTGGTTTAGCAGGTGTAGCCATGTCTAACGAAACCGAATATCCTGGTGCTTTAGACATTACAGGATATAATTATACCGAAAGTAAATACCAAACCGACCATGAGAAATATCCAAACCGCGTAATTTTTGGAAGTGAAAACAGACACGATATCGAAGCGTGGCAAGCGGTAACGGAAAACGAGCATATTTTCGGGCAATTTTTATGGACAGGTATCGATTATTTAGGTGAATCTGGCCGATGGCCATCACGTGGGTTTTATTCAGGATTAGTCGATTTTTCTGGTCAAATTAAACCTCGTGGTTATTTTAGGCAATCGCTTTGGGCAAGTAAACCTATGGTGTTTTTAGGAACGTACGAAGTACGCAATTGGAACAGAAACAACCTCTCGAAAGATGCATGGCCTTTATGGAATTACGAGCCAAATAAAACGATTCGCGTGGTGTGTTACACCAATGCCGCTTATGCAAAACTGCAATTAAATGGAAATGAAGTTGGCAAATTAAAGCCTTACGATGCAAAAACGGGTATCATTCATTGGGACATTCCGTTTTCTGAAGGCGATTTAGAAGCCGTAGCTTACGATGAGAACAAAAAAGAAGTAGCACGTTATAGCATCAAATCTTCAAAACGACCGTTTAAAATAAGCGCTTCGGTTGATGACGAATTAATCAACAAAAATAGAGGTGTAAAACAAATTCATGTTGAAATTTTAGATGAAGATGGCGTGCCAGTAAAAATATCGGATAACGAAATTACATGTCGAGTGCGCGGTGCAGGTAAATTGTTAGGCTTAGAAGCTGGAAATAATAGTGATATGACAGATTATACCGATAATCATCAGCGTGTTTTCAAAGGAAAAATTAGCGCTTACATTGAAGCTTCAGGAAACGAAAACGACACTATTGATATTGAGTTTTCAAGTCCGTGGTTAGAGTCAGCAACCATTCAACTTAAATTAAAATAAAACCAAAAATACGATATTAGTCTTATGAAAATCAAAATCAAAATCAATCGCCATTTCAAACATTTGTCGGCCGCTTTACTAGCCTTATGTCTTTTAGGTTGCGGAAGCGCAAAACCAGAATATAAAAACTATCTGTTTTCATATTTTACAGGAAATGGTCCAGGTGAAGAAGCCATTCGTTATGCTATTAGTAGCGACGGATTTAACTACTACGCACTTAACAACAACGAAGCTATTTTAGATTCTAAAACCGTAAGTACGTCGGGTGGTTTACGCGATCCTCACATTTTACGTGCTAATGATGGCAAAACCTTTTACATGGTAGCAACCGATTTGTACGTGCCAGAACAAGGTTGGAATAATTTTGCTATGGTTTTAATGAAATCGACTGATCTAATAAACTGGACATCATCAAAAATCAATATTCCAGAAACTTATCCAGATGAATTTGGCGATGTGAAACGCGTTTGGGCACCACAAACTTTTTACGACGAAAAAACCGATAAATACATGATTTATTGGTCTATGTTAGGCGATAAAGGTCCAGATATCATCTATTATGCGTATGCAAACAAAGATTTTACAGCGCTTGAAACTGTGCCAAAACAGTTATTTTTTAGCCCAGCGAACAGTGCTTGTATAGATGGAGATATTGTGTATTATGAAGGCAAATACCATTTATTCTTTAAAAATGAGAGTCATGGCGGTGGTATAAAAAAGGCAGTTTCAGATAAATTGACAGAAGGTTACGAGCAACAAGAAGGATTTTATGATCAAACCGATGCGGCCGTTGAGGGTGCAGGAACGTTTAAACTTATAAATTCTGATGAATACATTTTAATGTACGATATGTACACTTCAGGGAAATATCAGTTTACAAAATCAACCGATTTAGAGAACTTCTCTGTGGTTGATGATGAAATCACGATGAATTTTCATCCACGACACGGGTGTGTCATTCCAATCACACAAAGCGAAACCGATGCTTTACTGAGCAAATGGGGAACTTTAGACAAAGCGTCGTTTTTAAGTTTTAATAACGAAAACATTAAAAAAATAAATGTTGATGTAAATGATGAAGAGAATACCATAACAATTCCTGTAAACTTAAACACCGATGTATCTAATTTAGATATCGATTTTAAAACAGTGCCATGGGTATCATCAACGTTTTCGGGAGCTAAAGATTTTTCAAAAGGAAGTTTGCCTTTAACAATTTCATCAGGAGATAAGGAAAAAACTTATCAGGTTTCAGTTGAAAAAGTTAACAATCCGGTATTAAACGGTTTCTATGCCGATCCTGAAATCATCTATTCTAAAAAAGATAAAAAATACTATTTATATCCAACGAGCGATGGTTTTCATGGTTGGTCAGGAACCTATTTTGAAACTTTTTCATCGCCAGATTTAGTAAACTGGACACCAGAAGGCAAGATCTTAGATTTACTAACCGATGTAAGTTGGGCAGATCGCAATGCGTGGGCGCCTTGTGCAATCGAGAAAGAAGTTAACGGTGAGTATAAATATTATTACTACTTCACGGCAGCTCAAAAAATAGGTGTAGCTGTGGCCGATAATCCAACAGGGCCATTTGTAGATTCTGGGAAACCAATTATAGGAAAAAAACCGGAAGGCATCAACCGCGGACAAGAGATTGATCCAGATATTTTTACCGATCCTAAAACTGGTAAAAGTTATTTATATTGGGGAAATGGTTATATGGGGGTTTATGAGTTAAACAACGATATGGTAACGGTAAAGGAGGATAGCTTTAAACGACTACGTCCAGACCATACCTTTAGAGAAGGTACCGAAGTGTTTTACAGAAACGGAACCTATTATTTTTTATGGTCTGAAGATGATACCAGAAGTCCTAATTATCGTGTGCGTTATGCGACTTCAAATTCACCAACCGGACCGCTTAATATTCCTGAAAACAACTTAATTTTAGAGAAAAAGCCAGAATTAGGTATTTACGGTACAGGACATAACAGTGTAATTCAAGTTCCCAATACCGACGAATGGTATATTGTTTATCACCGTTTTAACCGACCAAAAGGTATTACAATGGGTGGCGATGCTGGATTTCATAGAGAAGTTTGTATTGATAAAATGGAATTTAACGAAGACGGTAGCATAAAACCAGTAACACCAACAGTTTCAGGAATTACAATAACTAAATAAATATAAAAAATGACAACTACTTTTAAAACCGCCATTTTATTGGTTGCAACCGTGCTTGTAACGAGTTGTGGTACCAAAAAATCTATGAATAAAGAAGATTTAAGCGCCTACGTAATGGTGTATTTTAAAGATAGTGACCACAGTTTGCATTTAGCGTTAAGTACAGACGGAAAAAGTTTTACCGATGTTAATAAAGGCAATGCCGTTGTGGCGGGCGATACTATTGCGAGCCAAAAAGGTATTCGCGATCCGCACATTACTCGTGGGCCAGATGGCGCATTTTATGTGGCTATGACCGATTTGCACATTTTTGCAAAACAAAAAGGTTATCGTGAAACCGAGTGGGAACGCCCTGGTGAAAAATACGATTGGGGAAATAACCGTGGTTTTGTACTTATGAAATCGTACGATTTAATAAACTGGACACACAGTAATTTTTTGTTTGATGAAGGGTATGAGGGCTTTGACGAAATTGGTTGCGCTTGGGCACCACAAACCATTTACGATCCTGAGGCTAAAAAAATGATGGTGTATTTTACCATGCGCATGGGGCATGGGTTAACCAAATTGTATTACGCTTATGCTGATGATGATTTTACGAAACTCACAACCAAACCAGAACCGTTGTTTGAATATCCCGATGAGAAAATTCAAATTTTGGATGCGGATATCACACCATTACCAGATGGCAGATTCTGCATGATGTATGTCGCGCAAGAACGACCAATTGGTATAAAAATGGCATTTTCAAACCATGTGAATAAAGGTTACGAATACAATGATGCATGGGTCGATAAAGAACCAGGATCGTGTGAAGCTCCAAATGTTTGGAAACGCTTAAATAGCGATAAATGGGTGTTGATGTATGATATTTATAGTATCAATCCGCATAATTTTGGATTTGTAGAAACTTCCGATTTTAAAACCTTTACCTCTATTGGTCATTTTAACGAAGGCGACATGAAAACCACTAATTTCACCTCGCCAAAACACGGCGCTATAATTCATTTAACCAAAAGTGAAGCCTTGAAATTAGCTAAACATTACAATTATAATATTGAGTTTTAATCATGAAACCGCTTATCACTTTAGTATTTATTGGTGTTATTTCGGTATCCATTCATGCACAGAAAAAATCGTTTGAAGGTTATTTGTTTGCCTATTTTGAAGGTGATTTACAAAACAGAAAACAAGAAGAGCAACTGCGTTTTGCAGTAAGCGACGATGCCGTGAATTGGAAAGCCTTAAATAACAACGAACCTATATTAAATTCTGATAAGATTTCACAATCTGGAGGCATTCGCGATCCGCATATTTTACGAGGCGAAGACAATCATTTTTACATGGTTGCAACCGATATGTCTACTGCCGCAAACGGCTGGAAAGAAAACCCAGGAATAGTGCTGTTATCCTCTAAAAACTTAATGGATTGGAAACATAAGAGCATCAATTTATCAAAAGATTACCCAGGGAAATTCGCTAATGCGTATTGGGTTTGGGCACCACAAACCATTTTCGATCCGGAAGCAAAAAAGTACCTTATCTATTTTACGGTTAAGTTTAAAGACGATGATAAATTAGATTTTTACAGTGCTTATGCCAATAAAGATTTTACAGGCTTCGAAGCAACGCCAACACTTATGTTTTCAGCAAAACATGGCGCTATCGATGGTGATATTATTTATAAAGATGGTTTGTTTCACATGTTTTTTAAAGGGAATACCAAAGATGAAAATGGTAAAGAATTTGAAAATGGCATCAAGCAAGCAACAAGCAAATCACTTCAAGGCCCTTGGGAAGAGCATTTTGAATATTTAGACTTTTACGCGGATAAAAAAACAACGGTTGAAGGTTCTTCAGTTTTTAAACTAAATAACAGCGACGAGTATATTTTAATGTACGATTTGTATTCAAGCGGACGCTATGAGTTTCAACGCTCTACGGATTTGTTCAACTTTACAAAAACACCAGAATCGTTTACCAAAGATTTTCATCCCAGACATGGTAGTGTTATAGGTATTACCAAAAAGGAGATGAATAGACTAAAAAAAAATTGGGGTAATAAACCCAAAACGTTTGTGCCTACTGGCAATCCTATTTTTACGCATAAATACACCGCAGATCCTGCCGCTATTGTAGATGGTAAAACCTTATGGTTATATACAGGGCACGATTATGCAGGCGGACAAAAAGGTTACAATATGAAAGATTGGTTGGTGTTTTCAACGAATGATATGAAAACTTGGACAGAGCATCCGGTACCTTTAAAAATAACCGATTTTACGTGGGCAACAAGTGGTGACGCGTATGCAGGTCATGTGGCAAAACGAAACGGCAAATATTATTGGTACATTAGTACAAACTGGAATGGTATTGGTGTGGCCGTGGCCGATAAACCTGAAGGCCCGTTTAAAGATGCACTTGGAAAACCATTGTTAACAAACGATGATTGTTTTGCTTCAACTCACGCTTGGGCGTGCATCGATCCAGCTATTTTTGTAGATGATGATGGGCAACCGTGGATTTTCTGGGGCAATGGCCAATGTTATTATGCCAAGTTAAAGGATAACATGATTGAAATTGATGGCGATATCAAGCAAATAAATTTTGATGGTTTTAGCTTTACCGAAGCACCTTGGGTACACAAACGCAAGAACAAATATTACCTAACTTATGCAACTGGTTTCCCTGAAAAAATAGCCTATGCCATGGCAGATACTGTTGAAGGACCATACGAGTACAAAGGTATTTTAAACGAAATAGCAGGTAATAGTAATACCAATCATCAAGCCGTTGCTACTTTTAAAGGGAAGGACTATTTTATTTATCATAACGGTGGTATTCAAACCGATGGCAGTAGTTACAGTCGCTCGGTGTGTATTGATAAATTAGAGTATAATAGTGACGGCACCATTAAACCAATCATCATGACCTCAAAAGGCATTTCAGCATCAAAGTAAAAGCATTGGTTTAATTGCTAAATAGCTCAAACGCATAAGTTTTTGAGAGTCTATTTTTTATTTATGTATTTTAAGTGTATATTTCACACTTACTTCTATTGCAAGATCCACTAGGTTAAAAAGTTTTAGAATGAACGAATATAAAATCGAACAACACATACATCTGTTTTCAAGTTGGGCTGCAGGAAGAGCTTCGAGCGTTCAAGGTAGTAGGTTTAGGGTAGAGATTGGACAAAAATTACTTAGTAGTTCAAAAGTTAAAAGTTTTATTATGAACCCAGATTTGTTGCCAAATAATAGGGAAGAATTTAATTTGGAACACAGGAATTGGAGGTTAGAAATTATCGATTTAGCGACAAAAGAGGGATTTAATTTTACGCATGGAGTTAGCGCAAAATTAATTAATGTTTATTTAAAATCAATCATAATTTGTGGTGGTTATTATAATCATCCGAAAGCAAAGTTTATACATCCGCCAATAGATAGAGTTCTATTAGGTGAACTTGCGGAAGTAGATTTTAATGCTAATAGAAAATTTTGGAATGATTATAAAAAAATTGCTTGGTCTAAATTCAATTCGGAACAATATGAAAAAGTGATTTATGAAATTCAAAAAGGGCTTATTGATTCTCCTCTATGGTTAATTGAAAAATATTGGAAAGGATATCAGTAAATTTTGGAGAATCATTCTAAGAATTGGAGCTTAATATTGATTAGACCATTTCAATAAATATTTCCCTTTAGGTTGATTTAATATTGTCAATTTAAAATACAAGGAATTTGTTCTAGACTTTAAATATGCATTTCAGGAAAAAGGAATCAATTAAACTAAAATAATAAAATCACTCATGAGGTTAAAAAAAGTATTTCAATCCACTTTAGTTATCGCCTTAGCTTCAACTTTCACTATTGAAGCCCAAAACGATAAAATCATTCATACTTGGAAGCCAACAGGAAACCCAGTTGTAACACATAAATATACGGCCGATGCTGCAGCCTTAGTGCATAACGATACCTTATACATTTACACAGGTGAAGATTTTGAGGGCGGGCAAAAACGATACAATATTTTAAATTGGTGCGTGTTTGCAACCACCGATATGAAAACCTTTTGGGAATATAAAACACCATTAAAAGCCACCGATTTTGCTTGGGGTGAAAAAAATGCAGCTTGGGCAAGTCAAGTTATAGAGCGTAATGGTAAATTTTACTGGTACACGAGTTCGCAAACTACGGGTATTGGTATAGCGGTTTCCGATAGGCCAGAAGGTCCGTATAAAGATGCCATTGGCAAGCCGCTTTTTACAAACGAAGATAGCTTTGGTAAAACACACAGCTGGCGAACTATTGACCCGAGTGTTTTTATTGATGACGATGGTCAGGCTTGGATTTACTGGGGAAATGGAGCCTGTTGGGTAGCAAAATTAAACGACGATATGGTCTCGTATGACGAAGACTACGGTATTAAAATGATTGATATTAAAGGCGAAATGGATTTCCCATTTACCGAAGCACCTTGGATTCAAAAACGCAACGGAAAATACTTGTTGTCTTTTGCCATAGGTTTCCCAGAGCGCATTGCCTATGCCATGAGCGACAAACCTGAAGGCCCTTACGAATACAAAGGCATTATAAATGAAATTGCAGGAAATAGTAACACTAATCATCAGGCGCTTATCGATTTTAAAGGCGAATCGTATTTTATTTATCACAATGGTGGCATCCAAACCGATGGCGGAAGCTTTAGTCGTTCAATCTGTATTGATAAATTAGAGTATAACGACGACGGAACTATCAAACCAATAATCATGACCACCACGGGTGTTTTCAAAAAATAATTCATAATCTATGACACTAAAATCAGTTATCAAAATAGCATGTCTTGCCCTAGTTATAGTGGCTTGTAACAGCAAAGAAAAATACGATCCAAATTTTAAAAATTGGGCAAAAACGCCACCAATGGGTTGGAATAGTTGGGATTGTTTTGGTCCATCGGTGGTTGAAGATGAAGTAAAGGCTAATGCCGATTACATAGCAAAACACCTTAAAGATTTTGGTTGGGAATACATTGTAGTCGATATCCGTTGGTATGTCGATAATCAAACTACAGGGCATTATAATGCTTATGATAAATCGGATTTTATTTTAGATGAATATGGCCGTTATATGCCATCACCAACACGTTTTCCATCATCGGTAAATGGTGCTGGTTTTAAACCATTAGCAGATTATGTACACAGCTTAGGATTAAAATTTGGTATTCATATTATGCGTGGTGTACCAAAAGAAGCTGTGTTTAATAAAATGCCGATAAAAAATTCTGATAAAACTGCTGCCGATATTTATTCAACCGATTTTGAATGTACATGGTTACAAGACAATTATACCGTTTTAAAGGATAAACCTGGAGCGCAAGAATACTACAATTCTATGCTCGATTTATATGCAGAATGGGGTGTGGATTTTATAAAAGTTGATAACCTTTCGAGACCATATCACACAGATGAAATTGAAATGCTTCGTACAGCCATCGATCAAACTAAAAGACCAATCGTGCTAAGTATGTCGCCAGGAGCGACGCCAATTGATGAGCACGAACATGCTACCGCAAACGCTAATATGTGGCGCACTATTGACGATTTTTGGGATAACTGGGCGCAATTAAATTATTCTTTCGAGAAATGTGCCGAATGGGCGCCGTACATCACTCAAGGCGTATGGCCAGATGCCGATATGTTACCGTTGGGTAAGTTTATTCGTGGTGAACGTGCTACAAACCGTTACACTAAATTTACAAAGGATGAGCAATACACGTTGATGACCTTGTGGACGATGTTTAAATCGCCATTAATGTTTGGTGGAAATTTACCCGATAACGACGATTTTACAAATACACTTTTAACGAATACCGAAGTTTTAGAAGTTCATAGCAAATCTATTAATAACAAAGAATGGTTTAATACAGGCGATGTTATTGGCTGGACGGCTGATGATCCTGATTCTGAAGATAAATTTGTTGCCGTTTTTAACAGTGCAGGTGATGGTTTTGTAACCACTAAAAACTTGTTGTACCGCAGCGGAACGGTGTCTCATTTAACCGATGGTTTTGGCAAAGATATTGATGTAGAGTTACCTGAAGGCAGCACCGATTTATATTTAATTGTAAATGATGGTGGCGACGGTTACAGTTGGGATCATGCGAATTGGATTAACCCAACGATTCATTTAGAAAATGGAAAAACCGTTAAATTAACCGATTTAACTTGGGAAAAAGCTGTTGCAGGTTGGGGAAAAATAGGCATTAATAAAAGTATTTCTGGTGGCGAATTAAATGTAAAAGGAACCGTTTACAACAATGGTATTGGTACACACTCGCAGTCTATAATTCATTATAAAATTCCTGAAAATAGTACACGATTTACAGCTTTTGCAGGCTTGGATATCGCTGGAACCAACACTAAAGAAGGAACAACAGTAGAGTTCATGCTTTCAACCGAAGATCCAACACCTTCCAACGAAGCACCAACCGAAATACCTGTAAATCTTGAAGAATTAGGTGTTACAGGAGCATGTACCATTCGCGATTTATGGAATAAAAAAGATTTGGGGACATTCTCAGGTTCAGAGTTTAAGCCAGTAATCAATTATCACGGAGCAGGATTGTACCGTATATCGCCGCAAACTAAATAATTAAAAATGAACTATTAAACCAATAAAAATTAGTTTATGAAAGCCATTAAACACGTTGTATTTTACGTTGCTTTTTTACTTCTTATTGTTTCTTGTTCAAACCATAAAGAAGTTGTAGTTATATCGAAAATAGAACAATCAAAAAACTTGGTAACAAATGAAGAGGTAAATGCTGCTTTGAGACATACCGCTTTTTTCGATAAAGACTCTTTGGTTAGGTTGCAGGCCGTTAAAAATCTTAATGATGAACCAACTTTAAAGCATGTAGCGTATTTCGATTCTATTGTTTCGGTAAGAATGTTGGCAACCAATAAAATAACTAACGAAGTGTATCTTAAACATATCGCTTATTTTGATGAGGAAGAAGCTGTTAGATGTGCTGCTGTAAACAGAATAAACTCAGAGGCATATTTAAGACATGTTGCTTTTTTTGATGAATCTTCTAAAGTGAAATTATTGGCAATAAGTAAAATAAAATCTGTAAGTACGCTATCTCATATTATAAAATTTGATGAAGATGCTGAAATAAAGAAAGAAGCCATTAATCATTTATCGAATTTAAAAACATAAATATTTTTTTAGTAAATGCAATAAACTGTGTTAGTATACCAACCACAGAATACAACTTTAAACTATGAGAAACAACATATTTAGCCGCTTAAAAGTGGCTTTTTTTTTCGGTTTTACATGTTTTGTTATTGTTCCATGCCTTAGCCAAAACAGAAATAGAATTAAAAAGAACATTCCGTTAGATTCAATTGTATTAAGCGATCCAGCTATTTTAGCCGATAAAGCCACAAATACGTATTACATGACTGGTACTGGCGGCAAGCTTTGGAAGAGTAAGGATTTAAAATTATGGACAGGTCCATTTACCGTTGCCGAAACAAATCCTAATTCTTGGATGGGGCCAAAACCCATGATTTGGGCAGCAGAATTGCATCAATATAAAAACAAATATTACTATTTCGCTACGTTTACTAATCGCGAGGTGAAAATCGATACGGCCTACGGTAATGTAATTGAGCGACGTGCGAGTCATATCTTGGTAAGCGATAAAGCTGAAGGGCCATACAAACCTATGCAAGATGACATTTATTTGCCTGAAGCTAAACCAACCCTTGATGGCACTTTTTGGATTGATACCGATGGAAAACCTTATATGATTTATTGTTACGAATGGCTTCAGAATAATAACGGCACCATGGAAAAAATTGAGTTAAAATCTGATTTAAGTGGTTCTGTTGGCAAGGGAAAATTATTATTTAAAGCAAGCGAATCACCTTGGAGTAAAGAGAAAGACAGCAACGGTAATGAAAAAGCTCATAAAGTTACCGATGGTCCATATCTTTTTAAAACCAAAACAGGGCGCTTGGGCATGATTTGGACCAGTTGGCAATACGATGTGTACGTACAAGGTGTGGCGTATTCTAAAAGTGGCATGCTAGATGGCCCGTGGGAACACGAAAAAGACATTATTACACCTCCTAATTTTGGTCATGGTATGTTGTTTAAAACTTTTGAAGGTAAAACACTTATGTCGGTTCATAGTCATAAAAAAGTAGATGGACGCTATCATCGTATCCCGCATTTGTTTGAGATTGACTTATCTGGCGATAGGTTGAAGGTTGTTAAACCATACAAACCTTAGCCTATTATAGTTATTATAATACGTTGATACCGCGTTAAACTAGGTGTTCCAGAATCTGATACTTCACAAACAATATGAATGGTATCTCCAATTTTAGCATCTTTAGGAATGGCAATTTTTGTTTTTGATTTATTCGAAGAATTTAGTGTAGTGCCTTTATAAGCATCTGCTTCATTGTAATGCCACCATTTAAAATACAGTTTATCACCGTCAGGATCGGTAGTTTTGCTAGCATTTAATTTAATTGTTGAACCTGCTTTAGCTTCAATATTTAAAGGGGTGTTTTTTAAATGAATTTCAGGATGATGATTTGCTGATTCATAATCTTTAACACACCAATCGGCACGGGCAGCAAAATCGTTTTGAAGATCATCTAGCCAGCGCCAAATAGGTTTAAAATAATTGGTTCGAATACTTTTTTTGTATTCATCGGTATCGTTTTCCATTTTTTTAGACCAACTGTTATGAAATCCCCATTGTCCTTTAGGATGAGTGTAAGTTGAGTCTGGAACAGGATCCATCCAAACATTTTGTCTTACTTTAACATAACGACCGCCCCAACCACCGTTACTAGGCAATTCCATACTTCTTAATCCGTTTGGGATGTTATAAAGAAACGAAGGTGTATCGCCTTCAGCATTAAAGGCACCATGGTTATTTTCATAAACCGAACATAATTTACCATGATTATTTATGATATTTTTTGTCATCCATTCACTTTCAAAGTAGGGTTTAATATGCTCTGGAAGCACTTTAGGCCAAATGTATGCCATACAATCAAATTGATCTGAAATTATGGTAGGAATATTAAACTTTTCCCAATTTGGGCGTATGTATTCTTGGTAAGTTTCATCTTGCTCCCAAATTAGAAAAAGTCGCATTTTTTTCGCTACTTCAGACATTTTTTCGGGATAATCTTCTTCAATTATTTTTAAAGCTCTGGAAATAGTATTGCAACCACCCCAAGTCTGAATCCAAATTGGGCGATTATCATCTTCATCTAGAAGAATCTCAGCAATAAATTCGGCGCCTTCCGTTCTTATTTCATCTTCACCAATAGCATTTATATTCCCAACTTTCCATTTACTCAATAAATATTCAGGCGAAGGATAATTATTGTCGTGAATTTTTAAATTATCAAATACTTCGGCATAGTATCCAATGTATTCTTCAACCCATTCTACTGGGTGAAAGGCATGCCAACCTTCACCTCCAACCCAATGAAATTGCGAACTACTATTTATTATAGCTTCCACATCAAATTCATTGGTGCTTAATAAAAACCGAACCATTGAGGCTCTATCATCGGCTTCTCCATCAGTAGTTATAATTACTCTGGGTTTATTAGTTTGACCTTGCACAGAGGTGTTAGCAAGTATTAAAAAAATAATTAAAATTAAGAGTTTGGGTAATTTCATTTTTTAGCGCAATAATTTATTGGTTCTTGAAGCTAAGTTATTTAAAATTTTATCAAGAGTTAGGGGGTAAATCAACTTTTTTTGTGGAGTTTATAAGTTTGCTTTTTATGGAACCTCGTAATTTTTTTCCTAATTTAAACCTGTTAGGTAATTTGTATCTCTTTTTGTATAATTTATAACCCTTATTTGGGTTTTTGATTTTGTAATTTGACAATTTCTGAGAGATTTAGAAGACATTAAAACAACAACTAAACCAACTAAATTTACATGAACAAGATTATATTAGTTTTATTTACAGCTTTTCTTATTAATTCTAGTTATGAGACCTTTTCTAAAGAAGAAACTTATAACAGAAAACAACGCTTTAATTTCGATTGGAAATTTAAGTTAGATGATTCTGAAGAATTTAGTCAAGCAAATTTTAATGATGAAGATTGGAGAAATTTAAATCTGCCTCACGACTGGAGTATTGAAGGTAAGCCAGAAAAAGACAATGTGAGTGGGGTAGATGGTGGATTTTTCCCAACAGGAACAGCGTGGTATCGTAAAACCTTTCATGTATCAAAAGCATTAAAAAATAAAAAAGTTTCTATTTATTTTGAAGGTGTTTACATGAATGCCAAAGTGTTTATTAATGGCAAACGTTTAGGTGATCAACCTTATGGCTACACTTCATTTTCGTTTGATTTAAGTTCTTATCTAAATATAGATGCAGAAAACACCATTGCAGTTCGTGTTGATAATTCTCAACAAAAAAACAGTCGTTGGTACACGGGGTCTGGTATATATCGTAACGTTTGGCTTATGGTAACCGAACCATTACGAATAGAACAATGGGGCGTTACGGCGGTTACAAAATCGGTTGTCGATAATGTTGCCGAAGTTGCCGTAAAAACCATTATTAAAAACGAAACGAATGAAGATAAAGTAGTTCTGGTTGAAGCTGACTTTCTGTTCAACAAAACTTTTAAAAACGGAAAGCGCATTTATCAATCAATTTTAAAAGAAGAAGTTGTGTCTATAAAGGCAAAGTCTCAGGTTGAGGTAAACCAAATAATAACGATTCAGAACCCATATTTATGGTCGCCAGTGCATCCTAATTTGTATGATTTAAACATAAATTTATACGAAAATGGAGGTGATAATACTAAAATTGATAGCCTGTCCTTATCCCATGGGATACGAACTATTGAATTTTCTTCGGAAGATGGTTTTGTTCTCAACGGAAAGAAAACATTAATAAACGGCGGTTGCGTACATCACGACAACGGAGCCTTAGGTGCTGCTGCGTATGATAGAGCTGAAGTGCGAAAAGTAGCATTAATGAAAGCCGCAGGTTTTAATGCTTTGAGAACGTCTCACAATCCACCATCGGAAGCCTTTTTAAATGCCTGCGATAGTTTAGGAATGCTGGTTGTTGATGAAGCTTTTGATGGTTGGCGTGAAATGAAAACGACCATTTCGCCAATAACCCACGATTATGCTTCCATTTTTGATAAATGGTGGAAACACGATTTGCAAGCCATGGTAAAACGCGATAAAAATCACCCAAGTATCATTATGTGGAGTATTGGTAACGAAATTATAGAACGAACCAAACCTGAAGCCGTTGAAACCGCTAAAATGTTATCGGATGCTGTAAAAGAAATTGATGCCACACGGCCAGTAACTTCAGCAATGACCAGTTGGGGACAAGGTTGGGATATTTTCGATCCGTTGATGGCAGCGCATGATGTTGCGGGTTACAATTACCAATTACAACATGCTGAAAATGACCACGAGCGCGTACCTTCGCGCATTATTGTAAATACCGAATCGTATCCTAAAAATGCATTTTTTATCTGGAATTTAGTCAATAAAAATAATTACATAATTGGTGATTTTGT
Source organism: Neotamlana nanhaiensis (assembly GCF_000943555.1). GTDB lineage: Bacteria > Bacteroidota > Bacteroidia > Flavobacteriales > Flavobacteriaceae > Neotamlana > Neotamlana nanhaiensis. The sequence continues at coordinate 665,685 of NZ_JTDV01000001.1, read as the reverse complement.
GTGGACAGCTATGGATTATTTGGGCGAATCGGGTATCGGGCGTTATTATTACCCAGGCGAACCCGATGGCGAGCATTGGCAAGCTAATTTATATCCTTGGCACGGTGCCTATTGTGGCGATGTCGATTTAATAGGTTGGCGTAAACCCATTTCGCATTACAGAAGTATGTTGTATAACGATACAGAAATGTTGTATATGGCAGTAAAAGAACCAAACCCTGAAAATGGTGAAATAAAAACAACGTCTTGGGCGGTATGGCCTACTTGGGAAAGTTGGACGTGGCCAAATCATGAGGGTAAGCTTATTGATGTTGAGGTGTACTCAAAATACCCGAAAGTAAGACTTTATTTAAATGATCAACTTGTAGGAGAAAAATCCACAACGGTTGCACAAGAATTTAAAGCCACCTTTAAATTACCTTACAAACCTGGAATTTTAAAAGCAGTAGCGGTATCGAAAACAGGAAAAGAAAAGGAATCAACTATTTTAAAAACGGCAGAAGCAGCATCGAAAATTAAATTAACAGCAGATAGAAAAGCGATACGAGCTAACGGACAAGATTTAGCATACATAACCGTTGAAATTACCGATGAGAATGGTGTTTTAAACCCAACAGCAGCCAATAAACTTGACTTTTTAATTTCTGGTCCTGGTGAAATTATAGGCGTTGATAATGCCGATTTAAAAGACACAAATTCTTACTACTCGAACACCAGAAATGCATGGCATGGTCGTGCTTTGGTTATTGTTAAAAGTGGTCGCAAAGAAGGGAATATTCAACTCGAAGTTTCTTCGGAAGGTATAGTAGCCGAAACCATTAATATACTTTCTAAGTATTAAAAATGAGAAGTGTTAGCGTAAAGTGAGTAGGGTATATAAAAAAAGGGTCTCGCTTAATTCTGCTAAACCCTTTTTTTATATTTTAATATTGTATGTTGCATAAAACAAGCCTTTTAAAATTGTCTTATTGAACAATTATTTTTTTCTTGCCATCATATTTCACAAGCTTATTAACGGTTCCTTGCTCTAGGCCAATTCCGTTGTGCTCATTTACCCACACAATTTTGAAGGTTTTTTCATTTAACATGCCTTTATAGCTACCTTTTCGTTTGCCAATTTCTAATGTTTTTTTGTCTTCATTCCATTTAAAAGGAATAATGCTATATGCTCCTTTTTCATAGTTATAATTGGTTCCTTCATCCTCATATAATTCGAAGGAACAACTAGCCCCGGTATAAATCCGAATTTCAATGGGCTTAACTTGTATTTCTTCAGTGTTCTGAACCTGTTCTCCCATTGCTACGATTGACCCCGCTTTTACGTATAGTGGCAGAGTTGAAATGGAGGCTTCCGTCTTGATCGTTTGATTTCCTGAATAATGTTTTCCCGTCCAAAAGTTAAACCAGCCAGCTTGATGATTTGGTAAGTAAACAGGCCAATTTTCAACACCTTTTTCTAAAACAGGCGCCACTAAAAAAGAAGGGCCAAACATGTATATGTGGAGCTGTTCGAGTGCTTGTTTATCGTAAGCGAAATCCATTACCAATGGACGCATTATGGTGCCGTTTTTTAAAGTAACATTTGCAGCTTGCGAATAAATATATGGAAGCAAACGGTATCTTAAATTTAAATATTTAAGCGAAAGTTTTTCTACCTCAGATCCATAGCGCCAAAATTCAGTGTTTGTTTGGTAACCATGCACTCTTTGTAAAGGTGAAAAAGTTGCAAATTGAAGCCAGCGCAAAAATCTTTCATGAAAATCTTTATCTGTGTACTGACTTTTTCCAGGGCGGAAAAAACCGCCGGCATCGAAGGTCCACCACGGTATACCAGTTATAGAGGTGTTTAGTCCTGCAGTAACTTGTCGCCGTAGAGTTTGCCAATTGTTTCCTATATCGCCAGTCCATAATGCAGCTGCATACTTTTGTTGACCTGAAAACCCACTTCTAGTAAGAATAAAAGCTCGTTTATCTGGAGCGTCTTTACGTAAACCTTCATATACCGTTTTAGTTACGAATAGAGGATATACGTTACGCATCCATTCGCCTGCAAGGGTGTTATTGTTAATTCTTCGCCCAACAAGGTCGTCGTTTTCAGGTTCTGTTGCATCTTGCCACCATCCATCAATTTGATACGGTTTTAGTAGTTTGTTACTAAAGTTTTCCCAATAAAACTTTGAGGCCTCAGGATTGAAAAAGTCGACCCATTGCGTATTTGGTATGTAGTAATTTTTGTCGTTAAAAGCTTTGCCAAGTTCAGATGCCTTGTCTATTTTAGACCACACTGATAGCATTAGGCGTATGTCCATATCATGTAATTCGCGAACCATCTTTGCTGGGTCGGGGTAATGGTCTTCATCAAATTTCATTGAGTTCCAGCCGTGTTTGCCCCAATATTGCCAGTCTTGTACAATTAGGTCTAAAGGTATGTTTCTTTGTCTAAATTCCGATGCATTTTCAAGCAGTTCTACTTGGCTATGATACCTTTCCCGACAGTGAATATAACCCAATGACCAGATTGGCATCATAGGAGCTTTTCCGGTTAAGTCTCGATAGGTAGATATCACGTCATCTGCGTTTCCGGCAAAAACAACATAGTCCAACACCTTGGCTACGGGAGAACTAAAAACGGTTTCATTTTTTACTTTTTGAAAATACAGACTTGGCTTATCGTTCTTTTCGCCTTTAAGCACAATATTGTGTACTCCTTTCTTCAAATCAACGATAATGCTAGTTGTTGGTGGCAACCAATGGTTTTTAAAATTTATAACATCTTCCCCGTTGATTGTTAGCTGCCATTTTCGCGCCATTTTTTGTCCAACATCTATGAAAAAAGCATATTTTCCAGCTTTATTAATATTCAGCATACCTGTAAATACACCATCTTGCCGTTTTTCTGTTTTTGTTCCTTCGGTAGTTGTGACTTCAAGAGTTACAGCTTCCCCTTCCGTTCCTAATGATTTTAAATTAATTGCTTTAGTGGCAGGGTTAAAGTCGGTAAGACCATAGTTGTGCCAAAGTAACCCATATCCTTTGTTAGATAATATAAAAGGTATTGAAATTTGGCTGTTAACTTGTGTAAGTCTTCTGGGCAAGCCTTTAATATTTAGGTAGCCATCTTGGAACTGTCCGGTTCCGTATATAAATTCATCCTCAGGGGCGTGGAAACTTTGTGCTGCAATATAACATGCTTCACCCTGAACACTACTTTCTTTTAAAATTCTACTATCAACTTTTTCTTTTAAGATTACTTTATTGTTGGCATTGTAGTAGCTTAAAACACCATTTGCTTTGTTTACCAAAACTTTTAATTTTGGCATTATTACTGTTAAGGAAGAATCAGATTTGACCGTTTTAAATTTGATTGGTTTTTTTTCAGAAGTTAGAACTAATTCGTCAATTTTAGGCACGGTGCCTTTGCTGAATTGTACCCTAACAGCATTATTTGATAAAGGGGTTAGTTGTAATTGACCTTCATTAAGTTGAAGTATTACTTTTTCTTGGGTTTTTTGGTAGCCTTTTATAGCCTGCCCCCAACTTATAAAGGGTATGATTGCCAGTAAGGCAAACAATTTTTTTATCATCTTACTTTTTCTAGTTTTGATTAATAATAACGTTTTTGAAGAGAACATTACAAAATTTATCTTCATTATGGCTGCAAACGGCTAAACCTATTTTTACATTGGAAGCGAGTTCTGCTGTGGTAGAACCTACCAGCATCCAATGCTGTCCATCTTCAGATTGAAAGGCTGTAAATGTATTTCCTTTTCTTTCTAATTTAATCCATCTTGGTGCGCTTATCTTATGCGTTTGTGCGAAACCTTCTGATTGTCCAAACTTTGTTTTTCGTCCTTGTAGGGCAACACCCTCGCTAGGTGTGACAAAAGCTATGAGGTGACTGGATTCTGGATTGAGTGTTTCGCGAATCATAACACCAGCTTTAGCCCATGAAGACGTATTATCCATGCTTCTACTTTTGTAATTATGCTACCGTCACCAGATAGGTTGCTGTATGCAAAATAAAAAGCATCCTTTGTGCTCCAAATATCGTTTCCGGCGCCTTTCATTAAAACGGTGTTTTTAGATTGGGTAATATTTCCGTTTAGGCGAACGTCTCCAATATTGGCCGTATTCCAATTGTGGTTTTCATTTGACAATAGAGCGGCTACGGGTTCAGAGAGGCTAGAAAAATGTTGTCCTACTTTGGCTGTAATGGTGTAGTAATATAATTTTCCCTGCTCTGCAATTGAGTCTTTCCATTCGGGGGTTTTTAGATGGTCTGCCACTGTTTTATAAGGTCCATCTTTGTGCTCTGCTCTCTTAACAATATAATAGTCTGCATTTTGGTAGGACGCCCAACTAAGACCTATGGAGCCCTCTTTGTTGTTTGCTTTCACATCCAGCGGGGCTTTAGGTCTAACAATTGATGCAGGCCCTATTTTAAAACCTATAGCTGTTTTTAAATTCGTGTTCTCTGGAAAAGTAATATGAAGAGCGTCTTCTTTTTGTTCCCAATTTACATCGCTTTCATAGCCCAAAAGAGTAAGTGATGAGATAGGCTCTGTCAATCTATTTTCATTGAGGCCAAGCGAGGTTATTTTGACTACCTCTCTTGTTTTCGGAACGCTCATAACCCAAGCATATAGAGAGCCGTCTTTGCCAACGGTAAAACGAATGTCGGAAGTTGAAAATGGGTGGTTGGCTTGCCTATCTCCAATTTTGCCGCCTGGTAAAACATTTAATTGACCATTGATACCTTCACCCAGTTTTTCCCAAGCATGACTACCGTAAATACCTTCTCCGTTTATTTTCATCCACGCTCCAATTTCCTTGAGCATTTTTGTGCTGCCTTTGTCTAAAGAACCATCAGGTAACAAGGAAACACAGATACCAATATTACCATCGCGAGATACTTCTTCCAGAAGGTACCGAACTACAGCATCTGAACTATAATTAAAACCTGGACCGTAGAACCAGTCTCCAACGGGAGTTTCGGCTATCCAATCCTGGTCTGTTTTTATGTCTCCGGGAATACCTCCTTCTTGGGTGTTTACGGTTCCATTGGTTTTGTTTCTAAATTTAATAATGCTGAACACATCTATCTCGCCACGACGCGCAAGTGTTTTGTTATAGTAATCGGCGATAACACGTTGAATGGCATCACTTTTATAGCCAGTTCCGGTTCCAAAACCGCTAAAAGGTTGTTGGTCGGTACCATCGGTATAAATAAAATCGGGTTGGTATTTATCAACGGCATCCATCATCCGTAAGGCCCACCACTTGGCATACCAATTAGAAAATTTTAAGTGGTTTTTAAATATGCCTGCAGGAGGAGGCGACCAAGGCGAATTAGCTGCTGCTGCCACCCCTTTGTATTCGCGTAAGTTAACGCCATACAGGTAACGGGGGTCCATGCCTTCCCACCATAGTCCTTTACCATCGGCCAAGGTTAAATTGCCGTCATAAGGAATACTAGCTAAATTACCAGTGGTATCACTTTGAAAAGCTGTTTGCCACCACCACCAAGAATATTCATGATGAAAAGTGATGCCAAAACGTATATTAGCTTCTCGAGCGGCTTTTTGCCATTCTCCAACCAAGTCGCGCTTGGGGCCGAGATTCGTAGAATTCCAGGGTTGGTATTTTGAGTCCCACATATCGAATTGATCATGATGGACACCTTGAATAATAAGGTATCGTATCCCGGCATCTTTATAGATTTTAACCAATTTTTCTGGGTTTAGCTTATCGGGATTCCAGTCACGAAGTACTTCTTTATAGCCTATTGTTGATGGATGACCGTAATTTTTAAGGTGGTTTTTGTAGGCATTAGTTCCAGGAACATAAAGTCTTCGAGCATACCAATCTCCACTTTCGCCAACTGACTGAGGGCCAAAATGTACCCACAAACCGAGTTTAGCCTCCCGAAGCCATTCTGGTGTGCCTGGATAATTAGTTTCTATAGACTCCCAAGTAGGGTCGAATGGACCTTCCGAAACAGGTAAGTCCAATTTCACTTCTTTAAAAAGGGATGCGTCTGCCATGTCTACGGAGTTTTCGTCTAGTAATTCAGGAACATCAGGAATAGGTTCAAGTTTATAGGTTAAAGTTGAGTTTTGTTTTTCTTTCTTTTTTGCACATGAAATAAAAAAGGCTCCAATAAAGACTGCGAAAAGAATATGTTTCATTCTAACTTAAATTTAGGATATTTTTTGTGTTAATTTATCAAATGAGTATGGTAGGATAGGCTCAATCATCAATATATCGCATAGGTGGAAACACTTAAAATATAAATACATTGGCAATGATAAGATTTCAAACTTTTTATTATCCAATTAAGGGGTGTTTTTATATATTTTTCTTGTAGAGATCGTTCCGTTTTCATAAAATGCCTTTATAATGTAGAACCCTTTTTTAAGTGGTTTTAAACTATTTCCTAAAAATTGCCCAGAGAAATTATAAATCTCTCTTTTTAAAAGTTTGAGATTAGTATTGTTATCAATTTCTGAAACACTTAATGCATTTGCAACATGATCTAAAATAACGGGAGTAATACCTTGTCTGGTTGGTGTTACAGGTTTTATAGTACCATCGGGATTAAACTCTAATTTGTCAATGCATACTTCTCTATGTGTTCCAGGATCAGAGTTAATATATTCAGCATTAATGCGATGATACACAAGGTACCATTCATCTTTACCCGGAATTTGTAATACGGAGTTGTGACCTGTTCCATAAATTTTATTCGTTGGATCTTGAATGATGACAATTGGTTCACTTGCAACATTTATAGGACCTGTTGGTGACGTAGACGTACCGTAAGCGACGTGGTAATTGGCAGAACCTGTATCATCAACAGACCAAAGAAAGTAATACAAACCATTTCTATAAAATACGTAAGCTGCTTCACGATAATCGTAAGTGCTCAGGTTTCCTCCAGCTGGTGTAATAACAGATGTCGTATTCGGTTTAATAGAAACCATATCATCATTTAGTTCGGCAACAGCCAAAAATCCGTTTCCGTAATAAAAATAGGTTTTCCCAGAAACAGGGTCTTCAAAAACGTCACCATCAATAAGTTGTCCGTTCGCACCAGTTGGCAATTGCGAAATTAATGGCGCACCCGAATCTACAAATGGTCCTGTTGGACTGTTAGCAACGGCAACCCCTATATTTTTGGTGCTTCCAGTATCGCCACTAAAATAATAGAAGTATTTATAGTCACCATTAATCTTTTTTTCAATGATGGCAGGTGCCCAAGCGTTTCCGTAAGCCCAAGAAACTTGGTTGCTGCTTAAATCGAGTATTTCACCTTCATTGGTCCAATGCACCAAATCTGGTGACGAAAACGCATTAAAGGTATAACTACCCCAACCAGGAAAACCATCGTTAGTTGGATAGATGTAAAAACGACCTGTTTTTTCGGAGTAAAGTATTTCTGGATCTGCTTTAAACCCTTCAAGTACAGCATTAACTTCAACGGTTACAGAAACCGTATAATTTACAGTATTTCCGTTTATAGAACATTGATAATTTACAGATCCCGAACTAAAATCTTGTTCGCCAGTTGGCGAAATAATTGTTCCTGGTGCTGCAAATAATTCAGGATTAAAATTTGTTATATCTGTGCCGTAATTCACAGCAATATTTATGGTTTGGTTCGAGGTATCTAAATCAAATCCGTATTTTTTAATAGCTTTATTTTTTGCGCCTTCGGGTGTTGGGTTAAGGGCTGCACTTGGCCACTTTGTAGTTAATCGAGCAGCTTCTTCGCGAGTTATGGCAATGGTTGTTCCGTGGCGTGCATCCATGTCGTAATTATCTCTTACAAAGCTAAAATCGGTTAAGTTTGTACTGCTACAAAACTGATAGTGACCATTAGAATAGCAATCGTACATTAAAATCCAATTATTGGTATCGATTAACCTGAAAACACCAGAACCCTCAACGGCTTTATTGGTTTGTTGTACTGGTGGCGAAGGGTTACTCCATTGTGTGCCTTCTTGTCCTAATGGCGCTGTAAGTGTTGTCGACGTGACTTTACTTATACCGCCTAATGCTTCATTTTTAAAGAACATGTGGTATAAATTATCTTGTTCGTTAAATACAATATCGCCATCAATGGTTGATGTACCTCTATCAAAAAGTATTTTAGGTGTTCCAATTAAATCGGTAAAATCTTCATTGGCATAGCAGTAGTAAATTCTGTCGTAAGGAGCATTACTGTCATTGCTCCACAGTGAGAAATAAACCATATATTTTTGTTCAACTGGGTCGTAAATGGTTTGTGGTGCCCAAACACGTAATACATTACCCCATTCGGTTGGCCATTTTGTTGGGAAATGCACCGTTGAATGCGTCCAATTAACTAAATCGTTCGATTTTAATAAAACCATGCCTCGGTTGCTACTCCAACCTTCGGCAGATTTCATATCGGTAACAACCATATAAAAGGTTTCCCCATCTTCACCTCGTAAAATATGCGGATCGCGAACCCCTTTTTTAATAGAAATGGTATCGGAACTTATTATAGGTTGCCCATTGTTTAAAGGTGTATAATGGTAGCCATCGTTGCTCACGGCAAACCTAATTTGTTCACCATTGGCATCGTTACCAGTAAAATATGAAAATAGATAAGCGTCTCTGTTTTCTTTTTCGGCGACCCAAACGGTAAAGGTTTTAGTGCCTTTTTCATTGTTTTTTATAAGTGTTGCGGTTAGCATAACCTGTTTTTTGCCATTACCGTAAGCCGATAATTGCTGCACTTTTCCAACATTGTTTAAATAATTAGGTTCATTTGATGACCAAACCACCATCGAACCTTCTTGAGTAGTTGTTGGTAAATGAATGGCATCGCGAATATTTGTAGTATTACCACTTAGTGTTAAATTATCCAGATCTATTTGAAGGCTTTCAATATCCGAATATAATGGAAGCACCGTAACGTTAAATGTTTTGGTTACGGTAACGCCATTTAATTGTAAGGTTGCCGTAAGTGTTAAGCTTACAGGATTTGAGCCTACAGGAGGTCTGGTTACAATACCGCTTGATGAAATGGTATTACTATTTGAAGATGCCCAACTAACCGAAATACCGTGAGCAAGTTGTGTTGGTAAAATTAAATTCGATTTTATGGCATCTGCATTTTCAATCGTTAATGCATTTGCAGCGTCGTTAAGTAATAACGAATTTAGGGTGTTGTTTAAAGGCGTTATAGTTTCAGCTAAGGCATCAATTTCATTATTGGTTAAAGCACCGTCGTATACAATAAAGTTATCATATTGTGCTGTTTTTAAATATTTATCGGTATTATAACAAGAGCGTCCTAAAAAATTAAAAGGTGTAGCCCCAATATTGCTCGGTGTTAAATTAACATTGGCCTGAGCCATAAGATTGCCATCAATATAGATTTTTCCATTACCGTTAAGCTGTGTGTAAATAAGGTTTATCCAGCGTCCTTGTGGTAAAGTTTGGTTTAAATCTACGGCTTCTTCGGTTTGCCAATGGGTTGTACTTATGGCATATCTGGAGCTTATGGCACCAAAAAAAATATTACCATTAGCAGTGGCAGCCATGTTTGTTGAATTGGCAAACGTCCATACAAAATTACCAAAGTTGCTAATGTTATAAGAGCTCGAAATGTACAAGTTTGTAGAAATACTAAAATTGTCTAATTGAGCTATAATGCTTCCAAAATTTGAAGAAAAATCGAAATACCCATCGTTATCTCCTAAAGCCAAAACATGATGACCTTCATACGGTAATAAAGTAGCACCGTTTTGTAAGCTTCCCGTAAATGTGTTAGAGGTATCTTGCGTAGAATCAAAATCAAATTGAGCTAATTTAGGTGTTTGCGCACCAATAAAAATTGAAAAAAATAAGCTGATTGAACAAAAATATTGTCTGCTTTTTGTAGTGAAAAAATAGGTCACAGTAATGTCTTTTTTTAGTTGTAAAGTGGTCGTTTTAACAATATTAATAATTTTATTGTACAGCAAGTCTTCATTTTAAAATTTGGACATTTATTCCCTGTATAAATACCATTTTGTACCCTGTTACTGCCAAATAGTTTTAAGAATTTTATAAAACCATTAAGTGTTTATTGTACACTTATAGAATTAAACCAATTGAAACTATAAAATGAAAAAAAACTACTCGCTATTTTTAACTCTTCAGTTATTCTGTATTTATTTTTTACAAGCGCAATCTCCATTAACGGTTTACACCGAAGATAATTACTCTGGAGACTCGCAAACCTATGCCATCTTTACAAGACACTATAATTTAGGTGTTTTCGATAATAACATTAAATCGTTTACGCTACAACAAGGTTATATGGTAACTTTGGCCACAAGTACCGATGGTACGGGATATAGCCGTGTATTTAGAGCGGATGATGCCGATTTAGAAATTGCTAGCCTACAAACAGAGTCGCCGTATTTAAATGAAACCATATCATTTATAAGAGTGATGGCTTTAAACGATTTTGTAACCAAAAAAGGATGGGCCGGTTGGATTCAAGATGAATGGACCGCAATAAATGCGTCATGGCGCTACGATTGGTCGGCAGGAGGTAATTCTAGCACTAATCTTGAATATGTTCCTATTAAGCAGAACTTGGGTTGGCCAGGGTGGGGCGAAATTGAAAATAAAGCCAATGTTACTCATGTGTTGGGTTATAATGAACCCGATAGACCAGATCAATCTAATCTTGAAAATGAAGTTGTAATTGATAACTGGAAGTATTTTATGAATAGCGGATTGCGTTTAGGATCACCTGCACATTCCGATCCTTATAACGGTCTTTCCGGATTTATGGCAGAAGCTGAAGCTAATAATTATCGTGTTGATTTTATTGCAATACATTCGTACTGGTCGCGCGATCAACAAGATTGGTCGTGGCGTTTAGATAATGTTTGGAACGCTTATCAACGTCCTATTTGGATTACCGAGTGGAATAACGGTGCTAACTGGACTACCGAAGCTTGGCCTAGTGGAAATCGTTTAGCTACCGATGCTAATGTGCAAAAGCAACTAGAAGATATTACATATATTGTTGACCTTTTAGAAAGTAAACCTTATGTTGAGCGTTATTCGTTTTACAATGCAGTTGAAGATTGTAGAGCAGCCGTTTTAATTATAAATGATTGTTGGAAAGCAAATAACCCCGATTGGGAAAATTATACTTGGTTAGATGATGCTTATGTAATTTCCACATGGACAGATGGCTGCGGAGAAAATACTAAAGTACTCACGCCAGCAGGAGAGTATTTACGTAACAAAAATTCGGCTAAAGCGTTTAATCCAGCTACCGAATATATTCCTACTTGGACACCTTACACCGAAACTTTAAGCTATACCATTTCCGAAGATTTTCAAAATGTGGTTTTACACTGGGAAGGTCGTAATGGCGAATTGGTTAATAATTATGTTGTAGAGCGTCGATTAAGTGGCGAGTCTACTTGGTCTTCATTTTACGATTCACCAGATTATACGGTATTATCAGCATCCGATGCTATACCAACTTATGCGCTCTATCAATTAAAAACAGTAGGTAAAGACAATGCTGAAACAACCTCGCCGCAAATAGCTATATCGTTATCATCTTTAATTGAAGCCAAAGCGACTTCAGCTAAAAAAATAGAATTAGATTGGACAGCGGTTGAAAATGCAGTGTCTTATAATATTAGACGTGCAACATCTTCTGGAGGGACTTACACGCTTGTAGCCTCAGAAGTTTCAGATACAAATTATCAAGACACAAATTTAAGTCCGAATACAACTTACTATTACAAAATCTGGCCTGTAAATGCTGGTGGTGAAAGTGGTTTTTCTTCACCTGAAGCTATGGCAACAACATTTTCATTAAATGCACCTAATGCCACAGTTCAAAATATTTTGGTAGGTTCTGGCGATAATCAAGTAAAATTAAAATGGGATATAATTCCCGATGCTCAATTTGATGTTAAACGATCTACGTCGGCTGTTGGACCCTTTGTTTCTGTGGGTACAACCGGTTTTGAAGAAAATGAATATACAGACCAAACAACCGTAAATGGAACGGCATATTATTATGTTATCACGCCTTTTAACGATGCAGGATCGGGATCCGATTCTAGTACCGTAGTTTCGGCGCCAAATACAGGACAACATTTGTATTACGATTTTAATGAAGGCTTTAGTACAAATCCGTACGACCGATGGGGTGTTTATCAAAGCACACTTTATCCAGCCGTTAGTGGTGGTACAGGCAAAGGTGGTAGCGGTATTAATTTCACAGGAGACGACGACTCTTACATGCAAATAGAAAATGGCGTAGTTAGTAGTTTAACCGATTTTACTATAGCAACTTGGGTAAAATTAAATTCAAGTTCTAATTGGATGCGTATTTTCGATTTTGGATCTGGTTCGGCAACCAATATGTTTTTAACACCACAAAACGGAAGTACAGGAAATTATCGTTTTGCAATTAAATATAACAATGGTACGGAGGAACGCATAGAGTCTTCAGTAGCGCCAACACTAGATGTTTGGACACATGTTGCCATAACCATGAATGGAAATGTTGGTATAATGTATATTGATGGGGTAGAAGTGGGACGAAAAGAAGATTTTACTTTAACGCCTTCAATTTTAGGCGAAACTACTCAAAATTATATTGGAAAATCACAATATCCAGACCCTATTTTAGATGCATCACTTGATGAGTTTAGAATTTATAATCGAGCCTTAAGTGCTGCTGAAGTTACCAGTTTATATGGTGAAGATGTGTCGGTTCCAGAAGAATGTCCGTTTACGTTATTGTATTCCGATAAAACAAACTTAACACCCGATCCAGAAATGAATGCTTTTAATTCGTATCAAGGTTGGGGAGCTTCAAATCAAGTATTGGAAACGGCCGATGTTTATTGTGGTGCTAATGCCATGAGATTAAACGGCAGATGTTCTACCTCGCTCGATGTTGCTGTAAATTGGGAAGCTAATACTGTTTATCGTGTAAAATTTGCAGCAAAAACAGTTGGAGGAACTGCAAAAGTTGGGTTTACAAACACCGATGGAGCCGATGCTTATGTGTTTAATAATTCCGATTGGGATATTGTAGATTACACCTTTACAACGGGAGCAAATGCTTCATCTGGTCTCATTTTTATTAATAGTTGCGAATCGGAAACAGCAACACAAATTTTAATAGATAATTACGAATTGTATAACATAGGAAATGCAGTTGTGATCGATAATAACGAAGATTGTAGTTTTGTGCCTTTATACGATGGCGAACAAAATTTAGCTCCTAACCGCGCTTGCGACGATTTAAGTTTATGGCAAGGTTGGGGAAATAGAGAAGTGGTAACCGATAATGTTGATGCGCATTGTGGCGATTATATTAAATTAACTACCAATGGCTGTAACGCTGCACTCGATATTAACCCAATAAATTGGGCGCCAAATGCGACTTATCGTTTACACGTATATATTAAAACCATTGGAGGTAGTATTGGGTTTATGGCAAATAATGTAGACCCAACATTGGTTGAAACTTTTGATACTGGTGGCGCATGGCAATTAATAGATTTTACCTTTGCAACAGGAGCTAATCCGTCGGCAAGTTTCATTTCTTTTAACGGTTGCGATGGTTCTCCTAGTGGTACCGAAGTTTGGATTGACGATTACCAACTTTACAGAACTGACACGATTTTGGGCGTAAATGATGTTGCGTTTTCTACAGAAACCCAAGTTAAAGCCATTGGCGATAATGTATATATTACTAATGTAACAGCAAAAACCGAACTAAAATTATATAGTTTGTCAGGAGCTTTAGTTAAATCTGTAAATACAAAAACCGATACACATTTTAGTTTTAAATCAGGACTATGGATTGCGGTTTTAAAAACCAATAACGGTCAAAAAGCAGTGAAATTAATAGTGAAATAATGCGCAAAACTAAATAAGAATAAACCACATTTAAAAGCAACTACAACATCATGTTAGTTGCTTTTTTTGTTTTAAACGTAAAACAAATTTATTATGAAAACATTTTTAAAAATAATAACCGTATGCTTATTTGTTTCTTGTAATCTAGTAGTTTCGCAAGTAACTTATAGCATTGATACCGAACAGGTAGAACATCAAATAGACATCAACGTTTACGGACAGTTTTTAGAGCATATTTACAATTCAGCAAACAATGGTTTGTGGGGCGATATGGTTTGGAATAGAAGTTTTGAACGTTTAAGTGGCACTAGTGGTGATTGGCATATTTCGGAAAATGAAATTATTCAAAATTCTTTAAATGAAAATGTACGATTGACTTTTGGAGATGTCGTTTGGCAAGATTATGAAATTAATTTACAAGCAAAAAAAACAGGAGGTAACGAAGGTTTCTTGGTAATGTTTAGGGCTAACGGAGATAATTTTTATTGGTTAAATATAGCAGGTTGGGGAAATACGCAACACGCCATTGAAAAAGGTAACGTTGGAGGTGGTCGTTGGAGCGTTTATAACAATTTAACTAGCCCAGGAAGTATAGTGAATAACGTTTGGTACGATATAAGAATTCGTTGTGAAGGCAATCATTTTCAAGTGTGGTTTGACGGTACACTTCTTTTCGATTTTATAGATAACAACGCACATTTAACGGGGCAAGCCGGAATTGGTACTTGGGCTACTTCGGCTAGTTATAGAAATATTGTGGTGTCAGAAATTCCAAGTGGGAACACAATCTATAACCAATTACCTGAAATTGGTGAAGCTGCATTTGCTAACTGGGAAAAATCAGCAAATGCAACTATTTATAAAACTCAAGATGCTTTAAATAGTAATTTTGCTTTACAATTAACCAATAATGAAGCTTCCGAAGCCTATATTCAGCAACACGATTTTAATATTATTCCTCAAAAGTACGAAGGCTCAATTTGGGCAAAAGGAGCATCAGGTACATCTTTATCGGTATCATTAAACAACGGAAATTCGGTGCTAGATCAAACTACGGTTATCACAGCGAGCAACGATTGGGAAAAATTAAATTTTGAGTTGAATTCGGTAACTTCAACAACAAACGGAAGTTTAAAAATTAGAACATCAAATACTGGAACCGTATTAATCGATCAGGTGAGTTTGATGGGACAAGATGCTTTAGATAATAATGGGTTTAGACCCGATTTATTTCAAGCTGTAGATGACTTACAAGCTCCAATTATTAGATGGCCTGGTGGTTGTTACGTATCGGCTTATTTCTGGAAAGATGCTATTGGGTCGCAAGATAATAGGGTTGTTTATCCCATGGAATTATGGAACGATGCCGATGTGAATTCCTATGGTACCGACGAATTTATGACCATGTGTAAAATGACAGGTTCAGAACCTTTAATTGTGGTTAATGCTGGTGTTTTAGATAGAACTTGTGGTGTTACCATTCCTAAAAAATTGACGCCAGAACAATACTTGCAAGATGCACTCGATTGGATGGAATATTGCAACGGCGACGCAACCACCACTTGGGGTGCTGTAAGAGCGGCAAATGGTCATCCAGAGCCTTATAATGTAACCTTTTGGGAAATTGATAATGAAACTTGGAGTGCGGGTATTAACGCTTATGTAGATATAGTTAAGGAGTTTGCTCCTGCAATGCGTACCAAATATCCAGATATTAAAATTATTGCTTGCGGAAGTGGTGGTTACGATTATAATTGGAATGAAACCTTATTAAACGAATGCGCGCATTTAATCGATTATATAAGTGTGCATCATTATGAAAACGAGAATAATTTTAAAACAGGTGTGGCTACTTATGAAACATTCATAGAAAATTTATCTAATAGTATTAGTAATTCATCAAATCCAAATGTAGAAATTTATATGTCCGAATGGAATTTATGGGGACCAATAGATTGGCGTATCGGTTTATATGCTGGAGGTATGCTAAACATGTTTGAACGACAAGGTGAAAAATTTACCCTTGGTGGGCCAGCATTGTGGTTAAGACATACATCGGCAAATGCTTGGAATAATGCCTTTATAAACTTTAATAATTCCGACTGGTTTGCAGCCCCAAATTATGTGGTTATGAAATTATGGCGAGAGTATTATGCGCCTAATTATATAAAAACTGGAGGCTTTAATAATAATTTAGATGCGGTTGCTACACTTAGCGATGATGGTAATACCATGTATTTTAAAGTCGTTAACACTGCGGCTTCTAATACCAATATTAACTTGGTTGTAAATAATGAATTTGTTCCAGAAATGGCAAGCGTAAAAAGTGTTGCTTCAGCTTCAATTTATGATGAAAATACCTTTTTACAGCCTAATAAAATTGGAGTTTCTACACTTGAAGCCATGGTAAATAATCAGAACATTTCGTTTACAGCACCGGCATATTCGGCAAATGTTGTTATGGTAAAAAAAGATGAAGCTTTAAGTACACAAGCATTAAATAGTAAGTTAATAACCTTTAAAAATGTGCCCAATCCATTTCAAAATAAAACCAAAATAATAATCCGTTTAAAAGAAGGCTTTCAAGCTAATTTACAAATAGTGGATATTACAGGAAGAGTGGTGAAAACAATTGCCACTGGTTATTTAAATGAAGGTTTAAATGAGTTTAATTGGGAAACGAGTAATATAAAAAGCGGTATATATTTTTGCGAATTACAAGGCGCTAAAACAACATCGGTTATTAAAATGATGGTGAATTAAGTTTCTTTTAAAAGAATATGAATAAAAAAAGAGGCGTCTTAAAAGTGAAAATCTAGCGAGTTTAATACTGTAATCTTTCCGAAAATATACGGAATAGCATTTTAGATTTTATAACTTTTAAGACAGCCTCTTAAAATTAGAATGAATTAATTGAAGCCATAGTTCCAAATAAATATTCTAACATGGCTATTAATCATGGTTGTTATTTTACAATAAGTTTTGAAGTAGCCGAATCGTTAATTTTTACAATATAAATTCCAGCATTTAGTTTATGGTTTACTTCAATAGTTTTAGAGTTTGAAACAAAATCTTTATTTATTACTTCTTTGCCTAAAAGGTTAAATACTTTAACGTTAACAGCACTGTCAAAATCGTTTAATGCAATTTTAAAAACATTGTTAGTTGAAGGGTTAGGATATAATTTGAAAGCAACATTATTTAATTCAAAATCATCGGCACTTAAGGTAGACATATCGTAAATTTCAAAATTGTCTATATAAGTGTAAGTCGCATTTGAAGCAGAATCACATTTATTAAATGAAATAAATCCGTCGGTTGTTGCTCCTGCACCAGTAGTAAATGTAAAGTCTTGTAATTCCCATACGCCATTTGTATCAATAGAATAATCAAACGTTGGATCAGCAGCACTTACTCTAAAGCCAATATTTCCATCTACAGTTTTAACCATTACTCTAACACGGTAGGTAGTTTCTGGTTGTAAAAATGTCGCAGGGTTAATATCTAATGCAGCATCACAACCACTACCTCCATTACCTAATTTTAATGAAGCTCCTCCACAGTATGTTTCTGCTAAATCATTCGTAACACTAACGCTTCCCCATCCTTGGTAAACAGATCTATCTGCGCAATAAGGGTCTGGTACAAGGTTGTTTGCACCAAGTGGCATAAAGCACTCTTCTTGTATGCTTAAATTATAGGTTTTAGTTGTTATACCATCAGAAGCTGTCACAGAAATACTGGCAGTTCCTTCTCCATCGGTTAATGTCAAAGTACCAACACCTGAGTTAATTGTTGCGCTTCCATCTTCAGTGGTTGCACTAATATTAACCGAAGTTGTTCCTGCAGGTACAGAGACACCGTAAGATATAACTCCAGCATCAAATGTTGGAGTTAAAGTACCTGGGCTAACTGTTAAAGTCGCTAAATTAGCATTTGTACCACCCAAAAAAGAGGCAGCTCTTGAGCTTACTGTTGTGGCATCCATAGCACCGCTATAAATATTAAATTCATCTATAGAACCGCTCCATAATGGATCATTCATGTAAGTGGAATAACCTAATGATGCAAATGTGTTTCCAATGTTAGATAATACATTGTCTCCCGCAAGGGCCGTTGTTCCAATTAATGTACCATCTAGATATAAGGCCATTTCATCAGCCGTAATAGTAATTACGGAATGGTGTACATCTTCATCTGTTATTTCAGAAGTGTCATTAATACCTGTTTCTGTCGCCCAAGGGTTTGTGGTGTTGTTACAAGATATTGCGGCTCTTAAAACATCATCGGCTCTAGCGGGTTGTAGCTGTACATAATCTGAACCTAAGCTTCCTTGAGTACCAAAAGCAAGTAATGTATGAAACCCTGTTTGTCCTGCAGTTTGATTAAATACAACTTCAAAAGTAATACTCGTATAAGAAGGAACATCAATAACTCCTGCATCAAAAGTTAAATAGCCATCATTTAGGTTGATTTTTCCATCTGGAGAAAATGTTGCTCCGGTAGCAGATAGTGAGCCATTAGCCGAACCAGTTCCATCGTTAGCGTTTCCATTAAATGTGTACGAATGCATTAAAGTTTGTGCATTCGATATAGTTGCAAATGCGAATAACAAGAGCGGTACTAACGCAAATTTTAAAAAATAGTTTTTTCTAGTTTTTGAATGTAATAGTTTTTTCATGTCTTAAATAAAAGTTTAGTTAATTTAATTAATTATAAGTGTTGGTTATACACTTTTACCAAATATAAAGATTATTAGAGATTTAGGAGGGTTATAAAATGATTTTTTACGGGTATAAAATGACTTTTATTTTTTCACACTTTAAAACTTATTTTTAAATTTAAACTGATGTGATGATTCACTAAACATTTAAATGTTTTACAATTTTTATGTGTTTTTTAGGATTCAGGCATTTTATACCCTGTTTTTGGATAATATTTCCCCTGTTTTTAAGGCTTCAATTTTATAAATTTGTATTTACCAAACAAGTGTGTTATTTACACTTTTATTTAAACTAGACTAAAACTAATCTTATTATGAATATTCATTTTAAAGCAACTTTGCTTTTTATGGCTTTAACTTTTGTGATGAAATCAAGCTATTCGCAAGTGTCGAGCGCAAGCGATAATTTAAAGGCTCAACCTATTTCAGACCGTTCCATAGTGTTTAATGTAGAAGCTACAGGTATTGCAAAACCAATTACTTGGGGTTTAGATTTAGCATGGTTATCCGAGAGAAATATTATTCGTGGTATGGCTTTTATGGAGGCCAATAATGTGGATGTTATCCGTTCATCATTTATGCCAACACAACCTTTATTAAATGATGAGACACTTCAAGGTGATGCTTTAACAAATACAAATTTAAGAATAGACATTATTAAAAATAATTTGGGCGCTGGAACAAATGTGGTTTTAAATTCCGATCATCCAAGTGTTAACGATTATTTTAAAGGTAATGCGGCAAATTGGGCGAAATTAATTGAGGTTACAGCACAAATGCATGAAGCCGAAGGCTTTAATATTGTTACAGTATCTCCTTTTAACGAACCAGATTTTACAAATACGGGACAAGGAACCATGCAAGATTTTTATAATATTTGCGGGCAGTTAAAAAGTAATTCGTACTTCGATAATATTAGAGTTTCTGGAGGTAATACACTTAATACAGATGAAGCCTTAAATTGGTATAATTATTTAAAAACTCGGTTAGATGAAGGCAATACCCATCAATTAGCAGGAAGTTTCGATAATTACGCCAACTTTTTTCAAACGGTAAGTTCAGATGGTAATCATGCTACTAACGACGAGCTTCATAATGTTATGGAAGCCATGGTTGGTGTAGAGTACGGTTTACAAACAGGTATTTGGTGGGGCACTGCAGAACTTGCTCGTGGTGAGTTTGTAAAAGCTAGTGATGGCGTTCGTTTAGGGTATGCCGAACATCGTCCAAATTGGACTTCCGCTTCGGTATATCGTCATACAAATGGAAAAGTACAAGCTTTTGGTGGTACTTCCGAAAGGCAAGCAAGACCAACAAATTATACTTTTTTATCGAAAGATAGAGTGGTGTATTACGATGGTGTTGGGCCACAGCGAGAATATGTTATGGAGTTACCAGCAGACCCAAATGGAGCTTACCAAACAGCACTTCAACGAAATGCAGAACGTGTGGTAAATATATCTTGGGGCGAAGATGTTCAGCCAGAAATAAATGGCGAATACAAAATCGTAAACAAAAATAGTGGCTTGGTCATGGAGGTTAGCGGATCTGGTGATGGCGCTAACGTTCGTCAAAATAATTACGTAGGTTCAAGCAGTCAAAAATTTACCGTCGTACCTGTACCGATTGATATTGGTGGCGATTTTAGTTATTACAGAATTAAGGTGCTTTCGGATGCCAATCGATCGTTAGATGTCAATAACTTTTCCTTAGATAACGGTGGAAACATTCATTTATGGACGCAAGCCAATGGCGGAAACCAACAATGGTATCTCGATTACCAATCTGATGGCTGGTTTTTAATAAGAAGCCGAGAAAGTTCGCATTGTATTGACGTTTATCAAGCAGGAACAAATGCAGGTGCAAATATTGTTCAGTGGGAAAAAAATGGAGGAGCCAACCAAGAATGGCGTTTTTTACCAGTTGATGCACCTATAGAATTTGATGCGCCAAGTGCACCAACTAATTTAGAGGCTACGGTACAACCCACTTCTGTAAGATTAGATTGGGATGCAAGCCCCGAAACCGATGTTGCAGGTTATCATATTTATAGAGCGGAAGCTGAAAACGGCGCGTACAATACCATTGCAAGAACGGTTACTAACACCGCGTTTATAGATAATACCGCACTTTCAGGTATAAACTATTTTTATAAAATTAAGGCTATCGATGGTTCTTTAAACCGTTCGGAATATTCAAATGTCACGTCGGGAACTGCTTCTGGAGCGCAAAGTTTGGTTGCTCAGTTTAATTTTGAAAACAATACACAAGATGCATCTACAAACTTAAATCATGCGGCAACTGCAGGAACTATATCTTTTGAAACTAGCGAAAACGAATCGCAAGCTATAACACTTAATGGTTCTGATGCTTTTGTGCAATTACCGCCAGATATTGCAAGCCACCAGGAACTAACAATGGCAACGTGGGTAAATTGGAATGGCGGCGGCGCGTGGCAACGCATTTTCGATTTTGGTAATAACACGAACGAATATTTATTTTTAACACCAAGTTCTGGAGCTGGAACTTTACGCTTTGGCATGAAAATAGGCAGCGGCGAACAGTTTATAGAGTCGTCGGTATTACCAACAGGCGAGTGGACACATGTGGCTGTAACCATTAGTACTAGCGGTGTGGTTTTATATGTAAATGGTCAGCAAGTAGCGCAATCTACCAGTGCTTTTGGTAGCCCATTAAATATTAAACCAGCATTAAATTATATTGGTCGAAGTCAATTTCCAGATCCGTTATTAAATGGTAGTGTAGACGATTTTAGAGTATATAACTACGCTTTATCTCCAGCACAAGTGGAAGCATTGGCAGCAGGAACTTTATCTGTAAATACTACTAAGTTGGAAGATGCTATTGGTGTTTACCCTGTGCCTTCAGATGATGCTTTACATGTTAAAATAAATAAATCAAACTTAAAATTAAATACGGTTAATATTAAAATTACCGATATTAGAGGTGTAAAATTACAAGAAACAAAAATTACAAATTCTGATCATTTTGTAGTGAATACTGCGCAAATGTCATCGGGCATCTACGTTTTAGAAATTGAAAATAAAGGTGTTTCCGTTAAAAAGAAATTTGTAGTTAAACATTAATCAAAAACATGAATTTAAACAAGAACCTACTTTTTTTATTGGTATTACTTAGCGTGAATTTTTATGGATTTGCTCAAAAGGAATTAGAGCCCTTTCAAATAAACAATCCCGATTATAAGTTAAGTCCGCACACAGGAATGACGAAGCAGCACTGGGAAGATGCCGCAATGTATTTATTAAAAGGTGCTTTTAGTTACATAAATACTTTGGATGACCCAATGAAGTTTCCGAAGCAACCTGGTAAAAGTTATCCGCATGATGAGGGCAGAGTACCGACAGAAAAATTAGAAGGTTTATGCAGAACGTTATTTGTGGCGGCGCCATTGTTAAAGGAAAATCCAGATTTAACCATAAACAATATTAAGGTTGCTGATTATTACCGTTATCAAATCGGGTTGTTGGCAAATCCTGAAAGTCCTTCGTACATAGTACCACGATCAAAAAATGGTGGGCCAAGTCAAAACTTAGTAGAGTTTGGGGCATTAGCCGTATCGATGTTAATCAATCCAGAGGTGTTGTGGCACCCGTTACCAGACGATCAAAAGGCGGCTTTATCAAAAATTATGCTGAGTTATGGCGATGGGCCAACGGTAGATTCTAACTGGAAATTCTTCAATATTTTCGTTTTAAGTTTTTTTAAAGAGCAAGGTTACAAAGTCAACGAAAAATTGTTGGTTGAGTATTTAGAGCGTTCTTTAACACATTATCGCGGACAAGGTTGGTACAACGATAGTCCTGCCTACGATTATTACAGCATGTGGGCATTCCAAATGTATGGCATGGTGTGGTCGGAATATTTTGGTAAAAAATACTATCCAGAAATCGCAGAAAAATTCATTAACAATTTTGAGGATTTAAAAGATAATTACCCGTATTTATTCAGTAAAGATGGAAAAATGATTATGTATGGGCGCAGTATAAGCTACCGTATAGGTTCTGTAATTCCGTTTCCTTTAATGGGCTTTCAAGATGATGATACGATCAATTACGGTTGGATGCGACGTATTTCGTCAGGCGTCATTAAACAATTTTTTACGCATCCCGATTTTATAAAAGATAACGTGCCAACCTTAGGGTTTTATGGCGCGTTCGAACCCGCAGTGCAAAATTACAGCTGCCGCGGAAGTGTATATTGGATGGGAAAAGCCTTTTTAGGTTTGTTAGTGCCAGATGATAATCCATTTTGGACAGCCACCGAAAATAACGGCGCATGGGAAGATGAGCTTAAAAAAGATAACGTTTACAATAAATTCCAAGAGGCTTCAGAAATTTTAATAACCGATTATCCTAATATTGGTGCTTCAGAAATTAGAGCGTGGTGCCACGAAAAGGTTAAAGATGATTGGCAAAAATTCCGTTCTACCGAAAATTATAATCGTCTGTCATACAACAGTGCGTTTCCTTGGCAGGCTGATGGCGAAGATGGAGAAGTAGCTATGAACTATCTCATTAAAAACAAAAATAAAGCGTGGGAAGCATTTAGGCTATACGATTTTAAACGTTTTGAAGATGGCATGTATTTCCGTGATGTTGTTTTAGAAACTGATGAGTCCATCAAATTTAACCTTGTAGATATTCCTTTAGCAAATGGTATTTTAAGAGTCGATAGAAATGTAAGTGATAAACCATTAGATATACGCTTAGGGCATTACGCTTTGCCAAAATTTGAAGCAGGTATAAAAGTAACCACGAAAAAGGTTAAAGGTTATGAAGCTACAATAATCGATAATGGAAGTTATCAATTAGCGATGATTCCAGTATTAGGTTGGGATAAAACCGAAGTTGTACTCACAACAGGTTTGCATCCAGAAAGTAACGAAAGCGCTGTAATTAACGTTACAAAATCCGAAACTGATAGCGATGCAAACAAAGTGTACGCCACATTGATGCTTTGGAAAAAATCTGGTGAAAAATGGACTAAAAACGACCTTTTTCCATTAAAAAATATCGAAATATTGGGCGATAACGCAATATATATTAATTTTAAGAACCAACTAACTAAAACTATTAATTTTTAAACCACGATGTGGGCTAAAAATAAGGCATTACTCACCACCACCTTATTTATTGGCTTTCTAATCTTAGGAGCCAACAGCGTTTTGTATGCCCAAAAATTTGATCGCGTTGAGGCTTATGCGGGATTAAATCTTTTACAAGAAAACAACGGTTGTGCACTTGCCGATTTTGATGCCGATGGCGATTTAGATTTATTTGTTGTTGCCAAAGCTCAAGACCAAAGCACTAGTGAAAAAACACAGAGTAAATTATTTAGAAATAATAATGACGGTACTTTTACCGACATTACGGCAAATTCAGGTTTAGTAAATTTATTTCCAACAACCGAAGAATCCGAGTATACAGATGCTTTAAATGGCCACAAATTTGGTGCATTCTGGGGCGATTATGATAATGATGGTTATCCTGATTTATTCCTAACAAATACCTTTAAAATTCAACTTTTTCACAACGAAAAAAACGGTACGTTTAAAGATGTTACCCTTCAAGCGGGTTTCAGTAAATTCAACAGAAATATTAATACTGGCGCAACCTGGTTCGATTATAATAATGATGGCTTTTTAGATATTTACATGTCAGACTGGGGATCAGATTATGATGGTAATCGACTCTTCAGAAATAATCAAAACGGTACTTTTACCAATGTTACGAGTATCATTTCGGGAGTAACAAAAAACAAACATTCTTACCAAAGTATACCATTCGATTTTAATGGCGACGGATGGATGGATTTGTATGTTGCTAACGATTATTCCGATGAAACCAACGATTTATACATCAACAATCAAGGTAATGGTTTTACCGAAAGCGCTGCGAGTTATGGTTTAGATTATGCCAAAGACGACATGGGCATTGCTATTGGCGATTACAATGGAGATGGTGCGTTCGATTTTTACGTAACCGCTATTGGCGACAATCAGTTATTCGAAAATCAAGGTAATAATACTTATGTTAATTTAGGCCGATCGTTAGGAGTTTACAATACAGGTTGGGCTTGGGATGCACGTTTTGCTGATTTCGATTTAGATCGTGATGAAGATTTATTGGTACTCAATGGTTTCGAGTTTGGGAGTTCTGGAAAATATGTAAACACTTATTATAAAAATCAATTAGAAAATTTTAAATCTACGCTTGTAAATAGTTCTGAAGCGGTTGGTTTAGGAGAAGCAACAATTAGCGTTAGTGAAGCCGTTTTCGATTTTGATAACGATGGCGATTTAGATGTTTTTGTAACCAATAACGATGGACCATCTTACCTCTACGAAAATAAAATCACCGATTTTGTTCAACCTGCAGAAAACTTAAATTGGTTTAAAGTAAAACTGCAAGGAACAACATCAAATCGAGATGCCATTGGTACAAAAGTTTTTATAAAGACTGCAACTGGTTTTTTAACGCGATTTTATACTGGGAAAGGCTTTTTAGGTCAACATTTAAAACCCGTGCATTTTGGTTTAGGTACAGACAATGAAATTTTAGAACTTACCATTACATGGCCTTCAGGTTTAATTGAAACTCACAAAAATATTGCTGCAAACAATACCATTTTAGCCATTGAAGGTAATGGTTTTCAAATATTAGATATTGAACCAA
This sequence comes from Neotamlana nanhaiensis, assembly GCF_000943555.1. GTDB lineage: Bacteria > Bacteroidota > Bacteroidia > Flavobacteriales > Flavobacteriaceae > Neotamlana > Neotamlana nanhaiensis. Next base: position 640,314 of record NZ_JTDV01000001.1, on the reverse strand, counting down.
GTGTGAAACCTTATGGTTGCACCGATGAGAATTCATGTAATTATAATCCTTTTGCAACCACAAGTACAGGCAAATGCAATTATTTAAAAACGAAGAAAATAACAGGAACTGTTAAGGCTTTTTATGGTAGTGTAGAGTCGTATAGTTATCCGTTTTCTGAGAACGAATCGCTTACATGGCAGGTAACCGGTGGAGAGATTTTAGAGGAGCAGAATAATGGTTCCATCATTGTAAAATGGGGAAGAGGCAGTACGGGTAAAGTTTCAGTGGTTGTTAAAAATTCAAAATGTATTAGTAAATCGGTCGATTTAACTGTAAAGCTATCCGAATATGATGTCGATTTCAGAGAGCAATCGGTAGCACGATTATGGAATGAAGTTTTATTAGAATTAATAAGAAAAGATTACGCGCGGCCAACAGTACACGCCCGAAATTTGTTTCATACCAGTGTGGCTATGTACGATGCTTGGGCGGTTTACAACGATAATGCATCACCGTATATTCTAGGGCAAAATGTAGGTGCTTTTCAATCCGATTTTGAAGGTTTTACTACGGAAGAAACAAAAGCTAAAGCCGAAAAGCAAACCATTAGTTACGCAGCTTACACGTTGTTATCACATCGATTTAAACATGCGCCTAATCCTGCGCTTGCCCAAAACATCTTAGATGAAATTATGGCAGCATTGGGTTACGATATTTCTATCACAACCACAGATTACAGTACAGGAGATCCAGCAGCACTAGGAAATTACATTGCTTCTCAAATTATTACGTTTGGTATGCAAGATGGTAGTAATGAAGCTAATCAGTATCAAAATAAATACTATCAACCGGTAAACGAAGCATTGAGCTTGTCTTATCCAGAAGCTATTGAAAATATCAATCCCAATCGTTGGCAACCATTGAGCTTTAATAATTTTATCGACCAAAGCGGCAATGTTATTGGTGGTGTTACGCCAGATTTTTTAGGTCCAGAATGGGGGAATGTGCAGCCTTTTTCTTTATCAAAAGATGATAAAACCACTTTTAATCGATCTGGTCATAACTACCAAGTTTATCACAACCCAGGCGAACCGCCTTACAACGATTCTAACGATTATAAATGGGGCTTTTCACTGGTTTCTAAGTGGAGTGCGCAATTAAATCCTGATGATGGTGTGTTATGGGATATCTCACCAAAATCTATGGGGAATATCAGTAGTAATGATTTCCCAGAATCATTCAATGATTATCCTTCATTCTACAATGAAATTGAAGGTGGCGACATAGGAAAAGGACATGATATTAACCCAATAACCTTATTGCCTTATCAAGAGCAAGTCGTTCCAAGAGGTGATTATACAAGAATTCTAGCCGAATTTTGGGCAGATGGACCAGACTCCGAAACACCACCAGGGCATTGGTTTACTATTTTAAATTATGTAAACGATCATGAATTATTGCAGAAACGTTTTGAAGGAGAAGGCGATATTTTAAGCGATTTGGAATGGGACGTTAAATCATATTTTATTTTAGGTGGCGCCATGCACGATGCCGCTGTAGCTGCCTGGGGCGTTAAAGGTTGGTATGATTATATTAGGCCAATTTCGGCCATTCGCTATATGTGCGAAATGGGGCAGTGTACCGATACTAGTTTGCCAAATTACAGTACATCTGGAATTCATTTACAGCATGGTTTGGTTGAGATTGTAGGCGAAAATGATGTTTTAGCAGGTGTAAATAACGAGCATGTTGGAAAAATTAAACTCTACGCATGGAGAGGTCATAATTTTATTGATAATCCTGACGAAGATGTTGCTGGTGTGGGTTGGATTTTAGCCGAAAACTGGTGGCCATACCAACGCCCAACCTTTGTAACACCACCATTTGCGGGTTATGTTTCTGGGCACTCTACATTTTCTAGAGCTGCGGCCGAAGTTTTAACTTTGCTTACTGGAAGCGCTTATTTTCCTGGAGGTATGGGAGAATTTGTGGCCAAAAAAGATGATTTTTTAGTTTTTGAAAAAGGCCCATCGGTTGATGTAAAATTACAATGGGCAACCTATCGAGATGCATCAGATCAATGTAGTTTATCACGAATTTGGGGCGGTATTCATCCTCCTGCCGATGATATTCCGGGTAGAAAAATTGGAGAAAAAGTGGGGATTGAAGCGTTTCATTTTGCAACGCAATATTTTTCAAAGTCCGAAAATATTCAAGAGGAACCTTCAATGAAACGGATTGTTTATCCAAATCCGCTATTGGCGTCAAATAAATTATTCGTATCAAATACCAACGCTAATGATGAATTTAAAATATTCGATTTAAACGGAAGATTATTGCAAATTCCTGTTAAGACCTATTCAGAATCTAACCGAATTACAGAATTGAATTTTTCTAAAACATTGTCGGCAGGAATTTATATATTGAAAACCAATAATCAATCCGATAAAATCGTAATTATTGAAAAGTAACCGAGTTGGTTTTTATATGAAAAAGAAACTTTTTATAATTCCTGTAATTGTGGTGCTTGTTGTGTGCAGTGTACGCAAATTAACAGCGCAAACATTCCAACGCATCGAAAACTATGCAGGATTAAGCCTTGTGGAACAAAATAATGGTGTTGCTGTGGCCGATTTTGATGCCGATGGCGATATCGATATGTTTGTGGTTGCCAAAGCGCAAGATGTTGCAAATGTTAAGGTAACGCATAGCAAGTTATTCCAAAACAACAACGATGGTACTTTTACAAACGTGACGGAAGGTTCTGGACTCGAAAATTTATTTCCCGAGGAAGAAACAGGCGAGGTGTCTATTGCATTTACGGGGTTTAAATTTGGGGCGTTTTGGGGCGATTATGATAACGATGGTTTTCCCGATATTTTCTTCACGCATACCAATAAAATGCAGTTGTTTCATAATAATCAAGATGGCACATTTACCGAAGTAACGACGCAAGCGGGTTTTAAAAAATACAACGATTGCATCAATACAGGTGCCACGTGGTTTGATTATAATAACGACGGACTTCTAGATATTTTCGTTGCCGATTGGGACAGCGATTGCGAAGGAAATAGATTGTATAAAAACAATGGTAATGGCACGTTTTCAAACGAAAGTCGCATCATCCAAAATGTGGATAGCAAGCATTCTTACCAAAGTATTCCATTCGATTTTAATAATGATGGTTGGTTAGATTTGTATCTCGCAAACGATTTTATTCCTGGGCCAAACGAACTTTTCATTAATAACCAAGGTGAAAGCTTTACCGAACACGCCGCAGGTTACGGTTTAGATACTTCTAAAGGCGATATGGGTGTTACCATTGGCGATTATAACAACGATGGTAAATTCGATATTTATGTGACAACCATTGGAGATAATGTGCTCATGAAGCAAACCGAAAATAATAGTTTTGAGGAGATGGCACGAACCTTTAATATTTACAATGCAGGTTGGGCTTGGGATGTGTCTTTTTCTGATTTCGATTTAGATCGCGATGAAGATTTATTTATAGTCAATGGATTTGATTACCCAAATTCGGGCGACAGACACAATGTGTATTTCGAAAACTTATTAGAATTAGGAAGCGAAGGTTTTAAAAACAGTTCTGAAGCTACCGGTTTAAACGATGAAGCGATAAGTGTTACCGAAGCTGTTTTCGATTATGATAACGATGGCGACCTCGACATATTTGTAACCAATAATGATAGAACCTCGTTTTTCTACGAAAATAAAACAACGGATTTTACACAACCAAATCCCATTGTAAATTGGTTTAAAGTAAAGTTACAAGGTACAACCTCAAACCGTGATGCAGTAGGAACAACAGTTTCTGTAACTACGGCAAGCGGTACATTACACCGGTTTTACACAGGAAAAGGCTTTTTATCGCAACATTTAAAACCGGTACATTTTGGTTTAGGAGCCGATACCGAAATATTAGAACTTACCATAAAATGGCCTTCAGGAATTGTGGAAACCCATAACAATATTGCGGCTAATACCAATATTTTGGCTATTGAAAATAACGGATACCAAGTAATCAATCCTGAGCCAAGTAAAAAGGTGTATGGTTGCACTAATGCGAGTGCTTGTAATTATAATCCTTATGCAACAATTAGCACGGGAGATTGCAATTTTTTAAGTACCGCTGCTATTTCCGGTGTAAATCAAGTGTATAAAAATAGTATTGAAAGTTACACATATACATTCGATTCCGAAATTGAATTAACTTGGATGGTTACTGGTGGTGAAGTTCTTGAAGAAAACAATAATACCATTGTGGTACAATGGGGAAATGGTGAAAACGGACAAGTAAGTCTCATTGCAAATAATGAAAACTGCACCAGTTCGCCAGTAATTTTGGATGTGACGCTTTTTGAAGAAGATAGGGTTATCGAAACACACTCCATTGCGAGAATTTGGAATGAGACGTTATTAGAACTCATCCGAAAGGATTATGCGCGACCAACGGTTCACGCTCGTAATTTATTTCATTCTAGTGTGACCATGTACGATGCTTGGGCGATTTATAATGAATCATCGCAACCATATTTAATTGGAAATGAGGTACACGATTTTAATAGTAATTTTGAAGGTTTTGAAACCACAGAACCCAAGGAAGAAGCAATCGATAAAACCATAAGTTACGCCATGTATCGTTTGTTGGTCTCTCGGTTTAAAAATGCACCAAACCCAACTTTGTCTAAAAGTATTTTAGATGAAGCAATGCAACAATTGGGTTATGATACCACGATAACCAATACCAATTATACCATAGGAGATCCAATAGCGCTTGGGAATTATATCGCCGAACAAATTATAGCTTATGGTTTGCAAGATGGCGCAAACGAAGCAAATGAATATAATAATGATTATTATCAACCCGTAAATGAGGCTTTGTTACTCGACACACCATCAAGCATGCTTGAAATTAATCCGAATCGTTGGCAACCATTAAGTTTTAATACGTTTATCGATCAGGCAGGAAACGTAATAGGTGGTGTTACACCAGACTTTTTAAGTCCAGAATGGGGTAATGTTGAGCCCTTTTCACTTACAGAAACCGATAAAACAACATTCACTAGAAACGGAAATAACTATCACGTCTATCACAACCCCGAAGCACCACCAACCATAGAAGACGACAACTACAAATGGGGATTTGCATTAGTCTCAAAATGGGCATCGCATCATACACCAAACGATGGTGTTGTTTGGGATATTTCGCCAAAATCTATGGGTAATATTTCATTGGAAGCATTACCACAATCATACAACGATTATCCTGATTTTTACAATGAATACGAAGGCGGCGATATAGGAACGGGTTACAACCTAAACCCTGTAACCCAACATCCTTACGAATCGCAAATGGTTCCTAGAGGCGATTATACCAGAGTTTTAGCCGAATTTTGGGCAGACGGTCCAGATTCCGAAACACCTCCAGGACATTGGTTTACCATTTTAAATTATGTAAACGACCACGAACAGTTTGAAAAACGTTTTGCAGGGGAAGGCGCTATTATTTCTAATTTAGAATGGGATGTAAAGTCCTATTTTATTTTAGGAGGAGCGATGCATGATGCGGCTATTTCGGCTTGGAGCATCAAAGGTTGGTATGATTATATTCGCCCAATTTCGGCAATTCGTTATATGGCGGAAATCGGTCAGAGTTCAAATCCTTCGCTATCAAATTATCACCCTAATGGAGTTCCTTTAGATGAAGGTTATATTGAAGTTATAACTGAAAACGATGCTTTGGCAGCCGAAAATAACGAGCATGTAGGTAAAATAAAACTCTACACCTGGTTAGGACATAGCGGAATTTTTAACCCAGAAACCGATCAAGCAGGAGTAGGGTGGATTTTAGCCGAAAACTGGTGGCCATATCAGCGTCCAACCTTCGTAACACCACCGTTTGCAGGGTTTGTGTCAGGGCATTCTACTTATTCTAGAGCGGCGGCAGAAGTGTTAACTGCTATTACAGGAACCAAATATTTTCCAGGAGGAATGGGCGAATTTATTGCCAAACAAAATGAGTTTTTAGTGTTTGAAGAAGGGCCATCGGTTGATGTGAAATTACAATGGGCAACTTATCAAGATGCTTCCGATCAATGTAGTTTATCACGAATTTGGGGTGGCATTCATCCACCAGCCGATGATATTCAAGGACGCATAATTGGCGAAAAAATTGGTAAAGAAGCTTTCGCGTTTGCTTCCGCTTATTTTAAAGCTTCAAACGGAAATGAAAATCCGAAACCCAATACTTCCGAAGTTAAAATTTATCCAAATCCAATTGCAACACATCAAGAGTTGAGTATCACTAACACTTCAGAAACCACTCAAATTCAGCTTTTCGATGCCAACGGCGGATTGCTTCAAGATTTGAAAAACAACTTCAACGAAAACACAAAGTCATCAACAGTTAGTCTTCCGCAAGGCACCGCTTCAGGAATTTATATTTTAAAAATAGATAGCAAGTTTAGTAAAATTGTGGTTTTAGGCAATTAACAAATCGTTTTTATAGCCAAATCAGTTTGCTTATCTTTAGCAATAAAAACAAACATGAGCGATTACAAAGTATCCAAACCCATAGCCTTAAAGGATTTTGAAACCAAAGTTGTTATAGACGACGCCAAGAAAAAGCTGAAAGACGTTCGTAAAGACCTTGGCGATTGGCAAAACACCATGTATGCGCACAATAAATATGCGGTTTTGGTTTGTTTACAAGGCATGGATACGGCAGGAAAAGATAGCCTAATTCGCGAGGTTTTTAAGGAGTTTAACGTGCGCGGAATTGAGGTGCAAAGTTTTAAAGTACCAACCGATTTAGAACGCGATCACGATTATCTTTGGCGTCACTACATTGCTTTACCAGCTCGCGGTAAATTTGGCGTTTTTAACCGTACGCATTACGAAAATGTGTTGGTAACGCGCGTGCATCCCGAGTACATTTTAGGTGAAAATTTACCTGATGTAAACACGGTGGAAGATGTTAACGAAGCCTTTTGGGAACAGCGTTTCGAACAGATTAATAATTTCGAAAAACACATTGCGCAAAACGGTACCATCATTTTCAAATTCTTCCTAAACTTATCAAAAGATGAACAGAAAAACCGATTATTACGTCGACTTGAAAAACAGGAAAAAAACTGGAAATTTTCACCAAGCGATTTAAAGGAGCGCAAACTTTGGGATGCCTATCAAGATTGCTACGAGGATGCCATCAACAAAACCTCGAAACCGCATGCGCCGTGGTACGTCATTCCTGCCGACGACAAACCTACAGCCAGATATATTGTCGCAAAAACCATCTACGACGAGCTCATGAAATACACCGATATTGTTGAGCCTGAGCTAGACGACGACATCAAAGCCAACCTCGAAGCTTACAAAAAACAGCTCAGTAGCGAATAATTCTTTTGGGCGCTTTAACACGCTTTCCGCTATATCTTTATGTAAAAAGAGAGGTTAATCATAATGTGCTGTGAACTATAAAATACATTTGGTTTTAAAACTGTGTTTTAGGGTTTTAGATTTTACATAAAGGATGCCGCTGCAATCGTTAGCGCGAATTAGCGTTTTCAAAATAAAAGTCTTAACACAATTTTAAGCATGGTGTTTCCATATAGAATCCACAGAAATATTATTTTTAAAGTTTAATATGGTAAAAATGAAAAAACTAACCTTACTAACATTAGTATTCGCTTCAATTTTAGGGTTTTCGCAAACCGACGAAACCGTTTTACGAACCATTTACACACAATCATTAACCAACGGAAAAAGTTACGATTGGTTAAATCATCTTTCTAATCAAATAGGAAGCCGTTTATCAGGCTCATTAGGTGCCGAAAAAGCGGTGGCTTACACCAAAGAAGAACTTGAAAAACTGGGATTAGATAAAGTGTGGTTACAACCCGTAATGGTACCGCGTTGGATTCGTGGTGCTAAAGAATACGCCTTTATTGAAAGCAAACCAGGAAAAACCACCGATGTAAATATTTGTGCGCTTGGTGGCTCTATTGCAACACCTGCTTTAGGTTTAAAGGCAAATGTGGTTGAGGTTCATAATTTTGAAGAATTAGAGAAATTAGGAAAAGAAAATATTGAAGGTAAAATTGTGTTTTACAATCGACCAATGCAAGCCGATTTAATTCAAACGTTTAATGCTTATGGCGGTTGTGTAAATCAACGTTACGCCGGAGCTTTAGAAGCGGCAAAGTATGGTGCTGTTGGCGTTATTGTACGTTCTATGAATTTACGACTTGACGATTTACCACACACAGGAAGTATGACTTATGGCGATCTTCCTGCAAACAAACGCATTCCTTCAGCAGCAATAAGTACTAACGATGCCGAATTGTTAAGTACCATGCTTACGCTTAATAAAAATATTCAGTTTTATTTCAAACAAAGTTGTAAGCAATTGGCCGATGTGCAATCGTATAATGTTATTGGAGAAATTACAGGAAGCGAATTTCCTAATGAATACATGATTGTTGGCGGACATTTAGATTCTTGGGATTTAGGTGATGGCTCTCACGACGATGGTGCTGGTGTTGTACAATCAATGGATGTGTTACGATTACTAAAAGAATCGGGCATAAAACCAAAGCGAAGTATTCGTGTGGTGTTGTTTATGAACGAAGAAAACGGATTGCGAGGCGGAAATAAATATGCCGAAGTTGCTAAGCAGAAAGGCGAAAATCACATTTTTGCTTTAGAAAGCGATGCAGGTGGATTCACGCCACGTGGTTTTAGTTTCGATTGTACTGATGCGGCTTTCGAGCAAGTGTTGAGTTGGCAAAAACTTTTTAAACCATATTTAATTCACTTTTTCGAAAAGGGTGGAAGTGGTGCCGATGTTGGTCCGTTAAAAACAGACAGTAATGTACTTTGCGGTTTAAGACCAGATTCGCAACGCTATTTCGATCATCATCATGCAAGTAACGATACCTTCGATGCGATAAACAAGCGCGAATTGGAACTTGGTGCAGCCACCATGACTTCACTTGTGTATTTATTTGATAAATATGGGGTTAATCCAATTTCAAATCCTTCAGAATTAAAAGATTAATCTATTTGTACAAAAAAAATCCTATGAAAAAGTTATTGTTTGCACTAACCTTAATGGTTTCAGTTTTAAGTATGGCTCAAGATAAATTACCGTATTATGAAATTCCAGATCCTGCCAAAAGTTATACCGCAGGAAGCATTGCTGCGCGTATGGTTGATGGTTTAGGCTTTCGATATTATTGGGCAAGTGAAGGATTACGAGCTGAAGATTTAAGTTATAAAGCTGCAGAAAGTGCTAGAACAAGTGGAGAAACTATCGATCATATTTTGGCTTTGACCAACGTGATTTTAAAAAGTGTTTCAGATGAAACTATTGTAGATGTAAAGACCTTAACGACATTTGAAGCTAAACGAAGTCAAACGTTATGGAATTTAAAAAAAGCGTCAGATATTTTAAACGCCACCGAAGACATTTCAAAATTTGATAACGATAAATTCCCGTTCTGGAACATAATAAATGGCCCAATTGCAGATGCGATTTGGCATTGTGGACAACTCGTGACTTTACGACGAGCTTCGGGAAATCCGTTTACATCAAATGTGAATTTGTTTACCGGGAGGCTTAAGAAATAAGCTAAACTAAGTTATGTAATTACAAATAGCTTAACCACCATTTCTCTTTATTTTGGGTTTTGTACTTCATGTACATTTTACTAGGGAAATAAAGTAGAATAATTATAGCAATCCAAACCAAGTAAACCACAAAAAGAGAATAGCCGTAATTTATAAGTTTAGCATTTAAAAATACATCAGAGTTTAATATCATATGCTGCCAATTTCCGCCAAAAATTAAAATGCCGATAATTGCTAAAACATGAATTAAAAAGATGTGCGAAAAGTAATAAAACAACGGGACGCGGCCGAAAACCAAAAAGAAGTTAGTTGTTTTATTTTTAACCGATTCTATAGCATACAAAAATAAAAGTGCTGGCCCTAATGTTATCAATAAAAAGCATAACGAAGGTGGATATTTAGAAACTTTAAAAAACGACATGATGGTTTTTGCCATTGTATCTTGTGTTTCCCATGGCACTAAATCGCCATAAATATTTAATCCACGAATAATAAAAAATGCAACTGTAGCACCAATACCTAGTATTAACAAGTACTTTTTTCTAATACTTTTATTGAAATCTTTCTTATACAAAATGCCAAAACAATAGCCCAAACAAATAAGCCCAAACCAAGGAATTATAGGGTAAAAAAATGCAAAAAGCGTATTTCCTATTTGAATAAATTGCTGTTGATGTAAAATATACCAAACAATAGCTTTAAAGCTATTGCCTTGCATGGTTATACCATCTAAAGTATTATGTCCTGCCACTAAAACAGCCCCTATTATTAAAATATATTTTATGGGTAAAAAGATGATGACCGATAATAAAATCATGCACAACCCAATAGCCCAAATAACTTGTAAAATTATGAAGCTATAAGTAATATCGAATTGCCAAAGAAAATTATTGATTACTACTGAAAGTATAATTAGCCATACTCCGCGAGTAATTAAAAACTTAAAAAGCTGACTTCTTGTTTTTTTAGAGCCATATAAAAAAGCTGAAGTTCCTGCCAAAAATATAAATACAGGCGCACAATAATGTGTAATAAATCGTGTAAAAAATAGAATTGGTGTTGTAGTTTCTAAATCTGTAGGATTAGAAAAAAACGAACCGTAATGAAAGTAAGCGCGAACATGATCTAATGCCATAATTACCATAACAACGCCTCTTAAAATGTCTATTGATTCTATACGGGTGGATTTATGGTTTGTCATTTTTTTAACAAGTATTTAAAATTAAGTGATTATGATTCTAAATATAGTTAAAAAATAACTAAAAAACTGATTTGCAGGTTTTTATGTTGTGTTGAATAAAAAAGCTCAACAAAATAATTTGTTGAGCTTTTTTTATAACTAAGATGTAAATCGTTTATTTTGCTAGTGCTTTTTTAGGTTTAACCGAAAAATCTACTTCAATTTGGTTTCTGGTTAAATCTTCAAAAGTTTCTCTTTCTCTAATTAAATGCAGTTTGTTATTGTACCATAAAACTTCGGCAGGTCTAAATCTTGAGTTATAGTTACTTGCCATAGAAAAACAGTAAGCACCTGCATTTTTAAAGCATAACACGTCACCTTCATTAATTTCATTAATACGTCGATTACTTCCAAAAGTATCAGTTTCGCAAATGTAGCCAACAACTGTATAAAAACGCTCACGGCCTTCAGGATTCGAAATATTTACAATATCATGATGCGATCCATAAAACATTGGGCGAATTAAATGGTTTAAGCCAGAGTCAATTTGAGCAAAAACAGTTGATGTTGTTTGTTTCACGGCATTTACTTTTACTAAAAAGCTACCTGCTTCGCTAACCAAAAATTTCCCAGGTTCGAAAGCTAAGGTTAAATCTTTACCGTATTCTTTACAGAAATCGTTAAAACGATCTCCTAATTTTTTACCTAATTCTTCAATATTAGTTTCAATATCACCAGCTTTGTAAGGTACTTTAAAACCAGAACCAAAATCGATAAAATCTAGGTTTTTAAATTGTTTAGCGGTTTCAAATAAAATTTCGCTAGCGTATAAAAATACTTCAATATCTAAAATATCGCTACCAGTATGCATGTGTATACCGTTAATAGTCATTTTAGTATTTTCAACAATGCGAAGAATATGAGGAATTTGATGGATAGAAATACCAAATTTAGAATCGATGTGTCCTACCGATATTTTACTGTTTCCACCCGCCATAACATGAGGGTTAATACGTATACAAACCGGTGTTTTTGGGTACTTAGTACCAAACTGCTCTAAAATAGCTAAGTTATCTATATTAATTTTTACACCAAGTTTCGCAGCTTCTTCAATTTCGCTTAGCGATACACCGTTTGGTGTAAAAATAATTTGGTCTGGACTAAATCCAGCGGCTAAACCTAATTGTACTTCCTGTATAGAAACGGTATCTACGCCAGAACCTAAACTATTTAATAGTTTTAAAACAGAAATGTTCGATAATGCTTTAACAGCATAACTTATTTTTAAGTTTTTTACACTTTTAAAAGCGTTTGTAAGTCTTTTATATTGAAACTCAATTTTTTCGGCGTCGTAAACGTACACTGGGCTGCCAAATTCTTCAACAGCTTTAAGTAATTGATTATTGGTCATAACTTTAATTTTGCGCAAATATATTCCTTTAAGTGATATTAAAAATAAAAATATCAATTATTAGTAAAATTAAACAATGAGTTAATTATTTAACAATGTAAAATTAGTTATAAATATTATAATATTTTCAATGGTAAAATTGGGTAAGTAAACCCTATTAATTACATTTGCCATACTTTAACTATATAATGTCATTATGAATTTACACGAATATCAAGGAAAAGATATACTAGCAGGTTTTGGAGTGCGTGTACAACGCGGAATTGTAGCCCAAAACGTAGACGAAGCAGTAGAAGCTGCAAAAAAATTAACCGAAGAAACCGGAACAGGATGGCACGTAATAAAAGCACAAGTTCACGCTGGTGGTCGTGGTAAAGGTGGCGGTGTTAAGCTCGCTAAAAACTTAGATGAGGTTAAAACCATTGCTGGACAAATTATAGGAATGGATTTGGTTACACCTCAAACTTCAGCCGAAGGGAAACGTGTACACCAAGTTTTAGTAGCCGAAGATGTATATTATCCAGGTGATAGTGAACCAGACGAATTTTATATGTCTGTATTATTAAACCGTGGTACAGGTCGTAACATGATTATGTATTCTACCGAAGGTGGTATGGATATTGAAACTGTTGCAGAAGAAACGCCACATTTAATTTTTACAGAAGAAGTAGATCCTGCTGTTGGTTTATTACCTTTTCAAGCACGACGTGTAGCCTTTAATTTAGGATTATCTGGATTAGCATTTAAAGAAATGACAAAATTTGTTATGTCTTTATATACGGCTTATGTAAAGTCTGATTCTTCTTTATTTGAAATTAATCCTGTTTTAAAAACTAGTGATGATAAAATTTTAGCTGTTGATGCTAAAGTAACTATAGATGATAACGCATTATACCGTCATAAAGATTACGAAGCTTTAAGAGATTTACGTGAAGAAAACCCAATTGAGGTTGAAGCTAAAGAAGTAGGTTTAAACTATGTAGATTTAGATGGTAACGTAGGTTGTATGGTAAATGGTGCTGGTTTAGCAATGGGTACCATGGATTTAATTAAGCATTCTGGTGGAGAGCCAGCAAATTTTTTAGATGTTGGTGGTACTGCTGATGCTGCTCGTGTAGAAGCTGCTTTTAAAATTATTTTAAAAGATCCAGCTGTAAAAGCTATTTTAATTAACATTTTTGGAGGTATTGTACGTTGCGATCGTGTAGCGCAAGGTGTTATTGATGCTTACAAAAACATGGGTAATATTGAAGTGCCAATTATTGTACGTTTACAAGGTACTAATGCCGATATCGCTAAAGAATTAATTGACAATTCAGGATTAGCTGTATTAAGTGCTACTGAGTTTCAAGAAGCTGCCGATAAAGTTCAAGAAGTGTTAGCGTAATAAATACTTCTTACTTATAATATAAAGAGCAACTAATTGTTTTAGTTGCTCTTTTTTTGTGGCTTTATTTGAGGTTTGTGTTTTGACTTTTCACCTTTTTTAGGCATTGGTCCTCTAAGGTGAATAACCAAACCATTTAAAAAATTACGTAAAATTTGGTCGCCGCACTCCACATATTTTGGGTGATCTTCTCGTCTAAAAAACGCACCTAGCTCACTTTTAGAAATTCTAAAATCTACCAAAGCGAGTATGTTTACAATATCGTCGTCTCTTAATTTTAAGGCGACTCTTAGCTTCTTAAAAATATCGTTGTTTGTCATATTAATTATAGGGCACTTTAGCCCGTGCATTTCATCGATTTTTAATATTGGGTATACCTAAATTAGCGTTTTTTAATATCAAAAAATCAATCTTTATAAAAAAAATCTATTTTTAATAAATGTCAATAAGTTAATTAATTGATTTTGAGTTATTTGTGTCGTAGTTTTTTGCTTTTTAAAAGCAGGTTAATTAAGATGAAAAGCACTTTTTTTGGTTCATTGCTTCGAGTTGCTTGATGAACTTATTAATATTTACGATTAACTACCATGCGGTTTTCGATGAGATGCCTTTTATGCGGGATTAATTTATGGCCTTTCTGCTTAAATTTATAATGTAATTAAATCGTCCCCCGTATTATGGTTAATAGAATAGAAAAATTGAGTCTTTTATCTGAAATGATAGCATTTGCTAAACATGATAAAGACATACAAAATATTGAATATAATTTTTTGTTGGGTGTAGCAAAACAACTCGGAATTTCGAGAGAGGATTTTGATTATTTAATTGAATATCCTGTGACTTACACACATTTAAAATCGCATAGCGAACGTATTGTACAATTTCATAGATTGGTATTATTAATGAATATTGAACAGGAGCATAGCGATATTGATGATAATAAAAGCGTTGCAAAACTTTATAACTTTGGGTTACGTATGGGCTTAAGTCACGAATCAATAACTAAAGTATTATATTTAATGGAAAGTTTTCCAAATAAAATTGTACCACCAGATGTACTCATAGATATATTTAAAACGCAATATAACTAACCAAGCGCGTTGTCTCTCACATATATCTTGTATTAAGTTAAATTTAAGTGTTAATTAATTAAATTTATCGACAATAAATAACTAAAAGCTAAGGGTTTATACTTTTAGCTTTTCTATTTTATCTTGGTAAATTTTAATTTCGTCACGAAGTTTGGCAGCCACAATAAAGTCTAAAGCTTTGGCAGCTTCTTCCATAAGTTTACGTTTTTCCTTAATTTTCTTCTCGAGTTGCGGTTTGCTTAAGTATTCGCTTTCAGGTTCGGCAGCCTTTGCTGCTTCTAATTCGTAATGGTAAGTACTTACCGAATTTTTGCTTAGCGCATTGTCTAAACTTTTATTAAGCGCTTTGGGTTTTAAATTATGTTTGGTGTTATAGTTTATTTGTTTTTCGCGCCTGTAATTAGTTTCATCAATGGTTTGTTGCATGCTTTTGGTAATTTTATCGGCATACATAATAGCCATTCCATTTAAGTTTCTAGCGGCTCTACCAACAGTTTGTGTAAGCGAACGTGTAGATCGTAAAAAGCCTTCTTTATCGGCATCTAAAATAGCCACTAGCGATACTTCGGGTAAATCTAAACCTTCACGAAGAAGGTTTACGCCAACCAAAACATCAAACAAACCTTTTCGTAAATCCTGCATAATTTCTACGCGCTCTAAAGTATCTACATCGCTATGTATGTAGCGGCATCGAATTTGAATTCTATCTAAATATTTAGTCAATTCTTCTGCCATACGTTTGGTAAGTGTGGTTACTAAGGTGCGTTCATCTTTTTCAACCCGCTGTTGAATTTCTTCAATTAAATCATCAATTTGATTTAAACTAGGGCGCACCTCAATAATAGGATCCAACAATCCTGTGGGGCGAATAATTTGTTCTACATAAACGCCATCCGATTTTTGCAATTCGTAATCTGCAGGTGTGGCACTAACGTAAATAACTTGATTTTGCAAGGCTACAAACTCTTCAAATTTTAGTGGACGGTTATCCATAGCTGCAGGTAACCTAAAACCATATTCAACCAAATTTTCTTTTCGGCTTCTATCGCCACCATACATGGCGTGTACTTGCGAAACGGTAACATGACTTTCGTCTACAACCATTAAATAATCGTCTGGAAAATAATCTAGTAAACAGAATGGGCGCGTACCTGGTTGTCTGCCATCTAAGTACCTCGAATAGTTCTCGATACCCGAACAATACCCGAGTTCGCGAATCATTTCTAAATCAAATTCGGTACGTTCTTTTAAGCGTTTGGCTTCAAGATGTTTACCTATGTCTTTAAAATAATCGTGTTGTTTTACTAGATCGTCTTGAATATCTTTTATGGCGTTTTGTAATACTTCGGGCGAGGTTACAAACATATTTGCCGGATATATATTTAATCTATCGTATTTTTCAATTATTTCGTTGGTTTGTATGTTAAACGATTCAATGTCTTCAATTTCATCTCCAAAAAAATGAATACGAAAGGCATCATCGGCATAACTCGGGAAAATATCAACCGTGTCACCTTTAATTCTAAAATTACCGTGGTTAAATTCGGCTTCGGTTCTCGAATATAAACTTTGTACAAGTTTATGTAGCAATTGGGTACGCGATATTTCTTGGTCGCGTTTTAAGGTGATCACGTTTTTTTGAAATTCAATGGGGTTGCCAATACCGTATAAGCACGATACTGAGGCTACTACAAGCACATCGCGCCTTCCAGATAGTAGGGAAGAGGTGGTACTAAGTCGCATTTTCTCGATTTCTTCGTTTATCGATAAATCTTTTTCAATATAAACTCCAGAAACAGGAATATAAGCCTCTGGTTGGTAATAATCGTAGTACGATACAAAATACTCAACCGCATTATCTGGAAAAAATTGTTTAAACTCTGAATATAACTGGGCTGCTAAGGTTTTATTATGCGCTAAAACTAATGTAGGTCTTTGAACTTCTTGTATAACATTAGCTACGGTAAAGGTTTTACCAGAACCTGTAACCCCAAGTAAAGTTTGGTGTTTTTCATCTTGATTAATACCGTTTGCAAGCTGTTTTATGGCTTGCGGTTGGTCGCCAGTTGGATGAAAATCAGAGTTTAGTTTAAAATACATAGTTTTTATATTATATTAGCTATAAGAAAATACGGGCTTTCTAAATGCTGTTAAAAATTAAATATCTACTTTTTATAATGGTGCTTTTTAGTGCGGTGCAATTTACTTATACATGGCAAGAGCAAACCAATAAAAAAACAAATTGATAGCATAAAAAAAAAAGGTAGATTCTTTACGGTATTCTCAAGGGCATTTTATTGGTAAAAATACAGATTCTTTAGAAATAGCCACCAATGGTGGGTTAAAGTTGGCCGATTCTATTAATTATGTAAAAGAATCGTACCAATTACGAATGAATTGGGCACGTCATAAATTTATAAAGGGCGATTACGACGGAGTTCATGCTATGTATTTGGAGATGTTAGCCAAGTATAGCCATTTAAAAGAAAAGAAAAATTCAGGTATTATAAACTGTAAATTGGCATTAACAGCTAGAATTAGAGGAGAATATATGAGCGCGTTTAGATTTGTACAGGAAGCCAAGAAAAATTTTGCCTTGTCTGAAGATAAAAGTTTGCGTTACGATTACATGGCTAATAAGGAATTAATCGATATATATATCGATTTAAAAAACTACCAACGTTCCATTGAAAATTTACAATAGCTAGAACAAATTTATATTGAAGGAAATTTGAGACGACAACTGGGTGAAACCTGTAATTTTATGGGAAGGGTTTATGGGTTCCAAAATGTTTTAGATAGTGCTAATTATTATTTTAATAAAGCTGAAGCAAAGTTTATTGCACTTGGCGATAATAAGGACTATAATCCTGGTTACCATTTAAGTCAACTTTATGTAGATAAGGCTATGGCTAATGTTGAGCAAGATAGTATTGCTATTGCGAAAGAGGCTATTGGTAAACTAACCCCCGAGTTTAAAGAAAATAATACCTTTATTTCGCAAGCTTATTATATTGAAGGTTTAATTGCATTTAAAGAAGGAGAGCTTAAAGAGGCAGAACAACTATTAAGAGTTGCGGACAAAAATTCTACCCAAAAAGAAAAAATTGATATACGCGCCAAAATAATTAAGCTATTATTAGAAATTAGTAAAATTGAAAAAAATGTAAATGAAATTATTCAGTTTTCTGATGTTTGTGTCGATATGTTTACAGAAGTAAATCCCGATATTATTTTAATGGACATACAAATGCCCGTTTTAAATGGGTATATGGCGACAAAAAAATACGAGAAATACAAAGTTATAACATTCCAATAATTGCTGTGAGTGCTGGTATTTTAGAAGGTGACGAAAAAGAGCTGTCTAAAAAAGGAATTTTAGATTTTGTTGAAAAAACAGTGGATACTCTAAAATTAAAACAAAGTATTTTAAAAGTATATCCTAGCGTTTTAGTGTAAAATGGCCTTTTAGCTCAAAGTTTTCACCATTTTGAATTATTTTGGCAACATACCAATAATCATCGGCGGGCATGTTTTGTCCGTTAAATGTACCATCCCAACCATTTGAAGTATCCATTAGAGTTTTAATAAGTTTGCCATATCTGTTAAACACATAAACCACAGTTCCTGGAATTTCACTAATACCTATAATATGCCAAGTATCATTATAGCTATCGTTATTCGGTGTAAAGTACTTAGGAATGTCAATTACCATAACTTCAGTGGTTACATCGTCGCAGCCATAAATATCTCTTATGGTTACAATATGCGGACCGTAGGTCACATTTTGAAATACGTTTGATGTTTGGGGTTCACCATCATCTAAAATAAATACATAATTTCCAATACCATTAACATGTACTGTAATACTATTGGGATCTTCAAAATCTACCTTTGTAGTAAATTCTAGATTTGCAGCTTCCGATTCTACAACAGTGAAGGCTTTTGTAAAAGTACATACATTGGAGTTTGTATGTGTTGTGGTTGCCGTTACCCAATAATCGCCCACACGACTTGGGTCGTTTAGTTGTATTTCCGGAGTTGTTTCTCCAGTAGACCATAAAAAGGTATCGTTAGGGTTTCCTGTTGAAGCGTTTAATATTAACGGTAAATCGTTAACGCATAATGGTACAATATCATTTATAGTAACTTCGGGTAAAGCATCAACATAGGTGTTAAATTGTGTGGTGCCATAACAACTTGTTTGGTTATTTTGTAAGCGCACAAAAATAGTTTCGCCATTAAAAGCGGTATAATTAGTATTTACTGCATTACTTGCGGTATTCGCATCATCTAAATTATTGTAATAAGTAATCGTATATTCCGAAGGGTTTAATCCATTTAAAATACTTGAATTTTGACTCGTTAAATCGAATTGTAGTTCGCCATCAAAATCATCATCACAGTCTATCAGTGCATTTGGAGCATTGGGTTGTGGGTTTTCATTTATTTGTAAGATTACTGGAATGGTAATATGGCAGCCATTATTTGGATTGGTTATTCGGTAAAAAATATCGTGAGTACTTGCTGTATAATTGTATGTGCTATCAATGGGCGATTCGTTGTTTTCTGCATCGGTAAAATTACTGTGATAACTTATAGTAACTGCTGATGTATCGTTAACCAACATATTATTTACTTGCGATAAATCGAAAGTATCAGTGTCGTTATCACAAATTTGAATAGGTGCAATTTGATTGGTTGGTGGTGGTAAATTTACAATTAATTCCACGGTATTAAGGCTATAACAACCGGTTAATACATTGGCAACCTTAATGTAAACTGTTTTAGCAACCGAGCTAAATGACGTAGGATCGGGTATTTCGTTCGAGTTATCTAAGCCATCGTTTGGGTTAATGTCTTCAAAATTTTCGAAATAATTAATAGTTAAATTACTTTGTACGCGATCTAAAATTTCATAATCGGCAGTGGTTAAATCGAAAATGGTTTCACCATCATAATCGGCATCACAAGCAACAAGTGGTGCTGTAACTGGGGTAATATCTGGTGTAGAAATAATATTAATACCTAATTCTTCTACCACAAAACATAGCGAGTCTTCACTTTCAATGCGCACATATAAACTTTGTGGGTTGGCGGTATTAGTATAATTATGCGGTAACGGATTATCGCTATTTTCGGCATCAATGCGGTTGGCATGAAAGGAAATATTTAAATTATCGGGCGAACCTTGCGATATTTGGGTTACTTTTTCACTCAAATCAAAATTATGGATACCATCATTACTATCGTCATCACATATAAGGTAATCAATTATAGGATTGTAAACCGGATCGGGCGAAACCTGTAAAATAAAGGAGTTAATACCATAGCAACTAGGGTCTGTAATATTTTCTACTCTAACATAAATAGGTTGCGGGCTCGAATGGTTTCTATAAATGGTATTTTTATCTATAGGAATAGTTAATGCGGCATCTTCAAAATAAAAAACTTCTTTTCCTGTTTGTCCATTTAAAATTTCTTCATCTTTTTCAGAAAGTAAAAAATCGGCAAAGGCATCGCCGTCGTCTTCACATATCTGATAGTTACTAATTTCGGGGAAATCGGGAAGTGTATTTACAATGACTTCAAATGCAACTATGGTGTAGCAATTGGTGCCACTTATTACATCTTCTACCCTTACATAAATGGTTTGAGTATTACTGTTATAGGCGCTTCGTTGTGAGGTGGGAATGGTGTTTTGGTCTAAATCGGCATCTTCAAAACTGGTAAAAAAGTCAATTTCTAGCCCTGTTGTGCTTGGTGCAATTTCGGCAATTTTGTCGTTTAAATTAATTATTGATTCACCATCTTGATCATCATCACAAATTATAATATCGTTAGGTTGGTTTGCCGACGGGGCCGTGTATACTTCAATTCTAAAAGGGTTTACTGTAAAACATCCCGAATTTGTGCCTTCAATTCTGGCATACAATGTTTCAACCGGATTAGTGTTGCTATAAAAAGGAGGTAATTGATTTTGATTAGTTTCGGCATCGTTTTCACTTTCAAAATAAGTTACTTCAAAATTGGTATTGTTATTTCTAATAATATCATCTAGCGAATGTAAATCGATGCTTGCAATACCATCGTCATCATCGTCGCAATAGGGTAAAATCACATCTTCGAACAGTAAAATAGGGTTTACTAATAATGTAATCTGAGTGTTTTCGGTACATTCTCCATTGTCTAAACTAATGTATAGTGCTTGCGGACTAGTAGCTGCAAATAACTGCGATTTATCGAGTGCATTTACGTTATTGTCGCGATCGTCTTCAGTTTCAAAAAAGGTTACTGTAACGGGGAGCGGTAAATCGTTAGATATGTATGTTTCAACGGTTAATAAATTAAAATTAAGGGTATCGTTTTCATCATCATTATCATCACATAACGCATAATCACCAGTATTGGTTCCTGTTAAAAGTAAATTGGTGTGAATTTCGAAGGGTACAATACTGTGGCATCCTGAGGCGTCATCAACAATTCTTAAATAAATAGTTGCAGAACCAGGTTCGTTTATGGCATTTGTGTATTGGTAGTTGGTTTCGTTCGCAATAGGGTTGTTGCCTGTTTCGGCATCATCATGTGAAATATGAAAGGTGGTAGATACTCCTGTTAATCCATCAAGAATGGCTGCGATTACTTGGGTTAAATCAAACGTAGCCGATCCATCCAAATCAGAATCACAGGCATCAATATATTGCGTATCGCGGTTTACAATTGGGCTTACCGTAACATTTACATTTAAAGTTGTTGTATTTACACATCCAGTTCTGGTATCGACCACGCGAACATAAACCATTTCGTTTGGTGTTGCGCTATTTATATAGGGAATTGAAATGGGATTATCGCCTGTTGTAACATCTAAACTATTGTAATGATAGGTAACGTTATAGTGCGATTCGCCTCCGGTTATTTCATCGTTTTTTTCTGATAGATCAATTATAGTGAAACCATCGGGGTTATCGTCGCTGTCACATACGTTAAAATCTGATGGTGTAGTAATTTGAGGTAAAGGATTTACTACTAAATTAAAGGTGGTATAGGCAAAACAGTCGCTATCTAAATCATCAATTCTAACATAAATGAGTTGTGGATTTGATGCGTTTGAAATTGGTGTTAAAATAGGATTTACATTATTTCTGGCATTGACATCGGAATAATGATATGAAAAATCGTAATTGGTAAACGGTATGTTTGCAATAAGTTCGTCATTTTTGGTCGATAAATCGAAAACTTCGGTGTTGTCTTCACTTGGGTCGTCACAAAGTTCGTAGTCCGAAATGGCGTTTATAGGCTCTTCCGAATTAAGTGTAACCACAATCTCGTCCTCTTCAACACAATTGGTGCCGTTAACAGGAACCGAAACTTGTACGCTGTAAGTACCGCTTTGTGTGGCATTGTAAGTAGGCAGTGTTGCACCACTAATTAAAGTACCATCTAAATACCAAGCATAAGAAGCCAATGGGTTGTTAATGTTAGCATCGAGTAGGGTTGAAGCGGCACAAGTTTCTATATCTTCACCTAAATTTAGAATTCTAAAGCTATCACCTTCAATAAAAACGGCCGAATCGAAAGTGCCATCGGTTTGGTCGGCAATAATCAGTTTTATATGGTAGGTTACATTGGGCTGAATGCTTCCTGAAGCTGTTAAAACTGTAGTGCGCCCATTGTAGTTGGTATCTCCTACATTATATCCATCAAAATATTGATCGTTTTGAGCCGGACAAACTCCAAAAATTTCGTCGTGTATGGTATTTGTATTTACTGGAGTTGTGGTACCAGGTATCAAAGCAATGTTTTGATAAGGTGCGGGAGAGCCAGCTTCTTTAATCAAAAACACAAAACCATCGGAAAATTGGCATGGGTTTATTTCGTAATATTCTTCGGAAGCTAATAAATAGTTAAAACTAAATTGATTTGAAATAGATAAAAAATCGAATTCAATAGATGTGGCATTTACCGTATTTGTTATACCTAAAGCTGTTTCTAAATCGGGATCGGTTCCCCAATTTGATGAGCCTTCACTAAGGGTTGGTGTGCGTACTGCATTACCTCCAGACTCGGCACCACCAGTAGATAACATAATGCCACTGGCAAACGGAAAGTTAGAGCTTGCCCGCTCAAAATAACCATAGCTTGGAAACCCATTTGACGTACCGTTTACAGTAGAATTAATGTTTGAAATATCGACACAGCCATCCACTAAATTGTTTTGTATTAAGGCTTCTAAACCTACAGAACTGTCTATTGATATTTGTTGAGAAAAGCTAAAATTACTACTGCATAATAGTATAAATAAGATGTAGTAAAAAAATCTCATAGCTTTGTAGGTTTTGTTTTTATATTTTCTGGGGTTTAAAAATACATCGTAATTTACGAAATAAATTTTTTGAAAAATAGGCTAATTCTATTAAACGCGCAAAAAAATGAGGTTATTGTAAGGATAACTTTGATTAAAGGTTAAATTTTTAATGAAAAGTGATTTTTAAAGGTTCGGCCGTCTTCAAGTTTAATAGAGAACCAATAATCGTCGCTAGGAAGTTTTTTTCCTTTAAATGTACCATTCCAACCTACTTCGGTTGGACTTAGTTCTTTTAAAAGTTTGCCGTACCTGTCGAAAATTAAAATTTTAGAATTTGGTTGAAACATGCCAGAAACTCCTGTTATTTGCCAAGTATCGTTTACACCATCGCCATTTGGCGTGAAATATTTAGGGAAACCAATAACCGAAACCAGTTCGTTTACTTCGCCGCAATCGTTTTTGGTATCTATAACCGATACAGTGTAAATTCCAGGAGCGATATTATCGAAATTATTTTCGTTTTGATAAGGCCATATTACATTGCCTTCAACATCTAATAACGCGTATTGGTAAATGCCTTCTCCTTGGGTAAAAACAGAAATACTGTTGCTTTCTGAAACATCAATAATTTCGATATTTTGTATGCTTGCGGTATTTGAAGGCTCAATAGTAATTGTGCGATTTTTAGAGCAACCATTGGCATTAGTAACGGTAACATTGTAATTGCCTGTTTGGTTTACTTCAATAGTATATGTTGTTTCTCCAGTAGACCAATTGTAGGTATGGTTTGCAGGAGAACCAACTAAAAGATCTGCATTAATTGAAATTGTATCTGGAAAATTATTAAGACAATAAAAGGCTAATACTTGAGTGTTAATTTCAGGTAGTTTAGCAACATTAAGTGTTACTTCACTTATACCATAACAGTTGTTGTTGTTTTCTACACGGGCAAAAATGGTTTGTGTATATGCCACTGTGTTCGTGTAAGTACTATTTAATTCGTTTTGCTCTAAAAGGGCATTATTGTAAGTTTCAAAATAAGTTATGGTTAATTCATTAGGTAATCCCCTTAAAACCTGCGTATCGGCATTGTTTAGGTTAAAAATATGATAGCCATCTTCGGTGCCATCATCGTCGCAAATTGGTGTTAGGTTAACATTATCGGCTTGTGTTACGCTTACTTCAAGGGTGAGTTGGCATGCACTGGTGCAATTCGTGGTGTTATCAATAACATCAACAAAAATTGTCTGTGGGTTCGAAGTATTGGAGAAGTTAGATCCATCATTCACCATATTTGTTTTAGAAGCATCTGTATAAAACACAGTTGAATAGTTTGATGCTCCTCCTGTTAAAACATTATTTGCCTCATTTAAATTAAATAGTGTTAACCCATCAGATATGCCATCTTCATCGCATTGTAATAAGGTGTGGTTAAAGGCTTGTGGCGTTGCATTAACCTTTAAAATTAAGGGTACAATAGTATTACAGTCTGGATATATATTATCTTCAACCCTAACATAAACCGTTTCGTTAAATGGTGTGTTGTTATAGTACATACTTGTTATGGCGGCGGTTTTATTTTCGGCGTTTGTTTCACTAGTGTAGTAGCTAATGTTATAGTCGGTGGCAGGAAGTCCGTTAAGTATTTCGGCGTCTTTTGTAGATAAATTAAAGGTAGTTTGCCCATTTTTATCGTTGCCATCTGCTAAATCATCACATAAAACATAATTTGACCGTGTAGCTAAATTTGGACCTAAAGTGACATTTAATTGAAATTCACTTACCTCAAAACAACCTGTTATGTTATTCGTAATTCTGGTATAAATAGTTTGGGTTATTGCCGTATTGGTGTAAGGCGAATTTAATGCATTTATGCCAATGTTCGCATCGGAAGCGGTAGCGTGATAAGTTACAGTAACATCGGTTTGTGTACCAACAATGGCAGGTGTATTTTGGTTAAGGTTAAAAGTTGTAAATCCATCTTTAAAAGGCGCGGTAATGTCGCAACTTTCTAAATCTAATGGGGTTCCGTTGGAATTGGCTGTATTATTTGGTGGATCGGAAAACTCAGCTGTACCTGTCCATGTTAAATGAAAAGGACTATTACCAATTGGTCTATCTATTACAATAAAATAGGAGTCTCCTGCCGTAACATCGAGCCATCTAACAAAACTATCTCCATTTGGGCCGGGGCCTTCAAACTCATCGGTAGAGGTGCCATTCATACCCGTAGTATTATTTCTTGCTCCTGCAGCTTGTGGGTTTGTGGTAGAGCAACGAATGGTATTTCCTAAGTTATCACAAGTTACGTTGGGTCCAAATACAAAAAAGTCGTAGTCTTCTGTAATAGAAGTGCTATTGGGTGTTAAGGTAAATCCTAAAGTGCCATCGGTAACAACGGTAACCTGAAGCCAAACACTGTGGTTTTCGTTACTTGAGCAAGAGCCAGCAAAATCTTGAATTCCAGCTCCGCTAACATCTAAAGTGATATCAGAATTACCACAAGCAATAATCGCATCAACACAATCATTTTGCGAAAAAAGTGATATACCGTTTAACAGAATAAATAAAAATGAAAGTTTTTTTATAATAGAATTCAAACTTTAAAGTTTAAGTGAAAAATGATTTTTAAAGATACGACCATCTTGAAGTTTAACAGAGAACCAGTAATCGTCGCTTGGAAGTTTTTTTCCTTTAAATGTACCGTTCCAGCCAGTTTCTGTTGGACTTAACTCTTTTAAAAGTTTACCGTACCTGTCGAAAATTAAAATTTTACTATTAGGTTGAAACATACTAGATACCCCTGAAACTTGCCAAGTATCGTTTACGCCATCTCCATTTGGTGTAAAATATTTAGGAAAACCAATTACAGAAATAAGCTCGCTTACTTCGCCACAATCGTTTTTGGTATCCTGAACATAAACGGAGTAAATACCAGGAGAAATATTCTCGAAAATATTACTGGTTTGGTAAGGAAAAACGATATTATTTTCTTCATCTAGTAAGCTATATTCGTATTCACCATCGCCCGACGCCAAAACGGTAATGGTATTGTTTTGTGTTGCATCAATAATGTTAATCGTATTTATTTGTGCTACGTTTGAAGAATTAACAACAATGTTTCTCTCTTTAGAGCAGCCATAACTGTTTGTAACTGTAACATTATAGTTCCCAGGTTCATTTATTTCAATCTCATAAGTGTTTTCTCCATTGGACCAACTATAAGTGTAATCGCTTGGAATGCCTTCTAAAATACCAGCATTAAGCGTGATGGTTTCAGGATAAAAATTAACGCAATAATTAGTTATATATTCTGTGTTAATTTCTGGTAATTTATTAACGGTTAGTAATACTTCGCTAATACCGTAGCAATTGTTTGCGTTTTCGGTTCGGGCATAAATAGTTTGAGAATATGGAGTTGTGTTGTAATAGTTGGTGTCTAAAGGGGTTTGCTCTAAAAGAGCATCATCATAATTCTCGTAATAACTTATTGTTAAATCTTGCGGATGACCATTAATAACTAAGTTATCAGCGTTACTTAAATCGAATAAATAAATTCCATCTTCTATACCATCATCATCACAAGCTGCGGGTAAAGCCACATTATTTGCGTTAGTTAAACTTACAGTTAAAGTTAATTCGGCAACACTTAAGCAGCCTGTGTCATCATTAATAACTTCAACATAAATAGTTTGAGGGTTTGTTGAGTTGTTAAAGCTATCTGGATTTACTTCCGTAGTCCTAGAAATATCACTATAATATTTGGCGCTTCTATTTGTTTCGTTATCAACTAATGTATTAAAGGCTTGCGTTAGGTTAAAGGTAGTTAAACCATCGGTTACGCCATCTTCATCACATTGTAAAAGGGTATGGTTAATTGCCGTTGGGTTGGGATTATACGATACAAAAGCAGAACCTTCGAGCGCACAATCACCATTATTAGGTTCTATATAAACTTCGTATTTCCCCCCTTCACTTACAAGTAAATCGTAATCGGTTTCAGAAATAATAATGTTGTCTTTTTTCCAGATATAGGTTGCTCCTGGAATAATTTCGGAAGTTAATGTATAATTGTCGCCATCGCACAGGGCTAGGTTAATTGAATCTTCTCCGTTCTTTATAATATCAATTTGCGTATTAAAAAAGGATGAAATAAACGGTGGTAATCCTTGGGTAGAACGCATGGGAGAAATATTTACTGCGTGATGATTGTAATTACAACCAGTACCTATAATATTGGGATTTTCGATAGCACCTAGGTAGGATGCTCCATTTTCATAGGTAATACTTAACGCTCGGTAAATTTTTCCGTTAGGCCCAAGTTGTAAACCGCCCCTGTAAAGTTGACGATTATCAATTATAACTTCAGAATTTGGTATATCGATTTCGTTTAAATTGTATTGCGCTAAAATAGCATTATGTCTCGATGCATCGTCGTTACCTACACCAAAATAATCGTTGGAATAATTAATGTATAGTAGTTTGCTATTTGGTGAAAACTCTAGCCCATACGGTTGATAATTTCCTGATGAGTTTTTAATTAGTATTTGATTGCTAACAATACCTGTATCTGCATCAAAATCGTATAAATAAATACCGTAGTCCACATTGGCACAAGCCATTTTAGTTCCGTCGGGCGATAATTTTAGGTAACCGCGACCTTCGTAAATACTTAGAGAGCTAAAGGTGGATTTTACGGGTGTTAAATTTACGCCTGTTGTGTTAACTTCAAAAGCAAAAAAGGTGTTAAAGGTAGATCCCACACCGCTTTCATCGGCAAAGGTAACTACCCAAAAGGTATCGTTAATACAATCTTTTAAAACAGCCGTTACTTTTTCGGAGCATTCAGGAACTAGATTAACATTTTTAACGGTAATAGCGCCTTTGCCACCATCTAAAGTCATGTCGACTTCAGAGTAATTTAAGCCTAAATTTACGGGGCTATTTTGAGTTACTTGGTCATCAACCGTAAAGATGTAATAAATGTTTGGGTCTTGTGGTTTAGGAACAATAATGGCCGATTGCGTACTAGACTCGTCTCCAACTAGCCCTGTGCCATTATCCATAACATTATGATCACTGTTGTACACAATCGAGCCATCGGTATAAAATAATAAATTACCATTTTCATCTGATATTGATGTACAGCCTTCTCGGGTATTTAAATTTCCGCCAGTTACCGGTGTTACGTTTCCTGTTGTTGTATTAAAGTTAATACCAGCATTTTCACCAAAATACCAGTTGGCTGCTTCGTTTTGAGCGTACCCATAAATTATATTAATTAGAAAAAGGAATAAGAATAGTTTTTTCATCTTTTAAATAGCGATTGCTACCAAAGATATTATAAATCTCGTTGTTTTAGTAATCTATAAGATAAAAAGACAAATAACGCCGTCCAGCCTAAAACTATAACCATTTCATACCCATGTACAGCATAATCGTAAACCAACTCGCTTTTTTCTGGAAATTTACTCATTGCTATACGTTGAAACGGTTGATCGATAAGTTTATACATGGCTTTTAAAGGGAAAAAGTTCTGAATTTTTTCAGCAAAATGATGATCGGATTGCCAAGTAATTAAACCAAAAATAATCCACTCTAAAATATAAAGAATAAACAAAAAGGCTAGTGCAAATGCTGATCGTTTTACTAGCATACCAAAAAATAGACATAAGCTAAAAAAGCCAACTAACTTAATAAAATATGCTAGTAAAAAGTTGGTTTGCTGTACGATAATTGAAAATTCGTTATAACTAGAATAATACAAACCAATACATAGCGAAATGAGTGCAATTAAAACCGTTGAAACTAACGAAAAGAATACAATGGTGTAAAATTTTGATAGAATAAATTCCTTTTTACTTAAACCATCAATAAGGTTTTGTTTTAGGGTTTTATTACTATACTCGTTACCAATCATACTAACTACAACAATGGCGAAAAAGAACTTAAATTGTGAGGCAAAAAAGGTGGTTAAATGCCAAATTATAGGAAAATTAAATACGCCTAATTCGCCAAGTTCAAGAGTGAAAAAACCAAATACATTAATTTTTAGTGATGATAATAGTATGACGAAAAATGGCAATATAAACGATACAAAAATTAATATTTTACTGGTGCGGTTTAATAATAACTTTTGTAATTCTAAATTTAAAAGTCGAAACATAATGCGGTTAGTTTTTTTGATTGTCGGTTAGTTTTAAAAATTGTTCTTCAAGGCTTTCTTTGCGTTGTACCAAATGGGTAAGAACGATACCTTTATCGAATAGGAATTTGTTAAAATCGTCCGACTTCATCGGTTCATTTAAAAATGCTGTAACTAAGTCGCCAGTTACTTTTATGTTACCAAACATGTTGCTGCTTTCTAAAACTTCAACTAAAGCCTCTTGATTATTACATTTTAATTCGAAAAATCCATGACTGGAAATCATTTCATCTACACGTCCCGAATAAAGTTTTACACCTTTACGAAGTACCACAACGTGCGAGCACACTTTTTCAACTTCATCAAGTAAATGCGAAGCCAATAAAATGGTAGTGCCTTGAGCTGCAATTTGTTTAATAATTTCTCTAATTTGATGAATGCCCTGCGGATCTAAACCATTTGTAGGTTCGTCTAAAATTAAAATTTCCGGATCGTTTAAAAGGGCAGAAGCAATGGCTAAGCGTTGTTTCATGCCTAGCGAATAGGTTTTAAATTTACTGTCTTTGCGCTCTAAAAGCCCAACAATTTCGAGCTTTTCGGTTATTTTGCCATAATCAACACCTTTAATTTTACAAACTAATTTTAGGTTTTGTTCGGCAGTCATATATGGGTAAAAGTTTGGGCGTTCAATTATGGCGCCAACTTTTTTTAAGGCATCATGGGTTGAGGTATTACCATCAAACCAACTAAAATTGCCTTCGGTTTTATTTACAACATTTAAAACAATGCCTAAAGTTGTCGATTTTCCACTTCCGTTAGGGCCTAAAATACCATAAACATTACCTTTTTTTATGGTAAACGATAGGTTGTTTACGGCGATTAAACTGCCAAATTTTTTTGTAAGGTTGTTAATTGTAAGAATTGATTCCAAACTATTAAGGTTTGTTTACCAAAATAAATTGATAAAGGTTAGTTTAAAGTAAGACGACGGCCTTTAATTTTTGTTACACGAAAATTTAAAAGCATTCCAAAAAAATAAATAACTTTACGTTATGCAAGATTTAAAAATTTCGAAAAGAAAACCGTCGTTTCCTATAACATCGCAGTTGAATAATTATTTAACCGAATACAATCGGAATATAAAAATTCCGATTTTTTATGATGATTTGTTGCGTTTTCAAGGCTCGATCGTGGTTTATGATAAAGATGATAATGACACGTTATGGATTCGCGTTTATTATAATGAATTTGAACGTGAAGAAATTGATTTATCGTTAAAAAAGGTTTACACTATTTTACATTCTGATGGAAATGAAGACACCATACCTTTTTTAAGTGTTGATGCTATTGATTATTGCACATTTGGTAACTCCAAACCATTCCGCATAAAGGTGCGAAATATTTTAAACGATAATTACACTTATTTTTATGTGAAAACGGCCGATGCATCGCGAGTTTATGGATTGGAATTAGAGCATATGCTATCGCCCTATAATTTGAATTTTTTGGTGTATAATAATACCTTAATTGAAGAACATATTGCTGGAATTCCGGGAGATGAGTTTATTAAAAATCATTTAGATAAATGTGATAAATCTGAAAAATCCCAGATTGCTAAAGAGTTTGTAAAGTTTAACGAGCGTTGTATGATACGACTTTTAGGTGATATGCGTTCGTATAATTACGTGATTGTACCAACGCACGATTTTGATCATGTGGTTTATAAAATTAGAGCAATTGATTTTGACCAGCAGTCTTACGAAGGAAAATTTAATATTTATCGTCCGCAATTTTTTAAAGAGAATTTAAAAATGGTTGAATTGGTTTCTGGAAGCATGCAAAAACTATCTATTGGACAATATAAAACAGAGGAACGTTCTATTTTAGTAAAACGTCTTAAAAGTTATCACAGCCGTATAGGTGAGTTGCTAACTTGTATGGAGGCCGATAAAATTTCGACCGACGAAAACATAAAATTACTCACCAATAAAATATTTGATTATACCCAAGATATCAATTTTAAAAATTGCAAGGGCATGGGCGAAATATTAAAATATTCGTTGGAGTTTTTAACCAGAAATTACGAAAATGTGAGTTTAGATAAACTGAAGTAGCTTCAACTAGTTCCAATGCTCATCAAAGTCTAACGAATCGTAATCATCTACATCAAGACCGTCTTCAAACTCGTCGTTAAAGTCATCATCTAAATCGGCTTCAAATTGGCGGTCTGGAGCATTATCTGGCACTTGCCCTTGCACAAACATTAGGTTAGGGTAGTCGTGGCCTTCAGATTCATCAACAATTTCAGCCAATTCAACGTAAAACGTCCACATACTTAAAAAATCGTACACATAAATGAGTTTAGTTTGCGCTTCGTGTACTACGCTATCTAAAGATGTTTCATTCATTAAACGTGCAGAACCATCATCGCTTAAATCGAAAAGAGAAATTTCTTCACCTTGTTCCCACGCATCATTACTAATGTAAAACGAAGCCATTTCGGTACCGTCAAAACCAAAAGATTGGGTGATGATGTTGTGTAATTCTTCAAGCGAATCGGTTTCGCGAATTTCTAAATCGCGAAAAACATCTTCATCGGTAGTATCATTGTCCAGTATAACTCTAAACCTGTAAATCATGCGTAAAAAATTAGGCTACAAAGGTAGTACTTTTATGTTATTTTGTAAACCTGTGCAGTGTAAAAGTTATGGCGGTTAATAAGAAAAATGCACCTATTTGATGTGCAACACCTAACCAAACAGGAACCTGTAACATTATGGTTAACACACCTAGTAAAAATTGAAAAAATACAATGACTAAAAGGCTATTTACAGCGCGGTTTTGAATTAAAGTAAGCGTTAGTTTTCTCGATTTTAAAAATAGTGTAATTATGAAACCAACCACAACATAAGCTAAACAACGGTGCACAAATTGAACGCCGCTTTTTCCTTCAAAAAAGTTTTTTATAACAGGTGATTGTTCAATATAAACGGTTTCGTGCATAAATTTGCCATCGCTCATCATAGGCCAGTGGTTGTGAATAAAACCAGCATCTAAACCTGCCACAAAGGCACCATAAATAATTTGTAATACAATAATTATTAAGGTGAAACGTACAAAGTTTCTAAACGGAATATCGATTTCTTTTTTATTAGGATATATTAAATCGAGCGCTACCCAAAACGTGTAAGCAAAGGTTAAAAAGGCGGTGGTTAAATGTGCGGCGAGCCTAAAATGACTCACATCAGGGTTGTCTACAAGTCCGCTTTTTACCATATACCAGCCCAAAAAGCCTTGAAAAGCACCCATACATAGTAATACAATGGCTTTTTTAATAGTCGGTTTACTAAGTTGTTTGGTACTTAAAAAGTAAACAAAAGGCAGAAAAAACACTAAACCAATAAAACGACCAATTACGCGGTGCAACCATTCCCAGAAATAAATATCTTTAAAATCTTGAAGGTTAAAGTGGTTGTTCAGTTTTTGATATTCGGGATATTGCTTGTATAAATCGAACGCTTCTTGCCATTCGGTGTTATTCATTGGAGGTATGGTGCCCGAAATAAGTTTGTAGTTAGAAATGGATAATCCAGAATGTGTTAAACGGGTAATGCCGCCCACAATTACCATAATAAAAATGAGTAAACACCCTGTAAATAACCAGTAAACTACTTTTTTGTTGTCCTTTTCTTTAACCACGAGTTTATATTTTTGTTTCTAGTTTTCTTTTTTAGCGAAATCTTTTTTAAAACAAATGCTATTATCCACTCCAATATACTGCCCGTAGTTAGGAATAGTGTAATAATTGTTTTTAGTATAAAAGTTTACTGCTTCTGTTTGTCTTTTGCCAGTTTCGAGGATAGCGGCGTTATAGTTTTGTTCTGTAGCCCAATCTTCAAGCGTTTTTAAAATAATTGAAGCAATGCCGCTATTTCTGGTTTCGGGTAAAGTAAACATTCGTTTTATCTCCACGGTATTGTTATCAAATGGTTTAAAAGCACCACAGCCAACAGGTTTATTCTCTTTATAAGCAATAACGCAATGGTTTAAAGCATCAATTTTATTGAATTGATTGTAAAAATCATGTTCATCACCATCTACAACAGATAAATAGTTGTCAAGTTGTTTTACAAGCTTTATAAAATCTGAATTGCTGGAATTTGTACGAACTACCTTTATCATACCTAAACCGTTGGTTTTAATCCTAACTTTTCGCCTTTTTTCAACATTAAATCATAAGCCGCATCACGCTCGTTAGGTATGTCGCCTTCAAGAATAGCTTCTTTAATGGCTTCTTTAATCACCCCAATTTGGCGGCACGGTTTTAAATTGAAGGTTTCCATAATTTCTTCACCAGAAATTGGCGGTTGAAAATTACGAATATGATCGCGTTCTTCAACTTCAACAATTTTTTCACGAACTATTTTAAAGTTGTTATGATAGCGTTTAAACTTCTTCGGATTTTTAGTGGTAATGTCGGCTTCACAAAGCGTCATTAAATCATCAACATAATCACCTGCATCAAATACCAATCGGCGCACCGCAGAATCGGTTACTTCGTCGTTAGCCAACACAATGGGGCGCGAACTCATAAATACCATTTTTTGTACAAACTTCATTTTGTCATTTAAAGGCATTTTTAAGCGTTTAAAAAGTCTATACACCATTTTTGAACCTTCAAATTCATGTCCGTGAAAGGTCCAACCCACTTTTTTACTGAATTTTTTGGTAGGTGCTTTACCAATATCGTGTAACAAAGCCGCCCAACGTAGCCATAAATTATTGGTGTGTATGGCAATATTATCAACTACTTCAAGGGTGTGATAAAAATTGTCTTTATGGCGTTGGCCTTCAACTTCATCAATACCTTTTAAAGCGGTAAGTTCTGGCAAAATATATTTTAAAAGACCTGTTTTTTCGAGTAACAGAAAGCCAATTGATGGTTTTTCACTTTCCAGAATTTTGTTAAGCTCGGTAACAATGCGCTCGTTGGTTATAATTTTAATACGGCTATTATTACGAGTAATGGCTTTTAGCGATTCGTTTTCAATTTTAAAGTTTAATTGTGTTGCAAAACGAATGGCGCGCATCATACGAAGTGGATCGTCGCTATAAGTAACATCGGGATCGAGTGGTGTACGGATTATTTTTTGTTCTAAATCTGAAATACCACCAAACGGATCGAGTAGTTCACCAAAATTAGTTTCGTTTAAACTTAAAGCCAAAGCGTTTATGGTAAAATCGCGACGGTTTTGGTCATCTTGAAGGGAGCCATTTTCAACGGATGGGTTTCTACTGTTTTCGGTGTACGATTCTTTTCTGGCACCAACAAATTCAACTTCAATATTGTCGTAACGCAACATGGCTGTGCCATAGGTTTTAAAAACCTGAACTTTTGGTTTTGTTGGTAGGTTTTTAGCAACTTGTTTTGCTAATGCTATACCGCTACCAATGGCAACCACATCGATGTCTTTGGCATTACCACGTTGTAAAATGTAGTCGCGTGCAAAGCCACCAATAACGTAGCTTTCTAACTCCAACTCTGAAGCTGATTTAGAAATTATGTTGAAAATGTTATGCTTAAGGGCTTCTTTATAATTCATAATAATCAAATTTCAAGCACCAAATTCCAACTCGTTTTTTTGGATTTTGGGATTTGATAATTTGGGAGTTATTCTCGAATAATTTTAAACACACCGTTGTTACTAATTTTAATAATAGACGATGGTTTATCGCAAATTTTTTCGCGGTGCAAATTTACAACATAATCAACGCCATTTAAAATATCTGGGCTTATTTCTTTAAACGATTTTGGTGTGGGTTGCCCACTAATATTTGCCGATGTAGAAACGAGTGCGCCGTTAAGTCTTCGAGTAAGCCAATAGCAAAAATCATCATCGGGAATGCGAATGGCAATACTGCCGTCTTCTGCGATTAAATTTGAAGCTAAATTTTTGGCTTTGTCGTAAATTATAGTGGTAGGTTTTTCGGATACTTCAATTATGTCTTGCGCTGCTTTTGGTATTTGCGAAACGTGATTTTTTAGCATGCGGTCGTCTGCAACCAAGCAAATTAAGGCTTTGCTATCTTCACGTTGCTTTAAGCCGTAAATTTTTTTTACAGCTTCTGGGTTCGTAGCATCGCAACCAATACCCCAAACGGTATCTGTTGGATAAAGTATAATGCCGCCTTCTTTTACAACTTTAAGAGCGTTATTAATTTCGGTTTGCATGATTATAAGGGATTAATTTTTTGTTTTTGTTTAAGGGATAATGAAAGTGGAGCACCTGCTAAAAGAACAAGCCATAATTTCCAATATTTAGGTTTTATAAGTGATGAGAAAAAATATCGTATAACAAAGTGTGTGTTTAGAATTTTTTTTGCAAACCAACCATGATGCTTTTCGATATAGTAAAGTAGTGCTATTTTTTGCTCTATTTTTATATTTATATTACGCTGTATGCTTTTACTTTTGTAATGAATATATTCGGCATCAGGTATTAAATAGGTATCTTTATTTAAATTTTTTAATAGCCTTAAACTTAAATCTGATTCTTCATAATATAGAAATAAGTTTGTGTCAAAACCTCCAATTTTGTTAAAAGATAAAGCATCGATAAACATAAAAGAGCCTTGAACATAATTCACTTTTTGCGGTGATTTGTATGTAGTTTTTCTATTTAGGTATTTTGAAGGAAATAGCTTTTCTAGAATAGCTCTTTTTAAAATTTCTCTTGGTAATGAAGCAAAGTGATCTATGGTTACTCTAAAATTCTTGTTTTCATCTAACATTTGAGGAGAGCATATGCCTGCATTTGGGGTGTTTAGCATAAAATCTCTTAAAAGTTTCAAACAATTTTTTGTGACTTGTAACGTGTCATTATTAATAAAAGCATAATAACGAGAATTACTCGCATAATGAACTCCTAACATATTTCCGCCACCAAAACCATGGTTAAAATTGCTTCTAATTAGTTTAACACAATCAGAATTTAATATGTTTATTTGACTTTCAAGGTGCTCAAAATCATTTTTTTCCGAATTATTATCAATAACAATTATTTCAAAAGTTAAGTCTATGGCGGTATTGTTATCTATAATTGATTTCACCGCTTCAAATGTATATTTTGCGGTGTTGTAGTTTATAATAATACAGCTTACATCTATTTTAGGATAGTACTCCATCTTTTAGAAATGTTTTGTAAAGTATATTTTTTCGCTTCAATAATATTGGTTTCAGACATTTCAATATTAAAAGATTGCTTCATAATATGGTCTAAAGTTTCTATTAATTCATTTTCATCAAATAAAAAGCCATTTTTGTTGGAAATGATTTCAGAAGGCCCAGAGTGGTTGGTTGCAATAGGTATTAACCCTAAAGCCATACTTTCAATTAAAACAATTCCAAAAAGTTCTTCCCAAGTTTTTGTTTTTTTTGAGTTTAGAATAAAGTATTCGTGACTTTTATAATTGTTTATTAAAGCATCCGTATTACATATAGGTTCCTTATAATTAATGTTTTTGCATTTATTTGCATATTTTAAAACCAATTCTTTACTCTTACCATCGCCAATAATTGTTAAGGTAGCGTTTTGATTATTTTTAAAATATTCTAAAATTTCTTCGACCCCTTTTTGAGGTAAAAGTCTACCAACGTAAATAAAGCTATTTTTTTTTCTTTGGTAACTGTAGCGTTTATAAAATTCGTTTTTATTTGAATGGTAAACGATGCTAATTTTATCTGAAGATAAGTTGTAGTTATTTAAAAGCTCTTGTTTTGTTTTAGAGGTTACAGCAAAAATATGTTCGGTATTTTCTTCTAAAAATGTTTTCCAAACTTGAAAACACTTAAGATTATTTTTTTTGTTTTTAGGATGAAAATTTTTATCCCAACATATCCAAGAGGTGTGATAAAATATTTTATGGCTTTTAAGAAATAGCAATAGATACTTTAGCTTATAATCGAAAGGAGCAATGCCTAAAACAATTTTTTTATTACTGCTGAAAATTAAATTGACAAAAAAAGCAATATTAATGAATTGTTTATTTAATCGTTTAAAATCTAATTTTATAAGAGATTTAAATAGAGAACTAAAAACTGAAAATTCCCTGTGTTTTAAAATAATACTGTTTTCATTTAGTAAATGGTTGAGAGCTACATAATGCCCTTTTGCACCATTTTTGTGGAGAATATAAATTACTTTTTTCGACATTTATTATTTACAAACACTAAAGAACAAATATATATAACTTAAATTTATAATTTTGCAATCAAAAGTTTTAATAGATATAAGTTAGATTTTGCTTAAACAAATAAACAATAAATTTAAATCTGAAACAGAGGTTTTAAATAATATTATCAGGAATTTTGATACCACAGGTGAGAACTTTGGAAATCAAGATAGAAATAGTTTAAAACTATTTAAATTAGATGGGAAGGTTATTAATGTAAAATCGTTTCGCATTCCCAATATTATAAATCAAATAGTTTATAGGTTTTTTAGAAAAAGCAAAGCCCAACGTTCGTTTGAGTATGCTAATAAGTTGGTAGAGTTAAATATAGGAACGCCTCAACCTATTGCCTATTACGAGTTTACTACACCTTTTTTATTTAAAAAGAGTTATTATGTAAGCGAGCAGTTACATTGCGAGTTAACTTACCGTGAATTAACAACAGACTTAAGCTATCCAAATCACGAAGCTATTTTACGTGCTTTTACCCGATTTACTTTTAATTTACACGAAAAAGGAATTCATTTTCTCGATCATTCTCCAGGAAATACATTAATTAAAAAAGAAGCCGAAAATTATAAGTTTTATTTAGTTGATTTAAACCGAATGGAGTTTAAATCTTTAGATTTCGAAACCAGAATAAAAAACTTTGCAAGATTAACTATTCATAAAAGTATGGTTAAGGTCATGAGTGACGAATACGCGAAGTGTTCTGGGGCAGATTATAAAAAGGTTTTTAATTTAATGTGGCAAGAAACTGAAGCTTTTCAAGAAAAATTTTATCGAAAAAAGCGTTTAAAAAAGAAGCTTAAGTTCTGGAAACGTTAACTCGCCTCTTTAATTAATTCACGCAATTTAATGTACTTTAAAAACCTAATATTGGCGGTTTGTACCGATATAATTAATCCGTTTAAACCATCTAAAAAACCTAACTTTAAAAAGTAAGATTGAATAAACGCCCAAGTCGGGTTAAAAATAATTTTATAAATAGGTGCTTTTTTACCCAGTTTAAAATTAGATTCGGCCGAAATGCTTGAAAATTTCTCAACACGTTGGTTAAACTCACTGTAACTTTGGTAAGTCTCGTGTAAAATATCACCTTTTAAAAACCCAGTTTTGGCTGTAGGGCTATGTAATTTAACTGAATCGTGCGGATTTATACCGCCCCATTTTGCTTTTCTTCTATCAAAAACACGTAATTTTTTATCAGGATACCAAGTAGTGTGCTTAATCCATTGTCCGCAAAAATAATTTAAGCGTTTTGCAACGTAGCCATCGTAAACCCAATTGTGCTTTAAGTTTAAAATAGACATTTTAAGCGTTTCAGAAAGCGATTCATCGGCATCTAAAGCTACAATATAGTCGTAACTCGCTTGATCTACACCAAACTGTTTTTGTTCTTTGTAACCTAAAAAAGGTTGTTCAATAAAGGTAACGTTGTATTTGTTGCAAATGCTTTTGGTGTTATCGGTAGACAGTGAGTCTATCACAATAATTTCATCTACAACATCTATTAAAGATTGTAAGCATTTTTCAATCTTTTTTTCTTCGTTATAGGTTATAATTACACCAGATAGTTTAAGCATTAATGCGTTTAATTTTCGGTAAAAATACTTAATTTTACCGTATGAACAAGCCATTAGCATCGGTAATAATAACCACGTATAATAAGCCTGAATTTTTAAAATTAGTACTACTGAGTTATACGCTGCAAACCGAAAAAGATTTCGAAATAGTAATTGCTGATGATGGTTCTTCTACTGAAACAAAAGCTGTTATTGAAAGCTTTAGTTCAAAACTTAAAACACCAATAATTCATGTTTGGCATGAAGATGATGGCTTCCGGAAAACCGAAATTTTAAACAAAGCCATTGTAAAAACAACGTCGAATTATCTCATTTTTACCGATGGCGACTGTATTGCAAGAAACGATTTTGTTGAAACGCATTTAAAATTAAGAAAAGAATATTGTGCGCTTTCTGGTGGATATTTTAAATTAACCGAAGACGTTTCAGAAAAAATAACAAACGAGGTTGTTGAAAAACAGCAATGTTTTAATAAGCATTGGTTGTTTAGCTATAATCAACCAAAATCCTTCAAATTAAATAAACTAACCACGAGTGCGTTAAAAGCAAAATTTTTAAATATCGTAACGCCAACTAAAGCAACTTTTGATGGGATGAATGTATCTTGTTGGAAAAAGGATATGTTGGCTGTAAACGGATTTAATGAACAAATGAAATACGGCGGATTAGATCGTGAAGTAGGCGAACGCATGATGAATAACGGTATTCGTTTTATTCAAATTAGATATAGCGCTATTTGCGTACATTTGCACCACGACAGACCTTATAAAGATGAAGCATTAATGCGGTTGAATAAAAAGATAAGGCAAACCAATAAAAAACAAAATATAACTTTTACGCCCTACGGAATTAATAAAAATGAATAAGACAGAAATATCAGTAATAATAAGTACTTATAACGCCGAAAAATGGCTTGAAAATGTCATGTGGAGCTACCATAAACAAACGTTTAAAAACTTTGAAATGGTAATTGCAGATGATGGTTCTAAACAACCAACGTTCGATTTAATTGAGCGCATGAGAAACGAAGTGGATTACCCCATTATTCACGTATGGCACGAAGATAACGGATTTCAAAAATCGCAAATTCTAAACAAGGCGGTTTTAAAATGTAACGCCGATTATATTTTAATGAGCGATGGCGATTGTATGGCGCGTGAAGATTTTGTGCAAGTACATGTAGATAAAAAAACACCAGGATACTTTTTGTCTGGAGGTTATTTTATGTTACCAATGCAGATTTCGGAAGCCATTAAAAAAGACGATATTTTAAACCAAAAACCTTTTGATATTGATTGGTTAACTAAACTAGGTTTGCCATCATCTTTTAAAAACAACAAATTAACAGCTAAAGGTTTTAAAGCGAAGTTTTTAAATACGGTTACGCCAACAACACCGAGTTGGAATGGGCATAATGCTTCGGGTTGGAAAAAAGATATTTTAGCGATTAATGGCTTTGATGAACGTATGCAATACGGCGGGCAAGATCGTGAACTGGGAGAACGTTTATTTAACTATGGTATAAAATCGAAACAAATAAGATATTCTGCAATTTGTGTGCATTTAGATCATCCTAGAGGATATAAAACCCAAGAGTCTATCAATAAAAATTTGGCTATACGAGCAACTACAAAAAAGGAAAAGTTAGCTTGGACAGATTACGGTATTGTTAAAAAAGATTAATTTTTTAAAAAAGCTTTTAGCTTATTTGAAATTAAATCTGGCGTAA
Source organism: Neotamlana nanhaiensis (assembly GCF_000943555.1). Taxonomy (GTDB): domain Bacteria; phylum Bacteroidota; class Bacteroidia; order Flavobacteriales; family Flavobacteriaceae; genus Neotamlana; species Neotamlana nanhaiensis. The sequence continues at coordinate 599,615 of NZ_JTDV01000001.1, read as the reverse complement.
AAGCTTCATAATAAATCCTGTAACTGGCTTTTATTTCTTTTCGTTTTTTATCAATGTAAAGCTCAGGTTTTACATCGTTTAGGTGAATGGAAACATGTTGTTTTCCATCTTCAAACATATTCCACGCAGCTTTAACAATCCATGGTGAAAAAATAGTGAAAGTCGATACATTTAAAGCTTTCGCCATATTTACAGCGCCACCTTCGTTACCAATTAAAGCAGTGCAATGTTTTGTTATGGCCATAAATTCGCGCAAGCTTTTTCCAAAGACATCAAATTTTATATGCTTTTGGGTTTCGGGTTTGCATAAATTATAAATCGCCTGTGCGTCTTTAATTTGATTAGGAATGTAATTAAATAATATTTGCGCGTTAGTGGTAGCGACAACATCATCAATTAAAGTTGCCATATAATCAAACGGATAGGTTTTGTTCAAGCCACTTCCTAAAACGCTAATCATATACAACGGTTGTGATAAATTGATGTTATTTTGTTCTAAATAGTGTTTTGAGTTTTTAAGTTCTTCCGAAGTTAAATATATTTTAGGCTGAATTATTTCTGGAGTTTTGTTTAAAATGGGTTTTAACAGCTCTAAACGATTTTCTATGGCTAACCCAGCAATGGTTTTCGGGATTTTAGATTCCTTGAAAGTATGCGAATATATAAAAGAGGTGTACCATTTATATTTCGATATTTTAAGTTTTGCACCAGATAGCGCAGTAATAAAGTTGCTTGAGAATTTAGAATAAACATCAATAACCGCATCGTACTGCGTTTGTTTTATAGTTTTCGCAAGTCGAAATAAAGCGCGTTTACTCTGTTCTTCTGCTTTTGTGAAGAAAATAAAATTATCAATAAACGGATTTTGGTCTACAACAGGGTAGGTGTGTTCGTTAATCAAGTAATCTAATTGGGCCTGTGGAAATTCAAGTCGTAAAGCTTCAAAAAGAATGCTGGTGGTTAATACATCACCAATCATTTTTTGTTGTATAATTAAAATCTTCATGTGGGTTAAAAATCAAATAAAAAATTCCAAATTCCAATGATTATAGTTTGGAATTTGGAATTTACATATAAGGTATTAAACAATTAAACCGCTACGTCGTTATCACGAAGCGCATCGTTTAAAGAGGTTTTCTTATCGGTACTTTCTTTACGTTTTCCAATAATTAAAGCACATGGTACTTGGTATTCTCCAGCAGGGAATGTTTTAGTGTAACTACCAGGAATTACAACAGAACGTGCTGGTACACGACCTTTCATTTCAACAGGTTTGTCCCCAGTAACATCAATAATTTTAGTACTCATGGTAAGTACAACGTTGGCGCCTAAAACAGCTTCTTTTTCAACGTGTACACCTTCAACCACAATACAACGTGAACCAACAAAAACATTATCTTCAATAATTACCGGAGCAGCTTGTAATGGCTCTAAAACACCACCAATACCAACACCTCCAGAAAGATGTACGTTTTTACCAATTTGCGCACAACTACCAACAGTTGCCCAAGTATCCACCATAGTACCTTCATCTACATAAGCACCAATATTTACATAACTAGGCATTAAAATGGTTCCTGCAGAAATATAAGCACCGTGTCTTGCAACGGCATGTGGTACGACACGAATACCTTTTTCTTTATAACCTGTTTTTAAAGGAATTTTATCATGGAATTCTAACGGACCACATTCAATGGTTTCCATTTTTTGAATTGGGAAATATAAAACTACCGCTTTTTTCACCCATTCGTTTACTTGCCAACCATCGTTTGTTGGTTCGGCAACGCGTAATTGTCCTAAATCTAGTTGGTTTACAACTTCACGAATAGCGTTAATAGTTGTTTCTTCTTGTAAAAGCGAACGGTTGTCCCATGCTTTTTCTATGATTTGTTGTAATTCAGTCATTGTAATAATTAAGTTTTTGGCAAATATAACAGGTATCATTAAAAAAACACGTTTAAGTGCATCACAAATGTGCAGTTTATGGATAAAAAAGTGCAGAATTTTTACTCAATAAACAGCAAGTTTGTCTTTGAATGGCAGTTTTCGTTCGGTTAATGGCAAAGTAGGTGTATTTCGTCTGCAAAATGGCGTTTTTTATCAGATAAACGGGTGAATTATACCGCTGGTCTTATAAACGAAAATACCAGTGTTTACAACTATTTTTTTGCATTTGAAGCTTCCTGTCGATATATCTTTGAAGTGTCAAACAACAACAGACCCATGAAAACAAATTTATACATATTCTTAGTTTTATTATTAAGTGTTTCTTTTGCTTCAGCTCAAAACACTTCTGAAGTAACTACTATCGAAACTGTAACTGTTGTTTCTGTTGAAAATGATAACGATACTATCGCTACCGAGGTTAACACTGAAAAAGAAACTTTGTTAATTGATGCTGCTGAGTTAAAACAAACTATTGCTCGTGGTGCTAGTGATATTAGAAAGTACTTAACTAGAGAAAGAAAAGCTGGAAATATCACTGTTGTATTTCCTAAATCTAATAAAGCTGTAAAGGCTTAATAACAATGTTCAAATATTAATAATTTAAGGTTAACTAATTAACTAGGGCTGTTTGAAAAAACAGCCTTTCCTATTTTTATTACTTTTGTTTTATGGGACGAATTTTAGCAATAGATTTTGGTACAAAGCGTACAGGAATTGCAGTAACCGATGAGTTACAAATAATAGCTTCGGGTTTAACAACAGTAAATACAAAAGATTTAATTTCTTTTTTAAAGGAATATACTAATAAAGAAGCCGTAGATTTATTTGTAATTGGTGAGCCTAAACAAATGGATAATACTGCTTCACAAAGCGAAACATATATTAAAGAGTTTATTGTAAAGTTGGAAAAGGCAATACCTAATGTTGGTATACAACGTGTAGACGAACGTTTTACCTCAAAAATGGCGTTTCAAACCATGATAGATAGTGGCCTAAAAAAGAAACAACGTCAAAATAAAGCATTGATAGATGAAATAAGCGCTACTTTAATTTTGCAGAATTATCTATATTCAAAATAAAATTGTAACAATACACTTAAGTTAGTATTTTTGCGCGAACAAAAAATAAAGCATGATATTACCCATTGTAGCATACGGCGATCCTGTATTAAGAAAAAAAGCAACTAACATTTCGGAAGATTATCCAAAACTAAATGAGTTGGTAGATAATATGTTCGAAACTATGTATAATGCTTATGGAGTTGGTTTAGCGGCGCCACAAATAGGTTTGCCAATTAGAATGTTTCTTGTTGATACAACACCTTTTGCCGAAGATGAAGAGTTGACAAAAGAAGAACAAGCCAGCTTAAAAGGATTTAAAAAAGTGTTTATTAATGCTAAAATTACTAATGAAGAAGGTGAAGAATGGGTATTTAACGAAGGGTGTTTAAGTATTCCAGATGTTCGCGAAGATGTTTCAAGAAAACCTAAGATTACTATTGAGTATGTTGATGAAAACTTTAAACAACATACCGAAATATACGATGGCTTAATAGCTCGTGTCATTCAGCATGAATACGACCATATTGAAGGTGTTTTATTTACCGATAAGCTATCGAGTTTTAAAAAACGAATTATAAAAGGAAGATTAGGAAACATATCGAAAGGTAAAATTCGAGTAGATTATAGAATGCGTTTCCCTGCCGAAAAAAAGAAAAGATAACTTGCAAATTTTGAGTAAAAAATTAAATTTGCAGCCCAAAAAATAACTTAATGAGTTTAGAAAAAGTTTTAGCCATTTCTGGCAAGCCAGGTTTATACAAATTAGTAGCACAAACACGTGGTGGTTTTGTAGCCGAATCGTTAATTGATAGTAAACGTATATCGGTAACCATGCAAAATAATGTAAGTGTTTTAAGTGAAATTGCCATTTATACTTTAGCTGAAGAAGTGCCATTACACGTGGTTTTGAAGAAAATTAAAGACAAAGAAAATGGCGAGATAGCATCGGTTAAACCAAAGGATAGTAAAGATAAATTAGAAGAATACTTTTTTGAAGTATTACCTGATTATGATGAAGATAGAGTTTATGCTAGCGATATTAAAAAAGTTGTACAATGGTATAATTTGTTGCAAAAACACAACATGTTAGATTTGTTGGAAGAAGAAGTTAGCGCTGAAGCTACCGACGAAGAAGAATAAAATATTACAACAACAATATAATCTAAGCCTCTTATTTAAGAGGTTTTTTTATGCCTTTTTCTGAAAGTTTTGACCGTTAACTACGACCATTTTTACAACTAATTATCAAAACAAACAACAACATGAATACACTTTGGTTTTTCGAGGATGTAAATTTGTTTAAAATATTATGTCCGCATAAGTTTAAGGAATACAAAACCGAGCATGCCTTTAATGCTTATAATAAGGAAGATTATATTTACTTCGCAGAAGACTCCTCCAATAAAGTGTTTCTTATTGAAAAAGGTAAAGTAAAAATAGGTTACTATAATGAAGATGGTACCGAAGTAATAAAAGCTATACTATCAAAGGGTGAACTTTTTGGTGAAAAAGCTATTTTGGGAGAATATAAACGCGATGAGTTTGCGCAATCTATCGAAAATACTACAAGTATTTGCCCAATAAGTGTTGATACTATGCACGATTTAATGCGAAAAAACGAAACCTTTAGTTTTAGGGTGTATAAATTTATTGGCTTTAAATTTCAAAAGTTAGAGCGTCGTTTAAAATTATTAATGTACAAAGATTCTAAAACGAGATTACTAGAGTTTTTAGAAGAATTGTGTCATGAATATGGTTACGATTGTAAACATACTGGCGATCGCATTATTCACCACCCATATACGCAAAAAGACATTGCGAGTTTAATTGGTACATCAAGGCCAACTTTAAATACATTATTAAACGAATTAAAGGAACAAAATATAATTGCTTTTAGTCGAAAACAAATTCGGTTATATAAAAATATGGCAAATGTTAGCTAGCTAACATTTTAAGTTATTGTTGAGATATACTTTTGAAAGTATAATAACTATAAAGTATACAACAATGAAAAAACTAATTTTGGCAGTTTTAGCAATAAGTGTTTTTGCAACTGCATGCAGTAATGATGACGACAACACTCCAGCCACAGCTCAATTAACTTTAAATTTATCAGGCTTAGAAGCTTTAGGAAACGATTTTGTTTACGAAGGATGGCTTATAGTAGATGGCGCTCCAGTTTCAACGGGTACTTTTTCTTCAGTAAAATTCCCGCAATCGTTTACGGTTGATGCGATGCAACTTGAAGAAGCAAGTACGTTTGTACTTTCTATTGAACCAGCAGTTGATAGCGATCCTGCTCCTGCGCCAACAAAAATTTTAGCAGGCGATTTTTCGGGAGATATGGCCAATGTAAGTTCCAATGGAATCGTGGCCGATTTTAGCGCAGCTTCGGGAACATACATTTTAGCAACACCAACCGATGGAGCAGATAATAACGAATTTAGCGGTGTTTGGTTTTTAAGTTTAGAAACAGGTTCGCCAACAGTAGGTTTAAATCTACCGGCCTTGTCGGCAGGCTGGAAATACGAAGGGTGGGCGGTTATTGATGGAACACCAGTAAGTACAGGAACTTTTAGTAGTGCTTCTGGGTTTGATGATAATGCTTCAACGTCTATGTTTAAGGGCGATATGGGTGATGGCCCCATGTTTCCAGGAGAAGATTATATTCAAAATGCACCTTCAGGATTAACCTTTCCAACCGATTTACGTGATGCGACTATTGTAGTTTCTGTGGAACCTTACCCCGATAATAGCGCAGCACCTTTCACTTTAAAACCTCTAGCGCATCAAGTACCAGCAACGGCAAACGATCATGAAGACCTTACTTTAGGAAACGGACCAGTAATGAGTTTGTCGGGTACAGTAAGTAGATAACTAATAAATTTTTTGATTTAATATAAAATTGAGCATAGTTGAAAAGCTATGCTTTTTTTATTTTGAGATGATCAATAACCAATAAGTTTATCAGAATCATGGAAAAGGCGTAAATAGCATCTTCAACAGGAATGGTGAACATTCTAACACCTAAATTTTCATTGTTGTTATACCACACCACTTCATTTTTAATAAAACTTCCAGTTAATGTGCCGTTTACAATAAAAAAGGGTATAAGCATGACTAAAAAAGTTAATAAATACGTTTGAAGAATTTTTGGAGACTTTAGGATTGTAAAAATTATTAAAACACTTGCTAAACTAAAGTTTACAAAAGTGTACCATTTGTTTGTATTTAAAATAGCAACGCCCAAAAAAAATATAAATAACAGCTTTCCTAATAGTTTAGATGTTTTGAGTGACATTCTTAATTGAGGGAAATAGTACAATAAAGCGAAATGAGTGAAAACGCAGGCGTAAGGAATGCAAATAAAAAATAACCATTCTTCTACGGGTAGGTTTAAAAGTGTAATTCTTAAATAGTAATTGCTATTAAATCCCCAAATACCATATTTAGTAAAAATAACATCCCACGGAATAAAGATAAACATACTAATTACAATGCTTATAAATAGAGGTTTCCAGAGTTTATAAAACTTTAATTTAGGGTGAAAGCTAAATAAAAAAGGAACAAGTAGTGAACCTATATTGAGTGCTAAGTACAAATATGACATTGTTACTTTTTAAAGTATTTAAAAGGTACAATTAACATACCAAAACATTCACCATCAGTTTTACCAAGGTGTTTGTGATGCATTTTATGGGCGCGTCGTACACCTTTAGCATAACGGTTATTGGTGTTTCGGAATATTTTAAACCGTTGGTGAATAAAAATATCGTGAACAATAAAATAACACAGACCATAAGCAAAAATGCCTAGGCCAATAGGTAAACCGCCCCAAAAAATATTGTATTTCCAAAGCAAAAAGAAACCTATGCTAACCACGGCATAAAATATAAAAAAGGCATCGTTACGCTCAAACCAATTGTCGTGATCTTTTTTATGATGATCTTTATGTAGACGCCATAAAAACCCATGCATAATGTATTTATGGGTAAACCAAGCCATAAATTCCATAAAGCAAAACGTGCCAAAAAATATTAAAAGCCACAATAGCGTTTGCATAATTTTTATATTACAATAAATTTAGTTGATATTTTACATAACTGCGCATTAAGAGCTCTACTTTTTTAGGGTTAGAAACTCTAATTCTAGATTCTTTAATTTTTAGAGCGGGCGTTTGTTTTAGTTTGTCAAGAAGCTGTTTGTAGTATCTATATGCAGTAAAAACTCCAAATTTAGCTTCAATAGGAAGTTTTTTTATACCGTTTAAACCAGCTTTAAAATCGTTTTCAATATCATTTATAATTTCAGTTTTATCAAGTTCGTTTAAGTTTTGTAAATCTGTATTCGGGAAGTAACTGCGATTTAAATTATCGAAATCGGCTTTTAAATCTCTTAAAAAGTTAACTTTTTGAAAAGCAGATCCTAGCGCCATGGCACTTTCTTTTAATGCTTCATAATTGTTGTTGTCACCTTTAACAAATACCTTTAAACACATAAGGCCAACAACGTCTGCAGAACCATAAATATAGGTTTTAAATTCTTCTTGGTTTAGGTAAACGCTTTTATGTAAATCGGTTCGCATACTTTTCATAAAGGCATCTATCAAACTTTTATCAATATTGTATTTGTGATACGTGTACTGAAAAGCATTTAAAATTGGGTTTAAGCTTATTTTGTTTTTTAAAGCAAGTTCTAGATCTTCTTCAAATCTGTTAAATAAATCTTCTTGTTGGTAGTTGTGAAATGAATCTACAATTTCATCGGCAAACCTAACAAAACCATAAATATTATAAATATCGCTTCTAATGGTTTTATAAAGCATTTTTGTAGCTAAAGAAAAGGATGTGCTGTACGTTTGTGTAACTAGCTTGCTGGAGCTGTAAGACACCGTGTCGAATAATGCTTTCATGATGCGTTATGGTATTTAATAATTAAATCGGCAACCAATTTACCTGAAATTAAGGAAGGAGGTACACCAGGACCTGGTACGGTTAATTGACCGGTAAAAAATAAATTATCTACTTTTTTACCCTTTAATTTTGGTCGTAAAAAAGCGGTTTGTAATAAAGTATTGGCCATACCGTAGGCGTTACCTTTGTAGGAGTTGTAATCTTTTATAAAATCGTTTACACAGAAGCTTTCTTTAAAAATGATATTGTTTTTTACATTTTGAGAGGTTAAATTTTCAAACCGTGAAATGATTTTTTCAAAATAAGTTTCTCGCAGTTGGGGCGTGTCGTTTAAGTTTGGAGCAAGCGGAATTAAAAATATACCAGCTTCTTTGCCTTGTGGAGCAGCATTTGCGTCTGTTATGCTCGGGAAACTAGCATAAAATAGCGGATTTTCAGGCCATTTTGGGTTGTCGTAAATTGCTTCGGCATGTATATCGAAATCAACATCGAAAAATAAGGTGTGATGATTTACATTTTTTAGTTTTTTATTGAAGCCAACATAAAAAAGAAGCGAAGAAGGAGCAAAAGTTTTCTTTTCCCAATAGGCTTCAGAGTATTGTCTGTATGCTTTATCGAGTAAAGTTTCGGTATGATGATAATCTGCACCGCTTAAAATGATATCTGCTAAGTATTCTTTTCCGTTCGACAAAATTCCGATTGCTTTTCCATTATTTACGATAATTTTATCAACGGGGTTTTCTGTTTTAATGTTTACTCCTAGTTCTTCAGCTAAATGCTTCAAAGCTAAAATAACTTGGTACATGCCTTTTTTAGGATGAAATGTGCCAAGACCAAAATCGGCATAATTCATAAAATTATAAAATGAAGGGGTATCACTTGGTTTTGCACCAAGAAATAGTACTGGGAATTCTAGAATTTGAACGAGCTTTTTGTTTTTAAACGCTTTTCGAACATCTTTTTTTATAGTACTAAAAAACTGATTAAGCTTATTTATTGTTGCAAGCGTTACGAGTTCTAAAGGAGATTCGCCAGGTTTATAAACCAAATCTTTTATAGCAATATTATAATTGGTTTTAGCTTTGTTTATAAAGTATTGTAGCTTCTTGGCGCTTCCTTTTTCTTCTTTTTCAAAAGCAATTTTTATTTTTTCAAGGGAGTCTTCAATAGTGATAAAATCATTTTTATCAAAATAAACACTGTAAGCTGGGTTGAGTTTTTCTAGAGTATAGTAGTTGGAAGGCTTTTTGTTAAAATCAGCAAAAAAGCGTTCGAAAACGTCAGGCATCCAGTACCAGGTTGGGCCAATATCAAAAGTAAAACCATCCTTTTTTAGTTGTCTAGCGCGCCCGCCTATAGTCGGGTTTTTTTCAAAAACAGTTACATCGTAACCCGCTTGCGCTAAGTAACATGAAGCAGCTAACGACGAAAATCCAGAACCAATAATATTTACTTTAAGTTTCATTGTTTAACAAATATATAAAAAAGTTAAACAATATTTAAATTAAAGTTGATTAATGAAGTTTTTAATTGAATTTGAAACGGAAATAGATTTAGGTAAATGCTCAGGTAAAATAGTTTTGGCTTTTTGTCCTAAAACAAATAGTTTATTATCTTGTTTTAATAGTAGTTTGTTAAATTCAGAGAGGTATTCGGCTATTTTTTCTTCTTCAGGTGCGACGGTAAAATACGTTACAAATGTAATGTGATTAAAAAAGTCTAATAAGTAAGATAGGTTATTCATTGGGATGCTTTCTCCTAAAAATATAGAATGATAACCTTTACTGCGAAGCTTGTAATTTATAAATAATAGTCCAATATCATGAATTTCGTTTTCAGGTAAAAATAAAATATATGTTCTCGAATTTGGTTTTGGCTCTAAAAGTTGAAGGCGTTCAATATTTAATAAAATTTTTTGTTTTATATGAATAGATAAAAAATGTTCGTGAGCAGGCGTTATGGTGCTAGTTTGCCATAATAAGCCAACTTCGTTTAAAAGAGGTAAAAACACGTTATAAAATATATTGCTGAATGATCGGGTTTCAATTAAACTATTATAGGTGTTGTAAAATAATATTTGATCAAAATTAATCATTGCCATTTTAAAGGTGTTAATGGCATGGTCTTCTAGTTTTTCTCGAGAAGCAATTTCGCGAACATGCGCTGCAATTTCTTGGTTAGATAGCTTTGCGATTTTAGAAACTTTAATACCGTGTTTGTTTAAAAAAGAAATGTTTAGTAATTTTTGAAGACTCTCTAAACTGTAGTATCGTATGTTGGTATCGGTTCTGTTAGGGGATAACAGGTTGTAGCGTTTTTCCCAAATCCTTATAGTATGGGCTTTTATTCCCGACAAGTTTTCTAAATCTTTTATACTGAAGTTGGATTTTATCATGTTTATGTTTATGGTTTTTTTATTAAACAAAAATAACATATTATTTGTGAACGGAATAATTGAGAAAAAGATTTTGAGATTCTAATGGTATCGATTTAAATTATTTGATTAAATAAGATAAGTTTTATCAATGAATTTAATAATACTATAATTTAAGTTTTAAATTCACCTAAAAACGCATGTGAATAAAGAAGTGTTTTTGATTAAGGTATTCAATTTGTGTGAAAATATTTGTTGTTATTGAGGGAAAATATGGTGTAAATGAAAAAAATATCGATAAAATGAATGTTAAAATTTCTTTAAAATCTGGATATGGTATTTTAACGAATATAATAGCTATGTATAGAAAATTTATTCATAGTTCTCTAATTCTGTGTTCTTTTGTAAGAGAATTTTAAACAATTAACACCAAGATTTGATTAATAGCACGAAAATCAAAAATATGGTCATAAAAATGTTTTAAACATTTTTACTGTATTGAGATTTAAAGAAACTTAACCTTTAATGTTATTTTGTTTTCGTTTTATGCGGAAATAATTTACGTAAGTTGCTATATGAAAACTAGGAGTTACTCTCATTTAATAATCCCCTTTTCAATACTTGTACACTTAAGTATTATTAATGGCGTATTATATTTTATGACTCCCGATACATATTTAAATGTATTGAGTGTTATCTTCTATAATGTTGCTTGGTTACTTATTACCTATAATTTAAATTACTACCCAACGGCTCGTAAAGAAACCTTTATGACCAACATTAAAAAGATGTTTTACCTATATATTATTTATGGGTTAACATATTTTTCGTGGTTTGGTGTAACAGGTGTTCAGCCGGAGTTTATTCAATATCATTTAATTATATATTTAATTATATGTGCGTTACTTACCCTTTATAGATGGATATTCTATGTGTTTATTAGGCATTATCGCTCTAAAGGAGGTAACCATTTAAATGTTGTTGTTATAGGTCGTGATAAAAATTTAAAGAAAATTAGAAAGGTTTTTGATAATCCTTATTACGGTTATAGATATTGTGGTTTTTTTGATGATGAAACATCCGAAAGCCCAACCTATCTGGGGGAAATTTTAGACTGTTTTAAGTATATTATCGATAATAGGGTTGATGAGGTATATTGTACCGCAGCTAAACTTACAAAATCGGATTTACAAAATCTTATAAATTTTGCTGATAATAATTTAATAAAGCTGAAGATCATCCCGGATAACAAAGATATTTTTACACCAGCAATGACGGTGCAAAAATACGACCAAATACCAGTTTTAGATTTAAGAACAGTGCCGCTTGATGCCGATTTAGGGCGGGTTGCAAAACGTGGTTTTGATATTGTTTTCTCGTCGTTAATTATTTTGTTTTTATTATCGTGGTTAGTACCGTTGTTATATGTTTTAATAAAATTAGAATCGCCAGGGCCGCTATTTTTCACTCAAAACCGTCATGGATTAAAACGAAAAACCTTTAAGTGTATAAAGTTTAGGTCTATGACAACTAATTCAGATGCCAATTCAAAAATGGCAACAAAAAACGATAGGCGTGTAACAAAAATTGGTCGAATAATTCGAAAAACTAGTATTGACGAGTTACCACAGTTTTTTAATGTTTTTATGGGAGATATGAGTGTTGTTGGCCCGCGACCACATATGGAGCAACACACAAGCGATTACGAAATTTCGGTCGATAAATATTTAGTGCGCCATTTTGTTAAGCCAGGAATTACAGGTTTAGCGCAAATAAAAGGCTATAGAGGTGAAATAATTAATCCATCAGATATATTAAACAGAATTCGTCTAGATATTCTATATGTAGAAAAATGGTCATTTCTGTTAGATTTTAAAATAATTCTTTTAACCATTTTTAACGCTATAAGTGGCGAAGAAAAAGCATACTAAAAATAATATTATGAGTTGGTTTGTATTATCAGTTAAAGAAAAGCAAGAAGACAAAGTTGCAAAAATGCTAGAAAAAATGGATTTTGAAGTATTCAATCCTCTTGTAAAAGAAATTAAATTTTGGAGTAATAAGCAAAAAATAGTGGAAACACCATTGTTTAAGTCACATATTTTTGTAAATATTCCAGAACCTTATCGTGGCGTTGTTTTTGCTTTACCAGATGTAAAGGGGTATATGTTTATTGATGGTAAACCAGCCAAAGTTTATAAAGAAGAGGTGGATACTATTAAAGGGTGGCTAGAAAATGGCTCGCATGATTTAGTATTACTTTCTAAATTAATTTCAAGAAAAGAAATACATTTAAAAAATTGGTTAAGTAAAAATAATGCTGGCGTAAAATGGATTGGAGAGCAAAATGTAACCACTTTAATAAAAGAAATGAACGTAATTGTTGAACGTAAATTAAGAAAGGTTGTGTAGCCCTTTTTATGGTGATATTTCAATATCTTAAATAAAACAATTAATTTAAATAATATTAAAATATTCTTCACGAAGTTTTGTTTTAATTTTAAAACTTACTCCAAAATAAATATCTAAAACACATATCTTTTGAATTTAAACTAAAAACTTGTTTCTTTACGTTTTATCTTAATTAACAAATTTTTAGTGTTACAATTTTAAAAAAAATAACCCCTCAAATATATTATCATCTTACCTTAAATTATGGAAAAAAACGTCATAAAAATTATAGCCGGTTATTTAAAATACTGGTATCTGTTTTTAATAGGAGTTCTTATTTGTGTGACACTAGCTTTTTTTTATGTTCGATATAAAATTACTCCAGAGTATTATATTGGTGGAAAAGTAATGCTTAATGATAAAGAGCAGGGTGGAGGATTACAAGATTTCAATAATGTAGGGTTAATTAAAAAGTCAAGTAATATTGAAGATGAAATAGGAGTTTTGCGGTCTTACGATTTAATGAAGCAAACTATTGAGGAACTAGGTTTGATGATTGGTTATTATGCTGAAGGTCGATTTAGTGAAATTGAATTATATGGTCGAGAAGTGCCATTTAAGCTTGATTTAATTGATAGTGTACCAATTGCGTATGGAACTTTGGGAAGTATAATTTCTGTAGATGAATATTCTTACCGCATAGAAAAAACAGATAATGATGATGATGTAGTGTCCAACGAAGTGCATAATTATGGAGAGTTAGTTGAAACTAATTATGGGACTTTTAAAATTGAATTAAAGTCTGAGGATTTTAGTGCATATGGTCCAGTTATTGTTCGGTTTAAGAACCCACAGGGTGTGGCGTCAAAATTTAATGCTAAAATTCAAGTTTATTCAATAAATACTAATGGAGGTTTATTGCAATTAGGTTTAACTGATTCAAAACCTCAACGAGGTTTGGATTTAATTAACAAACTTGTAGATGTTTATGCGCAAAATTCTGCCGATAATAAAAACTTTTTGGCTAAATCAACCCTTAAATTAATTGATGAAAGACTAGAATTATTAACTGAGGATTTAAATTCTGCAGAAAGAGATGTTGAGAATTTTAAACAAAGCAATGATTTAACAAATGTAGAGTCCGATGCAGGTCGATTTATTGCATTGGCAGATGGAACTGAGCGAGAATTAGCAGATTTGCGTTTAAGATTAAATGCAATAGGAGCCTTAGAAAGAGGTGTTGTGGGGGCTTCAACAGGTGGTGCCTTTAAGTCAATATCTGCCTACAATATAGATGATGTTATGTTACGAAATGCTATTGCAACATATAATTTAGAAGCAGAGCGACGTAATAATTTGGTAAGTAATACGGGTACAGGAAATCCTTTATTGCCTGAAATTGACAGTAAACTTAATCAATCGTTAAGCTTAATTTCTCAAAATGTAAAAAGTATTAAAATTGAGTTAATAAAACTTCAAAAGGAACTTTTAAATAAATTAGCGCAATATAGGTCGCGTAAGGCGTCAGTTCCAACAGCCGAAAGAGCACTTTTAGAGATTAATAGGGATCAAGGAATAAAAAATAACTTGTATTTATTCTTATTACAGAAGCGAGAGGAAGAAGCTTTGTCTATTAGTGTGCCTTTTTCAGATGTTAGAATAGTTGAAGCACCTAAAGCAACAGGATTTCCTGTTAACGGTGCAAAAACGCCTGTTTATTTGGGAGCTGTATTATTAGGGTTGTTTGTTCCTTTTGCATTTGTGTTTATTAAAGACATAATGAATACAAAAATCTTTACAAATGAAGACATTGAAGCTAAAACAAATACACCAATAATAGGAAAAATATCAGAGAATAATAGCAAGGATGTATTGGTAGTATCTTCATCTAGTGTTAGTCCTATTGCAGAACTATTTCGCTTAATGAGGCATAATCTTAGATTTTTATCTCAAAATAAAGAGAATAAAGTAATTATGGTTACATCTACTAAGCAAGGTGAAGGAAAAACATTTGTTTCTATAAATACAGCGGCGAGTTTAGCTTTAACAGGAAAAAAAGTCGTTGTCGTAGGATTTGATTTAAGAGTACCAAAATTAATGAAAGAAATTGGTATGAGTTATGATAAAGGCCTTTCAGACTATATAATTGATGAATCCATTGATGAAGAACAAATTATTTCTTCCTATGATAAACAAGACAATATGTTTTTTATTGGTGCAGGATCAATTCCTCCAAATCCAGGGGAGTTAATGTTAAGTTCGCGGGTAGAACAATTAATAACTTATTTGAAACAAAATTATGATTACGTTATAATTGATACGCCACCAATTGGAAAAGTTTCGGATGCCTATTCGTTAGCGCCATTTGTAAACTCCACACTGTTTGTTGTGAGATATAATTATACAAAAAAAGAAGAATTGGCCATTGTAGATGAAATATCGCGTAACGATAAATTAAATTCTGTTATGATAGTGTTTAACGATGTTAAACTAGACAAAACATCAAACATATATAGTTATGGTTATGGACAACAAAATTAAATTTATTTTATTTTGATGCACCTCAAATGCGGTTTAAAAGTTTAATAGAATAAAGAATATTCAAAAGAAATTATAAATATGAAAATTACAGTAATAGGAACTGGTTATGTTGGTTTAGTAAGTGGTACTTGTTTCGCCGAAATGGGTAACAAAGTCACATGTATTGATGTTGATGAAACAAAAATAAGTAAGTTAAAAGAAGGTATAATACCTATCTATGAACCAGGTCTTGAAGTTATGGTTGCTAAAAATTTCGAGCGTAAAACACTTAATTTTAGTACCAAATTGTCAGAGCATTTAGATAATTGTGATATCGCTTTTATTGCTGTTGGAACGCCCATGGGCGATGATGGATCTGCCGATTTAAAATACGTGCTTCAAGTAGCTAAAGAAATTGGTCAACATATGTCTACACCTTTAATTGTCGTAGATAAGTCAACCGTTCCAGTAGGAACAGCTGATAAAGTTAGAGCTACTATTAATTCAGAGTTAGAAAAAAGAGGTGCAGATATAGATTTTGATGTTGTTTCAAATCCTGAATTTTTAAAAGAAGGTGATGCAATAAGTGATTTTATGAAGCCTGATCGTGTTGTTATTGGCGCCGACAGAGAAGATACAGCAGAAACTATGCGTACGTTGTACTCGCCATTCTTTAGAAGTGGTTCTGCGCGTTTAATTGTTATGGATGTTCGTTCGGCAGAAATGACGAAGTATGTTGCCAATGCAATGTTAGCTACTAAAATTTCTTTTATGAACGAAATAGCAAATATCTGTGAATTAGTTGGCGCAGATGTTAATGATGTTCGAATAGGCATTGGTTCAGATAGCCGTATAGGATACAGTTTTATTTATCCAGGTGCTGGATATGGCGGCTCTTGTTTTCCTAAAGATGTAAAAGCATTACACCGTACTGCTAAAGAATATGGTTTTAACGCCGAATTAATAGGCTCTGTTGAGGCTGTTAATGATAGACAAAAATTAGTTATAGCCAAAAAGGTTATTAATCGATTTGGTGAGGATTTATCAGGAAAAACTTTTGCAATTTGGGGATTGTCTTTTAAACCAGATACAGATGATATGCGAGAGGCTCCAGCGATTTATATTATAAAAGAATTAGTAAGTAGAGGGGCAAAAATAAAAGCTTACGATCCTAAAGCAATGCATGAGGCACAAGAATGCTATTTAAAAGGGGTTGAAAATATAACTTATTGCAATTCTAAATACGAGGCAATTGTAGATGCAGATGCTATGATTTTATTAACAGATTGGAAAGAATTTAGAATTCCCGATTTTGAGGAATTAAAAACTCAATTAAAAGAACCTGTTGTTTTTGATGGACGAAACCAGTATAGCGATAAAATGATGAAGAAACATGGTTTTGAGTATTTCCAAATAGGTAAGCAACCTTTGAAAGGTTAATATTAATCACAAGTTACTCTTTCAGCCGATAATAGTATGAAGATAGTTTTTATTTGTGGAAGTATTGAATCAAATAAAGATGGTGTTGGAGATTATACACTTAGGCTTTGCGAACAATTAAAATTGCAAGGAATATCGGTGGGGGTCTTAGCATTTAACGATGGATATGTAGAAGAGGTTTGTGAGGAAAACATGGAAATGAATAAGATGACATTCCCTGTGTTTAGAATCCCTTCTGGATTAGAAGCAAAAAAGAAAATTAGTCACGCTAATATTTGGTTAGAAAAATACAATCCTGAATGGTTAAGCCTACAATTTGTGCCCTATTCTTTTAACGTTAAAGGAATTCCTTTAGGTTTAAAAAAACAACTATCTAGTATTTCTGGTAATAGTAAGTGGCATATTATGTTTCATGAGCTTTGGTTGGGGTTAAGAAATAATGATTCACTCAAGTATAAAATTATTGGAGCAGTTCAAAAATTTATTGTGAAGTCGTTAGTAACCTCATTGAAATTTAAAGTGGTTCACACTCATACGCGGTTTTATTTAAAAGTTTTAAAGAGAATTAACATAAATGCAATATACCTGCCTATTTTTAGTAATATTCCATTAATTGCAAATGTTCTTGATTTAAAAACTAAGTTAAACAGTAGCTCGATAAAATATGTGATTTTTGGAACAATTCACCCTAAAGCTCCAGTTGACGATTTTATTAAAGAACTTTCGGCATATTACACACACAATAACCAACATTTTGAGCTAATTTTTATTGGGCGTTCTGGTTTTGAGTTAAATAAATGGGAGCAAACATTAATAAAGTATAATGTTAGTTATAAAATTAAGGGAGCTAGTTCAGTGAATGATGTGTCTAAGGAGCTGCAAAATGCTCACTTTGGAATTACAACCAATCCTAAGTTTGTTTTAGAAAAAAGTGGTACGGTGGCAGCCATGAGAGAGCATAAGCTTCCCATTTTAATTGTTGCAGAAAATACAAAGCCAAAAGCTAACATTAACGTTAATTTGACTTCCGATTTTTTCGAGTATCAATTAGGTAATTTCAAAGATTTTGCCTCCCATAAATTTGAATTTACTAATAATTTAGGTGTGGTAAATACGGCTAATCAATTTATTGAAGATTTGCAAATAGTAAATTTTAAATAGAAATAAATCTGTATTTTAAAAAAGTTAAACTTCTTTTATGGATTAAAAACAAAATGTTAAGTAATGAGATCTAAAGAACAAATTAAAATATTAGACAGTGCAAAGGGACTTAGTATTGTGCTTATGACACTAGTTCATTATCCATTTATTCAAAAAAAGAACGTTTATGCAATGGTTAGTTTTTTATTAGATGATGTTTTAATGATTTTTATTTTGCCTATTTTTATTTTTATATCTGGTTACTTTTTAAATGAGGGTTTAACTTTTAAGGGGTATTTGTTTAGTAAGTTAGATAGTTTGATTAAACCTATATTAGGATTTAGTATCTGTTTAACAATCCTAAAAATAATCTTATATATGATAACTTCTTCGGAGTTGACTTTGCAAGGGATTATGAGATATATTAATGCTATACCAGCTGCTTTTGTTTTTGGAGATTTAGGCTATATAAATTATGCGTTGTGGTTTGTAGTAGCCCTGTTTTGGGGAGGATTAAGTTTAAAAGGTGTATTAGAGCTAAGCAAAAATAAAAAACTTTTAAATTACTTTTTTCTTTGTTTAATTCTTTTAGTTCTGATGTTTTTGACTTTTACAGAGTCTAAATTTTATTATTTTGCATATACACCAATTTTTTTTACCTATTTGATTATTGGGTATGGTTTTAAAAAAATTTCTACTCGTTATTTTAATGGGGTTTCTGTTTTTTATAATAAATCGTGGGTAATTTTTTTTGTTTTATTTATTATATCTTGGTTTGTTTTAAGAAAGTTTAATTTAAAAACAAACTTAAATTTGTTTGGTTTTAATTTTAATTATCATTACTTTCTTTTATTATCAGTACTAGGAATATTTGCCATTTTATTTTTATGTCTTTACTTTGAAAAAATACCTGTTTTTAATAAAATACTTATTGAATGCTCAAAGGCTAGTTTTTTTATTTTAGGTTATCATGTGTTTGTTTTAGATGTTTTTAAGTATATATTTGACTTGAAGGAATATAGTCCCATTATACATTTATTTTTATTTGCTACCAATATATTCTTGTGTTATTGCATTTACCGAATAACTATAAAAACCCCCTACTTAAGGATTCTGTTTGTGCCTTTAAGAGGAATAAAATTTAATTATGGGGAAATAAGGTTATTAAGTTTTAAACCAATTTATAGTCTTATTCCAAATGAACTTTTTGATATTGTCAAGTTAGAGCGAAACAATGATAGATAAACAAGCAAAAATTAATTCATTAGTTTCTATATGTATACCAATGTATAATGCAGCAAATTATGTTGAGGAAACATTACAGAATCTTATTAACCAAAGTTATAATAATATTGAAGTTATTATTGTAGATGATGGTTCAACAGATGCTTCAGTTAATATAGTAAAGCCTTTTTTAAACGAGGTTATAAAATTATATCATAACCCTAATAAGGGGGCAAATGCTGCTCGCAATTATGCCTTTTCAAAATCATCTGGACAGTTCATTAAATTTATGGATGCCGACGATTTTTGTTCTCCTAAACTTATTGAAAAGCAGGTAGATTTATTACAAAAACAAGGAACTTCTCTTTCTTTAATTTTTTCACCACTTAAAATGCTTTATTCAAATGGTGAACTTATTGATCCAATTCGAACTATAGATAAGAATTACAATCCCGCTATTGGTCTATTAATTGATATCTGGAATGGTGGAGGATTTAATTGTCCGTTATGTCATTTAATACCCAAAGATTTGGTACAAGTTTCTGGTGGTTGGGATGAGACTATTTTGAAAAACCAGGATGGCGAGTACTTCGCAAGAGTTTATAAACATGCAGATAAGGCTTTATCACTAACAGATGAATATGTGGTTTGGCGACAAACAGGAACGGGAGTAAGTTCAGCTTTATCTCCAGCAGCAATTAACTCTGTTTTAGTAACATATGATAAAATAATAAATATTATTCTTAGTCATAAGGATAATTCAAATACTAGAGAAATTTGTGAAAGGTACCTTGGACTGTTTGTTTACGAAAATTATGCCCATGATAAAGAACTGGAAATTAAATTGAACAATATTCTTAAAAAGTATAATTTAAGTTTGAAGCTTCCAGATAGAAAATTATTAAACATCTTAAGAAGTTTTTTAGGATGGAAGCGAAGTCTAAAATTAATTAGAAAATATAATTTATAATGATTCCAAAAATAATCCATTATTGTTGGTTTGGAGGTGGTGAAAAATCGGCTTTTATAAAAAAATGCATTCGTACTTGGGAGAAATATTTACCAGAATTTGAGATTAAGTGTTGGTCTGAAGAGAATTTTGACATAAATACTAATGAGTTTGTCAAACAGGCTTATATTCAAAAAAAATGGGCTTTTGTGACCGATTATGCGAGGTTTTATGCACTTTATAAGGATGGTGGTATTTATATGGATACAGACGTTAGAATTCTTAAACCTTTAAAAAAAGATTGGTTGACCTATGATTTTTTTAGTAGTATCGAATTTTTACCGCAAATGTATGAAAGCCATAAGTACTTATTAGATTCAAGTTTTAAACCTATTAATAAGGAGAAGAGGATGCATGGGTTGGGTATTTTGTCTGCGTTTATGGCTGCTATACCAAATCATAAGTTTGTAGAAGATTGTTTAGAGATGTATAATGCTATTAAACCTGAAAAGGTAAACGACGAGGTTGATTTTAATAATTTTGTTATTGGATCTTATATTACAAAGTGTGCAGAAAAATATGGATTTATCTATAAAGATAGCGAACAGCTTTTAAAAGAAAATATGTTGATTTTACCAAAAAATGTTCTTGCCGGTAATGAGTTGTTTATAGATAAGGACTCTTACCTTATTCATTTATGTAATGGAAGTTGGACAGATAATCGCACAGTTTTCGAAAGTTTGCTTTATAACCTAAAAAATAAATATCCCGCTTTTGAAAATGTAATTACTCTAATTCAAAAAGTATATAACAAAATAAAAAGATAATAACATATTTTAAGTTTTTAATAATTGTTATGGTTAAAAAAGATGAAGCAATAAAAGTAACGGTAGGAATTATGAGTTACAATAATGCTGAATTTATAGTAGAAGCTATAGACAGTGTTATTAAACAAACATATAAAAATTGGGAGTTATTTATTGTAGATGACTGCTCAAAGGATAATACCTATGAGCTTGTTAAGCCATATTTAAAAGATTCGAATGTAAATTTTGTAAAACACGAAGTTAACAAAGGTCAAGCAAAAACATGGAACACCGTATTAAATTTTGGTAATGGTGAAATTATAGGCACCCTACACGCCGACGATAGTTGGAGTAATAATATGCTTGAAAATGTGGTAAATAGTTTTAGAGAAAACCCAGAGTTGGATTTAGTGCATACTAACTGGTCTTTTATTGGATCAACCAAAAAAGGGCCAGTGGAAAACAGGCTAGGATCAGGAATCGATGTTCTTAAAGATGAAATAGAAAAATTTACAATTTTACCTTCTGCTTCGTTTTTAAGTCGTAGAGTAATAAAAAAGGCACCATCACCTATTTGTGATTATAGGGCTGCTGTAGATACTTATTATTTTTATAGAATATTAATCCATGCCAATAAGGTCAGATCATTGGGAAACGCACTAACTAATTATCGAATACATGATAATAATGAAACTGCAATATCTAGATCTCAGGGCTATGTGTTTGAAGAATGTATTGATAATTTAAGAAAATTAAAAAAAGATTATAAATTACATCATTTATCGGGTTTAATTAATAGACAAATTGCTGAAATTTTTTTAATTCTTGGAGTAGAACGAATTAAATTTGGTGACTCTAAAAATACTTGGAATTACCTGGGTAACGCCGTGAATAGTAGCTTTATGGGGTGCTTAACGAATAGGCATCTGTATAGATTATTGTTTTATCAATTCAAATCATAAATTTATAACAACCCGATGGCATTTTTTTTACATCGGTTTGTGTATCAATGAAACTATTGTAAATAACATACTAATTTTAACATGAAGAAACTAAGAAGTGTTTTATTTGAATTGAGACTGTATTTATGTAATAATATTATTGCTGTAATACCTAGCCATAGTATTCGAAATTGGTATTATAAGAATATTATGGGGTTCATTTTAGGTAAAAACAGTACTTTTTTGATGAGATGCCAATTTGATTTTAAAAAGGGGATTGTAATGGGGGTAAATTCGGCTGTAAACGCCCGTTGTCGATTAGATAATAGAGGAGGAATTTATATAGGAGATAATGTTTCAATTTCTTCCGATGTTAACATTTTAACGGCCGATCACGATATGGATAGTCCCGATTTTGCAGGAAGATTACGAGCTGTTCACATAAAAGATTACGCTTGGGTTGGTACAGCGGCAATTATTATGCCGGGAGTAACTATTGGTAAAGGAGCGGTTATAGCAGCGGGCTCAATTGTAACAAAAGATGTAGAACCATACCATGTAGTTGGCGGCATACCGGCAAAGTTTATTAAAGAACGTCAAAGAAATTTAACATATACACCAACTTACAGGCGGTTGTTTCAATAAAAATAGATATTTGATCTATTAAATAATAATATGTAATTCAATACTTACACTATGAATATATCAATTTGTATCCCTACCTATAATAGATTAGAGCATTTAGAACAGGCCATTGATTCCTGTTTAAAACAAACCCTTAAACCATTTGAAATTATAGTTAGCGACGATTCAAGCAATGATGAATCTGAAAAATGGATGATAGAGCTAGCAAAAAATTATCCAGATTTTACAATTAGATATAAGAGAAATCAACCAGGGTTAAGACAAGTTAAAAATGTGAATCAACTTTTTAGTATGGCTAAAGGCGATTTTATTGTATTGTTACATGATGACGATTTACTGCATAAAGATGCTTTGGAGCTTTTTAAGTCCATACTAGAAAAGGATTCGTCTATAGATATTGTATTTGGTAAACAATATATTATTTATGATGATGGTACATTGGATATGAAGAAGTCTGAAGAACTTAATCAAGGGTACTACAGAACCTCTTATTACGAATCCAATCAATTAAAACCTATCGAGGCTGGTTTAGTTCAGCAATTTCCCAATGATTGTTATATTTTGAAAAGTTCTATTGCAAAAAAACATGGGTATAGTGCAGAAGCTAAAGACGCTTGTGATTTTGAGTTTGGTTTACGTTTAGGAATTAATAATTATAAGATGCACTTTGTTGATAGTTATACGGCTTATTATCGTTTAAGTTCGGAGTCTATATCAACTTCAAACAACGATTTTGCATTAATGGCCTACGAGATAGCAAAACAAACTGAAGTTCCAGAATCTTCTTTAGAATTAAAAAATAGATGGATGGTCTTACAATCAAAAGTTGCCTGTTATTTGGCCATAAAGTTACGAAGTAAAAAGGAGGCATGGAGCTTGTATTTTGATCCTTGGCATCGTAAAAACATATTAACTTTTGGAGGTGTCAAACGTTTTTTTATGTTATTATTAAAGTAAACTGTTGATAGTATTTTTGTTATTCGTATTATTGATAGTATTTCATTTAAGTTCTTTCATATAAATAAAAAATTATAAATTTTCTAGTTTTATAGGTAATAGATAAATACAATTTAATAAGGTTCGGAAAATATGAAAGTAAATTAAATAAAACGCAAATTTTAAATTGCACGTTACAAGCATGAAAATAATTATAAGTCATCCAACCAGTAATCAAAATAACCGAGCTGCAGTTAAAGGTTTGTATTCAGCAGGAATTTTGGAAAATTTCCACACGACTTTAGCAACATTTCCAGGAGGATTTTTTGATAATTTAAGCAAGTTCAATGCTTTTAAAGATTTTTCGAGAAGACGTTTTGATATTGAATTGAAACCTTATACTAAAACACATAATATTGGTGAAGCTGGTAGAATTTTAGCTAGTAAATTTGGTGTAAATTCGCTTATTAGTAAAAAAACTGGTGTTTTTTCTATTGATAATATGTATACAAACCTAGATAAACGTGTAGCACAGCAAATTAAAGAAAAATGCGTAGATGCTATATATGCATATGAGGACGGCGCATTTTATTCGTTTAATCAAGCAAAGAAATGTAACGTGAAATGTTTGTATGATTTGCCAATTGGTTACTGGAAATATGCGATAAAATTATTGCAAGATCAAATTAGTATTTGGCCAGAATGGGCGCCTACGTTAACAGGGTTTTCAGATTCTCAAGAAAAACTTAGTCGCAAGGACGCTGAATTGGCTATGGCAGATAGAATATTTGTAGCAAGCTCTTTTACAGCAGAAAGCTTAAAGGAATATGACGGAAATTTAGCGCCTGTCGAGGTGATTCCGTACGGATTTCCAAAAGCTATAAGTACAAGAAGTTATAGTATAAAAAATAGGCCATTAAAATTACTCTTTGTTGGAGGCTTATCGCAGCGAAAAGGAATTGCAAATATGTTTGCTGCAGTCGAAAAATTAGGGAATAATGTAGAGTTGACAGTTGTTGGTGGAAAAATATCAGATGACTGTAAACCTTTAAACAATGCTCTTACTAAGCATAACTATATACCAAGTTTACCCCATGACAAAGTTCTTGAATTGATGAGACATAATGATGTGTTACTCTTTCCTTCTTTGTTTGAAGGATTTGGCTTGGTTATTACCGAAGCTATGTCGCAGGGAACGCCTGTAATTACTACAAATAGAACGGCAGGCCCAGATTTAATTAAACATAATGTTAATGGTTGGTTAATAGATGCTGGATCTACCCAAGCTTTACAGGAATGTTTAGAAAATCTAATTAAAAACCCTAAACAGGTTGCAGATGCAGGTAAGGCAGCGTTGGAAACGGCTAAGAAACGACCTTGGTCTGTATATGGCGATGAATTGGCAGCTGCTATTTTAAGGAGTGATAATAGTAAAAATGACTTATAAATTACTATGGTGTTAACTTTAGAAGAAAAACAAAAGAGAGTAATAAGTTATCTAAAACTAGGGATTTGGACATATTTTCTATTGTTAATTTTTGAAGGGGCTCTACGTAAATGGTTTCTACCTTTTTTGGCAACACCATTATTGATAGTTAGAGATCCTGTTGCTATTTGGCTTATTTATACGACCTGGAAGCATAATCTTATGCCGTCAAATTTTTATCTATATGGGATGTCGTTTGTAGGGATTTTTGCCGTTATAATGGCGTTGCTATTTGGTCACGGTAGCCCAGTAGTTGCTATGTACGGTGCACGTATTTTACTATTTCATTTTCCTGTGATGTTTATTATGGGGGCAGTTTGTAATCAAAATGATGTTATAAAAATAGGAAAGGCTCTCTTATTAATTGCCATTCCTATGATTGTACTCACTGCATTACAGTTTTATAGTCCTCAATCGGCATGGGTAAATCGTGGTATCGGTGGAGATACAGCTGGTTCAGGTTTTGCAGGAGCTATGGGGTTTTTTAGACCACCTGGCACTTTTTCATTTACTAATGGAAACACGATGTTTTTTAGTTTAGTAGGCTGTTATGTTTTATATTTTTGGATTAGTAAAACTTCCATTAACCGAATTGTCTTAATTGGAGCTACTTTAGGTTTACTGGCCTCCATTCCGCTCTCAATAAGTAGAACTTTATTATTTACGGTGGTAATTACAATGTTTTTTACAATGTTTGCGGCATCAACAAAGTCCACATATTTTTTAAAAATTTTAGGTGTATTTATAGTTTTAATATTGCTATTAATGGTGCTAAGTCAATTTGAGTTTTTTAAAACTTCCACAGAAGCTTTTACTTCTCGTTTTGAGGATGCTAGTGCCATTGAAGGAGGATTAGAAGGAACCTTAATGGACCGATATTTGGGGGGACTAGTAACGGCTATATCAAACAGTACAGATAAGCCATTTTTTGGATATGGTATTGGTATGGGAACAAATGCAGGAAGTAAGATGTTGACAGGGAGTGTCTCTTTTTTAATATCAGAAGAAGAGTGGGGTCGATTGATAGGGGAAATGGGAGCACTATTAGGATTAATGGTGATTGTTATTCGTTTAGGATTTTCTTTTAAAATTAGTATGGCAAGTTTTAAGAAAATGAAATCTGGTGATTTTTTACCTTGGATTTTATTAAGTTTTGGGTTAATTGTTATACCGCAAGGACAGTGGGCGCAACCTACAGCTTTGGGCTTTAGTACATTAATTGGGGGGTTAATTATGGCGTCATTAAATTCAAATGGTACAGAGGATAAAAATATGAATACTGTAAATTATAAACAAAAGTAAATTAATTGTAATAATGAATATTGTTTTTTTCGCTCATCCCGATTTTTTAAACCATCAAAGTATGCCTCGTTTTACCAAGTTGTTAGCCGATGGTATGAAAGCCAGGGGACATAAAATTACAATATGGATGCCTGAAGCAAAGGCTATTAAATTATCGAAAAGTCCAATATTAAAGAAATGGTTTGGATACATAGACCAGTTTTTCTTTTTTCCTAAAAGTGTTAAACGTAAATTGAAATTATTATCAGACGATACACTTTTT
Organism: Neotamlana nanhaiensis; assembly: GCF_000943555.1. GTDB lineage: Bacteria > Bacteroidota > Bacteroidia > Flavobacteriales > Flavobacteriaceae > Neotamlana > Neotamlana nanhaiensis. Next base: position 573,278 of record NZ_JTDV01000001.1, on the reverse strand, counting down.
GTTTTTACAGATCATGCCTTAGGACCCTGGGTTCCTTTAGTGATTAACAAACCTCATGTTATTCATTGTCATGACTTTTTAGCGCAAAAATCTGCGTTGAATCAAATTCCACAAAATCCTACCAGTTGGACAGGAAAACAATATCAAAAATATATCCGTGATGGTTATTCTAATGGTAAGAACTTTATCTCGGTTTCAAAAAAAACAAAAGAAGATTTACATCAGTTTTTATCTAGTAAACCGCAATCCTCAACATTCGTTTATAACGGTTTAAATCAAGTGTTTGTACCTCAAAACAAGAAGGATGTAAGGGAGCAATTATCTAAGGATATTAATATTAATCTTAACGCAGGATATATATTGCATGTTGGGGGGAACCAATGGTATAAAAATAGAGTTGGATTGATAGAAATTTATGATGCATGGAGAAATATTGCATCATCTAGTCTTCCCTTAATTTTAATAGGGCAAAAACCTGATATAGATTTAGCAAAGGCCGTTGAAGCTTCACCATATAAAAAGGATATACATTATTTATCTGGAATGCCAGATTCTATGGTAAAGAAAGCATATGCTGGAGCGTCTTTATTCTTGTTCCCATCGTTGGCAGAAGGTTTTGGTTGGCCAATTGCGGAGGCTATGGCTTCAGGTTGTCCAGTAGTAACTACTAATGAGGCTCCAATGAGCGAAGTAGGAGGAAATGCAGCATTTTATATACCTTTAAAACCAATTCAATCTGATGAAATTGATGTCTGGAGTTCAGAAGCTGCAGCTGTAGTAAATAAAGTAATAAGCTTGTCTTCCAGGGAATTAATGACTATAGAACGTAAAGGTATTGAAAATGCGGAACGATTTAATCAGGATAAAGCTCTTGACGCTATAGAGAGGCAATATATAGAAATATTTGAACACTTCAAGAAAAGATGAAAGTATTACATGTAATAGATAGAATGGATCCCGAATATGGGGGTGTTTGTCAAGCGGTTAGAACAATTGTAAAGGGCTTAAGTGATTTTGAAGTAGTAAACCAAGTTGTAAGTTTAGATGACCCGAAAGATTTGTTTTTAGAAAATGATCCTTTAACTATTTATGCCTTAGGGCCTGCGCATAACCCATGGAGTTATAGTAAAAACCTAAAACCATGGTTGATTGAAAATGTTAAAAATTTTAATGTCATTATTATTCATGGTTTATGGCAATATCATTCATACGTGGTCAATAAGGTTTGTAAAAACTTAAAAAATAAACCTAAAATATTTGTTATGCCTCACGGGATGTTAGATCCTTATTTTCAAAGGGCTGCTGGACGAAAGTTAAAAGCGATTCGAAATATTTTATATTGGAAATTTTTTGAAAGACATGTTGTAAATAATGCTTATGGTTTGTTGTTTACCTGTGAAGAAGAACGTAAACTAGCACATAAACCTTTTAAGCCGTATAAACCCTTACAAGAATTTGTTGTAGGTTTAGGGGTAGAATTACCTCCAGAATTAAAGCCTATAATGTTTGAAGCATTTTATAAGAGATGTCCTGAAGTTAAAGACCATAATTATATTTTATTTTTAAGTCGTATTCATGAAAAGAAGGGGGTTGATTTGTTATTACGTGCATATGAACAATACGCTCAGTGTAATGAAAAAAGTGAGAATAAAAATAACGAAATTCCAAAATTGGTAATAGCAGGACCAGGAATTGAAACAGCTTATGGTAAAAGTATACTTAACTTAGTCGAAAAAAGTAATTTTTTAAGACACCATGTGCATTTTCCTGGGATGTTAAAAGATAATGCCAAATGGGGAAGTTTTTACGGTTGCGAAGCATTTATTTTACCAAGTCATCAAGAAAATTTTGGAATTGCTGTAGTAGAAGCTTTGGCATGTAATAAACCCGTACTTATTTCAAATCAAGTAAATATATGGACAGAAATTGAAACGTCAAAAGGAGGTGTGGTTAATGCTGATACCGTTGAAGGAACTTATAAAATTTTAAAACAATTTTTAAACAGTACTAGTTTTGAAAAGGAGGAATTAAGTATGAATGCTCGACAATGTTTTGAAACTTATTTTGCTGTTGAACCTGCTGCAAAAAAAATGTTAATAGCTGTAACTAATTAATTAAGAGTTTTGTAAAGTATTACTAAATGCAAAAAGGAGTACATAAAAGTAGAGTCACATTGGGGCGTTTTGATAGTTCAAAGGGTTTAGATAGAGGTTCAAGTAAGCTTAAAGAAATTTTATGGTATTTGATTAAAGTTGTGTTTTTTTTATCAGCTTTTCCTTATCCAAAAAGATTAAAAATAGTGCTATTGAAATGTTTCGGAGCCAAGGTAGGTAAAGGGGTAGTAATAAAACCTAGAGTAAACATCCATTTCCCTTGGAAATTATCAATCGGTGATAATGTTTGGATAGGTGAAGAGGTGTTTATTCTTAATTTCGAGGAAATTGTTATAGAAAATAATGTATGTATTTCTCAAAGAGCATTTTTGTGTGGAGGAAATCATGATTATTCCGATCCTTGTATGCCATATAGAAATGGCCCTATTCATTTAAAAGAAGGCTGTTGGGTTGGGGCAAATGTTTTTGTAGGGCCAAATGTAATTATAGGTTGCGATACTGTTATTACTGTTGGCTCAACTGTTACTAAAAATGTTGACCCCTACTTAGTTTGTCATATTAGTTCGGAGGCCTTCGAGAAACAACGTTGGAAAGATTAATTGTTTTGTTTCTCGATTTAATTAATTTATTTTTTATAAGAAAATATGCGCATTTATTTTTATATACTTCTTTTAGTAGGTACGTTAGCTGTACTGTATTTGAGTTGGGTAAGTAGTCCAGCAATTGGGAAGATGGCATTCATGCCTTCTTGGATTTCAAGTTGGGTAGATAGTTATCGTTTTAGTGCTTTTCGTACTTCCATACCATTAGTCGTATTAGGTGTCTTGGTAGGAGTTTATCTTAATTTTGAAAAAAAAACTATTTTATGGTGGTATATGGCATGGGGTTTATTAACGCTCTTGGTGATATTAGCAGAAATAGGTCAATATTTCAGACCGTTGCGTCGATTTGATTTTAGAGATATTTTTTGGGGATCGGCTGGAGCCGCACTTGGATTACAAATAATTTTTTTTCTAAAGCAGGTTAAATGTTATATATGGCGAAAGAAAAAAAAGTGCTAAATAATTTTTGACCCTAGAGATATATCTTCTTATTTTAAAGAAACATAGCTGTAAATATAATATGAAAAAACGAGTTTTACTTATTGGATATAATTTTACACCTGAGCCAACGGGAATAGGAAAATATAGTGGAGAGATGATTGATTGGCTCGCAAATCAAGGGCATGATTGTTACGTAATAACGACTTATCCATATTATCCCTATTGGAAAGTACAGAAGCCATATAACAAGAAACGGTTTTGGTTTACTAAGGAATTTAAGGAGGTACACGAGGCTAATGGTACTATTACAACTTATCGGTGCCCTATGTATGTTCCTACTGTGCCAACAGGTAAAAAAAGGATGCTTTTAGATTTGTCTTTTATGACTTCAGCTTTTTTACAATTACTTAAATTTATCTTGTTAAAAAAGAAGTGTGACACTGTTATTACAGTTGTACCGTCGTTTCAATTCGGCTTGTTGGGCTATATTTATAAAATATTTACTGGAGCAAAATCTGTTTATCATATTCAAGATATGCAAATTGAGGCGGCTCAAGATTTAAATATGATTTCTTCGGAAAAAGTAATAAGAGCATTATATAAAACTGAACAATTTATTTTTAAAAACACAGATGTTATTAGCAGTATATCTGAAAAAATGATTGCAAAAATTTCAGAGAAGGCATCAAAAGATGTGTATTTATTTCCTAATTGGTCCGATACAAAATTTTTTAAACCACATAAAGATAGAAATCAACTAAAACAAATATTTGGTTTTAAAACTACGGATCAAATTGTATTATATTCTGGCGCTATTGGGGAAAAGCAAGGTTTAGAAGCAATTGTATATGCGGCTGATAATTTTAAAATGAATCCAACGGTAAAGTTTATTATTTGTGGTACTGGCCCATATAAAGAAAAATTGCAACAACTCGTTCAGAGTTTAGGCCTTGAAAATATACTTTTTTTTCCTCTACAACCCATGGAAAAATTTAATCAGTTTTTAAATATGGCTGATGTACATTTAGTAATACAAAAAGCTAAAGCCAGCGATTTAGTTATGCCTTCTAAATTAACGACAATATTGTCGGTAGGCGGTTTAGCCCTTATTACAGCAAATCCAGATTCAGGATTGTATAGTTTAGTTGAAAAATACCAAATGGGTGTTTTAGTAAAGGCAGAAAATCAAGAGGCTTTAAATAAGGGTATTGAATCGGCATTACGTAGGGATAACCATAATGAAACTAGACAAAATGCAAGAAAATATGCTGAAAATTATCTAGACATTGATACTATCATGACGAATTTTCAAGAGGCGATGTTATAGTTATGTTGGTTGTAAAAGAATCAGATTGATTTGGTTAAATCTACTTGTCTTAATCCGTTTAACAGATCATTGAAAAAAGTTGCTTATTTGGTCTATTAGTTTAGTAAATGAAATACACAATAATTTAAGTACAGGGTATTTTCTTGATAAGAATCTAGATATAGATCATAACGTTTTTTCAATAGTTTCTAGATTGGACTCAATCTACCAAAAGAAGGAGGGGATTTCTGCAAATTAAACCTTATTATATTTGAAAAACTAATGTGTTACTAATAATTGAGGGTAAGGGTTTGGTGCTTCGTCAAGTACTGTTATGGTGTCGGTTAGGTAGCCTTTAACCACTATCATTTTATTAAAAGTTGGCTCGTTAGGCATACTTGTATTTATTATCATCGCTAAACCATCTTTGTTTGGTACTGTACCTAATATAGTAGAATTTGTTGCATATAATTGATTTGCTCCTGCACCAGAAAATAAAGGTATTTCATCTAGTAAATCACTATCATATAAGCCAGCGTTTGAACCAAAATAATAAGGCACACTATTATTTTCAAAAAGACAAGCTATATAAGACAGACTAGTTGAACCTTTTGTTAATGGTTCTGTGCCACTTGTATTTCTAATAATAGAGTTAACCATTTGCCCAGTGTTTTGCTTATTAACATGGCATACAACCTCGCTACCATCAAATAGACAATTAACAAAGGCGTTTAAGTTATTAGGCCTTATATCTGCATTCAAATAAATAGCTTTAGTTACATTAATAAATTGACAATTGTAAAAAAATGTTTTGTCTACAAAATTTGATGCGGTTGATGACCATGTAGTTAGTGTTGGGTCGGTTTCTGATAATGGTTCTTGATGAAACCCTATAGCGTTATTCACAAAATATAAATTCTCGAAATGATTATTATCTAAACCATAAGTGTTGTATAGATTAATGCCCTCTTCATTATCTCTAAAAATAATATTTCTAATACTACAATCTGAATAATATGCACTTCCTGGAAATTCCGCAGCGTTAGAATCGACATTACTTGTTAATTGAATACCGTATTTACCACCTTGTAATGTCATGTTACTAAACGTACACGCGCCTGTTTTTGAGCCTAATTCCATAACATCGTGGCTCATTTTTATTAATGGAAAATCGTCAGTTAATCCAACAATAACTGTTTTACCTGTGCCTTCTCCTACCAAGCCATAATTCATTGGCATTACAATAGGCTCACTTATATAGTAAATACCTTCAGGCAAGTTTGCTATACCTTGTGTATCTACCAAATTTTGAATATAAGCATGGCTATCTGGTTTACCATTTCTTTCATTTGCCCAATTAGTACCTAATGGGTCTGGTAACGTTGTTAGTGTTGGTTTTGCCCATGGGGTACGCTGTGGCATTAAAAGTACTTTGTGTAAACTATCTATTGTAGCTTGGTTTGTTATTGGTGTAGTTACATCTACATTATTAAGTTGAGCTAATTGGTTATCATGAAGTAATCTTAAATCTTCGCCTAATGTTTTAGCAAAATCTTTTCCTCCTGTTGCAATAGAATTACCTTCAATTATATTATTTGGGTTTATAGATGCTACAGAAGAAGAAATCATAGTGTTCTCCGATTCAATATGAAAGGCAGGTAAATTATAAGTTTGATTTATAGCTGCACCTTGAAATCCGTGAATCCTTATATTGCCTGCATTTAAAATATGTAGGTTCGCTAAATCTATATCGTTGTTATCCCAATTCCAAGATTCCATATCTATACCTACAAAAGTCATGTCATCTACATTATCAATATACGCACCAGTTGAGCTTGCTGTTAAATAATTTACCCAACAAATAGTATTACCAAAGCTTGGGTTGACATCGTTACCTAACATATAATGTTGAGCATACTGATAAGCGGTATTGTTTTGAAGGGTATGCTTTATAAATTTATTGTTTCTAAAATACCCCGAAGCACTCATATCCCAAATAATTTGAGAATTTCTAAAACCTATAAACTCACAATTTTCTATTTGTGCACCTGTGGCTCGTACAGGTGTAAAATCTATAATGCTAAGTTTACAATTGGTTATAGGTGTACCAGCTTCAAAAGTAATACCGTTAGTTCCTGAATAGCCACAACTTACCGAGCTAATTTCAACACCTGTACTACCTGCTGCAATGGTTATATTTGGAACTTTAGAAATTGAAGGATGACCAAATAATTTTTGATTGCTTGTTAAGGTTATAGCATTAGCATTACTACCCCAACCATAGTCGCCTGCTTCTAGTCTCACACAACCATAGGTGTCAAGTGCTTCTTGTAGCTCATTTTTACGTTCTATGGGTAGTAAATAGCAGTCAAAGTATTCGTCTTCGTTTGTTAAATTAGGACCTTCATCTAGAGTTGTAAAGGTTACAATATTACTGTCAGATGATTCATTATTTGCAGCATCGATGGCACGTACAGTTAAGCTATAATCTGTTTCAGGTAGTAAATTATTTAGGTAGTATATTGTGTCGTTAGCGGTGCTATTTATCAATAAAGTATCACTACTGTAAATACGATAATCAGTAACAGCAATATTATCGGTAGATGAGTTCCATGTTAGTGTTGCGCTATTAAACGTTATGTTACTGGCCACTAAATTTAGAGGAGCGGTTGGAGCTTCATTATCTGGTGGTGTATCTGTTGTGAAATTTACAACATTACTATCGCCCGATTCGTTTGCTGCATCATCAAATGCTCTTACAAATACATTATACTCTGTACTTGGATTTAAATTTGTTAACGTATAACTTGTAACGGCTTCGGTAGTTGCAATTAAAGTAACACCATTATAAATATAATATCCTGCGATTGCAATATTATCACTAGAAGCTGTCCATGTTAAATCGGCCGTGGTTTCTGTAATATTATCTACTATTAAATCGGTAGGTTCAGTAGGTGATTCGGTATCTGGAGTTGGAGCTAAAACAGTAAAACTAACGGTTGTTTCTCCAATTATTGTTCCAGAACCGAAGGTTGAAGACCATGCACGAACTGTTAACGTATAACTGCCTTCAGGTAAATGATTACCAGCATTGAATTCGGTGCCGTTGTCTCCAAACAATGAAAAAGGTGCCGAGTTTTCCGATCTGTTAGTTGTAACTGGCCCAGTTAAGTTAAAACTTACACTAGCTGCTGTACGCGACGGAATAGCATTGACATTAAAATCTCTAAAAACGTCCTCATTTGCACTATACCCATTTGATATATTTGCGACTACTGAATTGTTGCCCGCATTTATATGTTCTAAAGTAAAATTAACTTCGGTAAATAATGTGGTAAATGACACCTCATTACTATTTTGGGAACGGTTTCCGGAATTATCGAAGGCCACTAAGCTTATTTGATAATTCGTATTTTCAGTTAAATTAATAAGGGTGTAATTGGTAACGTTGCTTACAGATTGGATTAATGAATTCCCCTGGTATATAGAATAACCTGCAACAGCAATATTATCAGACGAAGCCGTCCAAGTTAATTCAGCTGTTGTTTCAGTAATATTTGTTACTACTAAGTCTAAAGGGGTAGTAGGTGATTCGGTATCTGTTGTTACAACTGCTTGCGTTTTAAAGGCGCTCGTGTTACTTGTTGCAGATTCGTTACCGGCAGCATCAAAAGCAGTAACTGATATATTGTAATTGGTATCTGGACTTAAGCCGGTTAAATTGTAATTTGATGTTGTTCCTGTGGTAGCTAGTAAGGTTGTATTATTGTAAATGTTATATCCAGTTACCGCAACATTATCTGTAGCATTATCCCAATTTAAATAGGAAGTGGTTTCAGTAATATTGCTAACTGTTAAGTTTATAGGAGATGTAGGTGGGGTAATATCAGTGGTTGTAAAGGTTTCGGTATTACTTGAGTTTGACTCGTTTCCTGAGGCATCAATAGCAGTAATATTTACACTGTAAGTTGTTGCAGTTGTTAAATCATTTAAAATATAAGAATTAGTATTGCTCAGGGTTTCTATAAAAGCATTATTTACATATAGATTATAACCAACAACAGCAACATTATCAGTCGAAGCGGTCCAATTTAAGTCAGCCGAGGTTTCCGTGATATTAGAAGCCACCAGATTAATAGGGGCTGCGGGAGGCGTACTATCTATGGTTGTAAATGAAACAGAATTACTATTACCCGATTCGTTTCCAGCAGCATCGAAGGCTGTAACCGTAAAGTTGTAAGTTGCATTAGTAGTTAAATTAGTTAAATTATAAGTTAATACTGTGCCTAATGTAGCAACTAGAGTGTTGTTATTGTATACGTTGTAGCCTGTTACACCTACATTGTCGCTAGAAGCGGTCCAACTTAATGTAGCTGTAGTTTCGGAAATGGTATTGGCAACTAAATTTATAGGTGAAGTTGGAGGCGTAGTATCAACAGTAGAAAAAGTAACGGTATTACTTGCTGTTGATTCGTTGTTAAAAGCGTCAATAGCGGTAATGTAAACGCTGTAATTTGATGCAGCAGTTAAATTAGTTAAGGTGTATGACGTGATATTGTTTAACGTTTCTCTTAAAACGCCGTTTAGGTATAATTTGTAACCAGTTACAGCAATGTTATCGGTTGCAGCAGTCCAATTTAAATCGGCCGTAGTTTCAGTGATATTTGAAACGGTTAAATTTGTTGGTGTAGATGGTGTAGTACTATCTAAAGTAATAAAGCTTTCGATATTACTGTCTTCAGATTCGTTTCCAGCGGCATCAAAGGCCCTAACAATTATATTGTATGTGGTTCCTTCAGTTAAACCAGTAAGTGTAAATGTTGTTTGATTATCAACAACTTGAATTAATGATAAATTATTATAAATATTATAACCTACAACAGCAATATTATCTGTTGCGTTCGTCCATCTTAAATCTGCCGAAGTCTCGGTAATGTTTGTTGCCGAGAGATTAAAAGGCATGGTAGGAGCTTCGGTGTCGGCTTTTTCTTTAGCCTTATCGATAGCATAAAAATAGTTTTGCGAACTAACTACCGATGCACTGAAAAGTAATAATATTATTAAATAATTTTTCATTGTCCTGAGATTATGTAGGCATTATCACCAGATTTTCTAATCATTCCAAAACGAACATTTCCTAATTCACTAATAAATTGGGCAGTTCCTTCTACAGTGTAATTTAAAGAAACATCAGATGCTGCTGTAACGGTAAGCGTAGCACCGTTGTGAGTTTCTAGGTTTATGGTGTCACCAATTTCCATAGCGTTAAAATTGGCGGTTAAATTTAATGTGGCATCTCGTGTACAAGCAATTGTGTTATTAACTTCGGCAACCGAAAGATCTCGAGACTCTGTTAAGCTAATTATAGCCGCTCTTGGCGCGGAAATGGTTCCTGTAAAATTATCGGCTGTTTTAGCGTGTAAAGCAAATGGTACACTTAAAAGTTGTGTAACACCAGTTAAGTTATAATTTGATCCTCCTGTGGCATCTACTTGAGTTTCAACAAAAAATACGCCATTAGCCCAAGGTATATCGCTAAAACGTCCTGTTATGGCAGATCCTGTCCCTATTTCAATAGAAACTAAACCGTTGGCATTAGTTGTGGTACTATGGTTTTCTTCAAATACAATATCGCCAGTGCTTTCGTCTTGACGAATAATAATTTTTAAACTAACATTAGAGTCGGTAACTACCGTGTTATCACTTGCTCTAATAATAGCTTGGTAGCTCATTTTTTCAGGAGTTTGTGCAAAAACCGAACCTGTTAATAACAGGAGCATGAGTAAAGTAAGTGTATATTTCATGGTATTATTGTTTTACTATTTTAAATGTGTTCCATAGTTGATCATCAACAAATACTTGAATTAAGTATAGGCCAGAAGTCACATAATTTAAATCAATTTTAGTTTCATTAAGTTTTATTGGGCTTTCTTGAATAAGTTTGCCTTGATAGTTAAAGATACGATAAGCATTTAACTTGCTGAAATTTAACCCTGCAGCTTTTAAAGTAACAAAATCGGTGGTTGGGTTAGGGTATATTACCATATCAATAGCAACTTTTTCCGAATTATTATCTTCATTACTAGTATTTATAGGTACTAGCATTTGTTGAACACCTTCGTTTAAGTTAAAGTTTGAATTACTTGTTGAAGCATAAAATACTTGACCTATAGAAAAAGATATAGAGCCAGAGTTATTGTCTACACTATGCCCTGCAGCATTTATACTGAGTAAGCCGTCTTGGGAATAGCTATAACACGAAATAAAAACAAAAAGTTTTAATAAATATCGTGCTTTGGAGTTTAAGTAGGAATTTTTCACAGACACTTTGGGGTTAAATGATAAAATCGCAATGCAATACTATGGATAAAAAAAATAAAATCGACAAGATAATTGGTTTTTTCGATGAAATGCATTAAGTTTTATTTAGTTAAACGTTTTTGGTCTGCTTTTTTTAACAACAATTTAACTACGATATAAATTAGTGTTTGGATGTTTAGGCTTAAAAAAAACTTTAAATAGTTAAAAACGAGATTTTTAATGCCGCTAAAATAGGTATATTTTTATGCAAATCAATTATCGTTTGATAGTTAAATTTCCACAATTTGAATTTTTATGTAGTTTATAACGATCGCGTTTTTTATCGTGTTTTTACGTATTTAAAAGATAGTTTTATTGAAAACATGATAATATTTTGTTGGTTTAATAAGTTGAATTGACTGAAAAGTGATAATAGCGATGTTCTTAATTGCTAATGAGCGTTTTAAGTTAAAGCTTGAATTTTTAAACAATTAACTAAAAAAATATCGCATTTAATATGTTATTAATGAGTTATTAATAGATAAATTACAGATAATAAAAAAAAGTATAAGGGATGGTTGTTTTATTTTCTAATACAAATAAAACCAAGTATTTTGCAATGCAATTAATTTGTTTTAATGAAATTTTAATTTATGTCAGTATCTGATGATAATAAGCGCATAGCAAAAAATACTATGTTGTTATACATACGTATGTTTTTTACTATGGGAGTTGGTTTTTTTACCTCAAGGATTGTATTAGATGCACTTGGTTTTGTTGATTATGGAATTTACAATGTGGTAGGCGGTATAGTATCTACTTTGGCTTTTATTAATGGTTCTATGGCTGGGGCTACGCAACGCTGGATAACTATCGCATTGGGTAAGGGTAATTTAAGTTTTCTTAAAAAAGTGTTTTCAATAGGATTAACAGCTCAATTAATTATTGGTGTTTTAATTTTTATAGGTTTAGAAACTGTTGGGTTGTGGTATTTGTATAATTATGCCGTGATCCCAGAAGAGCGTATGAATGCTAGCTTCTGGGTGTTTCAAATTTCAGTTATAACAGCTACATTAGGAATTTTAAATGTTCCTTTTACTGGAGCTATAATGGCGCATGAAAAAATGGGTGCTTTTGCCGCATTTTCAATCATTGATGTCGTTATGAAATTAGTTATTTGTTATGCACTGTATGTAACTAACAAAGATAAATTAATAGTGTACTCGATACTACTGTTAATAACTTATTTAATTAATTTTATAATAAAGCAAATTTATTGTTTCAAGAAGTTTGAAGAAGCTCGGTTTAAACTCGGTTGGGATAAAGAAATCTTAAAACAAATGTGGAGCTTAGCATTTTGGTCTATGTCGGGTAATTTGGCATATTTAGGGTATACTCAAGGAATTACCTTATTAATTAATTTGTTTTTTGGTCCAACAATGAATGCAGCTGCCTCTATAGCTAATCAAGCTGGAAATATTATTAATCAGTTTAGTGGGAATTTTCAAACAGCAATGAATCCCCAAATCACTAAAAATTATGCTAGAGAAAATTATATTGATATGCATAATTTAGTGTTCCGGTCTGCTAAATTTTCTTATTTTTTAATGCTTATTTTTGTGGTGCCTTTATTTTTTGAAGCAAATATATTATTAAGTATTTGGTTAAAAGAAGTGCCTGAGCATTCGGTGCATTTTTTGCGTTTAGGTTTGTTTATATCAATGTTTATGGCAGTCCGTAACCCGTTAATTGTTTCTGCTCAAGCAAATGGTGATCTTAAAAAATATCAGTTCGTTGTCATACCCATTTTATTGTTGGTTACTCCTGTGAGCTATGTTATTTTAAAATTAGGGGGTATCCCTGAAACAACATCTTATGTAATGCTTGTTGTTATTATAATTGCAGTTTTTGCAAGTGCATATATGTTGCGTGATATGGTTAAGCTAAACTTTAAACAATTTGTAAATCAAGTAATATTTAAAATCACGATAGTTACTTTTGTGGCTTTCATATTACCAACAATTGTTTTTGTTTTTATGGAAGAGGGCTTTAAACGATTTTTTGTATTAGGTGTTATATCGGCACTATCTTGTGTGTATAGTATTTATAAATTAGGTCTAACAGTTACAGAACGAATTTTTATAATATCTATGATTAAATCAAAATTACGATTCAAATCTTAACAATATAGCGTTAATAAACATTACAAATAATATGAATTCAGAAACAAAAGTAAAAGAATTAAAAAAAATTATTACCGATGTCTTAACTCCAATTATTAATAATGACTATGTGTATTTAGATTTACCATACCATAATAATATTGGAGATACATTAATTTGGAAGGGTACAGAAACCTTTTTACAAACGATACCTCATAAATGTCTTTATAAAGCATCTTGCGAAAATTATATAACTCCAAAAATCAATGAAAGTGTTATTATTCTTCTTCATGGTGGGGGGAATTTTGGGGATTTATATGAAATTCATAACAACTTTAGGCTTAAAATAATTAAAGAGTTTCCAAATAATCCTATAATAATTTTACCGCAAACAATATATTACAAAGATAAAAGTAAGTTGGAGAGCCATAGCCAAACACTTGCTAATCACAAAAATTTAACTATTTGTGCCAGAGACCATAGGTCCCTTAATATACTTAGAGATAATTTTGAGCAAAACAAACACCTCTTATTGCCAGATATGGCTTTTTGTATAGACTTATCCTTCATTGAAAAATACAAGTTAACAGAAACAAAAAAATATTTGTATTTTAAGCGTTCTGATAAGGAGTTTAGAGATATAGAGTTCAGTAATTATTTTAAATTGTCAGAGAGTCATGATGCTCAAGATTGGCCAACTTATGAAGTTGAATTAAAGGAATATAGAAATTTTTTACGTTTATTGAATTTAAAAAATAAAGTTTCAAATATTGAATTTATGAATAAAATTATTTGTAAAATAATGGATTTGTATATACTAAATGTGTTTTTTCCAAAAATATTAAAATTAGGAATTGAATTTATAAGTACTTATGAGCACATTTATTCGACAAGGTTACATGCAGCAATACTATCTATATTATTGGATAAAAAAATTACATTTTTAGATAATTCATACGGTAAAAATAGTAATTATTACAAAAGTTGGTTATATAATTTAGACTCAATTGAAATGATAAGTAATTAGAAGAAGTTTTGTTGTTTTTTTAATAAATTTTTTATGAATAAACCATTAGTAAGTATTCTTATTCCTGCCTATAATGCCGTTTCTTTTATAGAAGAAACTCTATATTCTATAAAAATTCAGTCTTACACCAATTGGGAGGCTATTATAGTTGAAGATGGAACAGATGATGGGACCAAAGATATTGTTGACACTTTTAAGGCAACCGTGTCTCAAAATGTAGTTTATTTCAAAAATGAAGTTAATTTAGGGTTGCCAGCAACCCGGAATGTGGCTTCAACATTGGCTAAAGGAAGTTGGTTTGCTCTATTAGATAGTGATGATTTATGGCATAAGCACCATTTAGAAACTTTAATTACTACTGTCAACGAAAACCCTGAACATCACTTTATATACAGTACAAACATAAAATTTTATGATAATATTGATAAAAATCTCTTAGATACTGAAATAGAGAAGAAGTTAAAGAATCCTCCCTATTTATCAAAGAATATTGCCACAGCAATTTTTAAGGGCTATATGGTTCAGCCTTCTGCTACTATGTTTTCTTCTGAATTATTTGAGAGCATCGGAGGTTTTGATGAGAGTTTTCGCTGTGTTGAAGATTTAAACTTTTATTTTCGAATTTTGATTAGAGGATATAAATTTATTTATACAGGAAATAGTACATCATATTATAGGCAAAACCCTAATGGATTGTCTACAAAAAGTATTCCTATAATTCTTACTACTGCTAAAATACGAGAAGAAGTTTTAGGGTGGGACTGGGGTGAAATCGATAAAAACACCATGCTAACGAAAACATCTGAAGCTTGGTTGTCTACTGCCCGTTTATCTAGGAAAAGTGATTTAAAATTAGCAAAGTATTCAATAAATAAGGCCATAAAATATAGATTTAATTTTAAAACACTACTTTTTTGGTTGTTAATTCAAAGTAAGTTTTGGTAATGATTGGTACTTTTTTTATGAAAATTTTTAGATATTAAGTTTTATGATTTGATTTTATTTATGAAGTTTAAAAAGTTACTCAATAAAATTGTCTTCGAAAAACGTTGGCGCTATTTACTAACAGGGTCTAATGTTACTGTAGAGAAAGGAGCGGTTTTTAAAGTTGGCAAAAAAACTAAAATAAAAAATTGTAATATTTATGTAAAAAAAGGAGATCGTCTCATTTTAGGTAATAATATTAATCTTCGAAATGTAGGATTAACACTGATGGTGCCTTGGGGATTTAATGATGTTAAAATTGGTGATAATTGTTCTATAAGTGATTATGATATTAATGTAACTAAAGGGTGTATAGATATTGGAAGTTATAATATTCTTGATAAAGCCGATGAAGCTAAGAAACCTACTCTAGAAATTTTCGGAGAATTTTCTTTAGGACATTACAATCGTTTAAGGTGTACGGTTAAAACACGTTTTATGGGTAAGGTTAAAATAGGAGATAGGAATGCCATCAATGAGCGTACCGAAATTAGAAGCGATGAGGCTATAAATATAGGGAGTTATAATCAAATTTCATACGATTGTGTTTTTTGGGATACCAATACACATAATTTGTATAAGGCCGAAAAACGACGAGACATTACAGACGAACAATACCCCAGTTTTGGGTTGGAATATGAAAAACCGAAAACAGCTCCCATAAATATTGGTGACGACTGTTGGATTGGTAGAGGCGTTTCAGTTTTAAAAGGTACCAATGTTTCTAATAAATGCGTAGTTGCTTATGGCACCTTGTTAAGTAATATTACTATTGAAGAAAATAAAACCGTTTTCAATCAATCGAGTTTAAAAATTATAGATAATCAAATTTAAAGCTTCGGTATGCGCGAAAATTGGGTAAATTATTTACTAAAAATAGCACATCCAGTATTACATGCTGCTTCTAATGATAGTTTGAAAGTAGAAATGCCTGTTTTTAATGAAGAGCGAGAAGATGTACAATATCTTGAAGCCATTGGGAGGTTGTTTTGTGGTATGGCACCATGGCTTAATTCAGATGAAATAGCTATTGCAGATAATCAAGAGCAAAAAGAGTATTATAGGCAGTTATTTTTTAAAAGTATTGCCAATTTGGTAGACCCTGAAGCTAAAGATTATGTTGACTTCGGGAATGCGCCACAAGCCTTGGTAGATACCGCTTACTTAGCACAGGGTTTTTTACGAGCTCCTAAAATATGGGCTGCATTAAATCCTCAAATTAAAACGCAACTCCTTTTTGAAATAAAAAAAACACGAGGCTTTAAACCGCCTAAAAATAATTGGGTGTTATTTGCGGCCATTATTGAAGCATTTTTGTTGGAATACGATAATTATTTTATAAAAAAGCGTCTTTATTTTGGTGTGGAATATTTTGTAAATACTTGCTATATAGGTGATGGATTTTATGGTGATGGTAGAGAATTTGCGATGGATCATTATAATAGCTTCGTTATTCAGCCTATGCTTACGGATATTCTTGCCGTAATGGTTAAGCATAATTTAACCAAAGCCATTAAACTTCAAGAAAAACATTTGAATAGATTCAAACGTTATTTAGAAATTCAAGAACGGTTAATTTCACCAGAAGGTACTTATCCAGTATTTGGTAGAACCATGATTTGCCGATTTGGTACGTTTCACGCTTTGGCACAGGGCGCTTTACTGCAATTGTTGCCGGAAGGTCTTGTGAATGGCCAAGTGCGTGGTGCTTTAAATGCCGTTTTGAAACAACATATGCATAACCGAAATAATTTTGATAAAAAAGGGTTTTTAACCATTGGGTTTAATGGGAATCAGCAACAAATGGCCGAAAATTATGTGTCTTCTGGAAGTCCATACCACTGTACCACCATATTTTTACCGTTAGGTTTACCTCGTAATCATTCTTTTTGGCTTGATAAGGGTGAAGATTGGACTTCGGTAAAAGCCTTTACAGGAAAAGTATTTTTATCAGATCATGCACAAATAGAAATAAGTAAGGCTCAAAAATATATGATACCATATGTTTACAAATTAATCTTTTGGTTTCGAAAAATTAAATCTGTTTTTATCAAAACCAATTAGCTAAATTTAAAAGTACAGTTGAGAACAGTTTAGTTTAATATAATAAATTTAAAAAATTTTTATTTAATTAAATTTTTTTTCAAAAACATTCATTTTATGGTGTCTTTTTTTAGAAATAATTTATGTTATTCAAATAATAGTAGATTAAGTACTTATTAAAAGTATTTCATTCTAATTAATTGAAAATAAGTTGCTCTATATAACGATAATTACGTGATAACGCATTTATTTACTTATAAGCAATTTTATTTTAGATTTTAGTCAAATTTACTTTTTCTTTATAATTGGTTCCATCTTGAAATTATTTGAAATATTTATATATGAAAAAAGAAAAGTTAATTGGTTTACAAATTTTAAGAGGTATGGCTGCTTGGTTAGTAGTGTTGCATCATATAAATCAAGTATATTATAATTATAATCCACCGTTTCAATTGTTATCAATTTTTAACTTTGGTAATTTTGGTGTTGATATATTCTTTGTTCTCAGCGGTTTTATTATGTATTACTCGGTTAAAAATAATAGTCAGGGAGGTATCGTGTTTTTAATTGATAGATGTTTTAGAATATTTCCAGTATATTGGGTTATGACGGCATTGTTATTAATATCTAAGATTATACTTCCAGCAAATGCTTATGGTACATCGTTTACATTTGAAAGCTTAATTAAGTCGTTGTTTTTAATTCCTCATGCGAATCCTAGTGGTTTTGGCTTTTTTCCATTTTTGGCAGTTGGATGGACTTTAGTTTACGAAATGGTATTTTATATCACTCTGTCATTTGCCCTTATGATTTATCAAAAAGGGGCCTTAATTATATCTTCCTTGTTTTTACTAATTCTATTGTTATTTGGAAAAAACAATATTTTTGGATCCTCCAATTTACTGTTATTGGAGTTTGTATCTGGAATAGCTTTGGCCTATTTATTTATTCGAATTAAGGTGACGAATTTTTTTTTGGTTTTAAGTAAGTCCTTTTATTCTGTTAGTGTTTTAGTGTTAACAATTATTTTTACGTCCCTTTTAATCTATAAGTTAGGTTATTTAATAACAAAAATGATTTGTGCGGTTTTGATAGTTTTTAGTTTTCTTTTGAATGAAGAATTGTTTAGGAAAAAATTAAATAAAAGTTCTTTAGGCGTAGTTCTAGGCGATATTTCTTATTCCACTTATTTGATCCATACTATAATTTTAGGCTGGTTTATTATACCTTTTGGTAGTGCGCAGAATGTGATTTTAAAGGCTATGATTGTTTTGGCGGTTCTATTTTTAACTTACTTTTTGTCGAAACTTTCATTTTCTAAAATAGAAATTAGTAAAAATATTGGAAGTTTTAGAAGCAAAATCAAAGAGTACTTAATTAAGTAATACTGTTCTTACGGAATAATTTAATTTAGGTAATAAAATTAGTTAACTATTATATGGTTTTGAAAATTTGATATTTAGACTTTAAATTTTACTAAAAAATCTAAATAATAATTTTTAATCAAGTCAATGGAAAAAGCTAAAAATCGTATTGAAATTTTTGATATAGCGAAAGGCCTTAGTATTATTTTAATGACACTGTCTCATTATCCTTTTGTTAAAATTGACTCACTAGTATATCCTAATTTTATGTTTTTTAATGAGTTTAAAATGGTATTTTCCATGCCAATGTTTATTTTTATATCTGGCTATTTGTTAAGTGACAGGCTGCGTATTAAAGAATTTATTTGTCATAAGATAGATGGGTTAATAAAACCTATATTTGGTTTTGCTATAACTTTAACAGTACTAAAAATTTTATTATATGTTTTAACTGCTGAGGTAGTTACCTTTCCAGGTGTAATGAAGTATATTAATGTGTTGGCGAGTATTTTTCCTCAAGGCACTTTTGGTCCAATTAATAATACGCTGTGGTTTGTTGGTGCTTTATTTTGGGGGCAACTAGTTTTTAAAGGAGCCTTGGAAATGATTAATGTAAATAAACCATATAATTATCTGCTATTACTATTTTTGTTAATTGTTTTAATAGTAATTAGTAACATTAGTTTTAGTTTTTATTACCTAGAGAAGATTCCTGTATTTTTTACCTATTTATTATTAGGTTACAGTTTTAAAAAAATAAGTCAACGCTATTTAAAAGGCACTTTGTTTTTTTATAGTAATAAAATGATTTTATTTCCGATTTTATTTTTTGTCTCTTGGTTTTTGTTAGAAACTTTACAAGTTAAAGTCCAATTAAATCTATACGATCATAAGTTTAATTATCATTACTTATTGTTGTTATCTATTTTAGGGGTGTTTTCAGTGCTTTATGTTTGTCGTTTTTTTGAAAAAATACCATTATTAAATTCATTTTTAGTGTATTGTTCAAGGGCTAGTTTTTTCATTTTAGCGTATCATATTTTTATTATTGATGTTTATAATTCATTCTTTAAAATGCAAACTTATAACCCTTTATTACATACCTCTTTATTTATATTAAATATAATAATTTGTTGTGGTGTTTACTTTTTAATAAAAAAGTTACCATATGTTCGTATTCTTTTTTATCCTATAAAAACGATTCCTTTAACAGAAGGTGAAATTAAATTATTAAAATCGAAGTATGTTTATAGGTTTATTCCAAGAGAAATACTTAGAATTACAAATATTGCTTAAATATTATAATAAAAGTTGGTTTAGTTTATAAAGTAGGCTAAATGTAATGGCCTAAAATGTGTTTTGGACTTTAAAGTTTAGTTTAAATATTAAGTTTAGGTTTAAACTATTTGGTTTATTTAGAAATAATATAAGCGTTAAACATTTATCAATGCGGTAGCTTATCCTTAAAAACGCCATACAAATAGGTGCCTAAAAGCGCAAAAACGATAACGACTAAAATATTAAAAAATCCTGCGCCAAAAAGCACATACATTGGTCCAGGACAAGCTCCAGCAAGTGCCCAACCTAAGCCGAAAATGGTTCCGCCGATAAAATAACGGTAAAAGCTTTTGTTTTTTGCAGGTATTACTATGGCTTCTTTGTAAAACGATTTCAGGTTTTTTCTCTTAATAATTTGAACAAAAATAATGCCTAAAACCAAAGCAGAACCAATAATACCATACATGTGGAACGATTGAAATTTAAACATTTCGTAAATACGAAACCACGACGCTGCTTCCGATTTAAACAGTGTAATTCCTAATAATATACCAATGGCTAAAAATGTAATATACTTTTTCATCTGTTTAAAAAATAAAAGGAAACAAAAGGTGAATCATAACTAAACCACCAACAAAAAAGCCAATAACGGCAATTAATGAAGGTAATTGCAAATTACTTAATCCTGTAATGGCGTGTCCCGAAGTACACCCACCAGCGTAACGTGTGCCAAAACCAACTAACAAGCCACCAAGAGCCAGAATTAACAGTGATTTGAAATTAGTTAATTGAGACAAGTCGAATAATTCGGTTGGTAAATAGGCTTGTCCTGCACTATTAAAACCGAGTTGGTTTAAATCGGTTATGGTTTGTTCAGATATGGCAACATTTAAGTTGTTAGAAAGTAAGTGAGCGGCTATAAAACCACCAATAATAGTGCCTAAAACTACAGTTAAATTCCATTTTTGAGCTTTCCAATCGAAATTAAAAAAAACTACTTTTTTGCCTGCGCCTAAAATAGAACACATCGTTCTAAGGTTGCTCGACATTCCAAAGGTTTTACCTGCCAATAACAGTAAAAACATACAAATGGCTATTAATGGGCCAGAAACATACCATGGCCAAGGTTCGAGAATAAAATTCATATTAACTATAATTTTTTAGCAAATTAAAGGGAATTTTTGAAACTAGTTAGTAACAATTGTTACAGGCCCCAAATTAAAGGTCTAAAACCTTAATTATTTTAAAAGATTTAAATAAATGAAACAAGCCAGGTAAAATTAATGTTCCACCAATTATTAACGCGATGCCTAAACTATTAATTACCCTGTTTGGCGCGATACTATCTAATAAACCAATCTCGGAAGTTGAGGTAATTATAATATGCGGAAAATGGGCTATTAACGCCGCGGTTAAAATTAAAATAACTTGAGCGCCAGCTAAACCACGACTCATTATTTTGTGTCCTTTTTTTATGCTAATTAATAATGGAATAATTAAAATACCAGATAATAAAATGAGGTAGTTTGAGTAGCTGTTTTCGATAAAATCGGTTACAAAAGCAAAATCATTTAAATAACCATAAGTTAATGTGAAGAATCCAGACAAAACCACTAAAATGGTTGCTACAATCGATTTTTTAAGGTACATATTAATATCTTCTTTTTTAGCTTCACCAATTAAAAGTATTGCCGAAAGAAATGCACATAAAGCCATAAAAAATAATCCTATTAGTAAGGAAAATGTATTACACCAAGGGGAGATAAACACATCATAAAAACTATAGGAAGCATAATTGGTAGTAATAATTAATTTACCAGAAACCATGGCACCAAAAGTTAAACCAATAAAAATGGGTGTAACCAAACTGGAAATTCGAAACATCCAGTCATATAATTTGTGCAATCGGCCTTTGTAAGCATCATAATGTCTAAATACAAAAGCGACACCCCGAAGTGTTATTCCCATTAAAATAAGGGTCAGAGGTATGTGTAAATACACGGTTAGTACATTGTAAAAATCTGGAAATGCAATCCATAAAATAACAATGACTATAATAATCCAAATATGATTAGCTTCCCAAATGGGACCCATAACGCGGTATACTGTACCTTTGGTAATAATTCTACTTTCTTTCGATGAAAACAACTCTACAATACCCGCTCCAAAATCGGCTCCCGCTAAAATAACATAGAGTAATAATGAAAAGAAAAGAAAAAATAAAACAACGTAAAGCATAATTATAATTTTGTGGCGTTTAAAAATTGAATTTGACGACGCATTAACCAAGTAACAGCAATGGTAAGTATGGTATATAGCACTACATAGGTGTAAAAACTATAAATCATTCCAGGCATTGGCGTAACAGCGTCTTTGGTGCGCATAATGTTGTGAATTATCCAAGGTTGTCGTCCCACTTCGGTAACAATCCAACCAGCTTCTAAGGCAATAAATCCTAAAGGAGCCAATAATACAAAAGCCAGCCAAAACGCGTTTTTTTGCCACCAAGCTTTCTTTTTTAAGCTCACAAAGAAAATGATACCTGCAAACATGAGCAACGTACCAATACCAACCATAATTTGAAAGGCGTAATGTACCATAGCAACATTGGGGTGATTTTCTTTTGGGAACTCGTTTAAGCCTTTAACTTCGGCATCAAAATCTCCAAAAGCTAGAAAAGATAAAGCTTTAGGGATTTCAATTTTATAAGATACTTCTTGGTTTTCTTCATCTACAATACCACCAATAAAAAGAGGTGCGCCTTTTTCTGTTTCAAAATGGGCTTCCATAGCGGCGAGTTTAACTGGTTGGCGTTTAGCAATATCTTTAGCCGATAAATCACCACTTATAGGTTGTAAAATAGCTGCTACAGCAGCAAATGTAATCGCAATTTTAAAAGCTTTTTTATGTAATTCAACCTGTCTCTTTTTATAAATTTGAAACGCGTGAATGCCAGCAACTGCAAATCCAGTAGCCGTAAATGCTGCTAAAACCATATGTAAGGCTTGGGTAAACCATGCGTCGTTTAAAAAGGCTTTTATTGGATCGATATTTAAAAACTTACCATCAATATAATCGAAACCCGAAGGCGCATTCATCCAACCGTTTGCTGCAACCACTAAAATTCCTGAAGCCACTCCCGAAATTCCAATAATAACGCCTGTGAACCAATGGAATTTTTCAGGTAATTTATTCCAACCGTACAGGTAAAATCCAAGTGCGATGGCTTCAATAAAAAAGGCTGCGCCTTCAAGCGAAAACGGCATACCTATTATGGGGCCTGCATATTTCATAAATTCAGGCCAGAGTAAGCCTAGTTCAAAAGATAAAGCTGTGCCAGAAACTGCGCCAGTAACAAAAAAAATAGCGACACCTCGCTGCCAAGATTTGGTTAAAGTTAAATAAACAGGATTTCTTGTATTGAGCCATTTTTTATGCGCAACAATCATAAAAAAAGGCATAACCATACCTACGCAAGCAAAAACAATATGAAAAATTAAGGTAAACGCCATTTGCAGTCTTGCTGCATCTAAATTATCCATATTATTGTGTTTTTTAGGTGTTTTACAAAGATACGTATTGCTTCATTTTTTGGCATAAAAAAACAGCCAAAATCCTATGTTTTTTTGACTGTTTTTTAGCTTTCAATATTGTAAAATCTGTAATTAGTTTTTAATCCAATTTAAATAGCCTCCTTTTAAATCGTAAATGGTTTTAAACCCCAAACTATCCAATTTTTTGGCGGCCTTATTACTGCGTTTTCCCGAACGACAATAAACGAAAACGGCTTTATTTTTGTCTAATTTATTAAATGCTTCAATAAACTTAGAATGATTAAAAACATCAATATTAATGGCGTTGTTTATATGTCCCGATTTATATTCAACAGCGGTGCGCACATCTACAAGTTGAACATTATTTGATGACATAGCTGATTTAAATTCCGATTTATCAAGTACTGTTACAGATTTTGGCTGTTGTGAGCATCCAAAAAGAAATGAAAATATAGACATAATTACAATAAAATGTTTCATGGTTTTTAATTATAAAGTTGACGGACAAACATAATCTGTAACGTCTACACCAGCTTCTTTTATGGCTTTAAATCCGCCTTTTACATCAATTAAGTTATGAATACCTCTGCTTTTTAAAATAGAAGCAGCAATCATACTACGATATCCGCCTGCGCAGTGTACATAAAAAGTGTCTTTATCTGGAAATTCTGAGAGATGTTCGTTTAAATAATCGAGAGGTGTATGGTTGGCATCTAAAACATGTTCAGATTTGTACTCGCCATCTTTTCTAACATCAAAAACAGGCACTTCACCATCATTTAAAGCATTTTTAAAAACTGAAGCTTCTACCGAACTTACAGTATCATATTCTTTTGAAGCATTTTTCCAATTTTCGAAACCACCATCTAAAAATCCAATAACTTGATCGAACCCAACACGCGATAAGCGGGTAATGGTTTCTTCTTCTCGTCCATCGGGAGTTACCAATAAAATAGGTTGTTTTACATCGGCAATTAAGGCGCCAACCCATGGTGCAAATCCGCCATCTAATCCAATAAAAATTGAGCGTGGTATATGGCCTTGAGCAAAGTCATTTTGATGTCGAACATCTAAAATAACCGCATCCGTATCGTTAGCAGCAGCTTCAAAAGCATTAGGAGATAAGGCCTGTGCACTACGTTTTAACACTTCGTTAAAATCATCGTATCCTTCCTTGTTCATTTTTACGTTTAAAGGAAAATATTGCGGTGGAGGCAATAAACCATGAGTTACTTCCTTAATAAATTCAGCTTTCAGCATATCTTCGCGTAAAGCGTAATTTGTTTTTTTCTGATTGCCTAATGTATCAACTGTGTCTTTACTTAAATTTTTACCACATGCCGAACCAGCACCATGAGCGGGATAAACAATAACATCATCTGCCAAAGGCATAATTTTATTTCGTAAGCTATCAAATAAATAACCTGCCAAATCTTCTTCGGTAATTTCGCCTGCTTTTTGGGCTAAATCGGGTCGACCAACATCGCCTAAAAATAGGGTGTCACCGCTAAAAATAGCATGATCTTTTCCGTTTTCATCTTTAAGAAGAAACACGGAACTTTCCATAGTGTGTCCTGGTGTGTGTAATACTTTTATAGTAATGTTTCCTAATCTAAATTCTTCGTTGTCTTTGGCTATAATTGCTTCAAAACTTGGAGTAGCTAAAGGCCCATAAATGATTGGTGCACCAGTTTCTTTTGATAAGGTAACGTGGCCGCTAACAAAATCAGCATGAAAATGCGTTTCAAAAATATACTTAATGGTGGCATTGTTTTTCTTTGCTTTCTCAATATACGGTTGTACCTCGCGTAATGGGTCTATTATAGCAACTTCGCCATTACTTTCAATATAATAAGCGCCTTGAGCTAAACATCCGGTGTATATTTGTTCTATTTTCATAGTATTAATTTTTTAATAGGGTGTAAAATTACTAATAGTGTTTTGTTTTTATGGTAACAAAGGTTACTTATTGGGGTTTTAAATTTTTGGCGTAAAAAACTCCATGTAAAAAATAAAGAATGCCATTACAAAAATAAAATAGCCGAAGCCTTTTTTTAGTTTATTACCATCTATAAAATTGCTTAAAAAGCTTCCAAAAAAGATACCAATAAACGACAGTAAGGTAAAAAGCATTAAAAAGTTCCAATTAATAGCCATGGTTAAAGCGTCTCCTAAAAAGAATCCCATGAGCGATTTAAAAGCGATGATAATTAAAGAGGTTGCTACGGCAACTTTCATTTCTACGTTAGCTAAAATAACCAATGCAGGAATTATTAAAAAACCGCCGCCAGCACCAATGAGTCCTGTAATACTACCAACAATTAGGCCTTCTAATAAAATTAAGGGATAATTGTAAGTTACTTGCCCAGTAACAACTATGGTTTCTTTATTTTTTAGCATTGAAAACGCTGCCGGAATCATTAATGCTGCAAAAAGCCCGAACATAGCCATACGGCGTGTAAAATTAAAATTACCAATACTAAAAATTACATCGGGTAAAGCAGGAACCACATAATGTCTAACAATGGTTACGCCAACAATAGCTGGTAGCCCGAAGACTAAAGCCGTTCGCCAGTCGACATAACCTTTAAAATGTTGTTTTATGCCACCAATTAAAGCGCTTGCACCAACAATAAAAAGCGAATATGCCGTGGCAACTTTTTCGTTTATTGCGAACAGGTAAGCTAATACCGGTACGGCTAAAATAGAACCGCCACCACCAATTAATCCAAGGGAAATACCTATTATAAAAGCACCAACGTAGCCAAATATATTTAAAACATCCATGTTTATCTTTTTAGCAAAAGTATACGTGGTTTTATACCTGTGCAGTAACATTGGTTACATAGCAATGGAAGTTTTTAATTTTTTGTTGAGAGTTGGAAAATTGAAGTGCGGAGTCGGGAGAATTATAATTATTTTTTTATTAATAAAGATTGCTTCGTATCTCGCGATGACGGAACTAAATAACTTTCACTTCCAAGAAATTGCCTTTGTGTCTTTGTGCCTTAGCGAGCGCAAGATTGGTAATAAACAGATCGCTTCGTGCTTCGCGATGCCGTTTTATTTTACCAGCGTGATATAATTTCGATGCAATTTAATTTCTCCTAAGTTTTCAAGCTTTTTTAAAAGTCGGGAAATCACTACGCGAGAGGTATGTAATTCGTAGGCTATTTCTTGGTGAGTATTTTTTATGATACCATCTTCTGAAACTCGCGCTTTTTCATTTAAATATTTAAGCAAACGTTCGTCCATTTTTAAAAAGGCAATACTATCAATAGTATCGAGCATTTCATTAAGTCGGTTATGGTAGCTTTCAAAAACAAAATTACGCCAGCTTTTATATTTCGCCGACCATTCTTCCATTTTCTGAATAGGAATCATTATGAGTTTAGCATCGGTTTCTACTATAGCTTTTATTTCACTTTTGGTTTGCCCTAAGCAGCAGGTAAGCGTCATGGCACAAGTGTCGCCTTTTTCAAGAAAATAGAGTAGGAGTTCGTCGCCATCATTGTCTTCACGTAAAATTTTAATGGCGCCTGAAATTAAAAGCGGCATAGATTTTACATATTCACCAATGTTTATCATTTTAAAACCTTCTGGCACTTCTTTAAAGGTGCCTACTTGGTTTATTTCGGTTAGTAAATCGTTTTCAAATAAATGGCCGTAATTATTTTTTAATTCTTGAATCATAACGCTTAATTGTGACTATAAAATTAAGACTTTAAATAATTAACAAGTGTAACAAGGGTTACATAATTTTTAGTTTAAACAGAAGAGGCCGTTTAAAAAAGTGTAAAATCTGTCGTTCTGAATTCATTTCAGAATCTGAAACAAGTTCAGATTGACAAAAAATATGACTTTTTAGACAGCCTCTATGTAAAGCGTTATTCTTTTACTTTTTGGTTTCTATAATAATAACACCATTTTTACCCTTAGCGCCATAGGTCTCGATGGCTTTATCTCCTTTTAACACTTTAATTTCTTGTATGTTTTCTGGTAATAACTGAGACATATCCGTTTTACTAATTATTTCTCCGTCTACCACGTAAATAGGGTTTTCGTTGTTAGTGTTAATAAAAAGCATTTCTTTTTTTTGAGGATCATCGGTGTTAATTATCTTAATTTCATCTTTGTTTATTATCTTAATTTCGTCAGAGGTAATTATTTTAGATTCAGGAGTTACTTTAACTACCTCACCATTTCCAATTTGTACTACTCTAATTTCCTGATTGTTATTATTTATAATTAATTCGTTGTCTTTGTCTTTATCTGAAACGGTATAACTATATGTGCTAATTTTTTTAGTAGATGTAGAATCTGGAGTGTTATATACTATTTTAACAACCTTTTCTTGAGCTGTTGCAGCACCAATGTTTATGGTATCTTCATCTTTATTAAAGGTAATTTGTATTGGGGTTATGCCGGTATCTTTTTTTATATTGTAATTGGCCTTAGAGTTTTTAGAATTAGCTTCAATTTTTATGGTAGTAATATCACCAGAGCTATTTCGTTTAATAGTTTTAAACTTTAAGTTAAGCCCCATATTTTGGAGTTTGCTTTTAATATTTTGTAATTCTGCTTCTGTGTTCGATTTCGAGATAATTACCGTAATTGTATTCTTTACGTTAATTTCAGCTAAATTTAAGTTGTCTTGTTCAATGTAAACAGTTTCGGTATTAAAGCTCATTAAAAATAGAGCCAATAAAGGCAGTACAAAAGTAAACTTAATTAAATTGATGTTTTTTGATTTTGATTTGTGTAACATAACGATTCGTTTTTTGATTAATGAATTATAAAATGCATTACTTAAAGCCAATTGATGATTTGGCAAACTTGTTTTAAGTAATGTGTATTGGTAATGTTTTTTGCAGTGCGATGCTTTAATTGCATTGTAATCTGCTAAAAACTCTAAATTTTGCTTCAATTGTTTGTTGTATAGCCATATAACTGGGTTAAACCAAAGCACTATACATGCTATTTGAGTTAAAAGTACATCAATACTATGGTATTGCTTCGCATGAATTTTTTCGTGGTTAATAATTTGTTTTAACTCGGCATCATTAAATTGTTTTGGGTTGTAAACAATCCAATTAAAAAAGGAGAAAGGTGCGATGTGGCTGTTAGTTTCTACAAACGTATATTTGGCCAATTTTTGCCTTTTACTTTGGAAAATAAGTTTAAATAATGTAGAAATTTGAAAAATAAATCTAACCAAAAAAAACACGACACCTATAAGGTATAAGTAAAATATAAGGTTGGTAGTGTCTAAACCATTTTGCATCGTCTCATTAACAGTTTGGGAAGATTTAAAACCTGTAATTTGTAAGGCGGTAACTGTTACATAATCTTTTACAACGTACATAGGCACTAAAAACGACGCCATTAAACCCAAAAGTAAATACCATCGGTTTTGTTTAAAAAAGGTATCCCGTTGTAAAAACAGTAAATAACACAGATAAAAAATAGCAATAACAGCACTCACTTTTACTAAATATTCCATATTAATCCTGTTTTTCTATTAAGGCAATAATTTCTTTAAGCTCATCTACACTAATCTTTTCTTCTTTAGCAAAAAACGAAACCACATTCTTGTACGAGTTGTTAAAATAATTGTTTATCGCAGTGTTCATAAACTTTTTACGATACGCTTCCTTGGATACAATTGGGTAATATTGGTGCGTTTTTCCGTAGGCGTTGTAGGCCACAAAACCTTTATCTTCTAATTTTCTTATAATAGTCGATAAGGTGTTGTAATGCGGTTTGTCTTGGGTTATTTCGGCCATAACATCTTTAACAAAAGCTTTTTCAAGCTTCCATAAAATCTGCATTATTTCCTCTTCTTTATTTGTAAGTTTTTCCATGTTTATACTTTTTGGGCGTTCGGGCGGCTTTCAGTAGTCGCTCTCTGCGAGGAGCTCCAACAATACTTCAATCCCTAACGCATTCAAATATATAACTATTTTTATAGTTTTAAAACTGTTTTTATAGTTATTTAACTAAAAATTAAGTTTTCAAAAAAACTTGTTCCTTTTTACAACACAGTTTTCACTTTGATTTATCTTCGCAAAAAATTAAGGTTTTTATGAGTTTACTTTGGGTAATATTAGGCTTTATGCTTTTGGTAATAGGAGGTGAGTTTTTGGTACGATCGTCGGTGGCATTATCATTTAAATTCAATATTTCTAAAATGGTAATAGGTATGACGGTGGTTAGTTTTGCAACCTCCGCACCCGAATTATTGGTTAGTTTGCAAGCAGCACTTTCTGGTTCTCCGGCCATTGCCATAAATAATGTAGTGGGATCCAATATAGCTAATATTGGTTTGGTATTAGGTGTTACCGCCATGGTTGGAGCTATTGCTGTCGATGCTTCGTTTTACAAACTTAATTGGCCAGCAATGATGGTGTTTTCAATTGCTTTGTATTATTTTTTGAAGAATGATAATTCGTTATCAGCCACAGAAGGTGCGATACTGTTTTTAGGTTTAATAGTATTTTTATTCATTTTAATAAGAAATGCGAAACAAGATGGCATACCAGAAGAAGTAGACGATAAACTTGCAAATACATCAAACTTTAAAATAGTTATTTGGTTATTAATTGGTGCTGCAGCACTTTATTTTGGAAGTGAATGGTTGGTTAATGGCTCTAAAACCATAGCACGTTCTATTGGTGTTAGCGAAGCCGTTATTGGTGTTAGTTTAATTGCCATTGGCACCAGTGTGCCAGAATTGGCGGCATCGGTAATTGCTGCGGCAAAACAAGAAAAGGCCATTTCGTTAGGTAATTTAATAGGCTCTAATATTTTTAATATTGCTTCGGTATTAGGGTTAACAGCTATTGTAAAACCAATTCCTGTTACCGAACCACAAATTTTAAGCAGTGATTTTTTCTGGATGCTCGGGTTTGCTGCAATTTTAATTCCTTTAGTGTTTATTCCTAAAAGACTTCAAATAAGTCGTATAAAGGGTTTTTTGCTAGTTTTAGCCTATGGTATTTTTATGTTTTTGGTATTTACCAAAGGAAAGTTTTAAGAGTTAAACAATTATTAAAAATAAGGGATAAAATAAGTTAGCTTACCGTTTTTTATATCTTTAGAAGAAAACAGTTAAAATAAAAATTTTCTAAAGCTATGAAATTATTACATTTATACTTACTAATTATTGCAATTACATTAGTGTCTTGCGGCTCTAATAAGCATACAGATAGTGAAAAACTCTATAATACAACTTGGGAATTAGAATATATTTCTGGCTCCCGTATTGCATTCAACGGACTTTATCCAGACAAAAAGCCAAAAATTAAGTTCGATAAAACTACAGGAAAAGTAACTGGAAATAATAGTTGTAACGGATATTCTGCAGATTATACCCTGGAGAACAATAATATTTCATTTGGCGCACCTGGACCAACGACTATGATGTTTTGCGGAAGTGGCGAACAGCAATTTTTAAAAATTATAAAACAGATAAATACATTTAGTTTTAACGATAACGGAAAGCTAAACCTTTTGTTAGACGATGTTGCCATGATGCGATTTAAAAAAGTAGAAAACTAAAAGTTCTTTTGTTTTATTATAAAAACGGAGCGGTCAATAAAAATAAAAAAGCACTTATCGTAAAAATAGATAAGTGCTTTTTTTTTATGAATAAAACAGATTTTTAAATCTTAAACGTCAGCAGACTTTACAGTTTTAATAATTCTAGCTGCGATTTTGTACGGATCACCGTTTGATGCAGGACGTCTATCTTCTAACCACCCTTTGTATCCTTTTTCAACAGTGATTAAAGGAATACGAATCGATGCACCTCTATCAGACACGCCATAAGAGAAATCGGTAATAGCCGCAGTTTCATGATCACCAGTTAAACGTTGGTCGTTAAATTCACCGTAAACAGCAATATGCTCGTCAACAACAGGTCTAAATGCTTCACAAATTTTCTCGTAAGTTTCTTTAGAACCACAAGTTCTTAAAGTTGTGTTAGAGAAGTTTGCGTGCATACCAGAACCATTCCAGTCCATATCTTTACCTAGTGGTTTTGGGTGATACTCAATGTAGTAACCGTATTTTTCAGTTAAACGTTGTAATAAGTATCTAGAAACCCATATTTCGTCACCAGCTTTTTTAGCGCCTTTTGCGAATAATTGGAATTCCCACTGTCCACAAGCAACCTCTTGGTTAATACCTTCAAAGTTTAATCCAGCAGCAATACATTGGTCCGCATGCTCCTCAACTAAGTGTCTTCCGTGAGTGTTTTTTCCACCAACAGAACAGTAATACATACCTTGAGGCGCAGGATAACCACCAACAGGGAAACCTAATGGTAATTGAGTTTCAGTATCCATAATAAAGTATTCTTGCTCGAAACCAAACCAGAAATCATCATCTTCATCATCAATAGTAGCTCTACCGTTAGAAACGTGTGGTGTACCGTCAGCATTCATAACTTCAGTCATTACTAAATACCCATCTTTTCTGTCTGGATCTGGGTAAATAGCAACAGGAACTAATAAACAGTCAGACGAACCACCTTCAGCTTGTCTTGTTGAAGATCCATCAAAAGACCAATTTCCTAATTCTTCTAAAGTACCTTTAAAATCCTCATGTTCTTCTACTTTTGTCTTACTTCTCAAGTTTTGAGTTGGGAAATACCCATCTAACCAAAGGTATTCCAATTTAATTTTTGCCATAATGTATGTTTAATTATTAAATCAAGTTAGTTATATCTCAACAAATATAATTTTTTATGTGCTTACTCTATGTTTAATAGGGGTGTTTTAACGAGGTAGTAATATATTTTTATTTAAACCCTATTTTTTTGAGGGATATATTGAAATAATTCAATTTATTTTTATGAAAACTGAAAAAGTGATAATAATAATTTTTTGTTTTTTAAATCAACTTTAGTTTTTCGTATGTATTTTTGCCAAAAAATATCATACAATGTCTACACTTCGTTTTCATGCTTTAAAAAAGACTTTAGCAAACAAACCCGTTTTGTTTGAAGATAACTCGCCACGCTCCGAACTGTTTGCAAAAAACGTATTTAACGAAAATACTATGCAAAAGTATCTCACTCAAGATGCGCTTCAAGGTGTATTAAATGCTATTAAGCGTGGTAAAAAAATAGAACGCGGTGTAGCCGACCAAGTAGCAGCTTCAATGCGCGATTGGGCTTTATCAAAAGGTGTTACACATTATTCGCATTGGTTTCAACCTTTAACAGGAAGTACGGCCGAAAAACACGATGCTTTTTTTGAATTAACCGAAAATGGTTTGGGTATTGAAAAGTTTGATGGAAGTTCATTAGTACAACAAGAACCTGATGCGTCAAGTTTCCCTAGTGGCGGTATTCGTAATACGTTTGAAGCCCGTGGTTATACCGCTTGGGATCCTACTTCTCCTGCATTTATTTATGGTACAACGCTTTGTATACCTACTATTTTTGTGGCTTACACAGGTGAAGCGCTCGACTATAAAACGCCGCTGTTAAAAGCACTACATGCTGTTGATGAAGCTGCGACCGATGTTTGTAAATATTTCGATAAGAATGTTAAAAAGGTAACTTCGTCATTAGGTTGGGAGCAAGAATATTTTTTAGTAGATAAAGAGCTAATTGCAAGTAGACCAGATATTCTTTTAACGGGGCGTACCTTGCTTGGGCATTCTTCGGCAAAAGGGCAGCAGTTGGACGATCATTATTTTGGAGCCATACCAACACGTGCTTTTAATTTTATGAAAGATCTTGAGCACGAATGTATATTGTTAGGTATTCCTGTGAAAACAAGGCATAATGAAGTGGCGCCAAATCAATTTGAACTGGCTCCCATTTTTGAAGAAGCCAATTTAGCCGTCGATCATAATGCACTGGTTATGGACATTATGGGGCGTGTGGCTAAACGCCATAACTTTAAAGTGTTATTGCACGAAAAGCCATTTGCAGGTATAAACGGTTCGGGGAAACATAACAACTGGTCGTTATCGACAGATACTGGAATTAATTTATTGTCTCCTGGAAAAACACCAATGAGTAACCTACAATTTTTAACCTTTTTTATAAATACAATAAAGGCTGTTAAAGATTATGAGGCCTTATTAAGAGCATCAATAGCATCGGCTAGTAACGATCATCGTTTGGGAGCTAACGAGGCACCACCAGCAATTATGTCGGTGTTTATAGGCGAACAATTGTCGAAAGTTTTAGCTGAATTAGAAGGGGTTACAAAAGGTAAATTATCACCTGAAGAAAAAACCGAATTAAAACTAAATGTTGTTGGTAAAATACCTGATGTTTTATTAGATAATACCGATAGAAACCGAACCTCACCATTCGCATTTACAGGAAATAAATTTGAGTTTAGAGCGGTAGGTTCGCTGGCCAATTGTGGAAACCCCATGACGGTTTTAAACACTATTGTTGCAAAGCAATTAAAAGATTTTAAAGTTGAAGTCGATAAGTTAATTGATAAAAAAGATTTAAAAAAGGACGAAGCTATTTTTAATGTGCTTCGCGAATACATAAAAGAAACTAAAGGCGTTTTATTTGAAGGAAATGGTTACGGTAAAGCATGGGAAGACGAAGCAGAGAAAAGAGGATTAAGTAATAATCGTACCACACCAGAAGCTTTAAAAGCTAAAATTACAGATAAAAATATTGCACTTTTTGAAGAAATGGGCGTAATGAGTAAGGTGGAAACCGAAGCACGTTACGAAATAGAAATGGAAGCTTACGTAACCCATATTCAAATAGAAAGTATTGTTTTGGGCGATATGGCTAGAAATCAAATTGTACCTACTGCGGTAAAATATCAAAATACATTAATTGAAAATGTGCAAGGTTTAAAATCTATTTTTGAAAAAGATTTCGATAAATTAGCAAAAGAACAAATTAAGTTAATAGAAGAAATATCGAAACATATAGAAGGTATTAATAACAACGTAACTAAAATGATAAAGGCAAGAGAAAAGGCTAATACCAATCAGCTAGCTCAACAAAAGGCCTTGGTATACTGCTTTGAGGTTAAACCGTTTTTCGATAAAATTCGTTCGCATTGCGATAGTTTAGAACTCTTGGTTGATAACGAAATTTGGCCATTAGCGAAATACAGCGAATTATTATTTACACGATAAAAATTAAATCCCGTAATAAAAAGCGGGATTTTTTAATGCAAAAAAGTAAATTTGCAGCACAATACAACATTATGAGTCAAGAAGTTTCTAAACGATACGCACAGCGAGGCGTTTCAGCATCAAAAGAAGATGTTCACAATGCTATAAAAAACATCGATAAAGGTTTGTTTCCTAAAGCATTTTGTAAAATAGTTCCAGATTATTTAACAAACGATAGCGATTATTGCTTAATCATGCATGCCGATGGCGCAGGTACAAAATCCTCTTTAGCTTATATGTATTGGAAAGAAACAGGCGATGTATCGGTTTGGAAAGGTATTGCGCAAGATGCGTTAATTATGAATATTGACGATTTATTATGTGTTGGTGCTACCGATAATATTATGTTGTCTTCAACCATTGGTAGAAATAAAAATTTAATTCCAGGAGAAGTTATTTCGGCCATTATTAATGGTACAGAAGAATTGATTGATGAATTGAAAAAATTTGGTGTCACCATTCACTCAACAGGAGGTGAAACAGCCGATGTTGGCGATTTGGTGCGCACTATTATTGTAGATTCTACAGTTACAGCACGTATGAAACGTAGCGAAGTTGTTGATAATGCAAACATTACACCAGGTGATGTAATTGTTGGTTTAGAAAGCTTCGGGCAAGCCACTTACGAAACCGAGTATAATGGCGGAATGGGTAGTAACGGATTAACTTCGGCGCGACACGATGTATTTAATAAGTATTTAGCTGAAAAATATCCAGAAAGTTTTGATGCTTCGGTGCCAGAAGATTTAGTGTATTCTGGTAATGTAAAATTAACCGATGCTGTTGAAAATTCACCAATTGATGCTGGTAAATTAGTGCTTTCGCCAACTCGAACGTATGCGCCAATTATAAAAGCCATTTTAGCCAAATATAACAGCGAAACTATTCACGGTATGGTACATTGTTCAGGTGGTGCGCAAACTAAGGTTCTTCATTTTATTGAAGAAAATCATGTGATTAAGGATAACTTGTTTCCAATTCCGCCGTTATTCAAATTAATACAAGAACAAAGTAAAACCAATTGGAAAGAAATGTATCAAGTTTTTAATTGCGGTCACCGTATGGAACTTTATGTTTCTCCAGAAGTGGCTGAAGATATTATTTCAATTTCTAAATCTTTTAATGTTAACGCTCAAATTATTGGACGCGTAGAAGCTTCAAAAGAAAAAAAGCTTACAATAAAAAGTGAGTTTGGGGAGTTTAACTACTAAAGTTTATTCAATCCTAATTTTTTGGAACGATTGTTGATAAGTTTTGTAACTTAAACATTAACTAAATACAACCAGATGAAATATTTAATTTTTGTACCAGCTTTTTTCATTGCAAGTGTATCGTATGCGCAACCTAGTTTTTTATTTAAAAAAGATAAGGATAAAGAAGAAAAATATGCAGGACCGCAATGGGATCAAACTAATAAAGCATCGGTTTATTTAAGTCAAGTTTCTTTTGTAAACTGGAATGCTGGTGGTACTAATTCTATTTCTGGGTTGTTTGCTTTCGAAACAAAAGCCAATTATAGCGATAAATACTTTAGTTGGAACAATAACGCTTTAGTGCGATTGGGTATCAACAAGCAACAGTCTAAAGACTTACAAAAATCAGACGATTTAGTTGAGATAAACTCAAATTTAGGGTATCAGCCCGATGTAACTTCAAACTGGTTTTATTCGGCTCGAATGAATTTTAAGAGCCAGATGTTTAATGGTTATAAGTATCCAAATACCGATGAGCCTATTTCGCGTTTATTAGCCCCAGGTTATTTGTTTTTTGGTGGTGGAATGGAATACGGTAAACATATTGATAAATTATCGTTTTACTTTTCTCCGTTAACATTAAAGGCAACCTTTGTTTTAGATGAAGATTTATCGAATTCGGGAGCGTTTGGCGTAGAACCTGCGGTTTACGACGATAGCGGTAATTTGTTAACACCAGGAGAGCGTGTAAGAAAAGAATTGGGTGTTTTGGTTACTAATACTTATGAAACCGAGGTGGTTACAAATATTAATTTAAAAAATCAGGTGAGTTTATATTCCGATTATGTAAATAATTTTGGAAATGTTGATATTGATTGGAGTGTTGACTTCGATTTTAAAGTAAATAATTATATTAAAGCGACTTTAGGATCTCATATTCGATACGACGATGATGTTAAAACCAAAGTGCCATCAACCGAAGTAGAAGGCGAATTCGATGAAGCTGGCGCTAAAGTACAGTGGAAACAATTTTTAGGAATTGGTGTAGCTGTAGACTTTTAATGATAACCTCTTCTTTTTAAAAAAAATCTAAATAAATCCTTTTATTAAGGCTATAAAAGCGCAAGTAATAAAGCTATCAATTAAAAATATAAAGGAGAAGAATTTAAAATTCGAAATACCACTTATTTTATAAAAATTTAAACGCTTTCTTAAGTTTCTATCACTTAGCATAATCCAAAGTAAAAGTGTTAAAAATAACTTAGTACATAAGGCTAATATTACCATAGGGTTAATAATGGTAATAACAATGGTTATTAAAAACGACCATAATGCTAATGGTTTGTAATAGTTAAGTATGGAGGTTATTTGTTTTAACATACTTCATTTAACGTTTACGCTATTAAAATTATTTTGCATTCTTAATAAATCCGTAAAAAGTTGTACTTTTGGTTTCCAATTTTTTGAAGAGAGATGTTAGAGAAGTTACAGATAGTAAAACAACGATTTGATGAGGTTAGCGATTTAATTATTCAACCCGATATTATTTCCGACCAAAAAAGATATGTTGAGTTAAACCGAGAATATAAAGATTTGCGCGTACTTATGGACAAGCGCGAGCAATATATTGAGTTAACCAATAATTTAGCCGAAGCTGAAGAAATTATTGCAGATGGTAGTGATGCCGAAATGGTTGAAATGGCTAAAATGCAATATGATGAAGCCAAAGAAGGTATTCCAAAATTAGAAGAAGAAATTCGCGTACTTTTAATACCGAAAGATCCTGAAGATGCTAAAAATGCAGTGGTAGAAT
This sequence comes from Neotamlana nanhaiensis, assembly GCF_000943555.1. GTDB lineage: Bacteria > Bacteroidota > Bacteroidia > Flavobacteriales > Flavobacteriaceae > Neotamlana > Neotamlana nanhaiensis. The sequence continues at coordinate 535,925 of NZ_JTDV01000001.1, read as the reverse complement.
TACGTGCTGGTACAGGAGGTGATGAAGCCAGTATTTTTGCAGGGGATTTATATAGAATGTACAGTAAGTATTGCGAAAGCAAAGGCTGGCGCGTTGATGTGGTAGATTTTAGTGAAGGTACTAACGGCGGATTTAAAGAAATTCAATTTGAAGTTTCTGGCGAAGATGTTTACGGTACTTTAAAGTTTGAAGCTGGTGTACATCGTGTACAGCGTGTGCCACAAACCGAAACTCAAGGTCGTGTTCACACCAGTGCAGCAACTTGTATGGTATTTCCAGAAGCAGAAGAATTTGATGTAGAAATTGACCCAAAAGATGTGAGAATTGATTATTTCTGTTCGTCTGGTCCTGGTGGGCAATCGGTAAACACAACTTATTCTGCTGTACGACTTACGCATATACCAACAGGTTTAGTAGCACAATGTCAAGACCAAAAATCGCAGCATAAAAACAAAGAAAAAGCCTTTAAGGTATTACGTTCTAGACTTTACGATTTAGAATTGGCTAAAAAAATGGAAGAAGATGCGGCTAAACGTGGCAGCATGGTAACCTCGGGTGATAGAAGTGCAAAAATTAGAACGTATAATTACCCACAAGGGCGTGTAACCGATCATAGAATAGGTTTAACGCTGTACGATTTGCAAAATATTGTAAATGGTGATGTTCAAAAAATAATTGACGAATTAATGCTTGCCGAAAACACCGAAAAGTTAAAAGCTAGCGACGAAACAATATAAATTTAATAGAGGCTCTCTAAAAAGTCACATTTTTGTCAATCTGGACTTATTTCAGATTCTAATGTGTTTTGAAAATAATTTGTTAAGATTCTGAAATGAATTCAGAATGACAGATTTTACACTTTTTAGACAGCCTCTTTTTTTAGAAATATAGTACAAGTGACAACAGAACAACTCGTTTCAGAAATTAGAAAAAAGAAGTCTTTTTTATGTATAGGATTGGATGTCGATTTAAATAAAATTCCAGAGCATTTATTACAAGAGGACGATCCTATTTTTGCATTTAATAAAGCTATTATTGACGCAACACACCATTTATGTGTGGCTTATAAACCAAATACGGCATTTTACGAAGCTTATGGTATTAGAGGATGGCAAGCGTTACAAAAAACCATAGCTTATTTGAATGAAAATTATCCTGAAATTTTTACAATTGCAGATGCTAAACGAGGCGATATAGGAAATACGAGTACTATGTATGCGAAAGCGTTTTTTGAGGATATGGCTTTCGATTCGGTTACCATAGCGCCTTATATGGGAAAAGACTCGGTAGAACCTTTTTTAGCTTTTAAAGATAAACACACTATTCTTTTAGCATTAACATCCAATCAAGGCGCATTCGATTTTCAAACCAAAAAAATTGATGAAAACGAATTATATAAAGAAGTTTTAAAGGTATCGAAAACCTATAAAAATGCCGAAAATTTAATGTATGTGGTTGGTGCAACTAAAGCCGAATATTTGGCCGAAATAAGAGATATTATTCCAGAAAGTTTCTTGTTAGTGCCAGGGGTAGGAGCGCAAGGAGGTAATTTACAAGACGTTTGTAAATATGGTATGGCTAAAAACGTGGGCTTATTAATTAACTCGTCTAGAGGTATTATTTATGCTTCAAAAAATAGCGATTTTGCCCAAGCTGCAGCATTAAAAGCTAAAGAAATGCAAATTGATATGGCGGCTCTTCTATAAAAGGGTTTATTTTTCTTGAGTTTTTAATTTTAATGCCTTAATTAAATCTTTTGAGGTTATGGGTTTAATAATATACGACTTAACCTCTTTAATAATTTTTGCTCGTTCTATATCTTTTGTATCAACCGAAGAGGTGATGATATAAATCTTAGGCAAATAATTAAATTTTTTTGATAAATTTTGAAGTAAATTTATAAACTCCCAACCATTAACTTTAGGCATGTTAAGGTCTAATAAAATAATGTTTGGCAAAAGGCTCTTATCTTCAATATTTTCGATAATGTAGTTAATAGCAATTCTTCCGTTTTCAAGCAAAATAATGTTAGACTCTTTAAAACCAATATTTACTAAAAGTTGTTTGGTAATTTTTCTAAAAAGTAAATTATCATCAATTACAGCAACTTTATTCATGGTTTAGTTTTATTCTAATTAGGTTCCCTTTATTTGAATTATTAAACAAATCTATTTTTCCATTTAACTTCTTAATGTAAAGTTTTAAAAAATATAAGCCGTAACTATTATTGGATCTGTCGTTATTATAATTCTTTAATTTTTCCGAAGTATTGTCAATAATTAAATTAGTAGTTTGTTGATTTAATTTGGTACTATTATCGCGATAAATTATGTTAAAATATTTTCGAGTTAAATATGTTGTAATATCAATTTTTAATTCATTTTCCTCAACATTGTACATATATGAACTGGTTAATAAGTTATTAAATATGTTGTTTATATGTGCTTCTGGTAATTTTATATCGGCATTTAGTTTAAAGTTTAAAGTTGTATTTGTTGGTTTTAAGTATTCAAGAGATTTTAGTGTTTTTTTTAAGCTTTTAGAAAACGAAATGTTGTCTAAAGTTTTATTATTTAAGTTTTTAATAAAGTCGTGATAATTAATTAATAAGTTTAATCCGTAGTTTAAATTAGTAACGTTACTTTGGTACATTTGCTCCACTTCTCTTAAATTTAATTTTCCATTTTTAAACGATTCCTTATAATAATTTTGCAATTCTTTTAGGGCAATTATGGGTTCTCTTAAATTATGCGAGGTAATAGTAGCAAAGTCCTCTAGGTATAAGTTTTTTTCTTGAATTTCGTTGTTAACCTTATTTAAGGTTTTATTGGCATTATATAATTCCTTGGATTTTTGAGAAATAACTTTAAAAAAATCTATAAATCTAAAAGTGTAAAGGAAAATACTAAATAAAATTAAAACATTTAAAAACAGGAAAATAATATAAACACCTAAAGTCTTACTAATAACATTGTAATAAATTATGGTTGAAATAGCCATTATTACAAGAATAGGAAGTAAAAAGAAATAAGGGAAATATTGATATGGATGGGTTTTTTTATAAGGCGTAATTTTGAAATTATATTGTTGAACATTTTCCATTAAAACAACTTCAAAAAGTGCAATTGAGTTTATAAAAAATAATATTGAAGTATTCCAGCTTAAACTTTCAAAACCAAAAAACGAGGATACCGAATTTTTATTTAATAGGTAAAAAAATATGGCAAATGAAGAAATTAAATAAAGTAAAGAAGTTGTTGTAATAAAATAATTTTTAATGGCAGAAATATTAATAAAAAACGCAGAAAGGTAGGCCAAACAAAACATAAAAATAGTTGCCACAGATGAAAAACTATAAATACCAGTTAATTCAATTTTTAAGCCTATTCCTATTAATTGCAAGATTTGAATAATAAATCCCAATATTAAAAAAACTTTGGTTGGAGTTTTTTTTAAAAAAAAAGGTACTGTTAATATTAAAAAGCTAACGCTTGTTACAGGCTTCATTGTTGCGTTGGCATTAATAATATAACCTGTAAAAAAGTTATTTATATGGTTTGTAAACCAAGAATATAAATTTAATACCGCTAAAACTATTGTTACAAAAATTGTAAACTTATAAGCGAAAAATGTTTTATGCCTAAAATGTTTAGTTGTTGTTAGGTACATGATATAGTTATAAATCTTGTTTAAATTTAATTTATAATAAAGTCAATATATAGATTTAAGGGAGAAATGAAATCAATTAAATTTACGACTAAATTTTAATTAAGTGAAGAAAAATCGTAAAAACTGATCGTGCATAACATTTTATTTCGATAAAAGGTAGGTTAATATCGAAATAAGGAAAGGAGATTATATTTTGTTAATGATGTACGCGGTCTTGTTATGTAAAAAAGCAAAATCATAAAAACCTGAAAAACAGTTTGTTGTTCTGTTTTCAGGTTAAGATAATTTAGTGATTGCTTGTTTTAAGTCAAGTTTACTTACATCTTCAACAAAATTTTCAATTTTAGTTTCAAGTTCTTTTAAGCTTAAAAACTTATTTAGGTTGGGCTTAATTTTGCCAACTTTACAAAAATGTGTGTTCATAATTACGTTCTTTTTAATAAAGTACGTGTTAAACCTTAAATTAGACGTCATCGAATGGTTAAAAAATTGCAAAAAAATTATGCCATAGGTTGTTCTTGGTGTAAATCTCTGGAAAGATATTTTAGGCGATTCATTTTATTTAGGAGTTTAATGGCTCTAAATTCAAAAAAATCACTTAGTGCAGAGTCGGTTTGTTTGTAGTTGTAAGCCCGCTCTAATAGCTGTTTGTGTCTGCGGCTAAGTTTTTTTAGCTGCAACTGGATGAGTTCAATTCTATTCATTAGTTCGTTGGTTTAGAAGAACTTAAAGATACATTATTTTTTATTAATATAAAAATGTGATTTAAACCAACTGTCAATAAATTAATTATTTAGTCTTGCAAAGCAAAAACACGCTTTAATAAATCGGTAGTTCTAGACGATACATTATTGCGTATTTCTTTTTCTTCAACGGCAATCATTTTATAAACACCACTTAATGCTTCACCAGTTACATAATCGGTTAAATCTGGGTTCACATTTTTTGTAAATGGTATGTTGTTGTATTTAGTAATTAGGTTGGTCCAAATTTTATCGGCACCAACTTTAGCAAACGAATTATTAATAACGGGTTGAAATTTGTTATAAAGCGAAGTTTGCGTTTTTGTAGTTAAGTATTGCGTGGCCGCATCGTCGTTACCTAACAAAATGTTTTTTGCATCGGCAAAGGTAATACCTTTTACAGCATCAACAAAAATAGGTGTAGCTTCTTTTACGGCGTCTTCAGCAGCACGATTTAATACTTTTAAGCCTTCATCTGCCAAATTACTTAATCCAATATCTCTTAAGGCTTTATCAACCTTTTGTAATTCTTCTGGTAAGGTTATTTTAACCAATTCGTTTTTAAAAAAACCGTCGGTTTGTGTTAGTTTGGTAACTTGTTTATCAATACCCAAATTTAATGCTTGAATTAAGCCCGATGCTATTTGTTCGTTACCAATACTTGTATTTTCTTGCGGAAGTTGGTTTACTACTTGTTGTAGTTCGGCACAGGCAGTTAAGTTTAAAACAAAAACGGCTAATAATATTTTGCGTAACATAGATTTGGGTTTTATTTTCAAGGGCAAATTTAATATTTAAATACTATTTTAGCACAGTATTTGTTATTAATAAAGTTAAATATTAATAAAATGAATCACTTTGCTCCCAAATATATAGCCTTCATTTTCTTTTGCTTATCTATATCGGCATTTAGTCAAATTAAATTATCACATCATATTCAAGATTCTAAACTTTCAAAAAGCAATAATAATGCTTTGTTTTTTGTTGATTTTTGGGCAACATGGTGTAACCCTTGTATTCATGTATCGAAATATTTAGAAACTTTACAAAAGCAGTTTCCCGAAAATTTTTATGTTTTATCCTTAACTCAAGAAACTCCAGAGGTAGTAACTAAGTTTTTACTTAAACATGACATAAATTTGGCAATTGCAATAGATTATGATGGGGAAACTTTTAAAAAGCATAACATTTACAGCTTACCACATGGTATTTTATTTAATGCTAACGGAGAAAAACTTTGGGAAGGTCATCCTGCAAATTTTAAAAAGCAACACCTAGAATCCTTTTTAAAAAAGCATACAAAGTTAGCCTCAAAAAGTTCTTTTTTTAAAATAGAAGCTTATGTTGAAACTTCAAATAATCAAAATGAAAATAACACAAAAGATTTCGATTATTCTATTTTAGAAAACTTTACCCCGTTTTCTGCTGTTCAAATTCTTGAAAACGATGATTTTATTGCATTAAGCGGCAGTTTACAACAAATTTTAGGGTATGTTTTAAAAGTTAATACTAAACAAATTGTAGTTAATAATTTGGATAATATAAATTACCTTATGCGCTTTAATAAATATAGTCATGCCTTTATAAATATGAAGCATACCATTTTTGACGCTTTAAATTTAAGCGAAACTATTAATGACGATAGTGGTGAGATTTTAAGTGTTTCATTAAATCAAACTAATTTCTGGGATAATAATCAAATAAATTGGGAAGGAAATAATCAAAAATTCCTAATTGGAGACTCCGAATTACAAGCCGATAATGTGAGTTTTAACGAATTGCTGTATAAAATTTCGAATCTTATTGATATTCCTGTTATTTTAAGTCAAAATTATGTAGATGCTTCACTGCACGATTGGCAAATTCATTATAAGTATTTCGAGTTTATGGTGAGTAACTTTGAAGATTATGGTGTAAAAATTTTAAAGAAAAAAGGCAGTTATCCAGTCTATAAGATAACAAAAAAAGCACCCTAATTAAGGTGCTTTTTATAATTAATTGCTAATATTAGTTCCTAGTTTAAAACTCTAAACTCGGTTCTTCTGTTTTTTTGATGATCAGCTTCAGAGCAATCTACACCATTTGAGCAACGGTTTACTAAACGCGTTTCGCCATAACCTTTAGCTGTTAAACGATTTCTAGAAATTCCCTTTGATACTAAGTAGTTAACAACAGAGTTGGCACGTTGTTGTGATAATGACATGTTAAAATCGTCGTTTCCTCTAGAATCTGTGTGAGACATTAATTCGATATTTACAGGTTTGCTATTTAATAATGGTAATAAAGTTTCATCTATAATTTTTTTCGATGCTGGCGTAATTCTAGCGCTTCCTAACTCATAAAAAATGGGTAAAACATTGGCGCTTAATAAACCACAATCTACTTCTTCCCAGGTTGTTATACCTCCTTTTTTAGCTAAAACCGTTTTGGTTACAGTTTGCGTTTTTGCAGGAACTGTTACGCTTGTGGTACTTGCAGGTTTATCTAATACTTGTTTTTTAATAGTAGCGTATTCGGCAGGAATTTCAATTTCATCCATTCTAGCAGGTGTTTTTATAACACGCTTTTTGTATGAGGCACTCGTTTCGGAAACGGGTATATTTTTAGTACTCGCATCGCTCGCTAAGGTTGTAAAGCTAACATCTTTAGATTGCGATGGGTATTCTACAAAACAAGCAACAACACAATCTTCTTTATTCGGCGAGTCGCAAGCTGTTTCTTTATATTCCCAACCCGACGTAGCTGGATACACTTCAAAAGTTTTTGAATCTGATCCAAAACTGGCTGGAATTACCTCTAAGTTTGTTCGGCCTTCTTTTTTTACATAAGAAACATCAACAGTTTCATAAGTTGCAGGAACATAAACAAACTTTTTTGATGCTTCTTTTACTAAAACACGCTCTTCAACGGTTTTGTAGGTTGCTGGAACTACCGTTAGTTTTGTGTAAGCAGGATACACCTCAATAGTTTCTTCAACATCCTTAAATTCATCCTTGGTAATACATTTAACATAACACTTTCCAGGTTCGGGGTTCGCAGGTAAACTTTGTGCGTTAACAAAGCCAATGCCTAATAATAACATTAGACCAAATGATAGATTTTTTTTCATTTTTTTTAATTTAGTTAATGGATAATTTTTTATTAATCTTCGTCTGTTTAGACACATAAAAAATTAATTAGTCACTAAATTTATAAAATGACAGCTCAAAGTTTGTTAAGAAGACTTTAACTTAATGTAAGTTAAGATGTTGATTAAGTAAATATTATGGTTTTATTGTTAAATACCATTACTTTTCTGTTAGCATGTAGTTTTACTGCGTTTGCCAATACTATTTTTTCTAAATCGCGCCCTTTTGCTATTAAATCTTTTATGGCATGGGCATGGGTAACTCGTGTTACATCTTGTTCTATAATTGGACCAGCATCGAGCTCTTCGGTTACATAATGGCTTGTAGCACCAATAATTTTTACACCACGTTTATATGCAGAATGATAGGGTTTCGCGCCTACAAATGCAGGTAAAAACGAATGATGAATGTTAATTATCTTGTTTTTATAAACATCAATTAATTTACTTGAAACAATTTGCATATAACGCGCCAATACTATAAAATCGATGTTATGTGCTTTTAAAAGTTCTAGTTGTTTTGCTTCAGCTTCAGCCTTTGTGTTTTTAGTAACTGGAATATGATAAAACGGAATTTTAAAATTATCGGCAATATGCTTTAAATCCTTGTGATTACTTATAATAAACGGAATTTCTAAATTTAATTCGTCCGAATTATATCGTGCTAATAAATCGTATAAACAATGGTCGTATTTTGAAACAAAAATTGCCATTTTGGGTTTTGCTTCCGATGAGTATATGCGCCATTTCATAATAAACTTATCGGCTAATGAAGCTTTAAAATCAGCCTTAAAATCATCAGTTGTAAAATCTTCTCTAGCAAATTCGCTTTCTAAGCGCATAAAAAATATGTTTTGCTCTCTATCTACATACTGATCAATATAAACAATATTGCCTTCATTTTTAACAATAAAATTTGTTACCGAAGCAATAATATTTGGTTGATCGTTACAGTGAATAAGGATGGTAATTTTGTTCATTTTTTTTGCTTAAAAAGGTAAAATTAAATTAAAATCGCTTGAAACTATGTTTAAATTTATTTTTTGAATAATTTTACGTAAAAGTTCTGTTTTATTGAATTTTTTACAAACCAATAAGCTAAAACTGATTATTTATTAACAATGAAACACCAATTACCATACAAACCAAATCATAAAGTACGTATTGTAACCGCAGCATCGCTTTTTGATGGGCATGATGCTTCTATAAATATTATGCGCCGCATTATACAAGCAACAGGCGTAGAAGTTATTCATTTAGGTCATGATCGTAGTGTAGAAGAGGTTGTAAATACCGCAATACAAGAAGATGTTAACGCTATAGCTTTAACCTCGTACCAAGGTGGGCATAACGAGTATTTTAAATTCATGTACGACCTTTTACATGAAAAAGGCGCAGGACACATCAAAATTTTTGGCGGTGGCGGCGGTGTAATTCTTCCTTCAGAAATTAAGGAATTGATGGATTACGGTATCACCAGAATTTATTCACCAGATGATGGAAGAGAATTGGGTTTACAAGGCATGATTAATGATTTAGTTGAAAAAGCAGATGCCCCTTCCAGCTTCCCCAAAGGGGAAGAGCCAAAAGTATCTAATCAGGACGCGTCAGCATTATTGAGCTTAAGTACTGAAGACTTGCAGAAAGAATTAAAACATAAAAGTGTTAATGTTATAGCTAGGTTAATCTCTCTGGCAGAAAATAATCATGATGATTTTGAGATTTTATCTTCACGTCTGAGTATGAATTCCTCTCCTTCGGGGAGGTTAGGAGGGGTTGTTTTAGGTATAACAGGGACTGGTGGCGCAGGAAAATCTAGTTTGGTAGACGAGCTAGTGAGACGTTTTTTAATCGATTTTCCAGAAAAAACTATTGGAATAATTTCGGTAGATCCATCAAAACGAAAAACTGGAGGCGCATTATTAGGTGATCGCATTCGTATGAATGCTATTAACTCACCTCGTGTGTATATGCGAAGTTTAGCAACGCGTCAAAGTAATTTGGCATTATCAAAATATGTTAATGAAGCGGTTGAGGTTTTAAAAGCTGCAGAATACGATTTAATCATTTTAGAAACGTCTGGTATTGGTCAATCTGATACAGAAATTATAGAACATTCTAACGTTTCACTTTACGTGATGACGCCGGAATTTGGTGCTGCAACACAGCTGGAAAAGATTGATATGTTAGATTTTGCCGATTTGGTAGCCATCAATAAATTTGATAAACGGGGCGCTTTAGATGCTTTAAGAGATGTGCGTAAACAATACATGCGTAACAATAATCTTTGGGATCTACCGCAAGATAAGCTACCTGTTTTTGGTACCATTGCATCACAGTTTAACGATCCAGGAATGAATACGCTATACAAAACAGTAATGGATAAATTAGTTGAAAATACTGAAGCCGATTTAAATTCAACGTTTGAAATTACAGAACAAATGAGTGAGAAGGTATTTGTTATTCCACCAAATCGTACGCGTTATTTGTCTGAAATTGCCGAAAGTAATCGTGATTACGATAGCACTGTTGAAGTTCAAGTTGAAGTCGCTCAAAAATTATATGGAATTTATAAGACGATATGCTCAGTTGGTGATGTCACATCGAGCGCAGTCGAGATGTCTTTTTTAGGAAAACAAGGTTTAGATCAAGATGAAATTTTGAAACATACTTCGACTACGCTCAGTACAGGAGTTCAGGATGACAAAAAGGATTTCATCAAAATGCTCATCACAGAATTTGACCGTGTTAAACTAAATTTAGATCCTTACAATTGGGAAGTAATCACAGGTTGGAAAGACAAAGTAAACCAATACAAAGCTCCAATTTACAGTTTTAAAGTTCGTGATAAAGAAATAAAAATAGAAACACATACCGAGTCACTTTCGCATTTACAAATCCCAAAAGTTGCTTTGCCAAAATACCAAGCTTGGGGAGATATTTTAAAATGGACGTTACAAGAAAATGTACCCGGAGAATTTCCGTACACCTCAGGATTGTATCCATTTAAACGAAAAGGGGAAGACCCAGCACGTATGTTTGCTGGTGAAGGCGGGCCAGAACGTACCAATAAACGTTTTCATTATGTAAGCCAAGGTTTGCCAGCAAAGCGTTTATCTACAGCGTTTGATAGTGTTACGCTTTACGGTAACGACCCCGATTTACGTCCAGATATTTACGGTAAAATAGGTAATGCAGGTGTTAGTATTTGCTGTTTAGACGATGCAAAAAAATTATATTCAGGGTTTAATTTAGCAGATGTAAAAACATCGGTAAGTATGACTATTAATGGTCCTGCTCCAATGCTGTTGGGATTTTTTATGAATGCAGCTATAGACCAACAATGCGAAATTTACATTAAAGAAAATGGTCTTGAAAAAGAAGTGGAAACTAAAATTACTAAACTTTATAAAGATAAAGGTATAGAGCGACCACAATACCACGGAGATTTACCAGAAGGTAATGATGGTTTAGGGTTAATGTTATTAGGTGTTACTGGTGATCAAGTGTTGCCAAAAGCGGTTTATAACGATATAAAAAAAAGAACAATAGCTCAAGTAAGAGGAACCGTTCAGGCAGATATTTTAAAAGAAGACCAAGCGCAGAATACCTGTATATTTTCGACAGAGTTTGCCTTGCGTTTAATGGGAGATGTGCAAGAATATTTTATAGAGAATAATGTACGGAATTTTTATTCGGTATCTATTTCTGGTTATCATATTGCCGAAGCTGGTGCAAACCCAATTACCCAATTGGCATTAACTTTATCTAATGGTTTTACTTACGTGGAATATTATTTAAGTCGTGGTATGGATATTAATAAGTTTGGACCAAACTTATCATTCTTTTTTTCTAACGGAATCGATCCAGAATATGCTGTAATTGGTCGTGTAGCAAGACGTATTTGGGCAAAAGCTTTAAAGCATAAATATGGAGCCAATGCTAGAGCACAAATGTTAAAGTATCATATTCAAACTTCTGGACGTAGTTTACATGCGCAAGAGATAGATTTTAACGATATTCGTACCACATTACAAGCATTATATGCGATTTACGACAATTGCAATTCATTACATACTAATGCGTATGACGAAGCGATTACAACACCAACCGAAGAGTCTGTGCGTCGTGCAATGGCAATTCAATTAATAATAAATAATGAATTAGGATTAGCAAAAAATGAAAATCCGTTACAAGGCGCGTTTATTATAGAAGAATTAACCGATTTAGTAGAAGAAGCAGTATTAGTTGAATTTGATAGAATAACAGATCGTGGCGGTGTTTTGGGGGCTATGGAAACCATGTACCAGCGAAGTAAAATACAAGAAGAAAGTTTGTATTATGAAACGTTGAAACATAACGGAGACTTCCCAATAATTGGGGTAAATACTTTTTTAAGTAGTAAAGGTTCTCCAACGGTTTTACCAATGGAAGTGATTAGAGCAACCGACGAAGAAAAGCAAAATCAAATTAAAACTTTAGAAAATTTACATAAAGGAAATGAAACGGAAGACTTATTAAAAAATCTTCAGCAGAAGGCTATAAACAACGAAAATATGTTCGAAGCTTTAATGGAAGTTTGTAAAGTGTGCAGCTTAGGACAAATTACTTCGGCGTTATTTAAAGTTGGCGGTCAATATAGGCGAAATATGTAAAAAGTTTTTGCTCGAATAAAAAGAAAAAATGAGAGGGAAATTTTGACAACACGACAAAAATACGTAAATTTGTGTAAATTGTCGTGTCATGAAATCGTATACAACATCTTCAGAAATTAAAAATTTAGCTCAAGAGCCTAAAGTATTTTATGGTTTAAATAATAAATACGATCGTATTGTAAGCGTATTGGGCGGTAGTGTTGCTGTTGGGCAATCTATAAATAATGATCTTGACTTAATCGAAATAACCCGTAAAGGTTTACCAAAATCGGTGTTACAAACCTTAAGTTCAATTTTATCTATTTCTATGGAACAAATGAGCCAATTGTTGCATGTATCGCACCGTACAATTCAACGTAAAAACGATACCGATTTACTCAATGTATATTCTACCGAGCAAATCCTAGAAATTGCCGACGTTATTTCAAGAGGAATTGAGGTGTTGGGTTCGCTCGAAACATTTACGGCTTGGTTGCATACCGAGGTACGCCATCTTAATTATAAAAAACCTATTCATTACCTCGATACTAGTTTTGGTACTAATTTAATTAAAGATACCCTTGGTCGCATCGAGTACGGTGTTTATTCATAATTTTATTATGCGGGTTTTTAGAATTGCTAAAAAGAAGCATTTAAAGGATTTAAGTGGCGAAGGAGCGCGACTTTTTGGTGGCCGATGGAATAAACCAGGCACTAACATATTATACACCTCCGAATCGTTGGCGCTTTCAGTTTTAGAATTATTAGTTCATATTGATTATAAGTTCGTAAATGAAGATTTTGGGTTTATTGAATTAGATGTGCCAGATTCGCTAACTATTTCAACATTAAAACCGTCAATATTAAAAGAAAACTGGCGCGAAAATCCGCCTTTGTCATTTACACAAGATTATGGCTCAAATTGGATAAATAATCAGAAAAATATGGTGTTAAAAGTGCCATCGGCAGTGTTGCCAAACGGATTTAATTATTTATTAAACCCTAAACATGAATCTTTCAAATTAATAAAAATTGTGAAAACGGGTAATTTAGAATTAGATGCGCGCTTGGTTTAATTTTTAAACTTTACAATGTCATCACCCAACTACGTTGTAATTTTTTAAATTTACGCAATTCACTTCGCAATATGGGTAAAAAGTCTTTCCCGTTACTGTTTGATTTTTCTAATCGGTATGAGTTTTTGTAAAGTCTGTTCGTTAATCTTTTTAAAGAAGCTAGATGTTTACGTTTTTTGTAAGAACAACGTTCAGATTGCGCATTAGCAATTTCAGGTGCTAGTGAATTAGATTGTTGAACAATATCTCCAGAAAAGTAAATGTTGTTATCTTCGGTACCATCTGAATTAAGAGCAGATAAGTCATCGTTTAAGTATAATGATATACTTTGCGAAAGTGTAAAAATTTCTTGCGCTTTAATATAAATCGGTAATTCCGATAGATTTAGTGGGGTATTAGCAGACATTTGTTTGTTTTCTTAGCAATTACATCAAAATTACAGACATCTAGCTGTAATCTTCTTTAGAATTTAAAGTAAAATCGTATATTTGATTTAAATTTTAATTTTTTGAATTAATATTTCTTTTAAATGAAGTTAGATACGCTTAATGGTAAGATTTTGAAGTGTTTACAGGAAAATGCTCGCCTTTCGAATGCCGAAATTGGTAGACGCGTTGGTATAAGTTCACCTGCAGTTTCAGAGCGTATAAAAAAAATGGAAGATTTAGGTATAATTGAAGGTTATAAAGCCATTGTATCGCCTTATGAAATAGGTTATCAGTTAAAAGCTATAATTACACTTCGTGCTTTTATGGGTAAACTGAAGCCTTTTTTAGAAAAAGTTAAAACCTATGAGGAGGTAATAAACTGTTACCGCATTACAGGTGATGAAAATATTGTTATGGAGGTTGTTTTAAAAAATAACAAACATCTAGAGAGTTTTATAGACCAATTAATAACCTATGGCGAATCGAAAACCCAGATTGTATTATCGCGTGTAATTAAACAAAAGGAGGTTATTCCGTTAAAATAATTGGTGAATTAAAGCAGGTCCTCAGGGTCTACATCATCGTAGTTTACACCAGGTGGATTAAAAAGTCCCCATCTATCAATAATGTAATTCCAGCAATCAAAGGTCTTTACCCATTCGGCAAAAAGTACTCTAAATTCCTCAACTTCATGTCTTAAAATATCTAAATATTCGGTGTCTTTAAATCCAAACATTTGTATACCTCTAATATCTGTTATTAGCTCTCGAGCAGCTTTTCTAATAATGGCGGCGTTTTCCATTTTTATATCATAGAGCATATCCTCATCGGCAGCACCAGCTATTTTAGCAGGAATAATTAGTGCATTCTCTTTTAAATACTCAATATTTCGTTTAACCATTTCAGATTCAACCTCTGATTTGAAATCTATATCAGTGTTTTCAACTGTTTCAGTAATGTGTAGTACAATATCTTGTATTTCTAATGCCTTTTTAAAAATTGGCAATTTTTCCCATTTTTCAAATATCATGGCTTCAAAATTTTAAAAACGATTATTTTAATTGTTTTTCAATATGTTCAGCAATGAGTTTTGCATGAATTCTCGAGTTTTCAATAAACCATTTGTGTGTTTCTTCGCCACCACAAATTACGCCAGCTAAATACAAACCTTTTACATTGGTTTCCATCGTTTCTGGGTTGTAAATAGGTATGCGTTTATCTTTTGATAGCGCAATACCATTGGCTTCTAGCATTTTAAAATTGGGTAAATACCCAGTTAGAGCGACAACGTAATCGTTGGGCAGGTTTACGGTGTTTTCAGGGGTTTTGATAACCACGGTTTCTGGTTTAATAGCTGTAATCTCACTATTAAAATAAGCCGAAATACTACCTTCTTCTATACGATTTACGATATCGGGGCGCACCCAATATTTAACACGTTCTCCAATGGATTCTCCACGAACTACCATGGTAACATGGCCACCTTTTCTGTAAATTTCTAAAGCGGCATCGACTGCCGAATTACTCGCACCAACCACTACAACATTTTGCAGGGCGTAATTGTGGGCTTCTTTATAATAATGAGTCACTTTAGGTAAATCTTCACCAGGAACATGTAATAGTTTCGGAATATCATAAAAGCCCGTTGAAATAATAACATGTTTGCCTGAATAATTGCCTTTTGTGGTTAAAACGGTGAAATCATTTTCATTTTTATCAATTTTAGTAACTGTTTCGTAGAGATTGATATCTAATTTATTAGAAGTTACCACGCGACGATAATACTCCAAAGCCTCATCTCTATTCGGTTTTGGCTTGTTACTAATAAACGGAATACCATCAATTTCTAACTTTTCTGAAGTTGAAAAAAACGTCATGTTTTTTGGGTAATTGAATAGCGAATTGGTTAATGCGCCTTTTTCAATAACAATATAGCTCCAGCCTCTTTTTTTACATTCTAGTGCGCAGGCAATGCCAATAGGGCCACCACCAATTATTATGATATCTTTTTTGTTTTCCAAGATGTTTTTGTTTTGTTTGTTTTTAAATTTTCTTTTAAAACGAATAAAATAATGGCACAAATAACAGCAATACCAGTAATAATGTACCACGTGTTGTTAAAACCAACGTTTGCTGTTAGTTGTAAACCAGCGTTATGACCAAAAATATGAGCGATTGAAAATGAAATGGAATACAACGCCATGTACTCGCCTTGGTTTCCTTTTTTTGCACGTTCTACAGCGAATGCGTTAGAAAACGGGAAGGTAATCATTTCCCCAAATGTCATAAGCAACATGCCAATAATTAAAATTCCAGACCAAGAGGTTAGGTTTAAAATAAATAAACTTAAACCTGTTAAAACAATCCCAAAAAACATGAGGCCAAGTTTAGTAAAGCTTGTGTTTTCTAGCCATTTAATTAAAGGCATTTCGAATACAAAAATAAGAAATCCGTTAAGTCCTAAAAGAATACCAATTTCAAATTCTGTTAAAACATGCACATCTTTGTAGTAAATGGTTATGGTTGAAAAATATTGTAAAAATACAATACCAAAAAGAGCCATGGCTACCAGGAATACCAAGAAAATACCGTCGCTGTAAGCCGATACAGGGTTTTCCACTTTTACTTCATCTAAAACTTTAGCTTTCTTTGGGTGTAAAACTTTTATCATAACCAAAGTAGCAATAATACAGGTAATACCATCAACCCAAAATAGTCCGCCATAACCTAAACCTGTAATGATTAAACCCCCAAGTGCAGGACCAGCCGAAAATCCTAAATTTATAGCTAACCGAATGAGCGTAAGCGAGCGTATTTTATTTTCGGGTTTGCTGTAGGCATTAAGCGCTACAAACATCGCTGGTCTAAAGGTATCGGCAACTAGCATTACTACAAAAATACCCAAGCAAATGGTTGCAAACGTGTTTAAAAACTGAAGTCCGATAAACAAAACACCAGTTGCCCACAAGCTATTAACCATCACTTTATAGTACCCAAAAGAGTCGGTTAATTTACCGCCTAACCAAGAGCCTACCACAGAGCCTAAACCAAATGCGCTCATTACCCATGCAATATGGCTTACCGTAAATTGCAAATCTTCTTTTAGGTAAAGTGATAAAAATGGAATAACCATCGTGCCTGCACGGTTAATTAAAGTAATTAAAGCCAACCACCAAATTTCGGTAGATAAACCTCTAAATGTGTTAATGTAGTTTTTAAATAGAGTTGCCATAGCTTCTGTAAATTCTATCTTTTATAGAATATTTATTGGTTAGGTATTAAAATAAAAAAGTCCGACAGTGATGTCGGACTTTTATGAAATATTGTATTATTACTTAGTTAAATCACCGCAATACAAAACAAGTCCAACTGTTCTTCATCGAAGAATAGGTTAGTTGCTTTTTACAAATTGTGATGTTTACGCGCATTTTGTTTCTGTTTGTTACTTCAAAACTAGGTAAAAAAGTTTTAAGTTGTATTTTTGAATTGAAAAAATTTACCATGCGAACAATAATACTATTCCTTGCTGTGCTATTTTGTTTAACGAGCTGCGCACAAAAAAAGCGCTTTATAAAAGGAGAAACCGAATTTCAAAAGGAAATAAACGCCGAATATAAAGATGCAAGTACATCTCCTTTAAAAAAGGCAGATAGAAAAGCTTTTGAAGGTCTTGATTTTTTTAAATTAGATTCATCGTTTGTGGTAAATGCAAAATTAGATCGTACACCTGATAGTAAATGGTTTAATATGAAAACCACCACAAGTCGCTTGTCTAAAGAGCGTGTGTTTGGAGTTTTACATTTTGAATTAAAAGGAAAAGCATTTCAGCTTAATGTTTATCAAGGTAAAGATTTAATGCAAGAAGAAGGTTATGAAGATTACCTTTTTCTGCCGTTTCTAGATGAAACTAATGGCGATACAAGTTATGGTGGCGGTCGCTATATCGATCTTCGTATTCCTGCAGGAGATTCTGTAACTATTGATTTTAACAAGGCGTATAACCCTTATTGTGCCTACAACGATAAATATTCTTGCCCTATAGTGCCACGAGTAAATTATTTACGAACTAAAATTGAAGCTGGTGTAAAGGCCTTTGACAAGCATTAAATTACTTGGTATAAAACCAAACTTTCGATTGAAAAGGATCGAAAATAACTTTTTTGCTATCCATTAAAAAGGATGCGCCTAGTTGTGCTGCAGGAATTTTCCAAGTACCAATACCTCCACAAGTTTGTGCTTCGGGTGGTGTTTGTTTTAAAAATATATTAACATCGGAGGTTAAAAATATAGGAGAACCATCAATTGAAGTTATTGAAAATTGTACACCTTCAGGTAATGTATAAGCTTTTACTGCTTCACTGTAATAACTTACGCAAGTACTTAATGTAATATTTGCTGAAGGGTTTTCAACTAAATAAATATCAGCATCAATTAAAGCATTAAAAAAAGCTTGATTGATGTTAATGGAATGTTGGTATTTCGCATCATCGTAGCCAGAATCTATTTGAGCCGTGGCACTAATTTTTCCAATTTTAACAGGAATTGTAGGGATGTTTGCGGTACAATCGTTGTTTAATTTACTATAATCATTAGCGTAGTAACCAATGGTTGATGCAGCTTTAAAACCTAAGCTATCTAATGTTTTGTTGGTGTAAAATTGAGTGGAGTTAGATTTATAAATGGCTTTGTTTTGAAAATCTAAAGTGTAAATATTCGTGGTTAAAAAATCAGTTCCAATTATTCCAGCTTGTTTAAAATTGTTCAAGCCATTAATATTCGCATGGTTTTGATGGTATAAACTCACCGTTCCCCATGGCCCTAAAAAATTAAAATTTGCATATTGGTTGCTTGTATTTTGTGTAGCAAACGGTTTACCGTTTATAAAATTATTGGTATCAATAGTACTATTTGTTGTGCCGAAGTCTACCAAAAAATAACCCTCAAAGTTGCCTACGCTAGCTTTGGCGTAAGGTGTTGTTTGGCCAAGTTTTAAAGGATATTTTTCGCCAAAACCACCTTTGTTTTGGGCACACGCTGTAGCTGAAATAATAATTAAGATTGCGAGAAGATGTAGAGGGAGTTTCATAGTTTAAGTTTATTAAAGCTATTTTTAAACATAAAAAACCACCGTCTAAAAAGCATGAAATCTGTCAATCTGAACTTGTTTCAGAATCTTAAATAATTGATTTTCAAAATACATTAGAATCTGAAACAAGTTCAGATTGACAAAAATGTGGCTTTTTAGATAGCCTCTTATAGGTTAAGCATTTTTTTGCTTGTTTATTTCGTCTTGTAGTTGTCGACGAACTTTTTGTTCGCGTTCTAAAGCTACTTTTCGGTGTTGCTCAAATTCTTCTTCGGTTTCGGCCAATGCTATTTTTGCGCTTTTTGTAATGGCATTACTATTTTTAAATTTATAGATAAATAGTAACAATAGGGCTAATAAAGCGGCGATAATTATCCACATTAAACTGTTGTAGCCTGTTTTACTCATCGATATTCCAAAAAGCGACATGCTGTCTTTTTCGGCATTTGTAGCATCTAAGTTACTTTGTGTGTTGCTTAAATTCGATTTTAAAGAAGCAATTTCTTTAGCTTGAGAAGCTACAATGGCTTTTGTATCGGTTAGGTTTTTATGTACCGTTTTTAACGAATCAATAGTATGCGCGCGTAAAGCGTTTATCATACTCAACTTTACAGCTTCATAAGGTTGCCCATTAGTACCTTTAAAGTTTCCAGATTTCCTTAAAAGGTATTCAAATTGGTCGTTAATAGTACCTGTATTTATAGATTGCGTTTCTTCGTCGTCACTATTTTGGGCAAAAGTAGTTGTTGAAAAAAGGCAAATTAATAGTAAGCAAAAGATGGTTTTAGTAGTCTTCATTTAATATGAAATATATGTAGTTATGTTAGGTTACTAATTTATAAAATTAAGTTTAAATAAAAAGCCTCAAATTAATGAGGCTATCTTATATACGATAAAAATCTAATTTTAGATGCTATTAATAATAAGTATAACGCCTAACTTTAGCTACATATTTTGCTAAACGAATAACTTGATGGCTATAACCATATTCATTATCGTACCAAATATAAAGCACAACATTTTTTCCGTCTTTGCGAACAATGGTGGCTTTACTATCGTAAATTGATGGGGCAGAGCTTCCTATAATATCAGATGAAACTAGCTCGTCACTTAATTCGTATTTAATTTGTTCAACCAAATCACCTTCTAAAGCATATTTTTTTAAAATAGTATTTACGCCATCAAGCGAGGTTTTATTTTTTAATTCTAAATTTAAAATAGCTAAAGATCCATTAGGAACAGGAACTCTAATAGCATTCGATGTTAATTTACCTTCTAAACTCGGTAACGCCTTGGCCACGGCACTTCCTGCTCCAGTTTCGGTAATAACCATATTTAAACCTGCGGCTCTACCACGGCGGTATTTTTTATGAAAATTATCGACTAAATTTTGATCGTTGGTATAGGCGTGAATGGTTTCTAAATGACCACTTTTTACGCCAAAAGAATCTTCAACAGCTTTTAGAACTGGAGTAATAGCATTTGTGGTACATGATGCTGCCGAAAAAATATTTAATTTATCGGGGTTGTAAGTTTTGTGGTTTACGCCATAAACAATATTAGGAATACCTTTTCCTGGTGCTGTTAATATAACTTTATCTACACCTTTTGCTTTTAGGTGTTTGCTTAAGGCGGCTTCATCTCTAAAAGCACCTGTATTATCGATTACTAAAGCATTATTAATTTTAAATTTGGTATAATCGATACTTTCTGGTGTGTTTGCCGAAATAATTTTAACCGTAGTACCATTAATTATTAAGGCTTGGTTTTTTAAATCGATGCTAACTGTACCAAAAAAATCACCATGTACAGAATCGTTACGGAGTAATGAAGCACGTTTTTCAAGAATTTGTTCATTTATCTCACCTCGTGTTACAATAGCACGTAATCGTAATTGGTTGCCTTTACCTGTACGCACCATAAGTTCGCGAGCTACTAAGCGACCAATGCGTCCAAAACCATATAAAACTACATCTTTTGGTGTAATATCACCATTTTTGCTGGCATCTTTTAACTTTGATGCTACAAAAGCCGTGGCATTATTATGAGTGTTTTCTTCTAAATGATACTCGTAAGTAAGTTTGCCAATGTCGAGTTTTGCAGGTGGTAGATTTAAGGTTTTTATTGCCTGAGCAATTTCAACCGAATCGAAAATAGAAACAGGTTTTTGTACAAATTTGCCAGCATAATCGTGTAGATTTAAAATCTGACTAACATTTCTATCAATTAATTGATTTCTAAAAATAACCAGTTCAATTGCTTTGTCGTACCAAAGGTCGTTTACAATTCTAATAAATTCTACGGTGGCTTTTCTTCGGTCGGCTTGAAAGGCTAATTCTTTTTCATAAGCTTTGTTAAAACTCATAATCTTATTTGGTTTAGTTTAATGTTTGATATAGGTAAAAATACTACATTTCAAACGTTTTCGTAAGCGATTTGTCGAAAAAAATAACCCTCCAAAAATGATTATTTCATTTTGAAGGGTTATTGGGGTAGAAAAGAATTTTCTTTTACAAATTATCTAAAATTATAACGTTCTTTTTCGCCGCTACTATTTATAAGTTCAATACGTAATGGTTCGTATTGCGATTTATTTTTTAGCGCGTTTTTAACGTCGTCAATGTTATTTATTTCAATATCGTTTATGGCGGTAATTATGCAACCTTCTTTAACACCGTTCTTTTTCCAGTAGGTTTCATATTGACCATCTAAGTCAGTAATTTTTACACCGTTTTTAGCGTTTAATCGTTTTAAATCTTCTTTTTTGGCATTTTTAACCATACCAACTAATGGCATTGTAAACGTTTCATTTCTAGTGAGTGTAACAGGTATTGTTTTTAGTGATCCATTTTTATAAACAGTAAGGTTAACAACATCACCAGCACGTTTGGCTCCAATATGGCCAGTTAAGTCGGCGAATTTCGATACTTTAATATTATCGATTTCTTTAATAATGTCACCTTCTTTAAGACCAGCTTTATCCGCTCCAGAATCTTCAATAACGTTAGCGATGTAAATACCTTCGGTGTCATTTATGCCTAATTCTTCAGAAAATTTACTGTTTAAAGCACCTCCACTAATACCTAAAATACCATTTTGCACGTTTCCGTATTCCATAATATCTTCAATAACACGACGTGCAATATTACTAGGCACTGCAAACGAGTAACCTACGTAAGACCCTGTTTGCGATGATATAGCGGTATTAATACCTACTAATTCGCCATTGGTGTTTACAAGTGCACCACCAGAGTTTCCAGGGTTTACTGCGGCATCGGTTTGAATAAACGATTGTAAAAACGTTCCTGTTTGGTCTAAATTTCTTGCTTTGGCACTAATTATTCCAGCTGTTACGGTCGATGTTAAATTAAACGGATTTCCAACAGCCAAAACCCATTCACCAATTTTAGCAGTGTCGGAATCTGCAAAAGTTACATAAGGTAAATCTTCGTCAGATTCAATTTTTAAAAGCGCAATATCGGTTTTGGGGTCTGTACCCACAATTTCGGCTTCGTAAGTTTTATTGTTATTTAAGGTAACGGTAAGTTTGTCAGAATTATTAATAACATGGTTGTTTGTAATAATGTAACCATCGGCATTAATAATAACACCAGAACCTGTTCCTTCTTGAGCCCGTTGTGGACTTCTTCCTAAAAATAAATCTTGAAAACTCATTTGCCCGGTGCTTATGGTAATGTTTTTTACGTGAACCACAGCATTTACGGTGTTTTCGGCAGCTACGGTAAAATCTACTTTATCTTCTGCACTGTACAATGCGTTTAGGTTTGTGGTGGGTAAAAAAGACGGGGTACTATCGGTTGTACTAACCACTACGGCATCATCTTTCTCTAAAAATAATTTGTAAGCACTTAAGGTAAAAATACCTCCCAGAGCAGATACTAAAACAAGTGTTAAAACCTTTTTCATAATTTAAATGTATTTTACTTAAAGTTATTTATTATTAAAAACAATCACTTAAAATTGTGAATGCTTTATGTTTTTTGTTAAGAACGATTAAAATTAATTATTTATTGAATTTCATTTTACCTTTTAACTATTTTTAACGTCGTTTTTAACGCCTTTTAACAACAATAAAAATGGTTTTATATTTATATATTTGTGTTTCGTTATGACGCAAACTTTTTACAAATATCAAGGTACAGGAAACGATTTTGTGATGATTGATAATCGTTCACAAACATTCGACAAAAATAATACCAAACAGGTTGCTTTTTTGTGCGACCGACGTTTTGGCATTGGAGCCGACGGACTAATTTTACTTGAAAATCATCCCGATTTAGATTTTAAAATGGTGTATTACAATGCCGATGGTAACGAAAGCACCATGTGTGGTAATGGCGGGCGTTGTTTGGTGGCGTTTGCAAAACATCTTGGAGTTATTAAAGATAAAGCCGTTTTTGAAGCTATTGATGGTTTACACCATGCTACTATAAAAGATGATATTGTTAGCCTACAAATGCTAGATGTTGATGTAGTTGAAAACCATAAATCGCACGTGTTTTTAAATACAGGGTCGCCGCACCATGTGCAATTCGAGGAGACTATTGAAGCTTTTGATATTAAATCGTTAGGCGCTAAAATCCGCTATGGCGCACCGTACAATCAAGCTGGTAGTAATGTGAATTTTGTTAAGAAGCTATCCGATTCTAATTTTAGGCTACGAACTTACGAACGTGGCGTTGAGGATGAAACTTTATCTTGCGGAACAGGAGCTACAGCAGTAGCCATTGGCATGCATTACATTGGCGAAACCGAGAAGAATTTAATCGATTTAAATGTTGAAGGAGGAAAACTGCAAGTATCGTTTGATGTTGATAATGGCGTTTATAAAAATGTTTGGTTAATAGGGCCAGCAAAATTTGTGTTTAAAGGCAATATATGATAACCTTAAAAGGAGAACATATTTATTTACGTGCGCTAGAACCTGAAGATTTAGAGTTTATTCACGACATTGAAAACGATGAAACCATTTGGGAAATTAGTAACACACAAACCCCATATTCTAAATACTTAATAAAACAATATTTAGACCATGCACACAAAGATATTTTTGAAGTAAAACAGTTGCGTTTAGCTATTTCAAATTACAACAAAGATACTTTAGGCATGATTGATATTTTCGATTTCGATTTTAAAAATTCTCGTGCCGGAGTTGGCGTTTTAGTCAAAGAGATTAACAACAGAGACAAAGGTTTTGGTAGCGAAGCTTTAAAATTACTTGTTAATTATTGTTTCACGCATTTAGGATTGCATCAATTATATTGTAACATTACTGAAGACAACCAAGCCAGTATAAAGCTATTTACCAAACAAGGATTTAAAAAGGTAGGTCTAAAAAAAGATTGGACTAAAATTAACGGTTCTTACAAAAACGAATACTTATTTCAGCTAATAAAAAACTAAATGTACATTAAAAAAATACTTATTGCTATTGCGTTAATAGGGCTTGTAGCAGCCGCTTATTTTGCAAGTTTTGTGTATAAAGCTATGATAAAGCCAAATACCGCTTTTAACAACGAATCGGCTTATATTTTTGTACCAACTCATGCTAATTATGAAGAAGTTAGAAGTCAGTTAGAGCCTTTATTAGCAGATATTGAGTCTTTTGATGTTTTAGCTGAACAAAAAAAGTACACTTCAAATATTAAAGCAGGACGTTTCGAAATAAAAAAAGGAATGAATAATAACGATATTATAAATTCTATTAGAAGTCGAAATTTACCAATTAAACTGTCGTTTAACAATCAAGAAACTTTAGAAAAATTAGCAGGACGCATTGCCACTCAAATTGAAGCAGATAGCTTGTCGTTATTAAATGCAATGACTGATGCTACATTTTTAAAAGAAAATAAATTTAACAAAGCTACGGCATTAGGAATGTATTTGCCTAATACTTATGAGTTTTTCTGGAATACTTCGGCAGAGAAGTTTAGAGAAAGAATGTTAACCGAATACAAGCGTTTTTGGAACGAAGCTAGAATAAGAAAGGCCAATGCAATTGGTTTAAATCCTAATCAAGTTATTGCCTTAGCATCTATTGTTTACGAAGAATCAAAACAAGCTACCGAACAACCTCGTGTTGCAGGTGTTTATTTAAATCGTTTACGCATTGGTATGCCTTTGCAAGCGGATCCAACTTTAAAATTTGCAGCATATCAATTGCCTAAGTATAAAAATACTGTAATTAAACGTGTGTTGAATGTGCACAAAGAAATAGAGTCACCTTACAATACTTATAAAAACTTAGGATTGCCACCAGGTTTAATCGCAATGCCCGATATTTCTGCAATCAATGCAGTTTTAAATGCAGAAAAACACAGTTATCTTTATTTCGCGGCTGATGCAAAACGAGTAGGTTTCCATAAATTTGCTAAAACATTAACGCAACATAATGTAAATGCACGCGAATATCAACGTTATTTATCTTCACAGGGCATACTTAAATAATGTATGAATTTTTCAAAAAAATATGGTGTACTTTTAATTTTATTACCATTTTTAGCGGTTTCGCAATCTAAATTCAACACATTTTTTAAGGCAAGCGACACTTTAAATAAACCACGACGCAATACTGTTTTGGTTTCCGAAGCCGCTGTTTCTACACTAACTTTAGTAGGCTTAAGCCAACTTTGGTATGCCGATTACGAGCAATCGAAATTTCATACTACAAACGATAATAACGAATGGTTACAACTCGATAAAGTTGGGCATGCCTTTACGGCTTACCAAATGGGGAAACATGGCGCACAATTATTAAACTGGAGTGGCGTTAATAAAAACGAGCAGCTTATTTATGGAGCCACTTTAGGGTTTACATTTTTATCGGCTGTTGAGGTTTTAGATGGTTTTTCGAAAGAATGGGGCTTTTCATGGGGAGATATTTTAGCCAATGCAACAGGAACTGGCTTATATGTTGGGCAAGAATTACTGTGGGATGAGCAACGTATTAGTTTAAAATATTCGTTTCATCATACAAATTTTGCTAGTCAAAATCCAAACAAACTCGGAAAAACGTATATAGAGCAATTTTTAAAAGATTATAACGGGCAAACGTATTGGTTAAGTTTTAATTTACAGTCATTTTTTAAAGAGAGTCAATTGCCAAAGTGGTTAAATTTGGCATTAGGTTATGGGGGAGAAGGAATGTTATCGGGAGTTGAAAATACAAGTTTTATAACGGATAGATACCGACAATTTTTTATAAGCTTCGATGTAAATTTAAACGCAATTAACACTAATTCAAAATGGTTAAGTACACTTTTTGATGTGTTTAATATGATAAAAATACCATTTCCAACTTTAGAATTTAATAAAAAAGGAGGTGTATTTCATCTATTGTACTATTAAAATAGGTTTTTTAACGATAAATTTTGCAGATACTTTAAAAACTCTTACTTTTGCACGCTCAAATTTAAAAAGGTGGTAAAACTTGCTTTTTTCACCTTTGTAAAATTTAGAAGTTATGGTAAGAAATATTGCAATTTACATTACAATAGCACTTACAATTTGTGTACTTATTAATGTGGCCTTTCAAACAACTGAAACGCCAAGTTTGGGTGATTACTCTACAAAGGGTTTAAACTTAAGCTACACTGTAGAAGATAATACCGATGTATTGTCTTTAGCTACAACCGAACAAGAAGACTACGAATTTTCTCCATATTTGGGTAAATCGTTTGTAGGTTTTAAAGAAGCTCTTGCATTTAAAGAGTCTGGTGGAAATTATTTTTCAGTTAACACTTTTGGATATTTGGGGAAATATCAATTTGGTGCTGGAACATTAAAACTTATTGGAATTAATAATCCTAATGAGTTTTTAAAAAATCCGAAGTTACAGGAAAAGGCGTTTATAGCAAATGTAGCCCGTAACAAATGGATTTTACGTCGAGACATTAAGAATTTTGTAGGACGACGTATAAATGGTATAATAGTTACCGAATCTGGAATTTTAGCGGCAGCACATTTAGCAGGTCCAGGAAGCGTAAAAAAGTATTTACGAAGTTATGGTCTTGATAATTTTGCCGATGGTTACGGAACTACTGTACATTATTATATGAAGCGTTTTTCGGGTTATGATACGTCTTTTGTAAAGGCGAACAAAAAAGCGAAAGCGATATAGTAAAAGAAGGTTAATTAGTTTTTATGAATGATGAATATGGTAGGTCTTTTATGAAGGTCTACCATATTTTTTTTCCAGTAATGTGCCGTTTGTGTTTTAATAAATTCGGTTGGTAATGTAATGTCGCAAGCAACGCAAACATTAGTGTTAGAGTCGAGATAGTTTGCTAAATCTTCAAGCATTTTATTGTTTCGGTATGGTGTTTCAATAAATAATTGCGATTGGTTCTGCTCGAGCGATAAGCGTTCCAGACGCTTAATCTCATTTTTTCTATCACCTTTATCTATTGGTAAATAGCCATTAAAGGCAAAACTTTGTCCGTTCATTCCAGAGCCCATCATAGCCATTAAGATGGAAGAAGGTCCAACAAGCGGAATAACCTTTATATTTTTTTGATGTGCAATTTTAACAATATCCGCACCAGGGTCGGCAACACCTGGGCAACCAGCGTCAGATAATAAACCTACATTTTTGCCTTCTAAACAAGGCATCAAAAAGTTTGGTAATTCACCTGGTTCTGTGCGTTTGTTTAATTCAAATAATTTTAGTGAAGGCTGCGATTTTTCAGGGCATATTTTTTTAATAAATCGGCGCGCAGCTTTGCTGTTTTCAACTATAAAATAATCGATGTTTTCAATAGTGTTTTTTACAGTGATTGGTAAAACGTCTAGCGGATTGTTATCACCTAAAGTATTAGGAATTAAATATAATTGCCCTGTAACCGTCATATTATTCCGTTAATTTATTGGCTATAATACTGCATGCTTCATCAAGCATTTTGTATACGTTTTTAAAACCATCGTCGCCACCGTAATAAGGATCGGGAACGTTATAATTTTCGTTAGGATAAACTTCATTTAAAATCATGGCTACTTTAGCAATATCGCTGTCGTTTCGTGCGAGTTTAACAACGTTTTTAAAATTTGAATCATCCATTACGTAAATCAAATCAAAAGCATCAAAATCTGATACTTTAAATTGGCGTCCGCGTAAATTTGAAATATCTAAACCATTTACTTTGGCAATAGCAACAGAGCGCCTGTCGGGAGCATCGCCTATATGATAGTTTGATGTTCCCGCAGAATCTACTGTAAAATGTTCTGGCAATTTGTCTCTTAAAATACCTTCGGCAAGCGGTGAACGACAAATGTTGCCCAAGCAAACCATAAGAACTTTAGTCATTTTAATAGTATTTTAAACCGATAGTTTTTTGGTAATATCTTCAACGTATTTTCTAAATTGTTTATCGGTAGAAGATAGATTGTCAACCGTTTTGCATGCGTGTAAAACCGTTGCGTGATCACGTTTTCCAATTTGAGATCCAATACTAGCTAATGATGCTTTAGTGAATTTTTTGGCAAAAAACATAGCTAATTGTCTGGCTTGTACAATATGGCGTTTACGTGTTTTAGATTGTAAGGTTTCTATATCCATTTGGAAATAATCTGACACTACTTTTTGGATGTAATCTATAGAAACTTCGCGCTTGGTATTTTTTACAAATTTTTCAACAATTACGCGTGCTAAATCAATAGTAACTTCTTTTTTATTGAAAGATGCCTGAGCAATTAAAGAAATAATAGCGCCTTCTAACTCACGAACGTTACTCTTTATGTTTTTCGCAATATAATCTACAATATCGTCAGGCATTACTACACCATCGCGATAAAGTTTGTTTTTTAATATAGAAACACGAGTTTCAAAATCGGGGTTGTGTAATTCTGCCGATAAGCCCCATTTAAAACGAGATAATAAGCGTTGCTCAATATCTTGCATATCAACAGGTGCTTTATCACTAGTTAATACAACTTGCTTCCCGTTTTGGTGTAAATGGTTAAAAATGTGGAAAAATACATCTTGAGTACCACTTTTTCCTGATAAAAATTGAACATCGTCAATAATTAACACATCTATAATCTGATAGAAATGAATAAAATCGTTTCTATTATTCTTTTTTACAGCTTCAATGTATTGTTGTGTAAATTTTTCGGCAGAAATGTATAACACTGTTTTTTCAGGATATTTATCTTTAATATCCACACCAATAGCATGAGCTAAATGCGTTTTTCCTAAACCAACATGTCCAAAAATTAATAACGGATTAAAAGACGTGCCTCCAGGTTTTGAAGCTACTGCTAAACCAGCACTTCTAGCCAATCGGTTAGAGTCGCCTTCTAAAAAGTTTTCAAAACTGTAATTAGGATTTAGTTGCGATTCAATTTTAACATTTCTAATACCAGGAATAATAAAAGGATTTTTTAATTCTCTACTTTTATTATTTAAGGGTATATCTACATCTTGTGATTTTACCGCAGTTCTGTGCGAACTTGGTATTTTTTCGGTAAAGGGTTGTTTATTGCCGTAAGTGTTTTCCATTTTAATAATGTACACTAGTTTGGCAGTTTCACCTAATTCTTTAGTAAGTGCTACTTTAAGAATTTTCACATAGTGCTCTTCAAGCCATTCGTAAAAGAATTTACTAGGTACTTGAATACTCAACGCGTTGTCTGTGAGTTTAACTGCGACTATGGGCTCGAACCATGTTTTGTATGCTTGGGGCTGAATATTATCCTTTATGAATAGTAGACAATTATTCCACACCGATTTCGCAGTTTTACTCATTTGTTTTTAAAATTTCTTTAGGTTTTTTGTTAGATAAGAATGATTGAAATGAAATTTCAATTCCCCCTTTTATAGTGAGGCAAATATGTGAACAAAATTCTAAAAAAAAAAATGAATACCTCTTGAATTTTAAGAATTTTTTTCTCATGTTTAGCCAGCAAGGAAAGCTACAAAAAAATATTTAAAACACAGTATGAAATTCGACGAAATACAAATAAGAGTGAGGTATGGTGAAACCGACCAAATGGGGGTGGTGTACCACGGAAACTATGCATTATACTTAGAGATGGGGCGGGTTGAATGGCTGCGAAGGCTAGGTATTTCTTACAAATCGATGGAAGAAAACGGAATTATGCTGCCTGTTGTTTCGTTAAACATAAATTATAAAAAATCCGCAGGTTACGACGAGTTAATTACTGTTAAAACCATGTTGAATAAAAGGCCAACATCGAAGATAGAATTTGATTACGAAATTACTAATGAGCAGGGAGAAATATTGACCTTGGCAAGCACTACCTTAGTGTTTGTAAATATGAAAACTTTGCGACCTGTTAAAGCACCCGATTATGTTATGAATTTAATAGATGAAGACGTTAAATAACGTCAATTTTAACCTCGAACAACGTATTAAAAATTTCAAAGATTTTTTCTGATTCTGATTTTCGTACAGATATGGTAATTTGGCAATCGAGTTCTAGTTTTTGGTTAATAACATCAATTTGATGTTCTTTTATTTTGCGCATCACTACATTCATGTTTTTGTACTCGAAAGTGATTAAAAAATGAACATCTATGGTCTTTTCAATAATTGATGCGCTTTCAAGAGCCATTTGCGCAGAAGTACGGTAAGCATTTATTAGTCCGCCAACACCAAGTTTTACGCCACCAAAATAGCGTACTACTATAATTAATATGTTGGTAACTTTAAAAGACTGTATTTGTCCGTAAATAGGCATGCCAGCAGAATTGCTTGGTTCGCCGTCATCGTTGGCACGATAAGTGATTTGTTCGGTGCCTATTTGGTAAGCGTAACACCAATGTCTCGCTGAATGGTGTTCTTTTTTAACAGACTCTAAATGTAATTTTACGTCATCTTCATTTAAAACAGGAAAAGCGTAGCCAAAAAACTTGCTGTTTTTGTCTTTAAACAAAACAGGTTCTGTGGCATTTTTTATGGTTTGGTATGTGTCTTCGGTAATCAAAAAAATTAAAGGTTTTCGTAAATTTCTAGGTTGTCACCATCAATAGTTTCAGTTGAAATTAATTTTCCTGAAAATTTTGGGGCTTCAACACCTTCAGAAAAAGTAACATGTCCTTTAAATACTCGGGCTTCATCCCATAAACCTTCATTTATAAAAGCCTGCAAGGTTTTGCTTCCGCCTTCAATAATCACGGAATTGATATTGGCTTCAAAAAGTGTTTTGCAAATAGTTGATGGATTGTTGTTCGGTACTACCAAAGTTTCAGCTTCATTATTAAAAACAGCTAAATCTTTTGGTAACGATGCTTTTTTATCAATAACTATTCTAATAGGGTTTTTACCAGTATAATCTCGTGTGGTTAAACTTGGGTTGTCAGCTACAACTGTATTATAGCCAACCAAAATAGCTTGTTCTTCGGCGCGCCATTTATGAACCAGTTGTCTGGAGTATGTATTGGTAATCCAGACTGGTTTTTGCTCGTTTTTTGTTTTAGGCGCAATAAAACCATCAGCCGATTGTGCCCACTTTAATATAACATAAGGTCGTTTTTTATTGTGAAAAGTAAAAAAGCGCTTGTGATGTTGCTTGCATTCAGCTTCTAAAACACCTACAGTAACGTTGCAACCCGCTTCCATAAGTTTTTTTATCCCTTTTCCAGCAACTTGCTCGTTATCGTCAATACAACCAATAACCACGTTAGGGATGTTGTGATGAATAATTAAATCGCTACAAGGCGGTGTTTTTCCGTAATGCGAACAAGGTTCAAGCGTTACGTAAATCGTTGCGTTTTTTAATAAATTTTTATCTGAAACTGCGTTTATAGCATTTACTTCGGCATGATTACCGCCATAAGCACTGGTAAAACCTTCACCAATAATTTTATTATCGCAAACAATTACGGCGCCAACCATTGGGTTTGGTCTGGTTGTTCCTAATCCGTTTTTGGCAATTTCTATACAGCGTTTTATGTATTTTTCATGTATCTTCATCCCGTAAAATATCTACAAAAATATCATTTTAAAGTGAGTAAAGATAGTATTGTTATTCGACAAATAGAACCACAAGATAATGAGCAACTTGAGGCTGTTATACGTGCGTGTTTCCATGAGTTTAAAATTCCATTAGAAGGCACTGCATATACCGATCCGGAAACCAAAAGTATGTATGAAGCCTACCAAAATGACAACGATGTGTACTTTATTATTGAAGATAATGGTGAAGTTTTAGGCGGTGGCGGCGTAAAGCCGTTACAAGACTCGAATGGTGCGATATGCGAAATTCAAAAAATGTATTTCTCCCCAAAAGTTAGAGGTAAAGGCTATGGTAAAAAGCTTTTTGGTGCTTGTGTTGAAGCGGCGAAACAACTTGGGTATAAGCAATGCTATTTAGAATCGGCGTCGCAATTAAAGGCTGCGATACATATTTATGAAAGTTTTGGTTTTAAGCATTTAGATGGTGCTTTGGGTAATACTGGTCACTTTTCGTGTGGCGTATGGATGATTAAAGATTTATGAAACTAAAACCACTACAACATACCTTTGCAGAACGCTTACAAGCATTATATTCATCTGAAGAAATACTAGCTTTTTTTTATGAATTGATAGATTCATTTTACGGTGTTTCACGAATTAATTTGGCTTTGAATCCTGATATTGAAGTTGAAGACGCTTCAAAATTAACTGATGCATTACAACAATTAGAAGTCCAAAAGCCCATACAATATATAATTGGTAAAACAGAGTTTTTTGGTTTGAATTTTAAAGTATCAGAATCGGTGTTAATTCCAAGACCTGAAACTGAAGAATTAGTAAGTTGGATATTAAGTGAAATAGGAATTCAGAATTCAGAAGTTAGAATTTTAGATATAGGTACAGGAAGTGGTTGTATTGCCATTTCTTTAGCTAAAAACTTACCCAATGCTAAAGTTTACGCCTTAGATGTTTCCGCGGAAGCGTTACAAATAGCAAAACAAAATGCAGAATTAAATAACGTGAGTATTGAATTTATCGAAGACTCCATTTTAGATGTCAAGAACTCAAAATTACTATCGGAAGATTTAAAATTTGATGTGATCTTTTCCAATCCGCCATACGTTCGGAATCTCGAAAAAGAATTAATGAAACCCAATGTGCTAGAAAACGAACCGTATTTGGCCTTGTTTGTAGACGACAATGACCCATTAATATTTTATAGAGCGATTTCAAATTTTGCTGTTAATAAGTTGTGCGCTCATGGTGTGTTATTTTTTGAAATCAATGAGTATCTTGGTCAAGATATGGAAGATTTACTGCAATTAAATTTTAAAAATGTAGTGCTTAAAAAAGATATATTCCAAAAAGATAGAATGATAAAAGGTGTTTTAAAATGAATGATGTAAAGCAAAAAATAGAAACTTTAAGAAACGAATTACGCCAACATAATTACAATTATTATGTGTTGGATAATGCTACTATTTCCGATTACGATTTTGATATTAAGTTGAAAGAATTGCAAGCGCTTGAAGATAAACACCCTGAATTTTTCGATGCCAATTCGCCCACACAGCGCGTTGGAGGCGAGGTAACAAAGAATTTTGAGACCATTCCGCATGAGTATCGTATGTATTCGTTAGATAATTCATATTCTAAAGAAGATTTGGAAGATTGGGAAAAACGCATAAAAAAACTCGTTGATGGCGATATTGCTTACACTTGCGAATTGAAATACGACGGAGCTTCTATAAGTTTAACTTACGAAGATGGAAAACTAGTAAAAGCCGTAACTCGTGGTGATGGTTTTCAAGGTGATAATGTTACTGCAAATGTAAAAACCATAAAATCGGTACCGTTACAATTAAAAGGTGATTATCCAGCAAAATTCGACATTCGAGGTGAAATTATTTTACCGTTTGACGGATTTAATAAAATGAATGAAGAACGTATTGAAATAGGCGAGGAGCCCTACCGAAACCCACGAAATACAGCTTCAGGAAGTTTAAAATTGCAAGATAGTGCCGAAGTCGCTAAACGCCCGTTAGAGTGTTTACTTTACAACTTAACAGGGACAAATTTAGGTGTCGCTACGCAGTTTGAAAGTTTAGACAAAGCGCGTGAATGGGGATTTAAAGTGCCTAAAGCTGCAAAATTAGCTAAAAGTATAGACGACGTTTTGGAGTTTATTGATTTCTGGAACGAAGAACGTCATGCCTTGCCTTACGAAACCGACGGTGTAGTAATTAAGGTTAATAGTTTGCAACAACAAGAAGAATTAGGTTATACGGCCAAAGCGCCACGTTGGGCGATGGCTTACAAGTTTAAGGCAGAGCAAGTTTCTACGAAATTAAACAGTATAACTTATCAGGTTGGGCGTACAGGAGCGATTACTCCTGTGGCGAATTTAGAGCCTGTTGAATTGGCGGGCACAACCGTAAAACGTGCCTCTTTACATAATGCCGATCAAATAGAAAAACTAGACATTCGTGTAAACGATACGGTTTACGTAGAAAAAGGAGGCGAAATTATTCCTAAAGTTTTGGGTGTAGATATGTTGCAACGCCCTTTAGATTCGCAACCTACGCAATACATTACCCACTGTCCGGAATGTAACACCGAACTCATTAGAAAAGCAGGTGAAGCACAACATTATTGTCCAAATTACAATGGTTGTAACCCGCAAATTATTGGCCGTATTCAGCATTACATTTCTAGAAAAGCGATGGATATTGAAGGCTTAGGCGGCGAAACTGTAGCGCTTTTGGTTAATAATGGTTTAATAAATAATTATTCTGATTTATATGAGTTAACCAAAGATCAAGTGATTCCATTGGAACGTATGGCGGAAAAAAGTGCCGAAAACTTAATAAATGGTATAGAAAAATCGAAAAGCATTCCTTTTGAGCGTGTGCTTTATGCTTTGGGTATTCGCTATGTTGGTGAAACCGTTGCAAAAAAATTAGCGAAACATTATAAAAGTATTGATGCTATTATTGAAGCTACGGAAGATGCCTTGGTTAATGTAGATGAAATTGGGATAAAAATAGCCGAAAGTGTAGTGGCATTTTTTCATTCAACAGACAATAAAACAATTGTAGAACGGTTAAAAAGCTTTGGGGTGCAGTTGGAATTATCTGAGGAAGCATTGCAAGGACAAACAAATATTCTTGAAGGACAAACTATTGTTGTAACTGGTGTATTTGAAACCGTCTCGCGAACCGAATTAAAGAAGCTCATTGAAGACAATGGCGGAAAAGTAAGTAGTTCCATTTCATCTAAAACCAGTTTTATTGTGGCAGGCGACAAAATGGGACCAAGTAAAAAGGAGAAGGCAGAAAAGTTGAACATAAATCTAATTAATGAAGCTGAATTCTTGCAAAAAATAGAAAAATAATCGGTAAAAAGTAAATTTTATTGGTTAATATGGGTTTTTTGTTTATGTTTGCGTCAAGTTTAGATGATTCTAACTATGAAAATTTCGAAAGTACTTATTGGTTTTGTAATACTGCTTTTTGTTCTTTTTGCTTTTTTTGAAGTAATTGGAGAGTATGATGCTTCATTTTACTTAAATTGTTCCATTATACCGACCATTGCGCTAATTTATTTTTTATTTGTAAAAAATAGAAACTTATACTTTCTTTTATTTTTAGTTTTTTATTCAGCAGCCGATGTAATTGGCATGATAACTGAATATTTTTTGTACAATTATGCGCTTGATTTCGAGGCTAATATTCAATATTATGCTTCCGATTATTATTTTTTATCGGCTTTATATATTGGTGCTTATTTCTTTTTATTATTAAAAATAGCCAAATCGTTGTCTTTTGGTTTTGTGTTTAAAAAACTCAAAATTCATTGTGTTGTGTTACTTATTTTAAATGTTTATTTAATTTATGTGATACAGCTTATTGTAGCATCTAACAAAACATACCAGTTTGAATATTGGATCGAGATGGTTTACAATATTTTAATGTTGGCAGTAATGTCTGTAGCTTTGTTAAACTTCTTTTATCGGGATAATAAAAAGTCGTTATTTCTCTTTTTAGGAGCTTTATGTATAGTTTTTTCTGAAGTAATTGATATTGCCATAATATATGTTGCTCCAAAAGATGCTTTAAATATTCTATCTACGGCATTGGCATTGAGTGCATTTTTCTTTTTTTATCAGCAAGCCAGACTAGAAAATAACATAAATAATTTTGTCTTTAATTCTTAATGTTTCTGTTGTTTGCTAATTAATAAAATGATTAGCGATAAAATAAGTGTTATTACAGCTGTTACAAAAAGAATACCTCCGTCGTTTTTTATTTCAATTCCTAATATAGTTAAGTGAGTGCAGACCGCTCCAAGCATTGCTAAAAATGTAACAATTGCTCCAATTTTTACTGTTTTTGGGATAAGTATTAAAAGTCCGGAAATTAACTCAATTATTCCAATACCAATTCTTCCGTAAGGTTCTAAACCAATTTTATCGAAAATATAAACGCTATCTGGGTGCGCGGTAAACTTAAATCGTAAGGTTTGCCATAAAATTACGGCTACAATTAAACGTATAATTAAAAAGCGTTTTTTATTCATTTTTAAAATTCTAATATATAATTAGACGCTTTTAAGGTAATTACTTACGATTTAGTTGATAGTTGCTCGTTGAAATACATGTTTTAATAAAATAATCGATGAAATGTTTGTTTTTAACGTTGAAATAAAAATAAAATGCTACATTTGTATCAACCTACTTATATTATGATTGTGAAAAAATTAGCCCTACCTATTTTTAGCAAACTGTTATTAACAGTTTTAATCGTTACGTTATTAGTTAATTTAATTGGAATATTTTCCAATAATCAAGTTTTAGTACAAGCGTCGTTTGTATTGTTAATTCCAGTTTTTTTAACGGTATTTTTAATGCGTTATAAGAAGCTAAATTTAGCTTTAGTTTCGTTTTTAATATTTTCCTTATTAGGAAATATTAGTAGTGTTTTTATAACAGACCCTAGCTTTGGTTTTATTCCAGATGCCTTTTATTTTTTAAGTTTTGTGTACTTAATTTTAATGATTGCACCAGACTTTAAATTTCAGCGCATAAATAAAGTGATAGGTAGTTATTTAATATTGGTGTTTTCAATAAATTTATATCTATTGTACGCACTTTATAGTTTTTTAGTTTCTATAATTCCAGACGATTTAGGCGTAAATGTGTTTGCTATTAAAAGCTTTGTGTTAATAGTATTAGCTTTTGTGGCTTTGGGCGTTTATTTAAACTACCAAACGCAAAAATCTATTTTCTTTTTATCAGCGGTTGCCTGTTTTGGATTTTCTTTAATGCTAGAATACGTAAATAGTTATTATACAAGTAGTTTTAGTTTTTTAATGATACATAGAATGTTATATATAGCAGGTATTTACTTTATTTTTAGATACGCAACTATAGAAGCGGTTAAGAGTATGAAAGTTAAAGCTAGAATTAAACAAAAGCGAGTTGTTAAAGAAAAACAACAAGCAATTGCCGAAACGATGATTTTAAACTAAAATAGAAGTGCCATTTGCACTTTTGTTTTTATCTGTATCAAAATAAAAGTCTATTTTACCTAAGTATAAGCCGTAACAACCCACTTGATTTACCAATACGTTTTTGCCATCAATATTTTTAGCTACTGTTGGTTTGGGTAAAAACGTATGTGTGTGTCCGCCAATAATTAAGTCAATATTTTTTGTGGCTGCGGCCAATTTTAAATCACTTATTTTACTGCTGTTATTTTTATAATGATAGCCCAAATGCGACAAACAAATAACAAGATCGCAGTGTTCGTTTTCTTTTAAGGTGCGTGTCATGTCCTGGGCTATTTCAACTGGATCGAGGTATTTTGTTTCTTTAAACATGTTGGGGGCTACTAAACCATCAAGTTCTATACCTAAGCCAAAAACACCTATTTTTATGCCATCCTTAACAAAAACTTCATAGGGTTTTACATGTGTATCTATTACGGTATTCTTAAAATCGTAATTGGCACAAATAAAATCGAAATTAGCATGAGGTAATTGGGCGTATAAACCATCAATTCCGTTATCAAAATCATGGTTTCCAATAGTTGAAGCGTCATATTTAAGTTTGCTCATTAATTTAAATTCCAATTCACCACCATAATAATTAAAATAAGGTGTGCCTTGAAAAATATCTCCGGCATCTAAAAGTAATGTGTTTGGGTTTTCTTTGCGGTAGTTATCAATTAATGTAGCGCGTCTTGCAACACCACCTTTATTTGCGTTTCTGCCATCTTCTGGTCCAAAAGCATCAATATGGCTGTGCACATCGTTGGTATGCAAAATAGTTATTTTAGTTGCTTTTTTTTCTGATGTAAACGAAGTTAATCCTAATCCGCCCAAACCTATTAAAGTGGTGCTTGCTGCTGTATGTTGTAAAAAATCTCTACGCTTCATAATGTCTATTTTATTTGGGTGAATCGATCGTCTTGACTAGGTTGAATGGTATCGTTTTTTAAAAAATTATCAATTAAAGCATTTCTAATTTTATAATTTAAAATATATAAAGAATCGTTAGTTTTAAAAAATCGCATATTGTCTCCACCATTGTATAAATAATCGTTTGTGGCTACATAATAGGTTCTGTTTGTAATAGCTTCATTTTTAATTTTAGCATCAACAATTTCAAAATTTCTGTTTAAAGTTAATTTAAGTTGCGAAATAGGGTGTGCTTTTTTCGATTTCGATAAGTATAGCAACATACTGTCAATTTGA
Organism: Neotamlana nanhaiensis; assembly: GCF_000943555.1. GTDB lineage: Bacteria > Bacteroidota > Bacteroidia > Flavobacteriales > Flavobacteriaceae > Neotamlana > Neotamlana nanhaiensis. The sequence goes on along the minus strand of NZ_JTDV01000001.1, from coordinate 497,471 downwards.
GCTTTTTTTAAAGCAACAACTACGATGCTGTTTTCAAAAGGCATTAATTCAAAAGCTGTTCTTTTAGAAATATTTCCTTTGGATAAAATTGAGCGAATACCACCATGATTAAGTAAAACCATATCAATATCGTGTCCGGTTCTCTTATTAAAAATAGGGTTTGCTTCTTGGTAAACGGCATCGGCCATAAAGTTGCCAATGGCGGTGTTAAATTCACCATCCGATTTTGTGTAAGTTTGCGGCGCATACGCAATAATGCTATCTAAATCATTTTGTATGTGTTCTCTAAAAGGTTTAATATAAGCTTCAATTTCGGCATTTTCTGTAATGCTGTTATTAACTTCAATACGTTTGCCTTCAATTTTATTTAAGTGTAATTGATTTTGTTTACAACCAGTAAAACTTAAAAAATATAACAAAACCAATAAAATTGTTATCCTCATTTTTTTACGATATTTTTTGAATGTACTTTTGCTACCTTTGCGAAAAGTATAAAGGTAAATGATTTTACAAGGTTTTAAAGAAAAATCTAATAAAAAGTACTTAAACAAATTGTTATCAAAAAGAAATGTGGAAGCCAATGATAGCAAGGTTGAAAGTCTGGGGATTATTGTAAATGCTGATGAGTTTGATGATGTTGAACAATTTACAAGTTTTTCTGAAGCTATTAATATAAGGTCTAACCGATTGAAAATTATCACTTTTACAGAAAATGAAAATAAGCAAGCTTTATCTTGGGATTCTTGTTTTAATCCAAAAGATTTTGGCTGGAAAGGCACCATTAAAAACGTTGAGTTAGATGGGTTTTTAAATAAAAATTTCGATTTATTAATAAGTTTTTACCAAAAAGACATTACCGAAATTAAATTAATTACCGCGCAAAGTAAAGCCAAGTTTAAAATAGGAAACTTTCAACGCGACGAACGTTTAAACGATTTAATAATTAAAACAAAAACAAAAGAATTTAAGCTTTTTAAAGACGAGGTAGTAAAATACCTTACCATATTAAACAAAATTTAAAAATGAATAATAAGTTTCTTGGAACAGGCGTAGCGTTGGTTACACCGTTTAATTCCGATTTATCAATTAACCATGATGCCTTAGCAAATATTGTAAATTACAATATTGAAAATGGGGTAGAGTATTTAGTAATTTGTGGTACCACAGGCGAAAGCGTTACCATTACTAAAGAAGAAAAAAAGGCCGTTGTTGCCACAGTTGCTAAAGCAAATAATGGTCGCGTGCCAATGGTTTTAGGTATTGGGGGTAATAATACCATGCAGGTTATTGAAGAAATAAAAACAACCGATTTAAGCAGTATAGATGCCATTTTGTCGGTGTCACCATATTATAGTAAGCCAACGCAAGAAGGCGTGTATCAGCATTTTAAAGCCATTGCCGAGGCTTGCCCAATCGATATCATTTTATATAATGTTCCTGGGCGCACTTCAAAAAATATGGAGCCAGAAACTACCATTCGTTTAGCTAACGATTTTAAAAATGTAATTGCAGTTAAAGAAGCTGGTAACAATGTCGCTCAATATTTAACGTTAATTAAAAGTAAACCAGAAGATTTTTTAATTATTTCTGGTGATGACGATTTAGCTTTAGGTATTGTTCTTGCTGGAGGTGCTGGTGTTATTTCTGTAATTGGTCAAGGATTTCCAAAAGAATTTTCAGAAATGATTCGTTTAGGATTAGCAGGAAATGCTAAAGACGCTTATAAGTTACATTTTAAATTAATGGATGTTATTGGTTATATTTTTGAAGAAAATAACCCAGCAGGAATTAAAGCTGTTTTTGAAGCTTTAAACTTATGCGAAAGCACGGTAAGGTTACCATTAGTGCCTGCTTCAAATGCCTTAAAAAGTAAAATTGCAGATTTTGTAAAACAGTTTTAGTGGTGTTAAATATTACTTAAACCTTATAAATAGTGGCTTTTACCTGTTATTTTAGCGCTTAAATAATATTTTTTAAATCCATTTTATTAACTTAATTTTGCAAACTGTTTAAGATTTATGAAGAACGTTTTTTACATACTATTAGCGGTAACACTTTTAACAAGTTGTAGCGAATTTCAAAAGGCTTTAAAGTCTGAAGATATTGCTACAAAATTTAAATTAGGTGAAGATTTGTATAATGAAGGTAAGTTTGGAAAAGCTAACCGACTTTTTGCACAAATTGTTCCTAATTATAGAGGTAAGCCTCAAGCCGAAAAACTTATGTTTTTATATTCTAATTCGTATTATCAATTAAAAGATTATTATACGGCAGGATATCAGTTTGAGCGTTTTGCATCAAGTTACCCAAGTAGTGAAAAACTAGAACAGGCGTCGTTTTTAGCCGCAAAAAGCGCGTATATGCTGTCGCCAGTATATTCAAAAGATCAAACTGAAACAGCTTCGGCCATCGAGAAACTTCAGGAATTTATTAATTTATTTCCAGATTCAGAGTATAGCGACGAAGCGAATAAGTTGGTTCAAGAATTAGATTTTAAACTTCAAAAAAAGGCGTTCGAAATAGCTAAAAAATATAAAGACATTGCTCCAGGTTACAGTAAAGATTTTAATGCAGCTATTAAATCTTTTGATAATTTTTTGTTTGAGTTTCCTGGTTCACCGTTGCGTGAAGAAGCTATGTTTTTAAAATTTGACGCTATGTTTCAGCAAGCTATAAACAGTCGAGAATACAAAAATACCATACAAGAAGGTTTGGTGCATTTGCGTAAAGAACGTTTAGAGAATGCTAAAGAATACTCAACCACATTTAAAAGTACATTTGTAAATTCTAAACACCTAGAAACTGTTAACGAAATGACGGTTTTGCTAGATGAAGAATTAAAAAATTATAGCACAAAAAGTTAAACATTGAAGACGATATGGATTTAAAGAAAACCAATGCTCCTGTAAATACGGTAACGTACGACAGAAACCAAATAGACGAGCCTACCGAAAACATATACGAGGCTATTTCTATTATTGCAAGACGTTCTGAGCAAATAAATACCGAAATTAAAAAGGAACTAATCGATAAGTTAGAAGAGTTTGCTACTTATAACGATAGTCTTGAAGAAATTTTTGAAAACAAAGAACAAATCGAGGTTTCTAAATTTTATGAAAAATTACCAAAACCTCATGCGTTAGCCGTTCAAGAATGGTTAACCGATAAAATTTATTTTAGAAATACTGAAGAAGACGCTCAGTAAAACATTCTAAAATGTCAATATTAAGCGGCAAGAACATACTATTAGGAATTAGTGGTGGTATTGCCGCTTATAAAACAGCTTCACTTGTAAGGTTGTTTATAAAATCTGGTGCCCAAGTGAAAGTGGTGTTAACTCCAAGTGCAAAAGATTTTATTACCCCTTTAACACTTTCAACATTATCTAAAAACCCTGTGTTTTCTTCGTTTACAAATGAAGAAGACGATAATGCTGTATGGAATAATCATGTCGATTTAGGGCTTTGGGCCGATGTCATGGTAATTGCACCTGCAACAGCCAATACCTTATCGAAAATGGCAAATGGCGTTTGCGATAACCTATTGTTAGCAACGTATTTATCGGCGAAATGTCCGGTGTATTTTGCGCCCGCAATGGATTTAGATATGTACAAACACCCATCAACTTTAGCAAGTTTCACAAAGCTTCAATCGTTTAAAAATGTTATGATTCCTGCTGCAAGCGGAGAATTAGCAAGCGGTTTAGTAGGCGAGGGCAGGATGGCAGAACCAGAAGATATCGTATCGTTTTTAGAAAATGATATGTTAAACAAATTACCACTTCGTGGAAAAAAAGTGTTAATTACAGCTGGTCCAACCTACGAAGCAATCGATCCGGTTCGTTTTATAGGGAATCATTCTTCTGGTAAAATGGGCTTTGAAATTGCAAAAGCAGCTGCAAATAATGGTGCTGAAGTTATTTTAATTACAGGTCCAACTCACGAAAAGGTTAATCATAATTTAATTAAAGTTGTTCCAGTTATTAGTGCTCAAAGTATGTACGATGCGGTTCATGAGTATTTTAATTCGGTTAATGTGGCAATACTTTCGGCAGCAGTAGCCGATTTTAGACCAAAAGAAATTGCTACTCAGAAAATAAAAAAGAAAACCGATACGTTAACATTAGAGTTAGAAAAAACAAAAGATATTTTAGCATCGTTAGGCGGCATAAAAAAACAACAATATTTAGTTGGGTTTGCTTTAGAAACGAATAATGAGTTAGAAAATGCAAAAGGCAAACTAAAACGTAAAAATTTAAATTTAATAGTATTAAATTCGTTAAACGATAAAGGCGCTGGATTTAAAGGTAACACTAACAAGGTAACTTTTATTGATAATAAAGACCAAATCACTGAATTTGAGTTAAAAACAAAGGCCGAAGTCGCTAACGATTTAATACATCATATTATAACCAAAATACATGCGTAACCTATTAATTACACTTTCAATATTGTTAAGTTTTGCCAGTTTTTCGCAAGAGTTAAACTGTAAATTAGTAGTTAATGCGCAACAAACTGGTAACGAAAACTTTCCTATTTTTAAAACACTAGAAAAACAACTTACCGAATTTGTTAATAACACAAAATGGACTAATAAAACATTTAAACCACAGGAGCGTATTAATTGTTCTATGGTATTAAATATTAGTAATTACAGTGGCGAAACATTTCAAGGCGCATTGCAAGTGCAAGCTTCTCGTCCGGTTTATGGCTCAACGTTTACTACGCCAATTTATAGTTTTAACGATAAGGATTTAACCTTTAATTACTTAGAGTATCAAAATTTAAACTTCAGTAATACGCAGTTTCAATCTAATTTAATATCTATAATTGCTTACCATGTGTATATTATTTTGGCTTTAGATGCCGATACTTTTGCCGAAAATGGTGGCAGCACTTATTACAAGCAAGCACAAACCATTGTTAACTTTTCGCAACAAAGTAATTTTAGTGGTTGGAAAGTAGAAGATGGTTTACAAAGTCGCTTTACTTTAATCGACAATATTTTATCGCCAACCTATAAGGAATATCGCAATGTTATGTACACCTATCACCGCGACGGGCTAGATGTAATGAGCGAAAATGTTAAAACAGGAAAAGAAGCTGTAGCACAATCTATTTTAAAGTTTAGCACAATGAATAGTCGTAGGCCAAATTCCTTTTTACTCAGAACTTTTTTTGATGCTAAGGCCGAAGAGATTCAGCAAATATTTTCAAATGGTCCTAATGTAAATATTGTGAAGTTAAAAGAAGCGCTACCTAAAATTGCACCGCTTCACAGTAGTAAATGGCAAAATATTAAATTTTAAATTAAGCCTAAACAGAGTTTTTTAGTAAAAACTAAAAATTCCGATAGCTACCAATTACAGAGATCAAAAACAGCAATTTAAAACCGTAAACTACAAATGCTAACCTCTCTTTCAATAAAAAATTACGCGCTTATCGATCATTTAAAAGTCGATTTTAATGATGGATTTTCAATTATAACAGGAGAAACCGGTGCTGGTAAATCTATTTTATTAGGTGGTTTATCTTTAATTCTTGGTAAACGAGCCGATTTAAGCAGTTTAAAGGACGATACTAAAAAATGTATTATCGAAGCTGTTTTTAATATTGAAAAATATAAACTTGAAGCCCTTTTCGCGGCTGAAGATTTTGATTATGAAGCGCAAACAATTATTCGTAGAGAAATATTGCCTTCTGGAAAATCAAGAGCATTTGTAAACGATTCACCTGTAAATTTAAGTAGTTTGCAATTACTAGGTGAGCGCTTAATCGATATTCATTCGCAGCATCAAACCATGCAATTAACCGATAACGATTATCAGTTTCAAGTTATTGATGCTTTAGCAAAAAACGATGCTGTTTTAAAACAATACAAGCAAGAACTAAAGGTTTTAAAAAAGTTAGAAAAAGAATATAAAGAGCTTTTGAATTTTCAGGCAGAAGCCATTAAAGAACACGATTATAATACATTCTTGTTAAACGAATTGGTTGAGGCTAATTTAGTTGAAGATGAATTGCAAGCGCTTGAAGAAGAATATGAAACACTTAATAACATTGAAAATATTCAAGAAAAATTAAGTGAAGCAGAGCAGTTGTTAGGTGATGAACAAATGGGAGCGCTTACAGCGTTAACCACTTTAAAACATGCCTTGCAGAAGCTTTCGAGTTATTCGATTAAGTACGAAGATGTTTATAAACGTGCCGAAAGCAGTTTTATAGAGCTCGATGATATTTTTAGTGAAATCACTAATTTACAAGAAGCGCTCGATGCCGACCCAAACCGATTAGAAGTGGTTGATGCACGCTTAAAAATGCTTCACAATTTAATGCAAAAGCACGTAGTTAGTGAAGTGGCCGAATTAGTTGAAATTAGAAATCAACTTCAAGAAAAAGTAGCGGTTACCGAAAATTTAGACGACAGCATTAAAACCAAGCAAAGTCAAATAGCTTCTAAAGAAAAGGAACTTAATACAGTTGCTGGCGAAATTTCTAAATTACGTAAAGCGATAGTACCAGAATTAAAATCGCAATTAGAAACTATTTTGAGTAGTTTAGGGATGCCAAATGCTCAATTTAAAATAGAGTTAAGTTCAGCCACTACTTTTTTACCAAACGGAAAGGACGAATTAACCTTTTTATTTTCAGCAAACAAAGGCGGCAATTTTAACGAGCTTAAAAAAGCAGCTTCAGGAGGTGAATTATCTCGAATTATGCTGGCTATAAAATCTGTTTTAGCAAATTATATACAGTTGCCAACCATAATGTTCGACGAGATAGATACGGGTGTTTCAGGCGAAATATCAAATAAAATGGGCGATATAATGTTACAAATGAGTAAAACCATGCAGGTGTTTTCTATAACGCATTTACCGCAAGTAGCCGCCAAAGGGCATTCGCATTTTAAAGTGTTTAAAGAAGATGTTAATGAGGTAACACAAACCAACTTGGTTAAACTAAATCACGACGAGCGTATTGTAGAAATAGCACAAATGTTAGGCGGTATAGAAATGTCAAGTTCGGCCATTGCGCATGCTAAAGATTTACTAAATTAGTAAAACTTAAATCGCGTAACTAAAAAGTTTGTTACCTTTGGCGCATCTAAAAATAACAACTAACGATTTTTAACAAAAATAAATATGTCATTTAATTTACTAAAAGGAAAAAAGGGAATCATTTTTGGAGCCTTAGATTCTAATTCTATCGCATGGAAAACTGCCGAACGTGTACATGAAGAAGGCGGAGAATTTGTATTAACCAATGCACCAGTAGCTATGCGTATGGGGCAAATTAACGAATTGGCCGAAAAAACAGGTTCACAAATTATTCCTGCCGATGCCACAAATGTTGAAGATTTACAAAACCTAATCGATAAATCTATGGAGATTTTAGGCGGAAAAATAGATTTCGTACTACACTCAATAGGTATGTCTATAAACGTGCGTAAAGGCAAGCACTACACTGATCAGAATTACGATTGGACTCAAAAAGGAACCGATGTTTCAGCTATGTCTTTCCACAAATTAATGCAAACTCTTTACAAAAGCGACGCTATGAACGAGTGGGGAAGTATTGTAGCGTTAACCTATATGGCAGCGCAACGTGTATTTCCAGATTATAACGATATGGCCGATAATAAAGCCTATTTAGAAAGTATTGCACGTAGTTTTGGTTACTTTTTTGGTCGTGATAAAAACGTTCGTGTTAACACCATTTCGCAATCGCCAACCCCAACAACAGCGGGTAGCGGTGTAAAAGGTTTCGATGGTTTTATAGCTTACGCCGAAAAAATGTCGCCACTTGGTAATGCAACAGCTATGGACTGTGCCAACTATACCGTGGCCATGTTTAGCGACTTAACCAAGCGTGTCACCTTACAAAATCTTTACAACGATGGCGGATTTAGCAACATGGGTGTAAGCGATGCTGTTATGAGTACATTTGTTGGAGAAGAATAATAATTTTTTGCAAGACCTTTCAGGTTTTAAAAACCTAAAAGGATTATTAAAATACATAGCCATCTTTTAAGGTGGCTTTTTTTGTTACATTTGTTAATAAAAATAGGTTGGGCGTTACCACAAGGGTCGGGCTTTCGCAAGTCGCTCTCTGCGAGGAGCTCCAACAATGGCTCAATCCCTAACGCAACAATCAGCGAAGTTTAGTAGCAAACATGAAATTACAGTTTTCTTTTATAATTCCGGTTTACAATCGTCCCGACGAAACCTTAGAACTTTTACAAAGTTTAGCAACATTAAAAGGCAATACCAATTTCGAAATTGTAATTGTTGAAGATGGTTCTACAATAACTTCAAAACATGTTATAGAACAGTTTGATAATAAGTTAAATATTAAATATTTCTTTAAAGAGAACACAGGTCCTGGAGATTCCAGAAACTACGGTATGCAAAAGGCATCGGGTAATTATTTTATAATTCTCGATTCCGATTGTGTATTGCCGCCAAATTACCTCAATGCGGTTACCCAAAGTTTAAGCACAGATTATGTAGATTGTTTTGGCGGACCCGATGCCGCTAAAAGTTCGTTTACAAATCTTCAAAAAGCCATTAATTTTTCAATGACATCGTTTATCACTACAGGCGGTATTCGAGGCGGTAAAAATAGTGTCAATAAGTTTCAACCACGAAGTTTTAATATGGGGATTTCAAAAAAAGCCTTTTTAGCTTCAAAAGGTTTCGGGCGCATTCACCCTGGTGAAGATCCCGATTTAACCATACGTTTATGGCAATTAGGTTTTAAAACAAAACTTATCCCAGAAGCATTTGTATATCACAAACGACGCATTTCATGGCGTAAATTTTATAATCAAGTCAATAAATTTGGTTTAGTGCGTCCCATTTTAAATGTTTGGCATCCTTCAACTAAAAAAATAACTTATTGGTTTCCATCTGTTTTTATCATAGGTTTATTAATGGCAGTGGCTTTATTTTTTATGGGGTTTAAGTGGTTGCTTTTTGTCTATATTTTGTATTTTTTAATAGCTTTTTTATTGGCATTAGTGGCATCAAAAAGCATTATAGTTGCTGGTTTAGCTTTAGTTGCAATTTTTTATCAATTTTTGGGTTATGGTTTTGGGTTTTTAAAATCTACCATAGCCGTTGGTGTGTTAAAAAAAGATCCAGAAAGCTATTTCCCAAATTTATTTTTTAAACATAAATGATTAAAAAACTAAAATCCGAAATAATTAAATCGCACAAAAACAAGAGAATCAATGTGTTCTTCCTGTTTTTATTGTTTGCGCTTATTATTTTAATTTTTACCAAGCTATCTAAAACATATACTAACACGTTAGGATTTACAGTTGTAAAGAAAGATATTCCTCAAGAGTATATCATTTTAAACGATTCTATAAAACTCAATATCACGTTAAAAACGCATGGGTTTAAATGGTTGAGTTATGTGTTTAATGAGCCTAAAATAACCATCGATTTTACAAAAGATGTGTACAAAAAAGATGGTGTTTTTGTTTGGCATAAATCTGCTGCATATTTAAACAGTACACAATTTGATAAGGAGGTTGAAATTTTAAATATTTCGCCAGATACTTTAACTTTTAAATACGGTATTAATCAGGTAAAAAAAGTTCCTGTTACTACAAATGTTCAACTTAACTTTTCACCCGGATATAATTCGCCTAACGCCATTACTATCGTACCAGATTCAGTGGTGGTAGTTGGTCCTAATATTTTAGTATCAGCAATAAACAATATAGAAACTGAAGCTAGAACGTTTAATGATATTCGTTCAAATTTAAATGAAAGTGTAAAATTAAAGCTTCCTAAAAATGCTTCCGATTTAAAATTTTCGGTAAATACGGTCAATTTTAAAGCAGAAGTTGAAAAATTTACCGAGGGCACTTTAAGTATTCCTATTACTATAATTAATAAGCCTAAAAATTTAGAGTTAAAGTATTTTCCTAAAACAGTAAATGTACGTTATAATGTAAGTTTAAGTAACTACGATAAAATTACGACTAAAGATTTTAAAGTAGTTTGCGATTATAATAAATTGGATAAAAATCAAACGGTTTTAGTACCTGAATTGGTTGCAAAACCAAGTTTAGTTAAAAACGCAAAAATTAATAGGCAACGGGTAGAATTTATATTAGTAAAATGATAGTTGTAGGACTTACAGGAGGTATTGGTAGTGGTAAAACCACAGTAGCGAAGCAGTTTGAGACATTGGGAATTCCCGTTTATATTGCCGACGATGAGGCGAAAAAACTCATGCATAAATCGAAAGTTATAAAACGTAAACTTATCGAGTTGTTTGGTGATCAAGCTTATGTGAATAACGAATTAAATCGGCCATTTATAGCCAATATTATTTTTAATGATAAAAGTTACCTAGAAAAAATGAATGCTATTATTCACCCAAGAGTGGCAAAACATTTTAATAAATGGGCTTTAAAACAAAATGCACCCTATGTTATTAAGGAAGTTGCCATTTTGTTCGAAAATGGTGGCAATAAAGCTTGCGATTATGTAATTACCGTAACTGCCAATCGCGAAACGCGTATAGAACGTTTACTAAAAAGAGATAACACCACGATTGAAAAAATAGAAGCTATTATGAAAAATCAGTGGAGTGACGAACAAAAAATTAAGGATTCACATTTTGTAGTCCATAATACTACAATGCAGAGTATTAAAAATCAGGTAGATAAAATTCATAAAAAGCTAATAAATATATAATATGTTTGCATTTTGTTAATGTAAGGTTAAAAATAAAATTTCTAAATGTTAAAATGTTAAATTTGAATAATGAGGAAAAGAATTTTTATCCTACTCATCATTTTAATGAGTTTGTCGCTTATAGGTATTATATCTATTCAGGCTTATTACATAAACGAATCGGTTAAAAACGAGAAGGCGCATTTTAAGTTTATTGTTGAAACAGCATTAAACTATGTGTCTAATATTATTGGCGAAAATGAGATTGAAACCGCGTTTAAAAATGTTCAAAAATTAGAGAAGGAAAAGAGTTTAGATTCTGCAAATGTTTCACAATTATTAGTTTATAGAAAAAACAATAATACTAACGAAACCCTCATTTATAAAAGTAATGTACTTGAAGAGAATTACAAATTATCTTCATCGCTCTTTGACATTGGTTTAGATAGTCTCGAAATTACTAATATAATAGGTAACTCATCTACCGAGATTTATACCGATTTTGGACCATCCGATAAAGATTTAAAAAGTCCTATTACAAATATTATTAGAAGTGGTTCTATTGATGAAGCACAACGTATAAGTTTTGAAAAAAATTATAAAGCTATTTCAAAACGAACTCCAATTCATAAACGAGTTTCGGAAGGTGAAATTAGAAAGCTTTTATCGGAAAAACTAGAAAAAGATGGTGTCGATATCGATTTTGAATTAGCTATTTATAGTAACGATTTAGCAACTAAAGTAAGCAGTGACAATTTTGAGTATAGACCAAATTCAACCTTTAAAGTGCCTATTTTTTATGATGAAAACAGGCAAACACCTTACAGGCTTTTAGTCAATTTTCCAGACGATAAAAGATTTGTACTTTCAGGTGTTATTGGAATGATTTTATTGTCGGTAATATTCACCTTAATTATTATTTTGGCTTACACAAGTGCCATTTTACAATTGGTTAAACAGCGCAAAATATCGCAAATAAAAAGCGATTTCATAAATAATATGACGCACGAGTTTAAAACACCAATTGCGACCATAAATTTGGCTTTAGATGCTATTAAAAATCCTAAAATTATTGGAGACGAAAGCAAAGTATTACGTTATTTAAACATGATTAAAGATGAAAATAAACGGATGCACGCACAGGTTGAAAATGTTTTAAGAATATCTAAACTAGAAAAAAACGAATTAAACATTAGTAAGGAACGCGTTAAGCTACACGACTTAATTGAAGATGCTATTACCCATGTAGAGTTAATAGTTGAAGACCGACAAGGCTATATAAAAACATTTTTAAATGCCGAAAAGTCATCCGTTTTAGCAAACGATACGCATTTTACTAATGTTATTGTAAATATATTGGATAATGCTGTAAAGTATTCTCCAAACACCCCAGAAATTGAGGTTTATACAGAAAATGTAGGAACTAATATTGTTTTAAAAATAAAAGATCATGGTAGTGGCATGAGTAAAGCTGTTGCCAAACGTGTGTTCGAAAAATTTTATAGAGAACACACTGGAAATATACATAATGTGAAAGGTCATGGCTTAGGTTTGGCATATGTAAAACGTATTGTAGAAGACCACCAAGGTCACATATCAGTAGAAAGTGAAAAAGACAAAGGAAGCACGTTTATAATTAAGCTTCCACTAATATCTTAAATATGGAAGAGCAAAAGAAAAGAATTTTACTAGTTGAGGACGATCCGAATTTTGGAACCGTTCTTAAAGATTATTTAATGATGAATGATTATGAGGTAACACATGCTAAAAACGGTATGGAAGGATTCGAAAAGTTTAAAAAAGATGATTTCGATTTATGTATTCTAGACGTTATGATGCCTTATAAAGATGGGTTTACTTTAGCTAAAGAAATTCGTGAAAAAAACACCGATGTACCTATTATATTTTTAACCGCAAAAACCATGAAAGAAGATGTTTTAAAAGGTTATAAAGTAGGTGCCGACGATTATTTAAACAAACCTTTTGATAGCGAGGTGCTTTTAATGAAAATTAAAGCCATTATGCAACGTAAGGCAACCGAAACAATTTCGGATAGTAAACAATTTGAGTTTAAAATTGGGAAATTCGATTTAAACTCTAAGTTACGTTTCTTAAAATTTAACGGTGGTGAACCTGTGAAATTATCACCTAAAGAAAACGAATTATTACGTTTATTAGCCTTACACGAAAACGATTTAATGCCACGAGAATTAGCATTAACAAAAATTTGGCGCGACGATAATTATTTTACATCTCGTAGTATGGATGTTTACATCGCTAAATTGCGTAAGTACTTAAAACTTGACGAAAAAGTTGAGATTTTAAATATACACGGCGAAGGTTTTAGATTGGTAATTAACGATTAAGCTTTTATTAGCAAATCGTTTTTGATATAAGTAAACCTCGATAGTAAATGCTATCGGGGTTTTATTTTATATAGAATAGGTTATTTTTATTGAGAACACATAGAATTTTAAACATGAAAAAGCCACTTAAATAAAAATTTAAGTGGCTTTTGTATTTTAAAGAGATTGATATTATTTATCGATAGATCCAAGTACGCGCGACATAAAAGTATTTAATGCCTCTTTTTTTGGAGCTCCATCTTTTATCATTTTGTTAACCTCAATCGCACCATACATATTAGAAATTAATTCGCCAATAACGTCTAGTTCTTCATCTTTTAATGATGATACTTCGGTTAAATTCTCTAGCGTATCAATGGTTTCTAAAACGTAATCTTCATCGTTTTCTTCAATGAATTGCGTTAATTGTTTAATTACTGGTAACTTCATTAACTAAATCTTTTAAAACGTCAAACTTATTGGTTTGAACTTGGTTAACAAATGCGCCGTTTTTAAAAGTTGCAAAAGTTGGTAAATTATCAACCGTTGCAAGCTTTCTAGATTCTGGAAACTTTTCGGCATCAGCCATAACAAACGTTACATTTTCGTTTTCTGTTGCCAATTTTTTGAATTTAGGTTTCATAATTCTGCAGTTGCCACACCAAGTTGCAGAATATTGAACAATAACCGTATTGTTTCCTGATACTAATTCTGATAAATTATCTTGTTCTAATTCTTTAACCATAATAGTTGTGTTTTTTTAGTTAGCAGAAAGGTACTCAGCAACACCAGCGCGGTCTGCGTTCATAGCTTGTTTACCTTCTTCCCAGTTTGCAGGACAAACTTCTCCTTTTTCTTGTACGTGAGTTAAAGCATCAACCAAACGAATATATTCCCCAACATTTCTACCTAATGGCATGTTGTTAATACTTTCGTGTTGTACAACACCGTCTTCATCAATAATATAAGTAGCTCTGTAAGTTACATTATCGCCTTCAACTTGAACGGTTCCAGTAGCTTCGTCGAAAGTTTCGTTTGTAATATCTAAAATACCTAAAATGCTAGATAAGTTTCTGTTGCTATCTGCTAAAATTGGGTAAGTTACACCTTCAATTCCACCGTTATCTTTTTCAGTGTTTAACCAAGCAAAGTGTACTTCTGGAGTATCACAAGATGCACCAATTACAATAGTGTTACGTTTTTCAAATTCTGGTAATGCAGCTTGAAAAGCGTGTAATTCTGTAGGACAAACAAAAGTAAAGTCTTTTGGATACCAAAATAATACTACTTTTTTCTTATTGTTTACAGCTTCTTCTAAAACGTTTAATTTAAAAGTATCGCCCATATCGTTCATGGCGTCTACGTTTAAATCTGGGAATTTTTTTCCTACTAAAGACATAATATATTTTATTTAAAATTGATTTTCTTACCGCAAATCTAGTTGAAGAATTAACGTTTCAAAATAAATTATAATTATAAAATTTTATGTTACAATAAGTTTTAAAAATGCTGTCAAAAACAGAGGGGTAATTTTAAGAAGTGTTAAGTTTTAACCTTTTTAAATTGTGGATTTGATAATTTTACTATTAAAAACCTGTAGATTACTTTGCACTACTTATTTCTTTAATTTTAATTTTTAATGCGGCGAAAAGTAAGGTGGTAAACGGACTAAGCCAATTGAACATAGCATACATAAAATATTCGCCCACACCAACACCTAAAACACCACTTTGGTAAGCGCCACAGGTATTCCAAGGAATAAGTACAGAGGTAACAGTACCAGAATCCTCAAGAGTTCTACTTAAGTTTTCAGGAGCTAAACCTTTATCGTCAAAAGCTTTTTTAAACATTTTACCAGGAATTACAATGGCTAAATATTGATCGGAAGCGATGGTGTTTAAACCTAAACAACTAATCACGGTACTTGCGAATAATCCGAATACGGTAGTTGCTACAGATAATAATACTTTTGTGATTCTAGCAAGTGCACCAATGCCATCCATAACACCACCAAAAATCATGGCGCTGATAATTAAGTAGATGGTCCATAACATACCGTTCATGCCGCCTGCGGAAAACAATTCGTTTAATTTTTCATTTTCGGTAGCAATTTGCGTGTCTGTAAAAATTGAAGTAATTACTGCACTAAATTTCGATTCGTTCAAGGCCACTAAAACATCCGATTGGAAAATAAAAGCAAACACAGCCGCAATAAGTACACCAGCACCAAGAGCAATTAAAGGTTTTGTTTTTAATAAAATAAGCGCGATTACAATTACAGGAACTAAAAATAGCCAAGGTGTAATGTTAAATGTGCTGTCTATTGTATTTAATAAGTTACTCACGTCGGCATCTCCAGAAACATCGGCGGTTGAGCTCAAAATTGTAAAAACAATTAAAGTTACAATTATGGTAGGCACTGTAGTAACGGTCATGTAACGAATGTGTGTAAACAAATCGGTTCCGGCAACGGCAGGAGCGAGGTTAGTAGTATCGCTTAAAGGTGACATTTTATCGCCAAAATAAGCACCAGAAATAACAGCACCAGCAATCATCCCCGAATTTATACCTAGAGCGTTACCAATACCAACAAGTGCAATACCAACGGTAGCCGAAGTAGTCCAAGAACTACCAGTTGAAATCGATATTAATGCACATATAATTACACAGGCTGGTAAAAATATATACGGTTTTAAAACCTCTAACCCGTAATAAACCATGGCAGGAATAACGCCGCTAACTAACCATGTTCCAGCAAGGGCGCCAACTAATAATAAAATGAGAACGGGAACAAAAATACTTTTTAAATTTTCCCAAACTTCCGTTAGCATTCGGTTTATAGAGACCTTGTTAAACAAACCAACTCCAACAGCAACAGCAGCACCAATAAGTAAGATTAACTGATTGGAATAACCACCAAACATTTCACCATCTGCAAAAAAGATATTATACGCCAATAA
The DNA here is from genome assembly GCF_000943555.1 of Neotamlana nanhaiensis. Taxonomy (GTDB): domain Bacteria; phylum Bacteroidota; class Bacteroidia; order Flavobacteriales; family Flavobacteriaceae; genus Neotamlana; species Neotamlana nanhaiensis. The sequence continues at coordinate 481,473 of NZ_JTDV01000001.1, read as the reverse complement.
TGCCATTAATACAATTACCGGAATTAAGGCTTCCCAAATGTTTAATTTGGTGTTTTCGATAATTGATTGCTTGTCGGTTTTTATTTCAGAAATGTTTTTGTCGTCTTGCATTTGGAAAGATTTATAGATGTAATGTTACGATAAACTTAGTTTTTTTACAAATTATGATGAGTTTCAATTTTTAAAACCATGCGACGAAGTTTTGTTTTGAGTGTCTTATTAGTATGAATATCAATTAAAATAATCGTTTTAATGCCTTTGAATAGTTCAGTTATTAATAATTCATTTATGGCTTTCGCCGAAAAATGTCTCGCTGTATTTCATCTAAATATGCATAATTTAGGGGTACAGGCAGATGTTGCAAAGCGAGTAAAACAATTTGTCAAGTCAAAACGAACTGTAAAAAGGAACTGCTCTGAAATTATCAAGCTTTTAATCCTTTACAATAAGAATCTTAAATCGAACTTACAGATGTTAGATTACATTGCCTCACTTGAGGCAGGTATGACTTTAAACTTAAAGACAGAACACTGCGCAGATGTAAAAAAAATGAAAACAAAGTTACAACAAGAAACCATCGTTTTAACCGAAAAAATACAACAGTTAAATAATATGTAAGGATGTCATGCATGCCTTCATCAGGTCGTAAGTACGTTCAATATCGGCATCTAATCCAATAGAAAAGCGTATTAAACCATCGGTTAAACCCATGGCTTTTTGTTCTTTTTCTGGTATTTCTGAAGATGTTGAAGTTCCGGGAGCACTAAACAAGGTTTTATAAAAGCCCAAACTCACCGCTAAATAACCTAAGTTTTTATGTTGCATTAATTCCATGAGTTCGTTGGCCTTGTCTATATTTCCAACATCAATAGTTAGCATACCGCCAAATCCGTATTGCGGATTCATCATACTTTTATAAAGTTCGTGGGATGGGTGCGATTTTAAACCTGGGTATACGGTTTTTAAGCCATCTGCTTCAAATTTTTCAGCTAAATACAAGGCGTTTTTACTGTGTTGTTGCATCCTGATATGAAGCGTTCGTAAGTTTTTTAAAATGGAAGCAGCTCTTAAACTATCCATTGTACTTCCTAAAAGCATAGCAGCACCGTCATTAACGTTTCTTAAATCATTGATAAATGCTTGAGTGCCGCAAACTACGCCGCCAACAGTATCGCTTGAGCCATTTATAAATTTAGTTAAGCTATGAATAACCACATCGGCACCCAAGGTTGCAGGTGAAATAGAAAGAGGTGAGAAGGTGTTATCGACAACCAATTTTAAATGATACTTTTTAGCAATTTTTGCTAAACCTTTTATACCTGCGATTTCTAAAAGCGGATTGCTAACCGATTCACAATACAATATTTTCGTGTTTGGTGTTATGGCAGCTTCCACCGTTTCTAATTTGGTGATGTCAACAAATGAGGTTTCAATATTAAATTTTGGTGTGAAGTTTTTTAAAAATGCGTAAGTGCCGCCATAAATGGTTCGGCTAGAAATAATATGATCGCCCGCATTGCATAATTGCATTAATACTGCTGTTATGGCGCCCATACCCGAGGCCGTAACATTGGCGGTTTCGGTGTCTTCCATAGCTGCTAAAGCCTCACCTAAATATAAATTTGAAGGTGATGAATGCCGCGAGTATAAATAACAACCATCGGCGTTACCCTCAAAAGTATCGAACATGGTTTTTGCCGATAAAAACGTATAAGTTGATGAATCTGAAATGGAAGGGTTTACACCTCCAAATTCGCCAAAATATTGTAAGTCTTGTATGTTATTTGCTGGTTTAAATGCCATGATTATAGATTTTTAGGTTTATGTTAGTTTAGTTTTTGGTTAAAAACTTTCAATCAAAAGTCATAATTATAAGACAAAATGTCAATTAAATATTTATTTTGTAGAATATAAATTGGTATATTGTTGTTTTATATGATTTTTATTCTGTATTTTTCACTGAAATAGATTTGCTTTAGAAAAATTATCACTTATGATTTTCGATAAAACCGATAAAAACCTGTTAGAATTACTACAAACCGATAGCAAACAAACCAATAAAGAGCTTTCTAATAAACTCGGGTTATCGGTTACTGCCGTTTATGAGCGTATTAAAAAACTAGAACGCGAAGGCTTTATTGATGGTTATGTTGCCTTGGTAAACAAAGCGAGAATAGATAAGAATTTTGTGGTGTTTTGTCATGTTAAATTGGTACAACATACGCAGGATTATGTTATAAAATTTGAACGTGAAGTGGCAAAAATTCCAGAAGTTTTAGAGTGTTACCACCTAAGCGGCGATTACGATTATTTGCTTAAAGTTTTAGTGACAGATATGGCGGCTTTTCGAGAATTTATGGTTAAAAAACTCACTTCTATTAGCCATATTGGTAGCACACACAGTATGTTTGTTATTAATGAAGTGAAGCATTCTACGGTAATCCGATTGTGATGAGGGTTGTGAAAGAAGTAAAAGCATATCTTATTACGTTTAAATGGTTTGGTTTCGATTAACTCGTTAATAGACAGGTGACCGTTGACAGTTGATAGTTGACGGAAGACGGAACTGTTAAGAATTTGAATGATGTTTTTTGTTATTTACGCCTTTGCAATAAGAATAAATTCTTCAGTCGTGGGCTTCCTTATGAATGGCAAACAAGAACGTTTCACATGTCATTCCGACACAGGAGGAATCTAAATAACTCCGTGTCTTTGTGTCTCTGCGAGAGTTAAATTTTTAAGTGATTTACGCTTCGTAATAGAAATAGATTCTTCAGTCACATCTCCTTGTGAACAACAAACAATACGATTTAACATATCATTCCAACCCAAGAATTCCAAACAAAACAAAAACGTCTCCACCAAAATCCGTAACTTTAATCTACTTAAAAATAGGTTCCATGAAGTCAAAACCGTATAAAGCTTCCGAGTTTTTTATCATTTTTATATTACTTCCTGTAAGTTTTGTATTTCCGTATGCATCTTGTTTAAAGTTGACTTTAGGAATATTGGGGTTTGCTTATGTAATTTATATGTTATTAAAAGTTGAAAATCAGAAATTTCGAATAAATAAACACCTTAATTGGCGTAAATTCTGGAAAGTCACATTAGTAAAGCTCTTGGTAATAGCCATGGTAACAACACTATTTGTATATGTTACTAATAAAGAATTGTTGTTTCAGGTGATGGTAAACAAACCTAAATTATGGTTTTTCATTTTGTTTGTTTATAGTTTGTTTTCGGTGTATCCACAGGAACTGTTGTATCGTACCTTTTTCTTTGCGAGGTATAAAGCGCTTATTTCGAATACCAATGTTTTAATTGTTTTAAATGCTTTGGTGTTTAGCTTGGGGCATATCTTTTTTAAAAACGTTTTGGTGCTGCTACTTACGTTTATTGGCGGGTTGTTATTTGCGTTTACATTTACCAAAACAAAATCGACACTTTTAGTATCTGTTGAGCATGCCATTTACGGTTGTTGGTTGTTTACCGTAGGGTTAGGCGCGATGTTAGGCTTTCCATCGTAGTAAAAAATTACAGTAATTTTAAAAGTTTTTATTACTTTTAGCCTGCTATTAACCAATACGAATGCAATATGAAAAAATTAGCATACCTTATTTTAGGTTTGATTATTGGAGCGGTTTTAACCTATTATTTTTGTCCGAAGCAATGCGTTGTTGGAGGGCCAGAAAATATGATGGCTAAAGCTCCAAAAGATACCATATCTATTGCTGAAGCAACACAGCTTAGCGCCAATTGGGGAAAATACAATAAAACCGAAATTGATACCTTGTTGGAATTAGAAGGTTCAAGAAAAAAAACGCAATCGGTTTGGTGGTCTATTGATGATATAAATCAATACATCGTCTATGCAAAATCTGGAGCTGATTCTTTAGGGTATTCATTTACAGGTTTACGGGTGTATTTAGGAAATTATGGTAAGGAAGCATTACCACCAAAACGTTACCGTAATACCATGTTTATTGTGCCAACAGGTAACCCAAGTAAAAGTAAAGCGAGTAGTTTAAATTTTATATTACCTCCTGATGATGGAGATATTCCGCTACCACCTTTAAATGATGGAGGTACAGGACAAGGAGGTTACCCACCCAAATGATAAATGATTTTTTATTTGATAACTATAATTATCTTACTTTTTTTGTAGAGAGCTTAGCAGCTTTTACGGGTATTTTATTATATAAGCGGTACTCATTAATAAAAGAATATAAATGGTTTATTTGGTTTTTAATCTATTTAACAATATGCGATTCGGCCGGTAAATATGTGTATTTAATTTACGGTGGAGTATTAAGTTTTTTAGAGGATACAAAATTTGTTTATAACTACTGGTGGTCTACGTTATTTTGGAAAATAGGAGCTGTAATATTCTTTGTATTTTACTATGTAGAAGTTTTAAACAGTACTTTATTTAAGAAAGTTTTAAAATTTTCGGGTATTACTTTTTTATGCTTTAGTCTCATATATATAGTTTTAAATTGGGAAGAGTATTTTGTTAGGTCATTTCCTGTAATAAGTGTTTTAGGAGCATTAATTATTTTTATGTGTACTATATTTTATTTCATAGAAGTATTGAGTAGTAACAGCATATTAACGTTTTATAAAAGCTTAAATTTTTACGTAAGTACAGCTATTTTTATTTGGTGGCTCATTATTACACCTTTGGTATTCTATGATTTATATCACTTTAATGGTGACTGGAATTTTATTTTCTTAAAATGGCAAATTTACTTATTCGCCAATTTATGTATGTATTTCACCTTTACTTTTGCTTTGATTTATTGTAAGCCAGAGGAAACTAAGGTGCTAGAATAGTAATAGTTTGTTTGGAAGATTTTCTATTGAAATATTACAGTTATGTAACCTTTGCCGTTGAGTTTTTAGCAGTAATTACGGGTTTAATTTTATATAAAAAATACAAGCATGCAGCCACCAAGTATTTTATATGGTTTTTAGTGTATTTAACAATCTGTGATACTTTAAGCAATTACGTGCGTTTTATACGTGATGGGTTTTTACATTTTTTACATGGTACCATTTTCGCCTGGAATTATTGGTGGTGTACACTTTTTTGGAAAATTGGAGCTATTGCTTTCTTCATTTTTTATTACCGTAAAGTTTTAAAAATAGAGCGGTTAAGAGCCGTTTTAAAATATGTTAATATTGTTTTTTTAATTTATGCTTTTGGCTGTATTTTATTAAATTTTGATGAGTATTTTGTAAAATCGTTTATTTCAATTTCAATTATTGGAGCTATCATCATCATAATTTGCGCTATGTTTTATTTCTATGAGGTTGTACAAAGTAATTCAGTCTTATCTGTTTTAAGTCTATTAATTTTTACATCAGTGTCTCAATTTTTATATGGTGGTTGGTTATTACACCTTTAATTTTCTTTGATTACTACCATTTTAATTTGGACTTGAGTTTTATTCTTTTAAAATGGCAAGTTTATATATTTGCTAATATTTGTATGTATTTAACCTTTACGTTTGCTTTAATATATTGTAATCCAGAATAAATAATAGGTTAGTTTATAGCAATAATAAAACATCTACACTTTATTTTAGCTTTTATATATTTACAATTTTACCCTAATCATTAATAGCCTTTAGTTTTATTGGAAGCCTTTTTATTAAAGTACTTTACATTTATCACGCATTTCGCTGAGGTTTTAGCGGCCGTTACAGGTTTAGTTTTATACAAACATTATAAGTTGAGTAATGCTAAATACTTTATTTGGTTTTTGGTGGGCGTTGCGTTAGGCGATATTTTTGGAGGCTACGCTTATTTAGTTTATTACGGCTACATTCCGTTTTTAAAAGGTACTGTTTTGGAGTGGAATTACTGGTGGTACACCATATATTGGAAAATTGGAGCTATTTTATTTTTGGCGTTTTATTATCACAAAAACCTAAACAATAGTCGTTTTAAGCTTATTTTAAAATATACCGCAATAGCATTCTTACTGTTTTCTTTAGGCTATATTGGTTTTAATTTTACGGCCTTTTTTAAACGTTCTTTTCCTGTAATAAGCATATTTGGAGCAGTGATTGTATTTTTATGTACCATCTTTTATTTTTTCGAAGTATTACACAGCAATACTGTTTTAAGTTTTTATAAATCGATAAATTTTTACGTAAGTGCCGCTATATTTATTTGGTGGCTAATAATTACACCTTTGGTATTTTACGATATTTATAATTCTCAAGAAGATTGGAATTTTGTTTTTCTAAAGTGGCAAATTTATTTGTTTGCAAACCTAAGTATGTATCTAACCTTTACATTTGCTTTAATTTTTTGTAAAAACGAACTAAAAAAACATTAGTTTTAGAACATGCACGAGTTTTTATTAAAGTATTACAGCTTGGTTATCTATTCAATAGAAGCCTTAGCAGCTTTAACAGGAGTATTACTTTATAGAAAATACAAGCACACAACAATTAAATATTTTATTTTCTTTTTGCTTTACAGTTTTTTGGTAGATTTCGTAGGTGGCTACGCGAGCTATGTTGAAAATAATGGAATTTTCAGTTTTTTTAAAGGTACCAAGTTTGCTCGAAATTCTTGGTGGTTTACACTCATGTGGGGCATAGGAGCCGTTAGTTTCTATCTTTTTTATTTTCATAAAATTTTAAAGCGTAAAACTTTACGTAAACTATTAAAAATATTGGGATTTGCATTTGTAATTTTTAGTGTGAGTTTAATTATGTTTAATACAGATGCCTATTTTAAGGGGGAACTCCCGTTAATAGATAATTTTGGCGCTTTACTCATTTTATTAAGTTGTATTTTTTATTTTACCGAGAAATTATCCAGTAATCAGATATTTTACTTCTATAAATCAATAAATTTTTATATTAGTATTACAATTTTTCTTTGGTGGCTTGTTGTAACGCCAATTAGTGTTTTTGATCGCTACAACACGACTGCCGATTGGGATTACGTTTTTTTAAAATGGCAAATTTTAATGTTTGCCAACTTATTTATGTATATAACTTTTACATGTATTCTATTATGGTGCAAACCACAGAGCGTTTAGCGAGTACCGCTTCCGAACGTTATTTACTCATTTACATGATAGCCGTTTTGGTTATTATTACCTCGTTAGTTATAGTATTTTTTATAGTTTTTCAAAAGCGAAAAAATAAATTATTGCTCGATAAAATTAAGCAGCAACAGGCTTTCGAGCAAGAAATAGCGCAAGCCCAAACCGAAACCCAAGAGCAAACCTTAAAAAATATTGGTTGGGAGTTACACGATAACGTAGGGCAATTATTATCCTTTGCTAGCATGCAGTTAAGTATACTTAAAATGCAAGTTCAAGATGAGGTAAAAGATAAGTTTAAAGATACGACTGAAGCTCTTAGTCAAAGTTTACATGAAGTCAGACAACTCTCAAGAACCTTAAACAACGAAGTGGTACTAAATATTGGTTTCGAGAAATCTATAAACAACGAGTTGAAGCGATTAAAAAAGATGAAGTTCGCTTCCGCGGAATTAAAAGTAGTTGGTGACAAAATAGAGTTTGAAAACCGAAAACACGAAATAATAATTTTCAGGATTTTGCAGGAGTTTTTATCCAATTCGGTAAAATATTCTGAAGCCGAAAATTTAAAAGTCAACTTAGATTATAAACCAGAACGCCTCATTATTACTGCTGAAGACGACGGAAAAGGCTTCGACATGAGTACCATTAAAAAAGGCGCAGGACTCCTAAACATGAAAAGTAGAGCCAACCTTGTAAATGCCAAATTAGATCTTACTTCACAACCTAATGAAGGTGTTCAAATGGTGATTGATTATCCGTTTGTGGTATTATAAAATATACGTGTTGTAAAAGTTTCTGTCATTGCGAGGAGGCACGACGCGGCAATCTTTCAAAGAGAACTAGAATTTAAAAGATAGCTTTACTACGTTCGCAATGACGGTTAAGATTGACGTTTGGTTTTCAATATCTGATTCTGTTTTATGCAATGTTAATCTCATTGCGAGGGGGCACGACGTGGCAATCTTTTTAAAACAAACAAGCCTCCCAAACCGCATCAAGAGGTAAAGGCGCTTCAATATTCAAAGGTTCTTTTTTTACAGGATGTTCAAAGGTTAAATAGCGCGCATGCAGGTGAATACTAGCATCCTTATTACTTCTATCAAATCCATATTTTAAGTCGCCTTTTATTGGGCAACCTATTGATGCTAATTGCGTTCTGATTTGATGGTGACGACCGGTTTCTAAATTAATTTCGAGTAGATAATACGAGTTTAGTTTTTTTATAACCTCGTAATGTAAAATAGCCTTTTTACTATCTTTAACTTCCTTGGTATGCGGGTACGATTTGTTATTCTTTGGGTTTTTCTTTAGCCAATGTATGAGCGTATCTTTAGGTTTTGGTGGTTCATTTTTAACCACAGCCCAATAGGTTTTTTTTGCGTCTTTTTCGGCGAATAATTTATTAAGTCTTGGCAAGGCTTTACTTGTTCTTGCAAACACAACAATGCCCGTTGTGGGACGGTCTAACCGATGTACCACGCCTAGATAAACATTACCAGGTTTATTATATTTTTCGGCAATATATTCTTTAACAACCTCGCTTAACGGTTTGTCACCAGTTTTATCGCCCTGAACAATATCACCAGCACGTTTATTAACCACAATCAGGTGATTGTCTTCGTAAAGAACGTTTAGGTTATTTTTGTTAGAAAGTGTTTTTTTTGCCACAAATTGTAGTTTTCAACCTAGTATTTCTCACTATCGTTAGGGAAATCCTGAGTTTTTACATCATCAACGTATTGTGCGATAGCTTCAGTCATGTCATCAAATAGGTTTAAATAGCGACGTAAAAAACGAGGATTAAATTCGTGTGTCATCCCAAGCATATCATGAACCACCAAAACTTGACCATCAACATCTGGTCCGGCGCCAATACCAATAATAGGAATACTAACGCTTTCGGCTACTTTTTTAGCTAATTCGGCAGGGATTTTTTCTAAAACAATGGCAAAACAACCAATGCGCTCAAGCATTTTAGCATCTTCAAGAAGTTTTTCAGCTTCAGCTTCTTCTTTAGCGCGCACGGTATAAGTTCCGAATTTATAAATCGATTGCGGTGTTAATCCTAAATGCCCCATTACAGGAATTCCAGCATGTAAAATACGCTTAATCGATTCTTTTATTTCCTTGCCACCTTCAAGTTTTACGGCGTGTCCGCCACTTTCTTTCATAATTCTAATGGACGAACGAAGTGCTTCTTTAGGATCACTTTGGTAGCTTCCAAAAGGTAAATCTACAACTACTAAACTTCGGTTTACGGCACGCACAACAGACGAGGCGTGGTAAATCATTTGATCTAAAGTAATAGGTAATGTGGTTTCGTGCCCTGCCATAACGTTACTCGCAGAATCGCCCACAAGAATAACATCGATACCAGCGCCATCAACAATTTTTGCCATGGTATAATCGTAGGCAGTAAGCATTGATATTTTTTGACCATTGGCTTTCATATCAACCAATGTTTTTACGGTAATACGTTTGTATTCTTTTTTTGCTGTAGACATATTTAGTTTGTTTTAGAGTGCAAAAGTACTAAATACTTAATTGCTGAAATAAAAAATTAACAAAGGCTTAAATTTTGCTTATAAACCGGAGGTTTCTTTAAGCCAATTGATGGCTGTATCGTTGGTTTCTCCAAATCGCCAATGTCCTGAAATAGGAGTGATAACAATTTCTTTTGGAGCGTGAACACTATTAAAAGCTGAAAGTACGCTGGTTGGCGAGCAGGTGTTATCATTGTAACCTGTGGAATAAAAACCAGGAGCAGTAATTTGTTTAGCAAAATTTACCACATCGTAATAACGCATGGTTTCAATGTTTTCTTTTGATGAATACTCAGGATAGCTAAACATATGTGGCCATCCGCCAGCTCTATTTTTTAAGTATCCTGAATTATCGCTTAAAGCGGGATAAAATGAAGCTAAAGCCGTAACACGTTTATCTAAACCAGCCGTAATAATAGTTAAAGCACCACCTTGACTACCGCCTGTAACCACCACATTTTTGCCATCAAATTCGGGTAAACTGGTTAAAAAATCGATGGCTCGCGTACAGCCCACGTAAACACTTTTGTAATAATAAGCATCTTTATCGTTTAAATCGATTTTCCAGTAATTACCAATGGCTCTGCTAATATCTTTGTAATCGGTTTTTGAAATTTCAGGAGTTATGCCATGGATTTCAGTAGTAAAACTGATGAATCCCTCTTCTGCAAAAGCATAAACTGGATCAATTTTTTTAACACCAGCACCAGGTGGATGAAACAAAACGGGATGTTTTTTGTCATCTTTCGGTTTGCTTAAATAGCCATAAAGGTGTTTGTTTTTTTTGAAATTTTGTAAGCGTACTAAAAATACATCAACGGTTGGTGTAGAAAGTTCGGGTTTGTATGTTACCACAGGTTCCATGGGGATGGCTTTATTAGCTTCTATGGCCTTTTCCCAAAAGGACACAAAATCGTTTGGTAATTTTAAAGTCGGCTCAATATCAAACGGATTGTAGCCCACTTTTACTTGATCCCGATATGTATAGCCATCAACGGTAACTTTTACTTTTAATTGGCGAAATCCAGGGGCTTTTAAATTACCAATGTTTATCGATGCTTGTCCGTTTTTTAATGACACGGATCCTTCTTTATCAGGTGGCATTAATTCGTTACCATATTGATAACTAACTTCAATGTTAGATAAAGGGACAAAATGCTTTAATACCTGAATTTTTATAACAGCATTTTCGTTTAGTTTATAATTCCAATCGTTATGATTTGGTGTTAAAACAAACTGCACCAATTTAATTGGTGCAGGTGAGTTTTGGGCTTTTAAATTGTAACCTGTAAGAAACAGGATAGTTAAAATTAAAGCGCGGATTTTCATTTGCTTATATTTTATTCAATGATTTTTCCGTTAACTTTTACATTGTTAAATGCAACGCCTTCAATAATCGATTTATCGTATTCAGCATTTTTAGTTTCAATGTCAATATTTTCAAAAGTGAAATTTGAAAGTTTGTCATATTCAGTAATTTTCATATCGTAGAAAATATCACATTCCACATCAATGTTTCTCATGGTAATGTTATCAGAATAGGATAGTGGCACATCTTCACGACCTTTTAAATCGAAAAACTGAGTCCATGGCTTAATGTAAATAAAGCTACGTACTTGCCCTGTAATATCTTCAACGGTAATGTATTCGTATTTTTGCGCTGTATCTGGTCGCATTTTTAGCCATAATAAACGTACGGCTGAATCGACTTTACAACGACGCATGATAATATTTTTGTTGTGGATAGATTCACTACCATTGGTTAACGCACCGTGGCAAAATCCGAATTCGCAATCTTCAATAATAATGTTGGTGTTTTCGCCATTACTCGCATCTTTTTCAGCCCAAGGCCCTTTACCACCTTTTAAGGCAATAGCATCGTCGTTAACCGCCATATAACAACCTTTTACCAAGACGTTAGAACAAACGTCTAAGTCAATCGCATCGGTACTTGGTGCTTTTATAGGTTTGTGTGGCGAGGTAATGCGTAAATCTAATATTTTAACGTAGTTACATTGGTAATAGTGGCTAGACCAAAAGCCCGAATTACGTAATTTAACATCTTGTACTTGAACATTATTACATTTCCAGATGAATACCAAACGTGGTCTGGATACCTCTAAATTGGTACATTTAGGGTTTTCCTCACGACGTTGCCAAAAGGCTTTCCAATAGTTTAAGCCATTACCATCAATAATTCCGTGACCTGTAATGGTAAATCCATCAATACCATAAGCATTAACAAGCGCCGGGAAGTACTCAATACTTTGTCCTTCAATACGCGAAGGCCTAATTGGGTAATCCTCAATATTATCCGATCCTTTTAAAACGCCACCTTCTTCAACATGTAAATGTGTGTTAGGTTTAAAAAATAAAGCACCACTTAAAAAGGTTCCTTTAGGGATAACCACAACGCCACCACCATTACGGTAAGCCTCATCAATAGTGTTTTGTATGGCTTTAGTTTGTAATAGAGTACTATCGTTTTTAGCACCGTAATCGATTACGCTATAAAACTTGCCTAAATCTTTTGGGTTAATTTTAGAATAATCTTTAAACCATTCTGGAATTTCTGTGCCATCAGGAAAAAGATCGATGTTTGTTGCTAAAGTTTCTGTTGTTGTTTTGGTTTCTTGTTTGCAGGAAAATGCTAGAAAGGCTAGCATGATGAAGCAGAAATGTTTCATTAGTATTGATTAAAGTTTATTTAAAAATAGTCGATTGTAAAGGTAATAAATTAAAGTACAGTGTTAAACTTTTGTTTAAATTGTTGAGTAATTATAATTTAGTAGAAAGATTTTATTTTTTAATATGAAGACTTTAGCCTCTGTACTCGTTATTTTATTTTCAGTTTTAACTGAAGCACAAGAATTAACTATTGAAAAGAAAGCGGTAAAAGCTGCCATTGAAATATTTTTTGAAGGCTTTCATAAAGGAGATACAACTTTAATAAAGCAAGTTTTAGCCGACAGAATAGTTTTGCAAACGGCCTATAAAAATAAGAAAGGTGAAGCTATTTTGGTAACTGAGGAGCCTGAAAAACTAATAAAAGCCATTGCCGAAAGGCCCGAAACTCAAAAATGGGACGAACGCTTATTAAGTTTTAATATTCAAATAGATGGCCTTATGGCTCATGTTTGGACGCCCTACGAATTTTGGTTTAATGATGTTTTTAGCCATTGTGGTGTAAACTCATTTCAACTGTTTAAAGATGATGAACAATGGAAAATAATCTATTTGATTGACACGAGGCGAAAGGAAGGTTGCAATCAACCTTAATTTAAAGCCATTCAAATGAATCTATTCTAAAACCAGTAAAACAATCATCTACACAATTATCGGGCACAAATCCACAAGTTGATATTAAACCAAAATCATTAGTTTCAAAATAAATAGTATTCTTGTTTTTATTTACTTTTAAATAGTTTTCCAAACAAGAATCATATAATTCATCGATGGTTAATGGTGGAGAACCTGCATTATTTGAATTTAGGGTTTCAAGAGTTTCTTCAAAGGTTTCAATAATTGTTAATTCTCCAGTTGCACCATCAATTTTAAAAGACTCATAAAACCTTGAAATTACTTGATTATCTTGAATTGTCATAGTAGTTTTACCTCCAAATCCAGCCCATGAACCCCAGCTTGTAGTATATTTATAGGAATTTCCATTATCTTCTTTTAAGCTATTCCAATTTCTTAAGCTTTCATTATAATCTTTCATTTCTTCATTACTACAAGAAAGTGAGCATAATAAAACTAAAAAGATTAGTGTTTTTTTCATTGGTTATTTTTTCTGAAAGATGTAGAAATAGCAAAAAGGTTGCGTTAATTTTAAAAAATAGATATGGTAAAATTGATAATTTTAGAATGATATCTAAAAAACTTTAACAATCGGTAAGATTAACTCCAACCGCCAAACCACCTTCGCTGGTTTCTTTATATTTTGTATTCATGTCTTTTGCGGTTTCCCACATGGTTGAAACGACTTTGTCGAGTGGCACTTTAATATTCTCAGGAGAGGTGTCTAGAGCTAATTCGGCAGCATTTATAGCTTTTATGGCACCCATAGCATTGCGTTCTATACATGGTATTTGTACCAAACCACCAATAGGGTCGCAGGTTAAACCTAAATGGTGTTCCATGGCAATTTCGGCAGCAATTAAAACTTGCTCTGGTGAGCCACCTAAAAGTTCGCATAAGGCACCTGCAGCCATGGCAGAGGATACGCCAATTTCGGCTTGACAACCACCCATAGCGGCACTAATTGTCGCACCTTTTTTAAAGATGCTACCAATTTCGCCAGCCACTAAAAGGAATTTTTTAATATCCTCGAAATTACCATCGTGATTCTCGATAACCAAATAATACATTAAAACCGCGGGAATTACACCTGCGCTACCATTAGTTGGCGCTGTAACCACACGACCAAGCGACGCATTAACTTCGTTAACCGCTAATGCAAAACAGCTTACCCATTTTATAATTTGACGGAATTTAACCTCGGTATCGCGGATGGCAAAAATCCATTCGGTTGGGGTGTTGTAGGTTTTGTTTCCTATAAGTTTTTGGTGCATATCGAAAGCTCGACGCCTTACGTTTAAGCCGCCGGGTAGCGTGCCTTCGGTGTGGCAACCTGTGTACATACATTCTAGCATAACCTCCCAGATGCGTTGCAGTTCGGTATCAATCTCTGTTTCTGGTCGAAGTGATTTTTCGTTTTCTAAAACCACTTGCGAAACCGATTTGTTAAGCGATTTACAAAATGCTAGCAAATCTGTACCGTTATTAGTTGCGTAAGGAAAGCTACATTTTATCTCGGCATTTTTTTTAGCGTTTTTACGTTTTTTCTTTACCACAAAACCACCGCCAATTGAGTAGTATTTTTTGGTTTGTTTTTTATCACCAAAATGCGCTGTAAATCCCATGCCATTGGCATGAAAAGGTAAAAAGGCTTTGTTAAAAACAATATCGGTTTCTGGGTGAAATGCGAGTTGTTTGTCGCCACCAAAATTTATGGTTTTGGTTTCTTTTATGGTATTTACAATGGTATGAATGTCTTCGGGCGCAATAGTAACGGGGTCTTCGCCACTTAAACCAAGCATTACGGCATAATCGGTGGCGTGTCCTTTTCCGGTAAGTGATAAGGAACCGTAGAGGTTTACCGTAATTTTATCGACTTGATTGAATTTGTTACTCGCTTTTAGTTTGTTTATCCAGCGTTCGGCAGCGCGCCATGGGCCTAAAGTGTGCGAACTTGAAGGGCCTATGCCAATTTTAAGCATGTCGAAAACAGAAATACATTCCATAAAATACCAAAAGCGTTATTGTTTGTGAACAAATATAGACGGATTTTACAGGCTTGCAATAAACTTATTGTTAATTGTAGGTTGCGCTAGGGATAGGAGCGGAAAGCCCACAGCGCAGCGCGGACTTGTAGCGTATAGCCCGACCCTTGTGGTAGCGCCCAAATTACAGGTTTTAATGATGGAATATGACACTGTGTCAGTATTTTTTGGTTGGCATAATGATTGACTTATACAAACCGAATTTAAAAAGAACGCAAACTTTCCGTTAAGTCGGAAATCTATAAAACACAAATAAACATTATGAGTAAAATTATTGGAATTGATTTAGGAACAACAAACTCTTGCGTTTCGGTAATGGAAGGTAACGAGCCTGTTGTAATACCTAATGCAGAAGGAAAAAGAACAACACCATCTGTAATCGCTTTTGTTGAAGGTGGTGAAATTAAAGTTGGTGACCCTGCAAAAAGACAAGCGGTAACTAACCCTACAAAAACGGTTTATTCTATTAAACGTTTTATGGGTAACAAATACTCGGAGTCTAAAAATGAAGCAGAACGCGTACCTTATAAAGTAGTAAAAGGTGATAACGATACACCGCGCGTAGATATTGATGGTCGTTTATATACACCACAAGAATTATCGGCAATGATTCTTCAAAAAATGAAAAAAACGGCCGAAGATTATTTAGGACAAGACGTAAGTAGAGCGGTAATTACAGTGCCTGCTTACTTTAACGATAGCCAACGTCAGGCTACTAAAGAAGCTGGTGAAATTGCTGGTTTAAAAGTAGAGCGTATTATTAACGAGCCTACTGCAGCGGCGTTAGCTTATGGTTTAGATAAAAAAGGATCGGATCAAAAAATTGTAGTATTCGATTTTGGTGGTGGTACACACGACGTTTCTATCTTAGAATTAGGTGATGGCGTTTTTGAAGTATTATCTACCGATGGTGATACACACTTAGGTGGTGATGATGTTGATGAAAAAATCATTAACTGGTTAGCTGATGAGTTTCAAGCTGAAGAAAATATGGACTTACGTAAAGACCCAATGTCTTTACAACGTTTAAAAGAAGCGGCTGAAAAAGCAAAAATAGAGTTATCATCGTCTGCACAAACAGAGATTAACTTACCATATATTACTGCTACAGCTAGCGGACCAAAGCACTTAGTACGCACGTTAACACGCAGTAAATTTGAGCAATTAATTGACGATTTAGTAAAACGTACTATCGAGCCATGTGAGTCTGCACTTAAAGCAGCTGGTTTATCGAAATCTGATATTGATGAGGTGATTTTAGTAGGTGGTTCTACACGTATTCCTGCTGTACAAGCAGCTGTAGAGAAATTCTTTGGTAAAGCGCCAAGTAAAGGTGTTAACCCAGATGAGGTGGTGTCTTTAGGTGCTGGTATACAAGGTGGTGTATTAACTGGAGATGTAAAAGACGTATTACTTTTAGATGTAACACCTTTATCTTTAGGTATTGAAACTATGGGTAACGTATTTACTAAGTTAATCGAGGCAAATACAACCATTCCTACCAAAAAATCGCAAGTATTCTCAACAGCAGCAGATAATCAACCTTCTGTAGAGATTCACGTATTACAAGGTGAACGCGCCATGGCTGCCGATAACAAAACTATTGGACGTTTTCACTTAGATGGTATTCCGCCAGCACGTCGTGGTACACCACAAATTGAAGTAACGTTCGATATTGATGCCAACGGTATTATTAAAGTATCTGCGGAAGATAAAGCGACTGGTAAAAAACAAGATATTAGAATTGAAGCGTCTTCTGGTTTAACTGAGGAAGAAATCGAGAAAATGAAAGCTGATGCTGAAGCTAACGCTGAAGCGGATAAAGCTGCTGCTGAAACAGCACAAAAGCTTAATGAGGCTGATTCTATGATTTTCCAAACTGAAAAGCAATTAGAAGAATTTGGTGATAAATTATCTGATGATAAAAAACAACCAATTCAGGAAGCTTTAGAAGAGCTGAAGAAGGCTTACGAAACTAAAGATATTGCTGTAATTACACCTGCTTTAGACAAAATGAATGAAGCTTGGAAAGTTGCAAGTGAAGAAATGTACAAAGCTCAAGCTGAAGCTCAACAAGCTGGTGGTGCACAACCTGGTCCAGATGCAAATGCTGGCGGTAGCGCTAACGAAGGTAGCGATGTTGAAGATGTAGACTTCGAGGAAGTAAAGTAAGCAGTGAACCGCTTTTTGCCTTAGCAAAAAGCGTGTGAATCGCTTATTCCGAACTCGTTTCAGAATTTATAAAAAACAAGCTTTAAGCTTAAAAATAAAAACGCAATCCATTTACAGGATTGTGTTTTTTTTTGCTCTAATTTCTTAAAAACCAGAAAAAAGTATAGTTTAGCGTAGTTAATCAATCCGTTTTAAAACCATGAAAAAAGCTGTTTTCTTATTTATAACCTGTTCTCTCATGTTATGGTCGTGTTCTAGCGATTCTGAGAATAATACCGAGCAAGATACCAATGCACTAATTGGGACTTGGGTTGCTCAAGACATTACAAATACAGGAACGGCCACTTTCGATATTTTAGGCGAAACCATTACGGCTCCAATAGAAGGCCAAGGTTATGATGTTGATTTTACATTGTCTTTTTCTGAAAACCCTGATAATTATACCACTGAAGGCTCTTTCGGACTTGAAATTTCGGTGACATACTTATTTCAAACCATGACAGAGCGCATAGACAATCAGGAGTTTTTAGGAAACGGAACCTGGTCTAAACAAGGTAATACCATTACTATTGTTGAAAATGGAGAAACTACAATTTTAACCATAAAGGAATTAACAAGTACTCGTTTAATTTTAACGGGACATGAAACCGAAGACATCACCGAGGATGGGATTACATATACATCGGAATTTGATTTAGAGGCAAGTTTTATAAAACAGTAAAATGTACATTTTGAATATGAGATGCTTCATATTAATGCTGTTTCTTGTTGCCTTTTCTTGTAAAAAAAGTGTTGATGAAAAAGCGGTTATAAAGGTTAGCGAAATAATTAAATCTGATGATTTTCAATTGGTGAAATCATCAAACGAAAAAGGACTTTTGGTGTTGTTTCCTTGTTTTCCTTGTGATGCAGAAAACACACTTGCAGAATTTAAAATAGCAGACGTAGCTGCAAAAAATGGTTTTTCTGTCTTGGCGCTTAATGTTAACAGAAAGCTATTTCTGTCTGAAGAAGAAAAAGAAGATATCGCTTCGATGCTTCAAAGTATCATTAAAACAAATAATTTAGTTACTAAAAATATTTATTTCGGAGGATTTTCGAGTGGCGGAAATATGGCGTTGCTAATTGGGAATCATCTTAAAAAATATGATAGAAATATACAACCGGATGCTATTTTTGTTGTTGATTCGCCTTTAGATTTATTGGCTTTGTACAAAACAGCAGAAAAGAATTTAAAACAAAAGGTGGCTGAGGTTTCAGTTCAAGAATCGCAGTTTATAAAACAAATGTTTGACGCTAAATTTGGAAGTCCAAACGATAGTTTAGCAGTTTACGAAAAGTTTTCACCTTTTACCTTTCAAACAAAAAATATAGCAAATCTTTCCGCGCTTAAAAATACAAAATTGCGCTTTTATACCGAACCCGATATGGCTTGGTGGAAAGAACAGCGACAAAACGATTATGAGGATTTAAACGCGTATTATTTAAAACAGCTCAGTATTGTCCTTAAGTCTGCATTTGAAGAAACAGATGTAGAATTAATTGAAACTCAGAATAAAGGATATCGCGCTAATGGCGAGCGCCATCCGCATTCATGGTCTATTGTTAATCCTGAAGAATTAGTTTCTTGGATGTTAAAGGATTAATTGGTTGTAATTAATTCGGAATAATATGAATGAAATACACCATATCTAACCAAGTCTCCTTTTAATATCTTTTGTACTTTCGCAACCTCAATGTATTTCAATGCCATTTTCACCCAAAATAAAATCATCACAAAAGCCAAAACGATTGGCTGTAAAGCTGAATGCTAAAGGCGAACAATTTGTTTTAAAGGGGCATCCTTGGGTGTTTTCAAATAGCATTACAAAAATTAACGACGATGCCAACACAGGCGATTTGGCCATAATTTTTAGTAAAAGCAAGAATAAGGTTGTTGGTTTGGGGTTATACGATGCCAATTCGCCCATTCGAATAAAAATGCTGCATAGTGGCATGGAAAAGGTTGAAATAAATGCCGCTTTTTTCAAGAGTAAAATTCAAAAGGCTTTTGCTAAACGCCATAGTTTATTGCAAACTAACACCAATAGTTATCGTTTAATTTTTGGTGAAAATGATGGTTTTCCTGGTTTAATAGCCGATGTTTATGCGTCTGTTTTAGTGGTGAAACTATATTCCGAGATTTGGTTGCCGTATTTAGAGTCAATTCTTCATGATTTACAACAAACTTCTCAAGCCGAAACCGTTGTATTGCGATTAAGCCGAAACTTGCAAAATTCTAAAGCGTATCAATTCACCGATGGCGAAGTTATTTATGGCACTTTAGAAGATGAGGTAGTTGCATTTGTAGAACATGGCGTTAACTTTTCGGCAAATGTTATTAAAGGTCATAAAACAGGCTATTTTTTAGATCATCGCGCCAATAGAAAACAAGTCGGCGAGTGGAGCACAGGTAAAACCGTTTTAGATGTATTTAGTTATGCGGGCGGATTTTCGGTTCATGCTTTGGCAAATGGTGCAAAAGAAGTGACCAGTTTAGATATTAGTAAGCAAGCCTTAGAAATTGCAGTTGAGAACGGAAAATTAAATGCGTACAAAGGCAAACATAAAACCATAGCAGGCGATGCTTTTAATGCGTTAAATACACTCATAAAAAAGAACATAACTTTTGATGTGGTTGTTATCGATCCGCCAAGTTTTGCAAAACAAGCTTCAGAAATTGCTTTGGCACAAAAAAAATACGCGCAATTGGCAGCATTGGGCGAGAAGCTAACGGCTAAAAACGGACTTTTAGTTTTAGCCTCGTGTTCGTCTCGAGTTACCGCCGATGTGTTCTTTGAAATTAACGCTTCGGTTTTAAATGCAGTTAAGCGTCCGTATCAACTTATTTTAAAAACGTTTCACGATACCGATCATCCTGTTGGCTTTCCAGAAGGCGCTTATTTAAAATGTGGGTCTTATCAGTTTTAATACGAATATTCTTCAGCAAATTCTACAAAGCATCTGTTTAGCTTAGTAAGCTATGTTAGGAGTACAAGAATAATAGGATTTAATAGCCAAATGTTCGTTAAAACTTCTACTAAATTAGGGTTAAAATCCCGATGAAATCACCTGTTTTTTAAGTTAAGTTTAATAGGCTCTTAACGACGATTCTTTTATGTTCTAGGTAACTTTATCTAAACCAAAAAACATAAAAAAATCATGAAAGATAAAGCAATTATAATTACAGGAGCAGCCATGGGGTTAGGGCTTGCCACAGCAAAAGTTTTGGCCGAAAAAGGCGCTAATTTATCATTAGTAGATTACAACGAAGAACAATTAATCAAGGAAGCTGAAAAATTAAAATCAGAGTACCCTGAAATCGAAATTATTAGAGTAAAAGCAGATGTTTCCAACGAAGAGGATGTTAAGAATTACATTAATAAAACAGTTGAGACTTTTGGTAAAATCGACGGACTTTACAACAACGCCGGAATAGAAGGGAAGCAAGCGCCATTAATTGATTACGATTTAAAAGTCTTCGAAAAAGTTATCGATATTAATTTAATGGGGGTGTATTACGGTTTACGTTACGTTATTCCTATAATGCAAAAACAAAAATATGGGCGTATTGTAAATGTAGCGTCTGTGGGAGGTATTCGTGGGGTTATAAACCAAACGCCTTATGTGGCAAGTAAACACGCCGTTTCAGGTATGAGTAAACAAGCCGCAGTTGAGTATGGTAAAGATGGTATTTTGACTAATGCCATTGCACCCGGAGCAATTTTAACGCCAATGGTGGCAGAGGCTTTTAAACAAGTAAACCCTGAAGACCCAAAGGCAGCCGAAGCAGAATATGCAAAACGCAACCCAACAAGAGCATTAGGCGATCCTAAACATGTTGGTTTGTTGGTGTCGTTTTTGTTAAGTGAAGAAAATGGTTATGTAAGTGGGCAAACTATTGCCATTGATGGTGGTGAATCGAATATGTATGGAAATGCATAACCATTGAGTGTTGTGTGTAAAAGAGCCTTTAATGTTTTATGTTAAAGGCTTTTTTGGGTTATCAAGTTAGTTTAAAATTTCCGTTAACTTTTCAATCAAATCAGCCCCAGAACAATTAGGGACTTGAATTCTTCCCAAAATAAATGGGTTCGATTTTTTAGTAATACATTCTGCTTTTGTAGTAAAACCTAGCTCTATTTTTAATTCTTTTATGCTTGATATTGTATCGTTGTTGTAATCTCCATAAGGAAAGGCAATAGCGTTTACATTTTTTAAATTGTTTTGCGTAAAAAACGCCTTGTTATTCATTATCTCTTTTAACTGAACAGGTTTTTCATGTGCGTGTAATGATAGATGCGTTTCAGTATGGAAACCTAGAGAGAATAATTTATTATTAATTAATTCTGAAAGTTGTTCCGTTTTCATTGCAAAATTATCTTCTAAATTCGTTTGCTCATATTTAGCCCAGATTTTAATACTATTCATTATTTTATTTATTTCAATTAAGGAACACGGTTTTAATAGGCTCCAAATTTCGAGGTAAAGCTCGCATCTTCGAGTTGGTGGGGCGGTATGCCAAGTCCAATCTTGTTGTTTCCTTTGTAGAGTATCAGTGAGAACTTCAACTTCAGTCTTAAATTCAATTGTATTATCTTTAATCGTTAAGGTAAGAGTTTTGGGGAGAATGTTAGTATGTAAAAAAATGTTTTCTAGTTCATCCCACCAAAACATTTGTTGTTTTCCTGTAAAATAATTTGGTACGAAAAATGTTGCAGGACATTGATGTTTTTCCAAAATAGGTTTTGCGAGGGTGAAATTATCTTGATAAGTATCATCGAAAGTAATATAAACGGATCGATTTTTAATTTTTAAATTATCAAATTGTTTAAATAGAGCACTAATGGGTAAAATTGTATAGTGCTTTTTGAGCTCATTAATTTGACTCTCGAAATTTTTTGGACTTACAGCTAATTCCCAAGGGTCTGTTTTAATGTTGCAAACTCTATGATACATCAATACGAGTGCCTTTGGTTCTGCTTTAACAAAATGTTTTTTTATTAAATTAAGCATATTATTGATGATTTATTTAATTGCAGAGGCACTTATAATTAATTGAAAGTGTGGGTCGTTATAATCTAATTGTTCTTGATTTAATTCTGGTAGCCCCAGTCCGTATAGAAAAGCACTTGAAACAAGTACATTTCCGTAGGTATTTGTTGTAATATTTTTTTCTGGGAAATATTCCTGTAAGATTTTTGTAATAGATGCCTTAGTAAAAGACCATAGCCAATATTCTCCCCATTGATCTTGGGCAATGTGACTTATACCAGGAACGGTTAGTAAAAGTGCACCACCGGGTTTTAAAATTCTGTAACAAGTTTCAATTGCGGCTTTGTAATTGTAAATGAGGTGAAGTGTTTGAGTAAGTATAACACAATCAAAATTATTTGATGGTACGTGAGGGGCATCACTTAAATCTCCTATATAGGTAGCTTTTTCATTTTTATCATCTATGTGTAAAATGTCGCTTTTTTTTATATTACTTCCTCCAAACCTTAAGGAGTACGTATTATCTCCAATTTCTAAAACATTGTTTTTTATTTTATTGGCATTTTCGCTTAAAAAGCTCTCAATATAATACCTGTCGATAGGCCCACCTCTGTCGTATCCAAATTGAGTACTAAAAGGCGTGGTTCGGTTAAAATCGCCTAAGTTGACTTTAATTGAATTTGACTTTTTATACTTTAGTTTGTTTTTAATAGTTCGTAATAATTGCATAAAAGTTGGTGCTTTTATTTTTTTAGTTCGATAATTGTTCTTTAAAGTTTTTTGGTATTCTTTTTTTTCTAATTTAAAGGCTTTGTAAAGTTTGGAATTATGACGTTTTAAACTTTTAATTTCTTGAATATTTAATGTATTGTTAGTTTCGTATAATTGATGGATAAGATGGTTGTAAGTTTTTTTTGAATAGTACGATTTCCAAAAATCTTGACCATATTTTAGAGCCGATTTTTCATTTTCTGACAGCTTTAGTTTTTTTTGTTTAGATAAAATTAAAAGGGCATAGCGAAGCATTTTGTGATAGTTAGACGACATATTATTATCGTGTATTCTATAGACTGCGATAATATTTGTATGATGCAAAACAGGAAATGATTTGGCAATTTTTAAATACAAATCGTAATCTTCACAGTATTTTATAGTTGTATCGAATTTTAACTTTTTAAAAACCCATTGACTGTACATGACGGTAGCATGCATTCCAATAAAATTCCCTTTTAATAATTCCAAATACGTATTGTTATTCGGTTTTTTTTGAATTAGCCAAGATTTATCATCTGGTTCGTAATAAATTTTATGTCCTCCTGAAACAAAGGCAATTTTAGAATTTTTTACGATGAAGGATAAATTTAGTTTTATCCCATCAGGAACAAGCCAATCATCAGCATCTAAAAAAACTAGGTATTCTCCTTTAGCGTGTTTAATTCCTGTATTTCTAGCTGCTGAAAGACCTGCGTTTTTTTGATGTATATATATTACTTCAGGAAATTTTAAACAAACATCTTTTGTATTGTCTGAAGACCCATCATCAATAACTATTATTTCATGTTCAGAATACGATTGATTTAATACGCTATTTATGGCTTTAGGAAGATATTGCGCATGATTATAACACGGAATTACTACTGAAACTAAAGGTGATTCTTTTAAAGCTGCTTGATCCATGTATTTATTTTTTGGTTATCGCTGGCTTATTTTTGTTTAAAATATAAAATTTAATTCCCGAAAAATATCCAGTAAATTCGGCCCATAAGGTTTTATATCTAAATCTATAATTAGGAAATCCTAGTCTAAATAAAAGTAAATAATATTTTGGAAGATTAAATATATACTTTTTATATCCTAGAGTTTTATTTTGACTATGGTGTATTAATGCAGCAACAACATGGCCTTTCATGTAACTAAACAGTTGTTTTTTTAATTGAGTTATTTGGCTTCTATGTTCGTGAAATACAATTATTCGTGGGTTATATTGAATTTTAGAGTTTTCCAGAAGCATTCTAAACCATAATTCAGAATCTTCACTACATCCTGACGCTCCAGCTCCTAAACGTTCATCAAAATAATTAAGCTTACAAATAATATCTTTACGGAATGCCATGTTTGCACCAGCTCCAAGTTCCCATATTCGCGGGACTTCTGTTGAGTTTGTTAAATATTTTTTGTCAAAATAAATATCTTGGTACCCTTTATTAAAACCCCAATATTTCTCAAATATTTGCTGGCTTTCAGTTTCTAGTGAAGACGCAATAATTAATCCTGTTAGTGCATCAATATTATTATTTTTAAATGTATCCCAAATATTGAATATCCATAATTTATCTACTTCAACATCATCATCTGTAAAAGCAATAATAGCATTTTTTGCTTGCTTTACGCCTAAGTTTCTAGCAAAAGAAAGGCCTGGTGTTGGCTCTATATAATAGTTAACATTACTAAATTGTTTTACTACTTTTTCTGTAGTATTATCAAAAGGAGCGTTGTCTATAACTAAAACTTCCGATGGTTGGCACGTTTGATTTTGTAATTTATTTAAACATTTTTTTAGGCTTTCGCTTCTGTTTCTAGTACAAATAACAACCGAAACATCAACTTTTTTAGGAATTTTTTTGTTTATAAAAGGAGTGAGAATAGAATTTATTTGTTTAAAAAAGTGCTCTCTTTTACTGGATAATAAACCTTCAATATTGCCAGTTTTTTTTAGTCCGTAGTATGTTAAAGTAGGTATTATTACCTTTAAAATCGTTCTTTCTAAGTCTTCAACACCATTTTCGTTAATGTATAAATTACCAAGAGGAATAGTTTTCCACCAAAAAACGAGGTAATATTTTTGGTTGGGTTTAATTACTAAACTTAAGTCATGATCTTTATTAAGTTTAATATGAATAATTTGATATGGTTTAGTTTTAGTCATTTTTTTATTACGAATGGCTAGTTTTAACAAAATATTTTCGAATGGGCCAAGTCCAAATAGAAAGTAATATTCGAGCAGATTTTGTAATAACAAACCTATCTAGGTAAATAGGTATTATAGTTTTTATTTGGTTGTAAATAATACCTGTATTACTTCTTTCTAAAACCCACATATTATGGATAACACCTAAAATCCAATGTATGTATATTCTTCGAGAAGTTCTTAGCATACTGGGTTGGTCTTTTTTTGGTAAATAACTAACTATTACCGATGTTACTTTGGCTAGGTCTCTAATGTTTTGACCATTTTTGTAGCTTTGCCAAGTAATTGAATTTTCATGTTCACGATACTCGGCTAAAAATTTTGGAGTGTAGGCAGTTGGGTAATGTTTTGCTATTCTAGCCCACATTTCCCAATCTTCGCCATAATGAGCTATATAAAAGCTACCTAATTTTTCGTAAACTTCACGTTTTACCGTGATAGCAGCATATTGCAATCTAGGATGTTCTGCAAGTTTATATAGCCAATTATCTAATATACAGGTTTCATTGGCTTCAATTCTTGATTCATGAGAGAACTTGCCATCACTGGTTATATAGTCCCAAGCTGTATATGCGGCTCCGGCATTTGGGTATTTTTCAAAAAGTTGAGTAATGGTATGGTAATATCCTTTTTTTACGCGGTCGTCGCCATGCAAAATATGTATATACTTACCTCTTGCTCGATTTATACATGTTTCAAAATTTCTTAAACTACCAACATTTGTTTTTTGTCTGTAAAAGTTTATACGTCCATTACCAATTGTCTTTACTAACTTTTCAATATCTTCATCAGTACTGTAATCGTCAATTACTTCAATTTGCATATTATCTTTCCCCAAATCTTGTTGCAAAACACTATTAATTGTTTCAGGTAAATATTGAGAACAATTGTATGTAGGTATCATAACAGACCATAAGGGTCGGTGTAAATTGTCTTTAATTGATGCAATTTTTGGTGGTGATTTAGGTATCCTTTCCATAACTTTAATGGTGAATTTATTCAACGGTTTTCAACTCTAAAGGAAAATCAGGACGAACATAGCCCCACCATTTATCATACCAATTAGTGTTTTTACGATAATCTGCGATGTCGAACATTAAGCAATCTTTATATGAAAATAATTCGGAAGATGTATTTTTTGAAAAGTGAAGCGTAAACGTATAAGATCCGTCATTTAAAAAATTACCAGGTATCTTACATTCACCTTCAATAACACCTTTGTTAAATATGGTTTGTTTAGAGGGGATATCAAAAATACAGTCACCAGATAATGTAAATAAAAGAAGGTCGGCAGATAGTGGTATATTATCACTTTGGTTATAAAACTTAAATTTTACTGTAAGTGGTGTACGTATATCAATAACCGAACTTCCTGGAACCAGTTTAGGAATAAGCTCTACGTAAAATACTTTTATAAAATCATTTCCTGGCGCCTCATTAATTTTAAACTCTTTTTTCCAACTTTTTTGATGAACGGTTGATAGGTAACTGTTAATAACCGTTTTAGTATTTCCAAAAGCCTTTAAATTTCCTTTTTCCAGCCAAATGGTACTTGCGCAAAGATTATTTATAGCTTGTAAATTATGGCTAACAAAAATTACAGTTCTTCCACTTTTGGAAGAAGCTTCGTTCATTTTACCCAAACATTTTTTTTGAAAATCGGCATCACCAACGGCAAGAACTTCATCAACTATAAGAATATCGGGTTCTAGGTGCGCAGCAACAGCAAAGGCAAGTCGTACGTACATCCCCGAAGAATATCTTTTTACAGGTGTGTCAATAAAAGCTTCAACCCCAGAAAAAGCCACTATTTCATCAAACTTATTTTGAATCTCAGCTTTTTTCATTCCAAGAATATGTCCGCTTATAAATATATTTTCTCTTCCTGTTAAATCGGCATGAAATCCTGTACCAACCTCAAGTAAACTACTAATGCGTCCTTTACCTCGAACAATGCCTTCTGTGGGTTTTACTATACGTGACAAAATTTTTAATAGGGTAGATTTACCAGCTCCGTTATGGCCAACAATACCTAAGGTTTCACCTTGTTTTATTTCAAAATTAATGTTTTTTAAAGCCCAAATAGCTTCATTATTATCAACTTTAACACCATTTTGTATGTAATTGTTAGGGTTGTCATGTTTTAAAATATGTTGTTCCCACCATAATTGCATGTCGCGTTTTAACGATCCCGATCCAATTTTACCAAGATGGTATAATTTTGAAATATTTTCGACTTGTATTACCGCTTCCGTCATAAATTATAAAACATCAATTAAACTATCACTGATTTTATTAAATAGCATAATACTTAATAGTAATAAAATTAGCATAAAAACAATACTATATACCAATAAAGAAAGCTCTAAGTTTCCAATCCCTAAAAGTGCAAATCTAAAATATTCGAATAAGGATGATAATGGATTTATTTTAACAATCCATTTAGCATTTGGTGGTACTAAACTTAAGGAGTAAAATACTGGTGAAGCAAACATAAGTAGTCGAATAACAAGTTGAATTAGTGATAATAAATCGCGATATTTTGAGGTTAGTACCGAAAATATTAACCCGCCACCAAAACCAATGCCAGCTGTTATAATTATTACAGGAATGAATAAAATAAAATTTGCTACATTAAAGGTAATGCCTCCTGTAATATAATAGTAGCTACAAACTAAAATTAAAAAAAATAATTGTATACAGAATAGAGATAATTGAAGCCAAAGTGCAGATATAGGTACTATTATTCTTGGAAAGTATACTTTAGAAAAAATATCGGCATTTTGAGCAAAAGATCTAGAAGTTTGTAAAAATATTTCGGAAAATAAGTTCCATAAAGTCAAGCCTGCTAAATTGAATAGAAAAGGAGGGATGTTACTTGTAGGAACACCAATTACTCTATTAAAAACAAATACATATACAATAACAGATAGTAAAGGTTGCACTAATGCCCAAAAGGGACCTAAAAGAGTTTGTTGATATTGCCCTAAAAATTCCTTACGAACGAGTTGTTTAATAAGGTCTTTATATGAAAATATTTCGCGAAAGTTTAGCTGCCACCACGAAGTTTCTGGTTTAATTTCCCAATCCCAATCGGAATTTTTTTGTAATATTCTATCTTTCATTAGCGCTTAAAAAAAAACTTTTTGAAACTTTTACTTTCAGGAAAAATAAAGCTTTCTATTTGTTTAAATCTAGAAAAATACATAACATAAAACCTAACAATACGATACATGGTGTAAAAATCTTTACTCATACTCCAAGCACCTTTTATTTGAGTTTTTGCAACTTTTGTGTTTTTTAATATTAAGCTATTTGCAATTTTTATGCAATAGTTTGCATTATATTTTAACGCAGCATCTTTTATGTGTTGTCTCTTATTATCGGGTAAATAATTTTGTATAATATTTATAACCGTAAGGAGGTCTTTAAAATTTTGGCCACTTTGAAAACTATTATAACTAATACCATCGCCATGACCAACTCTGTAATTAGCTAATTTTTTTGGCGAATAGGCAACAGGATAATGTGCGCTTATTCGTGTCCACATTTCCCAATCTTCTCCAAAATGAACAGCAAAAAAGCCCCCTAAATTTTCGTAGGTACTACGCTTAACTACAATAGCAGGTGGTTGCAATAATTGTTTAGATGCTATTTTTTCTAAAAAATTAGGTATTATTCCAGGAGCATCAAGTATAAATTCATCTTTCGATTCTGCAATTTTACTATTACCATTTATTAAGTGAAAATTAGTAAAGGCTGCACCTGCATTTGGGTAGTTCTTAAATAAAAAATCAATTTCGTTATAAAAGCCAGGTTCTAATTTGTCGTCTCCATGTAAAATATGAACATACTTACCTTTGGAGCGATTAATACAAGTTTCAAAATTTCTTAAGCTACCTACATTTTGTTTTTGACGAAAATATTGTACTCTGCCGTTTCCTAATTGTTTAACAAGTTCTTCAACTTTTCCGTCTGTACTATAATCATCTATTACTTCAATTTGCATGATATTTTCACCAAGATCTTGATCTAGTACACTTGTGATTGTTTCTTCTATAAATTTAAAGCAATTATAAACCGGAATCATTACAGACCAGATTATTTGTTCTTCCCCCAGATAAGGTAAAATATGTGGAGGACTTTCAGGAATTCTTTTAACCATTTGAGGTTGTACTATATTTTTCTAATAATTTTTTTGCTTTATAGTTTAGGAGTATTGTAAATCTATTTACAAAAAGTTCTGAGCAACAATTAAATAGACTAAAAACAAAATTATCGGTTTAATGTATAATTTGAGTATTTTGATGTTGTTATAAAAGTTTATTAATACAATTTGTAAATACAGGCTAACGCAATGTCTTATGCGTGCATAATATTTAGTATATTTGTGTGAAACCAAAACAAACTAAACATGGCAGCAAACCTCACACAATTGTTAAGCATTAAACATCCTATAATTATGGCGCCAATGTTTTTGGTGTCTAATGTGGCTATGGTTAAAGAAGCCATGAACTCAGGAATTGCGGGTTGTATTCCTGCTCTCAATTATAGAACACTTGATGAATTAAAAGTCGCCGCCAGAGAACTTAAAGCAGCGAAACCAAGTGGAGGTTCGTTTGGGTTTAATCTTATTGTAAACAAGTCAAACCCTAAAGCGAAAGCGCAATTAGACGTTTTGTGTGAAGCAGGTTGCGATTTTATTTTAACCTCTTTGGGAAATCCAAAAGAAACGATCGAGCAGGCTCACAAAGTTGGTATTAAGGTGTTTTGTGATATTACCGATTTACGTTTTGCGCAAAAAGTAGAATCTTTAGGAGCCGATGCTGTTGTTGCCGTAAATAATGAAGCTGGTGGGCATAGAGGAAATATATCACCAAAGGAATTAATAGCAACGTTAAAAAAACACTTAAAAATTCCAGTAATTTCTGCCGGTGGCGTTGGTGTGAAAGCCGATATTGACGATATGATAAGTTATGGTGCCGATGGTGTTTCGGTTGGTAGTCCGTTTATTGCTTCAGTTGAATCGAACGTTACAGATGAATATAAACAAGCCTGTGTAGATTACGGAGCGGACGATATTGTTATGACCGAGCGAATTTCAGGAACACCTTGCACCGTAATTAATACACCTTACGTTAAAAAGATTGGAACAAAGGCAACATGGATTGAGAATCTACTTAACAAAAACCGAAAGCTTAAAAAGTGGGTGAAAATGATTCGGTTTTCAATAGGCATGAAAGCTACTGAAAAAGCGGCGAAAAAAGCAACGTATAAAACGGTTTGGGTGGCTGGCCCGAGTATTAAACATACTACAGAAATTCTTCCTGTAAAAGCTATTGTAAAGCGCTTAACGGAATAAATTCGAGCTACTTTTAGGTTACACGATGTCCTTTTTTGTACTTTAGTCGGATAAAAACTGAACAACATAAGGATGAAAACTAGAAAACTGGGAGATAACGGATTTAATGTAAGTGAAGTAGGGTTAGGATGCTGGCAATTAGGCGCCGATTGGGGTGACGATATTTCAAAAGAAAAAGCATTTAAAATTCTTGATGAAGCCGTTAAAAATGGCATTACTTTTTTTGATACAGCCGATGTTTACGGTAACGGGAAAAGTGAATCTCTTATCGGTGAATTTTTAAAAACTTGCGATACACCTATTCGTGTGGCAACTAAATTTGGTAGAGCTGCAAATTCATACCCAGATAAATACTCGAAAGCGATTTTAAGACAAACCGTTGAAGAATCGATTGCTAGATTAGGCGTAGCTTCTTTAGATTTGTTACAATTGCATTGCATTCCTACGGAATACTTAAAAGATGGTGCTATTTTCAATTGGCTACGTGAATTGCAACAAGAAGGTTTAATAAAACATTTTGGAGCCAGTGTTGAAACCGTTGAAGAAGGCTTAATCTGTATCGAGCAAGAAGGCTTATTGTCTTTACAAGTAATATTTAATGTGTTCAGGCAAAAATTGATTTCAGAATTATTTCCAAAAGCGAAAGAAAAAGGTGTGGGTATTATTGTGCGTTTACCATTGGCTAGCGGACTTTTAACAGGAAAATTCAATGCCAATACGACGTTTCCAGAAAACGACCACAGAAACTATAATAAAGATGGCGAAGCCTTTAACGTGGGAGAAACCTTTGCTGGACTACCATTTTTAGATGGTTTAAATTTTGTTGAAACCATTAAAGACGATATTCTACCAAATGATTTGAATATGGTGCAACTGGCGTTGCGTTATATTTTAGATTTTGATGCCGTAAGTACTATAATCCCAGGCGCGAGTAGCGAAAATCAAGTGATTTCGAATGCTTCAGTTTCAAGTTTAGATAATTTATCAAACGAGACTCATAAAAAACTTAAGGCGCTTTATACTAATGAAATAGCTTCTAAGATTAGAGGAGGTTATTAAAAACCCTAATTAACCAGAGCTATTTCCTGTTGTTGTTTTTTCTTTTTACCTTTTCCAGTAAAAATATAAAAAGTTGTTGAGGCAAAAGCACCTCCTAATGCGGTTGCTAATACTTCCGATTTATCTAAAGGCGAATTAAATTTTTGGCTGTCGTAAATTTCTTTTCCAAAGCCTGCCAATACCGATGCGCCAAAGCTTATAAAAAAAGCTTTTCCTTTACGTTTTGTTGTCGAATAAATTACTGGATAAGTAATTCCAGATATTATTGCGCCAGCAGCAAAATGTTTTTTTTGGTCGGGTGTTGATAATTGGGCGTTGCAAAGCTGGGTAAAACAGCTAAGACCTAGTAAAATAATAAGTGTCTTCAATTGTAAGGGATTTTGAAGCTCCGAGGGAATTTTGTTTTAAAAATAGTAATAATATTTTTTAAATGGATGGTATTTGAGGATGAAATTAATTTTTAAGCAAAATTAATTTAAGTATAACGTGTTGTTAACTAGGGTGTTTTGTGAATTTTGATCAGCTGTTTTGATAATTTTATTATAAAATATAACTTCGTTGTTTAAATATTAAATAATGGATCATTTATTAGCGTTTTCAATTACAGTTTTTACAGGCTTTTTCGCCATAACCAACCCAATTTCTAACATGCCTATTTTTATGGCTTTGGTAGATGGTTACGATAAAAAAGACAAGCGCATGATTAGTAGAAAAGCGGCTTTCATTGCGTTTATCATTGTTTTAGTGTTTGTTATTTTAGGGAAATTTATTTTTCAATTATTTGGTATTACTATTCCCGCGTTTAAAATAACAGGTGGCATTTTAATTTTTTATGTCGGTTTTGAAATGCTTCAAAGTAAAAAATCCAATGTAAAACATCTAAATAAGCCTAATGTAGATGAAGATATTGCAGTGTCGCCATTAGCCATTCCTATTTTAGCGGGTCCAGGAACAATTGTAACGGCAATGAACTTCGTCTCTAAAGCAAATTACATTCAAATTGGTATCGTTATTTTAATTTACGCTATTATGTGTGCGCTAAATTATATGGCGTTTAGTTTAAGTGATTTCATTCTGAAAAAACTCGGTCGAAACGTAATATCGGTTATTGGGAAAATCATGGGATTAATCATCGCGATTATCGGTACCAGTATGATTATTGAAGGTGTGAAAATATCATTTAATTTAGGCTAAAATTTGTTGCTTTAAAGAAGGCCATTCTTCTTTTAAAATGCCATAACAACAAGTGCTACGCTTAAAACCGTCAAGCATTAAGGTGTCTTTTCGTAAAATACCCTCAAGAGTGCCACCAATTTTTTCAACAGCTTTTCTAGAGGTGATGTTGCGCTCGTCAACACGAAATTCAACTTTATCAAATTGTAATGTTTCAAAAGCATATTCAAGCATTAAAAACTTCATGTTTTTATTTAAACCAGTACCTTGAAAACGTTTACCAATCCACGTCCAACCGATGTGCAAGACTTTGTTGTGCCAGTTAATATGTCCAAATCTGGTACAACCGGCATAGGCGTTTTCCTTTTTATCAAAAATAATAAAAGGAATAGCGGTTTTTTGCTGAAAGCTATCTAATGCATTTTGCACATAGCTTTGTAAATCCTCTGGAGTATCAATTTTTGAAGGTGAAAACTGAACCAATTTATCTTCTTGTGCAATTTCAAGAAGTTGTTTATAGTTCTCTAAATTTATAGGAGATAAACGAATACGCTCATTTTCTAAGGTTGGAATCCTTAAGTTTTCCATTATTTTAAGATTAAATTCTAAAAAAATTGATTGCTGGTTTTGTATTTTTGTAATCTAGATTAAAAGTACAAGAATTTTATGAAATTATCGAAAGAAGCCATTTTAAAACAAGCGAATTTAGCTTGCAAAAACACGTTAATGGAAACGTTACAAATTGAAATGGTCGATTACGGTGAAGATTTCCTAGTCGCAAGAATGCCAGTGAATTCTAGAGTTTATCAACCCGATGGCGTATTACACGGTGGCGCAACAGCCGCTTTAGCCGAAAGTGTGGGTAGTTTTGCAACCCATGTTTTTATCGATACCGAAAAACTATTTGTTCGTGGTATAGAAATTACGGCGAACCATTTAAAAAGCGTTCGCGAAGGCTATGTGTATGCGAAGGCTACGTTTATTCATAAAGGAAGAACCACACAATTACTTGATATTAGAGTAACCGACGAGTCCGATAATTTAATTTCACTTTGTAAATTATCAACCATTTCTTTGCCTAAAAAATAAGCATGATTACAGCCGATTTTTTTAAACGTATTGAAACTCAATACCAAAATAAATTGCCTTTTGTTGTGTACCGAAAACCTAATACAGATACGGTGTTAGGCATGCTTCAATATGATGATGAATTACATTATACAACCCATTTTACCGAAAAAGGCTTTGTGTTTTCGCCGTTTGATGCCATTGAAAAATCAGTTCTAATTCCAAGTGATGCTTCGGAAGTTATTGAAACGGAATCACATTTTTCAATTTCTGAAGATTTAAAAAGCACCTCAGAATCCATCCGCGAAAGCGAAAAAACACATCATATAAATCTTGTAGAAAAAAGTATTGAGGCTATAAAAAACGATGCTTTTAAAAAGGTGGTGGTGTCTCGTTGTGAATCTGTGAATACTGATAATGCTAATCCTTTGACCATTTTTAAACGATTGGTTAAAAATTATCCTTCGGCATTTGCGTATTGTTGGTATCATCCAAAAGTAGGGTTGTGGTTGGGCGCTACACCAGAAACTTTAATGAAAATTGAAGGGAGCAACTTTTCAATTATGGCATTGGCGGGCACACAAGCTTACAAAAATACTAAAGAAGTAGTTTGGCAAGATAAAGAAAAGCAAGAGCAGCAGTTTGTAACGGATTTTATTGTAGCTAATTTAAAACCGTGGGTAAATGCTATAAATGTTTCGGAAGTTGAAACCGCAAAAGCGGGTAACTTATTGCATTTAAAAACGATGATAAATGCGCGCCTAAAGCCAGATGTTGCGTTAAATAAGCTTATTGAAAGTATGCATCCAACGCCTGCCGTTTGCGGATTACCAAAGGCTGAAACTAAGGCTTTTATTCTTGAAAACGAAAATTACAACCGAGAATTTTATACAGGTTTTTTAGGAGAATTAAATTTTACGACTGTAAAGAAACCACGTTCTGGACGTAGAAATATTGAAAACAGAGCCTACGCTATACCACAAAATAGCACACAATTGTACGTGAATTTACGCTGCATGCAACTTAAAGATAATCAGGCATTAATTTATGTTGGTGGTGGTGTAACCGAAACATCAAATGCAGAAAAGGAATGGCAAGAAACGGTTTTTAAAACGCAAACCATAAAAAAGGTATTATCTTAAAAAATACCATCGATAGAAATTAAGTTTCCGTCGAGACAATTACCCAAAACTTCTATTGTCTTTTATATAATGTAGCAATAGTTTCAATTTTGAAGTGTAAAATAAAATCACGCTTTAAAATGAAACAATACATTTACATAGCATTTTTTTTAATAGGAATTACTGCTGCGAAAGCACAAGATGTTACGCCAAAACAATGGACGTTTCAAGAGTGTTTAGAGTATGCCGTAGAAAATAATATTACCATTAAAGATGCTGAATACACCAAGCAAACAGCCGATGTTACCTATCAACAATCTAAAGATAGCCGTTTGCCAACATTGTCGGGTAGCGCGTCACAACGTTTTACTAACGGACAATCCATTGACCCAATTACCAGCGATTTTGTGAACCAACAAATACACTCCAGTAGTTTTGGTTTAAACACTTCGGTTAGTGTGTTTAATGGCAATCAAATTTCGAATCAAATAAAGCAAAACAAGCTTTTAGCAAATCAGAATTCGTTGTATTTACAAGAGGCTAAAAACAGCATTACTTTAAGTGTTGCCGAATCCTATTTACAAGCTTTGTACGCTAAAGAAGGTATTGCTATTGCTGAAGAAAATCTCGAAGCCACTGCGCAACAAGCCGAACAAGCTAAAGCGCGTTACGAGGCAGGAAGTATTGCGATGCAAGATTACACTGATGCGATTTCCCAAGAAGCTACCAACCGTTATAATTTAATTGATGCCAAAAACACTTACGCGCAACAAATATTGGTGTTAAAGCAGTTATTAGAATTAGGTCCAGAAACCGATTTCGATATCGCAGCGCCAGAAACCGATGCCTATGCTGCACCAATTTTACCAAACAAAACAGCCGTTTATAATGCTGCTTTGGGTATGCTACCGGAGTACGAAGCCGTAAAATTAGGCGTTGAGGTTTCTAAAAAGGATTTAGACTTAGCTAAAGGTAATTATTTGCCATCACTTACACTGTCAGGAAGTATTGGTACAGGCTATACCAATACACAGGATATGAATTTTTCCAATCAAATAAACGGGAATTTCAATCAATCTTTAGGCTTGTCATTAAGTGTGCCTATTTTTAATGGCAATCAAACCAAAGCTGCTGTTCAAAAGGCAAAAATAGCCATCGATCAATCTCAAATTCAGGTGCAAACTGCTCAAAAAGAGATTTATCAAAAAGTAGCTACGGCTTACCAAAATGCGTTGTCTTCGCAAGAACAATTATTGGCCGCAGAAGCAGCAAGTACAGCCGCCGAAGAATCGTATAAACTGGCACAGAAAAAATTCGATTTAGGCGCATTAAGCACTACCGATTTAGTGGTGAGTCAAAATACTTACACAACTGCCCAACAGAATTATTTACAAGCAAAATACCTAAATATTTTATACAACCAGTTATTACAATTTTATCAAGGAAATCAAATAAAAGTTTAAAACACTACACATGAAATCAAAACAAAAAACCATCATAATAACCATAGCGTTACTCGTTGTAGCCGTTGTTGCCTATGGATTTTTTAGTAGCGGAAGCGATACCGTTATTGAAGTAAAAACCACCGCAGTTAAAAAAGGAGAAGTTACAAAATTGGTAACTGCAACTGGTACGGTGCAACCTTTAACCGAAGTTGAAGTTGGTACGCAAGTATCGGGTAAAGTTTCAAAAATTTACGTGGATTACAATAGTGAAGTTAAAGCGGGCGATTTGTTGGCAGAATTAGATAAAACCAACCTGCAAGCCTCATTATTACAAGCCAGAGCGACTTACAACAATGCGGTAAATGATCGTGATTATTTACAAACCATTTATAACCGACAAAAACAACTTTTTGATAATAAAGTGATTAGTCAATCGGATTATGATGAGGCCTTGTACAACTTAAATGCAGCAAAAAATACGGTAACACAACGGTATTCCGATTTGGAAGAAGCTAAAACCAATTTAAGTTATGCCGAAATTTATTCGCCTATTGATGGCGTGGTGTTGTCGAGAGAAGTCGATGAAGGACAAACTGTAGCGGCAAGTTATTCAACACCAACCTTATTTACAATAGCAAAAGATTTAAAAGAAATGCAAGTTGAAGCGGATGTTGATGAAGCTGATATAGGTGAAGTTGAAGAAGGTCAGCGTGTAACTTTTACAGTTGATGCGTATCAAGGCACCGAGTTTGATGGCACCGTAACGCAAGTACGTTTAAACCCAACCGAAGAATCAAATGTAATTACTTATACGGTTGTTATTGAAGCTAAAAATCCAGATTTAAAGTTAAAACCAGGTTTAACAGCAACGGTTTACATCTATACTTTAGAGTTGAAAGATCAATTAACTATTGAAGCTAAAGCGGTAAATTTTATGCCAGATGAAAGTTTGATTCAAGCCTACGAAGCCCAAGAAGGTGTTGAAAATACATCAGTTAGAACTCAAGAGAAACCAGCGGACGATGCTTCAGTGGTTTGGGTGCTTAACAATAAAAAAATCACTCCAAAAACTATTGAGTTAGGTGAAAGTGATGGTGTAAATATTCAAGTTAAAAATGGCTTAAATGTAGAAGATAAGCTCGTGTATAGTTTAGAAAGTGTTTCAACTGCAACTACAACAGCATCGGGAGGTGAGAGTCCGTTTATGCCAAAACCACCAGGAAAGAAAAAATAATCGTAAACGCCATTTATCATGGAAATAAAAGCATTAAAAAAAGAAATTATCAGGATAACCGATTTAAAACGCGAGTTTAAAATGGGCGATGAGGTGGTGCATGCGTTAAAAGGAATTTCATACACCATTTACGAGGGAGAATTTGTAACCATAATGGGAAGCAGTGGCTCAGGAAAAAGTACCATGCTTAATATTTTAGGGTGTTTAGATCAGCCATCTTCTGGAGAATATGAAATTGATGGCGTGATGGTAAAAAAATTAAGCAGAAACGATTTGGCAACGATAAGAAACGAAAAAATAGGCTTTATTTTTCAGTCGTATAACTTATTACCAAGAACAACATCCATCGAAAATGCCGAATTACCATTGCTTTACAACAGTAAAGTAAGCACCTTAGAACGTCGCGAACGCGCCGAAACCGCTTTAAAACGGGTAGGATTAGCAGAAAGATTCGATCATACACCAGCGCAATTATCGGGCGGACAACAACAACGTGTAGCTATTGCAAGATCGTTGGTAAATAACCCAGTGGTTATTCTAGCTGATGAAGCCACAGGAAACTTGGACACTAAAACATCATACGAAATTATGGCGCTATTTCAAGAGTTAAACAGCCAAGGTAAAACCATTGTGTTTGTGACGCACGAACCAGATATAGCCGAGTTTAGTAGCCGTACCATTGTGCTAAAAGATGGACACATCATTAAAGATGAAAAAAACAACAATATAAAAGATGCTGCTAAGGCTTTGGCAGCGCTTCCTAAAGAAGAAGATTAGTATGAGACTTTTAAATTTACTTAAAACCGCTTGGAAAGCTATTTTACTCAACAAAGTAAGAACATTGCTTACCATGTTGGGCATCATTATAGGTGTGGGTTCGGTTATTGCCATGTTAGCGATTGGTGAAGGCTCTAAAGAAAGCATAAAAACACAAATTTCGAGTATGGGATCTAATATGATAAATATTCGCCCTGGAGCCGATATGCGTGGTGGCGTTCGGTTAGATCCAAGTGAAATGCAAACCCTAAAATTAACCGATTACAAGGCATTGGTTTCCGAAGCCAATTTGCTAACCGATGTATCGCCGCAGGTAAGTGGTAGCGGACAAGCCATTAACGGTGCTAACAACTGGCCAACATCAATTTATGGTGTGTCGCCAACGTATGCCGATATTAAGAAGTTCGATATTGAAGATGGTAGTATGTTTACCGAGCAGGAAATCAATTCAGCTTCAAAAGTAGCCGTAATTGGGCAAACTATTGTTGAAAATTTGTTTCCGAACGGCGACAATCCTATTGGTAAAATGATTCGTTTTGATAATACACCGTTTAAAGTTATTGGTGTTTTAAGTGAAAAAGGCGAGAATACCTTTGGGCAAGATCAAGATGATGTTATTTTGGCGCCTTACACGGCGGTACAAAAACGTATTTTGGCGATTGATTATCTACAAAGCATCGTAGCTTCCGCGATAAGCGAAGAAGAAGCCGATAACGCCGTAACACAAGTCACCGAAATTTTAAGAAAACAGCATCAACTTAGCAGTAATGAGGACGACGATTTTAATGTATTTTCTATGGAAGAACTCATTTCTACCTTCAGTTCCACTAGCGAAATGCTTACGGTTTTATTAGTGTCTATTGCTGCTATTTCACTATTAGTTGGTGGTATTGGTATTATGAACATTATGTATGTTTCGGTTAAAGAACGTACCCGTGAAATTGGCTTACGAATGGCAGTAGGCGGTAAGGGCAACGACATTTTAATGCAGTTTTTAATTGAAGCCATTTTAATAAGTATTGCAGGTGGATTAATTGGTGTATCTTTGGGTTTATTGTCAACATTTATTATAGAAAATTTTATAGGGTGGCCAACCAGCGTTACCACGTATTCTATAGTAATTTCGTTTGCGGTTTGTGCCATTACAGGTATCTTTTTTGGATGGTATCCGGCCAGAAAAGCATCGGCATTAGACCCAATAACAGCATTGCGTTATGAGTAATTTAATTTCAGCAAGAAATAAAAAGATAATTATATTTTTTCATGTGTTGGTATGGATTGTACTGTTTAGTTTTCCGTACCTATTATCCTCGGGTCAACAGCAAGGTTTGACTCGAGTTTTTGTGCATTCATGGTTGCCTTTACTGCTGTATGCAATCGTTTTTTATCTGAATTATTTTGTACTTGCTGATAAGCTCCTTATTGCTAAGAAATTTGTTTTTTTTGCAGTAATAAATATTGCTTTAATTATTGTTTGTGTGTTAATAAGAGAATATGCAAATACCTATTTTTTAATAGATTTAATTCCAGAAGGAGAAGATAGAAAAGGCCCGCCAATTCAATTTTTTATCTACTTGCAAAGTATCTCGTTTGTGGTGCCTATTGTGTTTGCAATTGCTTTAAAATTTGCCGAACGCTTGATAAAAACAGAATCGGAACGAAAAGAAGCTGAAAAAATAAAATTGGAAGCCGAACTTCAGCATTTAAAATACCAGTTGCAGCCGCATTTTTTCTTCAATTCATTGAATAATATTTATTCTTTAGTCGATATTTCGCCAGAACAAGCCAAATCGTCGATTCACAGTTTGAGTAAGCTAATGCGTTATTTGTTGTACGACACAACCACGGAGAAAGTATCGCTTAAGCAAGAAGTTCAGTTTTTAGAAAAGTACATTGAATTGATGCAACTTCGGTTAACCGATAAAACAACTGTTACATTCAAGTTTGCCGAGGTAAAAGATCATATTTTGGTGGCGCCGTTGTTATTTATTTCTTTAGTTGAAAATACTTTTAAACATG
Organism: Neotamlana nanhaiensis; assembly: GCF_000943555.1. Lineage (GTDB taxonomy): Bacteria > Bacteroidota > Bacteroidia > Flavobacteriales > Flavobacteriaceae > Neotamlana > Neotamlana nanhaiensis. The sequence continues at coordinate 441,084 of NZ_JTDV01000001.1, read as the reverse complement.
GTGTTTCAGCCAATAAAACAAGCGCATTGTATTTTGAACTTAAAATTGAAAATAATACGATTGAATTTCAAACGAAAAATCCGAATTTTCCTAAAACCGATCACGATAAAAGCGGCTCGGGCATTGGTATACAGAATCTCGATAAGCGTTTAAATCTAATTTACCCAAACAAGCATGTGTTTACGTATGGTGTAGACGATGATACTTTTTTTACAAAACTAATTTTTGAAGTCGACTAATGGAAAATTTAACTCTTAATTGCGTCATTGTTGATGATGAACCTATGGCGTTAAATCTCGTGGAAAGCTACGTAAAAAAAACACCATTTTTAGTGCTTAAAAACAAGTTTAGTAGTGCTATTGAAGCGTTAACTTATGTCACTACAAATCCTGTTGAAGTGTTGTTTTTAGACATTCAAATGCCCGATTTAACAGGGTTAGAACTTTCTAAAATGTTACCCAAGCAAACCAAAGTTGTTTTCACAACAGCTTTCGATAAATATGCTTTAGATGGTTTTAAAGTTGATGCGCTAGATTACCTATTAAAACCTTTTGATTATGCCGAATTTTTAATGGCAGCCAACAAAGCGAAAAACTGGTTTAATTTGGTGAACAAAACACAAGAACCTGTAAAAATTGAAACTGCCGAAGCTTCAAAAAAAGAGTTTTTATTTGTAAAATCAGAATACAAACAATTACGCATTAAGCTTGACGATGTTTTGTATTTTGAAGGTTTAAAAGACTACATCAAAATTTGGTTAAAAAACGAATCTAAAGCCATTTTAACGCTTATGAGTTTAAAATCGCTTGAAGAGCAACTTCCATCCGATGAATTTATGCGCGTACACCGTTCGTTTATCGTATCACTAAACAATATCGATGTAATTGAGCGCAGCCAAATTGTAATAAATAAGCAGCGTATAACCGTATCAGAACAGTACAAACCTAAGTTTTTAGAGTTTCTAAATAAAAACTCGCTTTAAGACTTAATTTCAGCTTTATTGGTTAATTTTGTTGTACTATTTAAACAATTATGGTTTATCCAAAAATACCTTTAGCACAAACCGTTGTGCAGCTTTGTAAAGCGAAAAACATTAAGCATATTATCATTTCTCCAGGTAGCCGAAATGCGCCTTTAACCATTGGTTTTACTAACGACGAATTTTTCTCGTGCTATAGTATTGTCGATGAACGTGCGGCGGCATTTTTTGCCTTAGGAATAGCGCAACAATTACACGAACCTACGGCTGTTGTTTGTACCTCCGGTAGTGCGCTTTTAAATTATTATCCGGCTGTAGCCGAAGCCTTTTACAGCGATATTCCGTTGGTGGTTTTATCGGCAGACAGACCAAAACATTTAATTGGCATTGGCGACGGACAAACCATTAACCAAAAGAACGTTTACGACAATCATATTTTATATTCAGCGAATTTAAAGCTCGATTTAAAAGACGAAAACAACATTCCTGGAAATGAAGATATTCCTATTTTAAAGAATTTAGAAGATAAATTTGAGCGTTTATTGGGCTTGCAAAAGGATATACAAACCAATAATGAAGAAGAAATAAATATTGCCATAAATTTTGCAGTGCAGAAAAAAGGGCCAGTACACATAAACATTCCGTTTGATGAGCCTTTGTATGAGATGGTTGAAAAATTAAGCGTAAATCCTAAAGTTATTGAAGCTTCCTCAAAGGCTTCAAAAATTGAAGATTATATGCTGCAATCGTGTTTGGAAGATTGGAATTCGGCAACCAAAAAAATGATTTTGGTTGGGGTAAATCCACCAAACGATATTGAAGAAAAATGGCTTGAAGAAATTGCACAAGACGATAGTGTAATTGTACTTACCGAAACTACGTCAAACTTACATCATTCAAGTTTCTTCCCAAGTATTGATCAATTAATTGCGCCTTTAAATAGCATTGAACAAAAGCAACTTCAACCAGAAATATTAGTCACTTTTGGAGGTTTAATTGTTTCAAAAAAAATTAAACAATTCCTAAGAAAATATAAGCCAAAACACCATTGGCATATCGACCCAAAAACGGCAAACGATACGTTTTTCTGTTTAGAAAATCATATCGAAATGACTCCAAACACCTTTTTTAGTTTGTTTCTACAAAAGGTTACTCATTTTGTGAAGAGTAATTATCGAGATACTTGGACGGCGGTTAAACAAACCCGAATAAAAAAGCATAAGGAATATTTAGAAGCTATTCCGTTTTCCGATTTTACTGTTTTTAATGAGGTTTTAAAGGATATTCCTCGTAATTATATTCTTCAAGTTAGCAATAGTTCGGCCATACGTTACACGCAACTTTTTAGTTTAAGTAAAACGCTCGAAGTGTATTGTAATCGTGGTACAAGTGGTATAGATGGTAGCACATCAACCGCGGTAGGATGTGCTGTTGTAAGTAAAAAACCTACGGTTTTAATTACGGGCGATTTAAGTTTTTTATACGATAGTAATGCTTTGTGGAACAATTATATACCCAAAAATTTTAGAATTATAGTTGTAAATAATACAGGTGGTGGTATTTTTAGAATTTTACCAGGACATAAAAACACCGAAAATTTCGATACTTATTTTGAAACCAATCATAAATTAACAGCCGAACATTTGTGTAAAATGTATGGATTTAGTTACCAAAAAGCTTCAAATATAGAAAGTTTGCAAAAAGAATTAAATACTTTTTATAAAGTTGGAAAACAGCCTAAGTTACTAGAGATTTTTACGCCAAAACAAATAAACGACGAGGTACTCTTAAACTATTTCGAGTTTATAAAATAAAATTGTGACTTCAATAATTAATTTGGTGTCTAAAAAATAGTATCTTTAAAGAGTTATCAATTAAATATTATTAAATTTTAAACATTACAAATTATCATGAGTAAACGTGACGAACTTATTGCAAAGTATGCATCAGATTTAAAAGAAAAATGCGGTGTAGATGCCGATATGGATTTATTAACTAAAGTAACCATTGGTTGTGGTCCTTCAATTTATAATGCCGATGCTTCAACGGTATCAGGCTCGGACGAATCTGAATTGGCAACAGTAAAAAACAACTTCTTAATTAAAAAATTAGGATTAAGCGAAAGCGACGATTTAGATGGCGCAATTGCTAGTGTAATTGAGCAATATGGTAAGTCTAACAGATCGAAATATAGAGCCGTTGTATATTACTTATTAACGAAGCATTTTGGTAAAGAATCTATTTACTAAAAGTTATAAAAAATATTTAAATTTAAGCGTTGCAATTATTGTGGCGCTTTTTTATTTGCAAAAAAACTAATATCGTTACCTTTGCGCCAATTATGGAATTAGGAAAAATACATACGCTAGAAATACTTCGTGAAACAGATCATGGTATTTATTTAATTGATGCTAACGATGATGAAGTTTTATTACCCAATCGTTATGTGCCAAATGAGTTTAAAATTTGGGACAAGATTGATGTTTTTGTGTATTTAGATAACGAGGAACGCCCTGTGGCTACAACCGATAAGCCATACATTACCCGCGATAATTTTGCGTTGTTACGCTGTAACCAAGTTACCGAATATGGCGCGTTTTTAGATTGGGGATTGGTAAAAGAATTATTTTGCCCGTTTAAAGAACAAGTTTTTAAAATGAAACCTGGAGGATGGTATTTGGTGTATTGTTATTTAGATGAAAAAACCAATAGATTAGTAGCATCTAGTAAAACCAACCGTTTTTTAGATAATAAGGATTTAACGGTTAAAGCCTTTGATGAGGTTGATTTAATTGTGTCGCATCCTTCCGAAATTGGTATGAATGTTATTGTAAATAACAAACACCACGGTTTAATATTTAAAGACACCATTTTTAAAGATATTAGTGTAGGTGATAAATTAAAAGGTGTTGTTAAAAAAATACGCCCAGGCAATAAACTCGATATTGTTATAGGGCAAATTGGATACAGAAATATCGAGCCTAATGCGCAACGCGTTTTACAGGAGCTTGAGGATAACAGCGGTTATTTAAATTTAACCGATAAATCGACGCCCGAAGCTATAAAAGAGGGACTACAAATGAGTAAAAAAAGCTTTAAAAAAGCTATTGGAACGTTATATAAACAACGCCAAATAGACATAAAAACGGATGGTATTTACCTAATTAACTAGCTAGTGTTCTTTTTTTTACTTTGTTGTTTACACTATCAACAGCTTCATAAATATTATCGTATCCAATATCGTCAGATAGACAAAAATTACTTTCAATTGCAGCATTCATAATTCCAGCCGGATCGTGTCCAACTACGGCATACGCACTCAAATTATCAACTTGACTTCTAAATGCAGGGATATCTAAAAGCTTAACAGAATACGAGTTTACGCGGTTTGCTACAACTCCAAAAGGTTTGTTTATGCCAAAAAAAGTTTTAAGCTCAGTAAATAGCGATTGGGTGTTGTTTAGTTCCACATGAACGCCTTCATTAAATTCAATAACCGCAATTTGGTTAAGAAAATGCATATAACCCAATTCGTTTTTTATGGTTTTTAAAACGTGTTTTCTTAAATCGGAATCTATAATTCTCATGGTTGTACTAAAAAATGGTTTGTAATGGTTTTAATTAATTTACTTTTTTAAGACACATTATTTTTAAATAGGTCACACACAGTTTATTAACATTTTGTGATTTTTTTTATTTGAAATTTTGAACGGCTTATTTTTTCTATTTTTGCCAAATGATTTACAACGATACCATAGTAGCATTGGCAACAGCATCGGGTGCTGGGGCAGTGGCCATAATACGCTTATCTGGAAAAGATGCCATAGCATTAGCGTCGCAGAATTTTAAATCGGTTACCCATGGTAAAAAATTAATAGACCAAAATACGCATACCATACACTTAGGCCACATTGTTGATGATGAACGTGTTATCGATCAGGTTTTGGTGTCGGTATTTAAAAATCCTAATTCTTACACTGGTGAAGATGTTGTTGAGGTGTCTTGTCATGGTTCGGTGTATATTCAGCAGGAAATTATTCAGTTGTTTTTGCGTAAAGGTTGTCGAATGGCAAATCCCGGAGAATTTACGCTAAGAGCTTTTTTAAATGGTAAATTAGATTTGAGTCAAGCCGAAGCCGTAGCCGACTTAATAGCCAGCGATAACGAAGCATCCCACCAAATAGCCATGCAACAAATGCGTGGTGGATTTTCAACTGAAATTGCTAAACTACGTGAAGAATTACTCAATTTTGCATCATTAATAGAACTTGAGCTCGATTTTGCAGAGGAAGATGTAGAATTTGCCGATCGAACTCAATTTAAAGATTTGGTAGAGCGAATTTCGTTTGTTTTAAAACGATTAATAGACAGTTTCGCAGTAGGAAACGTAATTAAAAACGGGATACCAGTAGCAATTGTTGGCGAGCCAAACGTTGGTAAATCAACACTGTTAAACGCGCTTTTAAACGAAGAACGTGCTATTGTTAGTGATATAGCGGGAACCACACGCGATACCATTGAAGATGAATTGGTAATTAACGGCATTGGCTTCAGGTTTATAGATACGGCAGGTATTCGCGATACCAAAGATGTGGTGGAGAGTATTGGTATTAAAAAAACCTTCGAGAAGATAGAGCAGGCGCAAGTTGTGATTTATTTATTTGATGCTGATGCTATTTCGGGTGATGATAAGAAATCTGAAAATATCGTGGTTGAAATTGAAAAAATCAAGAATAAATACCCGTTAAAACCATTACTAATTATCGCGAATAAAATCGATAAGTTAACTGAAGACAAAAGGCAAAGTTTAAACAGTACTTTAAGCGCGGTTGAAGGTTCTCAGTATTTATCAATATCTGCAAAAAGTGGCGAAGGTGTTGAAGATTTAAAAACTCAACTTCTAAATTTTGTGAATACTGGCGCACTAAAAAACAATGAAACTATTGTTACAAACACCAGACACTACGATTCGCTTTTAAAGGCTTTTGAAGAAATTCAAAAGGTGAAATACGGTTTAGAGTCTGGTTTATCGGGTGATTTAATGGCTATTGATATTCGTCAGGCGCTATGCCATTTTGGTGAAATTACTGGTGAAATAACTAGTGATGATTTACTTGGGAATATATTTGCTAATTTTTGTATCGGGAAGTAAAATTAAACTTAGTGTTGTTTAAAATTAGATTCCAATAGTATAAAACCTAGTTTATAACAATTTTTCCTTTTCTAAAGTTTCTTTAAGTTTTTTATGATTTTCCCAAAATCGTGATTCTATGCGCTTAATAGTTTCCTCATATTTTGGATGATTTTGCAATCGCTTCAATAAAGGATCTTCTCGAATAAATAAAATGACCCAATATTGAAAATCATTTTGTAAACTGAATCTGGTATAAGCTTCTATAGCTTTATCCGGCATATTTTTATAAAGATAAAGTACAGCTAAACCAGCCTCTTTGTAAATAGATTCATCTTTTTCAAGATAGTCTGTATATTTATTTAAGTAGTGTTCGGCTTCCTTAGAAAAGCCCATTTTATTATAGGTGTATGCTATTTTTATATTTTCGGCAGGATACAAATCAATTTTATTGATAGAAAGTATTTTAATATACTTTTCATAATAAAAAAGAGCATTATCGTAATCCTCTTGAAAATAGTACATTTTTGCCAATTCTTGAGTTATATCGGCACGTAACGTATCTTTTTTCCACTCTAAAAGCATTTTTTTAGTTAAGGCTTTTAGGTTTTTATTATTAGCATAATCTATAAAGTTTTTTAAATACGGAGCATAAGGATTTTTTGCATTATATTTTAAGGATTCCTCAATATATTCCGAAGCTTTTTCTGCAAAACCATTTTGCACTAATGCATTGCTTAAGTTTAAATATACATAACTTTTAGCTACAGAATCGTTAGCTTCAATATTCAATTTCATTCCTTTTAAGGCATAAGTAAGATATTTATTTGTATCTGGCACAACACGAGCATATAAATCAGATAAAATTAAAACTACAGAAGATGCATTGGGATTGTATTCTAGTGCTTTTTCCAAGTAAGGTATGGCTAACTTAAACTCATTTGTGTTTATATAATACAACGCTTTTGCAATTAAAGGCAACTCTGAAGTAGCATCATATAACAAGGCATTATCTGCATACTCATTTAAATGATCTAAATATTTTTTCTCAATTTTATTTAAATCTAAATAATAATAACAAATAGCAATTTGAGCGTAGGCATTAGCGTATTTTGAATCGTGTTCTATAGCTTTTTCAAAATTAAGTATAGCCTTATTTAATCCTGCTTCACTTTGCTCTTTTTGATTTTCTAATCCTTTTAAATAAAAATCATAAGCAATTATATTTTCCGTGGGTTTTTTATCAATAAGCGCCAATTCTTTTGGGGTTACATTGGCTTCTATGGCGACGGCTATTTTTTTAGCAATAGTGTTTTGAAGCTCAAAAACATCATCAAGTTGATATTTGTATTGTTCGGACCAAATGGGGGTGTCCTCATTAGCGTCAATCATTTGAATACTAATAAGTACCTCATTTCCTATTTTTTGTCCACTTCCTTCAATTAAATAATTGACTTGTAATTCTTCAGCAATTTCTGAAATGGTTTTAGTGTTGTTTCTATATTTTTCTGTGGAAGTCCTGCTGATTACTCGTAAATCTTTAATTTTCTGAAGATTATTAAGCGAAGATTCCATAACGCCATTAATAAAATATAAATTAGAATTGTCTTCACTTAGATTTTTGAATGGCAAAAAAGCAACCGACTTCTCTTTATTTATTTTTGATGGCGGCGACGTGAATTTATCCTTAAAAAAGTAGACAATAGCAACTATTGATAAGAAGGCGATTGCAATAACATATCTGTTAATGTTTTTGTTTTTTACAATAACTTCATTGGTTTCTTCTTCATTGGTTTCTTCTTCATTTTTATGAGACGTATTTTGTTCTTCCGCTTTTCTGGTTTTTGTCTCACCCGGCGGATAGCCATAATATTCGCGATAGCATTTTGTAAAATACGAAGGATTACTAAAACCAACTTCAAATGAAATTTCAGAAGCAGTTAAGTCAGTTTCTAATAATAACGCTGAAGCTTTTTGTAAACGAACTTCTCTGATAAACTGACTAGCAGACAAATTGGTTTGCTTTTTTATTTTTCTGAGTAAACTAGAACGGCTTATATGCATTTTATCTGCTAACTCAGAAACACCAAATTGTTCATTAGAAATATGATCTAAAACTATGGATTTCGCTTCAGATAAAAATGAATTTGATGTATTGTTTATCGTCATTTGTTTGTGTAATAGCAACGAAGATAAGTAAAATTTTAACACGAGTTTTTAAATCAGATTTTTACGGTTTTATTTCGGTTTGCGCCATAATTTATAGTCATGCTTCATAATTTATAGTCTTGCGTTAAACTTCATAACTCTTGATTCATAACTATTTACTGTTGCTTCAGCGTTGATTGCATCTTTGTAACATCAAAACGAAACAATAATTATTAAAATTTAAAATCATGAAAAAATCAATTAAAAATCAATTAAAAAGTTTCACTGTTATATGTATAGTGGCATTGTCGTTAACATCATGTTTGCAGAAAAAAGAGGCTAAAAATGTAGCAGCAACTTCAAACAAGGAAATAGCTAAACCAAGTCAAGACATTCACGAAGCTATCATCGCAAATAATTTTGAAGTGGTAAAACAACACATAGCAAATGGTTCGGATATTAATAAAATTGAAACTATGAGTGGTTCTACGCCTTTATTAACAGCGGTAACTTTTAATAAACCAAAAATAGTAGCGGCATTATTACAAGCTAAAGTTGATTTATCAATTAAAAATAATGATGGTAGTACCGCTTTACATACTGCTGCATTTTTTGGAAGAACAGAAACGGTTAAAATGTTGTTAGATGCTGGAGCCGATAAAACCATAAAAAACAATTTTGGAGCAACACCTAGAGAAACCGTATTGAGTGATTTTTCGCAAATGAAACCAGTCTACGAAATGCTTATTAAGCAATTACAACCTATGGGCTTTACTTTAGATCTCGCAGAAGTAGAAAAGGCAAGACCTGTTATAGCAATGATGTTGCAATAAAATTTAATAAACTAACAAATTCTATATTATGAAAACTGAAAGACGTTACGATATCGATTGGCTTAGAGTTATAGCTATTGCACTTTTGTTAATATATCATATTGCTATTGTGTTTCAGCCTTGGGCAATGTTTATAGCTTTTTTAAGAAGCGACGAAACCTCCACGGCATTATGGCAACCAATGACTATGTTAAATGTGTGGAGAATACCAATTCTTTTCTATGTCTCTGGTATGGGAGTGTATTTTGCGCTGAGAAAGCGTAATAATATAGAATTACTTAAAGAACGCACAAGACGAATATTAGTGCCATTTTTGTTCGGTTTTGTGGCTTTAACGCCGTTGCATATGTATGTCTTTCAAGATTTTTACAATATGCCTTTAGGTTACTATCCTCATATGGGACACCTATGGTTTTTAGGAAATATTTTTATCTATGTACTTATTGGGCTTCCAATTTTCTACGGTATAAGAAAAGGTGTGTTTTCAAAACCAATATCTCTTTTAACACGATTATTTAGCAATCCACTAGGTTTATTCTCAGTCAATGTATTTTTTATTGCAGAAGTATTACTATTTCAACCAAAACCTTTTGCAATGTATGCTCAAACCTGGCATGGTTTTGCAATTGGCTTACTAGCATTCTTTTTCGGATTCCTTTTTATGAGTACAGGACATATATTTTGGAATACAGTAAAACAATGGAAGTGGCTTTTTTTAGGGTTGGCAGCAATTCTGTACGCAGTAAGATATGTTATATATGGTGCCGAAGGACCTTTATATTTAACCGCTGTAGAGAGTAATAGTTGGATTTTCTCCATATTCGGATTTTGTTATCAATACCTAAACAAACCTAGCAAGGCCTTATCATATTTAAGTAAAGCGGCATATCCTGTTTATATCATACATATGATTGTGCTTTTTTTGGCCGCCAAATTTATACTGCCTTTACACTTACCGGCACTAATAGCGTTCGCTTTAATAACATGTGTCACATTTATTGGGTGTTATCTGCTTTATGAGTTTGTTATCAAGAGAATACCTATTCTTAGACCCTTATTTGGCTTAAACTGGAAAGTAGATATTAAGAAAAAAGATAAGCTAAATGTTGTGACTAATGAAGAAATATACAACAGTTAAAATTTAAAAATTATAAATAACCAGTCCAATTAACTAAAAATAAAATGAAAAACCGATTTATTATACTATTTGTTTTGATCATCCTTAGTGCGTGTAATCATAAAACTAAATCCAGAGCATATCAACAACCAACACTAACCGATTATACTATCGGCGAGAAATGGGTTTGGAAATACAAGGGTGTAACTACTGAAGGAGAAGTGCGTTCCAATGGAACAGATACCAGAGAAATAGTAGATTTTAAAGGAAACTTAGGTATAACTATTGGAAAGGACACCATTCCTGTTACAGAGATTGTGAAACCAGAAGAAAGTAAAACACCAAAGTACGACTGGCCTCTTAAGGTGGGTAAAAAGTGGAAATACGAAAACAATTGGACAAGTCAGGATGGAACAACTGGAAAACAAAGTCAAAACGCCGAAGTGCTATCTTACCAAGAAGAAACAGTAGAGGCGGGAACATTTATGGCATATACAATCAAGTATACAGGTAAAACCACAAATTCTAGAGGATATAGCGCCGATGAAACTGAAATTTGGTTATATGCGCCAGATGTAAAAAATTTCATAAAACTTACTCAAAATCAAGGCGATTTTCATTATGTAGAGGAATTAATCGAATATTCAAAATAACAAAAACAACTATTAATTAAAATAGAAATTATCAATCAAAAAACGAACAATTTAAACATCAATTAAAATGAAAACAATCAAAAAACAAACAATTATGAAGACAATTAAAAAACAAATCTTATTAAAAATGGCTTTTGTGGCCTTCGCATTATTATCAAGCGTAACTTACGCACAAAGCACAAAACCTGAAACGACAACACAAAGAGATGGCTTTATCTTCGAATTTGTAGTAGGTGGAGGCATTATTAGTTTAGAAGATAGTGCTGGTATTCAAACATTCGATAAATCTCAAGGAGCATTTGTTTTTCCAGATTTAAAGTTTGGATATATGCTAAATGAAAGACTAGCAGTGGCGATTTCTTTTCCAGGAAATATATACGAGTTTCAAGATAACGACAGGCATTTTGGAGCTGTGCTTCCCTCACTTCAATATTGGGTGAAAGATCGTTGGTGGATTAATGGAGGCCTTGGTTTAGCTGTAGATTCACCAGCTCTTTACGACATTAAAGACGATGTAAATGACGATTGGAACTTTGGCTTTGCGGTTAAGGCTAGTACAGGTTACGAAATTTACAAAAAGAAAAACTTTGCACTTAATATACAATCTAATTTAATGTTAGGCAGTGTTTATTTAGAAGGAGATGCACACCGAGATGCTGTAATTTTTAATATAGGATTAGGGTTTAACTGGTTTTAGGCTTTGATAAATGCGAAATAATGGAAAATAATTAAAATTTAGTACCTTTTATAAATATTCTAATTGGCTTTAAGTTTTGAAATTTAAATAGATAGAATGAAAAATAGAAAAATTATTGCAATAGCGTTTTTAATTGTAGGAGTAGCTTTAAGTATTAACTTTTTTTTAAAAATTGAATTTCTTCAAGGGGTTGAAGCATATTTTAAAAGAGCATATTATAACCAATTTGGGCCTTTCGTTATAAGTATTGAGCTTATAATGGCAAGTTATTACTTATTGATAGGGCATAAAAAAACGAATTTCTCTTTAGCACTTTTCGGGTTTACGGCTTTGTTAGATCCTATTTTTAATGTAATAGGGCTTTTTAACAGTTTAGTGCCTTTATACGGAACAATAATTTTTTCAATTTGCGCTATTGTCTGCCTATGGTTAGCATTTTCAAATACATTTAAATTAAAGCGGATATCAATTTTATCAACTGTGGTAAGTGTTATTATAAGTGTTTTTGTGGAGTTGTTTTTCAATTATTTAAACTAATAATTTTAAAAAAACTACCACTAGCTATTTTTGAAATTCATTAATAAAAACATTGTATAAAATTCAAAAGAATGAAATATATCTTATTATTTAGTTTAGCGCTATTATTTAATTGCTCAAATAAAACTAAAACAAAAGAGCAGGCTTCTGTAAAAGAAGAAAACTTATTAGCACTAATTGACGATATCTGGAAAACAGAACAATTACCCATTAGAACAAGAGATTCTTTGATGTCTATCTATGGTGTTGATTCAGAATTGGTAAAAGAACAACAAGTAATTATTAATAAGAATCATATCATTAATGAAAGTAGAGTAAAAAATATTCTTAAAGATTATGGCTGGCCAGCAAAAGAAATGATTGGAGAACGTGGTAATTGGACTATATGTAATGTGATACAACACTCAGATAATGAAGTTCGGAAACACTACCTGCCAATGATGAAGCAAGCCGTTAAAGATAAGAAATTAGAACCGCGATTTTTGGTAAGAGCAGAGGACAGGATAGCTACAGAAAGAGGAGACCTGCAGATTTATGGAGGACAAATGAAGTACTATCCAGAAACCAAAAGTTTTAATCTTTGGCCTGTTTTTGATCTAGAAAATATTGACCAACGAAGAACTGCAATTGGATTAGATTCAATTGCAGTCTTCCTTAAAAACAGATTTAATTTTGAATGGAATCTCGAAGAACAAATTAAAAGATCAAAGGCATTTGAGTTGGCAAAGCAAGAAATAAATAATACAAACCAGAAGTTAAAATAGGATTCTAAGATTTATCAGTTTTATTAGATTTGTTTTTAATAAATTACATCCTTTATTTTTAAAATGACACTACAAGATTTACCAGGTGAATACGCCATTACAGGCCAAAATCAAAATGCTGAAAAAACAGGTTATAAAGGTATTTTAACCTTAAGTTTAGATGTTAATAATCGGGTAGTAGCACGATGGCAAATAGGAGAAAGTCAAGTGCAGAAAGGCACAGGATTTTTTAAAGATAATATTTTAGTCATCAACTTTAATTATGAAGATGATGAGCGCAATATCTACAAAGGTGTTGTGGTGTACAAATGTTTGAGCAAAGATTTACTTGAAGGTTTTTGGTCCGAAAAACATGGTGATCCTTTATATTTAGGAGAAGAACGTTGTTTTAGAATGAAGCCAAACCAAATTTTAAATTAATGATGAATTGTCCGTGTAACCCCAATCTTTTGTATCAAGATTGCTGCGAAAAAGCGCATCTAAATATAGAATCTGTATCAACTTGCGAAGCACTTATGCGTTCCAGATACAGTGCATTTGTTTTGGTAAATATTGATTATTTATCTAAAAGTCATCATTCAAAAACAAGACCAAGTAAACACGATTATAAATCACTTGAAAAATGGACGAAATCTGTGGTTTGGGTGAAATTAGAAGTTTTAAAATCGACAGACACTACTGTCGAATTTAAAGCCTATTTTATGGAAAACGGTAAGTTAGATGTTATTAATGAAACTTCAGAGTTTGCTACGGAAAACGGGCATTGGGTTTATGTAAAAGGGTTGTAACTGATTTTTTTTAGTTCTAAACTTCTGTTAATTAAATTACTATTTTACAAAAATTCGTAAATTTGTAAATCAAATGAAAACAATATTCCGTAAAATAATGGCTTTGTTAATGGCATTTGTAGTATTAATAACTACGATGTCGTTCACAGTGAATATGCATTATTGCGGAGAAACTTTGGTTGAAACTACCGTGTTTCAAAAAGCTGAAGGTTGCGGTATGGAGATGCAAAAACCATCAACCGACAATTGTGCAGTAACTACAAAAAGTTGTTGTGCCGATAAGAAATTAACCATTGAAGGTCAAAACGAATTACAGCATTCGGTTGATAAAATTACTTTCGATCAGCAGGTTTTCATTGCATCATTCATTTACACTTATATTAAACTTTTTGAAGGTGAGCGTATCACGAATACTTCGTTCGACGCATACAAGCCGCCTCTGGTCTCTAGGCAAATCTTTAAACTAGACGAAACCTATTTAATTTGATTTTTAGTAGATAATTCCTAATCCATAAAGGATTCAGGAATGTTGTGTTTTATCGCTCGATAAAGCGCAAATCGTGTACGCTATATTTTGTACTTACTACTAAAATTCAAAAAGCAATGCTAAACAAAAGCATCAAATTTTTAATAGAAAATAAACTCGTTGCGGTTTTATTACTGGTTCTTTTTATAGGCTGGGGAACTGTAAATGCGCCTTTTAATTGGGATACTGGCTTTTTACCAAGTAACCCTGTAGCCGTTGATGCTATTCCAGATATTGGCGAAAATCAGCAAATTGTATTTACCAAATGGGATGGTCGTTCGCCACAAGATATCGAAGACCAAATAACCTATCCGTTAACCACATCATTACTGGGTATTCCTGGAGTTAAAACGATTCGTAGTTCATCTATGTTTGGGTTTTCGAGTATCTATATCATTTTTGAAGAAGATATCGAATTTTACTGGAGCCGCAGCCGTATTCTCGAAAAACTGAATGCATTACCAAGTGGTTTATTGCCAGAAGGTGTAAATCCTTCGCTAGGACCAGATGCGACAGGTTTAGGGCAAATATTTTGGTACACTCTAGAAGGGCGCGATAAGCAAGGCAATGTCACCGGTGGTTGGGATTTACACGAATTGCGTAGCATTCAAGATTACTATGTGAAATACGCATTATCTTCAGCAAGTGGGGTGTCCGAAGTTGCTTCAATTGGTGGTTACGTTCAAGAGTATCAAGTGGACGTCAATCCAGAGCTCATGCGCCAATATAACGTTGGTTTAAATCAGGTTGTGAAGGCTGTAAAGGAAAGCAATCGAGATATTGGAGCGCAAACTTTAGAGATTAACCAAGCCGAGTATTTGGTGCGTGGTTTGGGCTATGTTAAGTCGATATCAGATATTGAAAATGCTGTGGTGGCTTCAGAAGATTTTACACCAATAAAAATAAAAGACATAGCAAAAGTGACATTAGGACCAGCAGCGCGACGAGGTATTTTAGATAAAGAAGGCGCTGAAGTTGTAGGCGGTGTGGTTGTGGCGCGATATGGTGCAAATCCGTTAGAGGTAATTAATAATGTAAAGGCAAAAATAAACGAACTAAGTGCAGGATTACCAACAAAGACATTGGCAGATGGTTCAACTTCGCAAGTTACTATTGTGCCGTTTTATGACAGAACAGCGCTTATCAATGAAACCCTTGGCACTTTAAATGAAGCGTTAACCCTCGAAATTCTAATAACCATTTTGGTGATTATTGTTATGGTTTACAATATGAGGGCGTCGGTTTTAATTTCAGGTTTATTGCCAGTTGCCGTTTTAATGGTGTTTATTGCTATGAAACTTTTTAATGTTGATGCCAATATTGTGGCGTTATCAGGTATTGCGATTGCCATAGGCACCATGGTTGATGTTGGTGTTATCCTATCGGAAAATATTATTAGGCATTTAGATGAAAATGAAAAATTAGCAGAACAAGGAACAAGTGACAATGAATCTCAGAATCTTGCTTCTGAAAAAAATAGTCAAAACACAATAAATAAAATCGTTTATAAAGCTACCGCTGAAGTATCTGGAGCTATTGTTACTGCGGTTATGACGACAATCATCAGTTTTATTCCTGTTTTTACCATGATAGGAGCCGAAGGAAAGTTGTTTCGTCCGCTAGCATTTACCAAAACCTTTGCGTTAATAGCTTCATTGGTAATCGCTTTATTTTTAATTCCGCCGTTTGCAGCGTTTTTATTCCGAAAAATTCAGGTGAAAATACGCGTTTCGCTAGTCTTAAACGGTATTTTAATAGTTTTAGGTATCGCCATAATAATTTATGGTTATTGGTTAGGTTTAGTTTTAGTTGCGTTTGGATTGCTTCATTTGTATAGACGCTATCGTTTTCTTCCTTTAGGTCAATTAGAAAATGGAGAAATAATTATTTCGGCAATAGCGATAGTCTTTTTGTTAGCAGCGTATTGGCGACCTTTAGGTGTAGATAAAAGCATTTTGTTGAACTTGATTTTCGTAGCCGTAATTTGCCTCGGGTTATTAGGTGCATTTTCGCTCTTTAAGCGTTATTACACGCGAATTTTAAAATGGGCATTGGCAAACAGATTATTGTTTTTAACAATACCTGTTACGCTTTTAATATTTGGTTTTTTCATCTATAAAAACACAGGAAAAGAGTTTATACCATCGTTAAATGAAGGAGTGTTTTTACTGATGCCAACATCGATGCCTCATGCCGGAGTTGAAGAAAATAAACGCGTGTTACAACAATTAGACATGGCGGTTGCAAGCATTCCAGAAATTGAAACCGTGGTGGGAAAAGCAGGTAGAACCGAATCGGCTCTTGATCCAGCACCTTTATCCATGTACGAAAATATTATTCAATATAAACCAGAATATATGTTGAATGCGCAAGGTGAACGGCAACGTTATAAAGTAAATGAAGATGGTTTATATGAATTGAAAGATGGCAGATTAATTTATAATGAAAATGTAGCTGTCAGTTCGAGCGCAGTCGAGAACAAAGCGGTTATTGAATCAAGGCTGTTAAATATTGAAAAGTCTCAACTAATCGAAGACAACAACGGCGAATTCTACCGAAACTGGCGACCCGAAATACAATCACCAGACGATATTTGGAACGAAATTGTAAGAGTTACCAAATTACCAGGAGTGACTTCCGCACCAAAATTACAGCCTATTGAAACCCGCTTGGTAATGTTACAAACTGGTATGCGTGCGCCAATGGGTATAAAAATAAAAGGTCAAGATTTAAAAACCATTGAAGCCTTTGGCATGCAGTTAGAAACTATTTTAAAACAAGCCGAAGGTGTAAAAAAAGAAGCCGTTTTTGCCGACAGAATTGTGGGTAAACCTTATCTGCTAATCGATATAAATCGAGAAAATATAGCACGATATGGTGTAAGTGTGGAAACGGTTCAAGATGTTTTAAAAGTAGCCGTTGGTGGCATGCCATTAACCCAAACGGTTGAAGGTAGAGAGCGTTATGCTATTCGCGTGCGCTACCCAAGAGGTTTACGAGAAAATCCAACCGATTTACAGCAGATTTACGTTCCAGTAGCTAACGGAAGTCCTGTGCCATTGAGTGAATTGGCAACGATAAAATACGAACAAGGGCCACAGGTTATTAAAAGTGAAGACACATTTTTAGTTGGTTATGTGTTGTTTGATAAATTAGATGGTTTTGCAGAGGTTAATGTTGTAGAAAATGCCCAAAGACTCATTCAGCAACATATTGATTCAGGTGAATTAATCGTACCCAAAGGAATAACCTATAATTTTACAGGAACCTACGAAAATCAGTTGCGCGCTGAAAAAACCTTAGCTGTTATTGTACCGTTAGCTTTGTTGGTCATCTTTTTAATTCTTTATTTTCAATTTCGTTCGGTGTCAACCACATTAATGGTGTTTTCTGGTATTGCAGTGGCCTTTGCAGGTGGTTTTGTTATGATTTGGCTTTACGGACAAGATTGGTTTTTAAATTTTAGTGTTTTTGGTGAAAATATCAGGACACTGTTTAACATGAAAACGGTTAATTTAAGCGTTGCCGTTTGGGTTGGTTTTATTGCCTTGTTCGGCATTGCTACAGACGATGGTGTCGTTATGGCAACGTACCTAACACAATCTTTTAAAGCAAATGCGCCATTAAAAGTTTCAGAAATACGAGCATCAACTTTAGAAGCAGCTTCAAAACGTATTCGTCCTTGTTTAATGACAACAGTAACGACCATTTTAGCATTATTGCCTGTTTTAACATCAACAGGAAAAGGCAGTGATATTATGATACCCATGTCAATTCCCATTTTTGGCGGTATGATAATCGATGTAACATCCTATTTTATTGTGCCTGTTTTATATAGCTGGAAAGCGGAATTTCAACTTAAAAAAAATCAAAATGAAGCATAAATCACAACATATAAAATTGGTTCTGGTACTTGGTTTTTGTTTGCTGTGTTCAGTTGTCAATGCTCAAGAATTAAAACTATTAATCGATGAAGCTTTGCAGAATAATCCTGAAATTCAGCAGTTCGAATTGCAGTACAAAAGGGCTTCCGAAAAGGTAAATGAAGTCAACACTATGCCTAATACAGAATTTGGTGTCGGTTATTTTGTTAGCGAGCCAGAAACCCGAACAGGCGCGCAACGTTTTAAAGTTTCAGCAAAACAAATGTTGCCTTGGTTTGGCACAATTACATCGCGTGAAGCTTATGTAACCTCATTGGCCGATGCAAAATATCAAGATATTATTATAATCAAACGTAAACTCATGGCCTCGGTGGCACAATCGTATTATAATTTATATGCGAATAAAGCAAAACAGGCGGTTCTAGCAGAAAATATAGCGTTATTAAAAACCTACGAAACCATGGCGCTAACCTCGGTTGAGGTTGGTCAAGCATCAGCGGTTGATGTGCTGCGTTTACAAATGAGACAAAACGATATGGAGCAATTAAAAGCAGTTTTGCATCAGCAATTTTTGGCAGAAGAAAACGGTCTAAATAATCTTTTAAATAGAGAAACTACAGTTGCCGTAAATGTAGTTGATAGTTTAACGATTCCTACGGAAGATTTTGATTTAAACATTAATGATTTATCTATTCATCCAGAGCTTTTAAAGTATGATAAATTGTATGAATCCATTGAAAAATCAGAACTGTTAAATCAAAAAGAAAGTAGCCCGATGATTGGTTTTGGGATAGATTATATAAATGTGTCGCCACGACCAGATATTAACTTTTCCGATAATGGTAAGGATATTCTAATGCCTATGGTGTCGGTTTCAATTCCTATTTTCAATAAAAAGTATAAATCGGTTTCTAAACAAAACGAACTCGAACAGCAGGAAATTAATTATCAAAAACAAGCACGATTAAACACGTTAAAAACGGTGTTGTCTCAAGCTAAAAACGAACGCATTTCAGCAAGAATAAGTCATCAAACGGCTTTAAAAAATCTGAATCAGGCCAAAGATGCTGAACAAATTCTTATTAAAAGCTACGAAACGGGCACTATAAATTTTAATGATGTTCTAGATATTCAAGAGTTACAGCTTAAATTTCAAATAAATCAAATTGAAGCGGTAAAAACATATTACAAACAAAGCACAATTATAAATTATTTAATTCAGTAAAACATGACATATACATATAATATAACGGGAATGACCTGCAATGGTTGCAAAGCTTCGGTAGAAAAAAACTTAACCGCTTTAGATCGCGTAACCGATGTTGCGGTAAATCTAGAAAAGGGTGAAGCCGAAATAACAATGAGTTCGCATATTTCAACCCAAGATTTACAAAAAGCATTACCCGAAAAATACCAGATAACAGAGAAAAAAGAACGCAATGTTTTTGAATCATCAAACGCCATGAGCATGCCTGCAGAAAGCAAAGAAAGTAAGTTGCAACAGTTAAAACCGTTGTTACTTATTATTTTTTATATCGTTTCTGCTAGTGTGTTGTTGCATTATAAAAATTGGTCTTGGTCGGCATTTATGCTAGATTTTATGGGATTATTTTGCATCGTTTTCAGCTTTTTTAAAATGCTAGATTTAAAAGGATTTCCAGAGTCGTTTAGTATGTACGATCCGTTGGCAAAACGCGTACCTATTTACGGTAAAATTTATCCGTTTTTAGAAACTGCATTAGGACTAATGTTTTTAATGCGATTTCAAATTGAACTGGCATTAATTATAACCTTAGTTATTTTAGGAATAACAACCATTGGAGTAACAAAAACCTTGCTTGATAAAAAAGCCATTCGTTGCGCTTGTTTGGGTACAGTGCTTAAATTACCAATGACGGAGGCTACACTTATTGAAAATGCCATTATGATTGTTATGGCGGTATTAATGTTAATTTTTTAAAATGAAAAAGTATAGCATATATTTTATTATTCTAATTGTTGGCGTGTTTTTAGGATGGCTCTTTTTTGGTGGTTCATCAAACGAAAATCCTTCGCATGAGCATCAAGATCAAGCGCATACCAAGCAACTTTGGACTTGCTCAATGCATCCACAAATTATGCAACCAGAACCTGGAGATTGTCCCATTTGTGGCATGGATTTAATTCCTGCTGAAGCTGGTGCGGATGGTTTAACCGCTAATCAATTTAAATTAACACCC
Organism: Neotamlana nanhaiensis; assembly: GCF_000943555.1. Classification (GTDB taxonomy): domain Bacteria; phylum Bacteroidota; class Bacteroidia; order Flavobacteriales; family Flavobacteriaceae; genus Neotamlana; species Neotamlana nanhaiensis. Next base: position 420,808 of record NZ_JTDV01000001.1, on the reverse strand, counting down.
AATGCCATGGCTTTGGCAAACATTCAAACCACGGTAGTTGGAATGGCTGGAGCTGAAAATGATAGCATTACCTTATCGGGAAAAATTGCCGAAAACGAAGAAGAAAATGCGGTGCAAGTCAGTTATTTTTCAGGAAGAATTGAGCGACTAAATATAAATTTTACAGGAGAAGAAGTCCGTAAAGGCCAATTATTAACAACTATTTATTCGCCAGAATTATATGCAGCTCAGCAAGAATTAATTACTGCGGCTTCCTTAAAAGCGTCGCAATCAGCATTATATAAAGCGGTAAGAAATAAGTTGAAGCTTTGGAAACTTTCCGAAAATCAAATCAACAACATTGAAACAACAAGTAAAGTCATTGAGAATTTTCCCGTTTACGCAACTGTTTCAGGAACTGTAACCGAAAAATTAGTTGCCGAAGGCGATTATATAAAACAAGGACAAACATTACTCAAAATTGCAAATTTAAATACTGTTTGGGGAAATTTTGATGTTTACGAAAATCAAATCAGTCTATTCAAAAAAGGGCAATCGGTAAACGTTTATACCAAAGCGTTTGCTAATAAAACGTTTAGTGGTGTGGTTGATTTTATCGATCCTGTTTTAAATTCTAAAACGCGAACGGTAAATCTACGCGTCCAGTTAAATAATAAGGACGCTGTTTTTAAACCCGGAATGTTTGTTTCCGCAAAAATTGAAGCTGTAAATAATAGGAGTGAAGCTACATTGCTTGTGCCAGCATCGGCTGTACTTTGGACGGGAGAACGTTCGGTGGTTTATGTGAAGTCCCAACCTAATGCACCAATCTTTGAAATGAAAGAAGTAGCACTAGGAAATAAAATAGGCAGCAATTACGAAATTTTAAACGGCTTAGTTTCCGGAAGCGAAATCGTTACTAATGGTACGTTTACAGTAGATGCGGCAGCGCAATTGCAAGGAAAAAAATCGATGATGAATAATCTTAATAAAAGTGACTCTGGAGAAGATTTTTCAAATCGCTTAGAATCGCCTGTAGCGTTTCAACACGAACTAAATATCGTATACAACAATTATATTAAGGTAAAAGATGCATTAGTTGCCGATGATGTTAAGCAAACCAAAGAAGAAATCAATGCATTGTTGCAGAATTTAAGTCATATTAATATGGAGTTATTAAAAGGTGATGCTCACAATTATTGGATGATATTACAAAATGACATAAAAGCAGCTTCACAAGAAATTTCTAAAGCTTCCGATATTAAAATACAACGTAATCATTTTAAAGTATTATCAGATAACATGATTCGTGCTATAAAATCATTCGGCATAAATGAAACTGTTTTTGTAGAATATTGCCCGATGGCAAATAGCGATAAAGGTGCATATTGGTTAAGTAAAGAAAAACAAATAAGAAATCCATATTTTGGTGATGCCATGTTAACTTGCGGAGAAGTAAAACAAATCATAGAATAACACCATATATTATAGAAAAATAACATAACAAGAGAATTAATAGAATAACATATAAAATTAGAACAATGAAAAGAACAATTTTAAGTTTGGCAGTAGTAGCTGCTATCGTATTTACAAGTTGTAAAAGTGAAACAAAAAAAGAAACAGAAACAGCAACCGAAACCACTAAAGATTTAGCTTTAGCAAACACCTCATTTGGTGTGCGTGGTAATTGTGGTATGTGTAAAAGCACCATTGAAAAGGCGGCAAGTAGTGTAGAAGGTGTTGCAAATGCAACTTGGGATAAAAATAAAAAGACCATCGATGTAGCTTTTAATAGCGATAAAACTAACGAAATGGCAATCCATAAAGCTATTGCAGCTTCTGGTTACGACACCGATAAGGTTTCGGGAAATGAAGATGCTTACAAAAATTTACCAGGTTGCTGCCAATACGACCATGAGATGGAACTTGGCAAGTAAGAAGCGTTAGTTCAAATTTACCCTAAAATGCTGTTTTACATAACGATAAAACGGCATTTTTGGTTTTTAACAATACAATGTTGATAAATAAATCGATAAAACGCTTGTTTTTTACGATAAATTACATAAATTTGCATCAGAACCCTAAAGTCTATGTAATGAAAACCAAAGTTATACTCCTTATTTTCAGTGTTTTTTTAATGGCAAATTCTGCTTTTGCACAAAAAAAGAAAGAAGCCCAAAGTATTATTAGTGAAAAAGTAGCTATTAGAAAATACCATAATAAAGCCGAATTACAGGCGATGCAAAAAGGGGAATTACTTACCTTATATATAGAGCGTATTGAAAGCTTAGTGAAAACCTTACCTTATATTTCTTTTGCTACAAAGCCAGGTATAACAATGACTACGCTAGGAATTCCTAATACAAGTGATAATCGTAAAATGTTGGAAACGCAGTTTGAAGAAACTGATAAATATCTTGAAAGTACTAAAGAATTTCAAAATACATTTTTACCTTATTCCGATACAAAAAACTTAATTGCAGCGATACTGTTTTATGAAGAAATTATGAAATCGCTACACGAATTTAGTGAGTTTCGATAATACTCTTATTTATTTTTAGTTTGTGTTAAAAAAGAAGTGATTTAAGCTTCTTTTTTTTATTAAATTCCAAAAAATAATAAAATGCACATAGCAAAACGAAGACAATTGTGTATTTCATCGATAAAATAATGAAAATACATGTTGATTTTGTGTATTTTAACGTTAAAATTGGTATTTTGTGGATTTTATTATATTTTTGAGTAACCATATTAATAAGCTTCCCCAAAGCTACTAATAACCTAAAATTATGACTATGAATAACGTTACTAAAGTGTTATGGATTTGCCTGTTTATTGCGGGTAATACGTTTGCACAACAAGAAAAAGGAATTTATGGCGCAACCAATTGGCTAAATTATTGGACTGAATTTAAATCTGCAACAAAAGATTACGGCGAGCCTAATAAAATTTTAACGGGAGATATTACCAAAGACACCAAATTAAATAAACGCGATATTTATTTATTAGTAGGTAATGTTTTTGTAAAAGATAGCGCCACACTTACTATTGAGCCAGGTACAGTTATAATTGGCGATTACGAAACTAAGGCTTCGTTAACGATAACCCGAGGCGCAAAAATTATTGCCGATGGCTACGAGACCGATCCTATAGTTTTTACTTCAGAAAAAATATCGAAACGCCCAGGCGATTGGGGTGGTATTATTATATTAGGTAATGCGCCTTCAAATAAGTTTGGAAATGGTTCGGTAGCACAATATTATCATAATTTAGAACCTGCTGCCTATGCTAGTGCAAATTTTGGCGGGGTTAACGCCGATGATAATTCTGGGATTTTACGCTATGTTCGCATTGAATATGCAGGTAACAGATTACGTAATATAGGGTATATGAATGGTTTACTGTTAGCTGGTGTTGGTAGCGAAACCATATTCCAAAATGTTATGTCAAGCTATTCTGCTGGCGATTCTTATAAAGTATGGGGCGGTGCACCGCATTTAACCAAAATGGTGTCGTATCGAGCATCTGGTAACGATTTTAAATTTAATTTCGGCGCACAAGCCATAGTCGAAAATTCTATTGCTATTCGTTCGCCATATGTATCTAACAGTGAGGTAGCTCGTAGTTTACAAGTGAAATCATATAATAATGTACAAGAAGTCGATTTCTCTAAGAAAAATACTTTTGTTGCCGCAAAAAACCTAACTTTTGTAACAGCGAGCGAGAATATTAATGCCGATATTGAAAAAGGCTTGGTTAACGAAGCGGTTTATGTTGGCGAAAATGCTGCGTTAGATTTAAATAAAAGTGTAATTTCTGGGTTTAATCCAGCTGTGGTTTTTCAAAATACCATTAGGATTAACCAAGAAAGTTTAGATAAAATTAAGTTTTCAGAAATGTATTTTAATAACTGTAACGGAAATATTTTTATTGAAAACAACACTAATAACGAAGATTTAGAAAACTGGTACGGTAATAGCGCCTTTTTTAATGTATATTCTAAAGGTGAAGATTCTGAAACTTTTATAGATTCTAAAAATGAAAAGAAGCCAGATTTTAGACTCAGAATTAACAAAATTATGGCCACTAATATCGATCCAGATTTAGATAACGATTAAGCATGTAACCCAACAACCATACGCCCCAAAGCTAATAGTATTCCCAATTTAATTTAAATACCACATTGTTGGGACATCTATTTATACCAACCAAACTTTATAAGAGTAGTAAAAAGTTCGCGGGACGTTTTTAAAAAGTAATAAAAATGAAGAACTTAAGCATTACTTTTATACTGGTGTTAGCCATGGTTTTGCCAAAATTGCTAAACGCTCAAATAGTAATTGGTAAGCCAAGTTTGGGGTTTACTCAAGCCTGTGCAAGTCCGTCGTTTAATGAGTACAATGTTACATTTACATTCTCACCAAATACGGCGTTGTTAGCTTCAAATCAATTTATTTTAGAATTATCTGATGCTTCAGGCGATTTTGCTAATGCCACAACCATATACACATCGGCCGAGGGTGAAATTACAGCATCACCAGCTACCATAACCTTTGCGTTTCCCGATACTGTTTCGGGCGAGGGCTATAAAGTTAAAGTTAAAAGTACAGCTCCTGTGGCATCGAGTACGCCATCCGTAGCATTTGCTGCCTATTACAAAATTCAAGACACACCGTTTTCAATAAATAATTTAATTTCAACGGGTGTATTTTGTGCAGGTGGAAGTTATTTGCTAACGGTTGATAATCCTGGTAATCCCGATAACGATTCACCGCTTCAATATCCAGCATTAACCTTTAATTGGCGTAGAGTAATTACCGAAACAACTTCAGTAGTTGTACATACAGGTTTAACTTTTGAAGTTACCGAAGCAGGAACCTATTTTGCCGAGACAAATTATGGCACTTGCACATCCAACTCTTACTCTAACCGTGTATCAATTACGCAATCAGCTTCAGGCAATGCTTCCGAAATAACTTCAAGTTTAGGTAACCCGTATTGTGCGAGTGCTGGCGAAACCACCTTAAGTGCTATAAGTGCAAATGCTTATCAATGGTATTTAGATGGGAATTTAATTGAAGGCGCTACAAATCAAATGTATAAAACCAATCAATCGGGGTTATATGCTGTCGATATCGATTTAGGCGGTTGCAGTACTACGGCTTCAATCGATTTAGATACTATGACTTTTACAAGTAGTATAAATGTAGAAGAAACATTTGCTTTAATTGAAGGAGAAACTGTTTCGGTAAGTGTTTCCACTGATGCTAACGAACCTAAGTTTCAATGGTTTTTAAATGAAACTGAAATTTCGGGCGAAACAAATAGTACGCTCATTGTTGACAAAACGGGCGATTATAGCGTAATTGTTACCCAAACCAGTGGTTGTGAAACTGTACTATCACATCAATTCAAAGTTTCTGAACCTTTCCCAGATGTCGAAAATATTCCCAATACCATTAGTCCTAATGGTGATGGTATAAACGATACTTGGGTTATTCCGCAACATTATGTGAGTGGTTCAAATTCCGAAGTTACTATTATAAACTCGCAAGGTAAAGTGGTTTTACAAACTAATAATTATTTAAATAACTGGCCCGAGGAAACCATTGTGTTCACAAGCATTAATCCGGTGTATTATTACATTATAAAAGCAGAAAATAACCAAACCAAAAAAGGATCGATTACGGTAATAAAATAGCATGAAAAAACTAGTGCCATACTTAATTTTAGTTGTTTTGTTTTTGCAGCATCTTAGTGCGCAGGAGCAAGATGGCGTTGTGGCTTTACAATTACCAGTAAGAAATTCGTTGCGTTTTAATAAATATGCAATAAATCCAACCTTTAGTTTTGTTCGCGAACAAAATAAATATATCAGTATTACAAATAAACGTGAGTGGATGGGCTTTGAAAACGCACCACAAACCTATTTGTTTAGCTATGCTGGTCGTTTTAAAGAAAATTTAGGCGCAGGTTTAGGTTTGTTTCAACAAAATTATGGCGTTTTAACTACATTTGGAGGTGTAGTAAACGTGGCTTATAATGCGGTTATAAATCGCGATCAAAATTTAACCTTCGGACTTAATCTTGGAGCCTATAAAAGTGGTATTAACCAAGGAAGCGTTGTTACAAATTATCAAGATCCTTCATTACAAAATATTCCGTCAAATACATTAATTACTATCAATCCTGGAATTAATTATGGTACTATGTTTTTCGATTTTGGCGTGTCTTTAAATAATGTTGTAGCTTATAATTTTACAACATCAACCATGTTAGAAAATAACCCAGAGCAATCCGTTCAAGGTCATATCATGTACACGGGATATTTAGAAAGTCGTGGGTTTTTCGATGAAAGTAAATTTACGGGTTTTGTGCGTTCCGAATTTAAAAAAGAGCAAACTATAGTTTCAGGCGTGGTCATGCTTACCGTACCTAAAGGTGTTTGGGCACAATTGGGCTATAACACGCTTTACGGTGCATCTGGAGGTGTAGGATTTAATATTACAAAAACTATTGCTTTAGAATATAATTACGAAAAAGCAATTGGTGATTTGGCTAGTTTTGGTAGTTCTCACGAATTAACTTTAGCTTATACATTTAATAATAAAGACAAGCGTTTTCTTTATAATGGCGACGACGACGAGCAAGCATTATTAACATCTAGTAAAAAGCGTAAAAAGCCGGTTACTAAGCGTAAATCAACTACAAAAACACCAATTGCAAAACCTAAAGCAACACCTAAGGAAAGTAACCAAACGGATAAAAAGCAAGCTGAAGCGGAGGCATTAACGAAACAAGAAGAAGAACGATTGGCAGCCGAAGCCAAAGCCAAAGCTAAGGCGGAAGCAGAAGCGCAACGATTAGCCGAAGACGCTAAAAAACAAGCTGAGGCGGAGGAATTAGTGAAACAAGAGGAAGAACGATTGGCAGCCGAAGCCAAAGCTAAGGCGGAAGTAGAAGCGCAACGATTAGCCGAAGAAGCTAAAAAACAAGCAGAAGCCGGTGCATTAGTGAAGCAAGAAGAAGAACGATTGGCAGCCGAAGCCAAAGCTAAGGCCGAAGCAGAAGCGCAGCGATTAGCCGAAGACGCTAAAAAACAAGCTGAGGCGGAGGCATTAGCGAAGCAAGAAGAAGAACGATTGGCAGCCGAAGCCAAAGCTAAGGCGGAAGTAGAAGCGCAACGATTAGCCGAAGAAGCTAAAAAACAAGCAGAAGCCGGTGCATTAGTGAAGCAAGAAGAAGAACGATTGGCAGCCGAAGCCAAAGCTAAGGCCGAAGCAGAAGCGCAGCGATTAGCCGAAGACGCTAAAAAACAAGCTGAGGCGGAGGCATTAGCGAAGCAAGAAGAAGAACGATTGGCAGCCGAAGCCAAAGCTAAGGCGGAAGTAGAAGCGCAACGATTAGCCGAAGACGCTAAAAAACAAGCTGAAGCCGATGCATTAGCGAAACAAGAGGAAAAACGATTGGCAGCCGAAGCCAAAGCTAAGGCGGAAGCAGAAGTGCAACGATTAGCTGAAGAAGCTAAAAAACAAGCTGAGGCGGAGGCATTAGCGAAACAAGAGGAAGAGCGATTGGCAGCCGAAGCCAAAGCTAAGGCGGAAGCAGAAGCGCAACGATTAGCTGAAGCGGCCGAAAAAGCATTAGATACAGTAATGTTAGATGGCGTACTAATTCCAGTTTCAAAGGATAGGGAATCATTAGAAATGAAAAACCTAACCGAATTAACTGTAAGTGCTAAAATTGAACAGCAAAATTTAATACAACGTTTAAAAGAGGCCGTTGCGAGCAGAAAACAAGATTTAGCCGATTTAAAAGAAGAAAACGATTTAAGCGAGCAAGGAATTTATCAGCAGCCTAAACCTTTCAAAAGTGTATCGGCCGAAAATGCTAAATTAGAAGCCATAAAATTAGAAATTGATAATGCCTTAGAGGCTCAAAATAAGCGTATTGCTGAGTTAGAGGCCTTGTATAAAGCGCGTCTAAAAAATACACGAAATGCTAAAGATGAGGTAAATACGTATTACGCTGAAGAAATAGATAAATTAAAATCGGAACAAACCCAAATTTTAAAAACTAAGGAAACTTTATTGCAGCAGTTAGTTGAAATTAAGGAAGCTACCGATTTTGAAAGAAAACGTCGCATAAAGCGTGCCGCCTTCGATAACGAACAGGCACGTTATAATAAAGATAGAGCGGCACTTAAGACATTAAAAGAAACAACCTCAATTGCCGATAATGCCCCAGTAATTAGCGATTTTGATTTTGGAGAAGTTATACCAAATAATATTGTAATAATTAATCGTGTCGATAATGTTGAAGCTGGATACTATTTAGTGTTAGCGGTACATTCTAGTACGGATAAGCGCGATGATTTTGTTCGTAAAGTCATTCAATCTGGTAATAATGCTGTCGATTTCTTCTACGATGTTAATACCAGTAAATACTACGTGTATACCAAGGCGTTTGGTAGCTTAACGGAGGCTAGAGCTGCAATGCAAAATAGTGGTACTTCTGCCTATACCAGTAAAGCATCAATTGTAAATATTCAAAATTAATACAAAAAATACTACAAAATATTTAAGTTTGATAGACGCTTGACGTTTTTATGTCGTTAAAACGCATAATTTTTCTGTTAAAATTACTTATGTTAATAAAAAATTCACGATATTTACATCGTTTAAAGGCTATCAAAATAGGATTAGGTGAATTTAAAAGTAAGAATAATCTGGTTTTTGAGTCTTTAAGCAGTTAGAAATTTGATTTTGTACCCAAAGCAAAATGCACTTTAAAAATTCTCCTGCTTATGAAAAAAAAGTACTTTTTAAAAATTGTTCTAGCTATAGCACTAACATTAGGTTGTTATAGCAGCTTTTTTGGGCAAAATTTAGTGCCGTTTTCTCCAAGGTACGATCAAGCCATTAAGGGTGATATTCTTTTAATTGGTAACAGTAATGTTGGTTTACATCCTACAAATCCTTATAATGGTAACGATACTAACGATAGAGCAAATGCAGCAGTTCATGTAGATATTGATGGTGATGCGTCTACGTTTAATTCTAGTAGTGCCGACTTAAATGTACCAGACGATGTAACTTGTTATCAGGTGGTTTATGCAGGACTTTATTGGAGTGCCGTGGTAGATGGCAATTCTCCAATTTCTGATGTTAAATTTAAAGTGCCTGGTGGTAGTTATGTTGATATTACAGGAACACAGGTATATTACCAAAATGCTTCAAACGACAGAAACTCTAATACCTATGTATATTACCATGATGTAACCAATATGGTAACTGCCTTAGCCGATCCGGAAGGAACTTATGCGGTGGCAAATATTTCATCTTTAGTTGGTCCAAAGCCTAATTCCGAAGGTCTTTCGGCAGGTTGGTCTCTTTTTGTAGTTTATGAAGACCCTCTATTGCCAAGTAAATACATTACATCGTTTGATGGGTTTACAAGAATAACCAGTACCATAAGTGAAACCTTTCCTGTTTCTGGTTTTAGAACGATACCAACAGGGCCAGTTCGCGCTGAATTTGCTTTTAGTACTATTGAAGGAGATCGGCGGTATTCTGGCGATTATTTAAGACTTAATGGAAATACTATTGATGCAACAAACAATGCCGGTACTGTAATTAGACCCGGCAATAACTTTTTTAATAGTACGGTGTCGTACATCGACCCAAACACCAATACGCCAGAACTTTTTACAGCTCGAAACCCTAACGGATCGAACACCTTAGGTTTCGATGCAGGTATAATTAGTATTCCAAATGCAGGAAATTCAATTATTGCTAATAATGCAACAAGTGCTACCATTAGTTTAGGTAGTAATTTAGATATTTATTACTACTATTTTAGTGCTTTCGCTATCGAAATTATTGCTCCAAATATAGTTTTAACGAAAATTGTAGAGGACGAATTTGGTAATGATATTCGAAACCAAGAAGTAAATTTAGGAGACGAACTTTATTATACCATAGGCTTTCAGAACACTGGAAATGATGATGCAACCAATTTAACAATACGTGATATTCTTCCAGAAAATGTTGTGTTTAATTACCCAACAGATTTAGGCGTTTTACCACCTGGCGTTACTGTACAAAGTTATGATGCTGCGACACGTGAAATTATTTTTGCGGTAGATGAATCTGTTGTTGAAGAAAACGATCCGGTTACCGAAATTAGATTTATGGTTACGGTGGTATCATCGTGTAGTTTATTAAACGATGCTTGTTCTAATATTGTTAGCAATCAGGCATTCTCTACATATCAAGGTACTATTAATACCGATTTTACTATTTCCGATGATCCAAGTTTTGCAACCAATACTGGCTGCTTGTTAACGCCTGGAGCAACTAACTTTTTAGCCGATATTAATTGTACTTTCGAGGAAGAAGTTATATTGTGTGGTGCAAGTACAACCTTAACAGCAGGTTCTGGTTACGATGCCTATTCGTGGTCTACAAGTCCTTCTGGCACGCCAGTAATTGGCACCGAGCAAACACTAACAGTAACCGAAACAGGTACGTATTACGTACATAATTCAGCGGTGGCACCTTGTCAATCTACCGATCAAGTTTTCGAGGTTATTACTTTTGGTGCTGGGGTTACTAATCCTTTAATTCCTTTTGCAGATCAAGTTGTAACTTGTCCTAATGATGGTAAAGAATTGCCTAATTTTTATTTATGTGGCGCTAATGATACCAGACTCATTGAAACTGGTATTACAGATACGACTTCAATAATTTGGGAAAAGTTAGATGAAAGTAGTTGTACAGCAGTAACAAATCAAGACTGTGCGAACGAAGATGATGCTTGTACTTGGAACCAAGTAGCTACAGGTCCAGATTATACCATTGATACCGAAGGGCAATACCGATTAACATTAAATTATGATGGAGGTTGTTTTAATCAATTTTATTTTAACGTCTATACAAATATTTTAGTACCCAATGTAACAGCAAGAGATATTTATTGTACAACACCAGGTGAAATTAGAGTAGGTGGTGTACCAAGTGGATACGAGTATAGTATAGATGGTACAAACTACCAAACAAGTAATGTGTTTACCGTTACAACAGCTGGTTTATACGAGGTGTTTATTCGTCAAATTGGTGTTACGCCAAATCCGTGTATTTTTTCTGTACCAGATGTACAAGTTCGCGAGCGCGATTTTACAGTATCAACTATTATTAATCAGCCCTTGTGTTATGGCGATTTAGGAAGTGTCGTTTTAGCTGCTAACGATGTGCGTCCGCAGTATTTCTTTTCAATTTATCAAGGGGCTACTTTAATAAATAATGTTGGTCCAATAAACGATAATAATTATACCTTTAGTAACTTAAACCCTGGTACATATACTGTTAACGTTTCTACCGAAGATGGCTGTGAATATTCCCAAGATATTGAAATTAATAATCCGCCAGAACTTACAGTAACAGCGGCATTAACAACACCTCTAACCTGTACAGATGGCGAAATTACTATTTACCCTGTTGGAGGTACACCACCATATTCATATTTTATAAATAGTACAACCGTTTTCCAAGGAACACCTACATATAGTGTAACAAATGCAGGAACCTATAATATTACGGTTGTAGATTATAATAACTGTTCTGCTGAAACCTCCATAGTTGTAGATGCTATTGATGTGCCTACGTTTACGGTATCATCTAATAACATATTATGTTATAATGCTAATACAGGAGAAATTACTTTTAATGTAAACGATGCAAATGGTTTTACAGTAGAATATAGTATAGATAATGGTGTAACTTATAGTACTTCACCTATATTTTCAAACTTAAATTCAGGTACTTATACTACGCAGGTTCGATTTACATTAAACGGTGTAGAATGTTTAAGTGGTACGCAAGATTTAACCATTACCCAACCCGATAACGCATTAACGGCTGCTAGTGGTGTGTCCGAATTGGCCGGTTGTGGGCCAAATGGAGAAGGTCGTGTACGCATAACCAATCCGCAAGGTGGAACGCCTCCTTATGAATATAGTTTTGATAATCAAGCCACATGGAGTGCTACAAATAGTGCTTATGTTATGCCTGGAACGTATACTTTATATGTAAGAGATGCGAATGGTTGTATTTATGCTATGCCAGAAATAACATTAGCTCCAGAGCCAGTGGCACCTACAATTATAGTAAGTGATCCAGATTTTAACTGTGATGGTACAGCGAATACAACGGTAACTGTTACGAATGAAGAGACAGATTCTTTTACTTATACCTATTTATTAGATGGTGTAGAAAACACAAATACGTCAGATCCAAGAACATTTTTAGATGTGCCTCAAGGATCTCATGTTATTACAGTAAGGTATCAATTAGATAATGTACCAACTTATAGTAATTTATTAAACGAAGATTTTGGTTTCGGACAAGAAAACGTAGAATCTTCAGGAATTGAATTTTACATCTTTGAATCTCAACATAGGCCAGGTCCTGGGCGTGGTGGCATTAGTGTAAACGACGGTGAGTATTCTGTTACTTACAATATTGAAAGTCCGTTTGGAGCTTGGTGGAATCCTGCCGACCATACTACAGGAAATCGTTCTAGTTTTGGGAGATACTTATTGGTTAACGTAGGCGATCCATCAACCACAGCAGGAATTTCTTTAGATGATAATTTCTACAGAAAACGTATTACAGATATTATACCAAATCAGACGCTTAGAGTTAATTTGTTTGTTGCGAATGTTGTACGTTCTAGTAGTCATATAATTGAGCCAGATTTACTATTAGCTGTATTAGATCCGGCTACGGGGAATATTGTATCTTCAATAACTACAGGGAATATTCCTAATAATGAACAGTGGATTGAGTATAATTTGGAGTTAAATCCTGGAGCAAATACAACTTTAGATTTTGTTGTACGTACTAATATTTTTGGAATTAGTGGAAATGATTTGGCTATTGATGATATTCGCGTATATCAATTACCTGTTTCTTGTATTACCGAAGTAGATTTTCCATTTGTTGTTCAGTCTGGAAATGAATTTACTGCCGATGTAACTGGTTTTAGTAATGTATCTTGTTCAGGAGCATCAGATGGTTCTATTGAAATATCTGTAGAAAATTATGATACTAACAACGGATACCAATATTCTATTGATGGCGGCACAACTTGGTTAACGCAAACCACTTCACCGTACACTATAGATAATTTATCTGCAGGAAATTATACGGTTTTAGTTAGATATGAAGATGCTGCAGATACATGTGAATTTTCATTGGATCAAGAGATAACAGAGCCTTCAGCGTTAAGTGTTTCTATTTCACAAACAGCACCAACATGTTTAACAGGAGCAACATTAACAGCTTCTGCTACAGGAGGTACTGCTGCTTATACATATGAATTATTAGATACTGCTACGTTAACTTTAGTTGAAACTTTCCCTACTAACGGTGTTCTTGCAGATGTAGCAGAAGGAGATTATACGATAAGAGCGACTGATGCTAACGGTTGTACAACAACAACCACAGTTTTAGTAATAAATCCGTCGGCACCAACAGCAACAGTTACTGCAACTAGCGGATATTGTTATAATAGTGGTAGTGGTATAACATTAGAGGTTTCGGCTTCTGGAGGTTTAGCACCTTATGAGTATAATATTAATGGAGGTGCATTTACATCCTCAAACACATTTAACAATTTAACACCAGGTACTTACGATATTATTGTTAGAGATGCAAACGGGTGTACAGTAACTTTAGATACCGAAACCATTGCAACTGAATTACAATTAAATGCAACAGTTTTAAAAGGATTAGATTGTACAACAACTCCTGATGCCGAAATAGAGATTAGTTTTAACGGTGGCTATACACCATATGCAAGTTATGAGGTGTCTAACGATGGCACTACATTTACTGCAATAGCACCAACACCAGCAGCTAGCCCGTTTACTTATGTTGCTTCAAGCAGCGGAACCTATTATTTTAGAATTACAGATGCTGAAAGCTGTGTTGCAGAAGCTTCAGTTGTTATTAATCCAATAACCAATCCAACGGCAACAGAAACAGTTATTAATCCTTTATGTAATGGTGATGTTAATGGATCGGTACAAATTGTAGTTTCAAACGGACAAGCACCTTACGAATATAATTTTGATTCAGCTGGATTTACATCAGCATCATTTTATGATAATTTATCCGAAGGGACTTATACTTACGTAGTAAGAGATGCTAACGGTTGTATTTATAACGGATCTGCAACCTTAACAGCTCCAACAGCATTAGCGACATCGCATACTGTTACAGGTTTTTCTTGTAATGCTTCAAATACATTCGATCCAGCTCAAATAACTATTGCAGTACCTACAACAGGAACAGCTCCGTATTTATATAGTTTTAATGGTGGCGGATATACTTCAACGAATACATTAACAATTAACGATAATGGAAGCGACCAAACTATAAATTATTCGGTTAGAGATGCTAACGGATGTATTTATAGCGATAGTGTTACTTTAACGGCTTTAAATCCACCTTCAGATTTATCATTTTCTGCAACGGCGGTTACCTGTTTAATAACTACTAGCGATGTTACTTTAACCGCTACCAATGGTGTAGGTATATTAACTTATAGTATTATATCGCCTGCAAGTGCGACATCAAATACTACAGGAGCTTCTACAGGAATTTTTACAGGATTAACACCGGATACTTACGTGTTTAGAGTAACCGATGAAAATGGTTGTTTTTATGAAGAATCATTCACTATAACTCCAGTTACAAATATTGTAGTAACAGGAACCTTAATTGCCGATGTTGATTGTTTTGGTGATACCACAGGAGCGATAACATTTGATGTTTCAAATTTTGGAAGTACTTATAGTTATACCGTTGATGGAGGAACAACTGTTGTTACAGGACAAACAGGACCTTCTATTTCGTTAACCGGTTTAAATGCTGGGGCTTATACTATTGAAGTGACCGATGAGGCCACTGGATGTACCGATACAACTTCGGTTACCATTACGGAACCTTCAAGTGCGTTGGCTGTTTCGGCAACTACAACAAATATTTATTGTGATGACGATACATCACAAATTACGGTATCAGCTTCTGGAGGAACTCCAAATTACACTTATGCAGCCGTTGTTTCAGGTGCCACAGCGCCAATAGCAACAGCGTATTTAAATAGCAACGTAATTACGGTTGATACTAATTCGGCAACCAATTTAACTTGGGATGTGTATGTTCGAGATAATAATGGTTGTATCACCTTTACAACAGTTAATATCTCTCAAGATGCAACGCCTATATTAAACCCAATTGCTCAGCAATGTTATATTGGAAGTGATTTAGTTGTAACATTAAGCGGATCGGTATCTGTAGGAACAGCCATGTATAGTATGGGAACGGGTTATCAAACGAGTCCTAATTTTACTATCACATCACCAGGAACTTATACTTTTACAATTCGAGATGACAATGGTTGTACAGCCACACAAACGTTGGTTGTTAATCCACAATTATTAGCCAATGCATTGCTTACAACTGATATTGCTTGTTCTGCACCAACCGATGCTACTATAGATGTAAATATTTCAGGCGGATCAGCTTCATATACCACTTACGAAGTATCTACAGATAGTGGAGCAACTTATACAGTAGTTACACCAACACCAACAGGAAGTTCATTTACTTACAATACAACTGTTGCTGGTACTTATAGATTTAGAATAACAGACACTAATAATTGTAGCGTTGAAACTAACGATATTACTGTTACAAACCCTGTAAACCCTGAGATTTCTTTAGTTACCCAAACAGCATTCATTACGTGTAGTGGTGAAGCTAATGCGGCTATTGATGTTACCATTAATACGACTTTAGGAACACCTCCATATGTAATAAACGTATTTAATAATACCACAGGAACAGATTATGGTACCCAAACCGCAGGATTAGCAGCAGGTAGCTATACGATTACAGTAACCGATGCTAAAGGTTGTACCGATACAGATACTATTACTATAACAGAACCAACACCCGTGGTTTTATCGCATACCGTAACGCCAATAACTTGTGGCGCAGGCGGTGTTTCGTTAGGAACAATTACTATTAATTCGGTTTCTGGTGGTACACCAAATTACACCTATCATGTAACTGGTGTAAATGGTTATGATAATGCTATTACCAACCAAAATGGTTCAACTGCAGTATTTGAAGTAGTTGATTTTGGTTTATATGAAATAATAATTACAGATGCTAATGGGTGTACTGCAATGGTACAAAATATTCTTGTGGCCTCACCACCAGACGATTTAGATATTTCTGTAATTGCACCACCAGCAGATTGTTCAACTGGAGGATCTGCAACGGTATCAATAGGAACGCCGTTAACAGGATCAGGACCATTTCATTTTGCGATTTACACAGGTCCTGGAATGGTTTATACAGCGCCAACAACGGCACCATGGCAAGACGAAACTTTACCAGGACAAACTACTTTTATAAATTTAGTGCCTGGAGCAACTTATACTTTTGTGGTTTACGATGAAGCTACAATGTGTTATTATTATGAGCAAGCAGATATTCCTATTCCAACAAACTCAACCTTAACAGCATCGAGTGTGGTGCCAAATAATATTACCTGTACAGGAAGTGCCGATGGAACAGTAAGTTTTAATATTAATAGCACTTATGGCGTTGCAACCAATGTAACTTACGATATAAGAGAATCGTTATCGTTAAATCCAACAGGAGTTTCTGGAACAGGAACTGTACCAGCCAATGGTACATTAACAGTTACTAATTTAGGAACTTTAGATTTTGGAAATTATGTTATTGTAATTACTGAAGATTCGGGTGCTACAAATGAAGGTTGTAGCGTTGTTAGTACCGAATTTAATATCACCGAATCTGCTATATTATTATCGGTAACGGCAATAGTTTCAGAAAATGCAAATTGTAATAATTTAGGAACAATTGTAGCTACGGCTAGCGATGGAACAGGACCGTATGAATATCAAGCAGTGGTTACGGGTAATCCTATTGTACCAGGAAATTGGTCTGCATCTAATGCATTTAATCTTGCAGGCGATGAAACTTACGATATTTATGTTCGCGATGCTTACGGATGTATTCAATTTGATACAATTTATTTACCTAGAGATGCCGAACCAACAATTAATACATTAACACCTCAATGTTATGTAGGTAATCCATTAGCAATAACTATTACAGGTACAACATATAATAGTGTTGCAACCTATAGTATTGGCGGCGCATACCAAACCAGTCCAAGTTTTAATTTAAGTTCGCCAGGAACTTATACATTAAGTATTCAAGATGATAACGGTTGTATTGCGTCAACTACTTACACTATTGATCCGCAGTTGCAATTGGATGCCGATTTAACTAAAGATTTAGACTGTACAACTACTCCAGAAGGAACCATTGTGTTAACACCAAGCGGAGGCACAGGTTCGGGACCTTATACTTATGAGTTAAGTTTTAACGGCGGTGCTTTCACCAATATTGGAAGCGCTACTTACCCAGTAACTA
The DNA here is from genome assembly GCF_000943555.1 of Neotamlana nanhaiensis. Lineage (GTDB taxonomy): Bacteria > Bacteroidota > Bacteroidia > Flavobacteriales > Flavobacteriaceae > Neotamlana > Neotamlana nanhaiensis. The sequence continues at coordinate 403,289 of NZ_JTDV01000001.1, read as the reverse complement.
CCTCTGGAACTTACGAGTTTAGAGTAACTAATAGTCAAGCGTGTCAAGCAACGTCTAGTGTTGTAACTGTTGATGTGTTAGGAACTCCAATAGCTACAGAATCTCATACCGATATAAGTTGTAACGGAGGAAGTAATGGTACTATAACCGTAACCGCTTCAGGTACAGAAGGACCTTATGAATATAGTATTGATAACGGAACGACATTCCAAAGTTCGAATGTATTTTCTGGATTAACAGCTTCAACCTATAATGTAGTGGTGCGCGATAGTAAATCATGTATTTCGGCTACTGTACCTGTTGTATTATCCGAACCAGCTATTGTTGTTGCAAATGCAACCTTAACACAAGGCTTAACCTGCGACGCTTCAAATGCATCGCAAGCCGCAACTGTTACTGTAACAGCAAGTGGTGGAACCGCACCATATACTTATAGTTTTGATGGTGGAACATCATTTTCATCGGCTAATACGTTCAGCACAAATGCATCTGGAAACGTAAGTATAGTTGTTATGGACAGTAATGGTTGTTTAAGTGCTACGGTAATACAAAATGTACCAGCGTTAAATCCACCAACCGATTTAGATTTTTCATCTACCAATATAACCTGTTTAGTAACAACAAGCACAGTTACGTTAACGGCCACCGGTGGAGATGCGCCATTAGGGTATGCTATTTTAGCGCCTGCAAGTGCAACAACAAACACTACTGGAGCTGCTTCAGGTGTGTTTACAGGATTATTGCCAAATACCTACACATTTGAAGTTACAGATGCCAATGGATGTACGTATCAAGAATCATACACCGTTAATCCTGTTACAAATATTTCGGTATCGGGACAGTTAGTTTCAAACCTAAGCTGTAACGGAAGTGCCGATGGTGCCATAACTTTTACAGTTTCAAATTTTAATAGCACATATAGTTATTCAGTAGATGGGGGAACCACAGTTATTTCTGGGCAAACGTCTAATACCATTGTACTTAATGGTTTAGCTGCAGGAACACATGCTGTTGAGGTAACCGACGAGACTACGGGCTGTACAGCAACAACATCTATTACAGTAACAGAACCAACAAGTGTTAGCATTACAGAAACAAGTAATGTAAATGCAAATTGTAATATTGGTGCTCAAGTAACCGTTAGCGCAAGTGGAGGAACGGCGCCATATACTTATGCTTTTGTTGAAGATGGCGTAACTCCAATAGCGGGAGATTATTCAAATAATAATTCGGCTATTCTAGATATTTCAGTAAATACAAATTGGGATGTTTATGTGTTAGATGTTAACAACTGTCCGGCAATGCTAGATGTTACAATCACATCCGATCCTTTACCAACAGTAACATTACCAAGTTTATCATCAAATCAATGTAACTTAACTGGAGATGCTTATACATTTACAATAGCCAGTACAACCGGCGTTGCACCTTTTGAATATAGTATTGATGGTGGAAATTCGTATCAAACAAGTGATACATTAACAGTAAATACACCAGGAGTTTATACTGTTACAGTTAGAGATGCCAATGGGTGTACCGCTACAAGTACCAATACTATTGAGGTATTTGATGCTCTAGGAATAACACCAGAATTAACAACAGTACCATCTTGTACAGATGATGATGGCGTTATAACTGTTAATGCTATTGGAGGCTCAGGAACTTATAGTTATGCAATAAGTCCAAATCCAGCAAGTGTAAGTTTAAGCGGAAATGTATTCTCTGGTGTACCATCTGGAACTTATACAGTTACCGTAACCGATGTAACTACATCTTGTACTAACGACGCAACTATTGTTTTAGATGCAGCAACACCAGTTACATTTACAGCAACATCAACCGATGTAAGTTGTAATGGCGGTAGCGATGGTACTATTACTGTAAATTTACCAGTAACTAACGATAACCCAATTTATACTTACGAAATAACGGCGCCAATTGTAGTGTCTGCTCAAACATCAAATGTATTTACAGGTTTAAGTGTAGGAACTTATACCGTTCAAGTGAATTCAGGAAGAGGTTGTGTTGCAACAGAAAGTGTTGTGGTAAACGAAGCGGATGCTATTGTAATTACAGCTCCAACTGTAGTAGAGTATGCTTGTAATTCTGGAGTAAATGCAGCAAATTATGCTTCAATATCGGTTTCTACTGTAACTGGCGGTTCTGGAAATTATACCATTTATGAGTTTATTAAAGGCGGAACAGTGGTGCAATATGGTGCAGAAACATCATATATAGAATCTGATTTTTCAGGAGGAACTTACACAATTAATGTGTATGATGATAATGGATGTGTTGGAAGCACCTCAGCAAGCATAACTCCATTTACAGCCATAGATAGTTTAGATATTACGGTTGATAATACAATTACTTGTACTAACGATGAAGACATCACAGTAACAGCAAATACTACTGGTCCAACACCAACTAATTTAGAATTTACTGTTCAAGATATTGATGCTTCGGGCGTTTATGGAAGTGTTTATAACCAAACCAATACCATAGGTATATTTACAGGATTACCAATTGGTAATTATGCCGTATCGGTTACAAATTTAGATACTAATTGTATTGTCGAGAGCGTACATTACGTGAACGATCCTAATACATTCGATTTAGAAATAGATTCTGTTGTAAATGTAACTTGTTTTAGTGATAATGATGGTAGTGTAAATGTAACGTTTGTTGATAGAATACCAACACCAACCGATGAATCTGGTGAGTTTAGTTATATTGTAACAGATACTTCTGGAGCTACGGTTACCACGGGTACAGTACCAAACGCGGGACCAACTACTATATCTGGGTTAACCTCAGGAACATATACCATTACAGCAAGTTTAACTAATACGCCATATTGTACAGTAGCACGAAACTTTACAATTGATGCCCCAACGGAAGCATTAACAATTAATGAAACCCATACCGAAATAACTTGTGTTTCTGGAAATAATGATGGTTCCATTACAGTTGTTGCAGCTGGAGGTTGGTTAGGTTACGAATATCAACTTGAAATTACAGGTGGCGCGGTAGTTGTACCTTACGGATCGAATCCAAATTTTCAAGATTTAACAGCTAACAATTATACAGCTAGTGTAAGAGATGTAAATGGATGTATAGCTTCGGTAAATGTGGTATTGGTTAATCCAGATCCTATTGTAGTTACCGCAGTTCCAGATACAACTTTATTATCTTGTTATGGTTATGCTAACGCAAGCATAACCGTGTCTGCAATTGGCGGTCAAGGTAGTAATTACACGTATACTTTAAATATGCTTTCACCAACTGTAAGTAGCTCAGGCCCGCAAACGAATCCAGTTTTCGATGGTTTAGCTGCAGGAACTTATAATATAACCGTAACAGATGGTTATAATTGTAGTGCTACTTCAGTGGATATAACAATTAATCAGCCTAACGAAGTACAAGCAAGCTTAGTAAAAGAAACATCGCAAACCTGTTTAACGCAATCTACTTTAACATTAAGTGCAACAGGTGGAACAGGTAGTTATGAATATAGTGAAACAGCTAATTTTGCTACAATTTTAGGATCATTTACATCGTCTGTAACATTCGCTGTTTCAGATGGAACATATCAATATTATGTAAGAGATGCGAATGGTTGTACATCAGTAGTATCAAATGAAATAACTATTGAACCTTTACCAACGTTAATAATTAATTTAGATGTAGTAAACGCAACAATTAATTGTTCTGGAGACACAACAGGTGTTATTATGGCTACTGCCGAAGGAGGTTTAGGAAATTATATTTATACTTTGGAGGATACTGCGGGTAATGCCATTACGCCAGTAACTCAAGATAGTCCGGGTGTTTTTACAAATTTACCAGCCGGTGACTACCAAATTAGAGTTGATAGTGGCGATTGTTTAACTATAAGTAACTCTGTTTCTATTACCGAACCAGATGCTCCTTTAACAGCAAGTTTTAATGTTTCAAATGTAACTTGTCCAGGAACTAGTAATGGTCGTTTAGAAGTAACCGCTTCTGGCGGAACAGGAATTATTAAGTATGCTATTTCACCAAGATTAGATCAATTTTTTGAAGAAGATACCTTCGAAAACCTTTCGGCAGGAACTTATCAAGTTATTGTTCAAGATGAATTAGGATGCTATGTGTTGTATGATTTTATTATTGAAGATCCTATTCCAGTAGTTATAACAATTGTTCCAGATTCTATGTATCCTGAAGCTTGTTCGGGCGATCAAGACGGCGAATTTAGTATAGAAGTTTCAGGCGGAGAAATGCCGTATAGCGTCGTTTTAGATGATCCTAACGGAACATATACCGTAGGAACAGCAACACAAACACTATTCGATTTTACGAATTTATCTGGTGGCGATCATATTGTTTATATTGTTGATGCCCTTGGTTGTGAATCGGAATGGAATATAACATTCCCAGAGGCGGTAGATTTTTCAGCTGAAATTGATGTTGAATATTGTACCAACGGAATCGATGCTACAAGTAATATGGTAACGGTAACCGTAGATGATACAAATATCGATTTAAGTGATATTGATTATGCTTTAGATGGTGGAAGTTATCAGCTTAGTAATATATTTACCGATATTTCTCCTGGAACACATTTTATTACCGTTCGCCATACCAATACCTGTGAAGAAATTATAGCTTTCGAAATTGAAAATTACAATCCATTAGCGATTTCGCTTGCTCAAGGCGATATGAACGAAATTGTTGCTACGGCCACAGGAGGTTCTGGTAATTACCAGTATACTTTAAATGGCGACGACCAAGGAAGTGAAAATAGCTATTTTATTTATGCTTCGGGCGATTATACCGTAACTGTAACCGATAGTAATGGGTGTGTGGCAACCACAACAGCTTATTTTGAGTTTATTGATGTGTGTATTCCTAATTACTTTACCCCAAATAATGATAACGATTTAGACGAATGGGGACCAGGTTGTGTGGGACAATATCCAAACATTACTTTCGATATTTTTGATAGATACGGACGTAAAATAGCAACGCTTGGTGTAAACGATACTTGGGATGGTAATTACAAAGGTAAGCCACTACCAACGGGAGATTATTGGTATGTTGTAAAACTTAACGATAGCAATGATAACAGAAGTTTTGTTGGACATTTCACCTTATATAGATAACAGATTATGAAAAAATTAATAGCATATTTACTTTTTATAGTCTTAGTTAAAGGCTATGCGCAAGAGATGAATTTACCGGTTTTTACGCAATATTTAGCCGATAATAATTTTGTGGTTTCTCCAACTTATGCCGGTATTGGCGATAATTTAAAAATTCGAGCCAATGCCTTAACACAGTGGGTAGGCATAAAAGGAGCACCCGATAATCAATCTATTTATGGTGATTTTAGAATTTCAAATCGCTCTGGATTAGGCTTGTCGTTTTATAACGATAAAAATGGATATACGCTTCAAACAGGAGCAAAATTTTCGTTTGCCCATCACCTTACTTTAGATTATTATCGAAAAATGTACTTGTCTTTAGGACTTTCATATAACTTTAATAATTTTAGAATCGCAGTTGAAAAAATTAATGCAGATAATAGAAACCCAACAGGTTTACCAGCTTTAATGGACGATAGAAGACGCGGAAATAATAACTTTGATGTTGGTGCTTTGTTTAGAATGAAAGGCTTTTTTTTAAGCTTTAATGCAAACAATATTTTAAGTAAAGATATTGAAGATGAAATTGCCCAACTTGAGCCAAATTTACTTTTAAATTTTCAAGTATATTCTGGATATACCATTCCTGGACCTAAAAAAAGTGGGATAGAGTACGAACCTTCGGTGTTTTATCAATTTTTTGCGAGCGACCGTCGTTCTAGTACCGATATAAACTTTAAGGTTAGAAAATATAACCGCAACGAAGATTATATTTGGGGAGGTATTTCGTATCGCTATCTTAACGATCAGTTTTTAAAACCACTAAATATTGGGCCTATGCTTGGGTTTAAAAAATCGGTTTTATATTTTGGTTATGCCTACCAAATAACCATGAACGATTTAGCTAGTTATAACTCTGGAACGCATGTAGTAACCGTTGGTTTAGATTTTCTACAAGGCATTAGTAATTGTCCTTGTGTGCAGAGTGCGGTGCATAAGTAATTTATTGTTTTTCTAAAAAAAGATTAAAATTCACATCAATATTATTATTAACTGCTACCATGCCTAAAAACTTTTTAGGTGGTTCTAGGTTAAAATCATAGAGATCTATGTTTATTTTACCATTAATATTTATTATACTGTTATTTAATTGAAATGTAACGGGTATGCTATATAATTTGGTTTTACCAGCTAATTCTAAAGCAATTAGTGCTGTTAAATGATTGGCGTTGATGGTTGTAATTTCTTTTAGCCTTAAGTAAATTTTAGGATGATCTTCAGATTTTAGTAAGGTTCTAAAATCCTTATTCATCATTTTATTACCACAGTCAAAATATACATTAACCAAAGGTAAATAGGTGTTTTTAAAAATGAGTTTGTTGCTGTTTGCTACGAAATTTACAGGGATAGGTTGGTTTAGGTTTTCAATATTGTAAGTACAATTAAATGTATTTACGTTAGTTTTTCCGTTAATAACTAAACTGCTCTCTGGTTTTACAAAAATTAAAGTCTTTTTTGTAGCAAACTTGTTAGAAAAACCAAATGTGATTAAAACTGTAAGGATTAAAATTATTTTTTTCATAACGGATAAGTTTAGAAATTATTAAGTCTTAATGCTAGGTGGTTTTACGCTAGCATTAAGACTTAGTTTGTATAGTTGTTATAAATTAGAAGCTAATGGCAGCCTCTAACATTAAGCCATTAAATTTAGCATCGTCGTAAAGACCTCCAGTAGCAAAACCATCGTAGGTTTGGTTAACGTATTCAGCTTTCATTAAGATGTTTTTAGTCATGAACCAACCAGCGCCAAGTTGTGTTCTTTTAATGGTAATATCGTCTCCAGAAGCCTCTTCACCGTCAACAACGTTGTAACGACCGCCTATAAAGAAGTTCTCGTTTTTACCAAATCTGTAAATCACTTCACCAGCATATTGAGTAGCTGTTCTTTTTTCAGCACCAACAGCATTTCCGCTTGTGTTTTCATAGGTTCCAAAGAATTCTAAGCCTTTATATTTTACAAAAGGGTTAATCATAATAGCAGTTACTTTGTTGCCAAATGCAGGATTGTAACGTCCAGATCTAAAGTTATCGCTTGTAGCACTTTCGGCTTGTAAAACATGGTAGTATCTAGAACCAGTTCTATCTGCAGCGTACAAGTATGAATTTGGTACATATCCCGTGTTGTATAAAGAACCTGTTAAACGAAATCTAAAATCGTCAGTAAACTGTTTGTCGTAACCTAATTTAGCTAAAAATGAGGCGCCACCAGTGTTACCGTATGCAGATTTTTCGGTAGATTGATTTAATTTTCCGTTAGCAATACCTAACATGACTAAAATGCCTTTATCGTTACGGTAGTAAACCTCACCACCAACTTCGGTAGTAAACGCATCCATAATTAAGTTGCCTACAAATGGGTTGTACATAGTTTGCGCGTTGTCGCTTCTTCTAAAGTGAGCATCACCATAGTTGTTTTCCATGTGTCCCACTTTAATAGTAACGTTTTTCATAAGATCTTCTAAAAATCCTTCACTAATAAAATCTAATTTATCAATTTGAAAATAACCACCTTTTACGTAAGGTTCTGGGTGGTGTCTAGAAGATAAATAAGTACGTAAGTGCATTCTAACACCATCAGCAAGAACAACGTCTAAATCTAAATTTGCTGTAGCTAAGTTAAAGTTAGCACCAATTCCCGCTAAAGGAGTATCTCCAGAGTTTTCATGATCTAATGCTTGATATTGTAGGGTTGATGCACCACCAATGCGAACTTTAACCCCATCAAAAGTTGTTTCGCTTGTTTTAGGGGCTTCAAAAACATTTATATCACGTTGGTCTGGTAATCTGTAATTGTCTAAATCTCTGGTCTGCGCCAGTAAGGTTGTGCCAAGTAAAATGGCAACTAATACTATTGATTTTTTAATAAATGATATCATGATTTTTATAAATTAATTGGTTTATTATTTTTTATTTAAATACAGAGTTAAACTCGATGGTTACGTCGTCGCCTGTAGTAATAGTTCCTAAAAGAGCTGTTGGTGGATCGATATTAAAATCGGTCATTTTAAAGGTTTTCTTGCCTACTAATTTTACAACATTGCTAGTCGTTGCATCGATTTCGAATTCTAATGGAACTGATTTTTTAACACCTGCTATGGTTAAGTTTCCTGTGGTTTTTGCGGTGTACTTGCCATCACTTTTTTTAGTGATGCCATTTACCTTGGTTAACTGAAAAGTTATAGTGCTATATTTGTTTGTTTTTAGCGCTTTATAAGTGTTTTTATCCATGGCATTTTTACCACTTTTTAAACTCTCTGCTGGGATAGAAATGTTTAAGTTTTTTAAATCGCCAGAGTTTAAATCGTTAAAAGCAATAGAGCCACTATAGGTTTTACTAGTTATGTGCCAGTCGTGCAGACTAGAAGTGCCTAAAACACTTAAAGTAGAGGTGTTATTTAATTTAAATTGTTGGGCAATGGTTGCTTGAGAGACGAATAAGATTAAAATACATGCTAGTAATTTATATCTTGCTATTGTTTTAAGTAGTGTCATATTTTTTGTTTTTAATTACACTACAAATGTCCTTACAAAAGAGAGGGTAAAATATGACTTATGTCATGCCTTAGATAAAATATTTTTAAAAATTAATCTATAAACTTATGTTTTTTAAAATATTTGAAGGTTTTTTCTTTATTCTTTGAAGATGTATTAAAGGTTTCTAGTTTCAAATAAATTATTAGTTTTGGTTTCTGGTTATGACAAATAGCGATATTGACATATTAAAACGCTTAAAAAAAAGTGATAAAATAGCTTTTACTCAACTCTATGAAAGTTATTGGAAGCCGCTTTATATATCTTCATATAATTTATTAAAAGATAAGGAGCAATGTGAAGAAATTATTCAAGATGTATTTATAGAGTTTTGGAATAACCGTGAGAAACTTCAAATTATAATATCTATTAAATCTTATTTGTATGCTTGCGTACGTTATAAGGTATTCGCTGAGTTTAGAAAAAATAAGGTGACAAATGTAGAACTGTTTGAAGATTTAAACCAAAGATTTCAATACACGACTCCCGAAACGAAACTTATGCACGACGAACTAGTCGAACAAATTAACCTTATAGTTAAAACTTTACCTAAAAAATGTCAAGAAGTTTATGTGTTAAGCAGAAATAAACAGTTGTCGCATAAGGAAATTGCCGAAAAATTGGGTATATCTACTAAAACAGTTGAGAATCATATCACATTAGCTTTAAGGGTTTTACGGTCTAATTTAGGCGGTTTAATAAGTGTGGGATTACTTATTTTTTTATTGAAGTAGAAAATGCATTTTATTTAATGTTTTTCGTTTTTTGAGTTGATTTAAAGCTGTTTTTTCTTCTTTTTGTTGAGTTATTTTAATCAATTTTAAAAAAAGATTAAATTTTTATTAATTTTTTTTAGGGGATAAATAACAATATCTACACTATAAAGGTATACCGCTAAACTTCAATATTTAAAAACATGGATAACAACACTATAAATAATAAGTTTTTTCAAAAATTAATTGAACGGTACTTAGATGGTAAAACTACTGCCGACGAGCTTAAACTTCTTGTTAACTACTACGAAAGTTTTCAAAAAGAAAACCACTGGGTAGAAGCTTTGGGACCAGAGCAAGATATTAAAGAGCGCATGCTTGTTAATATTTTAGATGCTATAAAAGATGAATCGCCAAAGCCTAAAAAAGTAATTTCCTTAATTAATAGAAAAATGATAACCTATGGGGTAGCAGCAGCGATTGTTGTTTTTATGGGTTTCTATTTTTTATTGAGAAACAATGCTGAAACTGCAAATATCGAGAATAACTTAGCGACCACAACTATTCAAGCAGGTACAGATAAAGCGGTGTTAACTCGCGAAGATGGAACCATGGTTGAGTTAGAAAAAGGTAAAATATATAAAGAAGGCAGTGTAGAAAGTAACGGTGAGCACTTAGTTTATAACCAAGATAGCTCAAGCACTGCTATTGCTTACAATTATTTAACAATACCACGTGGCGGACAATTTGTTATTAAACTAGCCGATGGTACTCAGGTTTGGTTAAACTCCGAATCGCAATTAAAATATCCGGTGAGTTTTACAAAAAATAGCCCAAGAACTGTTGAGTTAATTTATGGTGAAGCCTATTTTGATGTTTCTCCAAGCGAAGCCAACCACGGTACAAAATTTAAAGTTTTTACCCGAGGTCAAGAAATTGAGGTTTTAGGAACCGAGTTCAATGTAAAAGCTTACGCAGACGAATCGCATATTTATACCACGCTAGTAGAAGGTAAAGTGGCACTTCAGGTCAATGAGCATAGCGAAAACCTTGTTCCTAATCAGCAAGCTGTTGTTAATAAAATGAATAATAACGTACTTATTAGCACAGTTGAAACCAAGTACGAAATCGCTTGGAAGAATGGTTTATTCAGTTTTAAAAACAAATCCTTGAAAGAAATAATGAAAGTGCTTTCGCGCTGGTACGATGTTACGGTAGTTTTTGAAGATGAATCTACAGAAAACATCATGTTTAATGGGCAGTTAAGTAAGCATCAAAACATCGAAAATATTTTAAACCTTATAAAAAACACAAATTTTATTCAAGCCTATGATATAAACAACAACACGATTACGATTAAAAAATAAAAAAGGGACTAAAGTTTCCACTCGCCAAAGTAAAAAAACTTTATCCCTTATTCTAAAAACGCTAATTAATTAAAAATGTTAACTAACTAACAGAACAAATTTATGGAAATTAATTTAAGGAATGTTTTTTTCTCTCACAGAAAGAAACTAATTAAAGTTGTTATGAAGAGTTTTATATTCTTATTATGCACAACTGTATTTGGTTTTACATCAAACAACATCTTATCTCAAAATGTAAAAATTACGGTTGATGCCAACAAAACACTAAGTGTAGACGAGGTTTTTGAGTTAATAATGAATCAAACTGATTATACATTTATTTATCAGGTGGATATGTTTAAGAATTATCCTAAGGTGAGCTTAAAAAAAGGCATCGTAAAAGCTAACGACTTGCTCGCCTCAAGTTTTAATAAAGGAAAATTTAGTTTTACACTACAAAATGATAATGTAATTATCATTAATCAAGTTTCAGAAACATTGCAAGAGAAAAAAATATCTGGAACTGTTAAAGACAAGAATGGAATACCGCTGCCTGGAATTACAGTTTATGTGTCAAATAAACTGCCAACTAATGAATCTGCAAACACAGATTTTATAATTTATGGAACCTCTACCGATTTTGATGGTAGTTTTTCACTTAAAGCAGAGGTAGATTATTATGTTGTTGCTTATGGATTAGGTTATAAACATTATTCTGAATTGATAACCCTTGAAAAAAACGTTTATAATATCGTTTTAGAAGAGAGTGTTACAGAATTGCAAGCAGTAGAAATTGTATCTACTGGTTATCAAACCCTATCTAAAGAAAGAGCTACTGGTGCTTTTAAAAGTGTTTCTAAAGAACAAATAGAACATCCAGCCTCAAATATAGCACAGAGGTTGGTTGGAACTACAGCAGGAATGGCAGCAACAATTGATGCCGATGGAAATACATCCTTTACTATTCGAGGAATAGGTAGTTTAAGTGCCTCAACAGAGCCTCTAGTCGTTGTCGATGGGTTTCCAGTACAAGATGCTTTTAATAATATAAACCCTAATAATATAGAGAGCATTACGGTATTAAAAGACGCTGCCGCAGCTTCTATTTGGGGTGCTCGGTCAGCAAACGGTGTTATTGTTATTACTACCAAATCTGGTAAGCGAGGCGAAGCGTTTAAGGCAGATATAAGTACTTTTACCAGAATAGGTTCTAAGTTAGACTTAGATTATGTACGTCCACACGCAAGCTCTTTTGAAACAGTTGAGTTTGAAAAATTAGCTTATGGCAAATGGGCCCCTATTAGTTCAAATGATGGAACTTTAGAGCGTGTTGCAAGTGGTACATGGTCACAAGCCATGGCTTATATGAACGAACACGCTTTAGGTAGAATAACTTTGGAAGAAAGAGATGCTCAATTGGCGATCTTGCAAACTCTTGATAATAAAAAACAGATAGAGAACTTAATATTAGCTAATCCTTTAACAAGTCAAATAAATTTAAATATTAGTGGTTCTACACAAAGAATGACTAATGCTGCATCAATTCTATATGAATCAAACAAAGGAGATTTTCAAGGTAATGAAAGCACGAAATATTTAGTTAATTACCGTACAAATGCCAATGTTTCAAAATGGCTTGATTTTGATATGTCTTTAATGTTACAATATCAAGAAAATAAATTGAATGGTTTTTTATTAGAAGATATTCAACAATGGTCGCCTTATGATATGATTTTGAATACAGATGGTACACAAGTTAGTTTTCCTAATGGTTATTACCAACCTACACTTGATTTATTGGTGCCTCAAGAAATTTTTCCTTACGATTTTTATTATAATCCTGTCAGAGAGCTAAACTCTCGTGACTTTACTTCCGAAACATTAAACGGAAGAATTCAAGCAGGGTTAACAGCTAAAATAATGCCCGGATTAAGTGTTTCTAGCCGTTTACAATATGAGAATTTTAATACTTTCAACAGGTATTTATATGGAGAAGACTCGTTTGTCGTTCGGAGTTCTATAAATAATTCAGCAACATGGGATAGGACTCCTACAGGAGCCGTTGTGCTTAATTTACCAAAAGGAAGCCAATTAGATCAAAATAGAAGTAAGTTAAGAGGATATGTTTGGAGAAATCTGTTGGATTTCAATAAAACAATGAACAAACATGCTGTTAATTTCATAGCTGGAACAGAACTAAGAAGTTCTGTAACCGAAACATTTATAAATCCAACAACTTACGGATATAATGATGAAACGCTTGCTGTTGGACAATTTCCGAATGGTCCTGGCGGAACGGGAAATAAAGCCATAACAAGTTGGTTAACAGGTAATGTTACATTTCCGTATGCAAATTCCTTTACTTATTTTACAGATCGATTTTTTTCCGCTTTTGGTAATTTAGCTTACACATATAATCATAAATACACAATTTCTGGTAGCTATCGAACAGATGCTTCTAATTTAATTGCTGCCGACCCAGCATCTCGTTACTCGCCATTTTGGTCCGTTGGTGGCTCATGGCAATTAGGAAGAGAATCATTTTTGTCAAATGCTGATTGGTTAGATAGGCTAATCGCCAGAGTTACTTATGGATTTAATGGAAATGAAGATAGGTCAACGTCTCCATATCCATTAATTAGTTTGTCTCCAATTCCCGACCCAAACACAAACTCTACTACAGCAACTATTTCAAGTTTTGGAAACCCAACATTAAGGTGGGAAAAATCAGGGACCTTAAACCTAGGGTTAGATTTCTCGGTTTTTAGAGGTAAGCTTTTTGGCTCTATTGATGTTTACAATAAAAAAGGCAAGGATTTATTGGCAGACATTTCAATACCATTAGTTAATGGTGTTTCTACCCAAAAGCTAAACAACGTAGAAATGTATAACAAAGGAATAGAAATAGACTTAGGAACATCAATACCGCTATCAAAAGCTGTTAAATGGCGTGGTAATGTAACGTTTGCTTATAACGAAAATAAAATTACAAACTTATTTAGGTCACAACATACAGCAGCTAATTTAATTGAAAATGGTGTAGAGTTATCGTATAGTGAGGGTTATAATGCAAATACCCTTTGGAGTTACAAGTATGCTGGTTTTGTTGATGGAGTTCCTAGATATGAAGGTCCAGATGGAGAATTAATTAGTTTGGCCTCTACTTCTGTTGATATAGAAGCCAGACGTTGGCTAGAAGAAAGTGGGGTTTCCGTCGCACCCTATAATTTAGGACTTATCCAAGCTTTTGATATTAATAATTTTACAATGTCTTTTATTTTTACAAGTAAATTTGGACATGTTTTTAGACGATCTTCTTTTAATTATCCTTTTCAAAATGGGTTTAAAACACTTCCAAATGCAAGGTTAAATGAAGTAATTAATGGTAGTTCCTCTGAAATTGTAACGCTTCCAGTAGATGATAATGATGCTTCCTATAAAGTTTGGAATTACGGTTCTTTAGATTACTTAATAGAAAGTGCTAACCATGTTAGGTTGCAGGAAGTTAGCTTGTCTTATAATTTAGGTAGTAATGTTCTAAAGACATTAAATATTCAATCTTTTAAATTATTTGCTCAAGCTAATGATTTATTGGTCATTACAAACAATAAATACAAAGAAGACCCGGAGTATTTATTAGGTACTAGAAACCCAACAGCACGATTTACTTTTGGATTTCAACTTGGATTATAATTATTAATCAAAAAAATATTAAGATGAAATTACATATAAAATATACATTTAGTTATATCATGATTTTAGCAGTATGCTTGACATCATGTGAAGATTACTTAGATGAGGCACCCTCTAAAAGCTCAGGTTTAATAGTGAAAAATACTACAGAACTAGATGCGTTATTAGATGATTATTTAACTATGGGTAGGGAAGTAGATGGCTTTCAAAGATTATATTTAACAGATGATTTCGATTTTTTACCTGAATATCATACTTCAGCTGCTTTGTTTTATGGCCAATTAAGGGCTGCTTATGCAGCTTTTTGGGATCGTCAATATTTACAAACGGCGTCAAGTAGAGATTGGAGTGATTTATGGAGTAAAGTTTTTACAGCAAATCTAGTTCTAACTTCTTTAGAGAATGTTGAAGGAACCGAAGAGGATAAATCTAGGTTAAAAGCCGAAGCTCATTTTATAAGGGCATATAATTATTGGGTTTTAGTCAACTCTTACTGTTTACCTTATACCAATGCTAACGGTAATGAGATGGGGTTGCCCTCAAAACTAAATACTAGTTTTGAAGAGGATTTAACTAGAGTTCCATTGGCAGTCACTTATGAGCAAATTGAAAGTGATTTAATTGAAGCTCTTAAAATACAACAGCCATTATTTGATGGAGACACTCAGAAAACTTGGCGAGCCAATAAAGCTGCTGTTTATGCTTTCGCAGCAAGGTTTTATTTATACATAAATAACTATGCTGAAGCCGAAAAGTATGCAACTTTATCATTAAATGAATATGATGGTCTTGTTGATTATAACTCTGAAATGGGATATTCTTCTATTTTTCCAATATGGCCTTCAACTTATGAAACTGTAGATATCACATGGAAAGAATTTACATATTATAGGGTTACAAATCACGGCGGAATGATTGCTCCATCTACTAGTTTAACTGAATTGTATGATAAAGAAAATGACCTAAGGTATGAATATCATTTTGTTGAAGGAGGACCTTCTATCTTCGGAATATTTAATCCAACTATCAGTTACATGCATTTAGGATTATTTTCAGTGCCTTCTGGTACAACTGTAGCAGAAACAATTTTAACTAAAGCCGAAGCTTTAGCTCGTTTAAACAGGGTTTCAGAAGCAATGACTGTAGTTAATTCATTAAGAGTAAAGCGTATTAAAAACACAGCCACAGATATTAACTTAAGTGCCTCATCTAAGAATGAAGCAATTAGTAAAATTCTTGAGGAGAGACGACGTGAAATGCCTTTCTCTTTGCGTTGGTTTGATATGAGACGCATAAATCACAATGAAGACCCTAATGATGATCAAACTTATAGTCGGGAATTTTACCCATTTGATCTTTCAACTGTAAAAACAGACGAATCGTTAATTGATTACAGCTTGACACCTGGTTCTAGAAAATATGCAATTCCAATTCCTGAAACAGAAATTATTGCTAGCCAAGGGGTTATGGAACAAAATAATTACTAAGAAATAATTGGCGATAGTTCTAATACCGCATTATTGAGTCTTCATTATTGGTGTTTGATGATGTAATAAATCATAATAGTATCAATGATGAAGATTTAAAATGCTGTCGATTAAAAAGCTTGTTTGAACTAATTATTAATAAAGTCTAGAAGCTTATCAATAGAGCGTGTTTGAACTTGATATTACTTATTACCATTAGTTTTTGGAAAATTCATTTAGAATTTAATAGTAATAAAACAGAAAGTATTTGCTTTCCTTTAAGAATTCTAAATATTTCTAGTAATAGCTTAAATAGTTAAATAAATAAAAAAAATATAAAATGAGAACAAAAATTTTAATTGTAATCTTCCTTACAATAGTATTAATTAATTGTAAGAGAAATGAAAAGAGCCCAGATTATGCGATCTTAAAAGGGAAAATAGAAAATTCACTTGGAGGGACTTTTACGTTAATGAATTTAAGTGGATTTGAGCAAACTTTTAATGTAAAAGAAGACGGAAAGTTTTTAGATACCTTAGAACTTTCAGATGGAATTTATTATGCTTCTTATGAAAAGCAAAGAATGCCAATTTATATAGGTGCTTCTGGCAAAGTAGAGATTTATGCTAATTCAAATAACTTAAAGGGAACTTTAAAGTTTGAAGGAGACAATGCAAGCCTTAATAATTATTATGTTTCTAAAAGTCAGCTTATTGAAGATTTTGAAGGTAAAGTAAGGTCATATTATTCTCTTGAAGAAGCAGCTTTTTTGAATTCCATTGATTCGCTGAAACAAGTAATGAACCTAAAGTTTGCAGAATTAGACAGCTTACCGGAAGGCTTAAAAAAATTAGAAAAAAATGCCATCGATTATTATCTTCAAAAGATTTTGGCAGATTATCCAAGAAATTATACTAGAATAACAAAAAACGAATACGAACCTTCTGAATCTTTTACAAATCAAATTAAAGAAGAGACCGAACATAATGCGGCCGACTTTTTTTATTCTATGGATTATAACACTAAATTATTTATAGACCTTTTAAGAAATGCAAGTAAAATATCAAGGCAAGACTCTACATTGTCTCAAAGGCAAGCAGAGTTTAAAATTTTGTCTGAGTTTAAAAATGATACAATTAGAGAAAGTTTATTAGCTAGAATAACTAAAATGAATCTTGGGTTTATAAAGGAAGATAAAAAGACCTATTATGAAGAGTACATGAGCCTGAGCAAAGATGCCAAACAGCAAAAAGAGGTAACAAATTATTATGAAGCCTTTCGTCTTTTAGAACCAGGTAAACCATCACCTAAATTTGAAAATTATGTTAACTATAATGGTGGTACAACTTCTTTAAGTGACCTAAAAGGCAAGTATGTTTACATAGATGTATGGGCTACTTGGTGCAGCCCCTGTAAAGCAGAAATACCACATTTAGAAGAAATTGAAAAAACGTATCATGGTAAAAATATTGAGTTTGTAAGTATCTCTGTAGATAGCAAGTCCGATAAAAAAGTTTGGGAAGATATGATTGCCGAAAAGAAAATGGGAGGAATTCAGCTTTTTGCTGATAATGCTTTCAAATCGCAATTTGTTAAAGATTATCAAATTCAAGGGATACCAAGGTTTATTTTGTTAGATACTCAAGGCAATATAATTCAAGATTTGGCACCAAGACCTTCCGAGAAAGAAAAATTAACAGCATTGTTAAATACACTAAACTTGTAAGTATGAAGAATATAGTTATTTATAGTGTATTATTTAATTTCTTTTTTTTTAGCATAAACGCCCAAAATAAAGTGGTAGAAATGTTAAATAATACTACTAGTACAACACAATTAACTAAAAAAGTTGATTCTTTATTGTTTTTTGGTAGCGAGAGTGATATGCAAAGCATCATTTCTTACTACAGATCTAAAAGAAATGGGGAAAAAATAAGCGAAATCACAAAGAAAATCATAGAAAAGTTTCCTACCGGCAAAGTTGCAGCAAACGAAAACATTTTAGCAATAAGTAAACAAGAAAATGTAAAAACGATGGAAACTATGGTTGAAGCATTTTTGGTTAAATTTGAAAATAGTGATTTCGACTTTGATAGCTTATATTTAATAGCCTGTGATAGATCTGCAAAAAACAAGAGCACAGAGCACTTTTTAAAATACTTCAACTTAATAGATAATAATGAAATTAAAAATACAGTAGTAAAATACTGTGCAACAATGCTTATTGAAAAGTCTCCAGATGATATTGAAGCATTACTAAATGAAACTTTGCGTAACTATAGAATTGGTTTAAATAATAAAGATGATTATTACAGATACGTTGAATTATATAGTGAAATTTTTGAAACTAGGGGACAATGGCAGAAAGCTTTAGATTATTTTGAAGAGTCTTTTTTTAATATGAAAAGTAAAACCTCAAAAAAAATTAAGCGTTATAGCGATTTGCTTATGGAAAACAAGCAATATAGAAAAGCATTTGTAGTGCTAGACAGCTTAATTAGATCGGGACAAGGAAATACTGAGTTAAAGAATCGATGGGCTACTACATATAAAAAAGTGTTCCCTGAAAATGACTTTAACATGTATTCAAAAGAAATAGTTGGTGAAATTACAAAACAGAGTCAAGAAGACATTATAAAAAAAGTTGTTTTGGAAAAAGCTCCTGATTTCACTTTAAAAGATATTGATGGTAAAATCCATACACTAGAGGACTTTAAAGGGAAATACTTAGTAATAGATTTATGGGCAACTTGGTGCGGACCATGTAAACGATCTTTTCCAGCAATGCAAGAAGCCGTAAACAAATACAAAAACGATAAGGACGTTAAATTTTTATTTGTCCATACTTGGGAAAACTCCAAAACACCTAAACAAGACGCGGTGAGCTATTTAAATGAAAATGGGTTTAATTTTGATTTGTATATGGACACAAAAAACCCTCAAACAGGAGTAAATGAAATGGCTAAAGCTTTAAGTGTAAACAGTATTCCTGCAAAAATCATTATAGATAAAAATGGTAACTTAAGGTATAAAGGCTCAGGCTTTGGTGGGGGCGATGACCAATTGGTTGTAGAATTATCAGCACTTATTGACTATGTGAAAGCAAATTAATTAAAATTTAACATTTTATTAAGAGGGGAAATGTAAAATCCTTCGTCTTAGCAGTAAAGATTATTCATTTATAATTATTTCATAATTAGAATTAGTCACTCTGCTATGAAATCAATGAAAGGGCTGTAGCTTTACAGCCCTTTAAAATAATAACTTAAAAATTAAACTCATATTTAAAACCTAAAATTTTCATGAAACGCGTATGTATTGCTCTTAGTTTTCTGGTAACGTTAACGCTTACAGTTACTGCACAAAACATTAATTTAAACGAACCATTACCAATTGATACCTCAATTAAAAAAGGGGTATTGCCAAACGGATTAACGTACTACATAAAAAGTACCGATGTAGTTAAAGATGCGGCAAGCTATTACATTATTCAAAATGTAGGTTCAATTTTAGAGAATGATAACCAACAAGGTTTAGCACACTTTTTAGAGCATATGGCGTTTAATGGTACCGAGAGTTTTCCTGGAAAAGGTATTTTAAACACTTTACAGAAACACGGTGCTGTTTTTGGAAAAGATATTAATGCCTACACGAGTTTTGATGAAACAGTGTACAACCTAAACAACATACCAACAAAAGAAGGTTTGGTAGACACCTGTTTAACGGTTTTACATGATTGGTCTAACTATCTGTTATTAACCGAAGAAGAAATTGACGCCGAACGTGGTGTAATTAAAGAAGAATGGCGTACACGCCAAAGCGGGCGCATGCGTTTGTTTAAAGCAAGCTTACCAATTAGATTTAATTACTCAAAATATGCCGATAGAATGCCTATTGGTTTAATGGATATTGTTGAAGGTTTCGAATACAAAGCGTTACGCGATTTTTATCACGATTGGTATAGAACCGATTTACAAGCCATCGCTATAATTGGTGATGTTGATGTAAATGATATTGAGCAAAAAATAATCAATTTGTTTTCTGAAATTCCGGCAGTAGAAAATCCAATAGAGCGTTACGTGGTAGATATTCCAGAGCATGACGAGATGTTGTATAGCCTAGGAACAGATCCAGAAGTGTCAACAGCAAATATTAGTTTTGGTATCCGTCATAAAAAATCATTAGAAAATGAAACTGTGGCCGATTTAAAACGTAGTTTATTAGAGTCTATGGCTACTAGTTTGTTATCAGAGCGTGTTTCAGAAAAATCACAAAAACCTGAAGCTAATTTTTTAGCAGGACGTTTAGGTTACGGGCAAATGTCACGCACAACAAATTCCTTTA
Source organism: Neotamlana nanhaiensis (assembly GCF_000943555.1). GTDB lineage: Bacteria > Bacteroidota > Bacteroidia > Flavobacteriales > Flavobacteriaceae > Neotamlana > Neotamlana nanhaiensis. The sequence continues at coordinate 383,007 of NZ_JTDV01000001.1, read as the reverse complement.
GCATTGCTGTTTATCCTAAACCAAACGAGCAGCAAAAAGCTTTTCAAGAAGTATTAACCGAAGTGATTCGTGCTGTAAAATTTGGTTATTTACCATCGGAAATTGATAGGTCGATTACCAAAATAAAAACATCATACGAAAACCAAATTGCTAAATTAGACGATAGAAGTCACGGACAAATAGAACGTGGTATTCAAAACAACTTTTTAAGCAATGCAACCATTACCGATGTTGAGAAAGAGTATGCCTTAGCGCAACAAATTTTAGTAGCAGTAACTCCGCAAGATGTGCATAATACTATCAAACATTTATACGCTAAAAAGAATAGGTTTATTACCGTAACTGGGGTAGAAGGACAAGAAAATTTAACTGAAGCTCAAGCTAAAGCCATCATTAGTAAAGTTGAGAATGATGAAACTATTACGCCATACACCGAAGCTTTGGCAGGAAAAACTTTGGTTTCCGATTTAAACATAACACCAGGAACCATTTCAAAAACAACAAATAACAAGCAAACGGGTGCAACAACGTACCAATTAAGTAATGGTATAAAAGTACATTACAAGTTTGTAGATAAAGAGAAAGATAAAGTTGCTTTAAATGCCTATAGTTATGGAGGGAAATCATTATTAAATGATGTTGATTTACCATCGGCAAATATGCTAGGTAATTTAATTGGGATGTCTGGTTTAGGTGATTTTAACGCTACAGATTTACAAAAAGTGCTAGCAGGAAAAACAGCAGGTGTTCGAGTAAGTTTAGGAGAAATAAGCGAATCGGTTTCAGGAAGCTCAAATACAAAAGATGTTGAAACCATGCTTCAAATGGTGCATGTGTATTTTGTTAAACCTCGTTTTGACGATGAAGCCTTTAAAGTATTACAAAGTAATATCGATAATTATTTAGTTAGAAGAAGTAAAGATATTGGTGAAAAAATGCGTGATAGTATGACGGTAACCCTTTACGGAAAAAGCAACCCAAAAGAACGTATTTTTAATCAAGATTACGTTAATGATATCGACTTTAATAAAATAGAAACCATTTATAAAGAGCGTTTCGCTGATGCTTCAGATTTCGAGTTTTTTATAGTTGGCGATGTTAAAGAAGCCCAGTTAAAACCACTATTAGAGCAGTATTTAGCGAGTTTGCCAACAAACAATACAAAGGAAGCTTACAAGGATAATGGTTCAGAATGGGTTTCTAATCAAATAGATGAAGATATCTATTTAAAGATGGAAGACCCTAAAGCGACCGTAAATATTTCTTACAAAAAGGAAATGCCTTATTCAAAATCCAACGAAATTCATACCAATGTTTTAGGCGATATTTTACAATTACGCATTACAGAAAGCATTCGCGAAGCCGAAGGAGGAGCTTATAGCCCAGGGGTAAGTGCAAGTTTTTCAAGAGAACCAAAATCGCAAGCTTATGTGTCGTTTAGATTTGATTGTAATCCAGATATGGTCGATAATTTGGTAAACATTGCCAAAGGTGAATTAGAGAAAATAGCAAATGGTACTATTCTTGACGACGATTTAAATAAAACCAAAACCAATTTTATAAAAGAGCGTGAGCAATCTAAAGATAAAAACGGTTACGATATGAGTGTTTTGGTGAATTATTTTAGATATGATACTAATATTAACGATCCAAAAAACTTCGAAAAAATTGTAAACGGAATAGCCAAAAAGGATATTCAAAAAATAGCAAAAACCATACTAACTGGTGGCGCTAACTACGAAATTGTTTTTAAACCAGAACAATAAGTTAAATTTGCTTCAAGAGGCAATTAAGCCGTGGGTTAATTTGTAAGTTTGTGGCTTGATATTAGAATCTTTAAGTAAAAACATAAAAAGACATACATTATGAAATATAAATCTATAAAAACCATACTTTTAGTAATCGCTGTAGTATGTTTTTCATTAGGGCATGCGCAAATACTAGAGCCTGTAAAATGGAGTACTTCGGTTAAAAAAATATCAGATTCAGAATACGAACTAACTGCAACGGCAACTATAGAAACGGGTTGGCACTTATATTCGCAGCAAGTTCCAGAAGGTGGTCCAATAGCCACAACTTTTACTTATGCGAGTACAAAAGATTATCTAAAAAAAGGAAATACTTCAGAAGAAAAAGGGCATACCGTAAACGATCCTATTTTTGAAATGGAAATTAAGTATTTCGAGAATAAAGCCAATTTTAAACAACGTATAAAACTAAAATCAAAAGCACCATTTACTGTTAATGGTACTGTAGAATTCATGGTTTGCGACGATAGCAGATGTTTGCCACCAACCGAAGCCGATTTAGTTTTTAATATCAAATAGTTACCCTAAATAATGAAGAAAATTCTTTTTGTATTAGCGGCATTTATATGTTCATCAGCCGTATTTGCACAAATTTTAGAGCCAGTAAAATGGTCAACTTCAGTTGAAAAAATATCAGATACCGAATACATTTTAGTCTCAAAAGCAACTATTGAAAATGGTTGGCATTTGTACTCCCAAAATGTACCAGAAGAAGGGCCTATACCAACCTCGTTTATCTATGATGATGGCGGTGGTGCAATTCAAATTGTTGGTAATACTTCAGAAGAAGAAGGACACACCATTGATGACCCTGTTTTTGAAATGAAAATTAAGTTTTTCGAAAAAACAGCAACCTTCAAACAAAAAATACAGTTAAAAGAATCGGTCGATGCCATTGATGGTTTTGTAGAATTTATGGTGTGCGACGATACACGTTGTTTACCACCAACCGAAGTCGATTTGACCTTTAATTTAAACAATAATACTGCGGCTGATACGAAATTAGTATCTGCTAGCGAGGATGAAGTTACCGCGACAACGGGTGATGTTGAAGATACAAACCCAGAATCTAAAAAAGGACTTTGGGGCATTTTCTTCATTGCATTTTTATCAGGTTTTGCAGCTTTACTAACGCCATGTGTATTCCCAATGATACCTATGACGGTGAGTTTTTTTACCAAGCAAAGTAAAAACAAAGCCGTAGGAATTAAAAATGCCATTATTTATGGGGTTTGTATCATTATTATTTATGTGTTATTAGGTACAGCAGTAACAGGAATATTTGGGGCTGATGCCTTAAATGCGTTAGCAACAAATGTTTGGTTTAATATCATTTTCTTTTTGCTGTTAGTTGTTTTCGCACTCTCATTTTTAGGCGCATTCGAAATTATGCTACCTAATTCATGGGCAAACAAAGTAGATTCGCAAGCTGATCGAGGAGGTTTAGTAGGCATCTTTTTTATGGCATTAGCCTTGGCTATTGTGTCCTTTTCATGTACAGGTCCTATTGTTGGAACTTTACTAGTTGAAGCAGCTTCAAAAGGTGGCTTAGCACCAATAATAGGTATGTTAGGGTTTTCACTAGCCATAGCATTACCATTTGCATTATTTGCAGCTTTCCCCGGATGGTTAAACTCTCTGCCAAAGTCAGGAGGATGGTTAAACACGGTAAAAGTGGTTTTAGGCTTTTTAGAATTAGCTTTAGCTTTTAAATTTTTATCACAAGCCGATTTAGTTTTACAAGCGCATTTACTAGAGCGAGAGGTATTTTTGGCCATTTGGATTGCCGTTTTTGGTACGTTGGCATTTTACCTTTTCGGAAAAATTCAATTACCTCACGATTCGCCATTAACGCATATTTCTGTGGGTAGATTAGGGCTTGGGTTACTCGTATTATCGTTCACCATTTATATGATTCCTGGTTTATGGGGCGCACCATTAAATTTAATAAGTGCTTTTCCGCCACCACAAGAGTATAGCGAGTCGCCTTATGGTGTTGGTTATACAAAAGTAGGAGGAGGAGCTATGGCGGCTGCGCACAGCGAACTACCAGATGGTGCTCACTTATTAGCACCACACGATATTTTAGCGTTTAACGATTACGATAAAGGATTAGCTTACGCCAAAGAAGTTGGTAAACCCGTGATGATAGATTTTACAGGTTGGGCATGCGTAAATTGCCGAAAAATGGAACAGAACGTATGGCCTAAGCCAGAGGTTTTAAATATGCTTAAAAACGATGTGGTTTTAATATCGTTATATGTTGATGATAAGCGCCCGTTGGAAGCTAATGAGGTAACGGAATCTCAATTAAAACCAGGAAAACAGTTAAAATACATTGGCCAAAAATGGAGCGAATTACAAACCATAAAATATAAAGCAAATTCGCAACCCTTTTACGTACTTATGGACCATAACGAAGACAACTTAACTACTCCTGTTGGTTACACGCCAGATGTTGAGGCTTATAAAAAGTGGTTGCAAACAGGAATAGAAAACTTCAAAGCAGCAACAGGTAAATAATTATTTATATCGATAACTATTTTTTTGATGGATTAAAATCACTTCTAAATATTTAGAGTGATTTTATAAATGAGAATCATTATGTTTTTTAAAAAGAAGAATAAAGTTACGACGTCGTCAAGTTTAGAGCAATACTTTTCAAAGTTCAGAAATCATATTGTTGGTAGCGATACGTATTTTGAATCGCCTTACGGAAGGAAAAAAATTATTTATGCCGATTGGACTGCTAGTGGTCGTTTGTATCGTCCTATTGAAGAAAAACTTCTTAATGAAATCGGTCCTTTTGTAGCCAACACACATACCGAAACATCAATTACAGGTTCGGCAATGACTTTGGCCTACCACGATGCACGTAACATTATTAAAAACCATGTGAATGCATCAAAAGACGATGTTTTAATCACCGTTGGTACAGGAATGACAGGAGCTATCAATAAGTTTCAGCGTATTTTGGGGATTAAACTCAACGAAAATTTAAAAGATCATACCGAAGTTCCAGAGGAAAAACGCCCTATTATTTTTGTATCCCACATGGAACATCATTCTAACCAAACCAGCTGGTTAGAAACGATAGCCCGAGTAAAGGTTATTCCATCGAACGACGAAGGCTTACCGTGTTTAAAAAAACTAGAAACACTATTAGATGAATATAGTGAGGTGCCTATTAAAATCGCGGCTATTACAGCGTGTTCTAACGTAACAGGTATTCAAACCAATTATCATGAAGTCGCTAAACTAATGCATCAAAATAACGGATTGTGTTTTGTAGATTTTGCATGTTCGGCCCCTTATGTAAATATCAACATGCATCCAGAGGATGAGGATGAATATTTAGATGCTGTAACGTTTTCACCTCATAAGTTTCTAGGTGGTCCAGGGACATCTGGGGTGTTAGTATTTAATAAGAAATTATATAAGAATTTAGTGCCAGATAATCCAGGTGGCGGTACCGTAAATTATACCAACCCTTGGGGTGACCATGATTATATTGATGATATTGAAACCCGTGAAGACGGCGGAACACCTGGTTTTTTACAAGCGATTAAAATTGCGCTTTCAATTCAATTAAAAGAAGCTATGGGTGTTGAAAACATTATAGCTCGTGAGCATGAAATTAATGCTTTGGTTTTTGAAAAATTATCAAAAATTGAAAACTTAAAATTACTAGCTCCAAATCATAAAGAAAGGCTAGGGGTGTTTTCATTTTTTATTGAAGATGTACACTTTAATTTAATAGTAAAATTACTTAACGATCGTTTTGGTGTACAAACACGTGGCGGCTGCTCTTGTGCAGGCACTTATGGGCATTATTTATTGCACGTTGACCAAACCAAATCAAAAGCTATCGAGCAAAAAATATTAGAAGGTTGCTTAATTGAGCGCCCGGGTTGGATTCGTATGTCAGTGCATCCAACCATGACCAATAACGAGATCGAGTTTATTTGTGATGCCATTGAACAAGTGGCAAAAAACTATATAACTTGGGGAGACGATTACACTTATAACGCTATTAAAAACGAATATATACACAATAGTAAAGCGAATACAGAGCAGGAAATAACTAAGGAGTGGTTTCTTGTTGATTAAGAATTTTTATTTACACAGGTTTTTGCTTTTTAAAAGCAAATGTTTTATAACATAATAGTTAAATAGTTTTTTTTGGACAAGTTTAAATCACATTTTGCTCTTTTTTATCTAATATTTTTTATTAGTGTTAAACTTTGTGGTTTACATGCCTTAGCTCATGATAATGATTTTGATAATCAAGATCATTGTAATCTTTGTGAGTATGTAATAGTAGCTAATAGTGCACTCTTTGTTTGTAATGGTACTTATACATCATTGCAATATGACAGGGTTGATTTTTGTAATAAACTTATAGGCACTTACACATTTCAGTATGAGCCAAATCATACTAACTACACTTTATTTTGCCGACCTCCACCAGCAAAATAGCTTTAATATACATATAAAAATAGATAACGTTAATGAGAGCAATTTTATTAACGGTATATCAATGTGTTATTATTAGCACTTATATAAATTAAAAAAATCAATCAATTAAATATTATGATAACTACTAAAAACCTTACTAAAACTTATGGTGATTTTACAGCTGTAAGTAATTTATCTTTTACCGTAAACGAGGGCGAAATTCTTTGCCTTTTGGGAGCAAATGGAGCAGGTAAATCTACAACCATAAATATGTTATTAAACTTTTTAGATCCAACATCAGGAACAGCCCAAATTAATGGATTAGATGTTACCAAAAATGCTTTAAAAACAAAATCATTACTTACCTATATTCCAGAGAATTTGATGTTATACCCTACATTAACTGCAATTGAAAATTTAGATTATTTCACAAAATTATCTGGTAAAAATTTTAATACTAACAACTTAAAATCTTTTTTAAGCGAGGCAGGGTTACAAAACGATGCCCACAGCAAGCGAGTACAAAATTTTTCGAAAGGTATGCGCCAAAAAGTAGGCATAGCTTTAGCTATCGCTAAACAAGCAAAAGTGTTATTGCTAGACGAGCCAACATCAGGTTTAGATCCAAAATCGAGTAATGAGTTTATTAATTTATTAACGCAAATGAAAGCGAATAATGTAGCTATTTTAATGGCAACTCACGATTTGTTTCGAGCTAAAGAGGTTAGTACACATATTGGAATTATGCGTTCTGGAGTATTGCAAAATTATATAGAAACGGCAAATATTTCTTTAAAAGAACTGGAGACTACATATTTAGATATTATGAACTTTCAAAACATAAGTTAATAATGAAAAATATAGTTTTAAAAGAATTAAAAGAGCTAATAAGGGATGGGCGGTTTAAAATAGCATCAATTATTCTATTAGTTTTATTACTTATAGCAACTGTAACAGGTGTAAATCAATATAAAAAAAACACCGAACAGTATAGCATCTCAAAGACTAAAGAACGTAATATTTGGGAAACACAAAGCGAAAAAAATCCACATTCAGCAGCGCATTATGGTACTTACGCTTTTAAGCCTCAATTTGCATTATCATTGTTTGATTATGGGGTAACCCAATACACTGGTAGCTCTATTTTTTTGGAAGCCCATAATAGAAATGAAGCTTCATTTAGCGAAGCAAGCGACCAAACAAGTTTAGCGCGTTTTGGTACGCTTTCAATTAATTTTGTTTTAATTTATCTATTCCCATTAATAATTATTTTAATAGGGTATAATGCCTATACAAAAGAGTTTGAGCTTAAAACATTTACCCTTTTAAAAAGCCAATCAGTGCATCCTGTAAAATTAGCACTAGGTAAATGGTTAGCAACATTTTTACCAATTTTATTACTTACGGCTTTAGTTTTTATTACCACCGGAATTATTTTATCCAACTTGCAAGGGGTAGCTTTTTTTAGTTGGATGAGTTTAAGTGTGCTTTTTTTTACTTATACATTATATTATGCTGTTATTACAACACTTACCGTTTTGATTTCGATGTGGAGTAAGTCTTCTGGGGTATCTTTGGTTTCCAGTTTAGTAATATGGGTGCTTTTTAGTTTCATAACACCTAAAATAGCAACCAATTTTGCTAATAGCAATCATCCTTATCCGTCAAAATCTGAATTTGCTTCTAGAATTGCAGAAGATAAGCAAAAAGGTTTAGATGGGCACAACCCATGGAGTAAAGCGGCAAAGCAATTAGAAATAGAAACTTTAAAAGAATACGGAGTAGATAGCATTAGCCAATTACCATTTAATTATGCTGGATACCGTATGCAAAAAGGAGAAGAGTTTGAAGCTCAAGTTTATGACAAACACTATAGCATATTAAATGATATAGCTGTAAATCAAAATCAAACCTATAAAAATCTGTCATTTATTTCGCCTTTTGTTCCTATCCGTTTTTTATCAATGGATATAGCTAATACAAGCAATAATTTACATTGGAAATTTACTCAAGCTGCAGAAGCATATAGACTAGAAAAGCAAAAATTTTTAAACTACGATATAAAAGATAATATGAAAGTGGGTGAACGTGGTTACACCATGGGAGCCGATAAATTCAAAAAGCTACCAAAATTTAAATTTACACCACCGTTATTAAGCGAAATATTAAGCGAAAACAGACAAAATATACTCTTCATTGCACTGTGGCTGGTATTACCTTTTATAGGATTAATAATGACTTCAAAAAAAATATAAAGCATGTTTAGTAACAATTTATTGTACGAAATAAAGCTGCTAACACGTAGTAAGTGGCTGTTAATTTTATTGGTAAGCATTGCAATGCTTTTTGCCTTTGCTACCTTTAACGGAAAGAAAAATGTCGATAAGCGCCTTAACGATATAACAGTAGTAAAAAAAGAATTACAAAAAAGGGATAGTGTTTTAGTAGAAACTCTAAAAGTTTTTGAAGCTGGTAAAAAACCAGATATGCCTTATTGGCAAAAACCAAACGAACCCATGACTGTAGGATACCAATACCCGCGATTAGCCATCATGAAACCGCAAGAGTTGTCATTTTTGGCGACAGGGCAAAGCGATATGTATACACATTTTAAAAGCCCCAAGGTATATGGAAATAATTTTGCTTTAGACTATTCTGAAATGGTAAATCCAGTACAATTGCTTTTTGGTAATTTCGATTTGGCTTTCGTAATTATTTACATATTGCCTTTGTTAATCATTACGTTTACCTATAACATTTTATCTAAAGAAAAAGAGTTAGGTACACTTAAATTACTAGGAGCTCAACCTATTGCTATAATGAGTTGGTTGCTTCAAAAATTAGCTATACGATATGTTATTATTACATTATTAACATGGATAATAGTGTTGTTGACAATGTTACTTTTTTCGGTTAACGCCTTAGCCCAAGTTACTAATTTAATAGGACTGTTTTTAATAATAGCGGCTTATGTTTTATTTTGGTTTGTAGCAGCTTTTATTGTTAATGTTAAAATTAATAATTCTTCAAAAAACGCTTTAGCGTTAATAGGAGTTTGGCTATTATTGGTAATGGTTATACCTGCTACTATAAATCAAATAGGTAGTGCTCTTTACCCTACACCGTCGCGTTTAAAAATGATTAACGAAATACGTTTAATTAAAAAGGAAAATGAAGAAAAACAAAACGAAATAATGAACGATTATTTGCGAACTCACCCCGAGTTAGCACAAAATAACGACGAGCAACGTTTTGGTTTTTGGCATAATTATTTTGCATCAGAAAAGGTTATGGAAGAAAAAACCAAGCCTTTGTTAAATGATTACGATATTCAATTAAAAAAACAGCAGCATTTAATAAGTACGTTTAAGTACATTTCTCCAGCCATATTAATGCAGCAAGCATTAAATAATATTTCAGGTACTTCAGAAAAGCACTATAATGATTATAAAAAACAAGTATTTGAGTTCTCGGTTAGATGGAGAAACTATTTGGTGCCTATGCTATTTAAAAATGAAAAGTTTACGCTTGAAGATTATAGCTCTATGCCTCAGTTTAATTATGAAAATAGAATAAAAAACGAGGTTTGGTTTAACTTCATAGCCTTAACTCTTATTAGTTTATTGTTGTTTTTTGTATTAGGAAGTAAGCATTTAAAAGATAAATCGGCTAAAAATTTATTTTTATAAGTATTAACCTGAGTTCTGCATAATTTTTAATAATACAAATTAAGGTTTAATAGAGCAGCAGGCAGGTACTTAACATCTTGATGGGAATTGAAAAATCTAAAAAATAGCATCGTTTAAATTAGAGGATTTCGATGAAGCTACATTTATAAAAGGTGTTAGTTTTTCATTAATATAACAGTAAATAATAATGAAAAATTGAAAAGAGGCTCTTAATCTTACCTAAGGTTAGGAGTCTCTTTTATGTTATAATTTATTTACTCTACAATTTCAACTTCAAAAAGCTTATCCCAACGTTTACCAGTTACAAAAATAGTTTTTGTTTTAGGGTTGTATGCGATGCCGTTTAAAACATCAAGTCCGTCATGCTGAGTAACTAATTTTTTAAGCGGAGAAAAATCAATGACACCAACAATACCTCCGTTTTTAGGGTTAATAATAGCCACACCATCTTTTTGGTAACGGTTGGCATAAATTTGTCCGTTAATCCATTCCATTTCATTAATACCAACAATTTTTCCTTTATTGGTATAAACCTGTATAAAACTTTCTTCGGCTAATGTTTCGGGGTTTAAAAGCCAAATTTTTTCACTACCGTCGCTTTTATAAAGTGTCGTATCGTTATTGCATAAGCCCCAACCTTCTTTACTGTTTCCGTATTTAAAACTACTTAATTTTTCAAATGTATCTACATTATACACAAACCCAGTGCCTTTTTGCCAAGTAAGTTGGTACACTTTGTTTTTTAGTATGGTTAAGCCTTCCCCAAAATACTCATCGTCTAAATTTATATTTTTAACAACTTCGCCAGTTTTATAGTTTACTTTGCGCAGTTTCGATTCTTTGTACTGTCCGGTACTTTCGTAAAGTGTATCATTAAAAAACTCTAAACCTTGAGTGTACGAAGTAATATCGTGTGGGTATTCGTTTATAATTTTATACTTATACACTTTTGGTAATTCACTATTTAAAATGGTAATAGGTGATTTTATACTTTGCTTTTCGCCATCAAAATATATGGTTGCTTCGAGAGTTTGTTTGCCTAATTTAAAATTTTTAAGACTGGTATTTTCAGAAAATGTTTCACCGTTTAAAGTGTAATTTACAGAATCAATTTTGATGTCTTTTTTGCTTGAAATAGCTAATTTTAGCGTTTCATTATTCGAAATATTACCTTTTTTGGCATTAGTTTCAATAGAAAAGTAACTTTTTTTATTTCCCGAATTTGATCCGCAAGCGATTAATAATCCACCTAAAAATATGATTGTTAAGTATTTGATAGTTTTCATTTATGTGCAAATATTTAAAGCAAGATATTTATTTAAAATCGGTTAAAAAAATCATTGTGATATTTTTAAAACATTGTATATTTGCACCCGGCAAGTCCTACACAACCAGCTCCTGTAAAATCCTCCAGGTCGGGAACGAAGCAAAGGTATATGGTCGTAGCGGTGTGATGTAGGTAGCTTGCCTTTTTTTATGCCCAATTGTAAGTATTTCTTTCTTATATTTAAGCTGTAAAATTTTTTTTAAATGCTAAAAGTTGTTTTAATTACCGGTGGTTCTTCTGGAATAGGAAAGGCTATTGGCGAGTTTTTACAAAGCAATGGTTATATTGTTTATGGTACAAGTCGCAGTCCAGAAAAATACAAACGCAGTAAATTTCCCATTTTAGCCCTCGACGTTAAAAATAACGATACTATTTGCGCATGTGTTGCAGAGGTTATTAGTAAAGAAGGGCGTCTTGATGTATTAATTAATAATGCTGGTGTTGGTATTACTGGTCCTATTGAAGAAATTCCAGAAGCCGAGATTAAAAATAATTTCGATACTAACTTTTTTGGACCTATTAATGTTATTAAAGCGGTGCTGCCACAAATGCGAAAGCAAAATTCGGGTTTAATAATAAATGTAACCTCAATTGCGGGTTATATGGGCTTGCCTTATCGTGGTGTTTATAGTGCTAGCAAAGGAGCCTTATCATTAATTACTGAGGCTTTTAGAATTGAATTGAAAGATTTTAATATAAAAATGACCAATTTAGCTCCTGGTGATTTTGCGACAAATATAGCGGCAGGTCGTTATCATGCGCCCGCATTAAATACCTCGCCATATAAACTTTACCCATCGGTGTTACAAAATATAGATGATGATGTTGATAATAGCGACGACCCCATTGCTGTAGCTAAGGCGGTTAAAAAGATTATTGAAAATAATTCTCCTAGAATTCATCATAAGGTAGGCGCATTTATGCAGAAATTTTCAATTGTACTCAAATTTATTTTACCCGATAAAACTTATGAGAAGCTGCTAATTAAACATTATAAATTGTAGAAAATAAATCATCTATTAATTAATCCTAGCAATTCTTCCTCGAACTTAATAGAAAACAAATTAGAGTTACTGCTTACAATAGTATTGTTTTTATCTACAATAAAAGTTTTGGTAAGCGGATAAATAGCCAATGTTTCTTTGGCTTGTTTTGGATTTGAAAAAGTATATTCGTTTTGCGTGCTATAATTATGGTTTGCTAGCATTTTTTTGGGTTTGCCAACCTCATAATCATCAATATTAATTCTGATAAAATTAACTTCGGGATATTTTACTTTTAATTCATTAATTTTTTTGTAGCTGTGATTAAAATGATCGTAAAACGATTGTGCCCAAAAGCTTATAACTGTTGGTTGCTTTATAACCGCGCTAATATTATTTGAAATATTATTATAGTTTAAAACAGCAATATCAGGTAATTTGGCACCTCTTTGTAATCGGTTAATCGATTCGTTTAAACGGCACATTAAAGCTTTTCCTTTTTCGTTTGTACTTTTGTTTAAATACGATTTTAAAAGTTTTTCACTGTTTTCAACGTCTTGACTTTTAGACAGGTATTTTATGGTAAAATGGTAAAGTAGAGCGTCTTTAATAGTAGTGTTAGTAACCAAACTATCAATTAACTGTAGCCTATCTAGGTTATAGCACAACGATCTGTGATTAAACTTTTTTTCTTCGGCGTGTTCGTCGTGTATAGTAAGGGAAATATTGCTTAAATTTCTTCTTAGAAAATGTATGTAATTAGAATTATCGCTAAAAAAAGCATCATTATAATCTATATTTTTTCTGTAAGCATAAAAGTCTTTCGGCAGCGAGTTTAAAATCTCAATTTTGTTTTGTCCGTAATGAATAAACGGATAGATTTCTTTATTCGAATAATGCGCAAATTTTATATTTGCTTCAGCTATTGTATTAAAAAGCTCCGTGGTTTCATATTTCTCTTTAAACTTATTAAATGCAATTAATTTTATACTATTTAAAGAATCGATATGTTTTTGGTAAGTTTTGGGTGCTAATTGGCAAATTTTAAAAATGTACTTTTCTCTAAGTTCATTTTCAATAAAATCATTAATAAAATAGTTGTTTTTTTTATCACCTAAACCTGTAAATACCAATGATTCATCAAATTCTAAGGTGTTTAATCTAAATAATAAACTATCCTTAGGTTCTAACAATGCAAATTGTTCTTCACCGCCATGATTAAAGGTATAGAATCCAGGAATTAAACCTTCAAATTTGTGAATAAATCTATTTCTACCATCAAGTGGAATCGTATCAATTATTTCACCATCTTTTTCTAAAATAATGTAATTTGTAGTTGGGTTAATAATTTCTCCCCCTAAATAAGCGTAGTTGTCGTCTTTATTGTCGTTTTTACAGCCTAAAAAAGTTAGAGATAATAGTAATATAGAGAGAAACCCCTTCATAAATCCGTCTTGAGAGTAATTTGTATGTAAATGTATTAATTTCAAACAAAAATATACTTTGTTATTAAAAAGTCTTGTTAACGCGTTGTTAAATATTAGCTAATTAAATAATTGAATTTTAGTGATAAATACTTAAAAATTGCGTTCAGTAAGTTTCAACAAACCAATACATTTTTCTACTTTTGCAAAAAATTAAATAAATATATGTTATCTGTTTCTAATCTTTCAGTTCAATTTGGTAAACGTATTCTTTTCGACGAGGTAAACACAACATTTACCACGGGTAATTGCTATGGTATTATTGGTGCCAACGGTTCTGGTAAATCTACGTTTTTAAAAATACTTTCGGGTAAAATGGAAGCCACTTCGGGGCAAGTACATTTAGAATCAGGTAAACGTATGTCGGTTTTAGAGCAAAATCATAATTTATATGATGAGCATACGGTGTTAGAAACGGTTTTAATGGGAAATAAACCTTTATTTAAAATTAAAACTGAAATTGACGCACTTTATGCTGATTATTCCGATGAAAATGCCGATAGAATAGGAGAGCTTCAAGTTGAGTTTGAAGAGATGAACGGATGGAATGCCGATAGTGATGCGGCTGCTATGTTATCGAATTTAGGTATAAAAGAAGAGTTTCATTATACATTAATGAACGATTTAGATGGTAAGCAAAAAGTACGTGTATTATTGGCTCAAGCATTATTTGGTAGTCCAGATGTCTTAATTATGGATGAGCCAACTAACGACTTAGATTATGAGACCATTTCGTGGTTAGAAAACTTTTTGGCTAATTATGATAACTGTGTTATTGTAGTTTCTCACGACCGTCACTTTTTAGATGCGGTTTGTACACATATTTCTGATATCGATTTTGGTAAAATAAATCACTACTCAGGAAACTACACCTTTTGGTACGAGTCGTCGCAATTAGCAGCTCGCCAAAGAGCGCAGCAAAACAAGAAAGCCGAAGAGAAAAAGAAGGAATTAGAAGAATTTATACGTCGTTTTTCGGCTAACGTTGCAAAAAGTAAACAAGCAACGAGTAGAAAAAAGATGATTGATAAGCTTAATATTGAGGATATTAGGCCTACTAGTCGCCGTTATCCTGCTATTATTTTTGAGCGCGAACGTGAAGCAGGCGATCAAATTTTAAATATAGAAGGATTAGAAGCTTCAATTGATGGTGAATTGTTATTTAAAAACATCGATTTAAACCTTCAAAAAGGGGATAAGGTTGTTGTTTTTTCTAGAGATTCAAGAGCAACTACGGCGTTTTATCAAATTATAAACGACAAAGAAGCAGCTGATGCTGGTAAATTTGCTTGGGGTGTTACTACAACACAATCTTATTTGCCATTAGATAACAGCGAGTATTTCGAAAACGATTTAAGTCTTGTGGATTGGTTACGCCAATGGGCAAAAACCGAAGAAGAGCGTGAAGAAGTATTTATTCGTGGCTTTTTAGGTAAAATGATTTTTAGCGGCGAAGAAGCCTTAAAAAAGTCGAATGTACTTTCGGGTGGTGAAAAAGTACGTTGTATGTTAAGTAGAATGATGATGGTAAGAGCAAATGTTTTAATGCTTGATGAACCAACAAACCATTTAGATTTAGAAAGTATTACAGCCTTTAATAACTCGCTAAAAAACTTTAAAGGCACTATTTTGTTTACTACACACGATCATGAATTTGCTCAAACGGTTGCAAACCGTGTTATCGAACTAACACCAAATGGCGTAATAGATAGATATACCACGTTCGATGAGTATATGCAAGATAAAAAGATAAAAGAATTACGAGATAAGATGTACCAAGTTTAGGCTTGGTATTCTTTTTCTGCAGTGAATTTTTGAACCGCTAATACAGCGCGGTCAAGTTCGTCTTTGTGAACATGAATTTCTTGAAAACCTAAGATTGAAGATCCAAAACCGGCTAATCTTCCAGATTCCGATTCGTCTTTAATTACGGCACAAATGTTTTGTTTTTCTAATGCGCTAAAAATGCGCTGCACATCGATAAAATTTCCAGAGTAGACTTTGATGTAGTTTGACATGACGTTTTAGTTTTAAGTGGTTGCCTCTTAAAGATAGTCAAAAAAAACTTACCTTAAAACTTTTTAGGAATAATTAACAATTGTTGATAACTAAAAGGAGCCAATGAGTCCTATTTTATTACCGCTAAAAGTGAAATTCCAGGAAATACGGGAGTCTTTATGCCAACCGTGAGCATTGTTTTTCTTTAAAAAGGCATCAATACTATCTACTACAATAATGCTTAAAGCTGTACTAAAAGCGATATCGGTAAACCAATGCGCATTATCTATTAATCTAGAGATTGGAGGAATAGAACCAATGGCATAAATGCCCGATTTTAACCAAGGATTTTTAACTTGTTTAGCAATGGCATGCGCCATAGTTATTGATAACACTGTGTGACCAGAAGGAAACGAGTGTTGTCCACCTTCTTTTGAAAATGGTTTAAAATCGTAAGGACCTAAATCGGTTCCAGGACGTGCACGCCCAAAAGCATTTTTAGCAAGCGATTGTATAAAACCAGAAGTAACCGAGGACGATATTATTAAAACACTAGTATAGCGTACCTTTTCGTTTTTTGTAAGCAAACCAAAACCATATAAACCTGCATTAGCCATAAAATAGTTTTGAGGGCTACCAAAATACCAACCAAAATCTCTTGCTATAGAAGGGTAGTCGGTTTTTTGTCTTAACGCAAACTCATTAATACTTTCATCGGCTAACGATAAGGTTGCTGTACCAATAATTAATCCACCTAATTTAGCATAATCTTTACCTTTCCAGCGAATAGGGCTGGTAAAAGCATGTTTTACACCGTGCCAAGTCGTATTAACATCGTATTTAAGCAAACTCCAGGTCGACGATGAATCTTGATCGATAGTATATAATTTGTTCTGACTTATTCCTGCTTGAATAGTAAAAACAGTTACGAATACTATAACATATTTATTTTTTAGCATGCACAAATTACCTTAGTTCTGCACCAAGTTGGTTTTCAAAATTTTGCTGAAGCTTGTTCATAATTTTATCAATCTGCTTATCGGTTAAGGTTTTGTTTTCGTCTTGTAATGTAAAACTAACAGCATAACTTTTTTTACCGGCAGGTAAGTTTTTACCTTGATAAACATCAAATAAATTTACACTTTTTAAAAGCTGCTTTTCGGTTTTCTTTGCAATAGTGTTAATCGACTCGAAGGTTACACTATCATCTAATAACAACGCAAAATCACGTTTAACTTCAGGGAATTTCGGAATTGGTTTAACACTAATTTTGTTGTGTTTTACAAATTCTAAAATAGTATCCCAATTAAAATCGGCATACACAACATCTTGAGAAATATCGAAATGTTTTAAAATAGATTTCTTTACCAATCCAAAATTAACAAAAGTATTTTTACCAAATCCTAGGCTTAAACCTTCGCTAAAAATATCGTTTTTGCTAGCCGATTCGTTAAATCTGCTTATTCCTAAACGCGATAAAATAGTTGCAATTGTTCCTTTTAAAAAGAAGAACTCACTTTGTCTGTTTGATGATAACCAACTTTCGTAAGATTGATTACCAGTAGCAAAAAGCGCTAAATGTTTAAGTTCTTCGCGATTGCCATTGTAACTGTGGTATGTTTTACCAAATTCAAAAAGCTTTAAATCGGCACGCTTTCTATTAATATTAAAGGCTACTGCTTCTAAACCAGAAAATAGCATCGATTGACGCATAACCGATAAATCGCTACTTAACGGATTTAACATAGCAACGTTATGCTCTTCTTTTAACTGATCTACCAGCTTTATATAGTCAGGAGAAGTTAATGAGTTACTCATAATTTCAAAAAAGCCTTTTGATGCCAATTGCGTACCAACAATGTTTTGAATTTTATAATCTTCAAATTTTGAAGTACTTGCAATCGAAGCATTTAACTTTTTGGTAATGCCAACATTATTATATCCGTAAACGCGTAAAATTTCTTCAATAATATCAGCCTCACGCTGTACGTCGTTACGGTAGGCAGGTACGGTTAATCCTAAACCAGCTTCGGTAACGTTGTTTACTTTTATTTCTAACGATGATAAAATTCGTTTTATGGTTTCCTCAGGGATATCCTCGCCAATTAGTTTTTTAGCATTTTCGAAACTTAAACGTACTTCAAAATCTTTTATTTTTTTGGGGTAAAAATCTAAAACATCACTAGTAATTTCGCCTCCAGCTAATTCTTTAATTAAAAGTGCCGCACGTTTTAGTACATATTGTGTGGTGTTGGGGTCGATACCACGTTCAAATCTAAACGAAGCATCGGTATTTAAACCATGACGTTTGGCTGTTTTACGAACGCTAACAGGATTAAAATAAGCACTCTCTAAAAATATATTTGTTGTAGTTTCTGAAACACCTGAATTTAATCCGCCAAAAACACCAGCGATACAAAGCGGTTTTTCGGCATCACAAATCATTAAGTCATCTTCATGAAGTTCGCGTTCAACACCATCTAAAGTTGTGAATTTGGTTCCAGTAGGTAAAGTTTTAACCTCAATTTTATTTCCAGATATTTTTGAAGCGTCAAAGGCATGAAGCGGCTGTCCTAATTCATGTAATACATAATTGGTGGCATCAACAACGTTATTTATTGGACTTAAACCAATAGCTTTTAAACGGTGTTGTAACCAAGCAGGAGATGCTTTTACCTTAATTCCAGATAGTGTAACACCACAGTAACGAGGAGCTAATTCTTTATTAAGAACATCGATATCAATTTTTAAAGTACGGCTATCTACATGAAACGCACTAACCGATGGTGTAATGAGTTCTAAATTAATGTCTTTTTGAAGTAATCCAGCTTTTAAATCGCGAGCGGTTCCCCAATGACTCATAGCATCGGCGCGGTTTGGTGTTAGTCCAATTTCGAAAACTTGATCGTTTTCAATTTCAAAAATTTCGGCAGCTGCTGTTCCAGGAATTAAATCGTCACTAAGTACCATAATACCATCGTGCGATTTTCCTAAGCCTAATTCATCTTCAGCACAAATCATCCCATGGCTTTCTTCGCCTCTAATTTTTCCTTTTTTAATGGTCCAAGCTTCACCTTCTTCAGTGTATAAAGTGGTTCCAATGGTTGCTACTGGTACTTTTTGTCCAGCAGCTACATTTGGCGCTCCACAAACAATTTGTACAGGAGTATCTGCGCCAATATTTACGGTTGTTACTTTAAGCTTATCAGCATTTGGGTGTTTTTCACAAGTAAGAACTTCGCCTATAACAACGCCTTCAAGTCCGCCTTTTACCGATTGATAAGTATCTATACCTTCAACTTCTAGTCCTAAATCTGTTAGTAATTCTCCTGTTTGTTCTGGAGACCAATCAATTTTTAAAAATTGCTTTAACCAATTATACGAGATCTTCATAAAATCATTTCCTATTTTGAGCGTGTAAAGATAAAATATTGCAGCAAGCATTCAAACAATGCTTTTAAATTGTTTCGTTATATTTAATTGATTTATTTGTAGCAATTGTAAAACAGCTAATAACAAAAAAGCGAGCTATTTGAGATTAGCTCGCTTCCTATATAATATGGTTTTTGATTTATTTATATTCTATTATAAAATCTTCTTTTGGAGTTCTTACTTTTTTCATTGAAGCCATCCAATTGTTTTCATCATCGGCATAACCAACATACATAAGTGAGACACTTTTTAAACCTAATTTGTCTAGGTCTAAAACTTTATCAACAACGGTGTTACTAAACCCTTCAGCAGGTGTTGTATCAACTTTAAGCTCTGCGGCCTGAGCTAATGCTAAACCGAGAGCAATATAGGTTTGTCGTGCAATATGAGCAAAATTTTCATCAGCCGATTGGTTTAAGTAAAGTTCTTTTAATTTGTCAGTATAACTACTAAAACGTCCACGAGGTAATCCGCGTTCATCAGTAGTAAAGTCGTAAACGGTATCTATACGTTCTTCGGTATATTTGTCCCAAGCTGCAAATACAATAACATGGGAACAATCGCGCATACATTCTGGATTTAGAGCCCCTTCAACAAGTTTTTCTTTTATATCTTGATTTGTAACCACTAGTACTTGAAATGGTTGTAGTCCTGATGAAGATGGGGCTAAACGAGCAGCCTCAACGATTTTATCGATATTTTCCTGACTTACTTTTTTGTTTGGATTATAAGCCTTTACAGCATGCCTCCAGTTTAAGTTTTCTATTAAGTTCATTTTGCTATTAATTTTAACTATTATTTGTTACAGTTAATTTTACATCTATATTATTTCTTGTAGCGTTTGAATAAGGACATATTTGATGCGCTTTGTCAGCTAAATTTTGAGCCAAATCTATTGAAACATTAGGCACATTTATTTGTAGTTCTACGGCTAAACCAAATCCACCATTATCTAATTTACTAATAGCAACATTTGCAGTGACAGTTGTTGTACCTGTTTGTGCTTTTTCGTTATTAATTACCAAATTTAGAGCACTGTCAAAACAAGCAGAATATCCTGCTGCAAATAACATTTCTGGGTTTGCATAATTATCGTTTTCTCCGCCTAAGGCTTTTGGGTGCCTTACTTCTAAATCTAAAATACCATTATCACTTTTTACATGGCCATTTCTACCACCTGTAGCTGTTGCGCCAATGCTATAAATCTTTTTCATTTTTTACTGTTTAAAATTTTTATGACTAGTTCTTTTAATGATGTTAAATCTTCAATCGATACATTCATGGCTTCAACCATTTGTTCTGGAATACACTGCGCATTATTTTTTAATAACGCTCCTTTGTTGGTTAAGGTAATATTCACAACACGTTCGTCTTCGCTACTTCTTGTTCTTATAACAAGTTCTTTTTGCTGTAATCGCTTTAATAATGGTGTAAGTGTACCACTATCTAAACTTAATTTTTTGCCTATTGTATTAACAGTTTGACTGTGGTTTTCCCATAAAACAAGCATAACCAAATATTGCGGATATGTTAAACCTATGGCATTTAACAGAGGTCTATAAAGTGCTATAATATCTTTTGCTAAAAGATAAATAGGAAAGCATAATTGCTGATTGATTTTTAACTTATCATCCATGATACAAATTTAAAACACAATTAAATTGTGTAAAATTTAATTGTGTTAATTTATTGTGAATCTATGTTAAGTTTTTCAGCTTTTTTTAAGATTTACAGTTTTTCAATAAGTAAGTTGTAATCGTATTGCAAATCTTCGTGAAGTGTATCAATACGTTTTTTTGCTTGTAATAATTGCCTGTTATATAAATTTTGAAGCTGTGTACTCCGTTTTATGCTAGGTTTAAAATGTTTTAGCTTTTTGCAGAAATATATAAGTAGTTCCGCTTCGGTGGCTTTGTTTTGTGAATAGCGGATATATTTTTTTACGTTTTTTAATATTTTACGAACACTTTTTTTTATGTAAAAAATACTTTTGGTGTTAATGGCTAAAAATTCGGTGTCTATATAATTTTTTACGTTTTCAATGTATTGCGATTCGTTGTGTGAGTCAAAAAGTAAGTAGGTGAGTAGTTCTTTGTTTTCTAATTTAAAACGTGATAACCGTAAACATAAATCTTGTAATTCTTTAGTTGAAAGCTCATTGAGTTCGGTTTTAATATCTTTTATAGTAGCGGCTTTCATTTATACCTTGTAATGTTTTTTTATAGTGCGTTTTACCGCAAAAAGACGAACTAAACCTATAATTAAAATAATGGGAGAAGTTAGAAGTAAAATAATGCCAAAAGGTTTCATTTCGGCGAAAAACTCTAATTTTAGTACGGTTATTCCTGTACCTAAAAATACAATGAAGGTTCTAAAATACGCTAAAAATGTACGTTCGTTAGCAAGTTTTGTGCGTTCTATTGCTAACCAATCTCGAGTAATTAAAGGCGAATCTTTATCCATAATTTTGATTTTTATAAATATAAAAAAACCATCGGCAAAAGCGATGGTTATCTGTTTTTATTATCGAATATTACTAACGTAATTTTGGATGTTTAGTTGGGTTCGATTCGTGCATGAGGTTATAAATAGCTTCAAAAATATCTTCGGCAGATGGTTTTGAGAAATAATCGCCATCGTTTCCGTAAGCTGGACGATGCGCTTTGGCACTTAATGTTTTTGGAGCGCTATCTAAATATTCATAAGCATTTTGATTATTTAGCACTTCATTTAAAATATATGCTGAAGCACCACCCGGAACATCTTCATCAATAATGATTAATCGGTTTGTTTTTTCAACACTTTTTACAATATCTTGATTAAGATCGAATGGTAATAATGATTGTACATCAATAATTTCAATGTCAATACCAACAGCTATTAATTCTTTGGCTACTTGCTCAACTATACGTAATGTAGAACCATAAGAAACGACCGTAATATCGTTACCTTCTTTTATGGTTTCAACAACGCCAATAGGTGTTTTAAGTGCGCCTAAATTGTTAGGCATTTTCTCTTTTAAGCGGTAACCGTTTAAACATTCTACAACAATGGCAGGATCGTCGCCTTGCATTAATGTATTGTAAAATCCTGCGGCTTTGGTCATGTTTCTTGGCACTAAAACATTAACGCCACGAACTAAATGCAAAATACCGCCCATTGGAGAGCCCGAATGCCAAATACCTTCTAATCGGTGGCCACGAGTACGAATTATTAAGGGTGATTTTTGTTTACCAACGGTTCGGTAATGCGTGGTTGCTAAATCGTCGCTTATAATTTGTAAAGCGTAAAGAAAATAATCTAGATATTGAATTTCGGCAATTGGTCTTAATCCGCGTAGCGACATACCAATACCTTGACCAATAATGGTAGCTTCACGAATACCTGCATCGGCAATTCGTAGTTCGCCATATTTTTCTTGTAAGCCTTCTAAACCTTGATTAACATCACCAATGTTTCCAGAATCTTCACCAAAAACTAAAGCTTCAGGGATGTTGTTGAAAATGGCATCAAAATTATCTCGTAAAATAATTCGGCCATCAACTAATTCGGCATCATCACTATAAGTTGGTTTTACTTCTTTTATGCGGCTATTAGCATGCTCGGTTTCAGAAAAAATGTGAGAACTAAACTTAGGTTGTACATTTTCAAAGATCTGATTTATCCATTGTTGAAGTTTGGTTTTTTCCTCAAACGTTTCATTTAAAATATAGCGCAAAGCCTTTCTACCATGCGATAAAATATCTTTTCTTGTAGGTTCATCAATCGCTTCTAGGCTATTTTTAAGTTTAGCAATAAACACACCGTTAGCACTTTTAGTTTCAATAGATTTTAAAATTGAAACCAGTTCGTGCTGTTCTTTAGTTATTGGTTTTAAAAAGGTATTCCAAGTATTCTTTTTTGCTTCGCGAACCTCGCGTTTTGCATTGCGCTCAATTTCAACTAGAGTTTCTTCGGTAGCAATACCACTTTCAATAATCCATTCGCGCATTTTTAAGTTACAATCGTGCTCTTTTTCCCAAGCTAAACGTTCGGGAGTTTTATAGCGTTCATGCGAACCTGAAGTAGAATGACCTTGTGGTTGTGTTACTTCGGTAACGTGAATAATTACTGGCACATGTTCCTCGCGGGCAATGGCACCAGCCTCTTGATAAGTAGCCACAAGATTGGCATAATCCCAACCTTTTACACGTAAAATTTCGTAACCTTTCTGGTCTTTATCGCGTTGAAATCCTTTTAAAATTTCAGAAATATTTTCTTTTGTAGTTTGGTGTTTAGCATGTACCGAAATACCGTACTCGTCGTCCCAAATACTAATAACCATAGGTACTTGTAGTACACCTGCAGCATTTATGGTTTCGAAAAACAAGCCTTCGCTAGTGCTAGCATTACCAATGGTTCCCCAAGCAACTTCGTCTCCGTTTATCGAAAATTTAGATTTGTTAATACCGTCAACATGTCTGAAAATTTTAGAAGCTTGTGCTAAACCTAATAATCGCGGCATTTGTGCAGCTGTTGGCGAAATATCGGCACTAGAATTGTATTGTTTTGTTAGGTCTTTCCAGTTACCATTATCATCTAAACTATGGGTAACAAAATGCCCGCCCATTTGGCGACCAGCCGACATGGGTTCGTTTTTAATATCAGTATCGGCATATAAACCTGCAAAAAAGTGTTCTTTAGTAAATTCACCAATCGCCATCATAAAGGTTTGGTCGCGGTAATACCCAGAACGCCAATCGCCTTTTTTAAATGCCTTAGCCATGGCTAGTTGCGGCACTTCTTTACCATCACCAAAAATCCCGAATTTAGCTTTTCCAGTAAGCACTTCTCTACGACCAAGTAAACTACATTCTCTACTTTCTACGGCTATTTTGTAGTCGGCAAGAACTTCGGTTTTAAAATCGTCAAAAGAAATATTGTTTTGTAAATCGGGTATGGTTTGCATGCGGTAAATGCTTTTTTAGGTTGTGCAAAAATAGTGAAAACAGAACTATTTTGCAATTAAAACTTTATCTGATATTTTGTAAATATCGTAAAAAATAAAGTAAAATGGATTTTTTATTGAATTATTTTTAATGAAAATTAATATTTATGAATATTTTTTAATTTCATTAAAACCATCTTCGTCTAAATAATCCTAATAAGGCTTGAGGCGCTAAAGTGATTTTAAATCGAATTTTTTCGGCGTAATGTGCTTGACTTACTTCCCAACCGAGATTAGAATAAACAGGGAAGTAAATTTCGAAATAATCGGTTACTAAATTAACGCGAATCCCAGAATCGTAAACAAATTTTGAAGTATTATATTTGCTTTTAACCACGCCGATATCGCCGTAAGCTAAAATGTAATTCCAAATGGTGGTACTTGTATTAAAAGTTGTTATCCATTGGTTAGCAAATGGCGTGTTTAATTTTGATTTAAAACCACCTTCGGCATCGATATACTGCTGACTAAAAATTCCAGATTGTTCCGAGCGTCCTAAATATGAGTAGTCGAATAAATAATCGGTTGGTCTGTCGAGGGCGAAACTAAAATAGTTTGAAGCTAAATTGGTATTATTCTTTAAAAATGTTCCTGCGAAAAAGCGAATGTTTAACTGCCGGTTACTTTCAAAAAGTTTTCTGTATTCGTAATTAAATGAGAGCTTACTAAACTTTGCACCCAATTGAAAATCTGCGTACCATTTATTGAAATTGAGGAGATTGTCGTTGGAATGAATAAATCGCGCATTAAAAACACTATAATTAGGTTCGGTTGACGTAAAAGCATTGTTTTCATCTTTATCACGATGAATATCAATATATCTAAATTGAAGCAGTTTACGTTTGTTGGAACGGAAATCGTTGTTTTCTCTGAAGCCAAAAACTATTGAAGGCGTTATTTTGCGCGCAAATAAATCTTCGGCATAAGATGTGTAACTACTACCAATACCATAATTTAAATAATATAAGTTGCTGTTTTGAAAATAATGTGTTTTTAAAAGTGAAATCGATCCAGTAAGGGATTGCGATTTAAACGCGTATTGCGGTTGAATTTTGTAATTAAAAAGCTTGCGTAACACGGTTTTGTTATAAGCTTTCAATCCTAGAGTGAAACCATCATAAATATTATCGAATTCTACAATGGGCATAAAAAATACCTGACTGTAATATGGGTCTTCTACATCTTGAAAAAGTCGAAATTGCAAAGGTTTGTTGCTAAGGCCTTTTAACGATTTCCAATTATCACGAACGTTAACTTCGGGAATTTTATTATTGTAATTTAAAACCAGTTTATTTGCTTCGTTTCTGGGAATGGTTAGTGTTTTTACATCATCAATATTTTCAACCCAAATTTTTGAAACAATAGTATCGTTTTTCACGCTGTATAACGAAACTGGCATGGTGTTATTGCGCTTGTTTTTTATACTTACGGTAATGGAATCGTCGGTTTTAACTACTTTTTTTATTTTAAAATCTAACTTTTTTCTAGTCGTTAAATAGTCGGTAAAAAACCAATCGATGTTTTTATTGGTTTTCGATTTTATAAAAACCTCAAAATTTTTGGCAGTTGTAGGTTGAAGCTTGTTTTGTTTAATAAAATCTTCAATACTATTTTCAACAATATTACTGTTTACAAAATCATCTAAATATTTTAAGCCTAAACCTGCTTTATATTTGTTTGCAATGTTGCTATTAAATTTTAATAAAGAATCCTTTTGCATGCTTAACGGTTGGTCGCGGTTGGTTCGCGCCATAAGCATAAAGGCAATGTTATACTTATCGTTAAAATGCATATCGGCTGCATGAAAGGTACGAATGCCCCAAATATCGGCGAAGTTGCCTAAAAACTTCATGTTTGGGTAATGCTCTTCAACATAAGTTATTAAATAGTAAGTTTGAATACCATCGAGCAACCATTGTTCCTTTCGAGGATTTATAAGCAAAGTGTTTTCTAAATAGTTGCGAATAGCAATTTTAAGTAGTTTTATTTCGTACTCAAAACTATTGGGGTAAGCGCGTAAAAAGTTGGGTAAAAAGTTTAATCCGTAAAGCGGATCTTTATTATAGTCGGTTTGAGAAATTAAAAGCCTTTTGTGCGGATAAACTCCAAACTTATTGGTTAAATATTTAGTTATTTTTTCGGTAATTAAAACCTTCTCAATGACTTCTAAATTTTTATCAGCAATATTTGAAACTAGGGCTAAATTACCATCTTGAATGGTGTTAAATGTAGATTTTTGCGTTAAATAAAGTTTTGTGTTTATGCGGTTTTTACCTTCTAAATTAATAGTTTGTCCAGAACTAGTTTCAGCAATGTTTTCGGTATCTAATTCTGAAATTAATGTGTAACCTTTTGGAATTTCAATGGTGAAATTTAAATCGGATTTTGGTACAAATAAATCATCTAAATTTTTATTGCTGTAATATTGCCAATCGGTATCGTAAACAGCAGGAGTGATGTACCAATATTTTAAATTATAATCACCTTCGTTTGTAACGCCGTAGCTTGTAAATTTGGAATGTGGTACTTGTACTACATATTCTAATTTTAGTTGATAGGCTTCATTGGGTTTTAATGGCGCATTAAGAGCCACTTTAACAACATCGGGGTGATTTTTTAATTCTTGAAAAAATACATCGCTATTGTTTTCTTTAATTGAAGTAATTACCGAATAGCCTCTATCTTCGTTTTTTGCTAAATGAAAATCGTTTTTATATTCTTCGGCAATACGCTTAGCCAGTGGTGTTTTTTTTGATGAAAAACTGTTAGCCCAATTATTTAAATAAATAGTATCCAACACCGTTTGCGAGGTGTTGTAATACGTAATAGTTTGCGAAATTTGTATTTGCTTTTCTTGTAAGTTGAAGTTAGCCTTCAAATCGATTTTATTTTGGCTAAAAGCCGAAAAATATAATGATGAGAGAATAAAACAAATAAATAGGCGAAACTTCAACTTATAAAAAGCATTAAAATTTAAAAAATTATTTAAGGCATTGCAATATAACAAAATTAAGGAGCTATTCCGTTTTGTTAGTAAATACTTTAAATGATTAAAAATTTGGGCTTAAACCAGATTCTTTATAGAAATTATCTAATATTGAAATTACTTCATCTTCGGTGTCAACCAAATGAATTAAATCCAAATCTTTTGGGCTAATATTGCCAAAGCCATCTAAAAGTGTTTTTTTTACCCAATCCATTAAGCCTTCCCAAAAATCGGTACCAACTAAAATTATTGGAAATTTCCCGATTTTATGCGTTTGAATAAGAGTAATAGCTTCAAAAAGTTCATCGAGTGTTCCAAAACCTCCAGGCATCACCACAAAACCTTGTGAGTATTTTACAAACATAACTTTACGAACAAAAAAGTAATCGAAATCTAAGTTTTTGTCAGAATCAATATACGGATTGTCGTGTTGCTCGAAAGGTAAATCGATGTTTAATCCCACCGATGTACCGCCTCCTAAATGCGCACCTTTGTTACCAGCCTCCATAATGCCTGGGCCGCCACCTGTGATTACACCGTAACCTGCTTCAACAATTTTGTTTGCTACTTTTTCGGCTAGTTTGTAATATTTGTGGTCTGGTTTAGTTCGCGCCGAACCAAAAATAGAAACACAAGGACCTATTTTACTCAATTTTTCGTAACCATTTACAAATTCACCCATAATTTTAAAAATGGCCCAAGAATCGTTTGTTTTTATTTCGTTCCAACCTTTGTGATGTTGTTCTTTTCTCATAATGTATGTTTTAAGCTATCGTATTTTTAACGATAGTTTTATAGTTTAATTTAATTCTTTCTTTAAAAATTTTGCGGTGTAACTTTTGGGGTGTTTTGCAACGTGTTCTGGAGTGCCTTCAACCACTACTTGTCCGCCTCCTTTACCACCTTCGTAGCCAATATCAATAATATGGTCAACGGTTTTTATAACATCTAAATTGTGTTCTATAATTAAAACCGTATTTCCTTTGTCTGCTAATTTATTTAAAACTTGCATAAGTACGCGGATATCTTCAAAGTGGAGTCCCGTAGTTGGTTCATCTAAAATATAAAAAGTGTTTCCTGTATCGCGTTTTGATAGTTCTGTGGCTAATTTAATGCGTTGTGCTTCACCGCCAGATAAGGTTGTGCTTTGTTGCCCAAGGGTGATATAGCCTAAGCCAACATCTTTTATGGTTTTTAGCTTTTTAAAAATTTTAGGAATATGCTCAAAGAAATCAACCGCTTCGTTAATAGTCATTTCTAAAACATCACTAATCGATTTTCCTTTATAACGAATTTCTAAAGTTTCTCGGTTAAAGCGTTTACCTTGGCAAGTTTCGCAATCGACGTAGACGTCTGGCAGGAAATTCATTTCAATAACCCGTAAACCACCACCTTGGCAGGTTTCGCATCGTCCGCCTTTAACATTAAAACTAAAACGACCTGGTTTGTAACCACGAATCATGGCTTCTGGTGTTTTCGCGAAAAGCGCACGAATTTCACTAAATGTACCCGTATAGGTTGCAGGATTACTTCGTGGTGTCCTACCTATTGGCGATTGATTAATATCAATAACCTTATCGATATGCTCCAAACCTTTTATGCTTTTGTATGGCATGGGTTTTTTAACACCATTAAAGTAATGTGCGTTTAAAATAGGGTAGAGCGTTTCGTTTATTAAGGTCGATTTTCCACTACCAGAAACGCCAGTAACACCAATCATTTTACCTAAAGGAAATTTAACAGATACATTTTTAAGGTTGTTGCCCGTGCAGCCTTTTAGTTCTAAAAAATTACCGTTGCCGTCGCGACGTTTTTTGGGGACTTCAATTTCTAAAGAGCCATTTAAGTAATCGGCGGTAAGCGTGTGATGCGTTTTTAGCTCGCTTGGAGTGCCTAAACTAATAATTTCACCACCATGTTTTCCAGCTTTCGGACCAATATCAACTACAAAATCGGCGCGCTCAATCATGTCTTTGTCATGCTCAACCACAATAACCGAATTCCCAATGTCGCGTAACGACACTAGTGAATTAATGAGTTTTTCGTTGTCACGCTGATGCAAGCCAATACTAGGCTCATCTAAAATATACAACACGCCAACCAGTTGCGAACCAATTTGAGTTGCTAATCGAATACGCTGCGCTTCACCACCAGATAACGATTTTGAGCTTCGGTTTAATGATAAATAATTTAAACCTACATCTAGCAAAAACTGTAATCGTGCTTTAATTTCTTTTACAACTTCTTCGGCAATCTGTAATTGTTTTTCAGAAAGATGATTGGGTAAATCCTTAAACCAATCTGCTAATTCAACAATATCGGTATTCGCTAATTCGGCTATGTTTTTTTCATTGATTTTGAAGTAAAGCGATTCCTTTTTTAAACGAGAACCTTCACACACCGGACATTTCACTTTATCCATATAATCTTTTGCCCAACGTTTAAGTGAAGTCGATTCGGCAGTGTTGTACTGATTTTCGATAAAGTTAGCAACACCTTCAAAATCTATTTTATAATCACGGGTTACACCAAGTGTTTTACTTTCAACCGAAAATTTTTCATTGCCACCATACAAAATCATTTGTTTGGCATCTTCGGGAATATCCTCGTAAGCATCGGTTAATTTAAAATCGAAGCGTTGCGCAATGGTTTCGAATTGCTTAAAAATCCAACTCTTTTTTTCTGGTCCGTGGGGTGCTAAAGCTCCATTTTTAATAGATAATGTTGGGTCTGGAATAATTTTACTTTCGTTAACTTGATACAAAGTACCAATACCATTGCAGTTGCTACACGCACCTTTTGGTGAGTTAAACGAAAAATTATTAGGCTCCGGATTTGGGTATGAAATTCCCGAACTCGGGCACATCAAACTTCTACTAAAATAGCGCGCTTCTTGGGTATCTTGATCGATTACCAAAAGCACATCGTCACCGTGATACATGGCGGTGTTAATGGTTTCGGTAAGGCGCTTATCGTTATCTACAGAATCATCAACCTTTAATCGATCAATTACAATTTCAATGTCGTGTGTTTTGTAACGATCCAGCTTCATGCCTTTAGCAATATCGCGTATTTCGCCATCGGTACGCACTTTTACAAAACCTTGCTTTGCAATTTGCTCGAACAATTCGCGATAATGCCCTTTTCTGGAGCGAATTACAGGTGCTAAAATATTAATGCGTTTCCCGTTAAAATCTTTGGTGATGAGTTCTTTAATTTGCTCGTCGCTGTAGCTAATCATCTTTTCACCAGTGTTATAACTGTAAGCATCACTAGCGCGAGCAAAAAGCAAACGTAAAAAATCGTAAATCTCTGTAATAGTACCAACGGTAGAGCGTGGCGACTTGTTGGTTGTTTTTTGTTCTATGGCAATAACAGGCGAGAGGCCATCAATTTTATCAACGTCTGGTCGTTCCAATCCGCCTAAAAATTGTCTCGCATAGGCCGAAAATGTTTCAATGTAACGGCGTTGTCCTTCAGCATAAATAGTATCGAAAGCTAACGACGATTTTCCACTACCCGATAAACCTGTAATTACAACAAGTTTTTCGCGCGGAATAGACACATCAATATTTTTTAAATTGTGTACGCGTGCTCCTTTTACTTCAATAAAATCTTCGAAATGGCTCATAAATTACAAAACCGCTAATTTACAATTTTAGTTGTTAATTTCTTGTGAAGTTTATATTGGGATTTATTATACTTGTAAACAACTAAAAAATTTAAAAATGAAATTATTAGGAATAGGCTCAAGAATAAATCATCCAGAATATGGTAAAGGAGTTGTAACCAACGTAACATCGCAACATTATTGGGTGACTTTTATTGAAAACGGATTAGAAACGATTGATTTAGATAGTGATTTTGAAGTGATTGAAGCATCACACGACGAAGTAGATACCATTAGTTTATATGATGTTGAAACCAGTTTAGTTAAGATTTTGAAGAAGTGGAGCGACGCTAGCGAAATTGTACCAATTGCCGATAAGTACAAAGGTGGTAAATTAATATTACAACCTGCCGATGATAATTTGAAGCCTTACGAATTACCTATTGATAAGTTTTTTCATAAAATTACTATGGTAAGAGACCGTTTGCGTGTTATGGAACAACGCGTTAATGCTAGTGATTTAGATGCACAACAAAAAATAGATTTACAGCAATATATTACTAGAATTTATGGTAGTTTAACCAGTTTTAACGTGCTTTTTAAATCGGATAACCATAAGTTTGTTGGACAACGTAGTAAGTAAATGTTAGTTAAACGCACGAATATCGTCGAGCTCTAAGCCTAAAACCAATAACTTGTGAAAGGTTGGTAATTCTGCGCCAGTTTCGGTGGTTTTCCAATCGGTCCAAGAAGCTTCTAAACCCTTAATTGGTAATATTGAAGCCCATATTTTAAAGGCTTTTGGTTTTCCATTTTCATCAAATAGCCATAAATAAGAATCTCCTGGAGTACTGCCGCCTTGGGTATAAGTTACTAAAAGGGCGTCGCCATGAGTTTCAGTTTTAACCAAACGACGCTCTACGCCAACATCAAAAACCTTAAAAGGCGCAACCAACCAAAAGGAATCGTTATTAAAAAGAGCGGTTGCCTTTTTTATAAGTTCGGTAGCGTTTTCTCCAGATTGCGGTATATTGTTTGTAAAAGCTTTACTCTTGTTAGGATTGTTAAAGTTTAAAATAACTTTGTTATTGCGCCAAAATACATCACAGATGTTATTTTTTTTATGCCAATTAAAGTGGTGTCTTTTTTTAAAAGTCCACTCAATATAATGGGTGTTTTTATAAGCGTCGTAGTTTAAGGATTTAAGCATTTTTGTGGCTAAAGCATCGGCTTGTTTCCCTGGTGTTCCTATGGGTAAATTTTCGTTGTACTTAAAAAATAAAAACCCGAAAAATAACAAACTAGGTAAGGTTAAAAATATAACAACCCCAACTACTATTTTAAACGTTTTTTTTACTCTTTTAGACATTAAATAATTTAATTCTGCTCTAAAGTATTAAACGTTGTTGTTTTGCTGAAAAAAAGCGATTAAAATCCGACAGCCGTATCGTCACCTCGATAATCGGCACCAGCTTCGTAAGTTTTATCGTTTAAAACCAAAATAGCATCAACTTTACCTAAAATAGGAGAGCGGTTTTCGTTAATTGAATATCCTAAACTTTCAAGTTGATTTTTTAAAGGTTCATCAAAACCATTTTTTTCTAATCGAATTTCATCGGGTAACCATTGGTGATGAAACCTAGGTGCGTTCACAGCATCCTGTATGGTCATACCAAATTCATGTACATTTAAAATAGTTTGCAACACCGAAGTTATAATGGTTGAACCACCAGGCGTACCAACAACCATGTACAATTCACCATTTTTTTCAACAATAGTAGGCGTCATGGCACTTAGCATACGTTTTTGTGGTGCAATACTGTTGGCTTCGGCACCAATTAAACCAAACATATTGGGTTCACCAGGTTTGCTACTAAAATCGTCCATTTCATTATTTAAAAAGAATCCTAATTCTTGACAATATAATTTCGATCCATAAGCGCCATTAATGGTTGTAGTGACTGCAACAGCATTACCAAATTGGTCTACAATGGAGTAATGCGTGGTTTCATCACTTTCTATAACTTCAATATTACCATGCGAAACATCGCTAGACAAAGTTGCTTTTTCAAATGAAAAATTAGACATACGGTTATTTAAATAGCTCGTGTTTACAAGAGAATCGATAGGGATATTTACAAAATCTGGATCACCTAAAAAATGACTTCTATCGGCATAAGTGCGTCGTTCTGCTTCGGTAATAACTTGAATGGTTTTTAGTGAATTATGCCCATATTCATTTAAATTATAAGGTTCAATCATCTTCATAATTTGCGCCAAACAAATACCTCCGCTCGAAGGTGGTGCAATAGAAATTACTTTTAAATCATCATAAGTAAACGTAATTGGCTTTCGCCATTTGGCTTCGTAAAGCGCTAAATCTTCTTCAGTAATAATACCACCATTATCTTGAACAAATGCAGCTAGTGTTTTAGCCGTTTCACCTTTATAAAATTCGTCACGACCACCAATCATAATACGTTCTAAAGTTTGGGCTAATTTGGGGTATTTTATAGTGTCGTTGTGTTTCCAAGGGTAATCTAAAATAATGGAATCTTTATTAGCTTTTTTAAATAACGGTTGATATTTTTTAATGCGAATTTCTTGCTTTTGGGTAACAATTACTCCTTTTTTGGCTAAATCAATAACAGGTTGTAAAATGGTTTCAATGGGTAATGAGCCAAGTTTTTTATGTACCTCAAAAACGCCAGCAACCGTTCCAGGCACGCCAACAGCCATAGCACCAAGTGTGCTTTTTTCGGGAATAATATTGCCTAAACTGTCTAAATACATATTTTTTGTAGCGGCAAGAGGAGCTTTTTCGCGGTAGTCGAGTGTACCAATGTCGCCATTAGCTTTTCTATAAACCATAAATCCGCCACCGCCAAGGTTCCCAGCGTATGGGTAAGCTACGGCAAGCGCGAGTTCTGTGGCAACCATAGCATCAAAAGCATTACCACCTTGTTTTAAAATATCACTACCTATTTTCGAGGCTTCTACGCGAGCGGTAACTACCATTGCATTTTTAGTAATTAAGCCTCTTGTTGGGGCTTTAAACGGAATAGTTTCTTTGCAAGAGTAAATGGTTAATATTGTAAAAAGGCAAATAAAATGCTTCATATAATGGTTTGGTTTAATTCGTTTAATTTTTCTTTAGAAGATTGTTGTAAAGCTTCAAAAAAAGTTGTGAACTCACGTTCAAAATCATCATAAAAATCTTCCAGCTCTTTTACGGCTTCATTCATCCCAGATCGGTTTTGTGTACGCTTATTCATGCCGTTAAGTACACGCGAAATGCCTTCAATACTTGCGTAACTTAGTAGCCAATTATCGGCAATCATATACGGCATCATTTTTTGTATTCGGGTTGGTAAAATATTGTAATGTGTTTTTAAAGCATTGTAAAAATCGTCGACATAATTCGGCAACGGTTTGTTGGAATAATGGTGCCAGTTTTTAGCTAAAAAATGATCGTATAAAATATCTACAATAATGCCCGAATAATGCCCGTATTTCTTGTGAAGCCTTTTGGTGCTTTGCCTAACCACTGGATGCGCGTCGGTAAATGTATCGATATGGCGATGTAAAAGAATGCCAATTTTAAGCTCGCGTTGGTATTTTTTATAGTTTTTACCTTTTATACCATCGGCCATAAAATTGCCAATTGTAACGAGGTGGTTGTTACCCGATAGATAAATATGCGCAAGGTAGTTCATTTTGGAAATTTACAAATTCCTTAATAATTATTCCGATTTTGAAATACTATATTTGTGAACAACTAAATAAAACTTTTATGACATTAATAAAATCTATTTCAGGAATTCGCGGAACCATTGGCGGAAATGTAGGTGATAATTTAACGCCTATTGATGCGGTAAAATTTGCTTCGGCTTACGGGGTTTGGGTTAAACAACAACGTCAAAAAGATAACTACAAGGTAGTTGTTGGTCGTGATGCACGAATTTCTGGTAAAATGATACAGAATTTAGTAACGAATACCTTGATTGGTATGGGAATAGACGTGGTTGATGTGGGACTTTCTACCACACCAACAGTTGAAGTTGCTGTGCCAATGGAGCATGCCGATGGCGGTATAATTTTAACAGCAAGCCACAACCCAAAACAATGGAATGCGTTAAAATTGCTCAATGCAAAAGGTGAATTTTTAGATGCTGAAGCAGGTGCAAAAATATTAGCCATTGCAGAGAGCGATAACATAAATTTTGCCGATGTAGATAGTTTAGGAACGATTACCAAAAACAAAGCCTATATTGATTTACATATTATTGAGGTTTTAGATTTAGATCTGGTAAACGTTAATGCCATAGAGGAAGCTAATTTTAAAGTGGTTTTCGATGGTGTAAACTCAACTGGAGGGATTGCTATCCCGTTATTATTGGAGCGATTAGGTGTAGATGTGATAAAATTATATTGTGAACCTAACGGACACTTTCCACATAACCCAGAACCTTTAAAAGAACATTTAACCGATTTATCTGAAGCAGTACAAAAACATAATGCCGATTTCGGAATTGTGGTCGATCCTGATGTAGATCGTTTAGCCTTTATGGATGAAAATGGCGAGATGTTTGGTGAAGAATATACGCTTGTGGCTTGTGCCGATTATGTGTTGAGCCACACACCAGGAAATACAGTAAGTAACATGAGTTCTACACGTGCTTTACGAGATGTAACCGAAAAACATGGCGGAATTTATGAAGCAAGCGCAGTAGGCGAAGTTAATGTAGTACAACTTATGAAGAAAAATAATGTGGTTATTGGTGGCGAAGGTAATGGCGGCATTATTTATCCAGATGCGCACTACGGACGTGATGCATTAGTTGGTGTTGCTTTATTTTTAAGTTTACTAGCTGAAAAGAAAATGACTGTTAGTGAACTTAAAAAAATGTATCCGAATTATTTTATGAGTAAAAAGAAAATAGAATTAACACCAGAATTAAATGTTGATGCTATTTTACAAGAAATAGAAACCCGTTATCAGCACGAACAACTGACCACGATTGATGGCGTAAAAATAGATTTCCCAGATAATTGGGTGCATCTACGTAAAAGTAATACCGAACCCATCATTAGAATTTACACCGAAGCCAAAACCCAAGAAATTGCAGATGGTTTAGCAGATAAGTTTATAAAAGAATTGGGTGAGATAGCTAAGGCTTAAAACAACCTTTTAAATAAAAAATATAAATTAGAGGCTGTTTAAAAAGTGTGAAATCTGTCATTTTGAACTCGTTTCAGAATATTAAATAATTGATTTCTAAATATATAAGAATCTGAAACAAGTTCAGATTGACAACAATGTTACTTTTTAGACAGCCTCTTTTTTATTTCTGTGCTTCCAGCGTTTGTGAGTCCATAAATAATATTCTGGAGCTTCGTTAATCTGGTTTTCAACAAGTTTTAAGAACTGGTCGGTAATATCGTAATCTTTAAAATCTTTTGGGGTTTCGGTTATGGTTTCAAAAGTACATTCGTAAAAACCGCGTTTTACTTTTTTTACTTTCATAAAAACAACCGCCATATCTAGTTTTTTTGCAAGCATTTCGGCACCTGTGTGTACGGGAACTTCAATGCCCATAAAATTTTGCCAATGGTATGCTTTATCACGTTTTGGAGATTGATCGGAAGCAAACCCGTTCACCGATAATATGCCTTGTTTTTTTTCTTCAATTAAAGTTGGGATAATATCTTTTGTCGTAATTAAATAGCTGTTGTATTTCGCACGAATACGTTTTACAAGTTTATCAAAATATTTATTTGCAAGCTGCTTATAAACTGCATTGCCACGAGCATTAATGTATGTTTGTAAAATAAAAATCCATTCCCAACTAGCATAGTGTGCGCACATTAAAATAATACTTTGGTTTTTTGTTTCAAAACTTTGGATTAGCTCGACGTTGGTAAATGCAAAACGCTTTTTCATTTCGGCAGTTGAAATGGACATCGATTTTATAGATTCCACTATCATATCACATAAATGATGATAAAATACTTTGGTAATACGCTGTATTTCTTTTTCCGATTTATCTGGATAAACCAATTTTAAGTTACTTAAAACTACTTTTTTTCGATATCCAAAAATGAGGTATAGCAAAATGTAAAGTCCATCGGAAAACAAATAAAGTAATCTAAACGGTAAAATAGAGACTAGCCATAAAAATGGATAAATAAGAATATATGCTATAAATTGCATGAATAAGTTTTAGATTTGTGCATGCAAAAATACAGCAAATTTTCATTTTAATTAAGATGAAAGCTTACAAAGTAAAAGCATAAAATTATGGGCAAAATAGATTTAATAACAGTAATTTTAATAGGAGCTAACGTATTAATTTCATACAAAGGGTTTAATGATTATAATTTTTTTGAAAAATATAAGTTGCAAGTTGACCCCATAAACAAAGGCGAGCAAATACGCTTGGTAAGTTCTGGTTTTTTACATGCTAATATGCAACATTTGTTGTTTAATATGTTATCGCTTTACTTTTTTGCCGATGTGGTTTTAATGCACTTAGGTAATGTTAAGTTTTTAATCGTGTATTTTGGTAGTTTGGTTTTAGGAAGCTTGTTATCGGTTTATTTTCATAAAAACGAATATCATTACAGTGCGGTTGGTGCTAGTGGCGCCGTTTCGGGTATTATTTATTCGGCTATTTTATTGCAACCTGGTATGAAATTGATGTTTTTTATGATACCAATTCCAATTCCCGCTTATATTTTTGGTGTAGGCTATTTATTGTATTCCATTTATGGTATGAAAAAACAAATTGGAAACATTGGTCACGATGCGCATTTTGGTGGTGCCGTTGGCGGGTATTTAATAACACTTTTATTATCACCTTGGCTTTTTAGCACTAATTTGTTAATGGTTGTTCTTTTAGCCATTCCTATTCTTGTTTTACTCGTTTTGAAGAAAACAGGGAAGATGTAAAAAATGAATTTTCGGTATTGTTTCTAAAATGGCACAGCAATTGACTTTATACTTGTGTTACTGAATGATTTGCGTTTTTTAAGTGATTGAAATTCAGTATATTTAATTGTTTTACTAGAAATAAAAATAAGAGTCAGTTTTGTTTTTTAATGACAGATTGACCTGCTATGTATATATGAAGAAATCTAAATTTACAACGCTTGACAGTTTGTCACTTCAAGATTTTGATGAAAATGCAGAATTAATTCCATTGATGACACCTGAAGACGAAGAAGCGATAAATAATGAAGAATTACCAGAGACTTTACCCATTCTTTCTTTAAGAAATACGGTGTTGTTTCCAGGTGTAGTTATTCCAATTACGGCGGGTAGAGATAAATCTATCAAGCTTATTAATGATGCCAATAAAGGTGGAAAAGTTATAGGTGTTGTTGCTCAAAAGGATGAAGCTGTCGAAAATCCATCAGCTAAAGAAATTCACAAAACTGGTACAGTTGCCCGTATTTTACGTGTTTTAAAAATGCCTGATGGTAATGTAACCGTTATTATTCAAGGAAAACGACGCTTTAAAGTGGCTGAGGTTTTAACCGAAGAACCTTACATGAATGCTACGATTCGCGATTTACCCGAAGCAAAACCTGCTGTAAAAAACAAAGAGTTTTCGGCAATTATCGATTCTATAAAAGATTTAGCGCTCGATATTATTAAAGAAAGCCCGAACATTCCTAGTGAAGCTTCATTCGCCATTAAAAACATTGAAAGCAACTCGTTTTTAGTGAATTTTGTGTCATCTAACATGAATTTGTCGGTTGAAGAAAAACAGTCGTTACTAGAAATGGACGACCTTAAGCGTCGTGCTTTGGCAACTTTAAAGTTTATGAATGTTGAGTTTCAAAAATTAGAATTGAAAAACGATATTCAATCCAAAGTTCAAATGGATATGAACCAGCAGCAACGTGAGTATTTCTTGCATCAACAAATGAAAACCATTCAAGAAGAATTGGGAGGCGTTAGTCACGATCAAGAAATTGAGGAGATGAAGCTCAAAGCTAAAGATAAGCAATGGGATGAAGAGGTTGAGAAACACTTCGAAAAGGAAATTGGTAAGCTGCAACGTATGAATCCGCAGGTTGCTGAATATTCTATCCAACGTAACTATTTGGAGCTGTTTTTAGATTTACCATGGAATGAGTTTAGCGAAGATAGATTCGACCTAAAACGTGCCATGAAAATTCTAGATCGCGATCATTTTGGTTTAGAAGATGTAAAACGTCGCATTATTGAATATCTAGCGGTTTTAAAGCTACGTAACGATATGAAATCGCCTATTTTATGTCTTTACGGCCCTCCAGGTGTTGGTAAAACATCTTTAGGAAAATCTATTGCAGAAGCTTTAGGGCGCGAGTATGTGCGCATTTCGTTGGGTGGTTTACGTGACGAAGCTGAAATTCGCGGGCATCGTAAAACCTATATTGGAGCTATGCCTGGGCGTATCATTCAAAGTTTAAAAAAGGCAGGAACATCAAACCCAGTTTTTGTTTTAGATGAAATAGATAAATTATCAAACTCGCATCAAGGCGATCCGTCGTCAGCGATGTTAGAAGTTTTAGATCCAGAACAAAACAGCGAGTTTTACGATAACTTTTTAGAAATGGGTTACGACCTCTCTAAAGTGATGTTTATTGCCACATCAAATAGTTTATCAACCATACAACCTGCGTTGTTAGACCGTATGGAAATTATTAACGTTACCGGTTATACCATTGAAGAAAAAATGGAAATTGCGAAACGTCATTTATTGCCAAAGCAACTTAAAGAGCACGGTTTATCTACTAAAGATTTAAAAATAGGTAAAGCTCAACTAGAAAAAATAGTTGAAGGTTATACACGCGAATCGGGTGTGCGTGGTCTTGATAAGCAAATAGCAAAAATGGTGCGTTTTGCGGCCAAAAATATTGCCATGGAAGAGGATTACAACATAAAAGTTACCAACGAAGATGTTGTTGAGGTTTTAGGTGGTCCAAAATTAGAACGCGATAAATACGAAAATAATAATGTTGCTGGTGTCGTAACAGGTTTAGCTTGGACGCGTGTTGGTGGCGATATCTTATTTATTGAATCGATTTTATCTAAAGGAAAAGGTGCATTAACTATTACAGGGAATCTTGGTAAGGTGATGCGTGAATCTGCAACCATTGCGATGGAATATATCAAAGCAAATGCTGATGCTTTTGGTGTTGATGCTTCGGTTTTCGATAAATATAACGTACATATTCACGTGCCAGAAGGAGCCACTCCAAAAGATGGGCCAAGTGCTGGTGTAACGATGTTAACCTCGTTGGTATCGTTATTTACACAACGTAAAGTGAAGAAAAGCATAGCCATGACTGGCGAAATTACGCTGCGCGGTAAAGTGTTGCCTGTTGGTGGTATTAAAGAAAAAATTCTAGCAGCAAAACGTGCTAGAATAAAAGAAATTTTACTTTGCGAAGATAACCGTAGAGACATCGAGGAGATTAAACCAGAATATTTAAAAGGTTTAACCTTCCACTATGTTAGCGATATGAGCGATGTTATTAAAATAGCTTTGACCAATCAAAAGGTGCAAAATG
Organism: Neotamlana nanhaiensis; assembly: GCF_000943555.1. Classification (GTDB taxonomy): domain Bacteria; phylum Bacteroidota; class Bacteroidia; order Flavobacteriales; family Flavobacteriaceae; genus Neotamlana; species Neotamlana nanhaiensis. Next base: position 342,681 of record NZ_JTDV01000001.1, on the reverse strand, counting down.
CTAAAAAACTCTAGTTTTATAAAGCTATAAATACTTTAAATGTCATTTTAAATTTAATGAAAATTCTACTCTAGAAATGAGTATTTCAAATTAGTTTAAAATGACATTATTTAATTAAAATAAATGCTGTTTATCGCCGTTTTAAGATAGATTTATTTACTTTGCGCTGTAAATATGCTAAGAAAAACTGTCCTACTTTTAATTGTTGTTATTGGTTATGTGTCCTATGCTCAAATAGGAGGCGAACATACCTATCAATTTTTAAATTTAATTTCTGCTCCACGGCAAGCAGCTTTAGGCGGTAAGGTGTTAACTAATGTAGATTACGATGTTACCCAAGCGCTTTACAATCCAGCCACAATAAATGTAGATATGGATAACCAATTGGCCTTAAACTACACGAGTTATTTAGGTGGTATTGGTTATGGTACAGCGGCATATGCATATACTGTAGATAGACGTACACAAACTTTTCATGCTGGGGTAACTTATATAAATTACGGGAAATTTGATGGCTATGATGAAGATGGTAACTCCACAGGAACATTCTCTGGAGGCGAAACTGCATTATCTCTTGGTTATGCGACGCAAATAGGGTATTCCGATTTTTATTTTGGAGGAAATTTAAAATTAATTACTTCTAAACTCGAAGAATACACCTCGTTTGGAGCTGCGGTAGATTTAGGTTTAATTTATATTGATGAAAATTTAGATTTTAATGCAGCATTAGTCGTTAGAAACTTAGGTTCACAAATTACTACTTATGCAGGTTTACAAGAATCACTGCCATTTGAGGTTGCTTTAGGTTTATCTCAAAAACTTGAAAATGTGCCTATTCGTTGGCATGTTACTTTCGAGAATTTACAGCAATGGCCAATTGCGTTTTCAAATCCCTCACGAACCACAAGCGATTTAAATGGAAATGAAACCGAAGAGAAAGTGGGGTTTTTAGGTGAAATTATTCGACATACCATTTTAGGCGCTGAAATTTTTCCAGAAGGCGGTTTTAACATAAGAGTTGGATATAATTTTAGGCGAGGCGAGGAGCTTCGTGTTTTAGAGCAACGTAACTTTTCTGGTATTTCGGTAGGTGTAGGTTTAAAAATGAACCGCTTGCGATTTAGTTATACTCATGCCAAATACACCAGTGCCGCCAATGCTAACTTTTTGGGCTTGCAGATAGATTTGCAATAATAGATAATCTATAGTTTTAAATTTTCATTGTTATTTTTACACTTTCAATTCGTTTTAATTTAAGTATTTTTGCCACTTCAAACTTTTAAATATTTAAGGTAATTACGTCAGTTTTATAATGCAAGAAATCACCATAGCTATAGACGGATTTTCGTCAACAGGAAAAAGTACAGTCGCCAAACAACTCGCTAAACATTTGGGTTATGTGTATGTAGATACGGGCGCTATGTACCGTGCTGTTACGTATTATGCTATGCAAAATGGTTTTATCGATGCATCGAATTTTAATGTTGATGGATTAGTAACGGATTTACCTAAAATTGAAATCGGTTTTAAATTTAATCCAGAGAAAGGTTTTGCTGAAGTGTATCTTAATGGTGAAAACATAGAAAAGCAAATTAGAACTTTAGAAGTATCGAGTTTTGTAAGTAAAGTTGCGGCTATATCTGAAGTTAGAAAAAAACTGGTAGAGCAGCAGCAAAAAATGGGGCAGGATAAAGGTATTGTAATGGATGGTCGCGATATTGGAACCGTGGTTTTTCCTGATGCTGAACTTAAATTGTTCATGACAGCGTCACCTGAGACAAGAGCAGAAAGACGTTACAACGAATTGATTGAGCGTGGAGATAATATTGAATACGAAGCAGTTTTAAAAAACGTACAAGAACGTGATTATATCGATTCTAACCGTGAAGATTCCCCGCTTGTAAAAGCAGAAGGCGCTATAGAAATAGATAATTCTAAAATGACTTTAGAAGAGCAGTTTACTAAAATTCTTCAGTTAGTTGAGGTTGCTATAAAACAAAATAGTGAGACCTAAAAAAGACTCTACTTTTTCAAGCAGAGCCTCTAAAAACAATTCAAATTAAATCAATCAAAAAAAAAGCTATTAACCCAAACTCAGGGTAAATATTTATACAGTAATTGTTTTTAAAAGAGTGTATCCGTCGGTAGTGTTGCCAGTAATTGAGTCTAGCATATTTCCGTCCAAACTATCGGAAAAAACATTGTCACTTTCATTTAAAGTATTGGCTTCTCCGTTATAATCGGATGTTGCATAAACTGTGTCGCAAATATCTTTAGGAAAAGCTATTTGTGTTACGCGAATAGAGTTTTCGTTTTGATCTAAAACTTCAATGTGTATGTGTGGTGCTCTACCATTGTACCAACCAGGAAAAATGCTAATAAATGAAGCTTGCCCGTTGGCATCGGTAGTTTGTCTTCCTCTTAAAAAGTGGTTGTTGGTGTAATTTGTGCTTTGCATCCCTGTGCCGCCATATTCGGAGTAATCGCCTTGAGCATCGCAATGCCATAAATCAACATAAACTCCAGAAAGAGGCTCGCAATCGTCGCTTTGGTCTTGTATGGTTAGTGTAATTAATAAGGCTACACCAGAGCGATCGCCAATAATGTTTTCTCTAACTAAATCGGAAGGAGTCTTAATTGGAAACGGACCCGCAGTCTCACTTGGCGATAGTGAGCAGTCGCCATCGGTTTCACTGCCAGTATCATTGCTGTCGTTTGTATTTTTAATGTCTTCAGAATCTTCAGTTGAACATGCCGATAATAATGCAGGAACCGCCACAATAGTGCCAAGACCTGCTAATCCTTTTTTAAAAAAATCTTTTCTTTTCATAGCTATTAGTTTTTCATATTAAAGTAAATGTATCTAATAGGTTATTGATAAAGAATTTTATGCGGTTTGTTATCTAAAATTTGCGGTAAAAATGAATTAAAGTAAGTTTTCTAACATTTTTTTATAACTATTTCCCAACGGAAGACTAATGTATCCTAACGATATTTCGCTTGTAGAGATGTGTTTAATATTTTTTGAAGGAATAATATAAGATTTATGAATGCGGATGAATTGATTTTCGGGTAAGTTTTCTAAAATACCTTTCATGGTTGATCGTGCTACAATGGTTTTTTCATCTTTAATATGAATTTTAACATAGTCGTCCATAGCTTCAATATATAAGATAGTTTCCAACGGAATACGATTAAGTTTATAGTTAGCACGAATAGATAAATGTGTGTTTTCTTCAGGATTATTATGTTCTGAAGCTTTTAGTTTCTGTACACGGTCAATAGCTTCGTTAAAGCGTTCAAGAGAAAAAGGTTTTAGTAAATAATCTACGGCATTTACATTAAAACCTTCAACTGCGTAGTGGTCGTAAGCTGTGGTGAAAATAACTTTGATTTCTCTGTTTAAACTTTTATAAAATTCGATGCCGTTAGTTTTGGGCATTTCTATATCTAAAAAAATAACATCAATAGGGAATTTGTTGAGGTATTTCTTGGCATTAGTTAAATCGGAAAAGGTTTTTTCTAAACGAACTACGGAAGAAGAATTGCAATAAACGTCTATTATTTGAAGGGCAAGAGGTTCGTCGTCTATGGCAATGGCTTTAATCATTTATTCTAATTGAATGGTTAAATGTACTCTAAATTTATCAGCTTCTTTCGAAATTAATAAATCGTGTTTGTTTGGGTATAAATACTTGAGTTGTTTTTTAGTGTTTTTTAATCCTTTTTCGGTTGGTTTATTCACTTCAGAATTAGCAACAGCAACAATAGTATTTTCAACGTTTAAAGTTAATAATTTAGTGTGGTCTACTTCAATATTAATAAAAATTTGTGACGATTCGGTGGTGTTTACGCCATATTTAAAAGCATTTTCAATAAATGAAATGAGTAACAAAGGTGCAATTTTACATCTATTAAAATCACCCTTAAAATTTGTAATGAGTTTTGTGTTTTCGTTTAAACGTAGCTGCTGTAAATCGATAAAATTTTTAATATATTTTATTTCTTTTTCTAAGGAGATGTAATCCTTATTGCTTTCAGACACGACGTGGCGCATTAAATCGGATAGTTTTAAAATAGCGTTAGGTGCTTTATCAGATTTTGTTAAAGCCAACGCATACAAACTATTTAAAGTATTAAAGAGAAAATGCGGATTAATTTGCGCTTTTAAATACGAAACTTCGGTTGTTAATTTTTCATTTTTAATTTCATTTAAGTGCTCATTAAATTTCAAGAATAAGGACAAAATAAAAACTCCAAAAAACTGAAATACATAATTATCGCGCGACAGTAAACCTACAAAAGGATGCTTTTTAAAACCATTAACTGGCGGAGGTGTATTTTGAAATGGATTATTTACTGGCGGGTTGAAAGGTGGAGCATTAAAATCTTGAATTAAAGCCTGAGGTAATTTTAAAATAATGAGATAACAAACAATCATAGTAAGCGCAAATAAAAGCCATTTTTTAGTGATGTAAAGTTTAGGAATAATGACATAATAATTCACATAGAAAAAAATGACTAGTAACGTGTAGCTGAGTAAACTTTGTTGAAATCCTTTTACGCTAAGCATATCAAAACCAGAGCTTAAATCTGGTGATGCTAAAAAAGGAATACTAATTAAACCAATCCCTATTAGTAGGTTTACTAGTAAAGGTTTGTTTTTTAAAATGCTTGTCATGAGTTTAATGTTGCTACAAACCTATTAATATTTGGGGTTACGAGAAAGAAATTGCGGTTTATGCATGAAATAATAAGGTGAATGCATAAAAAAAAGACGAACCCAAATGGCTCGTCTTCATAAAAACTATAAGTTTTATTATTTATAAGTTTGGAATCACCAATACTTGATCTGGGTGAATTAAATCTGGGTTTTTTAATATATCGGTATTCGCAGCAAAAATTTCTTTGTATTTCATAGCATCACCGTAGTAGTGTTTAGCTATTTTTCCTAAAGTTTCTCCGCTAGCAACAATATGTCTGTGGTAAACCGTTTCGTCTTCAACAGTTATGTTTGCTTTAATATCGGTTGGTTTTTCGCCACCAATTTCTTTTATTTTATCCCAAATAATGTTTTTTTCGTATTGGGTTTTAGCCATACCTTTTACTTTTAAAATATCGCCTTCAACCCAAACGTCGCCATTTTGAATGTTTAACGCTTCACCTAAATCTAGAACTGGTTGGTATTTTTCTTTTACTGCCATGTTGTAAGTTTTAATTAATTTATGTTTAAAGATAATAATTTTTTTACAAGAACTTATTAATTGTATTTTAACTTTGTTCTCACCTTTAAGACACACAAAACTTAAAAAAGTCACAAATAATTTATCTTCTCATAATTAGGTAATTAAGTTTAATGTTTGTATTTTTGCACTCCTTTTAGCGAATCGACGGAAAAGATAAAAGGAATCTGATTTAAAATAAATGATAACGCTTCTGTGTGTCAGTCGCTTAAATCTTCCGTAGCATACAGAATACAAAATGTAGGTTCAACTTTAAATATTAAAGAAAAATCTGCAAAAATTAATTAAATGGCTGAAAAAGCACAAGACGCTCAAGTAGAATCTACTGAAGCTAAAAAAGAAGAAGCTCCAGTAGTATCTGAAGCTCAAGCAAACCCTGAAAAATTCTTAAAAGAGTTTAACTGGCACAATTACCAAGAAGGTATTGATGAGGTTGACGATTTACAATTAAAAGAATTTGAAAAATTAGTAGCTGAAAATTTTGTTGATACTTTAGACGACGAAGTTGTTGAAGGTACCGTAATTCACATTACAGATCGCGATGCTATCATCGATATTAACGCAAAATCTGAAGGTGTAATTTCATTAAACGAATTTCGTTACAATCCTAACTTAGCAGTTGGAGATAAGGTTGAGGTATTAATTGATGTACGTGAAGATGCAACAGGACAATTAGTATTATCTCACCGTAAAGCTCGTGTAATTAAAGCATGGGATCGCGTAAATAAAGCTCACGAAACTGGAGAAATCGTTAACGGTTTTGTTAAATGTAGAACTAAAGGTGGTATGATTGTAGATGTTTTCGGTATCGAAGCATTCTTACCAGGTTCTCAAATTGATGTAAAACCAATTCGCGATTACGATCAGTACGTTAATAAAACAATGGAATTCAAGGTTGTTAAAATTAACCACGAATTTAAAAACGTTGTTGTGTCTCATAAAGCACTTATCGAGGCTGATATCGAAGAGCAAAAGAAAGAAATTATTGGTCAGTTAGAAAAAGGTCAAGTATTAGAAGGTGTTGTGAAAAACATCACTTCTTACGGTGTATTTATCGACCTTGGTGGCGTAGATGGTTTAATCCATATTACAGACCTTTCTTGGTCTCGTATTAACCACCCTAACGAGATTGTAGAATTAGACCAAAAACTTAACGTGGTAATCCTTGATTTTGATGAAGATAAATCAAGAATCCAATTAGGTTTAAAACAATTAAGCAAGCACCCATGGGAAGCTTTAGCTGATACTGTTGCTGTTGGTGATAAAGTAAAAGGTAAAGTTGTTGTAATTGCAGATTATGGTGCATTTATTGAAGTAGCTGATGGTGTTGAAGGATTAATTCACGTATCTGAAATGTCATGGTCTACACATTTACGTTCGGCGCAAGATTTCGTAGCTGTTGGCGACGAGGTTGAAGCGGTTATCTTAACTTTAGATAGAGAAGAGCGTAAAATGTCTCTAGGTATTAAACAATTACACCCAGATCCATGGACAGATATTACAACTAAATACCCATTAGGTTCTAAGCATACTGGTGTTGTACGTAACTTTACAAACTTTGGTGTATTTGTTGAATTAGAAGAAGGTATTGATGGATTAATTTATATTTCAGATTTATCTTGGACTAAGAAAATTAAGCACCCAAGCGAGTTCTGTGCAGTTGGCGATAAGTTAGACGTTGTTGTATTAGAATTAGATGTTGAAGGACGTAAATTAAGCTTAGGTCATAAACAAACTACCGAGAATCCTTGGGATAAGTATGAAACTGAATTCGCTTTAGAATCTGTTCATACTGCTGAAATCTCTGAATTAGTAGACAAAGGAGCAACTGTTGAGTTTAACGAAGATATCGTTGCATTTATTCCTTCTCGTCACTTAGAGAAAGAAGACGGAAGTAAACTTAAAAAAGGTGAAAGCGCAGAGTTTAAAATCATTGAATTTAACAAAGAATTTAAACGTGTAGTAGCATCTCATACTGCTGTATTTAAAGCTGAAGAAGCTAAAATAGTTAAGCAAGCGGTAAGAAAAGCAGAAGCTGCAGCTGCCGAAGCTAAACCAACTTTAGGTGATGCAAACGATGCTTTACAAGCATTAAAAGATAAAATGGACGGTAAAGCTTAATTTACCAAATTTTATAAAATTAAAAAGCCTCGCAAATTGCGAGGCTTTTTTTATTTCTAGGTTTTCACTTCAAGTTTTTTACATTACCTTTGTTTTCCAAATATATGTTTGGAAAAATTATGAGTCAAAAAGTGTTACTTAACGAAAAAGAGGTAAACATCATTCTTCATCGATTGGCTTGTCAACTTATTGAAAAACATCACAAATTTCAGAACACGGTTTTAATTGGTTTACAACCAAGAGGTATATTTTTAGCCGATAGATTAGCAAAAATTTTATCCGAAGATTACAAAATAAAAAACATCCCTTTAGGCTATTTAGATATCACTTTTTTTAGAGATGATTTTCGCCGCGGTGATAAACCACTTGAAGCCAATAAAACAAAAATAAACTTTTTAGTTGAAGATAAAAATATTGTGTTTATTGATGATGTTTTATATACTGGACGAAGCATTCGTGCGGCATTAACAGCTATTCAATCTTTTGGAAGACCAAACGAAATAGAGTTATTAACCTTAATAGATAGGCGTTTTAGTAGGCATTTACCAATACAACCTAATTACCGAGGTAGGCAAGTAGATGTTATAAACGAAGAAAAGGTTAGAGTAAATTGGAAAGAACGCGATCAAGAAGATTCGGTTTACTTAATTGAAAAATAAATAAAGGTTTAAGATAGAAACTCGTAGCTTGAAGTTTTGTATCAGGTTGAGTGAAATCTAATCTTGTAAAACAAAAATGATTAACTAAAGTTTAGTTTAAAGTAAGCAGAAGCAACTTTTAACTTTTAACTTATCAACTTTTAACTTAAACATGAGCGAATTAAGTGTCAATCACTTATTAGGAATAAAGTATCTTAACAAAGAAGATATTAAACTTATTTTTGAAACTGCCGATCATTTTAAAGAAGTTATAAATCGGCCAATTAAAAAAGTCCCTTCGCTGCGCGATATAACAATAGCCAATTTATTTTTTGAAAACTCAACACGAACCAAGTTGTCCTTTGAATTGGCCGAAAAGCGTTTATCTGCCGATGTTATAAACTTTTCTTCAGCCCAATCATCTGTTAAAAAAGGCGAAACTTTAATAGATACGGTAAATAATATTTTATCGATGAAGGTCGATATGGTGGTTATGCGTCATCCTAATCCTGGAGCAGGTGTGTTTTTGTCTAAGCATGTTAATGCGAGTATTGTAAATGCTGGCGATGGTGCGCACGAACACCCAACACAAGCTTTACTCGATTCATATTCTATTCGCGAGAAATTAGGCGAAGTTAAAGGAAAAAAAGTGGTTATTGTGGGCGATATTTTGCATAGTCGCGTGGCCTTATCTAACATTTTTGCGTTGCAATTACAAGGTGCTCAAGTTATGGTTTGTGGCCCAAAAACATTAATACCAAAATACATCGATAAATTAGGCGTTAAAGTAGAAACTAATTTGCGTAAAGCCTTAAATTGGTGCGATGTGGCCAATATGCTTCGTGTACAAAACGAGCGCATGGATATTAGTTATTTTCCAACAACAAGGGAATATACCCAACAATTTGGGGTTAACAAAGCGTTGCTAGATAGTTTAGATAAAGAGATTACAATTATGCATCCTGGTCCAATAAATCGTGGCGTGGAAATTACTAGCGATGTGGCCGATTCTAGTCAATCTATAATTTTAGACCAAGTACAAAATGGTGTTGCCGTTAGGATGGCTGTTATTTATTTATTAGCTTCAAAAATTAAACAATAAGGCTATGATTATAGATAAAAATGAAAACACAACCTTAATAACCCAAGAAAATGCTTCGGTTATCGAATTGGTTAAAAAAATAGAAAGCTTATACCCAAAATTTAAAAACGACAATATAATTGTTAATTTAAATACCTTAAAAGCTATTCCTTTAGAAAAAATTATTGAGTTTTTACAGCTTTCAAATAAACATCGCGGAGCAAAACATTCGTTTGTTATTGTAAATCAAGGCATAGATGTTGATAAAACACCCGATGAAATAATTATTGTACCCACACTTCAAGAGGCTTACGATATTATTGAAATGGAAGAAATGGAACGCGATTTAGGTTTTTAAACATGCAACAATTTTATCTCGCGCAAGTAAATATAGCCAAACGTTTGGCACCTATGGACGATCCTATTATGCAAGATTTTGTAAATAATGTAGATAGAATTAATGCCATTGCAGATAACAGTGATGGCTTTATTTGGCGTTTGCAAGACGAAGATAAAGATGAAGTTGCTCAAGTTTTTCAAGATGATTCAATTATTGTAAATATCTCTGTTTGGAAAAATTTAGAAGCACTGTTTAATTATACCTATAAATCAGGTCATGTCGAGATTTTCAAACGAAAAAAAGAATGGTTTTCAAAAATTGAAATGAGTCATATGGCGTTTTGGTATATTCCTAAAGGAGACATCCCGACCTTGCAAGACGCAAAGCATAAATTAGATTATTTAAACGAAAATGGCAGTTCGCCTTATGCGTTTACTTTTAAAGATAAATTTTCAATTACCGATTTTCTTAATTATAAACCTCTAAAGCAAATATGAGGTTAACCATTTTAGGCTGTTATAGTGCCACACCACGAACTTTAAATAATACCACATCTCAGGTGTTAGAAATAAACAATCACATGTTTTTAATTGATTGTGGTGAAGGCACACAGGTACAGTTACGCAAGCATAAAATAAAATTTAATAGGATAAAGCACATATTTATATCGCATTTACATGGCGATCATTTTTTTGGTTTGGTTGGTTTAATTTCAACCTTTAGGTTATTAACACGTGAAGCCGATTTACATATTTATGGCCCAAAGGGAATTAAAGAAGCGATTACCTTGCAACTTAAATTATCCGATTCATGGACAAACTATAAACTATATTTTCATGAATTAACATCAAAAAAATCAGAATTAATTTTTGAAGATGATAAAGTAGAGGTACACACCATTCCTTTAGATCATAGAATTTACACCAATGGTTATTTGTTTAAAGAAAAAGAAGGTGAGCGTAAACTAAATATTGATGCCGCAAAAGAAGCTAATATAAATGTAGCGTATTATCGTAAACTAAAACAGGGTTTTGATGTTGAAAATGAAGATGGTGTTTTAATCGATAATAAAACAGTAACCTTTCCTGCGAATGCGCCAAAAAGTTATGCCTTTTGTAGCGATACCAAATACAAAGAAGCAATTGTGCCAATTATTAAAAACTGTGATGTACTGTATCATGAATCTACATTTTTAGACAAACACGCGCATTATGCCGAAAAAACAAAACATACTACAGCAAAACAAGCGGCAACTATAGCTAAAATGGCGAGTGCAAAAACCTTACTTTTAGGGCATTATTCCACACGATATGATGATTTATCGGTATTTAAAAATGAAGCTAAAACAGTTTTTAAAAACGTAAAGCTTAGCGAAGACGGTAAAGTTTTCAATTTCTAGTCTTTAATGCCTCTATATTATTTGCCCAGGCAATGGCGTCTTTTAAACAGCTAAATCGGTTTAAATTGTTGCTGGCAAACACACTTTCAATCGAAGCATTCATTAGCGTATTATTGTTGTAAATAACAATAGCGCTAGCTACAATAAAACTGTAATGAGATCGCCATTTGACCCAAATTTGAGGATTAACAGAGTAGTCGTTAACCCGATTTGTTATATAAGCCAATTTTGGTTTAGTGTTGTAATGGTCGAGTAGCTCACAAATTAAAATTTCAACCTTTTTCCAGTCAAAATGTTCACCTTCATACACTTCGGCAACAACATAACGTTTAGTTAAGTAAAATGTACCAAAAGGTAGCAACAGTTTGTGAGGACTCTCAACCATGTAAAAGGGAGAATCTTCGAATTTCATATTAGTAACTTAGGGGCTACAAAATTAAGATTTTTATTACAATAAAATATTTATTTTCAATAAATTATTTTAGTTATTTTGTATTTATGAATACAGATTTAAGTAATTACAGAAAATCTTACGAAAAAGGGGCTTTATTAATTAATGAAACTCCCGAAAACCCTATGGAATTATTCCAAAAATGGTTTTACGAAGTTGATAAATTTTTTGTTGAAGATGAAACTAATGCCATGACCATTTCGACCATAGGTTTGGATGGATTTCCTAAAAATAGGGTGGTTCTTTTAAAAAAATATACTTTTGAAGGTTTTATTTTTTACACCAATTATAATAGCGAAAAAGGACAAGCCATAGCAAATAACCCCAACGTTTGCTTATCCTTTTTTTGGCATGGCGCCGAACGACAAGTTATAATTAAAGGCAAAGCGGAAAAAATTGCTGAAAATTTAAGCGACGGATACTTCGAGTCGCGCCCTAGGGGAAGCCAATTGGGTGCATTAGTATCAAATCAAAGTGAAATTATTGAAAGTAGAGATTTTATTGATAAAAAACTTGAAAGGCTACAACAAGAACTTGAGGGCAAAACAATTTCTAGACCAAAACATTGGGGCGGTTATATTGTAAAACCTGTTGAATTTGAATTCTGGCAAGGGCGACCAAACCGATTGCATGATAGAATTCAATATAAACTTCAGCCCGATTATAATTGGTGTAAAAACCGACTATCTCCTTAATTTAACGCTGAAATACTTGTTTTTTTGAGATCTAAATGCATTTCAACGATTAAAAACATAAAAAATCGCTGAAATACATGTTTGTTGTCGATTTTAACATTTCATTAACAACTTGTTCGGTATAAGGCTTGTAGTTTTACAATCCCAAACCTACAAAACTTAACCTACAAATGAAATTGTTTAACAAACTACCATTTTTGGTGTTTATGGCTATTATTACGTTGTCTTCTTGTACAACAGATAGCATGGATACCGAAAGCGCATCACTAGAGTTGCCCCAAAATACTCTTGATGCCAAAGATATTGAAATTGAAATATTAAATTTAATTAATAACCATCGTACATCTATAGGTTTAACACCTTTAAACGATTTGGATGTTGTAAAATCGGTAGCTTATAGTCATACCGATTATATGGTTGTTAATGATGAGGTTTCTCATGCCAATTTTTATACCCGTAGTAATTACTTAAAACAACATGCCGGTGCAACCAAAGTAACCGAAAATGTAGCCTATGGTTATAGTTCGGCAGAAGCTGTTGTAAAAGCATGGTTACGAAGCGAATCTCACAAAGAAAATCTAGAAGGCGATTTTACAAACTTCGATATTTCGGCTGAAACCAATGCCGATGGTCGCTGGTATTTCACAAACATATTTATTAAAAAATAATATTGCTTTTGCAATATACCCGCATAACCTTTTTAATTAACTGATTTTTAGCAATTACGAAATTAAGAGGTTATTATTAATAGCTTTTTTAAGTTATTACATATTTAGCTTTGGGATTAAGAACTCTCTCATTTATTTTGAGAGAGTTTTTTTAATTTTTGATATTCTGTTCTTAATTAACGTTTATAGGTGTTAGCTTTGTAAAGAAAAAAAATACTTTTTCTCTTACTTTAATTTGTTTTAACTAGAATTGATGTTATTTTTTTAGGTTTCTTCAGCTGTAATTTGTTTAAGAGTACTATCTAAAAGCAATGGTTATAATATTTCTAATTATTTATATAAGAATAGATTACACGCAATAGAAACTATCAAATTAATAAATAGTGGATTATTTTGGCCATGTGTTTTCCATTGCTAGGTAGAAAAGTATTTTTTCAATCTGTAATAATTACTATTGCCTATCATTTATTATTTTCTTTAAGTTACTTTCTGTTATCGGTAATAGATATTTTAGTAAAAACGTTTACCAACCTATTTTGGTTACGATTTACAACTAAGTGCTCGGTAATTATATTATTAATACTATATTTTTGGTTTAAAACAAAACCCGCAGCGGTAGGTAAAAATTATATTTTACTTGGGTTCTGCTTTTTCGCGCTTGGAGGTGTTACTACGCTATACGCTATCGATAAATCAGATTTTCCTTATGCTTCAATAGCTTTAATTATAGTAGGGAGGTTATTGATTAGTATTAAAATGGGAAAAATTATAGATTTTAATTTAACCAGAATACTGCTGTTTATTTTAATTTATAGTATTGTAACTTTTTTACTTTTTAAAACCATTTATCCCGCCTTGGGTGATTATTTTCAAATTATTTTTATTTGGTTTTATGTGTCACTAATTTTTATCGTATTTGCTTATTTACGAAAAGGTATTGTAACTAAAGCAAATTACTTAACCATATTATGTGGTATTATATCGTTGTATGTAAGCGATGCTTTAGTATTACTATTCTTTTTTGGTGGTTTTGTAGATTTTCAATTAATAGGTATTGGTATATCGTATCATTTAGGACATTATTTGTTGGGGATTGGGTTTTTAGAAGAAGTTTTTATTGATAATTCGAATGATGGAAATCCATTCTGTTAAAAGATAAATTTTAGCCTTTTATTTTATCTACCAGTTTTCGTATTAAATTGTAAATAAAGGTGTTGGTTTTAACATAATAAAATGCAATAAAACAGACTACTATCATAAAAACTACAGCCCCAATTACTGCTTCAATAGGTTCTAACGATTTGGTTAAATAGCGCTTTATTCCATATCCTGTAAAGCTTCCGTAAAGTAAAATAAAATGAATAACATATATCGATAATGTTTTTTTACCAATATTGGTTATTAATGATTGTTTTAAAAATTGCTCTAAAGCATAAAATAAACCAAATAAAATAAATACGTTACCAAGTCTGGAAAACAAATAATTGTAGTTTGCACTTAGTTTTAATAACTCGATACCCGTTATATGGCTTAATTCAATTAAAAACCAACTCGATAAATAAATTAAAAATCCGCCAGAAATAAAAAATGCGATGATAGCATACACTTTGAATTTTGATTTATGAGCATAGTTAAAAAATATGATAGATAAAAAAGCTCCAAAAGCAGTATAACCAAACCACGGCAACATGGTAAAAATAGAGCCGTTTGCTTTCGATAAATAATTTGAAAAAAATAGTGGTATGTTATTTAGAGTTAATGTTCTATAAAGTGGTTCGGTTACAAAAATTAAACAGCCAACAACCAATAATAGCAAAGAAAATACTAGTTGATGCTTTTTTAGTAGTATATGGAGTAATACTAATATAATTAGTGATAATCCTATGCATTGTAATACATCAATAACTAAAAGATAATTACTAAAATAACCATTTATCCAGTTTAATATATTAATTCGTAAACTGTAGCCTAAAACAATTAATAGTAAGCCTCGAAATAATCCTTTTTTTATACGAATTTTATCATCTCCTTTTTCAAAAGCGCGTAAAAGTAAATAGGTAAATACCAACCCCGAAATGGTAAAAAACACAGGCGCTGTTATGCCTCTAAAATAACTCCAAGTATTGTAAATTGAGTTTGTTGTATCTCTGTAAACTGGGGCAAGCAATGTATCTATAAAATGCCCTTGAAGCATCATTAAAATCGCAAATGCACGAACGGCATCAATAAAGTATAGTCGGTTTGCTTGCAATGTTGGTTAGTTTATTAGGGTTAAATATACTTTTTAATAATTAAAAACTTTATCTTGGTACAATATTATCAAATTTTCACAAAACGGATTCGCGATTAATTTTTATGAATGAGATTATAAAAACATTCTCTAATTACGCATGGGGCTTACCCTTGGTAATTTTACTTATTGGTGGCGGCTTGTATTTAATTTTCCTTTCAAAATTTTTACCATTTCGGTATTTAGGTCATGCTATTCAAGTATTACGCGGCAAGTACGATAACCCCGAAGATGTAGGCGAGATAAGTCATTTTAAAGCTTTAACAACCGCATTGTCATCTACAATTGGTATGGGAAATATCGCCGGAGTTGCAGTTGCCATTTCAGTTGGTGGTCCTGGTGCCATGTTCTGGATGTGGGTAAGTGCCGTAGTTGGTATGTCTACTAAATTTTTCACCTGTTCATTGGCGGTAATGTTTCGCGGAAAAGATTCTAATGGAAGCCTTCAAGGTGGCCCGATGTATTTTATAACCGAAGGATTAGGGAAAAACTGGAAACCTTTAGCCGTTATGTTTAGCCTTTTCGGAATGATAGGTGCGTTGCCAGTAGTTAACGTAAACCAATTAACCCAAGCGGTAAATGATATTGTTTTAACACCAAACGGCGTCGAAGTCGGATTAAAATCCAATCTTATTTTAGCATTGATTCTAGTTGTTTTTACTTCACTAATTATCCTTGGCGGATTACAACGTATAAGTAATGCCGCTTCCAAAATGGTACCAAGTATGGTGTTGCTTTATTTTGTGTTGGTGCTTTTTATTTTAATATCGAATTATCAAGAAGTGCCACGTTATTTCATTATGATTTTTGAGAATGCCTTTTCAGGAAAAAATTATAATGGTGATGCGTTTTATGGCGGAGTTTTAGGCGGGTTAATTTTGCTTGGTATCCGTCGCGGTGCATTTTCAAACGAAGCAGGTATTGGTACAGCACCTTTAGCGCATGGTGCAGCAAAAACAAGCGAACCCATTCGCGAAGGCTTAGTGGCTATGCTTGGGCCAGCTATCGATACACTAATTGTGTGCACGTTAACAGCGCTTGCCATTTTGGTTACAGGCGTTTGGGAAACAACCGAAAGTAATGGTGTGAGTTTAACCGCAAATGCATTCGATTACGCCATTCCCGTTTATGGAAAATATTTATTAATGATTTGCGTTTTGGTATTTAGCGTATCTTCCTTATTTTCATACGCTTATTATGGTGCCAAATGTTTGTCCTTTTTAGTAGGAGCAAACCATAAGCATTATTACAATTACATTTATATAATTAGTATTGTTTTAGCAGCAACAACACCATTTGCCACCATGTTAAATTTAATTGATGGTGTTTTTGCGCTCATGGCAGTACCAACTATGTTAGCAACCTTAATTCTTGCGCCACAAGTTATACAAGAATTTAAACGCTACATTTTTAAAATAAACCAACAAAAACTAAAAAAACATGACAAAAAACAAAGCGAAAGCCTATTGGAAAGAAAACATTAGGTATCTCATTATTTTATTATCCATTTGGTTTCTGGTGTCTTACGGTGCCGGAATTTTATTTAAGGATGAACTAAACCAATTTCGCCTTGGAGGATTTAAAGTCGGGTTTTGGTTTGCGCAGCAAGGGTCTATGTACGTGTTTGTGCTACTCATTTTTGTTTATGTTCGCCTGATGAATAAACTGGATAAAAAATATGGTTATGATGAGTAGTTTTTTGTTTGCTGAAGGCTTAGGTGTACAAAACTGGACGTACATTTTAGTAGGAATTACATTCGCTATTTATATAGGCATCGCCATTTGGTCCAGAGCAGGTTCTACCAAAGAATTTTACGTTGCTGGCGGTGGCGTATCCCCATTAGCTAACGGAATGGCAACTGCTGCCGATTGGATGAGTGCCGCTTCCTTTATTTCCATGGCTGGAATTATCTCTTTTGCAGGATATGATGGTGCTGTGTATTTAATGGGATGGACAGGTGGTTACGTGCTACTCGCTTTATTGTTAGCGCCTTATTTGCGTAAATTCGGAAAGTTTACCGTTCCCGATTTTATTGGCGATCGTTATTACTCAAAAACAGCGCGATTAGTCGCCGTATTTTGTGCGTTATTGGTATCCTTTACATACGTCGCAGGACAAATGCGTGGCGTGGGCATTGTATTCTCTAGATTTTTAGAAGTCGATATTAACACAGGCGTAATCATTGGGATGATTATTGTGTTATTTTATGCGGTTTTAGGCGGTATGAAAGGCATCACCTATACGCAAGTAGCGCAATATTGCGTGCTTATTTTTGCCTTTATGGTGCCTGCCATTTTTATATCTATTCAAATGACGGGAAATCCAGTACCACAATTAGGTTTTGGTAGTACCTTGGCCGATGGTTCTGGAACCTATTTATTAGATAAATTAGACGGATTAAGCACCGAGCTTGGTTTTAGCGAATACACCGAAGGTTCAAAAACCACCATCGATGTGTTTGCAATTACCTTAGCATTAATGGTTGGTACAGCAGGATTACCGCACGTTATTGTTCGGTTTTTTACTGTAAAACGCGTAAAAGATGCCAGAAAATCTGCAGGATTAGCCTTGCTACTTATCGTTATATTATACACCACAGCACCAGCAGTTTCGGTATTTGCGAGAACAAACTTAATTGAAACCGTGTCAAATCAACCATACGACAATGTTCCAGAATGGTTTAAAAAATGGGAAACCACAGGGCTAATTTCATTTACCGATAAAAACAACGATGGCTTAATAAAATATGTAGCCAACGAATCGGAAAACGAATTAACAGTAGATAGAGATATTATGGTGCTTGCCAATCCAGAAATTGCAAAATTGCCTAATTGGGTTATTGCTTTGGTTGCAGCTGGTGGTTTAGCCGCGGCTTTATCAACTGCTGCCGGATTATTATTGGTTATTTCTGCCTCAGTGTCGCACGATTTAATCAAAAAAATTGCAAAACCAGATATATCGGAAAAAGGTGAATTGATCGCAGCGCGTTTATCAGCAGTAGGCGCGGTTTGTGTGGCAGGTTATTTTGGCATCAATCCGCCAGGGTTTGTTGCTGCAGTGGTTGCTCTAGCGTTTGGTTTAGCGGCAGCGTCATTTTTCCCTGCCATTATTTTAGGAATTTTTTATAAAAAAATGAATAAAGAAGGCGCCATTGCAGGTATGGTGGTTGGTATAACCGCGATGCTGTTGTATATGATTAAATACAAACTCGGTTGGTTTGATGACACCTTACCCGATAAAAGCGAATGGTGGTTTGGCATCTCGCCAGAAGGCTTTGGTACGGTTGCTATGGTTTTAAACTTTATTGTTTCTATTGTTATTATGAAGTTTACACCAAATCCGCCAGAAGAAGTACAAGAAATTGTAGAAAATATTAGAATACCAAGTGGAGCAGGCGAGGCGGTAAATCATTAAAAAAATATTTACTGTTTAAAGCAAGTTTTACCTAAAAACTTTAAAAAGCATCTGTTACTTCGTCGAAACAGACGCTTTAAATTGTTGTGGAGTCATCAATTCCATCTTTTTAAATTGTCTGTTAAAATAACTCGTATTATTAAACCCAGATTTATAGGCGATTTCAGAGATACGTAAGTTTTTAGTTTCTTTAATAAGTTTTTTTGAAAACTTAATCTTTTCAGAATTTATATAATCAATAGGAGAAACGCCAAGGGTATTTTTAAATTTCTTATGAAAATGCGAGGCACTCATACATGCTTTTTCAGCAAGCAAATCAACAGTTATATCTTTATTAGTTAGATTTTTTTTGATGTATTTAATAACATATCCAATGCGCGTATCATTAAAAACACCATCGGTATCGTTAAGTAAAAAAGCCTTTGCCTTTGTTTGCAGTAAACGCACAATTAATTCCTGAATCATTAAATCTAACAGAACATCTTTTGATGTTGTATTTCTCGTAAATGTGTAAACTAAACGCTCAACAAGATGGTTAACATCGGTATTATTTATTAAATGAGATGCTTTATTACTTAGTTTCCAATTGTTGTTTTCGCGTTCAATGGCAACATGATTATTAAATTTATCGACCACTTCATTAATTTTAGTACTATCTATACCAAGTGCTAAACATTGTGTTGGGTGCTCTAGAGTTGCTACCGGAAAATCAATTACCATTTCTTTATTGGTTGGCATGACTACCGATTCACCTGGAAAAAAATCAAAAGAGGGCATACCATCTAAATGCATTACTTTTTGTCCAGACAACATACTTGCTATTACAGGAAAGTTAAATGTTAACGATACTTTTTCGGCGTATTTATGAGTTTCATAAATGTTTAACTCAGCATAATCGGCATTGTAAGTGGTTCGATTCTCAACCAAAGTAGTGAGTTTTCGGTTGTTAATATGATGACGTAGTAGTTGGCTCATAAACAATAATACTAAATTTTAGGTAGTAATTTTTTAAATGATAGATATGTTCAACTCAATAATAATTCTGTTCAAGTTTTTCACAATTTAATAAAATATCTTTATAAAAATTACAAATTAACTATGTTTTTAGGTGTAAAAATGAGATTTGTTAAAAAATGTTAACGTATTAATTATTCTAAAATCATCAGTTAGTAATTCATGTTAAACTAAAATAAATAAGAAAAAATGAGTTATTCTAAACCAGAATTTAAAGCTTCCTACGGAAATTTTATAAACGGAAAATTTGTCGATCCAATTGGAGGCGCGTATTTTGAAAACACGTCGCCTATAGATAAATCGTTAATAGCAAAATACCCAAGATCACAAAAAGAAGATGTTGAATTAGCATTAGATGCGGCGAATGCGGCTAAAGAAAGTTGGGGTAACACCTCGGCTACAGAACGTGCTGCTTTGCTAAATAAAGTTGCCGATATTATTGAAGCCAATTTAGAAGAATTTGCATTAGTTGATACCTGCGATAACGGTAAACCTATTCGCGAAACTTTAAATGCAGATATTCCTCTTTGTGTAGATCATTGGCGCTATTTTGCAGCTTGTATTCGTGCCGAAGAAGGTAGCGCAACCGAGTTAGATTCCAATACATTATCAATGAATATTAAAGAGCCATTGGGGGTAGTTGGCCAAATTATTCCCTGGAATTTTCCATTATTAATGCTCTCTTGGAAATTACCCCCAGCTTTGGCTACTGGTAACTGCGTGGTGTTAAAACCTGCAGAACAAACGCCATCTTCTGCTACCTTATTAATGGAAAAAATAGCCGATGTATTCCCTCCAGGTGTTATAAATATTGTACATGGCTTTGGTCCAGAAGCTGGAAAACCCATAGCATCAAGTTCTAGGGTTGATAAAGTGGCTTTTACAGGCGAGACTACCACAGGACAACTAATTATGCAATATGCCTCTAAAAACCTAAATCCGGTAACTATGGAGTTGGGTGGTAAATCGCCAAATATTTTCTTTAATAGTGTTATGGATGCCGATGATGCTTATCTGGATAAAGCTATTGAAGGCGCTGTGTTATTCGCTTTTAATCAAGGAGAAGTTTGTACTTGTCCGTCGCGTATTTTAGTTCAAGAAGATATTTACGACAAGTTTATGGAACGTGTTGTGACTCGAACCGAAGCCATAGTTCAAAATAGTCCATACGATTCAAGCTGTATGGTTGGTGCGCAAGTCTCAAACGACCAATACGAAAAAATTCAATCGTACATAAATATTGGTAAAGAAGAAGGTGCCAAAGTACTATGTGGTGGTGGTGCTAATAAGGATGGCGATTTAGCAAATGGATATTTTATTAAGCCAACAATTTTAGAAGGCCATAATAAAATGCGAGTCTTTCAAGAAGAAATTTTTGGGCCTGTAGTTTGTGTTACAAAGTTTAAAGATGAAGCAGAAGCCATAGAAATTGCAAACGATACGCTATATGGTTTAGGTGCTGGTGTTTGGACCCGTGATGCACATCAATTATATCAAATACCGCGAGCTATAAAAGCGGGTAGAGTGTGGGTGAATTGTTATCATGCGTATCCAGCTCATGCGCCATTTGGTGGCTACAAAAAGTCTGGTTTTGGTAGAGAAAATCATGTGATGATGTTAGACCATTATCGCCAAACCAAAAACATGTTAATTTCTTACGATAAAAACAAATTAGGATTCTTTTAATAGTATTTAAAACGATTAAGAATTGTTGACAGTAAATTTATTAAATCCTCTATTTTAGGTTTTGGTTTATTATGGTTGGAAAGGCTGAATATTTTCGTTCAGCCTTTTTTATTTTTCAAAAAGTTTTCCCTTCAAACCAAATGAAAACATAATTATTTATTAAAAGCTAAAATTGAATCAATTATATAAAAAAACTTTATTAATTTAATAATATGGAACGTATTGCAATTACAGCAGAAGCAGCCGAAATAGTTAAGCAATTAAAAGAAAAACACGGTGCATTAATTTTTCATCAAAGTGGAGGTTGTTGCGATGGATCTTCACCCATGATTTTTGAAAAAGAAGATATGTATCTAGATGAAAGTGATGTGTTTTTAGGTACACTTGAAGGTGTGAATTTTTATATGAATAAAGATCAATTTGAATATTGGAAACACACACATTTAACGGTAGGCATTACAGAAGGCCGTGGCGCCAGTTTTTCTTTAGAAATACCTTTAGGCTTACGTTTTATTATTCATTCTAGATTATTAACACCCGAAGAAGAAACATTTTTTAGTAAGAAATAGAAATGCTATTTTTAGCGAAATAAAAACTAAATAATTCATGAGTAATTACCACATAAAGCACTTAGAAGAGTATTATCAAGTCTACAGAAAATCAATAAGAGAGCCAGAAAACTTCTGGGAAGAAATAGCCGAAGAGCATTTTATGTGGCGTAAAAAATGGGACAAGGTTTTAAGTTGGGACTTTAGTAAACCCGAAGTAAAATGGTTTGAAGGTGCACAGCTTAACATTACCGAAAATTGTATCGATAGGCATTTAGCCACTCGAGGCGATAAAACAGCGATTTTATTTGAACCCAATAATCCAGATGAAGAAGCCGAACATATAACTTACAGTCAGTTGCATCAGCGTGTTTGTAAATTCGCTAATGTTTTAAAATCTCAAGGTGTTAAAAAGGGCGATCGCGTTTGTATTTATTTACCAATGATTCCTGAATTGGCAATTTCAGTATTAGCTTGTGCTAGAATTGGAGCTATTCATTCGGTTGTGTTCGCAGGATTTTCATCATCGGCATTAGCCACACGAATTAACGATAGCGATTGTAAAATGGTTATTACTAGTGATGGATCGTATCGTGGCTCTAAAACCATCGATTTAAAAGGTATTGTAGATGATGCCTTAGAAGATTGCCAAGGTGTAAATTCGGTTTTAGTAGCAAAACGTATCCATTCAGAAATTGAAATGAAAGCAGGTCGAGACCACTGGTTACAACCACTTTTAGATGACGCTAGCGATGTATGTAAAGCCGAAATTATGAATGCTGAAGATCCGTTGTTTATTCTTTATACATCCGGTTCTACAGGAAAACCAAAAGGTATGGTACACACCACTGCTGGCTATATGGTTTATACCGCTTATACATTTAAAAACGTATTTCAATACCGCGAAAAAGATGTGTATTGGTGTACTGCAGATATTGGCTGGATTACAGGCCATAGTTATATTGTTTACGGGCCTTTATGTAACGGTGCTACGTCTGTTATGTTTGAAGGCGTGCCAAGTTACCCAGATTTTGGTCGTTTTTGGGAAATTGTCGAGAAACACAAAGTCAATCAATTTTACACAGCACCAACAGCTATTCGTGCTTTAGCCAAGGAAGGTGTTGACCATTTAGAAAAGCATGATTTAACCTCATTGAAAGTTCTAGGAACAGTAGGTGAACCAATTAATGAAGAAGCATGGCATTGGTACGACGATAACGTTGGAAAGAAAAAATCACCAATAGTTGATACGTGGTGGCAAACCGAAACAGGAGGCATAATGATTTCTCCAATTCCGTTTGTAACACCAACGAAACCAACTTATGCAACTTTGCCGTTTATTGGTATTCAGCCTGCTTTAATGGATGAAAACGGGCAAGAAATTAAAGGTAATCAAGTCGATGGACGCTTGTGTGTTAAGTTCCCTTGGCCAAGTATGGCACGAACCATTTGGGGGAATCATCAACGTTACAAAGACACCTATTTTTCAGCGTTTGAAAATAAATATTTTACGGGTGATGGCGCACTACGCGACGAAGTTGGTTATTATCGTATTACAGGTCGTGTTGACGATGTTATTATTGTTTCTGGCCATAATTTAGGAACCGCACCAATTGAAGATGCTATAAACGAGCATCCAGCAGTTGCAGAAAGTGCTATTGTTGGTTTTCCTCATGACATTAAAGGTAATGCCCTTTACGGCTATGTTACTTTAAAAGAAACGGGAGAAAGTAGAGATCAAAATAACTTGCGTAAGGAAATTAATCAATTAATTACAGAGCAAATTGGACCTATTGCCAAATTGGATAAAATACAATTTACAGCAGGTTTACCTAAAACCCGAAGTGGTAAAATCATGCGTCGTATTCTGCGCAAAATAGCTTGTAAAGATACCAGTAATTTAGGCGATACAAGTACCTTGCTAAACCCTGAAATTGTTCAAGGTATAATGGATGAGGCGTTGTAATTAGCGCCCCAATAAATAGCCCCATTTTAGATTTTTACGTTTATCTAAGCGCGCTAAAATTTTTAAAAATACCATAGCAGTAATAAGCGCATCGCCACTGGCGGTGTGCCTATCTTCTTTGGTTACGTTTAACTCATCAGATAAATCGTCTAAACTATAGTGTTCCTTTAAATTATCGCGATAAATAATATGTTTCGATTTGTTGTATAAAATACCCGTGTCTATAAAACGGTTTTTTAGTTTATCTAAACCGTTTCTTATTAGCATTTCGTTTACCATTTTTTTATCGAAACCCGCATGATGCGCGACTAGAACAGCATCTTTTATATAGTCTAAAAATAGTTTTATAGCTTCGATTTCAGTTATTTTTTGTAACGATCCTTTTTTTAGTAAACCATGAATTTTAACAGTTTCGGGTTTAAAAACATCTTGTTCTATGTATATTTCTAAACTTTGATTGACTTGAATTGTTTTACCCGTTATAGAAACGGCTCCAATTGATAAAATACGATCGGTTTTTGAATCAAAACCAGTAGTTTCAGTATCGAAAGCAACAAAACGCGTTTCTTGTATAATACCTCTTTTTTTTGATTTGAATGTGTTTAAATATTCCAACCAAAAGTCGGGATAATTCACCTCATTTTTTTTTCTCTTAAACCAATTGAACACCATATTTAGCCAAAGTTTTTTAAATCGAATTTAAATTTTAAGGTTTCTTGTATTTCGTTAATGGGTTTAAAACAGCGGCGTAGTTTTAGTTTTTCTTCTTTTGTTAAACTTTCTAATTCAATAAACTTTCCAGAGTTTTTATGCAATAAACCTTGTCTGGCTTTAAATTTTGAAAGCGCTTTAAAAGCATAAGAGCAGGAGTGATAGAGTTCTTTGTTTTCAGGCTCTAATTCTGCCATTTTTTCGTAACGTTCTGCCGTATTGTTAATACCTTTTACTTTATTTATTAAAACAAGTAATCTTGCCGAATCAATAAGTGGCATTAAAGCACGGTTTTTTATATTAAATAAATCTTTTTGCTCGCCGTTTTGCTCCACCAAAAATTGTTTAAAGAAACCAACTGGCGACGGACTTTTTATGGCATCTCTTCCTAAATATTTAAAAAATAAAGAGGTTTGATCGATGGTTTCAAAAATAGTATCAGTTAAAGTATCAACTAAGGTGTCGTTTCCATAAATATAACTATAATCGAAAAATATAGATGAAAGCAGTACCGCCTTTTCATCGGGTTCTAAAATCCAATTTTTAAATTGCTCTTGCCATTCGCTAACCGATTTACACCATTCGGGGTTGCTTGCCATCATATCAGCTTCACAATATTCAAATCCAATTTTATTTAATCGTTCGGTAACACGTTTGGCAAGTTCTAAGAAATAGGTTTTAGTTTTTTCGTAATCGGCTTCAGGAACATCTTCAAAAATTAAAGCGTTATCTTGGTCGGTAAACAATAATTGTTCACGTCTCCCTTGGCTACCTAATGCTAACCACGCAAACGAAACTGGTGGTTCTGTAGCCATTTTACTTACGGCAATTTCAATGGCTTTGTGGGTTACAGCATCGTTAATTTGCGCCATAATTTTCACAATATGCGAAATAGGTATGTTTTGCTCTAAATAACTTTTAAGGAGCGTATTTGCTTTTAAGCGCGCTGTTCTTAGTTTTTTAGTTCGGTTA
This sequence comes from Neotamlana nanhaiensis, assembly GCF_000943555.1. GTDB lineage: Bacteria > Bacteroidota > Bacteroidia > Flavobacteriales > Flavobacteriaceae > Neotamlana > Neotamlana nanhaiensis. Next base: position 317,443 of record NZ_JTDV01000001.1, on the reverse strand, counting down.
GCACGTTTAATTTCTTTTAAAATCACCGAAGGATTATTTCCTAAGGTAACTAACACGTCATGATGTGTTAAAATACCTATAGCCTCAGAATTTGTAGTACCATCTTTTGTAATGCATAAATGCCCAATACTATTTTTAATCATTTGTAATTGGCCATCGGCGACAGTAATGTCGGGTTTACTGGTTATAACGGGCGAAGTCATAATATCGGTAACCACAGTTTCAATAGGGAATTTACCAGTAGCAATTTTATTTTTTATATCGCTATTTGTAATCATACCAACCGGATGCTTCTTGCTGTTCGTTACAATAATACAACCAATTTTTAGCGTACTCATTTTAATAGCGGCATCACGAATAATAGTATTTTCTTTGCAGGTAACTGGGTTCTTGGTATATTCTGCAGTTTGAAAATTAACAATATCGTTGGATGTGGTAGGTATATAATCTACAAAAACTTCGGCGTTTTCTTCAGCGGTATAAGGGTCGTAAGCATTTGTAGCGAAGGCTGTAATTAAATATTTATAAACTTTTGCGTTGTTATCTGTTACCGATTGAAAAATCGCAATTGGTACGGCATACACAATAGATTCTTCGTTAGCGGTTGCTGTTAGTTTATAATTTTCTTTGGCAATAAGTGGGCGAACGCCAAAAACATCGCCCACATCGTTTATGTTTAAGTTTTTTTCAACGCCATTAAGATTGTAATGCAATGTGATGGCACCATCTCTAACCATGTAGAAATGTTCGTTAAAATGATCTCCTTGATTAAACACTGTATCGCCTTTTTCTAAATACATGATATTGACTTCGGAAGCGATTTTTAGTAAATCGGAAGTATTAATCATATTAAAGGGCGGATACTTATTAAAAAAATCGGCTACACGCTCTGCAATAGAGTTTTTCATAATGACATTCTAAACTGAAAGGTATTAAACTAATTTAAAATCTAGTAATAATTCGCCTTCAATTGAAGCTTGTAATTGGTCGCCTTTTATGTTTAAACCAGCTCCTGAAGCTGGCGTTCCAGAAAATATAATATCACCAGGTTCTAAAGTCATATATTGAGAAACAAAAGAAATAATTTCGCTAAAATTATAAATCATTAAGCTAGAATTACCTATTTGTTTTGATTCACCATTAATTTTTAAATCGAAATTTATATTATTTAAATCAGGAAATGCGCTAATAGGTTTAAAGTTCGATATTGGTGAAGCTCCATCAAAACCTTTTGCTAGTGCCCAAGGCCCTTTACTTTCCCTGCTTTTGGCTAGAACATCTTTAGCAGTATAATCGATACCAACGGCTATTTCAGAAATGTATGATTCTGCATCAGCTTCTAAAATATTTTTTCCTTGCTTTCCTATTTTCGCAACAAGCTCAACTTCATAAGCTAATTGTTCTGTTATGGCTGGAAAAGGAATATCGGCGTTATTGGTTACTAAAGTAGAATTGGCTTTTACAAAAATGGTTTGAAACCCCGTTTTTACAGCATCAATTTCAGATTTATCATTAACGTAGTTCTTTCCAATACCTATTATTTTCATGATTTAAAGTTTAATTGTTTTTAAATCATAAAAGTAATAAATAAAGGTAATTTTAAGCGTTAGCTAAAGCTCTTTTTTGCTTTCTTTTTAAGCCTAAAAAAACAAGTACCGATAAGATTCCGAAAAAGGAAAACCCTAAAAATAAAGGTAACACCGATGTTTTTACATAAGTACCAATAAAATTAGCGATAGGCACTGCTAACACGGTAGATAAAAAACCATTTACAGCTGCACCAATGCCAGCAATATGCCCAAGTGGTTGCATTGCTAAGGCGCGTAAATTTCCAAAAAGGAAACCTACAGCAAAAAATTGTAAAGCAAAAAAGCCAATTAAAATATAAATATTGGGGTTGTTGCCATTAAAAAATAATACTACAAATAATAATGAAATTGCAGCATAAGCAACACAAGCTTTAAAAGCGATATTAAACATACCAAAACGCTCTACCAAACGACTGTTTAAAAAGGTGGCTAAACCAATAGAAATAGCTAAACTCGCAAAAATATAAGGGAACATTTCTGCCAGTTTATATTGTTCTTGGAAGATTTGTTGCGACGTACTTAAATACACCATAAACGATCCTGTAATAAAACCAGAAATAAAGGTGTAAGCCACAGCTTCTCCACTTTTAAAAAACTTTTTTGTACCATCGATGTATAGACTCGACGAAAACTTAATACGATTTGCTTTTGCTAATGTTTCAGGTTGTCTTAACCAAAACCAAACCATAATACCAACACCAAATATGAGGTTGAAATAAAATATAGATTCCCAATTAAATAAATGAAATAAGAACTGGCCCAAAGTTGGTGCTATTACTGGAATTAGTAGAAAAAACATAACGATAATCGAGATGATTTTAGCCATATAATCACCTTCAAATTGATCGCGAACCATAGAAATACTAATAGTTCGTGCCGAAGCTAAACCAAACCCTTGCAAGGTTCGTCCAATAATCATTATCGTAAAACTTTCGGTAGTTAAACAAAAAATACTGGCAATTATAAAAATTACAAATCCCACGTAAACTATGGGTTTTCGTCCAAAACTATCCGATAATGGCCCTAAAACTAATTGTCCGCAACCAATACCTAAAAAAATCATGGTAATTAATAATTGATTTTTACTTGGGTCGGTTACATTTAAAGTATTACCTATTTCAGGAATTGCAGGTAAAAGGGCATCAATAGATAGGGCAACGATAGACATTAATGAAGCCATTAAGGCCACAAATTCAAACTTAAATTCTTGAGGTTTTTGCATGCGGCAAAATTAGATTAAATACTTTAGCCAAAATCATATTTGTCATTTATTAACATAATCTTATAATTGGTAAATTTGATACTTAAACTATCTTTGGAACATGGAAATACAACCACTTCTAAATTATATAAAAAAGGAAATAGATCTTACTCCAGACGAAGAAGCATTACTAACGCAGAAAGTAATTTTTAGAACGTATTTAAAAAATCAGTTTATAATACAGCAAGGTGATGTTTGTAAATTTCAATGTTTTGTAATTTCGGGTTGTACCAAAACGTTTTATGCCGATGATGATGGGCAAGAACATATTATGATGTTTTCTATTGAAGATTGGTGGGCATCGGATATGGGTAGTTTTATCACACAAACTGCCGCCGATTTTAATGTACAATGTTTAGAGAAAACCCAAGTGGCTATGTTCGATTATCATGATATGGAAACCTTGTGCAAAGAAATTCCAAAATTAGAACGTTTTTTTAGGATTATAATTCAGCGCGGTTTCGTATCACTTCAAAAACGATTAATACGTAATTTTAGCCTTCCTGCTAAAGAACGTTACTTGTATTTTAGAAATCAGTACCCTAAAATAGAACAACGTATTCCGCAGTATATGTTAGCTTCATACCTTGGTATTACTAAGGAATTCCTCAGTAAAATAAAAAGCCAAATACTATTAGAACAATAAAAGTTAAACTAGTTTAATATTATTTAATAATCTACTTCATTTTATAGGTTGTACAATGGTTGCATCTTTGCCATATAAATTTTAATACATTTTAAACCTATAAAAAATGAAACATTCAGTTAAAAGCTTAACAGCATTTGTTATAGTTGCTTTTGCTACATTCTCTGTGCAAGCACAAAAAAAATCAATTAAAACCGATGAAAGCCAATTAGTGTGGAAAGGTTACAAAGTTACCGGTTCTCACGAAGGAACAATTGCCATAAAATCAGGCTCGTTAACCTTTGAAGCAGATAAATTAGTAGGTGGCGAGTTTGTGGTAGATATGACTACTATTGGTGCAACAGATTTAGAAGGTGACTATAAAGGACAATTAGATGGTCACTTAAAATCTGATGATTTCTTTGGAGTAGAAGCACACCCAACAGCAACTTTAGTATTTACAAAAGTAAAAGCCTCTGGTAAAAATGCTTACGAAGTAAAAGGTGATTTAACCATTAAAGGAAAAACTAATCCAGTTGATTTTAAAATATCAATTTATGGTAGTAAAGCTACAGCGGCTTTAAAAGTAGATAGAACTAAATACGATGTACGTTACGGTTCTACAAGCTTTTTCGACGATTTAAAAGATAAAGCTATTTACGATGAATTCGATTTAGTAGCCGATTTACAATTTTAATAGCAACGTTGTACAAACTACTCTCTCTTTAAAGAGTTCTCAAATGCGTGAGAACTCTTTTTTAGTTTAATTACTTTTTCTTGGAATATAAAATTTCCATGTTTTTAATTTCTTGTCCGTCCATAATCATAAACATTTCAAATTTATGAGAATCTTCGGTTAAAATTTTAAAAACCTCTTTCACTTTTATGGTTTGTTCGCTAGCCGGATCGAACATATCTCCCTCGAGTACTAAGGTGTTTGTTGCTTCATCTAGCTGGCCTTTCATAAGCATAATGCTGCTTCCAAAGTTATCAATCCAGGTTGCAATAAATTCTTTTTTAGCAATATCGTAACCAGTAATGCTTTCACCCATAAAAGGCATTCCCATCATTTCGCCACTATGGCTAGAGCGTTGGTACAAACCATTTAAAATCATTTCGTTTGTGGTTGAAGCCTCCGATTCTGTTGCTGGTTGCGTAGGGTCCATCCACATTTTTATTTTAGCATGCCATTCACCATTCATAGTTGATAACCATTCGTGGTATTTTCCGGGAGTCATGTTTTTTTGCCATGCTTCCATTTCTTCTTGGGTTTGCGAAAAAGTATTAATACAGAAAAGTACTAATACCATTGAGAAAAGTAATTTTTTCATGTTTTATAATAGTAAGAAGTTGATAATTATAAATATATGAAAAAAAATAGGGCAAAATAAGATGCCTTTGAATTTAAATGACATCTTTAAAATTTGAATTTTTTTGATGTTGTTTTATAGCCTTCCGCGAAAGCAAAATCCCAATAAAAAGCGATATAAATACGCCCACCCAAATACCAGGAACAAAGTCTATAAACAAAAAGAAATCGTAAGCACCATGAAATAATACAGCAAGAAATAACCCGCTTAAATTCAATAGAATTCGGTTTTTAGAGAACTTCGCTTTGCCCATTAAAAAGCCCATTAAAATACCAAAGGTTGCGTGCGCAGGTACTGCTGTGAATGCTCTTAAAAATGCCACTTGGTAACCACCTTCTAAAACATAGAATACATTTTCGGTAGCTGCAAAACCCATAGAAACCATTACAGCGTAAACAATGCCATCAAAAGGTTCGTTAAAATCGGGTTTAGGCTGTGCATAGTAGCGTACAATAATGTATTTGCTAAATTCTTCACTTAAACCAACAACAAAAAAGGCTTGAATAAATTGCTGGATAATGCTCGTCTCATTGGTTAGTGGTAACACAATATTGAAGGCATAATACAGTATTGTGGTAATTATAATACTGGCGATAGCTCCGAATAGAAAACTAATAATTAAGAGTTTTGTTGGCTCTTTTTCGTATAAATCGCGGGTATAAATGTAGATTATAATAACAAAAATAGGAGCGATGGCCGTAAGTAATAAACTCATTTAGCTAAGTTTTTCTTCAATTTTATGACAAACAAGTTCGTAGTATTTTTTGTTACTAGGAACAAAATGATTGTCGTTATTGCCTAATGTTTTTATTAAGGTTTTAAATTCTTGAAGTGTAACCAGTTTTAAGGCATCGACTTCTTCGGGTTGTGGAGTAAGTTGATTTAGGGTTGAAGTAAATTCGGCTATAAAGGTGTTGTGGAATTCGTTGTCTTGAATACCGTTATCGTACGATTGAAAACATTCAAAAACACCAATTTTTTCTAAATCGGCTTCGTTTATCTTTAAACCTATTTCTTCATGAGTTTCTCTAACGGTGGCTTGTTCTGCAGTTTCGCCCGCATCTATATGTCCAGCAACCGAAACATCCCAAAGTAACGGACAAATAAGTTTTTTAGCACTGCGTTGCGATAATAAAATATCGCCGTTTTTTGTGTAAAGCCATAAATGCGCCGTATTGTGAAATAACCCTTTGGCATGAATAACCGATTTTAATGCAGTTTCGCCAGTTGGGTTGCCGTTTTGGTCTACGATGTCTATGAGTTCGTCCATGTAAATTGAATCAGTTAGAACCTTGTTAAGAAACTTAATAAAGTTCTTTTGATGTTCTATTGTTTGTTGATAAGATAAGTTCCAATAAAAAAGATTCCCGCTTTCGCGGGAATTTAAATGTTATTCAAAATAACTAAACGTATCGCCGTCTTTAATGTTAAGCAGCGTTTCGTAAATTAATTTTATCACGTTTTCAACATCACTTTTGTGTACCATTTCTACGGTAGTATGCATGTAGCGTAGTGGCAATGAAATAAGTGCCGAAGCTACACCGCCATTGCTGTAAGCAAAAGCATCGGTATCGGTTCCGGTAGCGCGCGATAATGCCGAACGTTGAAAAGGAATGTCTTTAGCTTCAGCCGTATCGGTAATTAAATCGCGTAATTTTTGTTGTACTGCAGGCGCATAAGCAACAACAGGACCTTTACCAATTTCTAAATGACCTTCTTTTTTCATTTCAATCATTGGTGTTGTCGTATCGTGCGTAACATCGGTAACAATTGCTACGTTAGGTTTAATGGTTTGGGTAATCATTTCCGCACCGCGTAATCCTATTTCTTCTTGTACCGAATTGGTGATGTAAAGTCCAAATGGTAAGGTTTTGTTGTTTTCTTTAAGTAAGCGCGCTACTTCTGCAATCATGAATCCGCCCATGCGGTTATCTAAAGCGCGACAAACAAATTTATCACCGTTTAAAATATGGAATTCGTCAGGATAAGTAATAACACAACCCACGTGAATGCCCATACTTTCTACTTCGGCTTTATCCTTGGCACCAACATCAATGGTTATATTGTCTGGTTTTGGTGGTTCTTCGTTAGTTCGGCTACGTGTGTGAATCGCTGGCCATCCAAAAACACCTTTTACAATGCCGTTTTTAGTATGAATATTAACCACTTTACTAGGTGCAATTTGGTGATCGCTACCGCCATTTCTAATCACATAAATTAAACCATTATCCGAAATATAATTCACGTACCACGAAATCTCATCAGCATGTCCTTCGATAACCACTTTGTATTTTGCATCTGGATTTATAACACCAACGGCAGTACCGTAGGTATCGGTAATAAACTCATCTACATAAGGTTTTAGGTAATCCATCCATAGTTTTTGCCCCGTCCATTCATAACCTGTTGGAGCAGCATTATTCAAATATTTTTCTAAAAAGTCCATAGACTTTTCATTCAGTATGCTTTTGCTTGTCATTTAATAAAGTTTTGCACTAAAATAATAATATAAATAGAAAAAAAATGTTTTCCAGAGTGTAAATTAGTAATTTTGGCATAGTGAATGCTCCAGTATTTTACAGATGAACTATTTAAAGTATTTATTCCTAATTTGTCCGTTTTTGATGGTGGCTCAGGTAACTGAAACCGAGCAAGACACCACCGAAACAACTTACCTAATTATAAAAGGCGATTCCATTCCGCAAACTACTATCGATTTAGATGAGGTGATGCTATTGCATAAGTTGAAGTTTGATAGTAGAGAAGATAGAATACGCTATTTGATTTTACGCCGAAAGACCTTGAAAGTCTACCCATATGCTAAGTTAGCCGCAGACCGTTTAGATTCTATGAATACACGTTTAGCGACACTTACTAAAAGTCGCGATAAAAAACGATATACCAAACGTGTTCAGAAATATATTGAAGGTGAATTTTCGGAAGAATTAAAGAAATTTTCACGTACCGAAGGTCAGATTTTAGTAAAACTGATTCACAGACAAACCGGAATTACAGCTTTCGATTTAGTTAAAGAACTTCGCAATGGATGGCGGGCCTTTTGGTACAATACCACAGCAAGTATGTTTGATATTTCATTAAAGCGGGAGTTCGATCCGTTTAACGAAAAAGAAGATTATTTAATTGAAGATATCTTGCAACGCAACTTCCAAAGCGGACGCTTAGAACGCCAGAAATCGGCATTAGATTTCGATTTTTACGATCTCACCGATAAGTGGTTAAATTCAAAAGAACCTAAAGCAGAATAATGCGTATTCAAACACCTTTCGAGGAAAAACTAAATGCGGTTTCGCACGCCATTGGTGCCATTTTTGGTATCGTAGCCTTAATCCTTTTAGTGTTGCATAACACCGAAAAAACCACTTGGAGTTTATTTAGTGTGGTGGTTTATGGTATATCAATAATCGTGTTGTTTACGGCTTCAACCTTTTATCATGCGATGCGCAATGAAAAGCGTAAACACTATTTTAGAATTTTAGATCACATTAGCATTTACATTTTAATTGCGGGAACTTACACACCCGTATGTTTAATTGCGCTCGATGCTAGCAAGGGATGGCTCTTGTTTTATTTGGTTTGGGGTATTGCAGCTTTCGGACTCATTTTAAAACTATTCTTTACAGGAAAGTTTGAAGTGTTTTCAACACTTTTGTATTTGGTAATGGGCTGGTTAGTGGTGTTCGATTATAGTTATTTGGTGCAACAAATTGGAGATAGTGGCATTTGGCTCTTATTTGCGGGAGGATTAGCTTATACAGGCGGCATTGTGTTTTATGCCATCGAGAAAATACCGTTTAATCATGTTATTTGGCATGTATTTGTGTTGGCTGGAGCGGTGTTTCACTTTTTAATGGTTTACTTATATATTATTTAAAATGATTCGTATTATTTCAGCGGAAAACAAATCCGATTACATAACAATAGAAACTTTAGGGCGTACCATTTGGGAACACCATTACACACCAATAATTGGTAAAGCTCAGGTAGATTATATGCTTGAAAAGTATCAATCGGTTCCCGCTATTACTGAACAAGTTGAAACTGGATATTGTTATTATTTGCTCAATTTTAATCAAAAGACCGTAGGCTATATCGCCATAAAACCAGAAGTTGAAGCTTTATTTTTGAGTAAAATTTATGTGTTATATGACTATAGAGGAAAGGGTATAGGCAAAAGCGCCATACAATTTATAGAAGCTGAAGCAGCACGTTTAAACTTGCCTAAAATTAGACTTACTGTAAACCGTGATAACAGTAATTCCATTAAAGCCTACGAAAAGATTGGGTTTAAAAAAACAGGTGAGTTAGTTACCGATATAGGAAATGGCTTTGTTATGGACGATTTGTTAATGGCGAAATTGGTTTAATTAGTCATTACGAGGCGTGTAACGACGAAGTAACCCTTTAATTTAATGAGATTGCCACATTACGCTAGGGCGTAATTCGCAATGACACTACCCTTCAATAACATCTTTATAGTCTTCAAAAAAGGCTTCAAAAAGACTCATGTTTTCATTGAAGAATTCCATAACCACTTGCCAAGTATTTTTATTGTGAATAGACACTTTTTCATTTAAAGACACGTAAATTCTAGAAACTTCTTTGTGGTTTTCTAAAAAATATTCTTCCTCAAAAATGGCATCGGGTAAAAAATCATCTTTTAAAATCGATTTTAAAGCTTCTAATTTTTCCCAATATTTAATGCGGAATTCCAAATCGTCTTCCACATCCAGCGCGACTAAAGCACTTTTGGTATCGAAATGAAATTTAAAACTGAAGCCTTTTAATTTTGTATCGTATAAAATCCATTTTCTTGGAAACGATTTTCCAAAACTGGTCCAGAATTCTTGTCGTAATATTCTTGATTCTTCTTTGCTAAACATATGTTCTCGTTTTGTCATTCTGCGCTACGACGCAGAATCCATTTTAGTTAAACCAATCGGAAGATAAATCTTTCCAATCAGCGTTATCTTTTTCAATCAAACCAATTTTCCATTGTCTTTTCCAGTTTTTTAACTGTTTTTCTCTTTTAATAGCATCATTAACATATTGAAAATGTTCTAAATAGATGAGTTTGTTTAAACTATATTTTTTAGTAAAACCTTCAACAAGTTTATTTTTATGTTCAAACATACGCCTTTCTAAATCATTTGTCATTCCAATATAGAGCGTGCCATTCTTTTTGTTTGAAAGAATATAAACATAAAAACTATATTGTCGATTATACATGATTTATGGATTCCGCATCAAGCGCGGAATGACAAAAAAATTACATCAAATAAGCCACAGCAACCCCTAAAATAATAGCGACAAATTTTGAAACATTAAATTTATGTCCGTCGCTACTTTCAAATAAAATGGTGGTCGAAATATGAAAAAATATACCAATTACCATCGCATTGATGCTTAAAACAGTACTTTCCTGTAAATTCGATAAATTTGAAATAAGTGTTCCCAGAGGCGTCATAAACATAAAAACAAGCAAAAATAAACCCATTTGTAATTTCGTAAACTTCGAGTGTAATAAAAACACGGTAATTAAGGTCGCAATAGGAATTTTGTGAACCAAAACGCCGTAAACCATATCGTTATGTTCGTGTATTGGGAAGCCTTCTAAAAAACTATGAATGCATAAACTTATAAATAATAACCATGGGAAATTGGCTTCATCTTTATGAATATGCACGTGCCCATGTTCGGCACCTTTCGAGAATAATTCCAAAACAATTTGCAACAAAATACCGCACATAATAAGCAAACCAATGCGTTTAGCCTCTAAATGATGATACACTTCTGGCAACAACTCAAAAAGCGTTAATGCCAACAAAAAAGCACCACTAAACGAGAGTAGGAGCTTGGTGTTCCACGATTTTTGCGATTTGGTAATAAAGGCCAAAATAACACCTAAAATAACGGCAAGTATGGGTAAAATAAAGTTAGTCATTAAAAAAATGGTCACAAAAACAGCCAATTGGTTTATTTAAAAATCATAATTAAACGTTCCGATGTTTTTGGGTGAAATTTTCGCAATTTATAATCTCCAAAAACATCCAATAAGTACGCATCGGCTTGGTCGAATAAGGTTTCAAAATCTTTCAACGAAAAGGCTCTAACACGTTCTTCAAACTGATAGCTTTCACCGTCGTTTTCAAAAGCAATCGTTTTAACAATATAACCATTTTCAACAAAACGTTTTAAGTTAAAAGTAATGCCGTCAACGGTTTTTGTTTCTTCAGGTACGAGGTTTTCAATCACGTAATCGCTATTCATAAAATCGATGACACCAAAACCAGTTTCGTTCAAATCGGCTTTAATTGCCTTTATCGTATTTAGATTGTCTTCATCTTTATCAAAATACCCAAAACTAGTAAACAAATTTACCACAGCGTCAAAAGTTCTACCAGTAGGCTGGCACATGTCGTGTACCTCAAAATGCAAATTACTATTCTCAAATTGTTTGGCGAATGCAATGCTATTTTCGCTTAAATCGGCTCCTGTAACGTTGTAACCTAAGCTACTCAAATAGCGCGAATGTCTGCCACGTCCGCAAGCTAAATCTAAAATAGAACCACCTTCAGGAATATTTAAATACTGGGTAAGGTTATCCATAAATGTTTGTGCCTCGGCCGAATCTCTATCCTTGTATAAAGTATGGTAAAACGGTGTGTTAAACCACGAAGTAAACCATTTGGTAGTCTGTTTTGTCATAGTTTTTTTTTGGAGGTTCCCACGCTAAGGCGCGGTCAGGCTTTTATTCACAATTTTTTATTTTCATTTTAAGGAGCTCATGAATGTAAACATTTCGTTATATCCCCGAACAAATTCGGGGGATGCCACTTCAATCCTTAACCTAATTATCAGTAAACATTATGTTTCGGGCAAAATTACATTATTTTTGCAATGTATTTTATAAAAACGATGGAAGAAAACTTTAAAATGATAGCCAAAACCTTATTTGGCTTCGAAGATTTATTAGAGAAAGAATTGGTACAGCTCGGTGCGCAAAATATAACTAAAGGTGTGCGCATGGTATCATTTGTAGGCGATAAAGGGTTTATGTACAAAGCCAATTTAGCGTTGCGTACGGCAATTAAAATTTTAAAGCCTATCCATTCGTTTCGAGTAAAAAACGAAACCGATTTATATAAAAATATCTACGCCATGGATTGGAGCCAATACCTAAAACCGACAGGTACTTTGGCAGTCGATGCTACCATTCATTCCGATTTGTTTTCACATTCCTTATTTATAGCCCAAAAAACTAAAGATGCCATTGTGGATAAGTTTAGAGATACTACGGGGCAACGTCCTAATGTAGATTTAAAATTTCCAGATGTTAAAATAAACGTGCATGTAAGCAAAAACCATTGTAATATTTCATTGGATACTTCGGGCGATTCTTTACACAAACGCGGGTATAAAACCGCAACTAATATTGCACCAATAAATGAAGTGTTGGCGGCGGGTATGATTATGCTATCGGGTTGGGACGGACAATCCGATTTCATGGATCCTATGTGTGGTTCGGGTACTATGCTAATTGAAGCTGCTATGATAGCCTGCAACATACCACCAAACCTAATGCGTAAAGAATTTGCCTTTGAGCGTTGGCAAGATTGGGATGTTGATTTATTCGAGAAAATAGAAGAATCATTACTTAAAAAAACACGCGATTTTCATTATAAAATAATAGGTTACGATAAAGCGCCGAGTGCTGTTTTTAAAGCCAAAGACAATGTTAAAAACGCGCAGCTAGACGATTTTATAAGCGTACAACACGAAGATTTCTTTAAAACCCAAAAGGGTGGAACAGGTAAACTGCACATGGTATTTAATCCGCCGTACGGTGAGCGTTTAAATATCGATATGGAACAGTTTTACAAAAATATTGGCGATACCCTAAAACAAAACTACCCAGGCACCGATGCTTGGTTTATTACCAGTAACCTTGAGGCTTTGAAGCATGTTGGATTACGTCCCTCACGAAAAATACAGCTTTACAATGCTAAATTAGAGTCGCGTTTGGTAAGGTATGTGATGTATGAAGGGAGTAAGAAGGCTAAGTTTAATTAGTGTCATTACGAGGAGGTAGGACGAAGTAATCTTTTAAATTGGAACTCAAAAATAAGCAGATTGCTTCACTGCATTAGCAATGACATAAAATTAGAAAAGATTTTTTCACTTTCGATTGGCTTTAGTGGCAATCGAAAGGTTCAGAATTACGTTTGAATTAATGTTACATGTAAATATTAAAATTACTGTTACTACGAGAAGGAATTTAACTAAAATATTAATGACTGTGATAATAATATCTTTTGACTAGTCTTATGATTTTGAGTAAATTTCATGTTATTTCTAAACTTAAAAATTAACATTTTTTCCTTTTCCGATTTTGTATCTTTACAATTAATCGCTGATCACTAAACTTTAAATTTATATGACATTTTACAATAAGATTAAATGGATTCTTGGAATACTAATTGTTTTTGTTTTAATAATAACAACTAATTTAATAGACAAAAATAATTTTGTTCGAGTTCGTGATTCTGTAGAAACCATATATGAAGATAGACTTATCGCTAAAGATTTAATTTTTGAAATGCTAAAATCTATCCAAGAAAAGGAGTTAGCGGTTTTAGTGTCTGATTCTACTTTTTTTAAATATCGAAATGAAACTATAAATGATCATTTAACCACTTTAGTTCTAAGATTTGATAAAACTAAATTAACTAAAGATGAGGCTGAGGTTTTTGGAAACTTAAAGGAAAATGTAAAACTCTTAATAGCTTCTGAAAAGTCTTTTGTAAAGACAGAAAAGTCTAATAATGTTGATATGCTTAAACATATTTCTGGTTTAAAGGAGAATCTGAATGATTTATCTAAAATACAAATTGATGAAGGTCGGCGTCAAATGTCTATAAGCAAACGCGCGGTAGATACAGTTGAACTTTTCACTCATATAGAGATTTACTTTTTAATATTTTTAGCTGTTGTTGTACAAGTTATTATAATGTACCAACCAAAGGACAAAGAAAAATAGCTTTTTTGAAAAGTTTTAAACAAAGCAATAAGCTCGAAAGTTTTATTGCTTTGTATTTTTCTACAAAGGAATCTGCTGACTCAAACAATGCAACGAGCCAAAACCCCAAATAAAATCGATGGCAGAAATACCAATAATTTCGTGTTTCGGGAAACAATTGGCAATAGTGTTTAAAGCCACACGATCGTTAGCATCGTTAAAGGTGGGCACTAAAACCGTTTTGTTTAGAATTAAAAAGTTCGCATAACTTGCAGGTAATGTAATACCATCAAACCAAAGCGGTTTTGGCATTGGTAAGGTTATAATATTTGGTTTGCTGCCATCTTCTAAAACGGCGTTTTCTAAACGCTTTAGGTTGTCTTGTAGCGGTTTGTAATTCGCATCATTTTGGTTGGTTTCAACAACCGTAATAATCGTATTTTCGTTAACAAAACGCGCTAAATCATCAATATGGCCGTGGGTATCATCGCCAATAATGCCATTGCCTAACCAAATAACATTGGTTACACCTAAATACTGATTAAAAGCAGCTTCGTAATCTGTTTTTGTAAAGCCTGCATTACGAACTTGAATCGTTGGATGAAGCAAACATTCTTCCGAAGTTATGAGCGTACCTTTTCCGTTTACATCAATAGCACCGCCTTCTAAAACAAAAGGTTTTCCGTTTATTTTAGCTTGCTCAATAGGCATATTTAAAGTTTCAGCTACTTTCGCAGGAACGCCCTTATCTAAACGGTAATTCTTGTATTTAGCCCAACCATTAAAATTGAAGTTGATGGCTTTACGTTGCTTACCATTCTTTACAATTATTGGCCCCGAATCGCGCATCCAACTTCGGTTGGTTTTATGGATAATAAACGTCACATTTTTTATATTAACGTGAGCTGTTTCCAGCATGCCAGTAACCTTAGTTTTTAGTTTATCATCAGCGACAATTAAAAAAACAGTTTCAACGGTAGCCACTTTTTTAATGAATTCTACAAAAGCCCATTGAATGGCTTCGTATTTCCCTGGCCAATCGTTACCGTTATGCGGAAAACATAATAAAATGCCTTCTTGTTTTTCCCATTCTGCAGGAAATATCCAGTTCTCGCTTTGCATTAGTCAATTACACGTTTAGTGATGTCACCGTATTTATCAATACGTCTGTCGCGTAAAAATGGCCAGTTTTGGCGTACGTTTTCTTGTAGACTTAAATCGACTTCAGCAATTAAAATTTCTTCTTGATCTACGGATGCTTGCGCCAAAATTTCACCTTGCGGACCGGCGATAAACGAAGAACCCCAAAACTCAATTCCATTAGTTTCTGGTAAATATTTTTCTAAACCGATGCGGTTTGCAGCAGCCACATAAATACCGTTAGCTACGGCATGACCACGCATCACGTTCATCCAAGCACCTTGTTGGTTGGTGCCAAATTCTTCTTTTTCTTGCGGATGCCATCCAATTGCTGTTGGATAAAATAATACCTCGGCGCCTTGTAACGCTGTTAATCGTGCTGCTTCAGGATACCATTGATCCCAACAGATTAATGTCCCTACATTTCCTTTTTTGGTAGGGAAGGACTTAAAGCCTATGTCGCCAGGAGTAAAGTAAAATTTCTCGTAAAAATGCGGATCGTCTGGAATGTGCATTTTGCGGTATAAACCAGCTTCAGAACCATCAGTGTCAATAATGTAAGCACTGTTGTGGTACACGCCAGCCATTCGTTTTTCGAAAAACGGAACAATAATCACCACACCTAATTCTTTTGCTAAGGCGCTAAATGCATTAAACGACGTGCTGTACAATGGTTCCGCGAAAGCGAAATTATCGACATCTTCGCTCTGGCAAAAATAATGACTGCTATAAAGTTCTGGTAAGGATATAACTTCAGCACCTTGTTTGGCAGCGTCTTTTACCCATTTTATGCATTTTTCCAGATTATTTTCTGGAGTGTTATTTAAGTTTAATTGAATAACGGCAATTTTGTAATTGTTACGATTACTTGACATTTTTTTTATAGTATTTAAGCAATGTGAATATACAAAGTTTTTAAATTTTTGCGGGAGCGAAAGTAAATTTTATTAAAACATACGCAACACTTCAAAATGCAAGTTATTAACAATTTTGTGTCCGTTAGAGTATCTCGCTTTGACCGGATAAATTAAGAACAGGATTGAAGTCAAAAATTTTATTCTTGATATAGATTCTGATCAATGCATGGGTGTAAGTTGTTAGAATTGAGAATTTTTTGCTTATAGAACTTTTTTCAATATCAAAATCTAGAAGCAAACGTTTTATATTCCCATTTACTTTTGCCTTCATTTAATGTTGCACAAAGTATTTTTTCGCCATCAGTACGAACGTTCACCAATCCGTAAACAATGCCGTCAACTACTTTTAAACGATTCATGGTTTTTACCCTATCGGAAGGATTTAAAGCGCCAGATTTACCGTGTTTGTAACGAATGTTTGTTTTAGCTTCGTTGGTTAAAACCACATCAATATCGCCGTTTGAGGTTGGATAGTTTTTTGAATTTACTTCGTAAGGATCACCAATTCGATAACTTCTTGAAATTTCGGTGCTGTAAATTAATGGAGTTACCATTTCGTCATTTTCAATTTTTTTGAAACCAGTTGCTCCTGAAGCTGCCACGATATTTGGTCTTGGATGTGCGTGCGTTTCGTCGTCGCCAGAAGAAATAATTGTTGCGGCGGCATTTACATACTGTAGAAACTCATACGAACAGTCGTCGCTACCATGGTGGCAGGATTTTACAACATCGGCGGCGAGTTCTATTAAATTTCCGGAAAGCGATTCTAAAATGTATCGCTGACTTTTCTTATTTAAATCGCCCGTTAATAAAATGCGAGATCTACCATAATCTACTCGAAGTAACACCGAATTTCCGTTGGTGTTTTTGCTGTAAGAGCCTAAATCTTTAAGTGTTGGTTTGCCATTAACTTTAGTTTCAATGGGCCCTAAAACTTTTATGGATGTAGATTTATCGGCTTCAAAACCATCTAAATAATCAAAATTAGCATTAGGATTGTGCGCTAATCGTTTTACTTTACAATTTGAAGCGATAATGCATTTTAAAAATTCAGCCCATTCGCCTTGTAATTTTAAATCTGCATTTTTACGTAATGCATTTTTTATAGAGGTTTTTCCGGTAAGCAAATCGTGTAGTTTACCATCTTCTTCCTTTCCAAGAAATCGCGATTTTTCTTCGGTTTTAAACCAAGATACGCCTGCATGATAAAATGTGTCAATATTAGTGGCTTTGGTGTCGAGTTCTTTTTGTTCGCGCTCATCAGGGTTTAGTAAATCCCACAATCCGCCGTAATGGTCGGCATCACAATGCGAGCAAATCATGGCATCGAGTTCGATGGTGTTTTGTCGGTAATCTTTTTTGAATTTCCAATCTACAAAATCGGCAGCACTTTTACCGTGTGGTTGTTTGGAGCGTTTGTAACCGCCATCTATTAAAATATGTTTGCGTTCTGGAGTTACAATTAAAACGCCATCACCTTGGCCAACATCAATAAAATAAAGTTCAAGCAATGGTTCGTCGCCTAAATCTTCAATTTTTATATAAGCGTAATTTGCCCAACGCACATGAACTTTTAAGCGACCATTAATTGGTGTGTTGTCTATAATTTCAACGCGATCGCCCCATAAGGCTTCTAAAAGTATTTTGTTTTCGCTGCTGTTTTTGTAAACTTTTGCAGTATTATGTTTAATATATTTTATGGTGGGCATGACTTATCTGGTTTAATTGATAGTCCAAAAGTTATAAAATATGTTGTATTAAAACAATACGTATTTGCACTAAATTTTAGTCATCTTCGGTAAAAGTAGTATGCTGATAAGCACCCAAATCTGGTGAAGTCGTTCTATTATTATTTAATATATCGAGTGGTACTTGATTTGCAAATAGGGCTGACCCTTGATTTATGGCTTCAGAATTTTCACCTATAATAAATTGATTGGTTTCGGTATCCTTGAAATCTGGTTCTTTATTAAAAAGAATATTCTCGTAACGCTCAGCATTATCAAAATCGTAATTATCACCTGTAAAATTGTTGTTGGTATCTCTAAAACGAATAAAACAATTGGTGAATTTAAAGTTAAAATCGACCGCATCGTCTTCAATTTCTTCAAGTTGAAACTCAATATTATCATTACCGTAAATAATACAGTTGTTAAAATTGGCTTCGGTTAAACTGGCTAATGTGGCGTTGTTTTCTTCATCTAAAATGAAATTATTTAGTAAAACAGCAGGATATTGTCTAAAGCCATTATTCCAATAATTAACTAGCGTCGAATGTGTAAAATTATATTTACCGCCAATAGTTCCTGCAAATGAGGATTGTCCAGAATTGTTTATCACTACATTTTCTCCTGAAATGGAGGTGTTTCTACCAAAAATACCAAAAGCACTTGAGTTGTAAATTTGAGAATTTGAAATGTTCAGTTTGTTATCAGATTCATTTGGGTTGCCATCGCTTAAAATACCAATGGTCGCATTTTTTATAGTTAAATAATTAATGGAATTGTTTACACTACCATCTAGCAACCAAATGGTTCCCCATTGACCTGGAATGTCTTCGAAATTTGGTTCTAAGCGGTCGCCTTCAAAAATAACTTCGTTTTCAAGTAATTCTTGATTGGTACTGAATGCGCCGTTAACATTAATTGATGCGCCGTTTGAAACAATAATGCCTGAATCGGCATGAAAATGAACGCGAGCACCAGCATCAATAGTTAGTGTTTCGTTTTCTGGAACCACTGCAAAACCGTAGACTACATAAGGTTTTTCGTTGCTAAATGTGAGTTCTTCAGGTTTTAATTCACGCCCTTGAAGTTCGGTTTCTACAATTTCACCACCAATATTTAACGATAAGGTTTCTACAACTTTCGTCGTGTTATCTCTATCAGGATAAATGAAAATAGCATCTTGAACTAAGGTGACAAGTTCTACTTTTTGAAGATTTGCGCCACCATCGAATTCAATTTGATCGGTGTATAAAAAGGATGTTTCGGAGTTACTAAAATCGTTATAATCAATAGTGGTTTCAATAAAAATGAACAGACTATCTTTGGCTAAAAGCTCCACATTTTCGAATGATTTACCTGAAATACCATCGACATTCAGTCTATAATTTGAAGCATTACCTAAAGCTAATTTAACCGATGGAATTAAAATATCATCATCACTTTTATTATACACTTTTAGGTTATAAGTGCTTGAACCAATGTTTGTAAAAACAGTGTCTAAATACACGGTGTCTTTTGAAAATTGAAGCGTTCCTGTGCTTGAAGTGAATTCAAAATCCTTACGGCAAGAGCTCCAAAGTAAAAGAAAACCAAGGGTTAGTATAAAGTAAAAATAGCGTTTCATTGATGATAACATTTGGTTGACTAAAAATATAACTTTTAGTGTTACGAAATAGTGTGTTTTACAGCTAAAAGTTATATTAAAGTAATGCTTTTAGCATTTTTACTGCCGTTTCACCTGTAATATCACGTTGTGGTGTACCAAACATTTCGTAACCTACCATAAATTTTTTAACGGTTGCACTTCTTAAAAGTGGCGGATAAAAACTCATGTGCCAATGCCAATGTTCATTATTTTCACTATTTGTTGGTGCTTGATGAATTCCGCTAGAGTAGGGGAACGAAGTATTAAATAACTTATCGTAAGCTTTTGTTATAACCGAAATGGCTTCAGCATATAAAAAGGCTTCATCATCATTCATTTCAAGAATGTTTTTTTGATGCTTTTTAGGCACAATCATGGTTTCAAAAGGCCAAATTGCCCAAAATGGAACCAAAACTACAAAGGCGTCGTTTTCAAAAATAATGCGCTCTTGTAAATCTATTTCTTGTTTTAAATAATCGCCTAAAAGGCTAGATTTTTTATTGCTGTAATACGCTAATTGGGTTTTGTTCTTCTTGTCAACTTCGTTTGGTAAGTTAGACTGACTCCATATTTGTCCGTGTGGATGCGGATTACTGCAGCCCATAACCGCACCTTTGTTTTCAAATATTTGAACGTAATTAATTTCAGGATTATCTCCGAGTGTTTTGTATTCGTTTTGCCACGTTTTTACTACTTGTTTAATATCGTTGGCAGACATATCGGCTAAACTTTTGGAGTGGTCTGGACTAAAACAAACCACTTTGCAAATGCCTGTTTCGCTTTGTGCTACTAATAAACCATCATTAACTTCAAACGATTTGGTGTTGCTTTGTAACGCTGCGAAATCGTTGGTAAACACGTACACATCCTTGTAATCAGGATTTTTTTCACCATTAATTCTGGTGTTTCCCGCACACAAATAACAGTTTTCGTCGTAAGTTGGTCTTGTTTCGTTGTTAACGGTTTCGTTTTGTCCTTGCCATGGTCGTTTAGCGCGGTGTGGCGAGACTAAAACCCATTCGTTAGTTAATATATTTAAGCGTTTATGAGAGTAATCTTGTAAATCGGTATTATTCATTTTAGTTTTAATAGGTTATTTTACAATGTGAGTGCCTTCAGAAAGTTCGACGAAGTAAACCGAACAGTCTTTGTTGAACTCATTTTTGTATGCTTTTGATGCTGTTTCGGCGAAATTTTTAGCTTCATCTTTAGCTACCAAATTAATGGTGCAACCGCCAAAGCCACCACCCATCATTCTTGCTCCTAGAACTTGCGGATTGGTTTTAGCGTGTTTTACAAGAAAATCTAGCTCGTCGCAGCTTACTTTATATTGATTCGATAGTCCATCGTGAGATCCATAAATAAGTTCGCCTAAAGTTTGTAAATCGTTAGTTTCAATTGCTTTTGATGCTTTTACAGCACGCTCATTTTCTTGAATAACGAATAAGGCTTTTTGGAAATTTTCGGGTGTAACTTTATCTTTTATTTTATCTAAATCGCTTTCAACAGCATCGCGTAAAGCAGTAATATCAAGCATTTCTGAAATGCTTTCGCATGCCGAACGCCTGTCGTTATAAGCGCTATCAGATAAACTGTGTTTTACATTCGTGTTTATTAAAAGTAGTTGGTGATCTTTAAAATCGATTTTATAAGGTTTCGATTCAACAGTTCGACAATCAAGCAGTAACGCATTGTCTTTTATACCAAACATACTGGCGTATTGATCCATAATCCCACATTTAACGCCTACATAATTATGTTCGGCTAGTTGCGAAATTAAAATCATATCGTGTTTGCTTAATCCTAAATTGAATAACTCATTAAGTCCAAAAACCACACTGTTTTCTAGAGCTGCAGACGACGACATACCTGCTCCAGCCGGAATATTGCCCTTAAACATCATATTGAAATTATCAACTTTAAGTCCTTTTTTCTGAATTTCGGCAACAACACCAAACACGTAATTTTCCCAACGGCCTTCTTCGAGTGGCGCTAAATTATTAATGTCGAATTCGGTTTTGCTATCAAAATCCAATGCATGCGCCGAAGATTTACCGTTAGCGCTTTTTTGTATGGCAGCAGCTATACCTTTATCTACAGCGGCAGGAAACACGAAGCCATCGTTATAATCGGTATGTTCGCCAATAATGTTTATTCTACCTGGTGAAAAAATTAGTAAAGGATTGGTTTTATGGGTGTCGATGAAATTTTGGTTTACATCATTAACTAATGTTTTATTCATTTTAATTAAGTTGAGTACTGGAATTTAATTACTGACTGCCAAAAATAGCGGTTTATTGAAGAGTATTAAAATTTTTAGAAATAAACTTTTAACTAAAAAAAATCAATTTTTTTTAGTGTTAAAAGTCTTATTTACTTTGTGTTAAAGTTGTTGACTATTGGTTTTTTAAATTTATTAAGAAATTCTTTTGGTTAGATTTGTAGTTAATTCTATATTTGCGCACCGGAAAATTAAATTATATATATTAGGTCGCGTAGCTCAGCTGGATAGAGCATCTGCCTTCTAAGCAGACGGTCACAGGTTCGAATCCTGTCGCGATCACAAAAAGCCTTAACAGTTTTGTTGAGGCTTTTTTGTTTCGAGATATTTTAGTGAAAATAAAATTAGTTGTATTAATTTTTAAATAAAAACAGTAATTTATAATGTTAACCCGAAGTTTAGTCCTTATTTGTAGTTTGTTATTGGTTACTGCCTGTAAAAATATAAGCAGGGAATCAGACAGTACAGATTTAAATAAGGTCATGGCTCCAAAAGGAATGATTTGGGTAGCGAATAAAACTTTTATTCAAGGAGCAAAGGCTAACGATTTTTATGCCATGGAAAGAGAAAAACCAGGGCATAAAGTTACAGTTGATGGTTTTTATATAGATGAAACCGAAGTTACTAATGCGCAGTTTAATGTTTTTGTTGAAGCTACTGGTTATAAAACCGTTGCAGAACGCCCAATTGATTGGGAAGTAATGAAAAAAAGTTTACCGCTAGGTATTCAAAAACCGCATGATTCTCTATTGCAACCAGGTAGTTTAATTTTCAATAAAAATATAAATAAAGTGGCCACTATGGGAGATTATTCGCAATGGTGGATATGGAAAATTGGAGCCAATTGGAAACACCCAGAAGGTCCAGAATCTAATATTGATGGTAAAGATGCTTATCCGGTTGTTCATGTGGCGTTTAAGGATGCTTTAGCTTATTGTAAATGGGCGAATCGGCGCTTACCAACCGAAGCGGAGTGGGAAGCTGCTGCCCAAGGAACACGCACTAACCAGATTTATACTTGGGGCGATAATCCAAAAGATTTAAATAGTAGAGCCAATACTTGGCAAGGTGTTTTTCCTGTTAAAAATGAATCTAAAGACGGATTCGCCTTTATAGCTCCTATAAAATCGTATGAACCTAACAGTATTGGTATTTATGATATGTTGGGTAATGTTTGGGAGTTAACTAGCGATTTATATAATGAAGGTTATTACAAAACTTTAGACGTTTCTAAACCAATAATTAATCCTAAAGGCGCAGCTAAAAGTTTTAATCCTTTCAATCCGTATCAAACAGAATATATAATAAAAGGAGGCTCTTTTTTATGCCATGCTTCTTATTGCGCAAGTTTTAGAATTTCAGCTAAAATGGGGTTTAGTTTCGATTCTGGATCAGATCACGTAGGATTTAGAACTGTGGTAACTAAAGCGATGTTAGCAGCGAAATCGCAAAGAAATTAACTTATAACTTCAAATAGAAGTTGTTTGTTTTTTTATTATCGTATTTTTCTTGGTCGAAAGTATGTAAAAACGATCCTTTTGTTGACGAACTCATGTCTTTTTCTTCCAATTTAATAAGAATATCCATTGAGTTTATTTTATTTATAAAGTTACGTTTATCTAGCTTTTTATCTAAAATGGCTTCATATAATTTTTGTAGTTGACGCATTGTGAATTTTTCGGGTAAAAGTTCGAAACCAATAGGGTTAATCGAGGTTCTTCTGCGTAAGCGCCGTATGGCTTTATCGAGCATAGCATTATGATCGAAAATTAAATCGGGTACTTCCTTTAAACTAAACCATTTTGCGTTGTAATTTTCAATAAGCTCTTCATTATGTTTTTCAATGTTTATTATGGCATAATAGGCTGTTGAAATGGTACGTGCTACAGGATCTCTATCAACTTCGCTAAAAGCGTAAAGTTGCTCCATATAAATATCATGCATACCTGTTAATCGATATAAAATGCGTGTAGCAGCATCATCAAGGTTCTCCTCCTGTTTTAAAAAACCTCCCATTAGAGACCAATTACCTTTTTCTGGTTCAAAATCGCGTTGAATTAGGAGTACTTTAAGGTCTTCATCATCAAAACCAAAAATAATACAGTCTACAGCTAGAAATATTTTATCTTCAGGATTATATCCTTTAATCATCTTAAATAGTTTTGTGTAGGCTAATATAGGATATTTTTTAAAATTGAATTTAGGATAGATTTAAGCTGCGTTTTTGAGATTTTTCAAGTTTTTACTAATTTAAGTAGGAAGAATTTAATGAAATGTTTTGTTAGGATTTTTTAATTATAAAAAATTAAGAAATATTGACTATAATTTTTTTTTTAATAAAAAGACTACTAAATAATTTGTTAAAACAACATTAAGTTGTAATATTGTAATCGATTACATTTAAAATATCTTGGTTGAAGATTGATTATAAAGGTAGCATTATTTACCACTAAACCCTACCTATTTAAATGTTTTGACAGAAATTATTAACTCTAAACTTACGTGCTTATGAAAATTTAAACCTTTAAACAACTAAAAAACCAACAATTTAAACTAACTAAATAAGTAAATATGATAACAAAAATGAATTTTAAAAGCCTGTTGGCTTTTATTATTGTGCTGTTGTATATGCCTATGCATGCACAAAACACTTCAAATGTTTCAGGTATTGTTAAAGACGAGGCAGGAGTGCCCTTACCTGGAGTTTCAATTATTATAAAAAATAGTTCAACTGGTACTACAACCGATTTTGATGGTGAATACACCATAAAAGCAAATGCTTCTGACGTATTAGTTTTTAGCTATTTAGGTTATAAAACTCAAGAACTAACAGTAGGAAATAACTCGGTATTAAATATTACTTTAGCCGAAGAAGCTGGCGTGTTAGACGAGGTGGTAGTAATAGGATATGGTAGTACTACAAGACGCGATTTAACAGGTTCGGTAGCTTCTGTTTCTGGAGAAAAATTGGCAGCAGTACCTGTGCCAGATGCAACGCAAGCACTACAAGGGAAATTACCAGGTGTAAATATTACCACTCAAGATGGTCGCCCAGGTGCCGATGTTAGAATTCGTGTTCGTGGAGGTGGATCTGTTTCGCAAAGTAACGACCCATTATATATTGTAGATGGTTTTCAAGTAAATACCATTTCTAATATTCCTGGAAGTCAAATTCAAAGCATTGATGTATTAAAAGATGCTGCATCTACAGCTATATATGGTGCTCGTGGTGCTAATGGTGTTATTATTGTAACCACTAAAGGTGGTTCGGTAGGAAAAACCAAAGTAACCTATGATGGTTACACTCAATTTAGTGTAATACCAGATTCAAAATATATTCCAGTGATGAATGGTTACGACTATATTGCGTATAACTGGGCTTACGCCGATGCTATTGGTGCACAGTATAGAGATGCTTGGGAACGTTTATGGTTAATTGGAGATGCCGAAGGAAGTAATTCGCAGGGTATAGACTATTACAAAAATGTATCAAGCAGAGATTTTACAAAAGAACTTTATAATAACGCTTTTACGCATAATCACAACTTTAATATTTCTAGCGGAACCGATAAAACAAAATATCTTTTATCGTTAAACCATATTGATCAAGAAGGTAATAAAGTACGCTCGTTTTATAAACGAACCAATTTGCAGTTAAAGCTCGATCAAAAACTAGGTGAAAAGTTAGATTTTAACTTAAACACACGTTTTTCTCAAGAATCTGAAGGAAATAACGATGGAAACTCAACGGCTTATTATTTCCGCCCAATTGGTTCTGCCGATATTTTAGGTGATGCCGATGTTACAAGTAATACACAATTAGGAGATTACGACTATGTGCTGTCTGATACTTTTAATCCGGTGTCTCAATTGTATGATACAGATTCAGAAAAAGTTGAAAGAGAATTAGTAGCCAACGGTTCGTTAGCTTGGGAAATTATTGAAGGTTTAACTGCAAAAACAAGCTTAAGTATCACGGCTGGTTGGAATAGAAACAAACAGTGGGCTGGAGCTATAGTTAATAATTACCTCGATGGAGATGGAAATGCTATTTATGGTGGTAATGCAGCAATATCTTCTACCGAATCTTGGAGAATGATTTGGACCAATACTTTAAATTATCAAGTACAAGGTTTAGGGGATAATCATGCTCTAAATTTATTAGCAGGTACCGAAGTAATTGATGGAGGTTCTGAAGGAATAGCTGTTGGTGGTCAACGTTATCCTTCGTCTTTTGATGCAGAGCGTGCTTGGGCAAATATAGATAGTTATTTAGTGGCCGAACAGCAATTTTATGCATTAGCCTCATCTATCGATGCACCGTCACGCTGGAATTCGTACTTCGGTCGTGTAAATTATGCTTTTAAAGACAAATACATGTTTACAGGAACATTTCGAGCCGATGGTTCTTCAAAATTTGCACCGAGTAAGCGTTGGGGGTACTTTCCAGCAGCAGCTGTTGCATGGCGTATTTCAGAAGAAAGTTTTGCCTCTAGTGCGAATTGGTTAAACGATTTAAAATTACGTATTTCTTACGGTTCTGTAGGTAACGACAGAATTCCTTCAAATGCATTTGTTAATTTATATGCCCCTTCATTAGGTACATTTTCTATTAACGAAGTATTACAACCGTTATACACGCCTTCTTCAGATTTATTAGCAAATCCAGATTTAACTTGGGAAACTACCATTACAAGAAATATTGGGTTAGATTTTACAATGTTTAATAGTAAATTATCTGGTACTATCGAATTTTATAAAAATTCGGTTAAAGATTTATTGTTAGTCGATACTTCGCTTTCCGAAATTACAGGGTTTTCTCGTCAGCTAAGAAACGTTGGTCAAACCAGCAATACAGGTCTTGAAATTTCGTTAAATGGCGATATTTACAATTCGCAAGATTTTAATTTACAAGCAAGTTTTAATATAAACTTTAACAGAGGAAATGTAGATAAGTTATCCGAAGGAATAAATAATGTTTACAATTCTGGATGGGGAGGTGTTCGCCATTCTCCAACAAACGGAGATTATATTTTAGAAGAAGGAAAACCAGTAGGTTTAATTAGGGGTTGGGTTTATGATGGTTGGTATACTACCGACGATTTTAACTACGATGCCAATACACAAACCTATACACTTAAAGATGGTGTAGCCGATTATGCAAGTGGTTTGCTTCCTAATGTTTATGGAACGTTTAGCAATAAACCAGGAGACCAAACAGCTTATCCAGGTGTGCAAAAAGTAAAAGATACTAATAACGATGGTGTTATCGACGATTTAGATTTACAAGTAATTGGCGATACAAACCCAGATTTTACTGGTGGTTTTAACCTAACAGGTAACTATAAGGCTTTCGATTTTGGTTTAAACTTTACTTACAGTGTGGGTAACGATATTTACAATGCAACACATGTTGAAGCTTATTTAGGAAACAAAGAATCTGGTTTATTTAGAAATAGATTCGATGAATTATCTGGACACTACAAAATTTACGATATAGTTGATGGGCAATTAACTAAAGTTGTTGAGCCAGCTCAATTAGATGCACTTAACGAAAATGCATCAACATTTTTACCTTACCCAGAAAGTAGTATAAATACAACATTTGGAGTTGAAGATGGTTCGTATTTAAGATTAAATACAGTAACATTAGGGTATACTTTACCAGAAAGTTTAATTAATAAACTAGGTATAAACCGTTTTAGAGTATATGGTTCTGTTTTTAACGCATTTACTATTACAGGATATAGCGGATTTGATCCAGAGGTGAATGTTGATGATACCAGTAGCTCAGATTATCCAACCCCAGGATTAGATTATGGGTCTTACCCACGCGCACGTACATATACGTTTGGTGTAAATATTGAATTTTAAAAAAAAAGAATGATGAAAAAAATAGTTTATATCATATGCTCTGTTTTAATGTTAATTACAACAGCATGCGAAAAAGATTTTTTAGAAACAGAGTCACCTTCTAGTTTAGATGAAGATTTCTTGTTTTCAGATCCAAGTGAGGCTTTTAAAGCTGTTGCGGGGATATACGATGTACAATACGATTTAGATAGATTGTTGTATTATGAAACTGAAGTGGTAGGATCAGATTCTGAATGTCACCCGGAAAACTATAGCTCACAAGGGCGTCATATTCCTGAGGGTTTGTTTGCATCAGAATTTAATATCAACGACGGAAACTCATCTAAAACATGGCGCGAATGTTATCAAGTAATTACTCGAGCTAATTTAGTTATAGAAGGCATTGAAAGTAATGCCGATTATCAAAACGATAAAGAAAGTAACACAAAAAGTGAATGGACTCAATTATACGGTGAGGCAATTGCATGTCGTGCTACGGCCTTTAAATTATTAGTGCGTTATTTTGGTGATGTACCATATTTTAATTATGCAATTAGAAGTGCTTCGCAAGCCGATACCATTGGTTTAACTTCTAGAGATAAAATTTATGATGGTGAAATTGAAGCTTTACAACAAGCGGTACCATTAATGTATAGGTTAGGTGAAGGTGGTATTACTGCCGAACGTTTTTCTGGTACTTATGCCGATGCCTTAATTGGTCGTTTGGCTTTTGATGCTGCTGGTTACCAAACGCGTAGAACCGATTTTGATTATGGCAGTGTAACTTTCGATCAAATTGGTGTTGAAAACTCAACGTGGCAAGCTAAATACGTACGTCGTTCAGATTGGAGGTCGTATATGGAATTAGCTAAAACGCATTATTTAAATGTAATGAATAATCCAGGGACAGCCATGTTAATTGAAGTAGACGAAAGAGGAGCTGGGTTTGATAATCCGTTTCAACGCAATTTTCAATATTTAATGGATTTACAAGTAAGCCCAGAATCGTTATACGAATCAGGTTATACTAGAGGTAAGAATTCCGATTTCCCATATTCTTTTGGGCGTCCTTCTGGTGGTGGAGGTTCAAATGCTTATCCACCAAAAAATTATGGACAAGCAAGAATTTACGCTAGTTTTTATTATGGCGACTTTTTGCCAAACGATAAAAGGCGAGATGTAACCGCTTGTATAACTGCAAATTCTGGAGCTGCTTCAGAGCGTTTAATTAATTTTGAACCAGGAAGTAGAGAAAAAGGAGGTTTAGCTATGAATAAATTAGACGAATCTCGTTTTGCCGATCCTTATACTGTACGCCAACGTCAATCTGGTTGTAACTGGCAACAATTAAGAATGGGTGATGTTATGTTAGATTTAGCTTATGCTGCGGCAGCAACTGGCGACGAAGCAACAGCAAAAACCTATTTAACAAAAGTACGTAGTCGTGCATTTTCATCTGCTGATCAATCGGTTCATGTAACCGGTTACATTAGTCCGCTTTCTGGTCAAGCTTTATTAGATGCTATTGCTTTCGAACGAAAATTAGAGCTTGCAGGAGAAGGTAAAACGCGCTGGGATATGACGCTTTACGGAACTATGCCAGAACGTATTTACAATTTACGTAATCGCCAAATAGCAATGGTTGAAGGTTTAAAGGATAATGGGTATTACACATTCCCAGATACTGGAATGACAATTTCAAATTATGTTTGGACCAAGTTTGTAAATATTAAAGATGATGTTGATGCATCGTTAAACTTGTTAACAACACAATCTCCTGACGGTATAACTTCCTCCGATCCAACTTATCCGGTATTAGTCCCTGGTTGGAGAGGTACAAGCGATTTATGGACTGATTATATTTCAACATTAGCTAGCGATAAGGTAAATCTTGCAATTATGGGGTTATATAGTTATATCGATCCTAATGGGGCAGAAGCTGCTGCGCTTGAAGCCGACGGGTATGTTATGTCACCGTGGGGAATTAATATAGTTAATAACGAAAGTCAATATACTTCCGATATTTTTAAAGGCTATCCAGATGCTTATTATTCCGAAGGACAACCACCACGTTATAATCGTGCTATACCGTTTACAACTTTAGCTGCATCAAACGGTTTAATTACACAAGGTTATGGACATGCTTCAGAGTAAATAAAAGTTAAAATATATCATTTTAATTTAACACCTCGTTTTTGCGAGGTGTTTTTTTGTTTAAAACTTTTGTAAAGCGTGAATTCTATTGCTACAAAAATGACAACGATTACATTTTTAAATTTTAAAATTACACTTGTAAGTAAAATTTATTTGGATATGTTAAATTTTTGTTATTATTTTACAAATGTAAGTTTTACACTTATAGTAAAAAAATAACTTAAACTAAATTAAACCAAACACGTATGTTAACAATTAAAAGAATAACATGCGATTACTTACTGCTTCCCTATTGTTTTTTAAATATTAAAAAAATAATAAATCGAGTAATTGTTAACTTCTGCATTCCAGATAAAGAGCCTACTTTTATAGAAATAGGTATTTCCCAATTCCGCAATTAGAAATGGATAATAATAAAGGAATGGGTCAAAACGATGGCTATTAATAGATAAGCATAATATATATTTTTTGAATTAGTTATTATATATGGCAGGCTTTAGGCTTGCCATATATTCTTAAAAAGTAATCCTATGAAAAAATCAACACACATTAAATTAACTTGTCTTTTTGTTTTGGCAACAGCACTTGTTAAAGCTCAAAACGTAACTAATGTAAAACTTACCAATCCAGACGATGCTCCAATAATTAGCAAACATATATATGGGCATTTTGCCGAACATTTAGGACGCTGTATTTATGGAGGTTTTTATGTTGGTGAAGACAGTGATATACCGAATACAAATGGTGTGCGTAATGATGTTATTAAAGCTTTAAAAGAATTAAAAGTGCCTAATTTAAGATGGCCAGGTGGTTGTTTTGCAGACACATATCATTGGAGAGATGGTATTGGCCCTAAAGAAGACAGACCAGAAATGGTAAACCGTTGGTGGGGTGGTGTTACGGAAGATAATAGTTTTGGTACACACGATTTTTTAAACTTATGTGAAGTTTTAGAAGCCGAACCTTATTTGGCAGCAAACGTTGGTAGTAGTACGGTACAAGAATTTACAGAATATATTCAATATGTTACTCATCCAGATGGGAGCCCAATGGCCGATTTACGTAAAAAAAATGGTAGAGAAAAGCCTTGGAGTATTGGTTTTTGGGGTGTTGGAAACGAAATGTGGGGTTGCGGTGGTAACATGACTCCAGAATATTATGCCAATATTTACAGACAGTATGCGACTTTTATGTCAGATTGGACAAACTCTCACGGTATGTACAGAGTGGCTTCAGGAGCTAATGTTGCCGATTATCATTGGACCGAAGTGTTAATGCGCGAAATTCCAAAAAGTTTAATTGAAGGTGTGGCTTTACACTCATATTCATTTGTAACATGGAGTAAAAAAGGATCGGCTACAGGTTTTAACGAAGCTCAATATTTTTCAACCATGGAAACGGCGTTAAAAATGGATGAGCTTATAAAAAAGCACACCGAAATAATGGATAAATACGACCCAGAACATAAAGTTGATTTAATTGTTGACGAATGGGGTGGTTGGTATGAAGTTGAAGAAGGTACAAACCCAGGGTTTTTATACCAACAAAATACCATGCGTGACGCTATGATTGCGGGTACAACATTAAATATTTTTAACAATTGGGCACACCGAGTAAAAATGGCAAACTTAGCACAAACCATTAATGTGCTTCAGGCGGTTATTTTAACCGAAGATGAAAAAATGTTGCTTACACCAACGTATCACGTTATGAAAATGTATAACGTACATCATGATGCCAAATTATTACCTGTAGAATTCGAGTCACCTAAATACGAGTTTGAAGGAAAATCGTTGCCTTCAATTTCTATTTCAGCTTCAAAAGATAAAAACAATGTGGTGCATATTTCATTGGTTAATATTGATGCATCAAAAGAAAATACTGTAGAATTAGATGTTGAGGCTTTAGGATTTAAAAAGGCAGAAGGTCAAATTTTAGTTTCTAAAAAACTTCAAGATCATAATACTTTTGATAATCCTAAAAATATTGTTCCAGAGTTGTTTAAAGATTTCAAAATTAAAAAAGGAAAATTGTCGGTTACTTTACCACCATTTTCGGTTGTTGTTTTAGAAAGTAAGTAATAATACAATATGGCTTTTACAATAAAAGAAATTAATTTAAAAAAGCATTGGCCTGTATTTTTTATTTCATTGTTTTTAGGTATAACAAACTGTACAAAAGATGAAGCAGGAGGCGATGATATAAATTATCAGGCAGCAGGAACAGTCATTAGTACGGAGTGTAGTGGTACTATAAGAGTGGTTACATATGCCGATGGTAGCGGTGGAACTTATAAAAACCGTTTTGAAAACTCAGTTGAATGTGGTTATGAAGAACCTGCAGAAGGCTTTAATGGGCCAACCTATCCCGATAATTATACATCAATGGCTTCTTGGGGTTTTAGAGCGCAATGGAACTTAGCTAATGTGCATGATCCAACAGTAGAAAAAGATGGTGAATACTATTACATGTATCAAACCGATGCGTCTTACGGTAATGCGCACGATGGGCATGGGCATTTTCATCACCGTCGCTCTAAAGATCTTGTAACTTGGGAATATTTAGGAAGCAGTATGCCATCGCCACCAACTTGGATAAAGGATACGTTAAATAATAAAAGAGCGCGAATGAATCCGGCATTACCAGCAATCGAAAATCCGCAATATGGGTTTTGGGCGCCTTACATAAAAAAAGTGGGTAGTGTTTATAGAATGTATTATAGCGTGGTAGTAATTAACCATATTGTAGGGAACAATACCAATGCTTCATGGACAGAAAGAGCTTTTGTTGGACTTATGGAAACGGATAATCTAGCTTCAAACAGTTGGACAGATAAAGGAATGGTGGTTTGTTCTATTGAAGATGGCCTTGAAACTTACACAAGAACTAGCGGTAACGATTGGAGTGGATATTTTAAATTTAATGCCATCGATCCTACAATGATTATTACTCCTGAAAATGAGCACTATTTAATTTACGGCTCATGGCATTCTGGAATTGCAGCAGTTAAGTTAGATCCAGCAACTGGTAAGCCAAATAAGTTGGAAACTTTAGATGATTATGGTGTTACCGTTGCAAAACGTGGTTTTAGCAGATGGCAAGCAAGTGAAGGTCCCGAGATTATTTATAATCCAGATACCGATTACTATTATTTGTTTTTAGCTTATGATGAACTTTCTGTGGCTTACAATACCAGAGTAGCTCGTTCTAGAAATGTAACAGGGCCGTATATTGGTATTGACGGTGGCGATGTTACCAATGGAGCCGATTGTTATCCTATGCTTACGCATCCGTATAAATTTAATAATCATACGGGTTGGGTTGGTTTTTCACATTGTTCTGTTTTTCAAAATCCAGATACAAACAAATGGTATTATGCATCGCAAGCCAGATTACCAGAAAATGTTCCAGGAATAAACGTGTCGAATGCTGTTATGATGGGACACGTTAGAGAAATTGAATGGACTTCAGATGGTTGGCCAGTTATTGCGCCAGAACGCTATGCGAATGTACCTGAAACCGAAATTACCGAGGCGTCTTTTGTTGGGAGTTGGGAACATATTCCTATGCAATATCAATATAGAACCGTTCAAAACGCGCAAACTATTTATTTGAATACAAATAATAATATTAGTGGCGATTTTTCAGGGTCTTGGTCTTATGATAGCGGTACTAAAACCTTAAATATTAACGGTATTGAATGCAAAGTTTTTGATGCCTGGGATTGGGAAGCTTCTACAAGAAAAGTTACAATTTCTTATTCTGGTTTAACAGCTTCAGGAATGCCTATTTGGGGTAAAAAAATTAATTAGGAAATGGAGAAACACACTATGAGAAAAGCGTTTCTATACTTAATCACTGTTGCAAGCATTATGGCTTGTAAAAGTGCTAAACAGACTAATAATAAATCAACCGATTTAAAATTAAACAATCCAATTATAACCGATAAGTATACCGCCGATGCAGCGGCTATGGTACACGATAACACGGTGTATTTATATGCAGGACACGATCAAGCGCCTAACGATGTAAATGCGTATCGTATGCATGAATGGTTGGTCTATTCATCAACCGATATGGTACATTGGGAAGAACATCCCGTACCATTAAAACCAACCGATTTTAAATGGGCGTCGGGTAGTGCCTGGGCATCAGAGGTTGTAGAGCATAATGGTAAATTTTATTGGTATGTAACCGTTGAACACGGAAGTATTCATGGTAAAGCTATTGGTGTGGCGGTATCCGATAACCCAACCGGACCGTTTACAGATGCTATTGGTAAAGCCTTAATTACAAACGACATGACAACCCAAACACAAATTAGTTGGGATGATATCGATCCAACGGTTTGGATTGATAACGACGGACAAGCTTATATTTTCTGGGGAAATACCGTTTGTAAATATGCGAAACTAAAATCAAATATGATTGAACTTGATGGACCAATCATGACCATTGATTTGCCAAACTTTACCGAAGCACCTTACATTCATAAAAAGGGCGATTGGTATTATTTGTCTTATGCGTATCAATTTCCTGAAAAAATAGCTTACGCCATGAGCAAATCTATCACTGGGCCATGGGAATTTAAAGGTATTTTAAATGAAGTCGCAGGAAATAGTAACACCAACCATCAATCTATAATCGAGTTTAAAGGAAAAGATTATTTTATTTATCACAACGGTAGTATTCCAACGCATGGTGGAAGTTTCAGACGTTCGGTTTGTGTCGATAGGTTATATTATAAGGAAGACGGCACACTAAAACGTGTTATTATGACTTCCGAAGGTATTCAAAATTAAATCCAATGAAATCAGCTAAACTTTTCATATTACAATGTCTTTTTTGTGCCAGTTTATTGTCATGTGCACAAACAACCAAACCCATAACGCACGATCCGGTGGTTGCAAAACAAGGTGATACCTATTATTTGTTTTGTACCGGACCAGGAATTACACAATTTACTAGTAAAGATTTAAAAACATGGACGAAAGCCAAACGTGTTTTTGCCGAAAGTCCAAAATGGGCAAAACAGGTAGCGCCAGGTTTTAACGGTCACATTTGGGCGCCAGATATTACGTTGCACAATGGCAAATATTATTTGTATTATTCCATTTCTGCATTTGGTAAAAATACTTCAGGAATTGGCTTGGTAACTAATAAAACTTTGAACCCAGATGATGAAAATTACAAATGGGAAGATCAAGGTTGTGTGATTCAATCGGTTCCAAATCGTGATATGTGGAATGCCATCGATCCGAATTTAATTTTTGATGAAGAAGGCACACCGTGGTTAGCTTTTGGTTCGTTTTGGAGCGGATTAAAAATGGTTCAATTAAATGATGACTTAAAAACTTTGGCAGAACCACAAAAATGGGTGCCTATTGCAAGTAGAACGCGCAGCGAAAATATACCTGATGCCGATGCTGGCGATGCCGCTTTAGAAGGACCATTTATATTTAAAAAAGGCGATTATTACTATCAGTTTCTGTCATGGGATTATTGTTGCCGAGGCGAAAACAGTACCTATAAATTGGTGGTTGGTCGCTCAAAAAGCGTTACAGGTCCTTATGTAGATAAAACAGGTAAAAAACTCACCGAAGGTGGTGGTAGCATGGTGATAGAAGGTAATAAAAATTGGTATGGTGTTGGGCATAATAGTGTGTTTACTTTTAATGGAAAAGATTATACATTTATGCACGGCTACGACGCTAGCGATAAAGGATTACCTAAATTAATTGTAAAAGAATTGACCTGGATAGACGGGTGGCCATCTGTAAAAGCAATGGATTAATTTATGAAAACACTAAAAAACTTAAGTTTAGGTTTAGCGCTGCTTACAATTGTTGGTTGCAAAACCGAAAATAAAATAGATGCAGAAGAAGCAACTACAGCTACAGATACTGGTTACAACATTCAGCCAGTAGATATTCAACATGTAAAAGTTACCGATGCATTTTGGTTACCTATAATCAAGCGCGTTCAAGAAAAAACCATTGCTTATGCCATTGCAAAATGTGAAGAAGAAGGGCGTTTAGATAACTTCTTAATCGCCGGAGGAAAAATGGAAGGTGAAGTTAAAGGTGAAATGCCTTTTGATGATACCGATGTTTATAAAATTATTGAAGGGGCATCTAATTCTTTAATAAGTGCACCTAACCAAGAATTAGAAACTGTTTTAGATTCTTTGGTTAACATTATAAAAGTAGGACAAGAAACCGATGGTTATTTAACAACCTGGAGAACAATTAACCCTGCAAAACCACCTGCAACTTGGGTAAAAACACCAAAAGGTGTACGTTGGGACGGATTATTTATGAGTCACGAGTTATACAATGCAGGCCATTTATATGAAGCCGCAGCGGTACACTACAAGGCCACAGGAAAACGTAATTTTTTAGATATAGCCTTAAAAAATGCCGATTTAATGGTGGACACTTTTGGCGAAGGTGAAGGGAAAATTCAAGCCGTTCCAGGGCATCAAATTATTGAAACGGGATTAATTAAACTGTATCAAATTACAGGAAAAGAAGCCTATTTAGATTTAGCAAAGTATTTTTTAGATAATCGCGGAAACCCCGATAATCATGAGTTATTTGGAGCTTATTCTCAAGATCATGTACCTGTGGTAGAGCAAGACGAAGTGGTTGGACATGCCGTAAGAGCTGTTTACATGTATGCAGCCATGACCGATATTGCGGCAATAAAAAAAGACAGTTTATATGCTGCCGCGGTTAACAATCTTTGGGAAAATATGGTAAACAAAAAAATGTATGTTACAGGCGGTATTGGTGCGCGACACGATGGTGAAGCTTTTGGTGAAAATTATGAATTACCTAACCTAACTGCATACAACGAAACCTGCGCTGCAATTGGCGATGTTTATTGGAATCACAGGTTACACAATTTATACGGCGATGTTAAATACTTCGATGTTATCGAGCGTACGTTGTACAACGGTTTAATTTCAGGTTTGTCGTTAGATGGAACAAACTTTTTCTATCCAAATGCATTAGAATCTGATGGCGTTTATAAATCCAATCGTGGGTCATGTACGCGTCAGGCTTGGTTTGATTGTTCGTGCTGTCCGACCAATGTTATTCGTTTTGTGCCTTCAATTCCAGGGTTAATATATTCGCAATCTAAAAATACGGTTTATGTCAATTTGTACGCATCTAGTAATGCCGATATCAATTTAGGTAGCGAGACTGTAAGCATATCACAAGAAACAGCATATCCATGGAACGGAAAGGTTAACTTCAAAATCAATTCAAATTCCGGTTTAACCGTTAAATTCCGTGTTCCTGGTTGGGTAAGAAATGAGGTTTTACCAAGCGATTTATACGCTTTCGCGGATACTTATAATGGCAAACCTACTTTAAGTATTAATGGGGAACAAGTTTATGCTTCCGTTAAGGATGGTTACTTTGAAGTTACCAGAAATTGGAAAATCGATGATACTATCGAACTTAATTTCCCAATGGAAGTACGAACTGTAAAAGCAAACGAAAATATAGAGGACGACCAAGGAAAACTCTCTTTAGAATACGGGCCATTAGTATATGCCGTAGAAGAAGTCGATAATGAAAATATTGATGCGATTACGGTTTCAACTTCCGATGAATTTACGGTGAAAAAAGAATCGACGCTCGAAGGTGTAAATACAATTTCAAATGAAACATTAAAAGCAATTCCTTATTACGCTTGGTCTAACCGTGGTGTAAATAAAATGAAGGTTTGGCTTCCAGAAACTAAATAACAAACATTATGACAAAGTATGATTTTCAAAAAAAAGTACGTTTTGCAATTTTAGTTGCAACAATTAGCGCATTCAGTTTTTGCTATGCGCAATCTGATTCCACTCAAATAGTGATTAATGCCGATAAAACTGAAGGCGAAATGAATCCTATTTGGGCTTGGTGGGGTTACGATGAACCCAACTATACCTACATGAAGGATGGTAAAAAATTACTATCAGAAATAGCATCGCTTAGTCCCGTACCGGTATTTGTAAGAGCGCATAGTTTATTGGTTACTGGTGAAGGAACGCATGCTTTAAAATGGGGTTCTACGAACGCTTATACCGAAGATGAAAATGGAAACCCAATATATGATTGGACTATAGTTGATAAAATTTTTGATACTTACATAGAACGTGGAATGAAGCCCATTGCTCAAATAGGGTTTATGCCAAAAGCGTTATCCTCAAAGCCAGAACCATACAGACATTACTGGAAACCAGGTGCTGCGTACGGAGATATTTATACAGGATGGGCATATCCACCAAAAGATTATGAAAAATGGGCGGAGTTAGTGTATCAATGGGTAAAACATTCTGTTGAGCGTTATGGAAAAACCGAAGTAGAAAGTTGGTATTGGGAATTGTGGAATGAACCAAACATTGGCTATTGGCAAGGTACAACCGAAGAATATATAAAACTGTACGATTATAGTGCCGATGCCGTAAAAAGAGCGTTGCCAACTGCCAAAGTAGGCGGACCAGAAACTACAGGTCCTGGTTGGGATAAAGCCGCTAATTTTTTACGTACGTTTTTAGATCATGTAAAAAGTGGAAAAAACTATGCCACAGGCAAAACAGGTTCACCGTTAGATTTTATAACCTTTCATGCAAAGGGTAGCCCAAAAGTAGTGAACGGTATGGTTCAAATGAATATGGGCGCGCAATTAAATGATATCAGTAAAGGTTTTGAAATAGTTGCTTCATATCCAGAATTTAAGCATTTGCCAATAATTATTGGAGAATCCGATCCTGAAGGTTGTGCGGCATGTTCGGAGGCCGATTATCCGCATAATGCATATAGAAATGGTACTATGTATGCAAGTTATACTGCGGCTTCATTTGCAAGAAAATATAAATTGGCTAAGCATTTTGATGTTAATCTTTTAGGCGCAGTAACTTGGGGGTTTGAGTTTGAAAACCAACCATGGTTTGCGGGTTTTAGAGATATGGCTACTAATGGCGTTGATAAACCTGTACTAAATGTTTTTAGAATGTTTGGTTTAATGGGAGGCGATTTAATTGAGGTAAATCAAGATAATCTTAATTATGATTTTTTAAAAATAAGAAATAAAAGCGTTCGAGAGGTGTATTCAGATGTGAATGCTTTGGCATCAAAAAAAGAAAAATCTATTACAGTAATGGTTTGGAATTATCATGATAATGACGACTTAACAATAAGCGATCAACTTATAAATCTTCAAATTAATAATATTGAATCAAAGAAGGTTTTAATGAATCATTATAGAGTAGATCAAAACCACAGTAATTCCTACACGGTTTGGAAATCAATGGGATCACCTCAAAACCCAACCGAGAAGCAAATTCAACAGTTAGAAAAATCAGGGCAATTACAATTATTAAATTCTCCTGAATGGCGTGAAATATCAAATGGTAAACTAGACTTAAAATTTGATTTACCTATTCAAGGCATATCATTAATACAGTTAACCTGGGAATAATTTCAGGAAACTTTTTAATAAATGAAATCAGATAATCAAAAATTAAGCATACTCGAAAAAATAGGGTATGGTTCTGGAGATGCAGCGGTAAACGTGGTAATATCATCCATGTTTTTAATTATAACATTTTTTTACACCGATGTTTTTGGGTTAAAACCAAAGGACATGGCGATGTTATTTTTATTAGTGCGATTAATTGATGCCATTACCGACCCTTTAATGGGGTTGTTAACCGATAAAATAACAACCAAATGGGGGCGATACAGGCATTACTTTTTATTTCTGGCTGTGCCATTTGGTATTTCGGTGTTCTTAACATTCACCACTCCGAGTTTCGATTACACAGGTAAAATGATTTACGCTTACGTAACTTATATTTTCGTAACTATCATGTTTACATCGGTTACAATTCCGTATATATCTTTAATTAGTGTGATGACTAGCGATCCTAAGGAGAAATTATCAGCCAATGGTTATCGCTTATTTTTTGCAAAAATAGCAGCGTTTTTAGTTTCTATAGTCGTTCCAATTTTAGCAGAAAAATTAGGAAAAAATGATATTGCACGTGGTTATCAATTAGCCATGGGAATTATGGCATTAATGGGTACATTATTATTTATTTTTACATTCTTCACAACCAAAGAACGTGTTGAGCATAAAGTAGATGATAAACCATTACTAGAACAATTTAAGCTCCTCGTAAAGAACTGTCAATGGACGTTGCTTTTCGGGGTATGTTTAACCGGAACCGTAGGTTATGTAATTCGTGGTTCTGTGGCTATTTTTTATGCGAAATACTTTTTAGGAGGCGATGCTAGTGTACAATCTACCTTTATGGGAACCGGTGTTGCTGCGGCTATTTTAGCAATGCCAGCGTCAACATTTATTACAAAAGTGTATTGTAAGGTTAAGATGTTTAAATACACACAATTGGCAGTTGGAGGTATTAGTTTGCTAATGTTTTTCATCATTAAACCAGGCGATATGATATTGGCTTATGTTCTGTATTTCATCTTATCTTTTGTAGTCGATTTACATGCGCCTGTATTTTGGTCGGCCATAGCAGAAGCCGTAGATTACGGTCATGCCGAAACTGGTAAACGCGTATCAGGATTGTCCTTTGGAGGTATTTCGTTCGCTCAAAAATTAGGAATGGGAATTGCTGGTGCTGCGGTAGGATATCTTTTAGATGGTTTTGGATATGTTCCAGATGTGGCACAAACCGAAACCGCTTTGCTCGGTATTACCTTAATGTTAACCATTATACCTGGTGTATTTCATGTTATCATGGGCTTGCTCATGTTCCGATATAAAATCACAGATTCTTACTACGAAACTATTAAAACTAAATTGAATATTTAAAAAATGAGCAATTCGTTTACAAACGAACCAATTGTAGAACAACGTGCCGATCCTTTTATTTACAAGCATACCGATGGGTACTACTATTTTACAGGATCTGTGCCAACTTACGATACCATAGAATTACGTCGTGCAAAAACCATAGCCGAATTACAAAATGCTGAAACATTTAATGTGTGGTTTAAGCATGAAAACGGACCAATGAGTCGCCACATTTGGGCACCAGAAATTCACTATTTAGACGGAAAATGGTACGTGTATTTTGCCGCAAGTGAAGAAGAAGATATTTGGAAATTACGACCGTATGTTTTAGAATGTACAGGGCAAAATCCATTACAAGATGAATGGGTAGAGTTAGGGCAAATGCAAGCAGCCGATGGTGATAATAAATCGTTTATAGATTTTTCATTAGATGGTACTGTATTTGAAAACAAAGGCAAACGCTATTTCTGTTGGGCAGAAAAAACAGGCGGACAATTTGCAGCTTCAAATTTATACCTCGCCGAAATGGAATCGCCCATTAAATTAAAAACCACGCAATTTATGCTTACAACACCCGATTACGATTGGGAACGCTTAGGGTTTTGGGTAAACGAAGGGCCTGCTGTTATAAAAAATAGCGGAAAAATATATATCGCATTTTCTGCAAGTGCAACAGGTTCTTGTTATTGTATGGGATTAATGAGAGCCGATGAAAATGCCGATTTGTTAGATAGAAATTCTTGGAAGAAAACCAGATATCCAGTACTTCAAACTAATGAAGAAAAAGGGATTTACGGTCCAGGTCATAACAGTTTTACTGTTGATGAAAACGGAAACCCATTAAGTATTTATCATGCTAGAGATTACGAGCATGCAGTTGGAGATCCAACGGTTGTGCCTAAAACCGATACGCGTCCGTTAGATGAAATTAAAGCGGATCCGTTATACGATCCTAATCGTCATGCCAGAGTTATGGAAGTGAAATTTGATGACGATGGCGCACCAATTTTCGAATATTTTTAGGCATATTTAATAAAGGGGACATGTATTCCAAAATTGGACAGTATGTACCCTTTTTTTAAACGATTGATACCCTATTTAAAAGCTTGAAATATGTCAATTTTATAAAATATTTCAGCGATTAATTAAATAAACCGTTTATATAAATTTACGGTTACTTTGTTATCACTTATTTATAAGTAATTTAATGAAACCAACTAAACCAATTACCTTAATCGCGGTATTGCTTTTTCAAAGCTTACTGCTTGTAGCTCAAGATGCACGTTTACAAATCGATCTTACCAAAAATGTAAACGAAATTCAGCCAACGATGTACGGTATTTTCTTTGAAGATATCAATTTTGCTGCCGATGGCGGTTTATATGCCGAAATGGTTAAAAACCGATCTTTCGAGTTTACAATTGCACCTTTCATGGGATGGCATCAGCCAAAAACCAATAGGTATTCTTTAAATGAAAAATCAGGAATGGCTTCTGTGGTAAAGCATAAAGAAGGCTCTGGTAATAAAAACTTTTGTCGTGTTACTATAAATGATGCATCGGGTTATGAATTGATCAACGAAGGTTTCCGTGGTATGGGCATAAAAGAAAACGCTGTGTATAACGTTTATCTATCTGCCTTAAATAAAAGTGGTAATATTTCAGAAATAACACTTCAGTTAATAACCAAAAATGGCGACGTTTTAGGTGAAACAAAAATTGAAACTAGCAGTGCTAATTGGAAAGATTATCAAGCACAAATTACGGTCAGTAAAACTGAAGAAGAAGCGCAGCTAAAATTGACTTTTAAAGGTACAGGAGTTATCGATTTAGATATGATTTCGATGTTTCCTGTAGATACTTGGAAAGGCAGAGAAAAAGGACTTCGTAAAGATTTAGTACAACTATTATACGATTTAAAACCTGGCTTTTTAAGATTTCCAGGTGGTTGCGTTGTTGAAGGAAGAACGCTTGAACGTCGCTACCAATGGAAAAAAACAGTAGGCGATGTTGAAGATAGAGAATTGTTAGTCAACCGTTGGAATACCGAGTTTTCACATAAAGCAGCACCAGATTATTATCAGAGTTTTGGTATTGGTTTTTATGAGTATTTTCAGTTATCTGAAGATTTAGGCGCAGAACCGTTACCAATTTTAGGTTGCGGTATGGCATGTCAGTTTAATACGGGCGAGTTGGCACCATTAGAAGAGCTTGATCCTTACGTACAAGATGCTATCGATTTAATTGAATTTGCAAACGGTGATGCTACAACAACTTGGGGTAAGCTAAGAACCGACATGGGGCATCCAGAACCTTTCAATTTAAAATATGTAGGAATTGGTAACGAGCAATGGGGGCCAGACTACATAGATAGATACAAGATTTTTGCCGAAAAAATAAA
Source organism: Neotamlana nanhaiensis (assembly GCF_000943555.1). GTDB lineage: Bacteria > Bacteroidota > Bacteroidia > Flavobacteriales > Flavobacteriaceae > Neotamlana > Neotamlana nanhaiensis. The sequence continues at coordinate 274,620 of NZ_JTDV01000001.1, read as the reverse complement.
AGCGCAACACCCAGAAATTATTATTGTTTCGGGAAGTGGGCCATTCCCCGACGGTGAACAGTTTGAATACGGTTGGAAAGAACTTAAAAAATTAGATGCCGAAATTGTAGATGAACATTATTATCGTCCGCCACAATGGTTTTTAGAAAACGCAGGTAGATACGATGATTACGATAGAAACGGCCCAAAAGTATTTGCAGGAGAATATGCAGCTCACCCAAAAGGAGTTTCCGATGGAAACACAGAAAACAATTGGGAAGCAGCATTATCCGAAGCGGCTTTCATGACAGGTTTAGAGCGTAATGCCGATGTTGTGGTTATGACGTCTTATGCACCGTTAATGGCACATATAAATGCTTTTCAATGGGCACCAGACATGATTTGGTTTAACAATCTAGAATCTTATGGTACGGCAAATTATCAAGTGCAAAAGCTGTATTCAAACAATGCTGGAACACATACAGTATCGTTAACACAAAACGGTAAGAACGTCATAGGATCAGATGGATTGTATGCTTCAGCGGTAAAAGATGTTAGTACAAAAACACTAATTATCAAAATTGCCAATACCAGTAAATCAAACAAAAGTTTAAGTTTTAGTGTAAATGGTGCTTCTTTAAAAAGAAATGCCACTATTACTACTATTGAAAATACAGATTTAAAAGCATACAACGATTTTGATAATCCTGAAAAAGTAAGTCCCAAATCTTCAAACATCAAAGTAAAACGAAAAGCAATCAACGTTCAAATACCACAACAATCGTTTAGTGTTGTTAAAATAAAAATATAAGTGTAAATTTGACACTTATATGAAATTAAAATATATATTTGTACAAATTAATAATATATCAATATAAGCAGAACGTTAACTATAAATTTGCTAATATCGAGCATTTTAGTTGGTAATAAAGGTTGAATGTGACCATAAAAACACAAAATAACACATGAAAACATACGTAATAGGTCTAGATTATGGTTCAGACTCTGTAAGAGCGGTACTAATCGATACAAAAAATGGGGCAGAATTAGCTTCAGAAGTATTTTGGTATCCGCGTTGGAAAGCACAACAATACTGTAATGCTGGTATTAATCAGTTTAGACAACATCCACTAGATCACATTGAAGGTTTAGAGCATACTATTAAATCGGTAATCGCGCAAAGCGAAGTGGCTCCAGAATCGGTAGTAAGTATTTGTATCGATACTACAGGTTCATCACCGCTTCCTCTAAATAAAGAGGGCGTGCCTTTAGCTTTAGTTGATGGTTTTACTGAAAATCCTAACGCTTTAATGGTACTTTGGAAAGATCATACAGCGGTAAAAGAAGCTAACGAGATTAACGATTTGGCAAGAAGTTGGGGTGGTGAAGATTACACAAAATATGAAGGCGGAATTTATTCATCGGAATGGTTCTGGGCAAAAATATTACACATTGCTCGCGAGGATAAGGCGGTAAAAGAAGCGGCTTACACTTGGATGGAGCATTGCGATTACATGACGTACATGTTGGTTGATAATCAAGATTTAGCAACTTTTAAACGCAGTCGTTGTGCGGCAGGACATAAAGCCATGTGGCACGAAAGCTGGGGCGGATTACCAGATGAAGCCTTTTTAACGCAGCTTGACCCTTATTTAGCTGAATTAAAAGGCAACTTATACAGTGAAACTTACACATCTGATGAAATTGCTGGTAATTTAAATGAAGAATGGGCAACTAAATTAGGCTTAACAACAAAAACTGTAATTGCCGTTGGTACCTTCGATGCGCATTCTGGTGCGGTTGGTGCCAAAGTAGATAAGCACGCTTTAGTTCGCGTAATGGGAACTTCAACTTGTGATATTATGGTTGCCGATGAAGTGGTAATTGGCGCTAATTGTGTGAACGGTATTTGCGGACAAGTAGATGGCTCGGTAATTCCAGGTATGATTGGTTTAGAAGCTGGTCAGTCGGCTTTTGGTGATGTTTTAGCGTGGTTTAAAAACGTATTATCATGGCCAATTGATAATTTAGTGATGACTTCTGATATCCTTTCGGAAGAACAAAAAACCAAATTAAAAGATGAAGTTGAAGCTAATTTTATTAGAACGTTAGCGGTTCAAGCAGAACAAATTCCGTTAGAAGAAGCAGTGCCAATTGCTTTAGATTGGGTAAATGGTAGAAGAACGCCAGATGCTAACCAAGAGTTAAAAGCTGCTATTTCGGGTATTTCTCTAGGAACAAAAGCACCTCATATTTTTAAAGCTTTAGTAAACGCGATATGTTTTGGTTCTAAAATGATTGTAGATCGTTTTGAAAGCGAAGGTGTAAAAATTGATACTGTTATTGGTATTGGTGGTGTGGCACGTAAATCACCATTTATCATGCAAACCTTAGCAAACGTATTAAACATGCCAATTAAAGTTGCAGAATCAGATCAAGCACCAGCATTAGGAGCGGCCATTTATGCAGCAGTTGCAGGTGGTGTTTACAGTGATGTTATCGAGGCTAGTAAAGTAATGGGTAGCGATTTTGAAGCGGAATATTTCCCACAGGCAACCGAAGTTAAAGTGTATGCTAAATTCATGGAGGCTTATAAAGCCTTAGCTAATTTTATAGAAGACACCATAAAAACAAAATAAAATGAGTACCAAATATAAATCGTTAAAAGAAGAATGCTACGAAGCTAACATGCAATTAAACGAGTTAGGTCTTGTAGTGTATACCTTTGGAAATGTAAGCGCTGTAGATAGAGATAATGCGGTTTTTGCTATAAAACCAAGTGGCGTGCCTTACGAAACTTTAAAGCCAGAAGATATTGTTATTGTAGATTACGATAATAATATTGTTGAAGGCGATAAACGTCCGTCATCAGATACGAAAACACATTCATATTTATATAAAAACTGGGATGATATAGGTGGTGTAGCGCATACTCATGCTAAGTTTTCTTGTGCTTGGGCGCAGGCGCAACGCGATGTGCCAATTTTTGGAACAACGCACGCCGACCATTTAACTGCAGATATTCCTTGTGCGCCTCCAATGGCAGATCATTTAATTGAAGGAAACTACGAACATAATACAGGTATTCAAATTTTAGACTGTTTTAAAGAGAAAAATTTATCGCATAGCGAAGTCGAAATGATTTTAATAGGAAATCATGGACCATTTGCCTGGGGTAAAAATGCAGCTAAAGCGGTTTACAACAGTAAAGTGCTAGAAGTGGTTGCAGAAATGGCCTATTTAACGCTTCAAATTAATCCTGAAGCACCAAAATTAAAAGATTCATTAATCAAGAAACATTACTTACGTAAGCATGGTAAAAATGCTTATTACGGACAATAATAAACAATCAACCAAGAAATTAAAATGATAGATATTTCAACTAAAGAAGTTTGGTTTATAACAGGTAGCCAAGACTTATACGGACCAGAAACACTAAAGCAAGTTGCAGAAAATTCAGCCGAAATAGCAAAAGCATTAGATGCTTCAGCAGGCATTCCAGTAAACGTGGTTATTAAGCCAATGGTTAAGTCTTCAGACGAAATCTTTGAAACTTTAACCGCAGCAAACCAAGAAAAAAACTGTATCGGTATTATTACTTGGATGCATACATTTTCACCTGCAAAAATGTGGATTCGTGGGCTAACGGCGCTTCAAAAACCAATGTGTCATTTACACACGCAATTTAACAGAGATATTCCTTGGGGTACTATCGATATGGATTTCATGAACCTTAACCAAGCGGCGCATGGTGACCGTGAATTTGGGTTTATGGTAAGTCGTTTACGTAAAAACAGAAAAGTAGTTGTTGGGCATTGGAGCGAAGCTTCAGTACAAAAAAGTATTGGAGACTGGACGCGTGTTGCTGCAGCTTGGGATGATTGGCAAGGTGCCAAATTCGCTCGTTTTGGTGATAATATGCGTTTTGTTGCTGTTACCGATGGCGATAAAGTAGAAGCTGAAACAAAGTTTGGTTTCTCTGTAAACACCTATGCTATTGGCGATTTAGTTGAAGTTATAAATGCAGTTTCAGATGCCGATATTGATGCTTTAGTAAAAGAATACGAAGCGTCTTATAATATGGCTGAATCTTTACTTGAAGGCGGAAAAAATAGAGCATCTTTAATTGAAGCAGCACGAATAGAATTAGGTTTAGAAAAATTCTTAGTGGATGGCGGATTTAAAGGGTTCTCTGATACGTTTGAAGATCTTCATGGTATGAAACAATTACCAGGTTTACCAGTACAACGTTTAATGCAAAAAGGATACGGATTTGCTGGAGAAGGCGATTGGAAAACAGCGGCTTTAACAAGAGCAATGAAGGTTATGGGATCAGGATTAGAAGGTGGTAATGCTTTTATGGAAGATTACACCTATCATTTAGATCCAGAAAATCCAAGAATTTTAGGATCTCACATGTTAGAAGTTGATCCTGTTTTAGCAGCCGACAAACCATCTTGCGAGGTACATCCGTTAGGAATTGGCGGAAAAGAAGATCCGGTACGTTTAGTATTTAACGGTAAAGCGGGCGACTCTTTAGTAGCGGCTTTAATGGATTTTGGTAACCGTTTTAGACTGTTAATTAATAAAACCGTTGGTGAAGAAGTTACGGAAGAATTACCTAACTTGCCAGTGGCTAGAGTGATGTGGAAACCGTTGCCAGATTTTAAAACCGCTTGTACAGCTTGGATTTTAGGAGGTGGTGCACACCATACTTGTTACAGTGAAAATTTAACTGTTGAGCAAATGGAAGATTTCGCAGAAATTGCAGGTATTGAAGCTTTAGTTATTGATGAAGATACAACCATTCGTAACTTTAAACAAGATATAAAAGCAAGTGAAGCATACCACATGTTTTATCATAAATAATAATTATTAACAACTAAATAAGAAAGGATGAGAACTCTAAAAAAATCCTTGTTTGCACTTTTTATAGTTACATTTACGCTGTTAAATACACAATGTAAAGACGCTAAAAAAGAACAAGCATCAGAAAATCAAGATACAATGACAGAAGTAAAATCAAGCATCGTAAAATCCGATTTTGGAACATTAAAAGACGGAACAGCCATTGAAAAATACAGCCTTAAGAATAAAAATGGTGTAGAAATGGATGTGATAACTTACGGCGGAAGAATAACGTCGTTAAAAGTACCAAATAGTCAAGGTACATTTGAAAATGTTGTTTTAGGGTTTGATAATATTGCCGACTACGAAGGCGATAATCCTTTCTTTGGTGCGTTAATTGGTCGTTTTGGCAACCGAATAGCGAAAGGTAAGTTTAGCTTAAATGGCGAAGATTATACGTTAGCAACAAACGACGGCCCAAATCACTTACACGGTGGTGTAAATGGTTTTGATCGCGTGGTATGGAATGTAACACCAATTGAAGACGAAAACAATCCTGGGTTAAAACTAACTTACTTAAGTAAAGATGGAGAAGAAGGTTACCCTGGTAATTTAAACGTTACTGTGGTGTACACGTTAACTAGCGAAAATGCGGTAGAAGTCGCTTACGAAGCAACTACCGATAAAGCAACTGTAGTTAACTTAACACAACATGCTTACTTTAATTTAACTGGCGATTTTAGCAAAGCAATTGTTGACCATGACATTGTTATTGATGCCGACGGATTTTTACCAGTTGACGGTGCTTTAATTCCAACAGGTGAAATTAGGAAAGTAGCAGAAACACCTTTCGATTTTACATCGGTTAAAAAGATTTCAAAAGAAATTAATGCAGAAAACGAACAACTTATTTTAGGTAAAGGTTACGACCATTGTTGGGTATTAAACGATGCCGAAGCAGGTATGCGTTTTGTAGCTTCTGCTTACGATGCAACTACAGGTCGTTTTATGGAAGTTTTCTCAGAAGAACCAGGTATTCAATTATATACAGGTAATTTCTTAGATGGGACGTTACCAATGCCAAATGGTGGTACTTACGCACACAGAACAGGTTTTTGTTTAGAAACACAACATTTCCCAGATTCGCCAAACAAAGAAGCTTTTCCTTCTGTAGTTTTAAATCCGGGTGAGACCTATAAAACGAAAACTTTGTTTTTATTTTCAGTAAAGGAAAATAAGTAGTATTATTGAATAATATATTAACCAACATTAACTAACATATGGGATTAATTTCTTTTATAGGTTTTACGCTTTTAGTAGCTGTAATTGCTTATTTATCAACTAGAAAAACCGATGAAACTTCTTCAGATGGCTATTTTTTAGGAGGTCGTAGTTTAACAGGGCCAGTAATTGCAGGTTCATTATTACTTACCAATTTATCAACAGAACAAATTATAGGTGTTAACGGTGTATCGTTTAGAGACGGTTTACCAATTATAGCATACGAAGTATTTGCCGCGGTAGCTATGGTGTTTACGGCATTTGTACTGTTACCAAAATATTTAAAAGTGGGTATTGCAACGGTACCACAATTTTTAGAAAGACGTTTTGGTAAAGCTACAAAAACAATAGTTTCAATTTTATTTTTATTAGGCTATGCTATTTCAATGTTACCAACAGTTTTGTACTCTGGTGCATTAGCAATTAATAGTATGTTTGATATTCCTGAAATGCTTAACATGGATCCAAAATCGGCCTTATGGGTTACAGTTTGGGCTATTGGTATCATAGGAAGTATCTATGCGATTTTTGGAGGATTAAAGGCGGTGGCTGTATCCGATTCAATTAACGCAGTAGGTTTAATTATTGGTGGATCTTTAATTCCTATTTTCGGATTAATGTACATTGGTGATGGCAACGTTTTAACAGGTTTAAACACCTTAACAACGGCATTACCAGAAAAGTTTAGCGTTATTGGAGGACCAGATTCCGATGTACCATTCTGGACATTATTTACAGGTATGGTTATCGTTAACTTTTACTACTGGGGAACCAATCAAGCGATTATACAACGTGCTTTAGGTGCGAAAAACTTAAAAGAAGGACAAAAAGGGTTATTATTAGCTGCTTTTATTAAAATATTAGGGCCGCTAATTGTTGCTTTACCAGGTATTATTGCGTTTTATATTTTCAATGGAAATTTAGATAATCCAGATGAAGCCTATCCAATGTTAGTAAAAACAGTGTTGCCTGCCGCATTTGTTGGCTTCTTTGCTGCTGTTTTATTTGGTGCGATTTTAAGTTCGTTTAATAGTGCATTAAACAGTTCGGTAACCTTATTTGGGTTAGATTTTTACAAGGAATACATCAATAAAGATGCTTCTGAATTACAAACAGTAAAAGCTGGAAAAACTTTTGGTATCGTGTTAGCCATTTTCTCTATGGCAATAGCACCTTTATTATATGGCGTTCAAGGTGGTATTTTCACCTACTTACAGCAGTTAAACGGTACGCATAGTGTACCAATTTTAGCCATTGTTTTAGTTGGTATTTTCTCTAAGAAAGTAACAGGTAGAGCCGCTAATATTTCTATTTTATTTAGTGCAGTTACTTATTTAGTGACGCTTTACATCATTAAACCAGATATTAGTTTCTTACACTTAATGGGTATTTTATTTGTATTAACTATTGTGTTTATGTTCTTAATAAGCTCAATAAAACCTAGAGAAACCGATTTCGAGGAAGAATACACAAAACAAGTAGATATTACACCATGGAAATACTTAAAACCTGTTGGTTTTGCTGTATGTGCCTGTGTACTTTTATTATACGTTTTCTTAGCTTAGAAATAAGATATTATAGATAAGTAAAAACGGGATGTGTTTAGCATCCCGTTTTTTTTATTTTTCTAGTTAATAACTCCTAATAATTCTGTTTTTTTAAACCTATTAAAATTTCTATTTTGCAACGCTAATTTAAAGTTGTTTTTACGTGAAAGTTTGCATAGCAGAAAAGCCAAGTGTAGCTCGCGAAATAGCATCGGTTTTGGGGGCAAAAACCAAACGCGATGGTTATTTTGAAGGCAATGGTTATGCCGTTACTTATACCTTCGGACACTTATGCACGCTAAAAGAACCTAACGATTACAAGCCCTATTGGAAAAGTTGGGATTTAAATAATTTACCCATGCTTCCTGAAAGATTTGAGACTAAAGTAGTTTCAAATTCAGGTATACAAAAGCAATTTAAAATAGTGAAATCACTTTTTGATAAAGCAGAAGTGGTAATAAACTGCGGTGATGCGGGGCAAGAGGGAGAACTTATTCAGCGTTGGGTTTTAAACGAAGCTAATTATAAGGGTGAAGTACAACGGCTTTGGATATCGTCGCTTACTACCGAAGCCATTAAAGAAGGGTTTAGCAATCTAAAACCAGCAACAGATTACGATAATTTATATTATGCTGGTTTTTCTAGAGCTATTGGCGATTGGCTTTTAGGTATGAATGCTACTAGATTATACACCGTAAAACACGGCGGTTATAAGCAAGTGTTATCCGTTGGTCGTGTACAAACACCAACTTTGGCAATGGTTGTAAACCGGTTTAAAGAAATTGAAAATTTTAAACCACAACCTTATTGGGAATTGCAAACTACTTATCGCGACACGCTTTTTAGCTACGAAGAAGGACGTTTTACCAAAAAAGAAGCTGGTGAGGCTCTAGCTGCAAAAGTAAAGGAGAGCGATTTTATCATTGAATCGATTACCAAAAAAAAGGGAAAGGAATACGCACCAAAACTTTTCGATTTAACGGGATTGCAGGTGTATTGTAATACCAAATTTGGGCTTTCGGCCGATGAAACTTTAAAGATTGTTCAGTTATTATACGAGCGCAAAGTGGTAACTTATCCAAGAGTAGATACCACATTTTTACCAAATGATATTTACCCTAAAGTACCGGCAATACTTAAAAATTTAACCAATTATGCAACTTTAACACAACCACTTTTAGGTAAAAAAATAAAAAAGTCGAGTAAGGTTTTTAATGATAAAAAAGTAACCGATCACCATGCCATTATACCAACAGGTGTGCAAATATCATTAAATCCAGTACAACAGCAGGTTTATGATATTATTGTAAAACGGTTTATAGCGGTTTTTTACGACGATTGTATGGTGTCGAATACCACCGTAATTGGTAATGCTGCCGAAGTGTTATTTAAAACCACAGGTAAAGAAATTTTAAGTAAAGGTTGGCGTATTGTTTTTGAAACTTCGTCTGCGCTAAGTGGAACAAATGATAAAATTTTACCATCATTTACTAAAGGCGAAAAAGGGCCACACGAACCGTCGTTTTTAGAGAAAGAAACCAAACCACCAAATCAGTTTACAGAGGCATCACTTTTACGCGCTATGGAAACTGCAGGTAAACAAGTAGATGATGATGAATTGCGTGATTTAATGAAAGAAAATGGTATTGGACGACCATCAACCAGAGCGAATATAATTGAAACCTTGTTTAAACGCCAATATATAAAACGTAATAAAAAGCAGGTTTTGCCAACCGTAACAGGAATTGCACTAATTGATACCATTCAAAATGAATTGTTAAAATCTGCGGAATTAACTGGGCAATGGGAAAAACAATTAAAAGATATTGAAAAAGGGGAGTACAGTGCTGCCGCGTTTATAAAAAATATGAAGCGTATGGTTGATGCTTTAGTTTATGAAGTGCGAACCGAAACTAAGCGTGCCAATATTTCTCAAGCTAATGTTATTAAAAGTCGAAAAGCTAAAGAAGCCAAAGTAAAAAAGGCTGGAATTACGGCAGAACCTTGTCCAAAATGTAAGCAGGGAACCATATTAAAAGGAAATTCGGCTTATGGATGTACACAATATAAATCTGGATGCGATTTTAAAATGCCTTTTAAGGTTTACGACAAAAAAATATCGGAAAAACAATTTGTTAGATTACTACAAAAAGGAAGCACGGTAAATTTAAAGGGTTTTAAAACAGAAACGGGCACTGCTGAAGGCTTACTGCGTTTTGGCGATAATTTTAATTTAACGTTAGAACCTAAACAAACTGAAACAAAAAAAAATACAGAAACTAAAACTGAAATTGCGAATGCTAATATATGCCCAAAGTGTAAAACTGGAACCGTGATAAAAGGTAAAACCGCTTTTGGATGTTCAAGTTACAAAGAAGGTTGCGATTTTAAAGTAACTTTCGATGTCGTTAAGGCTAAAATTAATGGTGAAAAACCAACTAAAGATTTAATTTATAAAATTTTGAGTGAAGCTTATGTGTAATAGTCATAAGCATTTTATTATTTACAAACCATATCGTTTTTTAAGTCAGTTTAAAAGCAACGATTCTAAGCAGCAAAAGAAACATTTTTTAGGTGAATTATACGATTTCCCTGAAGGAATTATGGCCATTGGACGTTTAGATGAAAAATCGGAAGGCCTATTATTTTTAACAACTAACGGGCAAACAAGTGATTATATTAACAGCCAAAAAGTAGCGAAAGAATATTATGCTCAAGTTGATGGTGACATAACTCTTGAAGCTTTAAAACAGCTAAAAAATGGTGTTGAAATAGGTTTTAATGGGAAAAAATATAAAACCAAACCATGTAAAGCTTTTAAGCTTAACGAAACACCAGAATTACCAATGCGTTCTCAAAAAATTCGAGATGAAAGACATGGACCAACCAGTTGGATATCGGTGACATTAAACGAAGGTAAATTTAGGCAGGTGCGTAAAATGACATCGGCTGTTGGTTTCCCTACCTTACGACTAGTTAGAGTACGTATTGGCACCGTTTTAATAAATAATATGCAACCCGGTGATGTTATTGAGGTTGGCAAACTGTTGCGTTAGGGATTGAGGTATTGTTGGAGCTACTCGCAGAGAGCGACTACCGAAAGCCCGCTTGAACTCCCAAGAACTTAATCTTCCAATTGTTTTAATTCGTTGTAATTACGGTTTAAACGCTTTAGTAATAAGCCGTAAATAAGTCTGTAAAATAGCCAAATAATACAAACAAAAATAATTACGACAGCAACTATACCGGCATATAAGCCAACGAGTTGCGAGTTGCTTAAATGGGCTATTTTGTCGGTTAGATTAACATCGTTGTGGAGCACATAATAGAACCCAATAGATAACGAAACCGCCGCCATAATGAGGTTATAAAGCACGTAATACTTAATAATTTTACGTGTTTTTAAGATGTTTTCCATGAGTTTTTTTGCCGAATCGGTAACCGAAATATTTTGGTACGATTTGTAAAGCAAGTAAATAAATACTAAAATTATACCATAGGTTATAAATGTAATTACGGTAAGCAAGGTGTCGTTTTGGTAAAGTGCTTCGAGTTTTTGTTTATGCTCATCGGAGTAAAAAACGGGTATGGCATTAATTAATAACCAAAACACGAGTTCGGCAATGCTTATGTAAAATAAAGTCTTAACAATGGAAGACGATTTTTTATGCAACATGGGGTAAATATCGTTTACCGATAATGTTTTATGGGCTTGCTGTGGTTTATTCCAGCTTTTCTTTAATAGATCTAATTCATCCATAGTTTTTACGGATTTAAAATAGCTTTTAGCTTGGTTTTTATTCGGTTCATTTTCACTCTAGCATTCACTTCGCTAATTCCTAAAGTTTCGCTAATTTCTCTATAATCTTTGTCTTCTAGGTACAAGAAAACAAGTGCTTTTTCAATGTCGTTTAGTTTATGTACGGCTTTGTAAAGTACTTTAAGTTGTTGCTCTTCGGTATCGTCATAATCTTCGGCTTTTATTTTAAATTCTACACCATCGTAATCTTGGGTAGAAATTTGTCGTTTCGATTTTCTATAAAGTGTTATAGCGGTGTTTAACCCAACACGGTACATCCAGGTACTAAATTTTGAGTCGCCACGAAATTTAGGATAGGCTTTCCAGAGTTGTATGGTTATTTCTTGAAATAAATCGTTATGCGCGTCGTAGTTATTTGTGTATAGCCTACAGACTTTGTGTACAATATTTTGATGTTTTTCAAGTAATTCTACAAAATTATGTTCGAGTTCGGTTTTCAAATTGATGGTTTAGTTACCTATTAGTAGCTTAATTTACTAAGTTGTTACAATGTTTCAAGATTTTTTTATTTAATAATGCACGAATTACATGAATTATGATACTATTTAACTAGAAACATACCTAAAAAAACAGCTAGAAACCCAAGAACAAAACTGGCAATGGTATATATGGCAAAGCTTGTAAAATCCCCCGATTTTAAAAATAGATGATTTTCGTAAGCAAAGGTTGAAAAGGTTGTAAACCCACCACAAAACCCAGTAGCCAAAAGTAGGGTTTGGTTTTGCGAAAGCGAGTTATTTTTTAATGCCAAACCTAAAATTAAACCAATTAATAAGCTGCCTAAAATATTGGCCACAAAAGTGCCGTATGGAATACCAGTATAGGCATTGTTTAAATACTTACCAATTAAGTAGCGCAATACGCTGCCAAAACCACCACCAACAAAAACAAGTAAAAGTTGTTTCATTTTAAATTACCTGTAGTAGCTATTATTTTATAGGAATATAAATTTCTGTCACCCAATTTGCTGGGTTTGGGAAATCACCAGGATCGTTAGTGTAAATTTCGAATGGCGGAATATTGGATTGTTCTAAATTATTTTTACCTAAGTATTGCATAGTTTGCTCCCAAGCTTTTGGTAAATTAGTGTAATTACCTTTTAAAGTGGTTTTAACCACCTTAGCTTTTGGTATATAACCACATAATATTTGGCCGTCGCCTTCTGGCGTTACTTTGTTTAAAACAGGAATTGCATTACTCATAATGATGCCACCGTTTTCAGGGTTCATATCGTTGTAAATAGTAAAAGGCATACCCGATGCAACTAAATTAATTTTACCCATATATGCCATAATTTCGCCAAATTGTTTGCCCATAATTTGACTAATGTTTTTGGTTGTGGCCGATGTGGTTTTATACATATAAAATCCGCCACCATATTCTGAAATGCCGTCAATATTTACAGTGAATTTTTTCATGTCGGCAGTAACAATACTATCAAGTTTAAACAAACCGCGGTCAAAATCGGGAGCAGTGTTTTCTTCAATAGTACCTGCAAATGTGGTGTACATCTTGGTCATAAAATCTTGTTTGCCGCTCATAGCCCAAGTTACTTTGGTACCTTGGTTGGTGTTCTCGAATGTCCAATTAATATCAGATTGAGATTCAAAAGGTTTTATAAACGTTATTTTTTGCGAAATAGATTTGTTTTGTTCTACGTTTAAAGTTTTCATACCACCTTCGCCTAAAATTTCGCCTTTCCAAGCGTTACTAGCCTTAATACCAACAGTAGTATCGCCATAGGTTAACGAGGCTTCAGGTTCGTGTTCAATCCAAGGAGAAAAACTAGGCCAGTTTTTGTAATCGTTAATTTTATTAAAAAGTAGCGTAGTAGGTGCGTTAATAACACGGCTACGAGAAAAACTAAAGCTGTTAGGTTGTACAGCTATGTAAATGGCAAGACCAATAATTACTATTAATAGTAAAAATAGAACGTATTTTAACGCTTTCATTAATATAGGATTGAGAATTAAACATATCAAATATAATCAAATTATAAATATTTAATAGGTTTACCTAAATTATTAGAAAAATGAAAGTGAAAATTGATGAATAAAATAAAATTAAGGTTCGGTTCTCTTGTTTACACTAAAAAATAGAAGTAATAAATTAACGATGAGGAGCACACTAATTAGCAATAATATTTTCATAATTTTTGGATTGGTTATTTATTAGATACAGAAATCTCAAAAAGGTTGCGTGTAAAAAGCACATTTATTTTTATAACAGTTTTGTTTGAAAAATTCCTAGCCTTTATAATTACTTTTTTTTAAAAAGAAAACCCTCGGATTGGAGGGTTTTCGATTTCAATAAATTAAAATAAGGTGACTAACTTCTTTTAAAATTATTGGTATAATGGAATTTTAAGACCTAAATAAATATCGGTAGTTTTTGTAGCGTCTGAAATTAAATTAGTAATAATAGATCCTGAACCAAGCATAAGCGGCCCAACGCGTAAACCTGCTCCCCAAGCAAAATCGCCATATTGACGCATACTAATAGGCGAGTATAAACTAAACCATTTAGTTTCTAGCCTTGGTGATAGCGTTGCCGAATTTATAATGGAGTTGGCATACATAGTGTTATCTTTAACTAAAGACATGTTGCCTTGAAAACTTAGGTATAATTTGCCTGCTAAGTGATAATCGACCAACAAATGAAACGCTGTTGGTAATTTAATTTTTTGATTCATTATAGATTCTGAGCCCGTATAATTATCTTCTAAAAATGCTTCAATATCATCTTCATCTTCGTACGATGAAGCATCAACGGTGCCATTCATATTATAAGTGGTTACTGATGCATCTTTATAATTAACCGAGCCAATATCGGTAATAGAAGCTCCAATTTTAAACTTGTATTTGTTGTGTTTTCTTGTAAGCGAATCGCTAGTTTCAGGTCTAAATTCGTAAGTAAATCCAATATCGACACCAAAACCTTGTGTTAAGTTATTAAAGTTAATATCGTCGTTATCAAAATCTTCAGAAGCTCCATAAATTAATTGTCCGGTTGTGGTTAAGGTTTCGTTAGTAGCGTCGTAATTACCTGTTAAATTAGGACTGTTTATAAACATACTACCGGCACCTTGTAAGTACTTTAATGTGGCTCCTGCTTTTAAAAAGTGTTTTTCGGTGCTTAAAATTTCGCGACCATAAACAAGTCCTAGTTCTGCCCAAGCATGAATGGTACCACTTAAATTTTCTTGACTAAAGCTGAAGTCATCATCAGAATCAAAATCTTCCGAAATAGTTTCAAAAAGTTCACCATTAATGTTGTTTACATTCATTAGAGTTCTAACCCTTGTAATTAAACCGACGCTACTTTTTGGGGTTATATTGAACATAAATGAAGGGCCTAAAATATCGGCATTTACAAAAAAATGATTGGCATCGGTTGGGAATTTTTCTGCATCCGTTTCAAAGTCGAAACCTTCATCGGAGTTTATAATATCACTAACGCTAATGCTGAAGTAATCACTACCTCCAAAAGCACTTACCGAAAGTAGGTTTATATCGGCTTTAAAACGAGAATCGAATACATTTGATGGGTTATAAGCCAACGATTGTATGCCCGCATAATTATCAATGGTGTTACCAATATAGCTTTGTGCATTAAAATTTAGACTATACAACGTAATTAATAGGCATAGTAATTTTATAGAAAGATTAATTTTCATAATGGATTATGGTTATGTTTTTATTGGTGTTTAATTGATTAATTCTGGTACACTATTACAGTCTTGTAAATAATGATGAGAACGTTTTAAAACTAAAGACATACTTTTTGAATTATAACTAACTTTTGAAATTAGTTTAGTAAAGACTTTTGATTGACTTTTGATTTTTTGGCTCAAGGAGTTTTGATTATGGCTGCAAAGTGCTAAAGGAGAGCATAGCAAAACAACCTGAAAAAGTGTTTGAAAATTTTTCATGTTATAAGAATAATTGATTAATAGCTACTCAAAGTTAAGGATTTAGGGGCAAAAAAAAATACCCAAATTTGGGTATTTTTTGTGCGTTTGTCGAAAAAACATCGATAAACCGTGTTGTATAGGTTGGCAGTAAATAGATAGATAAATGGAAATTTATAAGTTTTAAAAACTTAATTAAGTTATTATATATTAGTCTTATGAGATTTTATATATCGATAGTTCTTAAACCTATATTTTTTATTTAAAGTATAGCGCAACAGTTCTCCTTTATCATGAAGCCCTAAAATGCGTGCCATTTTTTTTCTATGCGTATCTACAGTATTAATACCAATAAATAGAATATCAGCAATTTTGCGAGAGGTTTTCCCTTTGGCAATAAGTTGTAATATTTCAATTTGACGTTTGGTAAGTTTACCTTTATTGTTTTAAGATGAAGTTGGAGAAAAGAGGTTACAATAAAAACTTAATCGCCGAAATTAAGCCAATAAATGCAATAAAAGCCAAAAGCACCCAAAAGCTACCTTTATAAAAACGTTTATGGATTTTAATATCTTTTCTGTACTGGTAACCAACAATTACAGCAAAAACTACAAAAAATAAAACCCCAAAAACAATTTGACCTTTACTAAACATATAAGTATTTTTATGCAAATTTAAATAAAACAGAATGAGATTTCCGCCTTTGCGGAAATGAAAAGTTAAAATTATTTATGAAAGATAAAATTGAAGCAGTAAAAGCATTTCACACCGCGTTTAAAATTGGTCATAGAGAAACTCCAAAAGCCAATTTAGGAGAAGCCAAAAACACCTTACGGTTTAATTTAATGAAGGAAGAAAATGAGGAGTATTTTGAAGCAGCACAAAACAACGATTTAGTTGAGGTAGCCGATGCTTTAGGTGATATGCTGTACATTTTGTGCGGTACTATTATAGAACACGGTATGCAACACAAAATAGAGGAGGTGTTTGCCGAAATTCAGCGTAGTAATATGAGTAAATTAGGTGAAGATGGACAACCTATTTACCGCGAAGATGGTAAAGTACTTAAAGGTCCCAATTATTTTAAACCTAATATTAAAGCAGTTTTAGATAAGTAATTAAATAAAAAAAACACCACTAATTAAACATTAATGGTGTTTTAATTTAACCTTTTACGGTTTTGTCGGGGTGGCAGGATTCGAACCTGCGACCTCCGCGTCCCAAACGCGGCGCGATAACCGGGCTACGCTACACCCCGAAAACATTAATCCGTTGCGCAATTTATCTTAAATTCGTTAATAAACAACGCCCTGAATTGTATAGCGCGTGCAAATATAATTTTTTTATTGAAATTAAAAAACATACTATCTAAAATATTTTTTAAATATAAACACTAAGTTTGTAATATCCTTTTTTAGATATTCATGCGTATAAAATTCAATAAAAGCCTGCTCTATTTTGTTTTTATAAGCCTTCATTTTAGTAGCCTGGGTCAATCTGCAATAATAGGTAAAATTATAGATGATAACAACATTGAAATTGACTCCGTAAAAATCGTTAATTTAACTAATAATACATTTAGCCTATCCTTAAACGATGGTACTTTTACACTCGAAAAGAGCGGAAGATACAGTTTTGAAAAATCAGGATTTATCAGAAAAGAAATCACTTTAAAAGCAAATCAATTCTATACCATTCAACTAAAATTAAATCCATCTATTCTATCCGAAATTATTATAAATTCTGAAGCAATTCCAAAAAAATTAAAACTTGCTTCAGTATCAAAAGATATTATTTCACCTGAAGCCCTCCAACAATCAAATCGCACAAATTTTGCTCCAATTTTAAATAAAGTCTCTGGCGTATTTATGCAAACAGGTGCGCTTAATACCAACCGCATTACTATACGTGGCGTTGGATCTAGAAGTCCTTATGGTACTTCTAAAATTAGAGCGTACTTTAAAGATATCCCCTTAACCAATGGTAGTGGGCAAACTTCAATTGATGACTTTGAACTCGCATCAATCTCTAATATTAACATTACAAAAGGTGCTGTACCTAGTATTTACGGAGCTGGTCTTGGCGGCGTTATTACTTTAATACCTCAAAATGCCTCATTTAACGAACTAAGTTTTAAACATGAATTTTTATTAGGATCCTTTGGTTTAGTAAAAAATACATCAAATTTTAATTTTGGTTCTCCTAAACATAACATTCTAACCGTTTATAGCAACACAAAAAGCAACGAATACCGAAATAACAACAACTACAACAGACAAACATTAACAACAACCTCAAACCATTTTATTAACAAAAAAAACGAATTATCGTTTTTAGCAAGTTATGTTAATTTAAAAGCATTTATACCAAGCTCCATTAATGAAAATACATTTTTAAACTCACCAAAATCTGCAGCTTATACCTGGCAGCAAGCGCAAGGTTTTGAAGATGCAAAACGTGGTATTTTTGGTGTAACTTGGCATCATAAATACAACGCAAATATTAAGCTATTTACTAGTGTTTTCTCATCCTTCAGAAAAGCTTATGAACCCAGGCCTTTTAATATACTTAAAGAAAAAGCATTCGCCACAGGCTTAAGAAGTAGGATTTTAGGCAATATTAAAGTTTTTAATAATACGATGCAATGGACCGTTGGTTTCGAGCTTTTTAATGATAAAAATAATTACCGAACATTTGATAATTTATACGAAGACTTCCCAGAAGGAACAGGCAGTGTTGAAGGAGAACAACTTTCTAATTTTAAAGAAAACAGAAGTTATTACAACATTTTTATTGAGACTAACTACACGTTAAGCAAAAAAACATTTGTTTCCGTTGGCTTAAATCTAAACAAAACATCGTATAATCTTGAAGATCATTTTCCAGAAAGCGATACTAACCCTAATCAAACTGGAAGTTTTTCTTATCAAACTATGGTTTCACCTAAATTTGGCATTTCTCATTTAATATCCCAAAACATAAGTCTGTACTCGAACGCTAGCCACGGATTTTCTCCTGTTTCGTTGGAAGAAACTTTGCTTCCAAACGGACAAATAAACCCAAGTTTAAAACCAGAAACAGGATGGAATTTCGAAGTTGGGACAAGAGGCGCCTTGCTAAAAAATAGAATGCAATTTACCGCATCAATTTTTCAATTAAAAATTAAAAACCTATTAGTATCGAGGCGCCTTTCTAACAATCAATACATAGGTATAAACGCTGGTAAAACAAGCCATAACGGCATTGAGTTAGAAACTAATTACGTATTAATTAAAAGTAAAACCTCTAAACTTAACTTAACAGCAAACTACACATTAAACCAATTTAAATTTGTAGAGTTTACAGACGCAGAAAACGACTATTCTGGAAATGATTTAACAGGCGTTCCTTCAAACGTTCTAAACATTATAGCTGATGTTGATTTTAGTAATGGTTTTTATGGCAACTATAATTACCAATATGTAGGCCGTATGCCTATTACAGACAGTAACAGTTTATACTCAATGCGCTATAATATTTCCAATTTTAAAGTTGGGTATAAAAAGAATTTGTTAGATAATTTAAACATGAATATATTTTTTGGATTAAATAATATTTTTGATGAACATTACGCTTCTCAAATTTTAATAAATGCCACTGGGTTTGGTAATAACGCTCCTAGATACTACTATCCTGGAAATCCTCTAAACTATTATTCTGGAATTGATTTGAATTATATTTTTTAATGTATCTTAATGAAAAATTATTTATGAAAAATTTACATGCCATTTTGTGTTTAGTTTTTTTAACTATCAACGCTTGCGCTCAACAAACCGAAACCGATATTAAAGCGGAAACCCCTACGTCTGTTGCTTATTCTACCGAGGTTATTGTTCAAGATTTATATATTCCTTGGGGAATGGCTTTCTTACCGGACGGTAGTATCCTTATCACCGAAAAATCAGGTGAACTCATTCATTTTAAAAACGGTAATAAAACATCTATAGAAGGATTACCTGAAGTTTATGTTCGTGGTCAAGGTGGTTTAATGGATATCAAGTTGCATCCTGATTATGCAAACAACGGCTGGATTTATTTTACTTACAGCTCTCCCGAAGGCGAACAAAATGGCGGTCATACTGCATTAATGCGAGCAAAATTGAGAGGAGATACATTAATAGAAAAACAACTACTCTATAAAGCCACACCAAACACAACAAAAGGACAACATTGGGGATCGCGAATAGCATTCGACAACGAAGGATTTCTATATTTTTCAATTGGCGAACGTGGCGAACGCGATGTAAATCCTCAAGATATTAAACGAGATGGTGGTAAAATTTACAGACTCCATGACGACGGTTCGATACCAAACGATAATCCTTTTGTAGACGAACTTTATCCTAAAACTGCCATTTATAGCTACGGTCATCGCAATCCGCAAGGCATGACCAAAAATCCTTTTACAGGTAAAATTTGGATTCACGAACACGGACCTCAAGGTGGCGACGAAATTAATGTAATTGAAAGTGGTAAAAACTATGGTTGGCCAGTTATTTCGTATGGCATTAATTATAGTGGCACTACATTTACTGATATTACCGAAAAAGAAGGCATGGAACAACCTTTATTTTATTGGGTACCATCAATTGCGCCTAGTGGTATGACTTTTGTTGCGTCAAATAATTACCCCGATTGGAAAGGTTCGCTTCTGGTTGGATCATTAAAATTCATGTATCTAGAGCGTTTAATTATAGAACAAGAAAAGGTTGTTAAACGCGAAAAACTATTAGAAGGTCTTGGAAGAGTTAGAAATGTTGTTGAAGCGCCAGATGGTTTTATTTATGTAGGTATCGAAGGTGTAGGTATTGTTAAAATTGTTCCTAAAAATTAATCGATTTATGAAAATATTTAAAATGATAGCTTTAGCGTTAATTTTTACTTTTATAAATGTGACCGAGGCTCAAAATTCAAACTTAAAGGACAGTATAAAAAAAGGAGAAGCCATATATCAAGATTTTTGCCTTACCTGCCATATGGCAAATGGTGAAGGCGTAAAAAAAACATTTCCTCCATTAGCGAAATCCGATTTTTTAAAAAACCGCGAAGCCACTATAAAAGCCATTAAATTTGGTTTACGTGGCGAAATAAAAGTTAACGATATAACTTATAAAAACGCTATGATGCCCATGGGTTTAAGCGACGATGAAGTTGCAGATGTTATGAACTATATAACAAATAGTTGGGGAAATAAAAACGAAAAAATGGTTACCGTAGCCGAAGTTTCTAAAATTAAAAAGTAAGTATTCTTTTTAACTTTACATGTACAATTGGTTAACTTTGCATCAATCAAACTAAAAACTAATCCATGTTAATTATTGGTATTGCTGGCGGAACTGGTTGCGGAAAAACAACCGTTGTTAATCAAATTTTAAAAGAACTTCCAGAAGGCGAAGTGGGCATTTTATCGCAAGATTCGTATTATAAAGATACCTCGCATTTATCATACGACGAACGCGTTAAAATAAATTTCGATCATCCAAGATCTATCGATTTCGAGTTAATTGAAGCGCATTTAAAAGAATTAAAAAAAGGCAATCCAATACACCAACCTGTGTATTCGTTCGTTAAACATAATAGAACAGGTGATACTATTTTAACACATCCGCGAAAAGTAATAATTGTTGAAGGTATTTTAGTGTTAAGTCATCCTGAATTACGCGATATGTTCGATATAAAAATATTTGTTCATGCCGATAGTGATGAACGATTAATTAGAAGACTAAAACGTGATATTTCGGAACGTGGCCGTGATTTAGATGAAGTTTTAAATCGTTATAAAAGCACATTAAAACCTATGCATTCTCAATTTATTGAACCCATGAAAGAGTATGCCGATATTATAATTCCTAACAACCATTACAACACCGTAGCGGTTGATATTGTAAAAACCATAATAAACGACAAATTATAAATAAATGAAATCATCGAAAACTAAATATTTAAAACCCTTTAAAAACTGGTTTGTAATTATTCTGGTAATTTTTGCGGTTTGGATGCTTTTTTTTGATGCTAACTCATGGTTAATTCATCACGAATTAAATACCGATATCGACAATTTAGAAAAAGAAAAAGAATACTACCAAAAAGAAATTGAGAAAGACAAAAAGACTTTAAAAGAATTAAGCTCTAGTGAAGGCCTCGAAAAATTTGCTCGCGAAGAATATTATATGAAACGCGACAACGAAGAAATTTACATTATTGAATATGAAGACAGCCTAAAAACCGATTAATTATGAGCAAGAACTTGTTTGATGATTTTAATTCGGTTTCGGCTAAACAGTGGAAACAAAATATTCAGTTTGAGCTTCAAGGCGAAGATTATAATAAACTTTTATGGCAAACTAACGATGATATTTTGGTTAAACCTTTTTATCACGCCGATGATTTAAAAACAACTTCCAATACAGTAAGCACCAAGGCTACGCAATGGAAAGTAGGTCAAACTATATATGTTGCTAATATTGAAAAATCGAATAAAAATGCGCGATTTGCTATTAAAAATGGTGTTGAGAGTATAGCTTTTATTATTCCTTCGGAAGACGTGCTAATTAACGATTTACTAGAAGATATCGATTTAGAAACCACAGAAATTCATTTTAAATTACTTTTTCAATCGGAAGCTTTCGTCAAAAAAATTCCGAAAAAAACCACCATTTTTATTCATATCGATGTTATAGGTAATGTTGCCAAAACAGGAACATGGTTTAAAAATTTAAAACAAGACCTCAATAGTTTTAAAGATATTTACAAATACACCAATACCATTTCGGTTGATGCTGCTCTATACCAAAATGCTGGGGCCAATAATGTGCAACAATTAGCTTATGCTTTGGCTCATGCTAACGAATACTTGCATTGTTTGCACCAAGACGGGATGCTTTTACCAAACACCAAAGTACAGTTTAAATTTGCAATAGGCTCTAACTACTTTTTCGAAATAGCTAAATTGCGAGCTATACGTTTGCTTTGGAAATCTCTAGCTAATGAATATAAAATAAGTGTTGATTGCCACATCGTGGCGTTGCCAACCTTAAGTAATAAAACCATTTACGAAAATTATAATAACCTTTTACGAACAACTACCGAATGTATGAGTTCTATTTTGGGTGGTGCAAATACTGTTTTTAACATACCATATAATAACGTTACTAAAAAAAATAATGCAGAAAACGAACGGCTTGCTCGAAACCAATTGCTAATTTTAAAACACGAAAGTTATTTTAATATGGTAAATAACCCTGCCGATGGGTCGTATTATATCGAATCAATTACAAACCAGCTAGCTCAAAAAGCGCTTATTATTTTTAAAGAGATTGAAAAAAAAGAAGGCTTTTTAAGACTGTTGAAAGAAGATACAATTCAGCGAAAAATAAGAGAAAGTTTTAATAAATCTGTTAAACAACTAGAGCAAAATGAAACCATTTTAGTTGGTGTAAATGCCCACCAATATCCTATTGAAAATATAGGAAAAACCATTAACAAATACCCTTTTGTAAGTTTAAAACCAAGATTAACATTAATTGAATCGATAGTTGAAAAACGAGTATCCGAAAATTTAGAACGTAAACGATTTTATAAAAAATTTAAAAATGAAAACTAATACTTTACACTTTATTATTTTAATAACCATTACACTTTGTTTAAGCTGTAAACAAAAATCTCAGGCCACTTTAACACAGTATAAATATGCCGATAAAAACCCAACAATAAGCTGTAATATAGAAACCGATGATTTGTTTAAAGAAGCGTTATATAGTTTTGAAAATGATATAATTAATGCTTACGACAAAAATGGATTAAACAAATTAAGGGCTTATCGAACTTTTATAACCTATTCTATGACTAATCGCGTTCAGTTCGATAAAATAATCTCGAAACAAACCAAAGCGGTATTCGATGTGCTTAAAACACATACCAATTTATGGGATGGCAATCATTTAAATTATAACCATAATTTGTTAAGTTGTTTAACCCAAAAAATGATGGATAAAAATTTAAAAACAACTTTTAAAGCCCTTGTAAGCACTAATAGTATGAGTCAACAGATTTTTACACCTGCCTTACAATCTAATACATCATATTCAAACGATCCTTATTTACAAACTTTTATTGCGCTCGATTATTTTTATGCAAAATTATTTCAAGTAGATTTTAATTCTGTCGATTTTGAAGCTAATGAAACAAACCAAAAAGCGGTTTAAGAAAATAGAAAAGAAGCTATTAAAAACTTAAAAAATGAGATGCAACAAAAGAAAATGATTAAGACGAAATAATGTCAAGAAAAAATCTTCAACATATCACTTTAGCTTGTAATGATGCTTCTTTGGAGTATGACGACTCGGTTATGCAAACCGCCGAAGGCATCAATATAAAATCGACTTATAAAAAAGAGGATGTTGAAGATTTAGAACATTTAAATTTTGCTGCTGGAATCGCTCCTTTTTTACGCGGGCCATACAGTACCATGTATGTAAAAAAACCTTGGACAATTAGGCAATATGCTGGTTTTAGTACCGCCGAAGATAGCAACGCTTTTTACAAGCGCAATTTAAAAGCAGGACAAAAAGGATTATCAGTCGCCTTCGATTTAGCCACGCATCGCGGTTACGATTCAGACCACGAACGTGTAGTAGGCGATGTTGGAAAAGCTGGTGTAGCTATTGATACGGTTGAAGATATGAAGATATTATTCAACCAAATACCGCTCGATAAAATTTCGGTTTCAATGACCATGAATGGAGCGGTTTTGCCCATTTTGGCATTTTATATTGTAGCTGCCGAAGAACAGGGGGTAAATTCCAATGAGCTGGCAGGTACTATTCAAAACGATATTTTGAAGGAATTTATGGTGCGAAATACATATATCTACCCACCAAAACCTTCCATGAAAATTATTTCCGATATTTTTGAATACACCAGTAAATTCATGTCAAAATTTAATAGCATCAGCATTTCTGGATACCATATACAAGAGGCTGGAGCAACTTGCGATATTGAGTTAGCATACACCCTTGCCGATGGTTTAGAATACATTAAAAAAGGACTAGAAATTGGTTTAGATATAGATGATTTTGCACCAAGATTATCGTTTTTTTGGGGTATAGGGATGAATCATTTTATGGAAATTGCAAAAATGCGTGCTGCCAGAATGTTATGGGCAAAATTGGTAAAGCAATTCAATCCTAAAAACCCAAAATCGTTGTCGTTAAGAACACATTGCCAAACTAGCGGATGGAGTTTAACAGAGCAAGACCCTTACAATAACGTGGCGCGAACAACCATTGAAGCTACGGCGGCGGTTTTTGGTGGTACACAAAGCCTTCACACAAATGCTTTAGATGAAGCCATCGCGCTTCCAACCGATTTTACAGCCAGAATAGCACGTAATACGCAAATATTTTTACAAGAAGAAACAGGGGTTACTAAAACGGTCGATCCTTGGGCAGGAAGTTATTTTGTTGAAAAATTAACTCATGATATTGCAGAAAAGGCTTGGGATTTAATTGAAGAAATTGAAGCCTTAGGTGGCATGACTAAAGCTATTGAAGCAGGTATACCTAAACTTAAAATTGAAGAAGCGGCCACTAGAAAACAAGCCCGAATAGATTCTGGACAAGATATTATAGTTGGTGTAAACAAATACCAATTACAGGACGAAAAGCCTTTAAATATTTTAGAGGTTGATAATGAAAAAGTAAGAACGCAGCAAATAGCGCGATTACATACCATTAAAGCTTCTAGAAATGAGGCTTTAGTGAAAATGACGTTAAATAATTTAACTCGAGCAGGAAATAATTTTGTAAATTCAAATACAAAAGCAACAGGTTATAATTCAGATTCTAATTTATTGGCTTTAACTATTGAAGCAGCTAGAGCTCGTGCTACGTTAGGCGAGATTAGTGATGCATTAGAAGTTGCTTTTGGCCGTTACAAAGCGCAAATAAAATCATTTTCGGGTGTGTATAGTAAAGAAATTAAAGACGATAGTAGTTTTAAAAAAGCACAAGCTTTAGCCGATGTTTTTGCCGAACAAGAAGGCCGACGCCCACGTATTATGATTTCGAAAATGGGACAAGATGGTCACGACCGTGGTGCTAAAGTTGTTGCAACCAGTTATGCCGATATGGGTTTTGATGTTGATATTAGTCCGTTATTCCAAACGCCAAACGAAGTTGCTAAACAGGCTATAGAAAACGATGTACATATTTTAGGCGTTTCTAGTTTAGCTGGCGCACATAAAACCTTACTTCCTCAAGTTATTGAAGCCCTAAAAGATTATGAGCGCGACGATATTATGGTTATTGTTGGTGGCGTAGTTCCTAAGCAAGATTATCAGTTTCTATTTGATGCAGGTGTTGTTGCTGTTTTTGGCCCTGGTACTAAAATTAGTGATGCAGCTATTCAACTTTTAGAAATTTTAATAGATTGATTTTTAAAAATTTTATTTAAGAAAACCTTCAACAGAATTTATAAACTGTAAAGTTTGATTTTCAATTGAATTTGTAATTTCATTTAAATTATTAAAATTAGGCGATTTTAAAGCAGAATAATTAATAATTGATTCTTGATTGGTCTCAGACAATTTATAATTGGTAAAGTTTTTGTCGAGAAAATAACTGTAATATTGTTTATTTACTTTCTTATTTTGTCCTACTAACCAAAGTTCAAACTGAATACGCTCATGGTTAAATACAACACCTACTTTTAGTTTATGAGCTTTTAAAACGGGCGTTGTAATTGGGAAATAAGTCATATCCATAAAACCTTGATAAAAACTTCCAACAGATATTTCATTTTTAAATGTATTAGCAAAATGTGTTCGCAATTGCATCAAATACTGCATTAAGCTTTTGTAACCTTTCCGACCTTCTTCGGAGTGAATGAGTTTAATATAATTTTCGATAGACATATTTTTACTTTTTAAACCGATTCTAATAAATCATTTAATGCAGGTTTTAAACAATTGTATTTAAAATTAAAGCCTTTATTTTCCATAGTTTTTGCGCTTACTCGCTGACTTTCAAATAATAAAATATGCATTTCTCCTAACGCTAAGCGCATAATTATTTTAGGAATTCCGGGTAAAAAACACGGCATTTCAAGGGTTTTAGCTATGGTTTTTATTAATTCTTTATTCGTTACTGGGTTTGGGGCAACGGCATTAAAAACACCGCTTAAATTATATTTTAAAACATGTAAAAAACATCTTGCCAAATCGGTAATATGAATCCATGATTGCCACTGTTTACCATAACCAAACGGTGCCGCTAAGCCAAACTTAGCTGGTTTAACCATTTGTTGTAAAGCACCGCCATTTTTGGCTAGTACTAAACCAATTCTAACTTTAGCTACATTGATGTTTAAAGTTTTAAACGCATCTGCCGAGGCTTCCCAGGCTTGCACAACTTTGGCTAAAAAAGTATGGTTTGATGCGGTCGAACTTTCATCGTAATAATTGGTTAACGAATCGGGATAAATGCCAATGGCACTGGCCGAAATAAATTGCTTTACTTGGTGGATTTCGGTTTTTAAAGTACGAAATAATAATGCCGCAGATTGCGTTCTGCTTGCTAGAATTGTTTTTTTGTAGGATGTTGTCCAACGCTTTGCAATACTTGCGCCAGCCAAATGAATTATGGTATCTACTTTGTATAAACAATTAACATCTATTTCGCCTAAAGCGGGATTCCAATAAAACCCTTTATAATTTTCTTTTTCCTCTAATTTAGATTTGTTCGTAGTTAAAAAATGGACTATTATTTCTTTTTTAAGGCAAAGTTTTACAATTTCACTTCCTACCAAACCCGTTGCTCCTGTAATTAAAACTCGCATGTGCTTTTTTTATAAAGTTACAAAATTGCAGAACGGCTTCTAAGGCTTTTAATGAAGGTTTAACAGTTTAATTTTATAGTATTGAAAATGAAAATATATGCTTATTTAAGGGAATTCATCCTTTTTTAAATTGATAAATCATTTTAGAATTTTAATGTAAGACGAGGGTATTTATTCGTTTTATTATAATCATTTTCACAATTCATAGCGTAAATATTTCTAACTTTAACTTTTAGCGCTTTCATAATATTTAGCGTGAATGCTTCGTTGCTCTCAGCATTTAGCGCTTTTATAAAATTCAGCGTGAATGCTTCGTTGCCCTCAGCATTTCACGTTTTCCGGGAGGACCAGGGAGTTTCTCAACCAGAAAGCCAACCGCTTGCATTGCTCTTCGAACGCTTCCTTTTGCAGCATATGTCACTAAAACACCTTCATTTTTTAAAGCTTTATACATTTTAAGAAATATTGTTTCTGTCCATAATTCAGGTTGAACGCGAGCTCCAAAAGCATCAAAATAAATAATATTAAATGCATTTTCATCATCAATAGCATCAAAAAACTTTTCTTGTTTTGTTAATGAAAAGTGCGTCGTTATGTCATGCTTCTCTTCCCAAGCAACCTTATGAATTTCTTGAAATAAAGTTTCTGATTGATTGATTTCTTCAGCATAATTTAGTTTTTCAACTTCATTTAAAGCTACCGGATAGCCTTCAACCCCAACATAATTAATATTTAGGTTTAATTTTTCGGCTTCAAAAAGAGTGATAAAAGCGTTTAAACCTGTGCCGAAGCCTATTTCGAGAATGGAAAGTGGATTGTTTTGGAGCTTCTCGACTGCTCCCGAAGATACATCCATAGAGTGAGATCCTGAAACAAGTTCAGGATGACAAAAGTGATGCAAGCCATGTTTTATAAATACGTGGTAAGCTTCTTGTATGGCGCCGTGTTTGGAGTGGTACTGCTCGTTCCATTCAGGAATATGAATGGTCGTGGAGCCATCGGCAGTTATTATAATTTCTCGTTTCAAAATAAAATTTACTGTACAACTAAAACGCCATCGGCTTCAAAAGAAAACGTTTTTTTAGGCTCAATAATTAAAGCGATTTCTTCTTTGCTTTTACCCGCATCTTCGGCATAATGGCGTTGCTCATCAACTGGAACTTCGTTAACAAAAGCTTTTCCATTAATTATTACCTCTTTTCCTTTTATATCTTTTGGTACAAAAAAGCCGTAGTCCTTAAACTTTACCATAACCTCGCTACCATCTTCTAAATCTAACGTCATCCAACAGCCTTTAGCTTGACAAACATCGGTTACTTTGGCTGTCATTTTACTATTAATACTATCGCCAACAGGCATACTTTTATAGTGTTGCGCCATAGATTTAGCAGCAATAGCATCATCTGCAATAATAGATTTCCCAAAGGACACATAGTTAACTTCCTCAACTTCTTCGGTCGATTTTAATGTTTCGTCACTTTTTTTCTTGCAAGAATTTAACACTAAAATGCAGATAATTAATAGTCTAAAGTATCTCATAATATAAATATTTCAATTTTATACGATTTATGTAAATATAGGGCTTTTTTAAAAACGTTTTTAACTAAATTTGTGTCTTAAACTATTTAAGCTATAAGCGCTATGATTAACGAAATAGAGGTTATAAAAACGAAAAACTCTAAAATTAACGAGGTAGATTTTAGTAATTTAAAATTTGGAAGCGTGTTTTCTGACCACATGTTAGAATGCGATTTTAAAGATGGTAAATGGCAAGCGCCAAAGGTTGTCCCTTATGCGCCAATTAGTTTAGATCCTGCAGCTAAAATTTTCCATTATGGACAATCGGTTTTTGAAGGCATGAAAGCTTACAAAGATGCCGATGGTAATGTTTTATTATTTCGCCCAATTGATAATGTGAAACGTTTAAATATTTCGTCGAAACGTTTGGCAATTCCTGAAATTCCTGAAAACTATTTTATGGATGGTTTAAAAACGCTTTTAGAAGTTGATGAAGCTTGGATACCTACGCAAGATGGTAGCTCACTTTACATTCGTCCGTTTGTTTTTGCGTCGGGAGCTGGGTTTCATGCCTCACCTGCAAACGAGTATAAATTTATAATTGCAACAGCACCTTCGGGCGCTTATTTTTCGGGTGAAGTTCGTGTATTAATTGAAGAAAAATACTCGCGTTCTGCTAATGGTGGTGTTGGTTATGCTAAAGCAGGAGGTAATTACGCTGGACAGTTTTACCCAACGCAATTAGCTATTGAAAAAGGTTACCAACAGGTTATTTGGACCGATGATAATACCCACGAATATATTGAAGAAGCTGGGGCTATGAATATTTTTGTACGTATTAACGATACACTAATTACAGGCCCAACAAGCGACAGAATTCTGGATGGTATTACCCGTAAAAGTATTATTGAGCTTGCGGAATCTGAAAACATAAATGTAGAAGTTAGACCTTTAAAGGTTGCCGAAGTTGTTGAAGCTGCTAAAAATGGTAGCTTAAAAGAAATGTTTGGAGCAGGAACCGCTGCGGTAATCTCTCCTATTTCAGGATTTGGTTACAAAGGTGACGATTTTGAGTTACCAAAATTAGAGGATACTTATGCGAGCTTTTTAAAGAAACGCATTACCGATATACAAACCAATAAAGTTGAAGACCCATTTGGTTGGAGGTTACAGGTTAAGTAATGATTTAAAAAAAACGTCTGTAAGTAAATTGCAGACGTTTTTTTTTACCTAATTTTTATTGAAGGTAGGGTTAAAATTATTTTACTGTAAAAGCGTATATTTGAAAACCAAGACCTCGATATGAAAGATTATAATGAAGTAACGATATATGATATTGCGGAAAAGCTAAATTTAGCGACTTCAACTATTTCCAGAGCATTAAAAGATCATCATACTATAAGTAAAAAAACCATTGCCAAGGTTAAAAAAACAGCCCAAGAAATGGGGTATAGACCCAATAATTTGGCGGCGAGTTTAAGAAGTAAAAAATCGAAGGCCATTGGCGTTTTACTACCAACCATTACGCAACCGTTTTTATCATCATTAATTAGTGGTATTGAAATTGCCGCCAGAAAAGCAGGTTATAGTGTTATTATCATGCAATCTCATGATAAACATAAAGATGAAGTAGATTTAACCAAGTTACTTTACGATCACAGAGTAAGTGGTGTAATTTGTTCTTTAGCTATGGAAACCGAAGATGCAGCACATTTTCAGTTGTTTAAAGAAAGTGCTATTCCGTTGGTGTTTGTCGACAGGGTTCCTAAAGGATTTAACACTTACAGAGTTGTTATTGATAATTATATTGCAGGTTATAAGGCTACAAAACACTTGATTGCTCAAGGCTGTAAGCATATCGCACATTTAACTATTGGTTCGGAATTTGGTACTATTTATCACGAGCGTAAACGTGGCTATTTAGATGCTTTAAAAGAACATAATCTTGAAGTAGACGACAAGTATGTAATTAGAGTTAAAGAGATAACTTACGATGAAGGCGCACGTGCAGTAAAGAAACTGTTAAGCTTAAAAAATAAACCGGATGGTATTTTTGCGCCAGGTGATATTTTAGGTGTAAGCGCGATTCAAACCGCAAAAAAAATGGGAGTTAAAGTACCTGAAGAATTAGCGGTTATTGGCTTTAACGACGATCCCATTTCTAGAATTATCGACCCAAATTTATCTACTATCACGCATCCTGCTGAAAAAATGGGGCAAGCTGCGGCTGAAATCATTTTGAACAGTTTAAAATCGAAAACCAAAGACGATATTCGAGAGATAGCATTTTTAAACACTGAAGTGATAGAACGCGAATCTTCAAAAAGAAATTAATCCATTCGAATTTTCGCGTTGTTTATAAATATTAGTTTTCTTTCTTAATTTGAAAAGGAGATGCGGGTAAATTGTTTTTTGAAAATAAATTAGCCTCATCGGGATTGTCACTCCAAGCATATCGAACAATTTTAGGTTGTGAAATACTATTGTGCCAAACAATAACTTTGTTACCTTTAATTTCAGCTTTAGCCCAAACAAAATGTTTACTATCATTAGATACAGAAAAGGTTTTTAAGGGCATTCCGTTTATGGATTGTAAGCCATCTTCCGCATTTTTAAAAGTGATAACAATTTTATCTTTTTTAAATTTAGTCTGTTTAGGCATGGGGCTCGATGCTTTTAAATCGGTTTCACCATAAGTCATTTTTCTAGCAAGTAACGCTAGTCGTTTACCTACATCTTTTTTGTTTAATGGATGAATATCGTTCCATTCGCCCAAGTCTATCGCAACGGCCATTGCGGTTTTTGGTACTTTTAGCGTTTCTAATTGCGCTTGTCTTAATTCCGCCCAAGAGCTTTCAACTGGTTCGGATTTCGTTTCCATAAAATTTGTAAGTTGAACATACAAAAAAGGAAAATTGCCTTGTTGCCATTTACTTCGCCAGTTTTCAATTAATGCAGGAAACGTTTTAAAATAAGATTTTGGGTTTTTGGTATTCGATTCGCCTTGATACCAAATCACACCCTTAATTTTTAAATTGAGTAATGGTGCGATCATTGCATTATAAAGCCCAACAGGTTTCCAACGAATAAAGGTTTGACCTTCAAGAGAACTCATTTTTGTACCAACTTTATATTTCCAACGACCGTTTAACTGAATAGTATCAGTTTCAGTAGCTAAATAATAAGGTTTTTCTAAAACAAAACCACCATTGCCTATATTGTTGATGACACGAACAGTTATGTTATTTTTTCCAGCTTGTAAAATATTATCTTTTATATGATAACGACGTGGCGGATATTGATAACCCGTAGTGCCTACAAATTCTCCATTAACGTATACAAAATCCTGATCTACAATTCTTCCTAACATCAATTTTGCCGGTTTTCCGGCCATATGCTCAGGTATTTCAATGGTTTTTCTAAACCAAACACAGCCATTAATATTACCAATTGGTTCATTTTTCCAGTAACCAGGTAAATCCATGGTGTTCCAAGACGTATCATCAATATTTTTAGTTTGCCATTGTGGGGAAGCAAGTGATCCTTCATCTTTAGAATTTAAATCGCTGTACCAACCATCAATACGTTGCTTATCGCTGGCAATTATAGAATCAATTAGTTTTTGGTCTTTAAATTTTAGTGCTTCTTGATAAGCTTCAGGAAAGGTTTTAATAGCATCTTCGCTTATTCAAGATTCCACGGGCGATCCGCCCAAAGCGCTATTAATTAGTCCGATAGGAATGTGGTGTTTTTCATAAATATTTTGAGCAAAGAAAAAGGCAACTGCCGAAAAATCCATTACCGATTCTGGGTTGGCAGCAATCCATTCGCCAGATTCAAAATCTTCAGATTCATTGTTGAAATTGTATCTATCTGGGACTAAAAATTGTCTAATTTCGGAGTAATTTGCCTTATCAATAACATTTTGGTATTTATCACTCACTCTATCCATCGTAAGTTCCATATTAGACTGACCAGAGCACACCCAAACATCACCAATTAAAATATCATTAATCGTAATAGTATTGCTAGCTTTCAAGGTCATGGTGAACGGTCTACCAAAATCTTGTGCGGGTAAAGATACTGCCCATTTACCATTGTTGTTGGCTTTTGTTGAGTAGTTTTCAGATTTAAAACTGATAGAAATGTTCTCGTTTGGTGCTGCGCAACCCCAAATTTTTATAGGTTGATCGCGTTGTAAAACCATACCATCGCTTACTAATTTTGGAAGTTTTATTTGCGCATTAAGCACAAGGTTTAGAGTAAAAATGATTAGTGTAAAAAACTTTAAAATTGTATTCATTTTTGTGGTTTATTGGATGGTAATTTGTGTTTCTAATAGTTTTGAAGCGCCTAGTTCTGTGCTTCTAGACATTGGGCTTGAGCCACCAATATAAATTTTGAAAGTTCCAGATTCAATAGTTTTTGAGCCATCGTTTAAAACAATTTCAAAATCTTTTGGTGTGATTGTAAAAGTTAACGTTTCGGAAGTGTTTGCTGTTAATGTTATGCGTTTTGTTTTTATAAGTTGAAAATTAGGCGTGGTAGCAGAAGCTGCTTCGTCTTTAATATAAACCTGAACAACTTCATCGGAAGTATAGTTTCCTATATTGGTCATTTTAGCGGATAGTGTAACGGTTTCACCTTTATTTATAGATGATTTGTCTGCAGAAACATTTGAATACTCAAAATTGGTATAACTCAATCCGAAACCAAACGGATACATGGGTTTTTCATTCATATAGCGGTAAGTTCGACCTTGCATACTGTAGTCGTCGTACGCTGGTAATTGGTTTAACGATTCAGGAAAAGTGATGGGTAATCGTCCAGAAGGGGAGACCTTACCAAAAATAATATCAGCTACAGCATTTCCGCCTTCTTCACCAGGATACCATACAAATAAAACGGCATCGGCTAATTCATGCACTTCTTTTAAGTTTATTGGGCTTCCACCTGTAATTACAGCTATTATAGGTTTTTTGTTGTTAGGATTTCTATCTGCTACTTTTCTTAGTTTACGCAAATAATCCAATTGATTTTCAGGAAGATTGTAATCCAATCTATCGCCTGCTGTAGCGGAAGCCAACGATTCGCCTTCTTCACCTTCAAGTAACGACGAAATGCCAAGAACTGCGATAGTGACATCACTATTTCCAGCGTTTCCACTGGCCCAATCAATTGGGTTTTTAGGAAATTCGCTTAACAAACAACCTTGTCTGTATTGAATTTGACTCGCAGGATCAACAGCGTTAACAATGCCCTCTAAAATGGTAACTAAATTGGAGTTTACGCCGTAATAATTCCCCAAAAGTATATCCACATTTGCGGCGTTAGGTCCGGTTACAAAATATTTCGATAAATCGTTTTTAAGAGGTAGAACACCATTGTTTTTTAATAAAACAATACTTTTTTGAGCAACTTCTTTGGCTAGTTTTCTATGTTTTTCACTATTAACAACAGCAATAGAAATACTATCGTATGGCGAACTTCCTTTTGGGTTAAATAAACCGAGTTTAAATCTGGTTTTTAAAAGATTAAAAAGTTGCTCGTCAATATCTTTTTCGGTAATTAATCCGTCAATTATTGCTTCGTCTAGGTGATTGTAAATACCGCCACAATTTAAATTGATACCACTTTTTAGGGCCATAGCAGCGGCTTCGGCTTTAGATTTTGCAATGCCATGTCCGCCATTGCTAGGTGTGTTGTAAAAATCTTCCAGCGCCCCACAATCGGTTACAATGTGGCCGTCAAATTGCCATTTATCTTTTAAAACATCATTTATTAAGTAAGTGTTAGCGCAACAAGGCATGCCGTTAGTACTGTTGTAGGCACACATTATGGTCTCAACTTCCGCATTAACTAACTGTTCAAAGGCGGGTAAATATGTTTCCCACAAATCTTTTTGAGAGGTTGTTGCGTTAAATTCATGGCGTAATTTTTCGGGACCGCTATGCACGGCGTAATGTTTCGCACAGGCTGCAGTTTTTAAAAAGTCAGGATTATCACCCTGTAAGCCTTTTACAAAAGCTTCGCCTAAAAGGCCTGTTAAATACGGGTCTTCGCCATAAGTTTCTTGTCCGCGACCCCAACGCGGATCTCTAAAAATGTTTACGTTTGGTGTCCAGAAAGTTAACCCGCCATATTTTTTATGATAACCTTTGGCTGTGGCAGCGTTGTATAGCGCTCGGGCTTCATCGGAAATAATGGTTGATACACGATGCGCTAATTCAGCATCAAAAGTTGCGCCTAAAGCAATGGCTTGTGGGAACACGGTTGCAGCACAAGAGCGACCAACACCGTGTAAAGCTTCATTCCAATAATCGTAAGGCGGAATATTTAAACGCGGTATTCCTGGAGTTGAATTCATCATCTGATCGATTTTTTCCTCCAGTGTTAATCTCGAAATTAAATCGGTTACACGTTCGTCTATAGTTAAATTAGTGTTGTAAAATTCAAAAGCAAAAGTTTCCGCTGTTTCAGTCTTTGTTTGTGTATTACTATTGTTAGACGTTTCATTTTTACAGGCGTGAAGCAATAAAACAATTAGTCCAATTTTTACAATTAAAGTAAAAGGTTTCATAGTGGTTATATAGTTTAGTGGTTATTTTTAAGTAAGTTTTGTAAATCTATGAAATTAAAAACAATAGTTTTACGCAACCGATTGCAAAATACTTAATTTTTTTTATCTTTACAACATATTAATAATTAGCAAGAGATACATTTTGACGATTTTTAATCTAAATTCGATTGTTTTTTTGCTTCACTTTTTATCAATGAAATATAGAAATAAACGTGTTTTTTTAATCCTTTTTACTTTTTGTTTAAGTTGGAATACTTTTGCGAATACTCCTAAAAATAAAGGGTATAACTTATGGTTGCAATATGAAACCGTTAATAATGTAGCGCTAAAAAAACATTACCAAAATAGAATACAAGGGCTAATGCCCTTAGGAGATTCACAAACCATTCAATATGCTTATAAAGAACTGGAATTAGCTTTAAGTGCGATGTTGGATAAAGCGTTTATTTCTGTTGATAATACTAAAAATTTAAACAACCTTGTTGTTTTCGGTTCGAAATCGAATTTAACAAAAGAATTTTTAAAAGCATTGCCAAATGAATTCCATAAAATAAATGATGAAGGCTTCATTATAAAAGCCGTAAGCGTAAAAGGTAAAAATCACATTTTAATTACAGGAAAAACGGATGTTGGTGTGCTTTACGGTGTGTTTAGGTTTTTAAGAGTAATTCAAATGCATCGTTCTATTGAAAATTTATCGATGATTGATTCACCAGCAATACAGGTGAGAACTTTAAATCATTGGGATAATTTAGATCGAACCGTTGAGCGTGGTTATGCCGGAAGCTCTATTTGGGATTGGCATCGTTTGCCCGATTATATCGATTCGAGGTACATAGATTATGCGCGAGCCAATGCGTCAGTTGGTATAAATGGTACGGTTTTAACCAATGTAAATGCGAATGCGCTAATTTTAACCGATCAATATTTAGAAAAAGTAGAAGCACTTTCCAATGTTTTTAGACCATTCGGGATAAAAGTCTACCTAACCGCTCGATTTTCGGCACCGATTGAAATTGGCGGTCTCGAAACTGCCGATCCTTATAATGAAGATGTCAAAAATTGGTGGGCAAATAAAGCCAAAGCAATTTACGAGAGAATTCCAGATTTTGGTGGGTTTTTAGTTAAGGCAAATTCTGAAGGGCAACCAGGTCCCCAAAATTACAATCGAAATCATGTTGATGGCGCGAATATGCTCGCTAATGCTCTAAAGCCTTTCGGCGGCATAGTTATGTGGCGCGCTTTTGTCTATTCCGAACACGATGTAACCGATAGAGCAAAACAAGCGTATTCTGAGTTTGTTCCTTACGACGGACAGTTTAAAGATAACGTACTTGTGCAAGTAAAAAACGGTGCTATCGATTTCCAGCCACGAGAACCGTTTCATCCTATGTTTGGCGCAATGCCTAAAACACCGTTAATGATGGAATTTCAAATTACACAAGAATATTTAGGTTTTAGCACGCACACGGTTTTTCTTCCGAAGTTATATGAAGAAGTTCTGCAATCAGATACGTACGCTCAAGGAAAAGGATCGACCGTGGCAAAAGTGATCGATGGTTCTTTATCTGATGTGAAACTTACAGGAATGGCTGGTGTTAGCAACATTGGAAGTGATATAAATTGGACAGGAAATGTGTTTTTACAAGCCAATTGGTACGGTTTTGGGCGCTTAGCTTGGAATCCTAATACATCATCAAAAACCATTGCAGATGAGTGGTTGCGTTTAACTTTTAGTAATAATAACAATTTTGTAGATGCTTTAACAACCATGTTAATTGAATCTCGCGAAGCTGTTGTAAACTACATGACGCCGCTTGGTTTGCATCATATTATGGGGACTGGTCATCATTATGGGCCAGGGCCTTGGGTGTCGAATTTATCGCGTCCTGAATGGAATCCAGTGTATTACCATAAAGCTGATGAACATGGCATAGGTTTTAACAGAACACACTCAGGAAGCAATGCTGTGGAGCAATACGAACCAAAAGTAGCCAATATGTTTAACGATGTGAATAGTTGCCCAGGAGAATTTTTGCTGTGGTTTCATCATGTGCCATGGGATTATAAGTTGAAAAATGGCGAAACGCTTTGGAATGGAATCGCATTAAAATATCAAGAAGGTGTAAATCAAGTAAAAAATATGATAAGTATTTGGGATAAAATGAAGCCTTATGTTGATGAAGAACGCTTCAATAACGTGAAAATGCTTTTAAGCATTCAATTTAAAGAAGCGAAATGGTGGCGTGATGCATGTTTGCTGTATTTTCAGCAGTTTTCAAAAATGCCATTACCTAAAACTGTAGATAAAACTGAACAAAATTTAGACTATTTTATGTCTTTAGAATTTCCTTTTGCACCTAAAGATTAAACCAAATTTAACTAAAACTAAAGTCAATAACTAAAATGAAATTACTACCATATTTTGCCTTGATACTACTTTTTATAAGTTGTAAAAATCAGCAGGAAACCTCAGAACAAATCCCTCAAAATAAGACCTTAAAAACAGTTTTTAAAGATGATTTTTATGTTGGTGTTGCTTTAAATGAAGCGCAAATTAAGGAAACCGATTCGGTTACAACTAACTTAATAGCTGAACAATTTAGTAGTGTGACACCAGAGAATTTAATGAAGTCGATGCACATTTATCCTGAAAAAGAGGTGTTTAATTTCACAACTTCCGATGTGTTTGTAAATTTTGCAAAAAAGCATCAACTACACATTCAAGGACATACTTTAATTTGGCATAGTCAATTAAGTCCGTTTTTTTCTGAAATTACCGATAGTACCGAATTGGCATCCGTTATCACGAATCACATAAATACCATTATAGGACGATACAAAGGCAAGATTGACGCTTGGGATGTTTTAAATGAAGCTTTAAACGACGATGGCGCCCTGCGTGAATCGGTATTTTACAAGGTATTAGGCGAAGATTATATTCCTATGGTTTTTCAAATCGCTTCAGAAGCAGATCCGAACGCGCAACTGTTTTATAACGATTATAGTTTAACTAACCCTGATAAACGTCGCGGTGCGATTAACTTGATAAAGAACCTTCAGAATAAAGGCGTAAAAGTTGATGGTATTGGTATGCAAGGGCATTGGGGACTAACCTCGCCAACTATTAGCGAGATTGAAACCAGTA
Source organism: Neotamlana nanhaiensis (assembly GCF_000943555.1). Taxonomy (GTDB): domain Bacteria; phylum Bacteroidota; class Bacteroidia; order Flavobacteriales; family Flavobacteriaceae; genus Neotamlana; species Neotamlana nanhaiensis. Next base: position 236,115 of record NZ_JTDV01000001.1, on the reverse strand, counting down.
TTTTAGAGTATGCCGCTTTAGGAATAAAGGTTGATATTACCGAATTAGATATTTCGGTAATTCCTATGCCTTGGGATTTTTCTGGAGCCGATGTTAACGTTAAGTTTGAAAGTGATGATCCAACCATGAATCCGTATCCAACTGAATTACCCGAAGTAATTCAAAAGCAATTAGCAATAAGGTATCAAGAGATATTCAAACTTTTAAGCATAAAGACAAGATAAATAGAGTCACCTTTTGGGGTTTAAATGATGGCAATTCCTGGAAGAACGATTGGCCAATTAACGGACGCACCGATTATCCGTTATTGTTCGATAGGGAAAACCAACCCAAACAAGCTTTCGATAGTATTATCGCTTTAAAACCATAAACTAGAATTAACCAACCAACTAACTAAACATTTATGAGTAATACGGTTCAAAAATTATCCGTAAAGGAAAAAATAGGCTATAGCCTTGGCGATTTGGCAGCGAACTTAGTTTTTCAAACGCTAATGACGTATTTGGCTTACTTTTATACCGATATTTATAGGCTAGAGGCAAATCATGCTTCGGCCATTATGCTAGTTGTTGGGCTTATAGCAGCCTTCGGGTTTAATCCAATTATTGGCGCTTTAGCCGATAGAACTAATGCTAAATCGGGTAAATTTCGCCCATGGATTTTATGGACGGCTGTTCCTCTTGGAGTCATTTCAATTCTAGCTTTTAGTACACCCGATTTCACTTATAAAGGAAAAGTTATTTATGCGGCAGTAACGTACACATTGTTATTGCTTTTGTATGCGGCAAATAATTTACCATATTCTGCTTTAAGTGGCGTAATTACAGGTGATATGGGAGAGCGTAACAGTATTTCGTCCTATCGTTTTGTAGCGGTTATGTTTGCTCAGTTTTTTGTTCAGGTATTTATGTTACCGATAATTGAAGCTGTAGGAGGTGGCGATAAAGCACTAGGAATTGAGGTGGTAATGACGTGGTTGGCAGCCATTGGAACTATCATGCTCATCATAACCTTTTTTACAACTAAAGAACGTATTGTTCCAGAAATAGCACAAAAATCTAGCGTTAAACAAGACCTTTCCGATTTGCTGAAAAACAAACCTTGGGTTATTATCTTAATCGTTACTTTACTGGTTTTTGTAACACTCGCTATGAAAGGAGGTTCGTATGTGTATTATTTTGAAAACTATGTAGATAAAACTAGTTTAACACAATTTATTCAGCCTATACTTGATGCATTATCTCAAGTAGGACTTAATTTTTTCGGCGCAAATCCAGTGTCGGCAGGTTTCGGGTTGTTTAATGCGGGCGGAATTATTTTTATGATTGTTGGTATAACTTTTTCCAAACGATTTGCCGATAAATATGGTAAACGCGATGTGTTTCGTCTTGCTTTATTCATTTCTACAATATTTATAATAATCTTCTTTTTCTTTCCGAAAAATGCGGTGATACTCATGTTTGTTTCACAAATATTACACGGCTTTTTTTACGGATTAACTATTCCGTTGCTTTGGGCGATGATAGCTGATGTTGCCGATTATTCGGAGTGGATAAACTACCGTCGTGCTACGGCAATAATTTTTTCTGCGATGATGGTAGGATTAAAAGCAGGATTAAGTATAGGAAGTGCACTTGTAACCTGGATTTTAGGGCTCTATAATTACGTAACTAAAGAAGCTGTAATTACTGGTGAAGCCCTGTTACAGCCAGAAAGTGCCATACAAGGAACTAAAATGTTGGTAAGTATTTATCCTGCAATACCATTTTTAATATGCGTTGTGTTGTTGTCGTTTTATGCCATTGATAAAACGATGGAAAAAACTATTGAAAACGATTTAAAACAACGTAGAATTTAAATCTTTAATTATTATGCCAGAAAACTCTATAGATCATATCGATTTTAACGAATTAAATAAAAAAGCCATTTCGCAACCGTTGGTAACACACATGTATACCGCAGATCCGTCGGCGCATGTGTTTAACGGGAAAATATACATTTATCCGTCGCATGATATTGATGCAGGTATTCCTTTTAACGATAATGGCGACCATTTTGGAATGGAAGATTATCATGTGTTTTCTATGGATTCTGTTTGTAGTAAGGCGGTAGATAACGGATTGGCATTGCATGTTGACGATGTACCATGGGCCGAAAAGCAAATGTGGGCACCCGATGCCACCGAAAAGGATGGTAAATATTACTTGTTTTTTCCTGCTCGCGATTACGAAGGTTTTTTTAAAATAGGTGTGGCTATTAGCGATTCTCCAACAGGTCCTTTTACACCGCAACCACAGCCGATAAAAGGGAGTTATAGTATCGATCCTGCTATTTTTAAAGATGATGATGGTAATTACTACCTGTATTTTGGAGGTATTTGGGGCGGTATGCTTCAAAAGTATCGCAATAATATTTTTGATACGAAAAACGAGTTGCCTAAACCCGACGAAACCGCTTTAATGCCTTTGGTAGCTAAACTTCAAGATGATTTATTAGAGTTTTCTGAAGAGGTTAAGCAAGTACAAATAATAGACGAAAATGGTGATTTATTGTTAGAAGGCGATAACGATAGACGTTTTTTTGAAGCTGCTTGGATGCATAAATATAACGGAAAGTATTATTTCTCGTATTCCACTGGCGATACGCATTTTATTTGTTATGGCATTGGCGATAATCCTTATGGACCATTTACATACACCGGTAGAATTTTAAATCCTGTTGTTGGTTGGACATCGCATCATTCTATTTGTGAAGTAGAAGGGAAGTGGTACTTATTTTATCACGATTCTAGCTTATCGAAAGGTGTGACGCATCTGCGTTCTATTAAGGTTGCCGAAATAACTTATAATGATGATGGTACAATAAATACTTTGGATCCGTATTGCGAAAGTGATTCTGTAGTGATGGAATAAGATTAATTTAACTCATAAACACCAAGAATTAATTTTATAAAGCATGCTTAATTCTGATAAATTAAGTGTGCTTTTCTTTTTTCAGTCTTAAATAATGCGTCTGTTTTGTGCTTTTTTAGAAGAGATTTAGTTGAGGTTGCTACAAATTCATATTTCGTTATAATCTGTAAGTTGCGGTTCCTATAAAATTGAATAGCGCTTATATTTTGATTAATAAAAAAACTCCCAACACAACATGGTGCTGAGAGTTTTTGTCATTAAATCAACTAAACTATTTAATCTATTATTAATTCTACGGAAAACGTCCCGTAGAATGGTTATTAGATAATTGTAATGTCACCGAAAATTTTCATTTAGTCCATGCAACACATTTAAATGATGATGAAGTTGCAGGTATTGCCAAAGCACAAGCCAATGTGGTTTTATGTCCTTCAACCGAAGGTAATTTAGGCGATGGCATTTTTCGTTTTCACGATTTTAAAGCGTTAAACGGAAAGTGGAGTATTGGTACAGATAGTCACGTGGGTTTAAATCCGTTTGAAGAATTACGTTTATTAGATTACGGACAACGGTTAATCTCTCATAAACGCGATACTTTTTATGTTTCAAGAAAAGCAGATAGAGGCTTCAACGCCATAGAAATGATGTGGCAAACAGGTAAAAAGGCGATGGGTAATATCACGAACGATTTTTTTGACGTTGGTAAACCTTTCGACACCGTAATTATGGATGCTAATATGCCATTAGTAAAAAACACTTCTGAAAAACATTGGTGTAATACCTATGTGTATTCAAGTGATGCTAGTCACATTTTAGGAACCATTGTAGGTGGTAATTGGGTTGTGAAAAATGGGGTTAATAATGATTTTAATGCGATTTCATCTCATTTTAATAAAACATTAAAAAAACTAGCTTCTAGGGTTTAGGTTATTATTGTTTAGTTGATTTTTTCAGCTATACAATTTTCTAGAATATAATTTAAATGATCGACATCATCGGCATTTAATTTAAAAATTCCGGTGACGCGAACATAATCATCGGTTCTTAATTTGGGTTTATCTTTAAAATGAAGTTCCATGGCCGTTTCTGGTCCAACAGCGCCACAAAAAAAGCATGAAGCCATTGGGTTTAAAGATAAAATAAAGGTGTTTGATCCAGAAGCGACATCTAAAAAGTAGCCCTCAATAGTAATGGTTTTACCATTGATGTCTTGAATGGATTTATCGAACTTCGGATATAAAAAGTATTCATCGTACGCTGGAAAATACTTTTCTTCAAATTTTACTTTCGATAAATTTTCCCAGGTCACTTTTTTTTGAGCAAAAGCACTTATCGCAACAAACATAAAAGTAAAAAGGATGAGATTATTTTTCATGACTTAGGATTTTTGACACATTCATTTTTAAAATTGGTAAAATGGCAAGTAAAATAGCCAAGACCACCATAACCATTACCCAACTTAAAACTGTGATAACATTTGAAAATTCCAAACTTTGCGGAATGGTTTGCTTAAACTGATTACTTAACATTTTAAACACAAAAAACAGGCCAACTTTTGATAATATTAAGCCTATAAATATGGCTGCAAAAGTAGCAACAAAACCTTCGTAAGCGACAATTTTTATAAGCTGAAAATTACTCGCGCCATAGGTTCGTAAAAGGGCTAAATCGAATGCGCGTTCTTTTACCATTTTAAATAAGTTTATAAAAATGATAAGGCTAGAAATCAGTAAAATGGCATAAGCAATCCATGAAATGGCTTTTACACCAATGCCTGTAAATCCAAATAGGCGTTCCATTTCATATTTTGGTATGGCGGCTTGCATATTGGTGTTTGAGTTTATTTGTCTTGGTAAACGCAATAAACCCATTGGGTTTTTAAATTTAACCAATAGTGAGGTTATTTCTTGGTCGTTATGGGTTTCTTCATTATGTGCTTTATGATGATTTTCTTCCGCGTGATGGTGGCTTTCCTCTGAAGGATGTTCTTCGTTTTCTTCATGGTTATGAACATCCCAAATACTTTCCAATGGTGTAACAATCAAACGGTCTATCACTTTGTGGGTTTGTTTGTAAATGCCAACTACAACAAAGTTTTCTGGGTGTTCGTGAGAACCTTCTTCCGCTAAACCATGCGAACTTAAAAAGGTATCACCAATTTTTAATTGTAAAGCGTTTGCAACATCGCTACCTAAAACCACTTCCATAGGACTTTTAAAATCGTGTCCTTTTTCAATTTCAGCTTTATAAAACTTGGAAAAACTAATGTTGCTTCCAACAATTCTGTAGCCCTTAAAATTATCGCCGTAAGACATCGGAATTGCCATTTCTACAAGTCTGTTTTTTGAAATTTTTTTAGCTTCATCATACGAGATGTTACCCGTTGGATTATCGATATGTAATACTGAAGCCAGTACCAATTGCAGCGGACTACCTTTTGCACCAACTACTAAATCGATATCGGCTAAGTTATTTTCAAATTGTTGTTTTAAGGTGGCATCAAGTTGTTTTATGCTAATAAGTAAACCTATGCTAATGGTTAAAGCCAAAACACTTAAGGCCGTGTATAGCGGTTTATGCAACAGGTTTTTTATGCTAATTTTCCAAATATTCATAAGGTAAGGATGTTTTGGAATAACGATTTCACTCTTTGATCGTGTGTAATTACAATCAAATTTGATTTATTGGTTTTAGCTTGATTAATTAGCAATTGCATCACATTTTGGCAATTATCATCATCTAAACTTGCCGTTGGTTCATCGGCTAAAATAAGTTTGGGTTCATGTATTACAGCAAGCGCAATGCCTAATCGTTGTAACTGACCTTCACTGAGTTCGTTTATTTTTTGGGTTTGGCAACCTTCAATTTGTAAAGCTTTTAAAAGGTTAGGTATATTATTTTTATTGGCGGTTTTTCCACTAAAAAAAAGACGCGCTTCTAAGTTTTCTAAAACGGTTAATGAGCGGTTGGCGAAGTTTTTTTGAAATACTAAACCAATATGTTTCCCAATAAATTGATCGCGTTGTTTGCTATTTAAAGATTGTAAATTGGTGCCATCAATGGTAACTTCTCCCGATTTCGGATTTAACAATCCCGCAATTATGTGTAACAAGGTGGTTTTACCAATGCCCGATTTACCTAGAATTAATAGTGGTTCTTCCTTTCCTAAATTAATATCAGGAAAGGTAAAAACCGCATCGTTTTTTTGATATTGAAAGCTTATGTTTTTTGTTTGTATCACAAAGCAATTTACATTAAAAATTTATAATAAGCAGTGCCACTTAACATGACACTGCTCTTAAAAACATAATTAAATCATGATTAATTATGCACCCTATATTTTAAATTGTAGATTATTCTACAATCTTAATATCAATAGATGTTCTGGCTTGCCAACCAGTTTTATCAGTTGCCGAGTACGCACAATGATAATCGCCCGTATCTATATCGTTAGGAATAGTAACTTGTATGTTTATTTCATACGAGGTTAATCCTGCTTCAATAGAGAAATTTTCCATATAAATCATGGGGTTCATAGCCGATTTAACAGGGTTTAAATCACATAAAGCCTCTTGGTCGTCGTGTGTGTGATGATCAAAATTATGGTGGATATCTAAACTATAAGCTGCTAATTCTGCATTATCTGTTACCATTGCTCGAAAGTTGTAAGTTTCTCCGCGAACTAATTCGGCACAAGCCTGTGGAAAGCCGTTGTTGTAGTTTATACTTATAGTGGGCTTTGTTTCATCTTTATCTGCACTATCGTCTCCCGAGCAGGAAACGATTAGTGCGAAAATAAAGACTATACTAAGTTGTTTTATTAGTTTGGTCATGTTAAAACTATGCTGTAACATCAATGTGAGTTTCATACTCGAAAGTATTACCGTTTTCATCTTCAATAGTAAAAATCATGTGGTATTCACCAGCAGGCGCAGTTGCAGGTACATCGATATGCTCATGGAATTCAGCCTCGGTGCTTTCGTGGTAGCCATCTTCGTAAGCTTGCTCAAAATCCCATTCTGCTTCACCATCGCCAATGGTTAAACCGTGCGCATGTACATCAACAGAAATGTTATGGATTCCGTTTACAGCATAAATCATAAATTCCGCATGGAAATCGTTACCACGTAGCACTGTGCTGTCAATAGAGATATCGCTAATTGAAATAGGATCCATAATTTCGATATGGCCTTCAACTTCGGTGCTGTTACCTAATTCATCAACAACTGTTAATGTAATGTGATATTCGCCAGCAGGAATGTTACTTGGTACATCAATATGTTCGTGAAATGTGGTATTGATAACTTGGTAGCTAGCATCGGTATACGTTTGTTCAAAATCCCATTCTACTTCACCATCGGCAAGCGTTAGGTCGTGGGCATGAATATCAACCGAAATACTGCTAATGGTAGCTTCGGCTAGAATTTCTGCTTCCATGTGGATGTCTGCTCCTTTGTAAGCAACAGGCTCGGTAGAATGCGTGCTGCCTTCTCCAAACTCGAAATTGGTGATTTGTGGCGCATCATAAGTTACGCTATCATCATCATTACTACACGAGGTAAAGCCAATGGCTACAAGTAAAATGATTGCTAAATGTTTAAAATTTGATTTCATAATTGAATTGTTTTAATGATTAAAAATTTATAAGGTTTGTTCTAAAAAGGTATTGTTAATGAAACCGAAAGGTTTCTACCAGCTTCGGGTACATCAATAAGTCTGTAAAAACTGGTATGATTAAAATATTGTGTGTTAAAAACGTTGTTTAGTTTAAATCGGAATTGTGCTAATTTTTTAGCGTTTAACAGTTTAAATCCGCTATTAAATGACAGGTTTAACACATTATAGCCTTCGGTTTTTTCTTCTGGCGGAACAATATCATCTTGATTTGCGGTAAGCCTAAAATTTGCCGAAAACTGTGGGTTTTTAAAGAAAAATAGATTTTTGTTGAATTGATAATTTGCTGAAATTATTCCAGATAGCGGCGGTGAAAACGGAATAGTAAAATGTTTTTTAGGGCCTGTGGTTTGTCGGCTATAAACATATTCTAAAGATCCATCTAGCCTTAAATGTTTTAAAAGATGATAACCAAGTCTTAACTCGCCACCCAAACGGAAAACTTTACTTTGTGTGTACTCGTAAATTTGAAGCGTTTCGTAGTAGTTTGACGTCGGGTTGAGGTAAATGAAATTCTCAAACCAGTTTATAAACGGACTTACGCCAAAATCGAATTTTTTGGAAACAAAATCCACATCCATATCTAATTGATACGATTTTTCAGGATCTAAATCTAAATTACCACGCTCAAAACGATACATGTGATAGTTTACACCATCTGATGCTAACTCGTTTGCTAATGGTATTCTAAAACTTTTGCCAAGATTTATTTTATAGGTTGTTTTTGGGGTAACATAACTCAATCCAACCGAACCGCTTAGGCTATTAAAATTTAGGGTTTTGTTTAAAGCACGTTGTAAATAAATATACGATGTGCTGCCATCGGCATTATTTACGGTAGATTGAAATTTATCGAAATGCGATTTTGTTTTTACCACACCAAAATCGTAGCGTAAACCACCTTGAAAATGGAGTTTTTCACTAATATCAAAATGATCGAATGCAAACGCGCCTATTGTAAACCTATTATATTCTGGAATTAAAAATCCCCAACCACCAATATTGTTATTTTGGTATTCGGTATTAAGCCCAAAAACAAGCTGATGCTTTTCATTGGGTTTAAAAGCATCGCGTGCGTTAAACGACCAGGTATTTTTATAAAAAACACGTTCTTGACTATCATCTGGTTTTGGCATATAGCCATGAGGCACAGGCTCTGAGTGTTCCTCTCTGTGATTGTTTTGAAATCCTAATTCGAAATTAAGGGTATGCGCACCTTGATAAACCGTGGTGTTATTTACAATTTTAAAATGGTTGACTTTGTGGTACGGCAAATCGATGTCTCTATCATTGCTATCATAATCAATAGTTGAGGTGCGCACTTCTAAACCATGGGCATTTGCAAAAAATCCGTTTTTAGCGTTAACGTTGCTAAAAAAGGTTTCGGTTTTAAAATTTGTACCCACATAACCTAAGCTAAAAGCTGCATTTGCTTCACGACCAGCAGTGTTTCTAAGGTGGTTTTCATGTAATTCGAAAATGTAGCTTTCGTAGCTAATTCTATCTGTAGGTACTTTATAATCGCCGTAATCACGATAGGTAAGGCGTGTTCGGTAGTACCAATTGGCTTTTCGTTCTTGTAATCCTGCCGAAATTCCAAACAAGTCATTATTGTTTTCTGCTAGTAAATTAACAGCACCACTTAGTGTGTTTTCCATAGGAATTTTAGGTGCTTCAATATCAATTACACCTGCAATGGCATCAGACCCATAGAGTAATGAAGCTGCACCTTTTATAATGCGTATTTGCTCAATACCATATTGATCTATTTCCAAACCATGGTCGTTACCCCATTGTTGCGCTTCGTGTTTTACACCATTTTGAACCACACTAACACGATTAAACCCCAACCCACGAATTAAAGGTTTTGATTGCCCTGAACCAATATTTATGGTGCTAACACCGGGTATTTTACTTAAGGTTTGCATCAAGCTGTTTTCTCGGTTTAGATTCATAAAATCTTCTGAAACTTTTACAGTTGAAATAGGCGATTCATGCGCTTCGCGTTCTTCACTTTTACTATAAAGAGTAACTGTTTCTAACTCGGTGTTAGCAGCATCTAAAGCAACAGTTATGCTGGTTGAAGCACCATTAAAACGCACATTTACATGCTGTTCTTTATAGTTTTTGTGCGTAATAGTTACTTCATACGAACCGTTTTTAAAACCCGAAAGGATGAAACTTCCGTCGCTTAAAGATGTGGTTGATAACTGTTTTGAAGCAAGTAATGCTCCAGAAACAGGTACATTGTTAGTATTTAATACGTAACCTTTTAAGGTATAATTTGTTTGCGAAAAGGTTAGCATACACAGACTTACACAAGCCCATGTAGCTAGCGTTTTTATTAACATAAATAAATATGAATGAGAGATGTTTTCTTGATAAAACCAACACCATAGAGAACAGGTTAACGTTCTTGATAAGGTAAAATCAAAAAGCTATTTTAGTTTAAAATGTAATGGAAACTAAACAGTAGGTGGAGGTCTCGAAAAGAGGAAATTAGGGATGTTGTTCTTAACAAAAACAAACGTATAAGTTTCTACGTTTTGTGTTTTGTTAGGGAATTGTTGTACTTCCAAACGGAACACATCGCCATCAACAGGTAAAAACGGAATAACATTAACCGCAACTGCAATATCACAAACCACACAGGTGTCGTGGTCGGTATCGGAATGCGTAAGCTCATGCAATCCTGTTAGCTTTATAGAAGCGAACAAGATTAACAACATCAATGCTATTCTATGTTTAAATGTGCTTTTCATTGTTGAATGTGGCAAATGTAAAACAATCGTTTTATTTAGCCGTAAATTCTGCTTCAATTATTTCATTATTTAACACTGCTCCTGCAACGTTGCCAGCTGCAACGGCATAAGCTACTGAGCGCATGGGGCTAGCATTATCGCCACAAGCATAAATACTTTTTTGAGTGGTTTTTTGCATCATATCCACTTTTATAAAACCTTGTTCGGTAATCTCGCAACCTAAAGTTTCTGGTATTTTACAGTGTTGCTCAAAATTAGGTCGCGCGTACAAGGCTTTTAATTTAACTGTGGATTTATCTTTAAACATCAATGAATCAATGTACCCATTGTTATGATTAATTGAATTAATTTCGGTTTCAATGATTTTGATATTGTGCGAGTTTATTTGTTTTGTTTGCGCTTCGGTTAAGGTAGATTTGCCGTTGGTAAAAATGGTCAAATCTTTGGTCCAATGATTAATAAGTTGTGCGTAGTGAAATGCAAAATCACCATTCGCTAAAATACCCGTTTTTTCTTTTCTTACTTCGTAACCATGACAATACGGACAATGAATTACCGATATTCCCCAACAATCTGAAAATCCTTTTATATCAGGCATATTATCTTTAACACCCGATGCAAAAATGAGTTTTTGAGCATGAAATGTTCTGTTGTCGTCCGTTTCGATTTTATAGCCAGAATCGGTTTTTAAACCGTTAATGGCTAGTCCGTTGAAAAATTTCACCGTTGGATAAGCCATCACTTGAGCTTTGGCAACACTCGAAATCTCTTGAGGTGTTTTACCATCTTGGGTAATAAAATTATGTGAGTGTGGTGTTTGCCTGTTACAAGGTTTACCACTATCTATAATTAATACATGGCGTAACGCTCTACCAAGCGCCATAGCGGCAGAAAGTCCTGAGAAACTACCTCCAATTATAATGACATCAAAATGACTATCAGATTTCATATTCAAATAAGGATTTAGTGAATACAACAGTTATCGTCTTTACATTTACAGTATTTTTGATTGTAAAAGTGTAATGCTACAATGGCAAGTGATGGAACATAAATAAACGCTTCAGAGAAATACCCTAATTCAAAAGTTTCGTCTAAAATAGTAATCAGTAGTAAACTCCAAAATAGCCATAATGCTACTGCAATCCATTTTTTTGAGGTATTTTTAGAGGAATAAAATATAGCTACAAAAGAAATTGTTAAAAAGACATAGTCAAGACTTTGCCACCATACCGGTTTTTCAAAACCATAAAGGGAAGAACTCGCTTGAGCAATAAATAAAAAAGGTGTGGCTGCACAATGAATAAGGCATAAGCTACTTGATGCAATTCCTAAAGTATCGGCTTTTTGTTTTAATAACATATTATGGTTAATCGATATTATTTTAATATTTTTTAGTATCAGTGAAGACAAACGCAACACTGTTGCAAAATTAATTATTAAATTTGTAAATGCAACACTATTGCATTAAAATTATTTAAAGATGAGAAAAACGGTTGCTAATACCGAAATATTACGGTTGATAACAGAATCTGAAACTACTTTATCACACGCCGATATAAAATCGTTATTGCCAGAAGGTTTATGCGATAGAGTAACGATTTACAGAGTTTTAGATAGGCTAGTGGAAGAAGGTTTAATTCACAAAGTGGTGAATATAGATGGCGTGGTTAACTATGCGAGTTGCGATGGTTGCACAACCAAGCATCATCACAACCACGTGCATTTTAATTGCGAAAAGTGCAATGCCGTAACTTGTTTAGACAATGTAGAGCCAACCTTTAAACTTCCTGAAGGTTATAGCGTAAAAGAAATGAATTTTGTAATTTCTGGGTTGTGTCCTAATTGCAATTAATGTGTCCGATGATTTTTAAAGTTTAATAAAACCCTATTCCACCAAAACCTTTTTAGAAATTGTATGATTTTCAACATTTAGTTTTAGTATGTAAGTGCCAGAAGCTAAATGTTTTGTGTTAATTACAATGTTATTGCCGTTACCATTTTTGTGATGTGCTATTACGTTTTGTCCAATGATATTGAAAACGGTTAAGTTGTTTATAGCATGCGATTTAGGGTTGTTTATAACAATGTTTTTATTCTTGTTTGAAAAATAAATATCAATATTTTTCGAAATTGCTTCAGATATACTTAAAGATTCTTGATTACTACTTTGTGCAAAGGTAATTTCAAAGCGATCCAAATAAGTCCCTTTATTTAATTGTACTTCGTAATTTCCGGTATTTAAATTATGGTAAATATCGAGGGTTCTATCATGTAATAAAACATCCAAATTATTAGTGTTGTTTTTAAAATCGTCTAACGCAAAACTATTAATTCCAGTCTTTTTGGTATGAACACCTAATGGTAATATGGTTTGTTCATCTAAATTATTAATACCTTGAATGGTGTACTTTTCATTGTCAATAAGCCAGTACATGTCATCAATCTGCTTATCAATGTTTTTAGCATCGTAGCCCCAATCAAAACCATCTGAACAAGCTTCATCTATTGCTAGTAATAACTGACGACGAATGGTGTTTACTGAATTAAATGCAATTCTAAGAGTTGTTTTTGAAGCTTCTTTTCGGTCTTCTTTCGATTTTCTAGATTTAAAGTAAACTGAATTTGTACCGTCTTCTACTTGGAAAACACGTTGACCGTTATTAAATTGAATGGAACCAGAGTTTTCGGCTTCAACAAAAAAGCCTTGACCAACAGGAATAAAACGTCCCGGAGTTTTAGTGGGCACACCGCCAGTTGCAACATCGGGATGCGAACTACCTTGTGAAGCTGCCGGAACTCCACCAGCCAAGGTGTAGGTAGCGTAACCACCTTGATATTGCCCTAATGCATGCGAATTACCGCCCCAATGTTCCCAGAAATAAAGGGTTCCAGTTGAAGCACCCGCACTTGCAATATTTGCACCGTTATCTAAAATAAATTGGTTAGCATCAATAGCACTTGGGTATGGGTTTCCTATTAAATATTCGTTTCCAGCAGTTATTGGTAAATTAATATCACCATTGTTAGGCTTACCTTCAAAAACATAAGTTTGCTCATCGGTAATTGAACCTGTTCCAGGACCTTTCATAGTAAACCCTTCTCCAACTTGTAAGGTTCCAGTACTTCTTACATGTTGCCACGACGAGTAATCGTTACTTGGTAAGTTATTAAATTTCCAAATCCAATAATCGGCCACTGCCACAGGCGATGATGTCCCATTATAGCCGTATGTTAAAAAGTTAATATTGCTAATAACGTTTGGAACCGCATAGCTATTATTATTTGTTGAAGCATTTGAAAATCCGACCGGAGACGACCAATAATTATAAGTGTACGTATCGGCTGTTCCTTGTTGGTCCTTCTCTAAAGTTCCAGCACTAGTGGCATCAAGAGTACTGTTAGCACTTTGTATAAATTGCGAATCACCTTCCAAATCTATTTTACCATCAAGCTCTAAATGCCAATTATTAAAAAAGCCTTTGTCATTAGGTATTGTTAGTGTATTTCCGCTATCAATAATTAAACCAGATGTACCTTGAGTTATATAGCTGCCATTAACCGTTATATTGTGTTTTATATGAATTATAGAAGCTTCATCTGGATTGTTTTGTTTGGTTGAAATATCCCATTGGTCACCGTATAGCCAACTACTTGAATCGGTCCAGTTTCCGTTTGAAGCTGTTTCATATGGCATAGGAGCTCGTTGGAAGTAAATATCTTTAAAGTTATACATTTTTGCACCTACGGCATCGCGTGTACCTGTTGTTTTATCGTCTAAAATATCATCTTGGTAAGCATCCATTTTATAATATTTAATTAAATTGGATCCAAAGGATGCAGCGATATCTGCTGGTACAATTTTACCACTATTAAAGCTGTTAGTTTCATCGAGTTCTTGATAAATACTTCGGTTTAATGTGGTTTCTGAAAGTGCGGTATTAAAAACACGAACTTCATCAATTTCACCCTTAAAATAATTGTTATTTGTTGCGCTGCTACCAATTATAAAGTTTGAAGCACTTGTTATACCGCCTGATCCAGAAATATCACGAGCTTCTTCGTTGCCATTAATATACAGTACAACATCACCACCAGATTGGGTTGTTATGGTAATATGTGTCCAAATACCTGTTGTTATTGAACTTGAAGAGGTTAAAGTAATCCCTTCTGAAATGGCAGAAATTGTATTATCTGAACTATTAAGTTGAATGTAAAAATCGTTCTGTCCAGCAATTATTTGATTATTAGTGTTAGTATTGGCGCCATTCGATTTTATAAATGCCATTAGTGTAGCACTACCAGATGATATAACATTGCTATCTTCAACATAATCGTTTCTACCATCAAAACTTAAACTATAACTATCGTTTAAATCTCTTGGAGAACCAAAAACGGAGTCATCGCTATCTCGTGATGCTACAATACCGTCGCCATCTAAATCGGTTGTATCATCTAAAACCCCTAAAGTATTGGTTAAATGGGCGTAAATTTCTACGGTATCGATATCGTTTATTCCAGTAATATCGTTTGTTGGGTCTATATAATTTGGAATTCCGTCGCTATCGGTATCTAGGGCGAAATAAGGTGCCGATCCTTGATTAATATTCCCGTACGAAGCAGGGTAGGTGCTTGCGCCTTGATGAAAATCGTAAACATCTAAAATGCCATCACCATAATATTCTATAATATCGTCTCCTTCGGCATCTTTTTCTCTAAAAGCTTCCGTTTCTAGTCCGTCGCCAACACCATCACCATTAATATCTCCATCACCGTTTTCAAAATTAGCAGGTGCGCTAGTGCTTATTGTTTTGTATTCATCAACATCAAAAATACCATCGTTATCAGAATCTAAATCTAAATAATTTGGTGTTAAATCGGTATCAGAATTTATTGGAGAAATACCTTCAATCGAGTCGTGCATACCGTTTCCGTTAGCATCTACCCATGTAGAAACACCAGTTAAAGATGCTTTTCCTTCGCTTAAACTAGCACTTGTAGGATTGCCCTCAACAACATCTGGAATACCATCGTTATCAGAATCTAAATCAAAAACATCGGCAACACCATCGCTATCCATATCACAAAGGGTTTGTCTTACTTCAATATCATCTAAAGCTAAATCGTTACCAGCACCACCAGGCGCATTATTAACAAATTGCACTATAAACGCTGTTTCGCTAGTTGTAAATTGTTGGGTAAATTGTTGCCAAACCGAAGTTTCGCAAGTGTTGTAGGTTGCGTCGGCTGCATGAGGATAGGTTCCAGTATGGTCGCCTGCAGTATAAGTATCGCCACAACGTGTTATATCGCCGGTATCGAAAGTGGCAATAACGGTATTTCTATCAAGGGTTAAAAAGTTAACCGTTACATTAGGTAAAATTCGGTGCGAAAAGGCACTGGCATTTCCACCATTTTCTTGATTTATAAAACTTTGGTCTGGTTCATCTATATTTGCAGCCCAAAAGCTATAGGTTACAGGTACATTTGCTAAAGTACCTGTAATTTGAGTTTCGTAAAAAATTCCAGGGTCGTACGAAGCATTAAAAATTGCCATTCGGCCATTGGTGTCTCCTGGAGTATGATCTTCAATAGGAGCCCAGGCATACCACGCCCAAGAGGCAATAGCATCATTTGGTCCAACAGTTTCACCCGATGTACCTGAGGTAATGTGGCTCGCGACAGTATATTCGCCATCGCCCACACCAGCATTGGTACCCGAGCAACTCGAACCAGGCGTACCATCTTCTAAACAGTAAGTGGTTGATACGGCGTATAAAGAACTAATTCCAGTACCACGACCAGTACCAGTGCCAAAAGTTTCGTTTAAAAATTTATAGTCGGCTTGTGTTGCGGAGCTAGATAGTCGGCAAGCATTTTCTTCATCAGAGTCTAAAATACCATCGTTATCGTCGTCAACGTCAACATCATCATATACCCCATCATTGTCACTGTCAAAAAACACTTTATCACCTTCGGCAACTAAATTAATTTGATAATTTGATTCGTTTGAATCGTTTGAGGCAATACTTAAAGTAGTACTTTGAAAACCTTCGGTGGTAGTGTGAAACGAAATAGTAATGGTTTCTGTACCTCCTGAAGCAATAGCGGTTCCAGATGTTGGTTTAGCCACAATACTAAAATCGGTAGTGCCGGATAGTGAAATAGCGCCAAGTGTTAAAGGGGCATCGCCTGTATTTTCAATTATAAATGATTTGGTAACTGTTTCTGATACGATTTGTACTTTTCCAAAATCGGTATTATTGGTTAATACAGGAACGTTTGAGCCGTCGCCTATTATTGAGTTGTTACTTCCTGTAACATCAATTTCGGGAGCCGAAGTAACATTTGAAAAATTTATTATTTGGATTTCGCGTTCCGTTAAGTTACCACTGCTGTAACTCCAATGGGCGGCTTCGGTAAGTGAATTAAAGTAGTCGTTACCCCAACCTTTACCATAGTCAATACCAGTGCTAGATAACGCTGAACTTCTTAGTATTAATGATTCATTTAAATTTGTTAACCCTGCACTGTTAAGTCTGTTATTACTACTAATAACAAAAGCCTTACTTAAATTTGATACTGCTGTAAAATCGAATGGAGCGTTTAAGGTTAAACCTGCACTCGGGACGTCTACTTTTAGGTGTTGTACTTTTATATCTGATTTAGCATTTACGCAAAACACTATAAATAAGTTAAGTACAAGTAGTAGCCAACTTTGGGGATTAGCAATTACTTTCATAAATAGGTTAAGTTTAGTTTGGGACTAAAACTATAAGGCAAAGATAATTAAAAATCTATGAAACGCAAAAATAATCGATGAAATGTATTTTTAAATTGAGATTTTTTGAGAACAGACAAAAAAATTGAATTAAACTGGTATTAAGATTTATACATTTTGTTGTAATCTTTAATCCTTTATTTGTATAGAAAAATTTTTATTTGCGGTTTTCCGTAAGTTTTATAAACGGCACTTTTGTATACTTGTATCTAGTTATTAACAAAATTTTTAGGGACTTAAAGGCGCACTTAAATTAGTTTGGTGCGCTTTTTTATAACAGAAAAAATTATTTTTTATGATTTTTATATTTTCCGGGGCTAATACCAATACGTTGCGAGAAGGTTGATGTAAAATGTTGTAACGACGAAAATCCACAAGCATATGCGATTTCAGACATATTCGTTTCATCATTCATAATCATATCAATAGCTTTTTCTATTTTTAAATTAATAATAAAACTGTTAGGCGGGTAACCCGTAAGATTTTTTACTTCGTAAGTAAATTTGGTTTTTCCCATGCCAAAACGGTAAGCCAAATCATCGATAATCCATTTTTTATTTAAGTCTTTTAAAATAAGTTGGGTTAAATTATCGATAAAATTATTTTCCTCATGAATTTTTTGTTTTCTAAAGGATAGGTTTCGGTGTAATTCAATAAAAAAGTTTTCAATTATGTTTTTTACCATAATTTCAAAGCCCTCGTTTTGCGCCGTTAATTCTTTTTCAAGCTCAACAAAATACTTCTTAAAAATTTTCGCTTTTTCAATAACTAGGTTGTTATCGTCAGCAATCATAGCACCAAGACTTTCTTGAAAACTTACAGGTAATTTAGTCCAAGAACCAAAATTTAGTGGCGTGCTTTTTGTATATTTTTTAGGTTTAATTACAATCCAGTTAATTTGGCCAATATCCATTTTTCCTGTGGGGCTACCGTTAAGTTGCCATGGTGCAGTGATACACAAATTATCTGGTAGTAATTCAACTTCTTTATCGTCAACAACCCATTTGTATTTTCCGCTATTTACAAAATGAATTTCAATACCATCGTTTAAATGCGGTCGCATTGTTTCGTCTAGCCTTACTTTAGAAAATTTCATGCTTCCAAATTGTACGATGAAAGGTAAATTTTCTAAAGGGCCAAGGTTATCCTTATGCCACCAAGAACCTGGGTTGCCCATAGTAATTAATTTTTGTGATAATTTCTCTTTATTTAATTTAATTGGTAGGTGGTCAATTAATTATTGAGAGCTAATTTAAAATCAATTATAGCATCTTGATTTTTATAAAATTGACCACCGCATAAAAATAGCATAATTATTTTGTAAACAAAGTTAATTTTATGTTTAAATTACTGATTAATTAATTATTTCAATCGGTAGTTTTTTATAACCAATTAAACTACTATTATGTTAAATATTGCGATTCTTGGGTTAGGAGAAGGTAGGAGTACTATGTCTGCTGCTTTAGAAAGCGAAAAACTAAACTTGGTTACAGTTTGCGATTTAAACGAAAAACTATGTAAAAAACGTGCCAAGGAATTCGATTTTAAAAATTATACTACTAATTATAACGATTTACTTCAAGATGAATCGATAGATATAATTGCCATTTATACCCCCGACCATTTACATGCCGAACATGTTAAACAAGCTTTGATGTATAAAAAGCATGTAGTTTGTACAAAGCCTTTTATTGACGATTTATCTAAAGCCAAAGACTTACTAGAAATTGGTGAAAGATCAGGAAAAAAAGTATTTATTGGGCAAAGTTCTAGGTTTTCTGAACCCATGAGAAAACAAAAACTGGAATTCGATAAAGGTTTTATAGGAGATTTAATTACAGTTGAAGCCCATTACCATGCCGATAACCGCTGGTTTTTAAAAAAGGATTGGTCGTTATTAAAATCTTTTAAATGGTTATATGGAGGTTTAAGTCATCCGGTAGATTTTATACGTTGGTACATGCCCGATATAGTTGAAGTTATGGGATACGGGATGATAAGCAGCAACGGTAAAGATGCGGGTTTAAAAAATGAAGACGCAATGCACTTTATTTTTAAATCTAAACAAGGTCATGTAGCTCGTGTAAGCGGTGTGTATTCTTCTCCAACACAACCTACAAAACGCGATAGTACGTTGAGTTGTATTTTACGAGGTACTTTAGGAGCAAGTCAAGCCGATTACCATGAATTGCGTTATTCAATTACAACAAAAGAAGGCGAAGAGCAAATTATTTATTGGGGAGACGATAAGTTAAAATACTACTACCGCTTTGAAGGGCAAACACATCATGCTGGCGAATACCAAAATTATTTAGAATATTTTGTTGATAGTATTGAACAAAATTTTACTGCTTACCCTAATATGGAAGAAGGTATTGGTACCATTGTTTTGCTTCAAGCTATGGACAGAAGTTTACAAACTGGTTTACCCATAAAGATTAACGATATAAAAAACGAATTTAGTATTTGAAGCTTTATAAAATTGACCAAAGTTTAAAAATGCTATTCAAATATTGATAAATTAACAATATTAGCTAAAGTTTTAAAAGCCAATACCAATACGGCTTTTTTTATATAAACAGCCATCAACAAACTAAATAAAATAGATATTTATACTTTTAAGTATTATATCTAACTTTTAAGAGACATTAACAAAATGTACACTAAATTATTATTAAAATTTACTGTTTTTATTCTTGCCATTTGCACCTTTTTTTCTGGGCATGCTGCCGATATTTGGGTGAGTACTACGGGTAGTGATGCTAATTTAGGGACTAAAAATAGCCCGTTAGCAACAGTAAATATGGCTTTACGAAAAGCTAGAAATATGCGCCGTTTAAATGATGTGGGCATTAAAGATGGTATTCAAATTATTTTAATGGATGGCACTTATGTGTTAAATGAACCTATTTTTATTCGTCCTGAGGATTCAGGAACAGCCGAAAGTCCAACCTGGATTATATCCCAAAACGAAACCACTCCCATAATAAGCGGAGGAATTCAAATTACTGGGTGGAAGAAAGCCAAATCAATTAATGGATTAAAAGCAGGCACAGTTTGGGTTGCCGATGCACCAAAACAAGCAGGAAACCTTTTAAATTTTCGTCAACTTTGGGTAAATGGAGAAAAAGCTATTAGAGCAAAAAGTACTTCAGGAAACCACATGGATAGAATTTTATCATGGGATAAAACATCACAAACTTGTTGGATTCCTTTTAAAGATAAAAAACTAAAGTTTCAACCAGGAATGGAAATGTTTATCCAGCAATGGTGGGCAATTGCTAACCTGCGGATAAAAGACATGGAAGTAAAAGGCGATAGTGCCAAACTATATTTTCATCAACCAGAAAGTAGAATTCAAAGTGAGCATCCGTGGCCCGCACCATGGATTTCAAAAAAAACGGGTAATTCGGCGTTTTATTTAAACAATGCTTTGAGCTTGCTAAACGAGCCTGGAGAATGGTTTTTAAATCAAGATGAAGGCAAAATTTATTACTATCCAAAAACAGGAGAGCAAATCAAAAAGGCCACAGTTATTGTGCCTGTTTTAGAAAATTTAGTTGAAATTAAAGGAACAATTGATGCTCCAGTAAGTTATGTGTATTTCAAAAATATAGGATTCCAATATAGTAATTGGCTACGCCCTTCACAAAAAGGTCATGTACCCATTCAAGCCGGCATGTATTTATTAGATGCTTATAAGTTGAAAACTCCCGGAACACCAGATAAGGCGGGATTAGAAAATCAGGCATGGATTGGTCGACCAAGAGCAGCTGTTGAAGTCAATTTTTCAAATAATATTCGCTTTGAAGCTTGCGAATTTAAGCACTTGGCATCAACAGGTTTAGATTTACACAAAGGCACAAATAATAATATAATTCAAGGAAATTTATTTAAAGATATTGGTGGAAGCGCTATTAATGTCGGTGTTTTTTCCGATGAATCCTTCGAAACACATTTACCATACAATCCTAAAGATGTTAGAGAAGTTTGTAATAACGAAACTATTGTAGATAATTTAATTACCAATGTTACCAACGAAGATTGGGGTTGTGTTGGTATTAGTGCTGGTTTTGTAAAAAACATAACCATAGCTCATAACGAAATTGCAGAAGTATCATATACTGGTATTGGCTTAGGTTGGGGTTGGACAAAAACCATAAATGCCATGTCTGGCAATATAGTGGTGGCGAACAAAATTCATCATTATGGTAAACATTTATACGATACCGCTGGTATTTATACTTTATCGGCGCAACCAGGAAGTGTAATTAAGGAAAATGTTATTGATAGCATTTATTATAACCCGTATGCTCACGATCCGTACCACTGGTTTTATTTGTATACCGATGAAGGTTCTTCGTATTTTAATGTGGAGAACAATTGGGTGCCTGCCGAAAAATTTCTTCAAAACGCTAATGGTCCAAACAATAAGTGGCAGCATAATAACGCATTTGTAAACGACAGTATTAAACGTAATGCAGGTGTTCGATCACCTTATAAATATTTACTAAACGATGTTGTGGTTGATGAAAATTGGCCATTGCAAGAAGTGCCACATTTTGCCGCAGTTGAAATGATTGGGGAAAACTTCGATGTTGAAACTATAAAAAAAGTAGCAAAAACAAACGGGGTTATCAATGCACAATTATACCAGTGGAAAAATCATTTGGTGTTATACGGAAAATTAAATCATATCACGCATTTACAAAACGAATTGTCAGCAGTATGTCCTACAGCTAAAATTAAAACATATAACACACCTTTTTACCATTTTAAAAAGGCAGAACATTGTGAAGATAAGGTTTTAGCTGATGAATGGGAACACATTTTACTAACAGCAAATTTGGTTGAAGACGAAACGCTTCAAAAAGAATATTTGCAATATCATAACACGCAATTTAACGATTGGCCCGAAGTATCAAACGGATTTTGCAACGCTAATTTTCAGCAATTACAAGTATTTAAATCAGGGCGACAGCTTATGTTGGTAATCAGTATTCCAAAAGGAGAAAATTTAGATAATCTTAATCCAAAAACAACCGAAAATAATCCAAGAGTAGATGATTGGAATGCCATAATGAAAAAATATCAAACAGGTATTGAAGGTACCAAACCAAACGAAACTTGGGTGTTTTTAGAGAAACTAAACTAACTAATTATGATTACAACTTAATCATAAAAGCTACAAAGCAGATGTAAGAAGCTGCTTGGTAAAACATTAATGAATAAATGAACCAGACTAACCATCAGTTTTTCGATTTTTTAGAGTTTAATACCGATCTTTCAAAAGAGGAAGGCGTATCTAAACTATGGAAAGCGTGCAAACCAACAGCTATTTCGCAATCTGGACTTGGGGTAGTGCTTACGGTACCTTTTCAGTGCCAAAAGCTTTCAAACGAAATTGAACCAGATAAAAATATTGCAAAAAAAGAGTTTTACCTTTTTGTACGTGCCTTTAATGGTAAAATTTTAAGAGTTAGTATTGGTTTTGAAAAAGAAATTGAAGAAACCTCGCCAATGATAGAAATGGCGACTTATGTAGAAGAAGTTAAATTAAGTTTTACCAAAACAAAAAATAAATGGGTAATTAAAGATGCTAATAAAGTTACCCGAGCGGTTTTCGATTTATCGGAACCAGAAATTGATTATTGGAGCGATTTATTACCAAGCCCAGAAGAATCATTACAAGCCACCTTTTATCCAGACGGTAAAAAGGCTATTACGGTAAGTGCTTACGATCAGTTTTTTCCAGGGCGTATGGATGCCATGTGTTTATCGTTTATAGAGCAACATGGTAAACCTGCTAAATCCACAATTTCTTTTCATGCAAAACCAGACGAAAAGTTTGTGGGTACCGGCGAGCGTTTCAGTAAAATGAATCTTTCAGGAAATACCTTTCAGCTTAAAAATCAAGATGGACAAGGGGTAAATAATAAGCGTACTTACAAAAATATTCCGTTTTATTTATCGAGCGAAATGTATGGGTTGTTTTTACATACATCGTCGTATTGTAAGTTCTCAATGGCCGATTTTTCTACAAGATCGGTACAATTACTTGTTGAAGAACCTGTGTTAGATATTTTCTTAATTGGCGACGATTCTCCTGAGAAAATCATATATCAGTATAAAAAAATCACAGGATTTCCAGTCACACCTCCGCTATGGAGTTACGGCATTTGGATGAGTAGAATGACCTACTTTTCAGAGGAAGAAATAAATACGATTTGCAACAGATTAAGGGAAGAGGATTACCCGTGCGATGTTATTCATTTAGATACTGGTTGGTTTGAAACCGATTGGCTTTGCGAATGGAAATTCAATACCGAACGTTTCCCAAACCCCAAACAATTTGTTACTAATTTAAAAAATAATGGGTATCGCGTAAGTTTATGGCAAATGCCCTATATCTCCGAAAATGCAGCGCAGTACAACGAAGCTAAAACCAATAATTATATAGGTAAGTTAAATACAGAGGTGATGCGAGGCGGATCAAATTTTAGCAATTTAGATTATGCCGGAAGTATCGATTTTACTTACCCAAAAGCTGTCGAGTGGTACAAAAACTTATTACGTGATTTGTTAGAGCTTGGAGTAACGTGTATAAAAACCGATTTTGGCGAAGAGATACATTTAGATGCTAAT
This sequence comes from Neotamlana nanhaiensis, assembly GCF_000943555.1. Classification (GTDB taxonomy): domain Bacteria; phylum Bacteroidota; class Bacteroidia; order Flavobacteriales; family Flavobacteriaceae; genus Neotamlana; species Neotamlana nanhaiensis. Next base: position 212,344 of record NZ_JTDV01000001.1, on the reverse strand, counting down.
TACCATAACATGGCACCCGAAAAATTGAATAATTTGTATGCTTTGTTATATCAAAAAGCAGCTTTCGAGGTTACCAAAGAAGTTACTGGCGATGGTATTGTTTGGGCACGTGCTGGTTGGAGTGGTTGCCAACGTTATCCCATTCATTGGGGAGGCGATGCTGCTGCGTCTTGGGACGGAATGGCAGGTTCCTTAAAAGGTGGTTTACATTTAGGCTTATCGGGCTTTGGCTTTTGGAGTCACGATGTACCAGGTTTTCATGGTGTACCCGATTTTATGAATTCGGTAATTCCTAACGATTTGTACGTACGCTGGACTCAATTTGGCGTATTTACTTCGCATATGCGTTACCACGGCACGTCAAAACGAGAACCATATTATTATCCTGAAATTACGCATATTATTAGAAAATGGTGGAAACTGCGCTATGCGTTAATTCCATATATTTTGCAAGAAGGCGAGAAGACAACAACGTCTGGCTTTCCGGTTACACGAGCCTTATTAATGCATCATCCTAAGGACAAAATGGTGTGGCACATCGACGATCAATATTATTTTGGAGATCATTTTATGGTTGCTCCTATGATGAATTCTGAAAATTGTCGCGACATTTATTTACCAGAAGGAAAATGGATAAACTTTTTTACAGGCGAAGCAATTACAGGCGGTGTTTGGTTAAATAATTTTGAAGCTAACATCCAAGATATGCCAGTTTGGGTGGTTGAAGGTGCTGAAATTCCAGTTTATCCTGAAGCTGTAGGTTGTACAGATCAAATGGATTTAAATAAAATAATAAAACTAAAAATAGATAAGAATTTTAAAGGTATTTGGAACCATTTAGAATTTTTAAATACATAATACAATTAACAAACAACTAAATAAGATGAGTGCAGTAATAACCAACGAGCAAATTTCCCAGTTTAAGGAAGATGGGTTTTGCATAGTAAAAAACGTAATTCCGCAAGAACTAATTAATCGTTTAAGAGACGAGTGTCAACGATTCATTAAAGAAAAAGATGATGAAATGGATGCAAAAGGTGTTGAAGTTGATGAAATTAACCATAAAGGAAAGCGTTACTTTATTGCTTTGCGTTACAAAGATAGTGAGACCATGCAAGACCTTATTTTTGGTAAGGAAATGGAAGAAATTACCCGTAAAATTCTAGGAGAACAAGTCTATTTATTTTTAGAGCAGTTTGTAGTTAAAGCAGCCGATAAAGGAATGACTTTCTCTTGGCATCAAGATTCTGGGTATTTAGATTTTGAGCATAAACCATATTTATCTGTTTGGTGTCCGTTGGATGATGTTACCGAAGAAAATGGAACCGTATACTTATTACCTTATAAAGATGCTGGTACCGAAAAACGAATAGATCATGTTTTACAAGAAGGTACCAACGATAAAATAGGATACTTTGGCGAAAACCCTGGTATTCCAGCAGTTTTAAACGCGGGCGATGTTGCTTTGTTTTCAAGCACCTGTTTTCACCGTAGCGGATCGAATACTACTAATAAATCCAGAAGAGTTTTATTAATTCAGTATTCCGCTGAACCAATTTTAAAAAATGAAACGGAGCCTTTATACTGGGCTGAACCTTTTATAAGAAAAGGTGAAAAAATAAGTATATATTAGTTTAGTTTATTAACACCCTAAATGTACTTAAATTATTATTTAATGTATTTTAGGGTGTTTTAATTTTTCAAAACAACAACAACAAACTAATAAAATTTTAAGCGATTATAAATGAATATTTACGAACAGTTAAATATTATCGATTTTGCCGTAGTAGGCCTGTATTTAGTAACCTTAGTAGGTTTAGGTGCATGGTTTAGTTTAAAAAATAAACGCGGTGTAGATGAGAATTACTTTTTAGCAGGAAACTCCTTAAGCTGGAAAAGTATTGGCTTTAATATGTGGGGAACCAACGTGGGGCCTTCTATGTTAATTGCCAATGCTAGTATTGGCTATACTACAGGGGTTGTTGCAGGTAATTTTTCGTGGTACGCATTTATTTTTATTTTGCTTTTGGCTATTGTATTTGCACCAAGGTATTTAGGAGCTCGGGTGCAAACACTTCCAGAATATATGGGAAAACGCTTTGGTAACTCTACGCAAAACATTTTGGCGTGGTATACCATTGTTACTATTTTACTGAGTTGGTTGTCGTTAACCTTATTTGCAGGAGGTATATTAATTCAGCAAATTTTAAATCTTCCTATGTGGCTTTCAGTTTTACTGTTATTAGCTATTGCCGCATTTTTTACGTTGGCAGGAGGTTTAAAAACAATCGTTTACACTAATGTAATTCAAATGGTATTGCTTATTGTAGTATCATTTATATTAATGTGGGTTGGTTTAGATCGTGTAGGCGGTTTTGGTGAGTTAGTCAGCAAAACGCCAGATAATTACTGGAATTTATTTTTACCAGCTAACGATGCCAATTATCCATGGATTGCCATATTACTAGGTTATCCGGTTATGGGTGTGTGGTTTTGGTGTACAGATCAATCCATGGTACAATCTGTTTTAGGCGCCAAAAATGTCAAAGAAGGACAATTAGGAGCCAATTTTACAGCCTGGTTAAAAATTATTGATGTACCCTTATTTATCCTTCCGGGGATTATGTGCTTCGTGCTATTTCCAAGTTTAGAAAATCCCGATGCAGCTTACATGACCATGGTTACGGAGTTGTTTCCAACAGGTATGAAAGGTCTTGTTATGGCTGTATTAATCGCAGCACTGGTAAGTACCATCGATTCTTCTTTAAATGCACTAAGCACCGTATTTACAATGGATGTTTATGTGAAGAAAATAAATCCGAAGGCAAGTCATAAACGCATTATTAAAATCGGACATTTGGTAACGGTAATTGGAGCCATTCTATCAATATTTATTACGCTAGCAATCAATAGTATAAAAGGTTTAAACTTGTTTGATGTTTTTCAATCGGTTTTAGGTTTTATTGCGCCACCTATGTCTGTAGTGTTTTTATTTGGAGTACTCTGGAAAAAAACAACAGCAAAAGCAGCCAATAGCATTCTTATTTTCGGAACACTTTTTAGTTTAACTATCGGCATTTTGTACCTGTGGGTATTTCCAAATAATCCAGAAGCAGGTGTTAAAATTTGGCCACATTTTTTACTGCTATCTTTTTACATTTTCGTGTTCTTATCGGTTGTAATAGTGGCAATTTCGTTGTTAGTAAAAGATAAATCAACACATCAAAATACATTAGATTATTCAGGAATTGCAAAAGTTTCACCTAGGGTTAAGCTTTTATGGGGCGTATTAATTGCAACAATGATAGGTCTGTATATTTACTTTAATGGACATTAATAATGAAAGCGATAAAAAATACAAATAACGGTACTAACAATGCACCTACATTGCGAATTGATATAAATTATAACACCTGTGATGAGTTGCCAGCTTTTTCATCAGGACCAAAAGGAAACGATAAAGAAAAGCATGAAGCTATAGCAAAAGCGGGTTTTAAAGGCATTCAAGATGGTGATCCAGAATTATGCAAAGCGTTAGGTTTAGAATTAACGGCTCATGCTAGAATTAATCAAGTAGGTGATTTAGATGAATTAATGCCCAAATGGAAGCAAGGAAATTATAACTGCGCGTCTATTCATTTAGGTTGGGGTATGGAATCTGATGCCGAAATAGATAATTTGGTAAGCTATGTTTTAAAGATTTCAGAGAAATACGATTTTCCAATTTATATCGAAACACATCGCGCTACGATAACACAAGATTTATGGCGGACTGTAGAGTTAACCAAACGTTTTCCTGAAGTTCGTTTTAATGGTGATTTTTCACATTGGTACACAGGTCAAGAAATGGTTTATGGCGGTATAGAAAACAAATGGGATTATATACAACCAGTTTTCAATAGAGTACGTTTCATGCATGGTAGAATAGGAAATCCAGGAAGTATTCAAGTAGATGTAAAAGATAAAAACGCCGAATATGTGCAGCATTTTAAAGAGATGTGGAAGCGTTCATTTTTAGGATTTTTAAAATCGGCGAATCCAGGAGATTATATCTGTTTTACTATAGAATTGCTAAAAGCGGAAATTTATTATGAAAGAACCATTTTTAATCAAGATGGTGAAGAAATAGAAGAGGGCGACCGTTGGCAACAAGCCTTATTATACAAAAAAATTATTGAAGAGTGCTGGGATTCTGCTCAAAAAGAATTTTAGGCAGAACTTCAAAACAAATAAGATGAAATTATGGCGTTGCTTTTAAAGCAATTGCAACACAAAGAATCATGGAACATAAAAAAGGAAGTTTAAAAAGTACCATTGCCGTATCTATAACCAATTATTTAGATGCAGGAGCTATTGTAGCCGGTGCAAGTGGTTTAACGCTTTGGCAAAATTACTTGTCGTTAAATGAAGGTAGCTTGGGCTGGTTAAATGCGCTTAGTGCAAATGCTTTTGGTGCTGCAGTGGGCGCCATTATTGGCGGGTTTTTAGCCGATAAATACGGAAGAAAAACAATTTACACTTATAACATGTTAGTATACATGTTGGGAGTAGCGGTAATTATGTTTACGGTTAATTTCCCCATGTTATTAGCAGGATTTTTAATTACAGGTATATCGGTTGGTGCTGGTGTTCCAGCATCGTGGACGTATATTTCTGAAAATTCTGAAGTTAAAAACCGTGGTCGCAACATGGGTATTTCTCAGTTTGCTTGGGGCGTTGGTCCAACCATAATTTTACTTTTAGGTATGCTGCTGGCTCCAGGTGAAGATGATGCTTCAGCAGGCGTGTTTTTTGGTTTTGTAAAATCTGTCGCAGAACTTTTTATTGGTAGCGATGCGAGTTTAGAAGCTGTAAATGTATTTAGCAGTCGTATCATTTTCGGCTCGCTATTTATTGTCGCTTTCATTGCATGGAATCTTCAGCGTAAGCTTAACGAATCCAAAGATTGGGAAGAAGCTAAGAAAAATCAAAATAAAGAACGCCAACCAAGTGTTTTTGCGTCTTTCGGCTCGCTGTTCACTAAAAAAGTCAACATTCGCACTATGTTATTTCTGGCGGGTATTTATGTGACTTGGAATATGGTAGCATCTGTGATGGGCTTTTTTCAGCAACATATTTACGAAACAGCCGGCGGATTATCGAACGAGGAAGCTAACATGGTTTCTGCGGTACAATGGCTTGTTATAATTGCCGTAACGTATTTTGGTTTTTCTATGTTGGTAGATAAAGTGAACCAACGTTGGCTCTATTTTATTGGTACCTTAGTTGGTATTGCAGCATGGGCGATCTTAATTTTTATTGGTATTAAAGATCATGCTGCATTATGGACATTCACCATACTTTGGGGTATTCATGCGGGTGTAAGTGTGCAAGCATTTTATGCGCTTTGGGCATCAGAATTATTTCCTGCCAAATATCGTGCAGCAGCACAAGGCATTATGTTTTTTGCAGTAAGAGCTATTGCAGCAATTTGGGGCTTTGGGTTTGTGTTTATTTACGGCGAACATGGTGAAGGCTTCCATATGGCAGCGAATATTATGATTGGCTTACTTATTGTGGCTTTAATAATTGGTACAATTTGGACGCCAAAAACCCAAGGGAAAACACTAGAACAAATTACAGAAGAACGCTATGGAGACGATATTTAATACCGTCTTGATAGGCTTAAAATACATTATAAATGACAAGTATTAAAGCTGAAAAGGAACTTGAAAGTATAGTTACTATGTGCTTGATACTTTAGTCTAAAATTAAAAAAAATGAACAACTCTCATTCACTTAATACCGCAACATGGATTTGGTATCCAGGTGATTTCGAAATATGGTTAAGTAACAAAATGCAGGTACGTCGCACCGAGCGAGAAGCGGTTTTTCCACCGCTTTGGCGTTATTACAGTCCGTACCCATTGGTAACGTTTCAAACCGAAGTCGAAATTCCAGAAGACGATGAGATAAAAATATATTCCGAAGGGCCTTTTCAGTTATTAATTGATGATGTTCAAATTTACGGACAACCAAAATCACTTAAAATTGAAGCCGGAAAGCATAAAATAGCTTTTAAAGTTTATAATCAGGAGGTTTTACCTGCCATTTTTATTGATGGTAGATATGTGAAATCTAACGCGTCATGGCAAGTAACTAACGAAGATAAACTTTGGATTGACGAAAACGGAAAAGCACAACAATCAGGAACACCATGGATGCCTGTGGGGTCATGGAATTTTGATGCACCTAATAAGAAGCCATCAGAATTTCAATTAGCAACCGAACCTTGGGAAGCTAAACACGCAGAAACAATTAACGGTGGCGAACTTATCGATTTTGGTAAGGAAACCTTTGGTTACATTAAAATTCATGGCTTAAATGGAGCAGGAAAGTTAACCTTGTACTACGGCGAATCTCGCGAAGAAGCTTTAGATACTGAAAAATGTGAAACCTTAGATAATTTAGAGTTTGATGGCAGTCAAGATGCGATTTATACTTTAGAAGGTTCAAAAGCTTTCAGATATGTGCAAGTACAAAAAGAAGATTCGTTACAATATGATTCAATCTCCATGTTGTATGAATATTTACCGTTGGATTATCGCGGTAGTTTCAAGTCATCCGATGCCAAACTAAACAAAATCTGGGATGTTTCGGCTTACACCATGCATTTAACATCTCGAGAGTTCTTTATCGATGGTATAAAACGCGATCGTTGGATTTGGTCTGGCGATGCTTACCAAAGTTATTTAATGAACTATTATTTGTTCTTCGATTCGCAATCGGTAGAGCGCACAATGGTTGCGCTTCGCGGAAAAGAGCCTGTTACAGCTCATGTTAATACCATCATGGATTATTCGTTGTACTGGTTTGTTGGGGTTTACGATTATTATTTATTTACAGGCGATACCAAGTTTATAAAAACCTTTTATCCGCGCATGAAATCCTTAATGGAATACTGCTTAGAAAGAAGAAATGAAAACGGATTTTTAGAACCGTTAGAAGGCGATTGGGTATTTATTGATTGGGCTGATGGCTTACCAAAAGCAGGAGAAGTGAGTTTCGAGCAAATGTTATTAGCAAGAAGCTTAGAGGTTATGCAAGTAAGCGCTAATATTACGGGTAAAGCTGAAGATGAATCGCGTTATAAACAATTAGCAAGTGAGTTAAAAAATGAACTTTTTAAGGTGTTTTGGGATGAGAAAAACCAAGTGATGAAACACCAACGACTTGATGGCAACATTCAAGATATGGTAACACGCTATGCCAATATGTTCGGTATATTTTTCAATTATTTTACCGAAGAACAAAAAGAAAGCGTAAAAAATAAAGTTTTATTAAACGACGATATTTTAGAAATAACCACACCATACATGCGTTTTTACGAGTTAGAAGCGCTTTGTGCCATGGGCGAACAAGCATTTGTTTTAGATGAAATTTGTGATTACTGGGGTGGTATGCTCAATCTAGGAGCGACCTCGTTTTGGGAAAAATACGATCCTAAACAAAACGACGATGAACACCTTGAAATGTATGGCAGGCCTTACGGAAAGAGTTTGTGTCACGCATGGGGCGCAAGTCCTATTTACTTATTCGGGCGCTACTATTTAGGCGTGCAACCAACAGCTCCTGGCTATACTGAATATGAAGTAAAACCAAATTTAGGCGGATTGGAATGGATTGAAGGTAAAGTACCGACTCCAAACGGTCAAGTTACTTTGTTCTGCAATACTTCAGAAATAAAGCTATCAGCTTCAGAAGGTGTTGGAGTTTTAATTATAGAAAGTTCAGTGCAACCCGAATCAAACCTCGGTGAAATCTCTAAAGCAAGTGAAAATCGTTACCAACTAACCATTCAACCAAATCAATCATATCAAATAAAATATAAAGCACTTTAAATGTTTCAAATGAATAATATTATCTATAAATCAGCATACATGTTAGCCTTTTTGGGATGGTCTATGCTGGCTCAAAATACCGAAATTCAATATTTATCTGGTAAAGGATATCAAGATACTAAGGAATGGGAGTTTAAAGTTTCCGATGGACGAAAAAGTGGCGAATGGAGCACCATAAACGTGCCTTCGGTTTGGGAGCAAGAAGGTTTTGGGAAGTATCAATACGGTATCCGATTCTACGGAAAACCATTTCCTGAAGGTATTGCCGATGAAGTAGGTTACTATAAATACAAGTTTACGGTGCCAAAATCATGGGAAAGCAAACGCATTAAAATTGTATTCGATGGTTCTATGACCGATACAAAAGTGCGTATTAACGGACGTTCTACAAGTGATGATGAACACCAAGGCGCATTTTACCGTTTTAAATACGAAATCACAGATTTGTTAAAGTATGGTAAAGAAAATTTACTTGAAGTTACAGTTAGCAAGGAGTCGAAAAACGCAAGTGTAAATTTAGCAGAACGTCGTGCCGATTACTGGAATTTTGGTGGCATTTTTCGTCCCGTATTTTTAGAGGCGTTACCTGCAACGCACATGGACTATACATCATTAAAAGCAGAGGCGGATGGCGAATTTCAAGCGAATGTATTTCTTGGTAGTGCGGCGAATAACACTTCCGTGGAAATAAACGTTTTGGACCAACGTGGTAAAAAAGTAGGGGCAACGATAAAGGCAAACGGCATTAATGGAGCCGATAAAATTCATTTAGAAGGTCAGTTTGATGATATCAAGCAATGGACTGCAGAAACGCCTAATTTATACACCGCCGAAATTAAGTTGTTAGAAAACGGAAAAGTAGTACATCAATTAACTGAAACCATTGGTTTCAGAACCATCGAGATCCGTAAAGGCGATGGAATTTATGTAAACGGACAACGTGTGTTGATGAAAGGAGTCAATCGTCATAGTTTCTGGCCAGAATCGGGCAGGACTCTAAACAAAGAATTAAACTACGCCGATGTGCGTTTAATCAAGGAAATGAACATGAATGCAGTGCGTTTATCACATTATCCTCCAGATCCAGAGTTTCTTCAAGCCTGTGATGAGCTAGGTTTGTATGTGATGGATGAACTTTGTGGATGGCATGGGCATTACGATGATGCTGTGGGTAAAAAATTAGTGAAAGAAATGGTTACGCGCGATTTAAATCATCCGAGTATTATTTTTTGGTCTAATGGAAACGAAGGTGGATGGAATACCAATTTGGACAATCAGTTTGATGTTTGGGATTTACAAAAACGACCTGTTTTGCATCCACAACAAGAACATAACGGGGTAGAAACCATGCATTATCGTTCGTATGGAGAGACTTTAGAATATTTTAGAGATGACAATATTTTTATGCCTACAGAATATCTTCACGGATTGTACGATGGTGGTCACGGTGCTGGTTTTGATGATTATTGGGAAGTCATGCGTAAGCATCCTAGAAGCGGAGGCGGTTATCTTTGGGTATTTGCCGATGAAGGCATTGCACGTACCGATCAAGACGGTCGCATAGATAATCAAGGAAACTATGGAGCTGATGGCATTGTAGGACCACATCACGAAAAAGAAGGCAGTTTTTTTACGGTAAAAGAAGTATGGTCGCCGGTAATGATTATGGAAAAACCAGAATTACCAACAGATTTTGATGGCATTTTTACCATCGAAAATCGTTACGATTTTACAAATACAAATACCTGTACTTTTGAATATGAATTGGTAAGTTTTACGTCGCCGTTAAACGGAAAAGCTGAACGAAAAACCATTAAAAAAGGAAGTTTAAAAGCACCAAATATCGCACCTCACCAAAAAGGAGAGTTGAAAGTGAATTTACCAATAAATTGGCAAGATGCCGATGTGTTGTACATAAAAGTTACTAATGCAGAAGGTGAAGAATTATGGACTTGGGATTTTGTTTGCGATAGTAAAAAAAGTAAAGTAAGAAATGCTATTTCTGTTGATGCTGATTTAGATGAAACTGATAACGAGTTTAAAATAAGTGCAAATGGAACCGAAGTTTCAATTGATAAATCATCTGGAAAGTTAACTAAGGTTATTCAAAACGGCAATATTATAAGTTTAACAAACGGACCTAAAATTATCATGGCACGTCGTAGTGACCGTACTTTAGATGGCACCATCGATCCAAAGTTCCTTAAAGGCGAAGATCGTATTTATAAAGAATTTGCATGTTGGGATGAAGAAGTCAATTGCTCTGAAAACCTATTAGATATTTCGGCTAAAAAGGAAAACGGCAATGTTATCGTTGAAGCAAATTATCACGGCATTCTGCAAAAAGTAATTTGGACGGTTTACACTGATGGACTCATTCAGTTAGATTACGAATACGAATACAACGGCGTAGTCGATTTAGCAGGTGTGTATTTCGATTATCCAGAGGAAAAAATGAAAGCTAAAAAATGGTTGGGTGATGGCCCTTACCGTGTGTGGCAAAACCGTTTAAAAGGAACGATGTTAGATATTTGGGAAAACGATTATAACGATCCAATTCCTGGAGAATCGTTCAATTACCCTGAGTTTAAAGGGTATTTTAACAATTGGCAATGGGCTGAATTTACAACGGAAGAAGGAAATATTTACATCGAAAATAAAGATACAGATACTTATTTAGGCGTGTATTCGCCTCGTGATGGTCGTGATGCATTGTTGTACACCATTCCAAGTACAGGAATTGCTGTGTTAGATGTCATTCCTCCAGCAAGAAATAAAGTGAATGCTACCGATTTAATCGGACCGTCATCGCAACCCAAATGGTTAAGCGGTTTGCAAAAACGAACTGTGTATTTAAAGTTTAAGAAATAATGTGAATCGTCATTACGAAGAGCGAAGTATGAGCGACGAAGTAATGTCACACTGAGCATTTGTTGAAAAGAAAATATAATTTCTTTGAAAACACCTTGAGAAACAAGTAGGAGTCTTTTTCAGGTTCTAATAAAAAATAAGATGAGATTCCGAATCAAGTTCGGAATGACAAAAAATAAATTTCAATAATGAAATCAAAAAATACATTCCCAATACTTGTACTAATCGGTGTGATGATCTCCGTTTTTGCCTGTGTCTCAAAACCAGAAAAGCCTAAAAAGCGTGAAATCACCGATGCCGTAATGCAAGAAATCTACGAAGAAATAAAAACACCCTATAAATACGGAATGGTGATGGTGCCTACTGACAACTCCTATAAAATGGACTGTCCGAGTATCTTTAAAAAAAATGGTAAATGGTACATGACGTATTTAATTTTTGAAGGTCGTGGTTATGAAACGTGGTTGGCAGAAAGTGATGATTTATTGCATTGGAATCATTTAGGAAAAGTTATGTCATTTTCAAAAGATACTACGGAATGGGATGTGAATCAAAAAGCAGGTTACATTGCGTTGCAAGACCCAACTTGGGGCGGTTCATATGAGTGGAATACCTATGATGATAAATATTGGATGAGTTATTTTGGCGGAAATACTACAGGGTACGAAGCTGGAATTTTATCTATGGGAATGGCTTATACCGATGAACTGCCAACCAAACCTAAAGAATTTAAACGTATACCAGAACCTGTTTTACGTCCCAATGATGATAAAGCCAAATGGTGGGACAACAGCACCATGTACAAGAGTTCGGTAATTCGTGATGTGGAAAAAGAAACGGGTCACGAATTCATCATGTATTACAACGCGCGTGGCGATAGTATCAATCCTGCCAAAGGAGCCGAGCGTATTGCCATGGCGGTTTCTAATGATATGAAAAACTGGAAGCGTTATGGAGATGCACCATTAATCAATCATCATAGAGGAATTTCTGGTGATGCTTATATTCAACGCATCAACGATACTTGGGTGATGTTTTATTTTGGAGCATTCTGGACAGGTTGGGACCAAGGAGCGTTCAACCGTTTTGCCGTTTCTAATGATTTAATCCACTGGAAAGATTGGGAAGGCGACAATTTAATTGAATCCTCTGAACCTTACGATGCTCAATTTGCTCATAAATCGTTTGTGGTAAAACACAACGGAATCGTATATCATTATTATTGTGCGGTGAACAAAGCTGGTCAGCGTGGTATTGCTTTGGCAACATCAAAAGATATCGGAAAAAGTGATTTGCATTTTGTGGCAATCGAATCGGATAAAAAATAGTGAAGATTGTTACCCTGAATTGTCACTGAGCGAAGTCGAAGTGTTATTTCAGGGTCTCATCAGATTAGGTCATAAATTAAAAGCTATTGAAACAATCCCGATAACTATCAGGATGGCATGACAACAACTGAATATTTTAAAATAAATTGATGAATAAAAACTTTAGTTTCATATTATTTTTTTTGTGTAGCGTTTGCTTTGTTCAAGCACAAACTGTTACAGGAGAACCTGCAGGAATTCCTGAAGCACCTAAAAAGTATGCTTTTACACCTTGGGAAAATCCTTCGGTCACCAGTGTAAACAGGCAACCTGCTAGAACAACATCCTATTCTTATAAAACGGTAGCGGATGCCTTGGAAGGCAACCGAGAAAAAAGTCGTTTTTTGTCATTAAATGGCGAATGGGATTTTAAATATTCGGTAAACTTAAATGAGGCTCCTAAAGATTTTTATAAAACCGAAGTTCTAGGTTGGGATAAAATTGACGTGCCATCCAATTGGGAGTTAAAGGGCTACGATATTCCTATTTATAAAAGTGCGGTGTATCCGTTCCGACCCATCAATCCGCCTTTTGTACCAAAAGATACCAATGGCATTGGCTCGTATCAAACGAAGTTCAAAATTCCGAAAGAATGGAACAAAGATATGACGGTAACGCTTCATTTTGGAGGGGTAAGTTCAGCTTTTCAAGTATGGTTAAATGGCGAATTTTTAGGCTATGGGGAAGATAGTTGTTTGCCTTCGGAGTTCAATATTTCTCCGTACGTAAAGGAAGATGAAAACGTGTTGTCGGTGCAAGTAATGCGTTACAGCGATGGGGTGTATTTGGAAGATCAAGACCATTGGAGGTTGAGCGGCATTCAGCGTGAAGTTTTTGTAATGGCCGAACCTAAATTGCGTATTCAAGACTTTTTTTATCAAACCAAATTGGATAAAGAATACAAAGATGCAGTGTTTCAATTACGTCCAGAATTGGAAAATTTAACAGGTGATACCATCAGAAATGCTTATTTTGAATTTCAAATTTACAACGCTAAAAACGAAGCACTTTTTGAAAAACCTATCGATACTTTAGCCAAAGCTATTATCAACGAAAGCTACCCAAGATTGGACAATGTGCGTTTTGGTTTCTTCGAAGCAAAGATTGAAAATCCGAAGAAATGGAGTTCCGAAGAACCTAATCTTTACACTTTGGTGATGACCTTAAAAGATGAAAATGGTGCTATTTCCGAAGTAAAATCTTGTAAGGTTGGTTTTCGTGCAATTGAGTTTTCAAAAGACAAGGGTAAGCTGTTAATCAACGGCAAGGAAACGTATATTTATGGAGTGAATCGTCACGATCATCACCCGATTCGTGGAAAAGCCTTAACGCGCGAAGATATTGAGCAAGATGTAAAAACCATCAAGCAATTCAACTTCAATACAATACGAACAAGTCATTATCCCAACGATCCGTATTTCTACGATTTATGTGATGAATACGGTATTATGGTAATGGATGAAGCTAATTTAGAAACTCATGGTTTGGGTGGAAAATTGAGCAATGACCCAAGTTGGACACACGCCTATGTAGAGCGTATGAATCGCATGGTAGAACGCGATAAAAATCATCCAAGTGTGATTATGTGGAGTTTGGGGAATGAAGCAGGAAAAGGACCAAATCATGCTGCGATGGCAAGTTGGACTCGTGATTTTGATATTACCAGACCCATTCATTACGAACCTGCTCAAGGAAATCCGAGATTAGATGGTTACATTGATGAACGCGACCCAAGATATCCTTCAACGGGCGACCATTCGCATCGATTTGAAAATCCGCAGGACGAACCTTATGTGGATATGGTAAGTCGTTTTTATCCAGGAGTTTTTACACCTCAATTTCTGTTAGATAACAAGGCAGATACACGACCTATTTTGTTCGTGGAATATTCGCATTCTATGGGGAATTCTACAGGAAACATGAAAGAGTTTTGGGATGAATTCAGAAGGTTACCTCGAATGATTGGTGGTTGTATTTGGGATTATAAAGACCAAGGTTTGTTAAAAACAGATACAGCAACAGGGCAAGAATTTTATGCTTATGGAGGTGATTTTGGTGAAGTTCGTCACGATGGTAATTTTTGTATCAACGGAATCGTAGCTTCCGATGGGCGACCAAAAGCTGCCATGTACGAAAATAAATGGGTGTACCAACCAGCAACATCATCTTTAAAAGACAATCAGCTAACTATTAAAAATCGTAAGGCGACTCAGTCTTTATCGGTTTACATTCCTGTGATTACAATCTTAGAAAACGGAAAGGTTAAGAAAACCTACGAGTTAGAACCTTTGGATATTAAAGCAGGAGAAGAAACGGTTATCGATATTCAAAAATACCTTCCAAAAATGTCAACGGATGCGGAGTATTTCTTAAATATAGAGTTTCAATTATCTGAAGACAAACCATGGGCAAACAAAGGTTTTGTGGTAGCTACTGACCAGTTTTTAGTAAAGCAAAAAGAAGTGTTTGAGTATGCTTTAAAATCAAAAAATAGATTAAAAGTAGCAGAGTCAAATACGGATTATCAAGTAAACGGAGAGCATTTCAATATCACATTCAATAAAGAAAATGGTGCGTTGAATTCGTTTGTTTTTAACGGGGAAGAGCAGGTGTTTGCACCGTTGTTACCCAACTTTGCCCGTCCATTAACCGATAACGATGCCAAAGGTTGGAAACCGCACAAAACATTAAAACAGTGGTACGATAATGAACCCAAACTGATTTCGATTAGCAGTAAAAGTTCGGAAAATGATGTGGTGTTGGTTTCAAAATATGAAATGATAAAAGACAGTGCGAGCGTTAATATTACTTACCATGTGAAACCAGACGGTATCGTAAAAGTCGATTACCAATTGAAGGCTTCAACCGAGTTGCCAAACCTTCCAAAAGTGGGCATGCAAATGGGAATTAAAGATGATTTAAGACAAATTTCCTGGTACGGAAAAGGCGAGTTGGAAAATTATATCGATAGAAGTTTCGGATTTCCAATTGCTCGTTACAGTTTGCCTTTAGACCACTTTATGGAACCTTATGTGCGGCCGCAGGAAAACGGAAATCGTACCGAAGTGCGTTGGTTGGCGAGTAAAACTGAAACGAAAAACAAAGGGATTTTGGTAGTTGGAAATCAACCGTTAAGTATGAGCGTTTGGCCATATACCGAAGAAAATATCAACCAAGCTAAACATACTTACGATTTAAAAGAATCGGGATATTTAACCTTAAATATCGATTTGATTCAAATGGGAATTGGTGGTAACGATAGTTGGTCACCAGTGGGTGCTCCGATGGGAAAATATCAAATTCCGTCTAAAAATTACGAGTATAGTTTTTACATCACACCCTTTCAATCGAGCAAGTCAGGATTAGAAAAAACTTTAGAAAAATTTAAGTATTAATGCGTTTTAAGTTCAAAAATATCGCTATTCTTTTGATGTTTTTTGCAGTTTTATCATGTAAAGAAAAATCGCAAAATTCAACAACTTTTTTCCAACCGACCGAAGATTCAGCAAAGCCTTGGGTGTATTGGTATTGGATGAAAAGTGCTTATTCTAAAGAAGGGATTACTGCCGATTTGGAAGCGATGAAACAAGCCGGCATTCGTGGTGCGTATTTAATGACCATAAAAGGACCGGGAGAAGAACCTTTAATGAGTCCACCCGTGATTCAGCTGAGCAAAGAATTTTGGAATTTGGTGCGTTGGGCATTGCAGGAAGCCGACCGATTGGGTGTAAAAATAGCCTTTCATCCTGCTGATGGTTTTGCGGTAGCTGGTGGGCCATGGATTACTCCAGAAATGTCCATGCAAAAGGTAGTTTGGGCAGATACGGTAGTGAATGCTTCTGCTTTAAAAAACTTAAAATTACCTATTCCAAAGCATTATAAAGATTATTATAAGGACATCGCAACTTTTGCAATGCCTGTCGAAAAAGCGTTTAAAACTTCAGTAGAAGTGCAACCAAAAGTGACTACTTCAAACCTAGAAAACGCTGATTTTCTAACGGATGATTCTACAGAAAACACCCAATTCAGAATGCGAGAAGTGGGTTATATTCAATATGAGTTTAATGAAGCTTTTGATTGTAAATCAATTCAAATTGAAACAAAAGGTAATAATTATCAAGCCCATCGATTGTTAATTGAAGTGAGTGATGATGGTAAAAAATTTAAAAGTTTAGGGCGATTAGAAACCCCGCGTTCGGGTTGGCAAGATACCGATGTTTTTTACACGCACAGCCTTTCTGCGAAAGCAAAATATTTCAGATTTATTTACAATCCTGAAGGTTCAGAACCTGGAGCTGAGGATTTGGATATGGCGAAATGGAATTCTTATTTAAAAGTTACTAAAATCATCCTTTCCGAAGAGCCTTTAATCGATAATTACCAAGGGAAATCAGGTGCGGTTTGGAGAATCAGTTCAAGAAATAATGCAGAACAAATTTCAAACTTGGATTGTGTAAATACTGAACAAATAATAAATATTTCTCAATTTGTTGATGAAAATGGTGTTTTAAATTGGGAAGCTCCCCAAGGTAATTGGCGAATAATGCGTTTCGGTCATACCTCTACAGGTCACGAAAATGCTACGGCAGGTGGCGGTCGTGGTTTGGAAGTTGATAAATTTAATGCAGATGCGGTACGTTTTCAGTTAGACCATTGGTACGGTGAAATGCGACGTGTGGCAGGAGAAGATTTGGCGAGTAAAGTAGTGGAGATTTTACACATGGACAGTTGGGAATGTGGAAGTCAAAATTGGTCACCCGTTTTTCGTGAAGCTTTTAAAGCAAAACGTGGTTACGATATTGTGGAGTACCTATCAGTAATGGCTGGAATTCCGTTAGATTCTGCTGAAAAATCAGAACAAATTTTATACGATGTTCGTAAAACCATCACCGAATTAACCGCTGAAAATTTCTTTGGGACTTTAAAAGAAGAAGCCGTAAAAACAGGCGTGAAATTCAGTACCGAAAATGTTGCTCCAACCATGACGAGCGATGGTTTGTTGCATTTTAAATATGTGGATTATCCGAGTGGTGAATTTTGGTTTAGAAGTCCTACGCACGACAAACCAAATGATATGCTAGATGCCATTAATGGCGGACATATTTACGGTCGTGATATTATTCAAGCCGAAGCATTTACACAATTGCGAATGGATTGGGACGAACATCCAGGGAATTTAAAAACCATGGCAGACAGGAATTATGCCTTGGGGATTAATCGCTTTTTCTATCATGTGTTTATGCACAATCCGTGGTTAGATAGAAAACCTGGAATGACCTTAGACCCGATTGGAACGTTTTTTCAACGCGACCAAACGTGGTGGAAACCTGGAAGTGCATTTTTTGAGTATTGTAAAAACGTTCAGTTTCAATTACAAAAAGGAAAACCAGTGATTGATTTTGCAGTATTTACAGGTGAAGAAATTCCATCGCGTTCGGTGTTGCCAGATCGATTAGTACCGTTTATGCCCAATGTTTTTGGAGCAGAGCGTGTCGCTTCAGAAAAAGTTCGATTAGCGAATGAAGGGCAAACATCGGCAAGAATGCCAAAGGAAGTAAAATACACTAAAAACAGCACAGATTTATCACAATGGGTAAACGCTTTAAATGGTTACAAATACGATTCGTTTAACAGCGATGTGCTATTGAATGCCGAAGTAAAAGACGGAAAAGTGGTGTTTGAAAATGCATTGACCTATAATTTCTTAGTATTTCCAGATGCTAGAAAAATGATGCCAACCAATATTCTATCCTTGGAAGTGGCCGAAAAAATGCTGGATTTGGTAAAAACTGGTGCTACCATTTTTGTGGGTGAAAAACCAACCGATATGGCCAATTTAAAAACAGATAAACAAAAATGGCAACAATTGGTTGATGAATTATGGTCAGAAACAAATCAAAAGCAATGGACGTTAGGTAAAGGAAAAGTGATTCAATTGCCTTATTTAGGAGCAGATTTTTCAGACTTAGGTTTTGAGCCAAATGTGTTAGTTGATAAAGATATAGCTTGGACTCAACGCGAATCTGCCGTTGAAAGTATTTACTTTTTATCCAATCAAAAAGAGGAGAAACGAACATTGGAAATATCGTTTAGAATTGAAGGAAAACAACCTGTATTATATCACCCGGTTTCCAATGAAACTACGATTTTAGAAAATTGGAAAATAGAAAACGGACGAACCATTATTCCTTTACAGTTTTTACAAAAAGAGGCTTATTTCATCATTTTTAAAGATGAAATTAATAAAACAGTTTCAGAAGGTAAACCGAATTGGACATCTTATAAAACTGAAAAAGTATTGGATGAAAATTGGATACTTCAGTTTGACCCTGAATTTCATGGAGCTTCAAAAGCAATAGAAATCAATACGCTTTTTGATTGGACGACTTCAGAAAATGATAGTATAAAATACTATTCTGGAACAGCGAGTTATTTCAAAATAATAGAATGGAATTCAGATAAAACCAACAATTTATACCTCGATTTTGAGGAAGTGAATTGCATCGCAGAAGTGATGGTAAACGGAAAAAACTGTGGTGTGGTTTGGACATATCCGTACCGTGTAAACATTTCCGAAGCGATAAAACAAGGAGAGAATACCATCGAAATAAAAGTCACAAACACTTGGGCAAATCGCTTGATAGGTGATGAAAAATTACCAAAAGACCAACGATTGACTTGGACAACCGCTCCGTTTAGACTAGACGATAGTATGATGGTGAAATCTGGAATTTTAGGAAGTATTCAAATTAAAAAGAAGACGAATGAAAAATAGAATAGCATTAGTTATAGTATGTGCTTTTAGTATATTGAGCCTACATGCTGAAATTAAATTACCAGCTTTGTTTAGCGACAATATGTTGTTGCAACAAAACATGGAAACGCCTATTTGGGGATGGGCAGAAAAAAATGAAACCATCACTATTTCTACATCATGGGATGCTAAAAGTTACGAGGTAAAAACCGATAAACAAGGACAGTGGAAAACCAACATCCAAACCCCCAAAGCTGGCGGGCCATTCACGATAACCATTTCCAACGGAAGTCAAACAAAAACAATAAATAATGTATTGATAGGTGAAGTTTGGTTGTGTTCTGGTCAGTCCAATATGGAAATGCCTTTAAAGGGCTTTCCTGGTCAACCCGTAAAAGGAGGTAACGAAGCGATAGTGCGTTCACAAAATAAAAACATTCATTTCATCACTGTTCCTAGAGCAACGGTCTTAGAGCCGAAAACCGATTTTGAAGGACAATGGGAAGTAGCATCGTCAAAAACGACTGGGAATTTTAGTGCGACGGCTTGGTATTTCGGTTCGTTATTGCAAGAGGTTTTGCAAGTGCCTGTAGGTTTAATTCACGTTTCGTATGGCGGTTCTAATGTGGAAGCTTGGATGAATGAAGAAATGTTGAAAGATTTTGATTTGGCTTTGGAATTACCAAAAACAGAAGCCGATTTAAAAAGCAATCCAAACCGAGTGCCGACAACCTTATTCAACGGTATGTTATCGCCTATCATTGGTTACGGAATCAAAGGTGCGATTTGGTACCAAGGGGAATCGAATTACGAACGTCCGTTTCAGTATAAAGATTTATTCAAAAAAATGGTGACTTCGTGGCGAGCATTATGGAATCAAGGTGATTTTCCGTTTTACTTTGCTCAAATTGCCCCGTTCGATTATTCACGTTTTCACCCAAACGAGTATAAACCAAATTGCAATTCGGCTTATTTAAGAGAGGCACAGTTAAAAGCTTCTACAGAAATACCAAACTCTGGGATGGCGGTTTTAATGGATGTAGGAGAAGAAATTAGTATTCACCCTATGGATAAAGAAAAAGGAGGTAATCGTTTAGCTTATTTGGCACTGGCCAAAACATATGGTATCGATGGTTTTGAATATGAAAGTCCAACCTTTAGGTCTATGGAAATTTTAGGAAGTACAGTTATTGTAGCATTTAATAACATACCTAATGGTATAACTTCCTTTTGGAAAGATGTAAAAGGATTTGAAATCGCAGGAAAAGATAAAGTCTTTTATCCAGCCCAAGTAATTGTTAGAACAAAATCAGTAAAATTATCGACTCCAAAAGTAGCTGAGCCCGTGGCAGTTCGTTACTTATTTAAAAATTATGCGAAAGCAGAGTTGTTTAGCACAGGCGGTTTGCCAATGTCGTCTTTTAGAACGGATGATTGGTAGGACACTTCGACTCCGCTCAGTGTGACACGTTGTTGTCAGTTCGAGCGGAGTCGAGAACTTTTAGTTTCAAAAATTAAAGATTAGAATTAGTGACAAAAACACTTCAAAAATACACTTTCTTAAGTTTTGTTTTACTGATTATGTTTTCAGTAAACGCTCAAATCCCTACGCTCAAAAACTACAATCAAATTTGGACGACACAAAGTAAGAATGCTTCAGAGTCGATGCCTTTGGGTGGTGGTGATATTGGTTGTAATGTATGGGTGGAAGATGGAAAATTGTATGCGTATATTTCAAAAAGCGGCACTTTTGATGAACATAATACTTTGTTGAAATTAGGTAGGATAAAAGTGGAACTAACGCCTAATCCGTTTCAAGATAATCAAGGGTTTAGTCAAGAATTGCATTTGGAGGATGGTTATATTTTAGTATCGCAAAATGATACCAAAGTGAAATTATGGGTGGATGTGTTTAGTCCAGTTATTCATATCGATGTAAAAAGTAAACAGGCTTTAGAACTAAAAGCATCTTACGAAAGCTGGCGATATAAAAACCGAAAAGTAGAAGGACGAGCTAACAATGCTAATTCTTACAAATGGGCTCCACAAGGTGATATTATTACTTATCAAGATTCTGTAAATTTAACAGACAATACAGTTCAGTTTTATCATAAAAATCGTGAAAATACGGTGTTTGATGTTGTGGTAAAGCAACAACAAATGGAATCGGTAAAAGACCAAATGATGAATCCATTAAAACACCTCACTTTTGGAGGCGTGATGCGAGGAAAAAACATGATTTCGGCAGGAACTTATAATGGGATATATCAAGACACCGATTTCAAAGGTTTTAGTTTAAAGAGTAAAAAAACGAGTAAAACACATCAAGTAAACGTGTATTTACATACCGTTCAAAATGAAAATATTGACGTTTGGAAAAAGGAACTAAAAAATTTGACAGCATCCTATAAACCCCAAGAAAAAAACACAAAAGCGTGGTGGAATAACTATTGGAAAAGAAGTTTTATTTATACCAATGCTGAAAACGATTCAGTGAATCAAATTGGGCAAAATTATCAATTGTTTCGTTATATGTTAGGTGCAAATGCCTATGGCAAATATCCAACCAAATTCAATGGTGGTTTGTTTACAGTCGATCCGGTGTACACCAAAGAAGACCATAAATTCACGCCTGATTTCAGAAATTGGGGAGGCGGAACGATGACACAACAAAATCAACGTTTGGTCTATTTTCCAATGTTTAAAAGTGGTGATTTTGATATGTTGCCATCTCAATTGGATTATTACTTAACGCTTCAAAAAAATGCGGAGTTGCGTAGTCAAGTGTATTGGAATCATAACGGTGCAGTTTTTACAGAACAATTGGAAAACTTCGGTTTACCCAATCCTGCAGAATATAGTTGGAAACGCCCTAAAGATTACGACCCCGGCATGCAGTACAACGCATGGTTGGAATACCAGTGGGACACTGTTTTTGAGTTTTGTAAAATGATGTTGGAACAACGGGAATATGTCCATGTTGATGTGAAAAAGTACAACGCTTTTATATTGAGTTGTTTGCGTTTTTTTGACGAACATTATCAATATTTAGCAAAAAAACGCGGTAGAAAAGCTTTGGATGCCAATGGGCATTTGGTTTTATATCCAGGTTCGGCGGTAGAGACTTACAAAATGGCTTACAATGCCAACAGCACCATTTCTGCTTTAAAAGTAATTAGCGAAAAATTATTGCAAGTATCGTCAAATGATTTGACTACAGAAGAAGTAGACTATTTAAAAGGGTTTCAAAAACGCATTCCGCCATTAAACTTCAGAGAAATCAACAATCAAAAAGTATTATCGCCTGCCAAATCTTGGGAACGCATCAATAATACGGAAGCCGCTCAGTTGTATCCTGTGTATCCGTGGAAATTATTCGGTTTGGGTAAACCCGATTTGCAGGTGGCTCAAAACACTTATTTTCTAGATGAAGACTTGCTGAAATTCCGAAGTCATGTGGGTTGGAAACAAGACAATATCATGGCAGCCAGATTAGGATTGACCGATGAAGCAGCAAAATATACCTTATTAAAAATGGCAAATTCCGAAAGACGTTTTCCTGCATTTTGGGGACCGGGATTCGATTGGGTTCCCGACCATAATTGGGGCGGTTCTGGAATGATAGGCATGCAAGAGATGTTGTTGCAAGAGGTTGATGGGAAATTATTGTTGTTTCCCGCATGGCCAAAACATTGGGATGTACATTTTAAATTACATGCTAAGAATAACACCACTGTTGAAGTGAAATTGGAAAACGGCCAAGTAAAACAACTCGCAGTTTTACCAAAAGAACGCGAAAAAGACATCATCAATCTTATAAATTATTCGTCAACCGAAAAATTAAATCTAAACCTAAATGAGAATTAAAAAACAGATATTAATTGGGATATTATTATCCGTAATAACTATCATAAACATACAATGTCAATCGAATGTTTCGACTGAAAAACAGACACTAAAAGTCGATTTTGATTTTTCAGGTCGACGTGTTTCAGAAGTTAACGATCCATTTTATAAATCATGGGTAATTAATGAAGCGGAGCAATCAGAAAACACTTTTAACGATTTAAAAATTCAACTTAAAGGAAACTTTAAGTCCAATTGGGTGAAAATAGGGATGAGCGCACCACATTATGCACAATTAGTAAGCGATGGTATAGTAAGCGAAAGCCCTTTGGAACTGACTATCTCAGGGTTGAAACCAGGGAAACACACCTTGTTAACCTATCATAATACCTTTAGTAATTTAAGAGGAAGAACGGTTACACCAATTAAAATTTTTATTGATGATAAATTGGTTGAAACATTAAGCCAGAGTAACCGTGCATTTGCAAAAATTGATGCGGCTACAAATTATTTAAACTTAGAAGTTGTAGATAATAAACCTGTAACAATCAGATTTGAAGGAGAATCAGGATTTGATATTTCAGAATTTGTCATTAACGGATTTGAAATCGATACACCCGATTTAAAAAAGCAAGCACATTCACCATTCCCAGAAAATGCCGATGAACATGTGATTGTTGAAGACCATTTGAATTTAAAATGGGAATCGCCAGAAGGCACGAAAGGTTATCATGTTTATTTCGGAATTGATGAAGAAACTGTAAAAAATGCGACTAATTCTAGTGAAGTTTATCAAGGTAAGCAAACCAAAAATGAGTTTCAAGTAGATGATTTGTACAGCATGAATACCTACTATTGGCGCGTGGATGCTGTAGATGCTAATGGCGAACTCATACAAGGTAGTGTCTGGTCGTTCAAACCAGCACAATTGGCATTTCCAGGAGCTGAAGGTTACGGACGTTTGGCTATTGGTGGTCGTGGCGGAAAAGTGGTTGAAGTCACTAATTTAAATGATGACGGACCAGGAAGTTTCCGTGAAGCTGTGACAAAAGATATCGGGCCAAGAACGGTGGTGTTTAACGTTTCAGGAAATATCGAGTTAAAATCGAGGTTGGTTATTAGTCAGCCTTATATTACGGTGGCAGGACAAACTGCGCCTGGAGATGGTATCACAATAACTCGTGCGCCTGTTGGGTTAACAGGCGATGATGGCATCATGCGATTTATAAGAGTTAGAATTGGTGCAGGAACCACTTTCGACGGTATGGGATTAACCGGAGCAAATTTCAGCATAATAGACCATTGTTCAATTAGTTGGACCATTGACGAATCGTTTAGTTCGCGTGGGGCGAATCACATTACTTTGCAACGCACGCTAATTTCCGAAGCTTTAAATATGGCTGGGCACGATAAATATACCAATGCCATGCACGGTTACGCGGCCACAATAGGTGGCGACATTGGTAGTTTTCACCATAATTTATTGGCTCATAACTACGGACGTAATTGGAGTATGGGCGGTGGTTTAAATGGCGATGGTTTTTATGCCGGACGTCTAGATATTCGAAACAATGTAGTTTATAACTGGGGAAAACGTGTTACCGATGGTGGCGCTAGTGAGGTGAATTTTGTTAATAATTATTATAAACCAGGAGCGGCTTCAAAAGTATTTTACGCTTTAAAAGTACAACATGAAGGCGTTGGAAAGGGAAGTCAACGTTATTATTTTGATGGTAATGTGATGCCGGGATATTTTGATGAAAATTCACAGGATGATGGACGTATTATCCAAACAAGTAAACATGCCATCGTAGATTTTGAAACCTTTGTTGATGAACCGTTTTTTCCATCGTATGTAAACACACAATCTGCTTTTGCAGCTTATAAAGATGTATTGTCCGATATTGGAGCCAATCAACCAAAATTAGATAATCACGATAAACGTATTGTTGATGAAACCTTAAAAGGAACTTATTCCAACAAAGGAAGTAAAACAGGATTTCCAGGCATGATTGATACCGAATTGGATGCTGGCGGTTTTCCTGAATATACTAGCGAAACGAGACCAGAAGATTGGGATACCGATCATGACGGATTGCCAAATTGGTGGGAAGAAGCTAAAGGCTTTAATATCAATTCTGAAGTTGGTGATTTTTCAGATGCTAATAAAGATGAAGACAAAGATGGCTTCACTCAATTGGAAGATTATTTAAACTGGTTGGCACAACCACATTACGTCATTCAAGCAGATGAAACTTTAAGTTTAATGGTATCAGAGTTTTTTAAAGGCTTTGAAAATAATCCTGTTTACACCATTTCAGAAGTACAAAATACTTCAGCAGTTATAGAAAACAATCAGATAAAAATTAATCCAAAATCAACAGGTTTTGCATCATTCAAAATATCGGTAAAAGATGCCGATGGAGACAACATGACAAGACTAGTAAATCTTTTTATAAAATAATTGAATGTCACCCTGAACTTGTTTCAGGGTCTCATCGATTTAATTTTCAACGCAAACAAATAAGACCAATGAAAAATAAAATCCTTCTTTCAGTTTTTAGTCTTTGTGGCCTATTGGCCATAGCTCAAAATAAAGGACTTACCGCAAACACAAACAGTCCGCATACCAAACTTAAAAGTCTAGATTTACAAGATGTGGTTTGGACTGATGGTTTCTGGAAAGAACAGTTTGATGTAGAAACCCAAAATACCTTGCCATACATGTGGGAGTTGTATCATAACGACAGTGTTAGTCATGCTTACGCAAATTTTAAAATTGCGGCAGGTTTAGAAAAAGGTAAACATGCAGGTCCGTCTTTTCATGATGGCGACTTTTACAAAATCATGGAAGGTATGGCATCGGCGTATGCGGTTACCAAAAACCCCGAATTGGATAGACAAATAGATGAAGCCATAGCCATGTTTGCCCAAGTGCAACGTAAAGATGGTTACATCAACACACCTGTTTTAATTGAAGAACGTTGGGGAACTTTAGGACCAGAAGAGCTTAAAAAGCAATTAGGTTTCGAGAAGTATAACATGGGACATTTAATGACGTCGGCGTGCGTGCATTACCGTGCCACAGGAAAAACCAACTTTTTAGAAGTAGCCAAGGGCGTAGCCGAATTTCTATACGACTTCTACAAAAAAG
This sequence comes from Neotamlana nanhaiensis, assembly GCF_000943555.1. Taxonomy (GTDB): domain Bacteria; phylum Bacteroidota; class Bacteroidia; order Flavobacteriales; family Flavobacteriaceae; genus Neotamlana; species Neotamlana nanhaiensis. The sequence continues at coordinate 186,472 of NZ_JTDV01000001.1, read as the reverse complement.
CATCGCCAGAATTAGCAAGAAATGCTATTTGTCCGTCGCATTATATGGGCATTGTCGAAATGTATCGTACTGTAAAAGATCCACGATATTTGGAACTGGCCAATAACCTGATTGATATTCGCGGAACCACAAACGATGGAACAGACGATAACCAAGACCGCATTCCGTTTAGAGAGCAAACTCAAGCTATGGGACACGCTGTTCGCGCAAACTACCTGTATGCAGGAATAGCCGATTTATATGCCGAAACAGGCGAGGCGAAACTCATGGAAAACTTGCAATCCATTTGGGAAGATGTGGCTTACCGCAAAATGTACATTACAGGTGGTTGCGGCGCGTTGTACGACGGTGTATCGCCAGATGGAACGGTTTACGACCCTAAAATTGTTCAAAAAACGCATCAAGCTTATGGGCGCCCGTATCAATTACCAAACGCTACGGCACACACCGAAACCTGTGCCAATATTGGTAATGTACTTTGGAACTGGCGCATGTTGCAACTTACAGGCGATGCCAAATACACCGATGTTATGGAATTGGCGTTTTACAATAGCGTATTGTCGGGTGTGAGTTTAGAAGGCACCGAGTTTTGTTATAACAATCCTTTAAACGTTTCAAAAGATTTACCATTTAAACAACGTTGGGGGCACGAGCGTGAAGGTTATATTGCATGGTCAAACTGTTGTGCGCCCAATGTTACACGCACTTTAGCACAGGTAAACAATTATGCTTATAACATTTCAGAAAAAGGTTTATATGTTAACCTTTACGGAAGCAATCACTTAAAAACTAAAACGTCTTCAGGTGATAAATTAGAAATTAAACAAATCACAAATTATCCATGGGACGGAAAAATCACGCTTAAAATAGTAAAAGCACCAAAAAAGGCTTTTTCAATCTTCACCAGAATTCCGGGGTGGAGTGAAGGCGCTTCAATAACAATTAATAAAACTTCAACTGATATTGAAATTAAATCGGGAGCTTATTCAGAACTGAACAGAAAATGGAAAAAAGGCGATATTGTTGAAATCAATATCCCAATGCCAGTACGTTTAATGCAAGCTAATCCATTGGTTGAAGAAACTAAAAGTCAAGTGGCTGTTAAGCGTGGACCAATTGTTTATTGTTTGGAAACTGATGATTTATCTGAAAAAGTAAACATCAATCAAGTGGTTTTAGATATTAATTCAAATTTTGAAACAAAACCTATCACGATAAAAAACAGAGAAGTTTTAGGAATTACGGCTAAAGGTTTTGTTGAAAACCAAGATTGGGATAAAGCGTTGTATAAACCTTTAAACTTATCAAAGAAAGCAATCGATATCACGCTTATTCCATATTACAGTTGGGGAAATAGAAATGTGGAGGAAATGACCGTTTGGATGCCTTACTAATTTAAAGTAGAACAAAATAATCAGCTAATTAAACTAAAAATATAACCATGAAATTCAAAACATTAATTGGCGAATTGCCAAAAATAGGAATCCGTCCAGTAATTGATGGACGTTTAGATGGTGTTAGAGAATCACTGGAAGAAACCACCATGAATATGGCAAAAAATGCCGCTAAATTTCTAACCGACAATTTACGTCATGCCGATGGAAGCTCAGTAGAATGCGTCATTTCAGATACATGTATAGGCGGAGTTGCCGAAGCTGCAGCATCGGCCGATAAATTTTCAAGAGCAGGAGTAGGCGTAAGTTTAACCGTAACACCTTGTTGGTGCTATGGTAGCGAAACCATCGATATGGATCCGTTAATACCTAAGGCTATTTGGGGTTTTAATGGCACCGAACGCCCTGGCGCGGTGTACTTAGCAGCAGCATTAGCAGGACATAACCAAAAAGGGTTGCCTGCATTCGGAATTTATGGTCGCGATGTTCAAGATAGCGACGATAGTTCCATACCCAACGATGTAAAGGAAAAATTACTGCTATTCGCAAAAGCAGGTTTGGCAGTGGCTACTATGAAAGGCAAATCATACTTGTCTATGGGTTCGGTTTCCATGGGAATTGCAGGATCAATCATCGATGCCGATTTCTTTGAAAGTTATTTAGGCATGCGTTGCGAAAATATCGACATGTCGGAGTTTATCCGTCGTATAGAACAAGAAATTTACGATAAAGACGAATACGAAAAAGCACTCGCCTGGGCAAAAGCCAAATGTAAAGAAGGCAAAAATTACAATCCGCCAGAAAAAGTAAAATCTAGAGAAGCATTGGATGCCGACTGGGAATTTGTGGTAAAAATGGCTTTAATTGGTCGCGATTTAATGATTGGTAACCCTAAGCTAAAAGAGATTGGTTATGCCGAAGAAGCTCTTGGCAGAAACGCCATTTCTGGAGGTTTTCAAGGGCAACGCCAATGGACAGATCATTTCCCTAATGGTGATTTTATGGAAGCTATTTTAACATCATCTTTCGACTGGAATGGCATTCGTCAACCTTTTATGTTCGCCACAGAAAACGACAGTTTAAACGGAATTTCCATGCTATTCGGGCATTTATTAACAGGAGCTGCTCAAATATTTAGCGATGTGCGCACATTTTGGAGTCCAGAATCGGTAAAACGGGTTACAGGGCATACGCTAACGGGAAAAGCCGAAAACGGATTTATACACCTAATAAACTCAGGAGCATCAGCACTCGATGGCACAGGCGAGCAAACCATAAACGGCAAACCAGCCATGAAACCGTGGTGGGATATTACAGAGCAAGAAGCCGAAAAATGTTTAGAAAACACCACTTGGGGACCAGGGATGTTGGAGTATTTTAGAGGTGGCGGTTACTCATCAACCTTTAAAACCAAAGGCGGTATGCCCGTTACCATGTGCCGTATAAATTTAGTAAAAGGCATTGGTCCGGTGTTACAAATTGCCGAAGGCGAAACCATAGAATTACCAACCGATGTTCACGAAACTCTAAACGAACGCACTAATCCAACATGGCCAACCACTTGGTTTGTGCCAAATTTAACAGGCAACGGGCCGTTTAAAGACGTGTACAGTGTTATGGCAAATTGGGGTGCCAACCACGGCGCATTTACCTACGGTCATATTGGTGCCGATTTAATTACTCTGGCGTCTATGTTACGAATTCCGGTGAATATGCATAATGTACCCGAAGACAAAATTTTCCGACCAAGCGCTTGGGCATCCTTTGGAATGGATAAAGAATCAGCCGATTATCGTGCTTGCGCAACATATAAGGCAATTTACGGGTAATCCTGTCATTACGATCAGAGCGAAGCAATCTGTTTTATTCTAATAAATAGATTGTTTCGTTTTTCTTTCTTAGGTCTGCAGGTTCTAAAAATTAACTATTAGGGCGCTACCCAAGGGTCGGGCTTTCCGTTATTAGTTTTGGCTCGATGCACGCCTCGCCAAAAGCTAGCCACTACAATCCCTAGCGCACCAGCACTAAGGTTTTTCATTATTTATGATGGTCAGCTACAACTTTGGAAAATAAAACTCATTTAATCTTTGCGCCTCCGCGCCTTCGTGAGAAAATTAATTAAAACTTCTCCGAATCATATTTAAACTGTCAAATCAAGGCATCTTTCAGAGAAACATTCAACTTTGTGCCTTTACGTCTAAAGTCAATAATTTAATTTTTAGGTTTCAAAAAAGAAGAGACCAAAAAGCCCACTAAAAATATAGCCATAGTTCCAAAAACAATCGTTAAATAGGTGTGGAAAGAAGCACCAATACTGTCGCTACCAAAAATTTGTTCCGATAAGGTTAACCATAAAATCACCAGAATTCCAGCAATCATACCAATAATAGCACTGGTTGTATTTTTTTTCTTCGTAAAAATTCCTAACAAAAATAAACCAAGCATGCCGCCGCTAAAAATCGAAGATAGCTTCCACCAAGCATCCAAGGCGCTTTTTACATTAATCATCGCAATGGCAATACCAATACCTAAAATACTTATAACTGCAGAAGCGATGTAAAGCACTTGCATACGTTTTTTATCAGAAATATTTTGTTTAAAATACTTGTTGTAATAATCGGTTAAAAAAACAGTAGAAGAACTATTAAAACTAGTAGAAATAGTGCTCATACCAGCAGCAAAAATAGAAGCAATCAACAATCCTGTAATTCCCATAGGTAAAGCGTTTACAATAAAATGCGGAAAAACTCTATCTGCTTTACTTAAGCCTTGCAAAGCTTCAGGTAAGGTATCGGCAGAATTGTAATAGGCAAAAAGCGAGGTGCCAATAAACAAAAACAACGCCGAAATAGGTAAATAAATCAATCCGCCAATTAAAGCCGATTTTTGAGCTTCCTTATCCGATTTTAAAACCATATAACGTTGCACGTAATTCTGATCAATACCAAAGTTTTGCAAGTTTATAAAAACGCCATAAACTAAAACCACCCAAAATGTTGGTTCCGATAAATTTAAATCGAAACTTCCTAAGCTGAATTTGTCATTTTCGTTAGCTATTGTAAAAACTTGCATGGGGCCTTCGGGCATGCTATAAAACATAAATGCAATACAAACTAAGGCGCCAACAATTAAAATAATGCCTTGTATGGCGTCTGTCCATAACACAGCACTTATACCACCTAACATAGAATAAACAGCAACGATAATTCCAGTAAAAATTATTATGGTGGCAATATCCCAACCTGTAATAGCATTTAAAGTTAAGGCGAGTAAATACAAAATGGTACCAATGCGCATAAGTTGTGTTAATAAATAGCAAACCGAAACATAAATACGCGCCCACGAACCAAAACGTTGTTCCATAAATGTGTATGCCGACGGACTATTAATTTTGCGATATAATGGTACAAAGTATTTTACAGCAATTAAAGTAGCAATTGGTAATGATAAGCTAAACACCAAGGCATTCCAGTTACTTTGAAAAGCATTTCCGGGTAAAGCCAAATAGCTAATGCTGCTTACAAAAGTGGCAAAAATAGACATGGTAACCACCCAACTTGGAATATCTTGATTACCTAACGTGTAAGACGCTGATGTTTTATTTTTTTTAGCAAACGAACCTCCAAAAAGTGCTATACCAATAATGTAAGCAAAAAATACAATAATATCTAGAGTGTTCATTCTATGTTGGTTTTAGTTGGTAAAAGTGGTAAAAGTAATTAGTTGCACTTTAAAACGGATTGGTTAGTTCCGTTATTTATGATAAAGCTGAGTCTATTTTACTTTTTAGAGCTTTAATGTTTGTTGCGATTGCTGTCATTTCTTTTTCATCAAAACAATCAAAAGGAGGTGCAATATTATGCTCTATTAAATTCAATGTAAAAAGTCCAGCTTTCATTCCTTTTAAATAACTCGATCCAAAGGAACCTAAGTTATATATTTTGGTAGAAACTTCCATCACTAAACTTTGTAGTTCATGCACACGTTCAAAATCTCGTGCCAAGGTAGCTTTATATAGTTGTACATATAGTTTAGGAAACATGTTAGAACCTCCATTTACGCCACCATGACCACCCATAATAACCGTTTGCGAGGTTACCTCTTCAGGACCAACAAGTAACGAGAAGTTATCGATGTTTTTTAATAAATAACACAGTTTTTGGTAGTAAACTATGTTTGCCGAACTATCTTTTAAACCAATTATATTGTCGTGTTGAGCAAGTTTTAAAACTGTATCAATTTCAATATTAATTTTGGTATGCGATGGCATGTTGTACAAAAACAGAGGTAAAGGTAACTGGTCTGCCAATCGACAATAGTATTTGTAAAGTTCTATTTGTCCTAAGCCGTAATAAAAAGGTGGTGCAGCAACCACAGCTTTAGCTCCAGCTTCTTTAGCGATTTCGGCTAAATGCACACTTTCTTCAATTGTGGTATCTGAAATACCTACAAAAACAGGAATTCGGTTATTTACAATGTTGCAGGCTTCATTAATAAGTTGAATTCTAGTTTTATAACTTAAACTTGTAGCTTCACCTGTAGTTCCTAAGATAAATAGACCGTGTACGCCACCAGAAATAATATGATTTATTAATTTATTGGTGTTAGCAATATCTAAAGAAAGATTATCAGATTGTAACGGGGTAACCATTGGGGTTATAATGCCATTAAACATACGTTAAAATTATAGTTAAAAATAGTTAGTTGTGTACACCATAAAAATAGTGGTGTAATAAAAGTGACTTTTATAATGATAAATAGACGCTTATGTCAAATTTCGATAAATACTCGAAAAAGGCTTTATAAAATTGGTCGTCGTTCAAAAATTACATCGAATAATTGTCAAATTAATGAAATTAGCATTAGATTAACATCATTCATTATGGTGTTTCTACCATAAAACAGCTAACTAAATTAATTAAACTAAATAATAGATAATGAAAAAAGCAATTTCAAAAATTTTGCTTTTGCTGCTCTTCTCTTTACTGAGTATTTTTTCTGGTTTTTCGCAGAATACAAGCAGTAAAAAAAATGTAACTGGCGTTATTGTAGATGAGGCCAATATTCCCTTACCAGGTGTAACAGTTATTGAAAAAGGTACAAACAATGGAGCTGTTACCGATTTTGATGGCGTTTACAGTATATCGGTAACTTCAAGTAGTACACTGGTGTTTTCTTTTGTAGGTTTAAAAACAAAAGAAATTGTAGTTGGAGACAAAACAACACTTAATGTAACCTTAGAAGAAGATACACAATCACTTGATGCAGTGGTTATAGAGGTGGGTTACGGTTCGCAGAAATTAGAAGCAGTAACAGGAGCTGTTGAGTCTATTAAAGCCGAAGAAATTGAAGCGCTACCCGTAGGTAATTTAGGTGCTGCTTTAGCTGGACGAGTGTTAGGTGTAAGTGTTTCAGGAGGAACTTCTCGTCCAGGATCGCCGGCACAAATAACCATTCGTAATCCAATTACAGGTACTAATATTAGAGCGAAAGACCGGGTTTCAGGTGATCCACTTTATGTAATTGATGGAATCATGCAAATTGATCCTAATACAGGATTAAGCGATCCTACTTTGTTTAATAACTTAGATGCTTCAGAAATTGAAAGTATTTCGTTTTTAAAAGATGCTTCAGCAGCCATTTATGGTGCTAGGGCATCTCAAGGTGTTGTGTTGGTTACCACAAAAAGAGGAAAAAAAGGGCCTGCAGTGTTTTCTTATTCAGGCAATTTTTCAGCGTCTGATGAAACCTACCGCAATAAAATGCTAAACGCGTCTCAATTTGCTAAAGTGTATAACATAATGAATGGCGCAAATGGGACAGGTATACTTTACGACGAGTCTTTAGATAATTTTAGTGAATATTTCTTTTCGCCAACCGAAATAGAACATTTTGAAAATAATTCATATGATGCTTTAGATCAATATTGGACATCAGCTGGATCGCAACGTCATAACCTTAATTTATCTGGTGGAGGTGAAGATGCTACTTATTTCGGGGGCATTTCATATTATACACAAGAAGGGAATTTAGGTACTTTAGATTACGACAGATGGTCTTTTAGAGCAGGTACAAATGTTAATTTGGCCAGAGGTTTTAAAGCAGGCTTTCAAGTTTCTGGGTATTTTACAGATAGAAGTCAAACAACTAGCAAAATTGGTAGTGAAAATGTAGAAAACGATTTTCGACAACTTCAAAACAGAGCACCGTTTTTACCAATGTATATTAATGGCTTACCAACGTTGCAAATTGGTGCAAGTGGTAATGATGCTTTAGCCGGATTTCATTATGGTGAAATTTTACGTTTACAAAACTTGGCCGAAACAAAAGATAATAACGTAAATGTTAATCTAAATATAGAGTACGAAGTTCCTTTTGTTAAAGGTTTAAAATTTAAAGGAACTTACACTAGACAAGAATCTGCGGATAGAGGAAGTCAAATAGGTGGTACCTTTAATTTATATGAATTTTATGGAGCCGACCAATTAGCTACGACAGATAGAAGACAAACTTACGTTTTATATGAGAGTGGTTCAGGACCATTAGGAACAAATGATATTCGTCAAGAAACAGAAATTATTAATGGTGATAGACTTTTAATTGATAATGGTAAAAGTAGTAATGAGCAATTTAGATTTCAATCAACGTTCGATAGAGAGTTTGGAGATCATGAGATAGCAGCATTTTTAGCTGTAGAACGTTCAGAGCGTTATCAGCACAAAGAGCGTATAATTAAATATGGAGTGCCGGACTATGCCGATGGTATGATTTGGCAAACTACGGGAATTTTCGACCCTGAAAACACTTATAACTGGCGTTATGAATCTGGAGATTTAGGATATATTGGTCGTTTAAATTATAACTACAACGAAAAGTATTATGCCGAGTTTTTATTTAGAAGTGATGCCTCTGCTAAATTCGCTCCCGAAAATTATTGGGGTAACTTTTACTCTGTTTCTGGTGGTTGGATAATTTCAAAAGAGTCTTTTTTCAAATCTGAAGTCATAGATTTTTTAAAGTTTAGAGGTTCTGTTGGTGTTGTCGGAAAAGATGATACAAGAGCATGGGAGTGGAGACAAAATTTTAGTACCGAAACAAGTGGTGGTGCTGTATTTGGAGGAAACTCTTCAGTTTCACAAGGTTTATCGCCAGATAGGGTTGCAAATCCAGATGTAAGATGGGGTAAAGAGTTAAAAACAAACTTTGGTTTTGAAGCACGTTTTTTAAACAGCCGATTATCTGCTAGTGCAGAAACATTTTACAACATGGGTAGAGAGTTATTAATAAACTTAAATTCTGGAGTGCCTTTTACTGTTGGTGGCGCAGCAGCATCTTCAAATTATGGTGAAGCTGATACATGGGGTACCGAAATTTCTTTAGGATGGAGCGATAATATTGGTTCCGATTTTAGTTATTCGGCTAGATTCAACATGGGATGGTATAACAATAATATTATAAAAGGAAACTTTACAGATGAAAGTAACTGGAAACCATGGGAAACAAATAGACCAGGACCTTCAGACAGAGGTGCTTGGGGATATGACTATGTAGGAATGTTTAAAACCCAAGACGAGATAGATAATTATATTTCAGAAACTGGGATTACCTCTATTCTTGGAGTACCTGCTAATGAATTAAGACCAGGAATGCTTTATTATAGAGATGTTCGCGGAGATTGGGATCCAGAAACTAGAACGTTTTTACCTAAAGATGGTGTAGTAAATGAGAATGATCAAATTCAATTAAAAAAGCGTCAAAGAGGGCCTCAAGGCTTTTCTTCAATCTTTAACGTGGGTTATAAAGGCTTCAAATTAAACACTGTAATTAGTGTTAATTGGGGAGGCTACAGAGAAGTAGGGGGAGCTAAATCAGTTTTAAATTCTGAGAAAATTACAGCCAATTATGAAAACAGGCCTGCATTTTGGGCTAATATGTATGATCCAGAACTAAACCCTTCAGGAACTATTCCTAATTTAACCAAAAGAAATCAAAATATAAATACGGTTTCATCTAAATTTTGGCAAGTAAGTAGTTTTAGTTTAGTAATGCGTAACATTAATTTAAGTTATGCGGTACCTAAAACCTTAACCGATAAATTAGGTGTTAGAAGCTTTAGATTGAACTTAGTGGGAATAAATCCTTTTATTTTGTACAATCCGTACAAAGATTATGGTTTAAGTCCTTATGGGGGTTACGACAGCTATCCAGTACTAAGAACATTTTCTTTAGGGGTAAATGTTGGTTTTTAAAAAATATAAATTGTTACTCATGAAAAATTTTAAAATAAATATACTTTTTTTCCTGTTTGCTTCTGCTCTTGTTGTTAGTTGCAGTACAGATTTTATTGAAGAGAAAAAGAACTTTCAAAAAGTAGATGTTGAAATCTATCAATACGAATCATTAGCCATTAATTATGTAGATTATGTTTATGGGTTGTTTTTGCCAGATGGCAATGTTAACATGTCTATGTGGTCTAAAGCAGCACGAGATAATTCAAATGTTCCTGGTACTGGTAATTCAACAATTTTTGCAAGAGCCACCGACGAAATTTCGGGAGAGGTTGATTTAAATAAAGAATGGGCAGAAATATCTAATTTAAATGATCATTGTTTAAAGTCTTTAGGAACACCTATTAGAACCAACCCTCAAAATATGAGTTATACACGCATAAGGTATTGTAACTTATATATAAATAACTTAGATGAGTATTCTGAATTAGATGAAGATTTTGAAAACCAAATTTTAGGACAATTATATTTTTGGAGAGCATGGCAATATTACGATTTGGTAAGACTTTATGGTGGTGTTCCAATAGTTTTAGAAGAACAGCCTTTGGCACTTGACGATCCTATGAACCAAACACCAAGAAGCTCTGCTGCCGATGTTATTGAGCAAATAGTTTCCGATTTAGAAATGTCTAAGGAGTTATTAGAAAACGCTAGACCTTATACAGCAGGTGATGCAGGTAGAATAACACCAGCGGCTGCGGCGGCATTAAAAGGGCGTGTATTATTATTATGGGCGAGTCCTTTATTTAATAGACAGGATGATGTGGCGCGTTGGCAACGTGCTTACGATGCAAATTTAGAAGCATATAACGTATGTTTAGAATCGGGTAAAGGCCTTGATCCAGATTGGAAAAATATGTTCTTTACAGATAATGGGATGGAATCAATTTTTGCTTTCGGCTTTAATAACTTTGCAGCAAATTCCGGAGGTATTCAAAAAAACAATTATACGGAATATGACACCAGATCCATTCCTCAAGGTGGAGCCGCTAATTTAGTACCCACTAAAAATATAATGGATGCTTTTCCAATGTCCGACGGAACAGCTTATGATGCAAATGGTAATTTAAATCATTTTTATAGAGATAGAGATCCTAGGTTTTATCACACCTTTGCTTATAACGGAAGTATTTGGCCTTATAAAGAAAGTCCAAATTATAAGCATTGGTCATACTATTGGTTTCCACTTGCTGCCGATCCAAGTGGACCAAAAATAGCAACTAACACACCTTTTCATGTTTCAGGTATTTATTTAAGAAAGTTTACAAACGATGCGTCTTCACAAACCAATATGTACCGTAATAATGGCGATGATTATATGGAAATTCGTTTTGCCGAAGTGGTGCTAAATTTAGCAGAATCTGCAATAGGTATTAGCAATTTCGCTGAAGCTAAAGGGTATATTGGTGATGTTCGTTCTAGAGCAGGAGTTCAAAATTTAGATGGACAATATGGTTTAGCTTCCATAAATACTAGAGATGCACTTTTTGCAGCAATTATAAACGAAAGAAAAGTCGAGTTTGCATACGAAAATAAGCGCTTTTTCGATCTTAGACGTTGGATGTTATTTAATGATGATTTTGGTACTTGTACCAGATTAAACCAAGATCCAATTGAAGGTATTAGAAGACAAGGATATTATACGTTTGCTAAATCGGATGAGTCATCTTATTATGTAGGTATTCCTGATCCATTCAAAGGTTCTAGTGCACCTGTTATAAATCGAGATGCAACGTCTTATCCAGATGGAGTTACTACTTACGAGGAATATGTAGACTATCTTTATGATAATCATTTTGAAGTTGTAGTTAAAGATGAAGCAATAGAAGCACGAGTTGATTTTACATTTAAATGGTATAACGAATATTATTTCTTCGGAATTTATCAAGATTTAATAGAATCGGCACCATATTTGGAGCAAACAGAAGGTTGGGGCGGTTCTTTTGTTCCGTACAATTAGTGTTCTAAGCATGAATTAAAACAAAACATACCTACGGCAATTTAACGTAGGTATTTTTTTAGTGTGAGTTTGATGATAGTATGGATTTTTTAATTATTCGATTACGCTCAAATTATCAGGCACTTAATCGATTAAGTTCACATTTTAGCCCTTTTTTCTTTGAAAAAACTTAGGGTTAAACAAAATTTAAAAGTATTAGTAATGGATGTTATCCATTACCACAAAACTTAAAATAAACAATAAAACATTAAAACTAGTTATGAAAAAACTTAGCTTATCTATATTATGTCTGGCTTTTTTAGGAATATGTAATGCCTATGCGCAATATCCTAAATTAACAGATGCAGATAGAGCCAAAGAAAAAGCCATTAAAGATGCAGCTTATAAACATTCTGATGAAGCCTGGGAAAAAGCTAAAATAATAGTACAACAAGAAGCCAGAGAGGGCAAGCCTTATATTCCATGGGCAGGTAGACCAACCGATTTACCTCAAGCAGAAATACCTGCATTTCCAGGTGCAGAAGGCGGAGGGATGTATACCTACGGCGGCCGTGGTGGTAAAGTATTAACTGTAACCAGTTTAGAAGATGACGGCCCCGGAACCTTACGTGAAGCTTGCGAAACAGGTGGCGCTAGAATTATCGTATTTAACGTTTCGGGAATTATAAAATTAGAAACGCCACTTATCATTCGTGCACCTTACATTACTATTGCGGGACAAACAGCTCCTGGAAACGGTATTTGTGTAGCCGGAGAAACAGTTTGGATTGACACGCACGATGTAATAATTCGTCACATGCGTTTTAGACGTGGTGAAACGTTTGTAGGACGGCGCGATGATGCTATCGGCGGAAATCCCGTCGGGAACATCATGCTCGATCACATTTCAGCTACTTGGGGATTAGATGAGAATATGTCTATTTATCGTCATATGTTTAGTCCAGGTGCCGATTATAAAGATGAAAAATTACCAACCGTAAACATCACTATTCAAAACAGTTTATTTGGTGAAGCTTTAGATACTTATAACCACGCTTTTGGTAGTACTTTAGGTGGTGAAAATTGCTCGTTTATGAGAAACATGTGGGCAAGTAATGCTGGTAGAAACCCATCTATTGGGTGGAATGGTATTTTTAATTTCGTAAATAACGTGATGTACAATTGGGTACACCGTTCTATTGATGGAGGCGATTATACCGCAAAATATAACATCATAAACAATTACTTCAAGCCAGGACCATTAACTCCTCTAGATCAACCTGTAAGCTACAGAATTTTAAAACCAGAAGCAGGACGAAGCAAGCTTGATACCATGGTTTATGGTAGAGCTTATGTAAAAGGAAATATTGTAGAAAATAACTCAAAAATCACCAAAAATAATTGGGATGGTGGCGTGCAAATTGAAGGTAAAGATGGTGAGTTGCTAGATTTTGAAGGTGCAAAACCGTACTTCGATTATATGAATTCAAATAGACCGTTTCCTATGCCGCATATTGGAAACATCATGTCTGCCGATGAAACTTTCGACTACGTAACTAAAAATGTAGGTGCCACTTTACCAGTACGCGATGTAGTAGATGAACGTATTGTTAGAACTGTAAAAACAGGACAATCGGAGTATGTAAAAGGATTAGATCCAGAGTCTTTCTATCATTTTAAACACAGACGTTTACCTAAAGATTCGTATAAGAAAGGCATTATTACCGATATTTCTCAAGTTGGCGGTTATCCAGAATACAAAGGAAAACCTTATAAAGATTCAGATGGCGATGGTATGCCAGATGCTTACGAAAAGAAACACGGTTTAAACCATAAAGATGCTTCTGATGCTAATCAAGATGCTAACAATGATGGTTACACAAACATCGAAGGTTACATAAACGGAATCGACCCGAGTATTACAACCAATTGGAAAGATTTAGCAAACAATAAAGAAACGCTAACAGCGCCTTTATTGAAGAAATAAAAAATCAATACTCATGTCAGCAAAACAATTAAAGCAAGGATTAACTTTAATGTTCGCGTTCGTTGCATTTACGGTAACGGCGCAGCAACACTTAGATTCAGAATATATAAAAGTAACCGTAGAACGCGCTTCTAAAATTGTAAAAACTTTAGATATTTCAAATGAAGAAAAAAGCGAAGCTGTAACTCAAATTATTGCGAAACAATATCAAAATTTAAGTAAGTATCACGATGCACGCGATGCAAAAGTAGATGCGATTAAATCCTTAGGTTTAGAGGATGAAAAAGAAGAAAATAAGATTGCTAAGGCTAAGAAGAAATCAGCTAAAAAAATTAAAAAGCTTCATAAATCATATGTGAGTCAATTAAATAAAGTATTAAGCAACGATCAAGTTGAAGCAGTTAAAAACGGTATGACTTATGGCGTTTTGCCAAAAACATATACGGCATTTTTAGAAATGATACCGAGTTTAACCGATACTCAAAAAGAATACATTTATAATAATTTAGAAGAAGCGCGCGAATACGCCATGGATGGTGGCTCATCAAAAGAAAAGCACGCATGGTTTGGTAAGTACAAAGGCCGAATAAACAATTATTTATCTAAAGAAGGTTACGATCTTCAAAAAGAAAGAGATGGTTGGTATGAGCGTATTGAGGCTCAAAAACAACAAGCAAATAAGTAATTATTTGAAAATAAAAAGAATAAGATAGATGTTAAATTGAGCAGTTAAAGCTCAATTTATTTCTATCGAGAAGTTCTTGTGAATGTATTTAGTAATGCATATATCTAAACAAAATCAGATTAAAAAATCAAGTTTCCTAACAATGAATCAAGCAACATCAACAAGTATAAAATGTCTATTAACAATCTTTCTGGGCATATTTTCAGTACAACTAACTTTTGCGCAGTATCCTGAAATTCCAAAAGAAATGCAGGACAAAACCGATGCCTTTTTAGCACAGGAAGAAGCACGTTTAAAAGACATTTGGGAAAAAAATTATCACATTATTTTAGAGGAAAGTAAACAAGGCAGACCTTATATTCCATGGGCAGCCACACCAGGCGATTTAATAAAAGCCAATATCCCTGCGTTTCCTGGTGCTGAAGGCGGTGGCGCTTTTACACCTGGCGGTCGTGGAGGTAAAATATTTGTTGTGACAAGTCTCGAAGATTCAGGTTCGGGTACGTTGCGCGAAGCTTTAGAAGCTGTTGGCGCGCGAACCATTGTGTTTAATGTAGCTGGAATTATTCAGCTTAAAAAGCCAATAAATATTAAAGCGCCTTACGTAACCATTGCGGGACAAACAGCTCCTGGAGATGGTGTTTGTATAGCAGGAGAATCTATTTTAATCGATACGCACGACGTTATTATCCGTCATATGCGCTTTCGTAGGGGTGAAACCGATGTTACCCGTCGTGATGATGCCCTTGGCGGAAATGCGGTAGGAAACATTATTATCGATCATTGTTCGGTAAGTTGGGGATTAGACGAGAATATTTCATTATACCGTCACATGTTTCAAGCTAACGAACGATCGAAAAGAGAAAAGTTGCCAACCGTTAATATTACCATTCAAAACACCATTTCATCAGAAGGTTTAGATACTTACAACCATGCTTTTGGTAGTACTATTGGTGGTTTAAATAGCACCTTTGCAAGAAATCTTTGGGCAAATAATATTTCTAGAAACCCTTCAATTGGTATGTATGGTAGTTTCAATTTTGTAAATAATGTTTTATTTAATTGGTGGAATCGTTCGATTGATGGTGGCGATTACCGTTCAAGATTCAACATCATTAATAACTACTTTAAACCAGGGCCAATTACTCCCGAAGCAGAGCCTATTAGTTACCGTATTTTAAAACCAGAAACAGGTTATTTAGAACCAAAACAATACGGACGTGCTTATGTTGCTGGTAATTTTATTGAAAATAATAGTGAAGTTTCAAAAAATAACTGGAATGGTGGTGTGCAAATTGGTGAAGAAGAAAAACTACAATACATCAAGCAAGATGCGCCTTTTGAAATGGCTCATGTAAGTATTATTAATGCTAAAGATGCTTATAATTTTGTGTTAGAAAATGTTGGAGCGACTTTACCAAAACGTGATGCGGTTGATGTTCGCGTAATTAATCAAGTAAAAACGGGTAAAATAAATTATCCTGATGGTTTAGATAATGCCATTGGAAAGGAGTTTGTGAAGCGCCGTTTACCTGACGATTCTTACAAAAAAGGTATCTTAACGCATCCAAGTCAAGCAGGTGGTTATCCTAAATATAAAGGCAAACCTTATAAAGATTCAGATGGTGATGGTATTCCTAATAAATGGGAGAAAAAATATGGTTTAAATCACAAAGATGCTTCGGATGCTAATCAAGATTTAAACGGCGATGGCTACACTAATATTGAGGCTTATTTCAATAATATCGATCCAACTCAAAAAATAGATTGGACTAAGCCAGAAAATAATAAAGATACTCTAGCGGAAGTAAAAAAAGGATTGTTACAATAAGTAAACCCTAAACCAATTTATCCATTGCATTTAGTAAACGTAACATATCAATTTAAGCAGTTTGTAAAAACAATAACACTGTTAAGCTGTGTTTTTTGTTGTGCTATAATTAGCGCGCAATCCCAATTTCCTGATATAAAAAAGAATAAAAACGGAAAAATAGAACGCATTCCTGATAGTTTAGGAAACACTATTCCTGATTTTTCTTATGCAGGTTATAAAGTTTCAGAAAAACCAATTCCAACAATTGAAGCTAAGGTTTTTGTGCCTAATCAAACTGAAGATGCTACGGAAATCATTCAAAAAGCCATCGATTATATTGTGCAATTAAAACCAGATGATCATGGTTTTAGAGGTGCTGTTTTACTTGATAAAGGTGTTTTTAATGTTGAAGGCACGTTGTATTTAAAAAATTCAGGTGTGGTTTTACGTGGTAGCGGAAGTAATGAAACACAAATTTTAGGCACTGGCATTAAACGTGAAGCCATTATTAGAGTGGTCGGAGAAGATAACATAGTTAACAAAGATACACTTCAACTTGCTAATAATTTTGTGCCGCTTTCTGCGGAAACTTTGCAATTAAAAACAGCGAGTACGTTACAAGTGGGAGACAACATTATCATTAGAAAACCATTAACCAATACTTGGTTAAAAGCTTTAAATACTGAATATTTTGGTGGTGAAAGTGGTTGGATTGGTTGGAAAACACGCGATTGGGATATTCAATCTTTTAGAACCGTTACAAAAATTGAAGGTAACACTATCACACTAAACGCACCGTTAACAATCACGTCCAACGATTATAGCCAAATTGAGGTAATCAAATATAATTGGTCGGGTAGAATAGAAAATATTGGTATTGAAAATTTAAGTATTCAATCGACTTACGATGTGTCAAATCCAAAAGACGAGCAACATCGTTGGTATGGCATTACAATGGAGAATGTTAAAAACGCTTGGGTACGACAAGTCAATTTTAAACATCTAGCAGGAAGTGCTGTTGCCTTATTAAAAACGGCGCAACAAATTACGGTTGAAGATTGTATTTCAGAACAACCAATCTCTGAAATCGCTGCCCATCGTCGTCAAACATTTTATACCGAAGGGCAACAAACCTTATTTCAAAGGTGTTATTCTGAGTTTGGTTATAACGATTTTGCAGTTGGTGGTTATGGTACTGCTGGACCGAATGCTTTTGTGCAGTGCGAATCATATTTATCAAATAGCAATAGCGGTTCCATGGGGAGTTGGGCAACAGGCGTATTGTTTGATGTAGCGTATATTGATGCCAATGCGATTCTTTTCGATAATCAAGAGCAAGCAAAACGTGGTGCAGGTTGGACGGCTGCAAACAGTGTTATTTGGGAATCTTCAGCTTCAAAAATAGCGTGTTATAGTCCGCCAACAGCGCAAAACTGGGCGTTTGGTGTTTGGGGTGGTATCATGACAGGAAATGGCCATTGGAAAGATGTAAACAATCACATCATGCCACGAAGTTTATTTTATGCACAATTAGAAAATCGATTGGGTAGTTTACCCTTCGAATCTTACGTTTACGATACAGGTTCTGAGCCAACTTCAAGTCCAACTATCGATCAAGCGCAGCAACTCACTTTAGAAGCTGTAGCACCAAAAAAGACTTTAAAAGATTGGATTAAAAAAGTTTCAGAGGAAAACATTATTTCTTCAGAATCTAAAAAAGTAAAATCCGTTCACGACATCAAAGTAAAATATACTTCTAAATCAGCAGTAAATACTTCAAAAGTGAGTATTAAAAACGGCTGGTTAACACACAACGGAGCTGTAATTACAGGCAAAAAAAGTAATGTGATGTGGTGGCGTGGTAGTTTAAGAAACCACGACGTTAATAAAGCTTCGGCACATGTTACTCGTTTTGTACCAGGAAAAATTGGAAAAGGATTTACAGATGATTTAACAGAAGTTGTAAACAAATTCAAATCCACGAATGTAGCAGCTTTAGACAATAATTACGGTTTGTGGTACGAACGCCGAATGGACGATCATGAGCGTGTACGCCGAATTGATGCCGATGTTTGGGCTCCATTTTACGAGCAACCTTTTAACCGATCGGGCAAAGGGCAAGCTTGGGATGGTTTAAGTAAATACGATTTAAATCAACCAAATAAATGGTATTGGAATCGTTTAAAGCAGTTCGCGAGTTTAGCCGAAGCTGAAGGACAAATTTTAATCAATCAGCAGTATTTTCAGCATAATATTTTAGAAGCAGGTGCGCATTGGTCGAGTTCGCCGTGGCGTTCTGCAAATAATATCAACGAAACCGATTTCCCTGAGCCTGTGCCTTATGCGGGAGACAAACGCATTTTTATGGCAGAGCAATTTTACGATGTTACTCACGAACATCGCAAAAAACTCCATCAGCAATTTATAAAGCAATCTTTAGAGAATTTTAAGGAGAACAGCAATGTTATTCACTTTACGAGTGCCGAATATACGGGTCCGCTTCATTTTATGCAGTTTTGGTTAGATGAAGTAAAAAAGTATAAACAGGAAGCTGTTTCTGGCGGCTTTATAGGATTAAGTGCAACCAAAGATGTGCAAGATGCGATTTTAAATGATTCTGATAGAACTGATGTTGTTGATGTGATTGACATTCGTTACTGGCATTATCGCGAAGATGAAACTACCTATGCGCCAGAAGGTGGTAAAAATTTAGCACCAAGGCAACATGCTCGTAAAATGAAAACGGGCAAAGAAACCGAGGAGCAAATTTACAGAGCGGTTCGAGAATACCGTAAAAAATATCCTGAAAAAGCGGTTTTGTATTCTACAAATGCGGCACCACGATTTGGTTGGGCGGTTTTAATGGCTGGAGGTTCTTTGCCAGCACTTCCAAAAATTGAAAATGTGGGATTCAATATAGCTTTATCGAACATGAAGCCAGCAATGGAATCTAATTACGAAAGTGCTATTTGGAAATTGAAAAATGAAGGCGTTAACTACTTATCTTACTTAAGAAATGCAAAAGAAGTTTCAGTCGATTTATCTAAATACAAAGGTAAGTTTCAAGCATTTTGGATAAATCAAAAAGATGGAAGTATAGCATCAGTTTTAACCTTAAAAGGCGGAATAAAACACACAATAAACGCTTCAAGTAATAACGCTAAAGTGTTGTTCATTCAAAAGAAAAACTAATCAATAATGAGACATAAATTAAAAATATCAACAATTACATCAGCATTACTTTTTGCGACACTAATGCTGTCTTGTAAGGATAATAAAAAGGTTGAAAAAGAAACCGTTTTAGCTGAAGAAGAAGGATTTCCGAAAATAGAAGTTTCCGAAAACGGACATTATTTTCAAACCGAAAACGGAAAACCATTTTTTTGGTTAGCTGATACGGGTTGGTTGACCTTTAATAAATTAAATCGAGATGAAATAAAAACCTATTTCAAAGATCGTAAAGAAAAGGAGTATAACATTATTCAAATTATGACGGTGCATTCGCTTGGTGTAGCTAATGTTTACGGTGATTCTGCGCTTGTAGCTAAAGATTTATCGAAACCTTTAACAACCGAAGGCAACGATTTTAAGAATGCCGATGCTTATGATTATTGGGATCATATAGATTATGCACTTGAGGTTGCCAAAGAAGAAGGGTTGTATTTGGCAATGGTTCCTGTTTGGGGTTCGCCAATTAGCGATGGAAAAGTAAATTTAGAGCAAGCTAAAACCTATGCTAATTTTTTAGCTGAACGTTTTAAAGATCATGAAAATATCATTTGGTTAAACGGTGGCGATACCTTTGGAAACAAAAATACCGAAATATGGAAAGCCATCGGAAGCATACTAAAAACGGCAAATCCTGATCGCTTGGTAACCTTTCATCCGCGTGGTCGTACCGATTCTTCTGATGATTTTCATAATGAAAACTGGCTCGATTTCAATATGTTTCAATCTGGGCATCGTCGTTACGATCAAGATGATACGGAGCGCGCTTACGGGCAGGATAATTACAAATATGTTCAGGTCGATTTCAACTTAAAACCCGCAAAACCGACACTTGATGGCGAACCATCATACGAAGGCATTCCGCAAGGGTTACACGATACGTTGCAACCACTTTGGAACGACAACGATTTACGTCGTTATGCCTATTGGTCAGTGTTTGCTGGTGCTGCAGGTTTTACTTATGGAAACAACCATATCATGCAAATGCACGAAAATCATAGCAAACCAGAGGCTTACGGAAGCAAAACCTATTGGGTTGATGCTTTAAATGATCCTGGAGCAGGACAAATGAAGCATTTAAAAAACTTAATGTTAGAGTTTCCTTATTTCGAGCGTGTTCCAGATAAGAGTTTGGTAGATAATCAAGGTGAAAAATACGATTTTAAAGCCGCTACAAAAGGAGAGGATTATGCACTTATTTATGTGTACAATGGAAAATCTATTGTTGTAAATATGGGTAAAATTAAAGGACAGCAAGTTGTGGCATCATGGTTTAATCCGAGAAACGGTAAGAAAACTAACATAGGTGAATTTAAAAATGAAGGCACTCAAGAATTTAAACCTGAAGGTGAAGCGGTTGATGGTAACGATTGGGTTTTAATACTAACTTCAAAATAAGAAAGATTGATGAAAAAATTAAGCGTAATATTGTTTTTTGGTTTATTATCTTTTAGTGTTTTTGCAACTAACGGTTGGTACAATATTTTAGAAAATGGCGGAAATAATACGGGGGAATTGTGTACCAAAGCCATTCAGAATACCATAGATAAAGCAGCGAAAGCTGGTGGAGGAACCATTTATTTTCCAGCTGGCGACTATTTAACGGGCGCATTAGAATTAAAAAGCAATATTGTTTTACATGTTGAAGCGGGCGCTTTAATTAAGTTTTCAACCAACTTCGATGACTATTTACCATTTACCGAAGTGCGTTGGGAAGGCACCGTAATTCAAACCTTCAAACCTTTATTGCATGCTCGTGATGCCGATAATATCACGATTACTGGGCGTGGCACAATCGACGGACAAGGGGAAGCTTGGTGGAAAGAAATTTGGCGCATCGAATCTTCAAAAGAAAAATTGGAGCTTACCAAATATCAAAAAATGACGCAGGAAGCCAATAAAGATGTTAAAACTGCCGATTATTACAAACGCACACGAAGCTATTTATTTCATAGGCCACCGTTGTTTCAAGCCTTTAAATGTTCGAATATAACTATTGAAGGTGTCACGATTCAAAATTCACCGTTTTGGACGATAAACCCGGCGTTTTGTGATAATATTACGGTGGATAATGTCACGATTTTTAATCCGTATTCTCCAAATACCGATGGTATAAATCCAACCTCTTGTAAAAATGTACACATTTCAAACTGCCATATTAGTGTAGGAGACGATTGCATTACCATAAAATCTGGTCGTGATGTTGATGGTAGAAAATGGGCAACTCCAACCGAAAACGTTACTATTACCAATTGCACGATGTTAAGCGGTCATGGCGGTGTGGTTATAGGTAGCGAGATGTCTGGAAGTATTAAAAAAATTACGATTTCTAATTGTGTTTTCGATGGCACCGATAGAGGTATTCGCTTAAAAGCGGCGCGTGGTCGTGGAGGTGTGGTTGAAGATATTCGCGTGTCCAATATTGTGATGAACAACATTCAACGTGAAGCTTTTATGCTGAATTTGTTTTACGATAAAAACACCGTTGAAGGACCAGTAACCGAAGAAACGCCCATTTTTAGAAACATTCATATTAGCAACGTCACAGCAACGAATGTGAATATGGCAGGAAAGATTTTAGGAATTCCAGAAATGCCCATTCATAACATTACATTTTCAGATATCGATATTGATGCTAAAGAAGGTTTTTCGGTGCATACTGCAAAAAACATCGAGTTTCATGATGTTAAAATCAACACCACTTTAGGGTCAGCATTCAAAATTGAAGATACCAAACAAATCCTTTTAGATAATATAGGTACAGCAACGCCTATAAAAGAAAAACCTGTAGTGCATTTTAAAAATGTAGAAACAGCATTGTTAAGCAATACGTTTTTAATGCAACCAACTCATATTTTTTTAGAAGTTGAAGGCGCTAAAAATGAGTCTATTTATTTAAAGAATAGTGTTTTAAATAACGTGGAAATAGCTGTTAAAGCTGGAAAATTAGTGAAGTCTAAAATTACAGAAGATTAAATCAAGATGATGAAAAAACTCGCAGTTGTTCTACTTATTTTTATCGGTTTTGGTTGTGCTTCAAAACAAGAGTATTATCTATTTACATCATTTAGAGAGCCTGCCACCGACGGATTATATTTAGCGTACAGCGAAGATGGCTACCAATGGGAAGATTTAAAAGGGCCCTATTTAAAGCCAGAAACAGGGGCTAGTAAAATTATGCGTGACCCATCGATTGTGCGTGGTAAAGACGATGTGTATCACATGGTTTGGACTACTGAATGGCGAGGAGGCAATGGTTTCGGCTACGCCAGTTCTACAGACCTTATAAATTGGAGTGAACAACAATACATACCTGTGATGCAGCATGAACCCGATGTGGTTAATGTGTGGGCACCAGAGATTTTTTATGATGATGAAGCCGATAGATACATTATTATTTGGGCATCAACCATTCCGTTTCGCTATGAAAAAGGTGCCGAAGACGAAGAAAACAATCACCGCATGTATTACACAACTACAAAAGATTTTAAAATCTTTTCAGATACAAAATTGTTTTTAGAACCCGGTTTTAGTGTCATTGATTGTGTGATTGTAAAACGAGCGAAAGATGATTATGCTTTAATTATAAAAGATAACACCAGACCAAACAGAAATTTAAAAGTAGGTTTTGGTAAAACACCGCTTGGGCCTTTTACAAATATTTCAGAGCCTTATACAGGGTTCCTTTCGGAAGGACCAAGCTTCATTAAAAAAGATGGTAAATACGTGATTTATTATGACAATTACGGTGAAAAAAATTATAAAGCTGTCAGTACCGAAGATTTTAAAACCTTTGAAGATGTATCAAGTGAAATTTCACTTCCTGAAGGTCATAAACACGGTACAATAACCACCATATCGAAATCAGTTTTAAGCAAATTAATTGAAAAAAGTAAAGAAAAATAATATGAAGTTAGGTTTTAAATCCATACTCATTACCCAATTATTATGTGTGGTTTCTGTGCTAAACGCACAACAGGATACCATAAAATATGTTGGTAAAACCTTATCAAACGTCGATTACCATCATGGTATGTTAGAACCAGCGGTTGGTGTGCATGCCACTCAAATTATGAGGGCAAGTCGTGAACACCCTGAAAAAGCTGATGGTTATGGATGGACGTACAATCACGCACCAAACATAGCCTATTGGAATGATACGTTTTTTATACAATATTTAAGCGATCCTGTTGGTGAACATATTCCGCCTAGTCAAACCTTTATGTTAACTTCAAAAGATGGAGAAAAGTGGAGTTTCCCGCAGGTTACGTTTCCTATTTATAGCATTCCTGATGGTTTTGTTAAAGAAGGCGTAGAAGGTGTTGCTAAAAATTTAAAAGCTACCATGCATCAACGTATGGGCTTTTTCACGTCATCTGATAATCGCTTTTTCACATTGGCGTTTTACGGTATTTCTATGCACGAAAAAGACAGTCCTAACGATGGTAACGGTATTGGACGTGTTATTCGAGAAATCTATAAAGATGGTAGTTTAGGGGCTATTTATTTTATTCGATACAATCATGGTTGGAACGAAAAAAATACCAACTATCCATTCTATAAAAGCAGTAAAGATCGCGGTTTTAAAAAGGCTTGCGAGGAGTTAATGGCGCAACCACTATTAATGCAGCAATGGGTTGAAGAAGCCGATAGAGACGATCCGTTAATTCCGTTGCAAAAACAATATAAAGCCTTTAGTTTTTACGATATTCCAGATGGAAGAACCGTTGGTTTATGGAAACACGCCTTAACCTCAATGAGTAATGATGGTGGTAAAACATGGCAATACGACCCGTTACGCGCACCAGGTTTTGTAAACAGCAATGCTAAAATTTGGGGACAAAAAACAACAGACGGAAAGTATGCAACAGTTTATAATCCTTCAGAATTTCGATGGCCTTTAGCGGTTTCAACTAGTAATGACGGATTGAATTATGATAACTTATTTCTTGTTCATGGTGAATTGTCTCGCATTCGCTATGGTGGTGCTTACAAATCGCACGGGCCGCAATATGTGCGTGGAATAACGCCAAACAACGGTACGCCTAAAGATGGCAATATGTGGTTAACCTATAGTGTAAATAAAGAAGATATTTGGGTGGCTTCAGTGCCCGTTCCTGTTACCAATACAGTTAGTGAACATGCCAATGATGTGTTTACAAATATGCCTGATGGCGAAGAATTAAAGCTTTGGAACACATACGATTTGCAATGGGCAACCGCAAATATTGAAGCAAAAAATGGTGAAAAATGGTTAACCTTACGCGATCAAGATCCTTTTGATTACTCACGTGTGGAGCGTGTTATTCCATTTTCTGAAAAGTTAGAAGTTACGTTCACGGTTAAACCAGAGCAAAACAATCATGGCATGCTTCAAATTGAATTGCAAAATGCACAAGGTTTGCCTTCGGTACGATTAATTTTTGATGAAGCAGGAAATATAAAGCAAAAAATGGGGTATCGCTTGCGAAATATTATGCCATATGATGCCGGAAAAGAATACCAAATAACTTTATCTGTTGATGCTTCAACGCGTTTATACGACATTAAAATTAATGATGAAAAGGAAGTGAAAGGCATCTTTTTTATGCCAACAGACGGAATTTCAAGAATCATGTTCCGTACAGGCGAACAGCGCTACTATCCAAATGTAGATACACCTGTTGATACACCAAATTATGATGATGTGCCGTTTACAGGTGCGTCAATTCGCGAGGCTGTGTTCAATATAAAATCATTGATAACCAAAAAACTGTAAGTTGAAAGTTTTAAAAAGCATATTCATTTTTGTTGTTCTGTTTTCAGCTTGTAAATCGGTTGAAAATAATAAGACTATTTCGGTTACCAATCTAACCTGTAATATGGCCAGTAATCCGCTTGCTGTTGATGCATCACCGCGTTTTAGTTGGAGAATAATTACCGATGCTTTTAATGTAGAACAAGCCGCTTATCAAATTTTGGTAGCATCTTCCGAAGAAAAATTAAATCAAAACCAAGGTGATATTTGGGATAGCGGAAAAGTAAGTGAGCACAAAAGTCATTTGGTTAATTACAACGGAACTACTCTAAATCCCGAACAGAAATACTTCTGGAAGGTTAAAATTTGGACGAACGATACCGAAACACCATGGAGTGAAACAGCTTTTTTTAGAGTAAAACCAGAGATTGAAAGTTTAAATCCAACTTGGATTGGTGCCATTACTAAAGCCGAAAGTAATCTGCCTGAAGGTAGAACTTACCACACGGCTTCAATGAAAAAGTCGAGACGCCAAGAAATTATTGATGCGTCACACCCCATGGCACGACAAAGCATCATGCTTCGTAAACCATTTTCAATGGATAAAAAAATTAAAGCAGCTGTTGTTTATATTTCAGGTTTAGGTCATTACGAATTAACAATCAATGGTGAAAAAATTGGCAACAGCGAATTTGCACCACTTTGGACAGATTACGATAAATCGGTTAATTTTAATACTTACGAAATTCCTGAAAACCTTTTAAAACAAGGTAAAAACGCTATTGGCGTGATGCTAGGAAATGGTATGTACAATACGGTACAAGAGCGTTACACCAAGTTTTTTGTGAGTTTTGGTCCGCCAACGTTGTTTTTTAAAATGAAATTGATTTTTGAAGACGGTTCAGAATCCATTATAAATTCCGATGAAAGTTGGACATACAGTAACAGCCCGATTACCTACAATGGTATGTTTGGTGGTGAAGATTATAATGCCAATTTAGAACAAACAGGTTGGAATACAGCTGATTTTGATGCTTCAACCTGGAACCCTGTTGTAAAGCAAGAAGCCCCAAAAGGCAGTTTAAAACCGCAATCGGCACCTGCAATTCACATTCAAAAGGAATATGAAGTTAAGGAGGTGAACAAAGTTGATGAGCACACCTATGTGTTCAATATGGGACAAAATCTTTCTGGTTTTCCAACCATAAAAGTGAAAGGTAAAAAAGGAAAAAAAATAAGATTATGGACGGCCGAAAGTTTAAAAGATGACGGCACCATCCGTCAAGGGCGTTCTGGAAAACCCTATTATTTTGAATATACACTTAAAGGCGATGGTGTAGAGGAGTGGCAACCTAAGTTTAGCTATTATGGTTATCAATACATTCAAGTGGATAGTGTGAATTATAAGGAAGATACCAATAAAGAATTACCAACACTTTTTGATTTAAAATCAAATTTCATCTATAATTCGGCGGGTGAAGCGGGCACGTTTACAAGTTCCAACGAGATCTTTAATAAAGCGCATGAACTTATAAATAATGCTATAAAAAGTAACTTTCAAGCGGTTTTAACCGATTGCCCACATCGTGAAAAGTTAGGATGGTTGGAAGAAGCGCATCTAAACGGACCAGGGTTACTATTTAATTACAACCTCGAAACCTTTATCCCGAGCATCATGGAAAATATTAAAGATGCACAACGCGAAAACGGTATGATTCCAACCATCGCACCAGAATACGTGGTGTTTGGTGGCGATTTTACCGATTCTCCAGAATGGGGTACTACGGGCGTTATTTTACCTTGGATGTATTACGAATATTACGGCGACGATAGCTTAATTGAAGATTATTACGAGGTTATGAAGCGTTATGTTGATTATCTCACTTCAAAATCTGAAAATTACATTGTTTCTTACGGCTTGGGCGATTGGTACGACTACGGCGAGCATGCTGCAGGATATTCAAAAAATAGCCCAATTGCGTTGTCGGCAACCAGTCATTATTTCTATGCCACCAAATTGTTTGCAAAAGCAGCAAAACATTTGAATAAAACGGATGATATTAACAAGTACAACACTTTAGTTTCAAATATAAAAAAGGCCTTTAATACGGAGTTTTTTAATGAAGAAACCAAGCAATACGGTACAGGAAGTCAGTTTAGTAATGCGGTTGCTATTTTTATGGATATTGTAGCTTCCGAAAACAAAGAAGCTGTGATGAAAAATTTGTTAGCTGACATTGAAAAACGAGGCTTCCGCTTAACCACTGGCGATGTTGGAAACCGTTATTTATTTCAAGCTTTAGCGATGAATGATGCTAACGACGTCATGTATAAAATGAACAATCATTACGATACACCTGGTTACGGTTTTCAAATTAAATTCGGATTAACAACGCTAACCGAACAATGGGACCCAAGAAAAGGCAATTCTTGGAATCATTTTATGATGGGACAAATCGAGGAGTGGTTTTATAAAAGTTTAGCAGGTATTGTTCCCGATGCAGAACAACCTGGTTTTAAGCACTTTTTTATTGAACCAAAAATGGTGGGCGATTTAAGTTTTGTAAAAGCCAGTTACGAGTCGGTTTACGGTACAATTGTTTCAGAATGGGAAAAGGCTGAAGATAAATCGGTTTTTAATATTGCCATTCCAGCCAATACAACGGCAACTTTGGTGTTACCAATTTCAGATGCTTCAAATGTTGAAATTAATGGTGAATCGTTTAATGATTTTGTTGTTGAAGGAACGGTGTCAAAATTCACATTAGGTTCAGGAACCTACACCATTGAAAGTTTAAAGAAATGAAACAGCGATTGAGATATAGCAAAGTTTTTTTATTACTGTTTTTAGGAGCTAGTCTTTTAAACGCGCAAACCAGCGATTCCAATTTTAAACAAGGCTTGCCTGAAACCATGGAAACCGTGGCGTCTATTTTTAATATTGAAATTAAAGATAACGACGGTTTATTAAATGAAAAGACTTTGGAATACGCCCAATGGAAAATCGATGCTACTAATTTAGAAGTAACTTTCGCGAATTTGTTGAGTCCGTTTAACTTGTCTGCTCAAAAACAAAACGATTCGGTTTACAAAATAAAGCCATTTCAATATCATAAACTAACCGAAGAACGAGGAGCTGAAAAGTTAGCGTTTTTAGCATCAAAATATGACAATTTAGAAGCTTGGGAAGCTCGAAAAGCAAATCTTAAATCGTGCATGATTGACGCTTTTGCTATCGAAAAGGCGCCAAAAATGCCCAATTCTAAGCCTATTTTAACCAAAAAGCGAAAATACAAAGGATATACTGTTGAGAATATTGCATTAGAAGTTTTACCAGGTGTTTATACCACAGGTTCTATTTATAAACCCTATCCGCTACGTGGGAAAAATGCGGTTGTAGTAACGCCAAACGGACATTTTGCTGATGGACGTTATCGAGAAAGCGAGCAAATACGTTGTGCACTTTTAGCCAAAATGGGCGCGATTGTAGTTAATTACGATTTGTTTGCTTGGGGCGAATCGCAATTACAATTTCCATACGAAACCCATCGTAATAGTGTTGCTTCAACCATACAGGTTTTAAGTGGCATGCGATTATTAGATTATATATCAACTTTAAAAAATGCCGACATGACTCGCGTTGGCGTTACTGGTGGTTCTGGCGGTGGTTCGCAAACCATGTTTTTAGCGGCTTTAGATGATCGCATTACGGTTTCCGTTCCTGTGGTTATGATGTCATCTTACCATTCTGGAGGTTGCCCATGTGAGAGTGGTCGTGGCATTCATTTATGCGGTAACGGCACCAATAATGTTGAAATTGCGAGTATGGCAGCTCCAAAACCACAATTAATTATTTCAGATGGTGGCGATTGGACAAATAATACGCCTGAAGTGGAGTTTCCTTTTGTAAAGCGCATTTATAATTTCTACGGAAAACAAGAGCTTGTTGAAAACAGTCATTTCCCAAAGGAAGGTCATAATTACGGCGCATCAAAACGCAAAGCGATGTATCCATTTATGGCAAAGCATCTCAATTTAAATTTATCGAAAATTATAGATAAAAACGGAGAAATTGATGAGTCTGGATGTACGATAGAGCCTTATGAAAATTTGCTTGTTTTTGGCAAAAACGGTGAAAATTTACCGAAAAATGCCCTGAAAGATATAGACGAATTGTATAAACTTTTTGGAGAAGAAAATAAAAGAACGAATGACGTTAAGTAATAAACATACATTTTTAAGTTTCCTAATTATTGCCATCATTGGCTTAAATCAAGTTTTTGGACAAACTTCCGAACTAAAATTATGGTACAAAGAACCAGCAGAAATCTGGAATGAAGCTTTACCATTAGGAAATGGACGATTAGGAGCTATGGTGTTTGGCGATCCTGCTATCGAACGTTTGCAACTTAACGAAGAAACCATTTGGGCAGGTTCGCCAAATAGTAATGCTCATCCAAAAGCATTACAGGCGTTGCCAAAGGTACGCCAGTTAATTTTTGATGGACAATATGCCGAAGCACAGGCATTAGCAACTTCCGATATTCGTTCGCAAACCAATAACGGGATGCCATACCAAACTTTTGGTTCGGTGTTTTTATCTTTTCCTGGGCATCAAGATTACACCAATTATTATCGCGATTTAAATATTGAAAATGCCACCGCAACGGTAAAATACACGGTTGATGATGTGACCTTTACCCGTGAAATAATCACCGCATTTAAAGCAGATGTGGTTGTTGTTAAACTGAGTGCGAACAAACCTGGACAAATCACTTTTAATGGATTTTTAAACAGTCCGTTTGATAAAACCAAAACCACAACCGAAGATAATCAAGTTACGCTAGCAGCTGTTACAAGTACCGTTGAAGGTCAGAAAGGGCGCGTTAAGTTCCAAGGGCGAATGACGGCTAAAAATAAAGGCGGAAAACTAGCTGTTAAAAACGGTATTATTAGCGTTGAAAATGCAGATGAAGTAACCTTGTACATTTCAATTGCAACAAACTTTAAGAATTATAAAGACATTACAGAGGATTATATCGCGAAAAGTAAATCGATTCTAGATAAGGCCATTACCAGTGATTTTGAAAGCATAAAAACAAATCATGTAGCCTATTACCAAAACTTTTTCAATCGTGTGTCTTTAGATTTAGGAACTACAGATGTTTCAAAGGAAACTACAGATGTTCGAATTAAAAAATTCGATAGCCAATTCGATCCGCAGTTAGCGTCTCTGTACTTTCAATTCGGTAGATATTTGTTGATTTCTTGCTCACAACCTGGTGGTCAACCTTCAAATTTACAAGGTATTTGGAACGACATGTTATTTCCGCCCTGGGAAAGTAAATACACCATGAATATTAATGCTGAAATGAATTACTGGCCAGTAGAATTAACCAATCTCACCGAAATGCATGAGCCTTTTATTCAATTGGCTCGTGAGGTTGCAGAAACCGGTAAAGAAACAGCAAAAATAATGTACAATGCCAATGGTTGGGTATTACACCACAACACCGATATTTGGCGTATTACAGGTCCGATAGATATGGCGGCTTCCGGTATGTGGCCAACGGGCGGCGCATGGCTTTGTCAAGATTTATGGGAACGCTATTTGTACACGGGCGATAAGAATTATCTAAAAGAGATTTTCCCAATAATGAAAGGTGCCGCACAGTTTTTCTTAGATTTTATGATTCAAGACCCGAATTCGGGATATTTAGTAATTGTGCCATCAAATTCACCTGAAAACACGCATGCAGGCGAAGATGGAAAATCTACCATAACCGCAGGAACAACCATGGATAATCAATTGGTGTTTGATTTATTCAATAATATTAAAAATGCGACTAAAATTCTTGGTGAAGATGAAGCGTTTGTTTCCAAATTAGAATCAGCTTTATCAAAAATGGCACCGATGCAAGTTGGTAAACACGGGCAGTTACAAGAATGGTTGATTGATTGGGACGATCCTGAAGATCACCATCGCCATGTATCGCATTTGTACGGTTTGTTTCCAAGTAATCAAATTTCACCGTTTAAAACACCAGAATTGTTTCAAGCAGCAAAACAGTCGTTGCTATATCGTGGCGATGAATCTACAGGTTGGTCAATGGGTTGGAAAGTGAACCTTTGGGCGCGTTTATTAGATGGCGATCATGCTTATAAATTATTACAAGACCAATTACATTTAGTAACAGCCGATCAGCGTAAAGGTGGTGGAACCTACCCGAATATGTTAGATGCACATCAACCGTTCCAAATCGATGGAAATTTTGGTTGTACCGCAGGAATCGCCGAAATGCTTATGCAAAGTCACGAAGGCGCCATTCATCTATTACCTGCTTTACCAAGCGTTTGGAAATCGGGCGAAATTACAGGTTTAAAAGCTCGTGGCGGTTACGAATTGGATTTAACTTGGAACAACGACAAGGTTTCAAAATTAAAAATCACAGCCAAGTTTGATGGGAATTGCAGATTACGCTCAAAATCACCATTAAAATATGCTAACGGAAAAGCGTTAAAACGCGCCAAAGGTGAAAATAGCAACCCGTTATTTTTCGAAGTAGAAGTTAAACAACCAATTATTTCTGAAAAAGCAGACCTACAAAAACTAAAATTACCAAAATATTACGAGTACGACGTGCCTATGAAAGCAGGCGAAACGTACACGTTCTACAGCAGATAAAATTAAAACTAATGACATTACTTAAACTAAATATAAAATTTATTTTGCTGTTCTTAGCGATTGCGCTATATGGTTGCAAAGCTAAGTCAGCTAAAACAAATCATTCGGCTGAAATTTTAAACGTAGATGATTACAAGCATTACGTAGATTATTTCAACAGAATGGAAGATGAAAATATCGCCAAAGCTGTACCAAACGATAGTGCCTGGAGCTGGATGCAAAAGAATATTCCGTTGTTCGATTGTCCGCAAGACAACTTCGAAGAAATGTATTATTTCCGTTGGTGGAGCTTAAGAAAGCACATCACCAAAACGCCAGAAGGTTACGGTATTACTGAGTTTTTGGTAGAGCGGTCGTATGCCGATAAGTATAATTTAATTGCTTGCGCTCTGGGGCATCATATTTACGAATTCCGTTGGGTGCACAATCCAGAATATAGCAATCAAAACGTGCATTTATGGTATCGTGGTAACGATGGTAAACCCATGAGCAGACTGCATAAATTTAGTAGTTGGACGCCCGATGCCTTGTACAATCAGTATTTAGTAAACAAAGATGAAGCTTATTTAATAGACATGTATCCAGATATGGTTAGTGATTATGCACGATGGGAAGAAGAACGCCAGCGACCTGATGGTTTATTTTGGCAGAATGATGTAAAAGATGGTATGGAAGAATCTTTAAGCGGTGGGCGACATGTGCGTAATGCGAGACCAACCATAAATAGCTATATGTTTGCGAATGCGAAAGCACTCTCAACAATGGCAACCATGAAAGGTGATACTGAAAAAGCCGATTATTTCAATAAAAAAGCGGATACTTTAAAACAGTTAATTGAAACTAAATTATGGAATACTGAGGCTGAATTTTTTGAAACCTTAACCGAAAAAGACACGTCTTCTAATGTGCGCGAAGCTATTGGTTTTATTCCTTGGTATTTCAATTTACCATCTAAAAACAAAGGATACGAAGCAGCTTGGAATCAATTTAAAGATGAAGAAGGCTTTGCAGCACCATTTGGACTTACCACTGCCGAACGCCGTAGCCCACGTTTTAGAAGTCACGGTACAGGAACCTGCGAATGGGATGGTGCTGTGTGGCCATTTGCCACTTCGCAAACCTTAACGGCTTTGGCCAATGTGTTAAACAATTATCCGCAAGACGTGGTGGATAAATCAGATTATTTCCATCAAATGAATTTGTATGTGGAGTCGCAATATTATCGTGGCAGACCATACATTGGCGAATATCTTGACGAAACTACCGGCTATTGGCTAATGGGCGATAGAGAACGCAGCAGATATTACAACCATTCCACATTCAACGATTTAATAATTACTGGTTTAGTTGGATTGCGCCCGCGTGCCGACGAAAAAATTGAAGTCAACCCTTTAATTCCAGAAGAAACCTGGGATTGGTTTTGTTTAGATAATATCCTATATCACGGAGATATTTTAACCATTTTATGGGATAAAACTGGTGAAAAATACAATAAAGGCAAAGGCTTTAAGGTGTTTAGAAATGGTGAAGAGGTTGCATCAGCTGCAACTTTAACTAAAGTAATTTCAGAATAAAAATGCGAAAAATTATATTCATAATTTGTATAATCTTAATGTCTTTTTCAGCAATAGCTCAAAACGATATTAAATTGAAACAGCTGGAATGTGAAATGTTAACCAATCCGTTGGGAATTGATGTTCTGAATCCGCGATTGAGTTGGCAGATAGATACGAATCAATCTCAAGTTGAACAAACGGCGTATCACATTTTGGTGGCTTCTTCTCAAGAAAAATTGAATAATAACGAAGCCGATTTATGGGATTCTGGTAAAGTACAAAGCGATGCTTCCATCAATGTTTATTACAACGGAAAAACCTTAGACAGTAGAGATGAAGCCTTCTGGAAAGTTAAGGTTTGGACAAACAAAGGCGAAACCAATTGGTCCGAAAGGGCATTATGGAGCATGGGTATTTTAACCTACGCCGAATGGAAATCTACGAGATGGATTGGGCATAACACCTTATTTGAAGGCGATAGCATTGGGCAGTTTTCAAAGTTATCGGCGCGTTATGTTCGTAAAGCAATAAACTTAGAGAAAAAGGTAAAACAAGCCAAAGTTTACTTAATGGGCATGGGCTTATATGAGTTTTACATAAACGGTGAAAAAATAGGAAGTCAAGTTTTAGCGCCTGTACCAACCGATTATACAAAAAACGTAAAATACAATGTTTTTGATGTGTCGTCGCAACTGAAACAAGGCGAAAATGTGTTAGGAACGATTTTGGGTAACGGTCGGTTTTTCGCTATGCGACAAGAATATAAACCCTATAAGATTAAGAGTTTTGGGTTTCCAAAAATGGCACTTCAATTACAAATTGAATATGAAGATGGCAGTAAAGAAACCATTAAAACCGACCAGTCTTGGAAGTTTTCGCCTCATGGACCAATTCGTGAAAATAACGAATACGATGGCGAAGTTTATGATGCTACAAAAGAAATCCTGAATTGGAATACAACAAATTTTGATGATAGCGATTGGTTAAATATGATGTGGGTTCAAGAACCCGGCGGTTTTTATGAAGGCCAAATGACACCCAACATGAAAGTGATGGATAGTGTAAAACCTAGCGCCATTACAAAAACCAAAAACGGCAGCTATATTTTAGATATGGGACAAAATATGGTCGGTTGGTTGGAAATAAAAGTAAAAGGAAACAAAGGCGACACTATTAGTATGAAATTTGCCGAATCGTTAAAAGCAGATGGTTCGCTTTACATCGCAAATTTGCGTGATGCTCGCGTTACCGATACCTATATTTTAAAGGGTGAAGGCGATGAAATTTGGGAACCTAAATTTGTGTATCATGGGTTTCGATATGTAGAAATTAAAGGCTACAATTACCAACCAAAATTATCTGATTTTATCGGAAAAGTAATTTATGACGACATGGAAACCGTGGGCACTTTTGAGTGTTCAAACGAAACCATGAATCAGGTGTTTAAAAATGCGTTTTGGGGAATTCGCGGTAATTATAAAGGTATGCCAATTGATTGTCCACAGCGTAACGAACGTCAGCCATGGTTAGGCGATCGTACCACAGGCGCTTATGGCGAAAGCTTTATTTTCGATAATCAGACCTTGTATAGAAAATGGCTGGACGATATTAAATATTCGCAAACTTTAGATGGAGGTATTCCAGATGTAGCACCAGCATTTTGGCGTTATTACGGCGATGGCGTGACATGGCAAGGCGCTTATTTAAAAGTTGCCGATATGTTATACCAACAGTTTGGTGATGAAGAAGGTATAAAAAAGCATTATCCGTACATGAAAAAATGGGTGTTGTATATGGAAGACAATTACCTTAAAAATGATTTAATGACTAAGGATAAATACGGCGATTGGTGTGTGCCGCCAGAATCTCTGGAAATTATCCGCTCTAAAGATCCTGCCCGTTTAACCGATGGTGAAGTGTTGTCGAGTGCGTTTTATTACCATTTGCTTCAATTGATGAAAAAATTTGCCAAAATTTCCAACACAAAAGCATCAGATATTGAGTATTACGATGCATTAGCTAATCGCGTAAAAACTGCTTTTAACACTAAATATTTCAATAAAGAAAACTTTAGTTATGCCAATAATACAGTAACGGCAAATGTATTGCCATTGGCGTTCAATATGGTTCCTGAAGGGTATTCCGATAAGGTGTTTGAAAATATGGTACACCAAGTAGAGGTGGTTAAAAACGGGCATGTAAGCACAGGTGTTGTGGGTATTCAGTTTTTAATGCGCACCTTAACACAATTTGGTCGTGGCGATTTAGCCTTTAAACTGGCTTCGAATAAAACGTATCCGAGTTGGGGATATATGGCCGAAAATGGTGCTACAACCATTTGGGAATTGTGGAATGGAAATACTGCAGATCCTAAGATGAACTCGCAAAACCACGTGATGCTTTTGGGCGATTTAATTATCTGGTATTACGAAAATATGGCGGGTGTTAAAAGCAGTGAGACGAATCCTGGATTCAAAGAAATTATTATGAAACCCGATTTTGATGCAGGCTTATCATACGTAAAAGCATCCTATAAATCGAGTTATGGTATCATCAAAAGTCATTGGAATAAAAAAGGTAAGCGATTAACTTGGGAGGTTACGGTACCTCCAAATACTTCCGCTAAGGTGTATTTAACTCTCGGGAATCAGTCAAAAATCAAAATCAATAAAATCAAACTCGATAAATCGGAAACAAAATTTTCAACAGAAAATAATGAAACTGTTTTAGAGTTGAAGTCAGGAACGTATCATATTTCAGTCAATTAAAATTAACAGATTAAACTAAATAGCAACATGAAAATATACCAACCTTTAATTTTACTTTTTGTAGCACTTCTTTTTGGAAGTTGTAAAGAAACAAAAGAAGACGTGCCGCAAATTGCTTTAGCCGATAAAACTTGGCGCGAAGGCATCGAAATAGATGAATTTGTATATAATAGAGCACCATACCCATCGTGTCATGCAGCTACAATAGCCGAAAATACGAATGGCGAATTGGTTGCGTCTTGGTTTGGTGGTACGCATGAGCGCAATCCAGATGTGTGTATTTATGTAAGTAAACGCAAAAATGGCAAATGGACGGAAGCGAAAGAAGTTGCCAATGGTGTTCAAAACGATACATTGCGTTACCCAACTTGGAACCCAGTGTTGTATCAAGTGCCAAATGGCGATTTATTATTGTATTATAAAGTTGGTCCGCATCCTTCAACGTGGTGGGGTATGTTAAAACGTTCAGCTGATGGTGGCGAAACCTGGTCTGAAGCCGAAAAACTACCTGAAGGTTTTTTAGGTCCAATAAAAAACAAACCAGAATTATTAGAGGACGGAAGGTTATTATTACCATCGAGTACCGAAGAAAATGGATGGAATTTACGCTTGGAATCAACTTCTGACTTTAGTAAAACACACCAAATGCAAGATACATTGCCAAAAGGACTAAACGCTATCAATGCTATTCAACCAAGCATTTTATTCCATGAAGATGGTAAATTACAACAAATAGGACGCACCAGAAACAGACATTTATTTTCAACTTGGTCTGAAGATAATGGTAAAACATGGTCGCCTTTAGAATTGTTGAACATGCCCAATAATAATTCAGGTACAGATGCTGTTACCATGAAAAACGGAGAGCATGCCTTAATTTATAACCATGTTTGGCCAAATGAGGATATGCAGAAAAGCTATAGAAGTCCATTAAATTTAGCAATTTCTAAAGACGGCATTAATTGGAATGCCGCTTTGGTGTTGGAAGATTCACGTATCAGTCAATATTCCTATCCATCAATTATTCAAGGATCTGATGGCATGTTGCACTGTGTTTATACTTGGCGACGTCAAAAAATCAAATACGTAAAAATAGATCCTTCAAAACTCGTTACGTTCCCAATAAAAGATGGTGTATGGCCTGGGCCACAAAAAGAACGCTATAAAATTGCGGTCTGCGATTGGATGATTCTCAAACGTCAAAAATTGGGTTCTTTTGAGCGTGCTAAAGAAATTGGTGCCGAAGGCATTGAAATGGACATGGGTGGCTTAGGAAATCGTGAAACTTTTGATAGTAAATTTATAAATGGCGACACAGCTAGTGTGCGCGTGTTTAAGCAAAAATCAACTGAAACGGGTGTTGGTATTAGTTCTGTGGCTATGTCTGGTTTTTACGCGCAATCTTTTGCAAAGCGAGAAACCGTAAAACAAATGGTTGAAGATTGTATTGAGGTAATGAAAATTTTTAATGTTGAAGTGGCTTATTTACCATTGGGAACTCAAGGCGATTTGGTTAAAAATCCAGAATTGCGTCCCGCGATCGTAGAGCGTTTGCGTTGGGCAGGTGAGCAGGTTGATAAAATAAATGGCATTATTGCTGTTGAAACTTCACTTTCGGCGGACGAAGAGAAAAAGCTACTGGAAGAAATTGGTAATAGAAACATTAAAATCGCCTTTAATTTTGCAAATGCAATTAAAAACGGACGAGATATTTCTAAGGAATTAAAAACTTTGGGACGTGATAATATTGGTGAAATTCATGCCTCAAACACCGATGGGCATTGGATTGAAAACGATCCAGCAATCGATTTGCCAAAAATTAAAGAAACCTTAGATAAAATGCACTGGAAAGGTTGGTTAATTGTAGAACGTTCTCGTGACACGTCTATGGTACGCGAAGTAGTGAAGAACTACAGAGCTAATGTAAAGTATTTAAAACAAGTATTTAAAGTCGAGTAATGCGAAACATTTTAGTTTTATTAGTTACGTTAATCTTGCTTTCTTCGTGTTCGGAAAAGCAACAAGTCATCATTGTAGTTGATTCGGAAAACTCTAGAATTGGTTTTGCTCAAGAAAAGCTTGAAAAAACGTTATTAGATTTAGGTTATCAGGTAAGTCTAGCTTCAGCTAATGAAGAAAATACAAATGATGCACTTATAATTTCAATTACTGAAAAATTAGATAAAACCAATAAAGAAGGTTTTAAAATAAGCTCAACAAAAAATACCATAACTATTGAAGGTACTGATGCCTCTGGAGCCTTATACGGTGCTTTAGAATTATCTGACAGAGTTGAGGCTTCTGGCGAAATTCCTTTAAATCTAAATATTCAAGATAAACCAGAAATGGTTTTACGTGGTACCTGCATTGGACTACAAAAAACTGAATATTTACCCGGGCGTACCGTTTACGAATATCCATACACGCCCGAAAACTTTCCTTGGTTTTACGATAAAGCACATTGGATTGAGTATTTAGATATGATGGTTGAAAACCGTTTTAATACATTGTATTTATGGAACGGACACCCGTTTGCTTCTTTAGTAAAATTAGATGATTATCCTTATGCCGTAGAAGTTGATGATGAAACATTTAAAAAGAATGAAGAAGTTTTTAAGTTCTTGACAGAAGAAGCTAATAAACGAGGAATATGGGTAATTCAGATGTTTTATAACATTATAGTTTCAAAACCTTTTGCAGAAGAGCATGGTATAAAAACTCAAGAACGTAGCCGACCAATAACACCACTAATTGCAGATTACACCCAAAAATCGATTACCGAATTCATAAAAAAATACCCAAATGTTGGCTTTTTGGTAACGTTAGGCGAAGCGATGCATACCATTGATGATGATGTGGAATGGTTTACAAAAACCATTATTCCAGGAGTTAAAAATGGTTTAGAAGAATTAGGCATAACCAACGAACCGCCTATTGTTTTACGAGGGCACGATACCGATGCCAAACAAGTTATGGAAGCAGCATTACCAATTTATAAAAACTTATATACAACGTTTAAATACAATGGCGAGTCGCTAACAACTTATCAGCCTAGAGATGCTTGGGAATCTATTCCTAAGGCATTGAGCGAACTGGGTTCGGTGCACATCTCTAATGTTCATATTTTGGCGAATTTGGAGCCTTTTAGATATAGTTCACCCGATTTTATTCAAAAGAGTGTGAAGGCTATGAGAGACATTCAGGGAGCCAATGGGTTACATCTGTACCCACAGTCGTCATATTGGGATTGGCCTTATACAGCCGATAATACTACTGAACGATTAAAACAAATCGACCGTGATTGGATGTGGTATCAAGCTTGGGCTAGATATGCATGGAAATCGCAAAGAGATAGAGGTGAAGAAGTTGATTATTGGACAGACGTAATTGGCGATTACTATAATTGTGACGAAGGAGGAAAAGATATTTTAGTTGCCTATGAGGAAACTGGGGAAATTGCTCCAAAATTACTTAGAACTTTCGGGATTTCAGATGGAAACCGTCAAACTTTGTTG
This sequence comes from Neotamlana nanhaiensis, assembly GCF_000943555.1. Taxonomy (GTDB): domain Bacteria; phylum Bacteroidota; class Bacteroidia; order Flavobacteriales; family Flavobacteriaceae; genus Neotamlana; species Neotamlana nanhaiensis. The sequence continues at coordinate 146,877 of NZ_JTDV01000001.1, read as the reverse complement.
TTGGGTATGTTCATGGGGCAATTAGTAAACCCATACAAATATCATGTTTACAAAAACTTCTTGTCTTCTAACGGGCCTATTGGAGAGATACTTATCGATTATGCAGCAAAAGAATGGAAAGGAGAACCTCATGTTGGAGAAACACCACCTCAGATTATTGAAGAAGTTGTAAACCATGGGAAATTAGCTGTAGAAGCTATTGAAAGAGCTACTTCATCAATTGGAAAAAACAACGAAGAGTTTGAGCGTTTAAAAAACGATGTGTATTGTTATAATGCCTTTGCTAATTTCTTTGCTGAAAAAGTAAAGGCGGCTATGTTAGTTTTACAGTACAAATACTCTAATGATATTACCGATTTAGAAAAGGCGAGTCCTTATCTAGAAAATAGCTTGAAGTATTATAACGAGTTGGTGGGGCTTACAAAATACACTTATTTGTATGCCAACAGTATGCAAACAGCCCAAAGGCGTATTCCTATTACTGGAAGAGATGGCACCAATAAAACTTGGGAAGAATTATTACCTCATTATCAAAAAGAGTTAGAAGTATTTAAGCGTAATATTGAAATGCTTAAGTCAAAAGATAGCGGCAATATTGAAGAGAAAAAAGTTAAAGCGTATGAACCTGCTCAAGTAACAATTCTTAATAAAGGCGTTAAACAGTTTAAATTGCAAAAGGGACAGCAAGTATATTCGGATAATACGGCAAAAATAGAAGAAGTTGCCGATGAGCTAAAGAAATTATCAGGAGTTCAGTTTTCTGATGAGCTGCAAAGAGAAGAAGGAACGGTTTTAAAGTTTAAAAATGACCAGCCAATCAAAATATTAGTAGGGTATTTCAATACAAATAGCTATACGGTTTTAGAACCACCAACATTAGAAACCAATGCGCAAGCTAACAATAGAGGACAGGCGGATATTAAAATAGCTAATGCTATGCTAGTTCCAGGGCTTTATCCTGTAAATATTTACAGTTATAGTTATGAACCTGGTCAACATGAATTAGTACTTGGTAAAGGTCGAGTTTTAATTTTAGGCTTTATTGATGATAAAGAAAACATTTTAATTCATGATGCTGGTATTACCGATTCAGAAGCAGGAAAGACCGTAGATTGGTTATTTTATTAGAAAATTATTTAATTTATATATTGAGAATATGGGAATAAATAAAATAGTATTTATATGTCTTTTGCTTATAGGAATTCAGTTCCATGCGCAACAAAAATATGAGTCTAATTGGGAGTCGCTTTCAAAACACAAAAGTGTACCAGATTGGATGCGTGACGCCAAATTTGGAATTTATTGTCATTGGGGAATATATGCAGTGCCAGCCTATAATAATGAACATTATATAAAGGCCATGCGTGATACCTCGAGTTACTCTAAATTAGGAACACACAAAAGGCATGTGGCAGTTTATGGACCGCTTAGTGAATTTGACTATCACCATTTTATACCAGACTTTAAAGGCGAAAAATTCGATCCTGATGCATGGGCAGAACTATTCATTAAAGGTGGAGCAAGGTTTGCTGGATTGGTTGGGGAACATCATGATGGATTTGCCATGTGGGATAGTGATTTAACACCTTTTAATGCTAAAGATATGGGGCCTAAACGCGATATTGTTGGGGCTCTTGGAGAATCCATTCGTAAGCAAGGAATAAAGTATTTTGTGTCTCTTCATCATGAGCTTAATTATACAAATTTTAAAATGAACCCTTCATGGGCAGGCTATGATTCCAAGTATCAAAAACTTTATGGAAGTACCATGAACGAAAATGACTGGCAGAAAATGTGGAAGGATAAATGTATTGAGGTTATAGATAAATACCAACCAGATATACTTTACCATGATGCTTGGCTAGAAAGGGTCAATCAGCAGTATTTAAAAGAATATCTCGCATACTATTTTAACGATGCCCAGAAAACTAACAGAGAAGTTATTGTTACTTATAAAGGAGATGATATAAAAGGAGGCGGTATGCTGGATCATGAAAATAGTAATCCAAGTAAAATATCTAAAATCCCTTTTTTATGTGATTACTCTATTGGCACAGGATATTCGTTCTCATGGGGATATACCCATGGCATGCAACTAAGATCTGCTCATGATATTATTAATAAATTAATTGAAATTGTAAGTTGTAATGGACAAATGCTTTTAAATTTATCGCCTATGGCAGATGGAACATTCCCAGAAGCACAGAAATTGATAGTTTACGAAGTAGGACGTTGGTTATGGACCTTTGGTGAGGCCATTTATGAAACCAGACCATATTATGTACCATTTGAAACCATTGAAGAAGATTTAAAGGTGACCTTTACAAAAAATAAAGATGCCGTGTTTGCTATAACTTCAAAATGGCCAGGAGGAGTAACAAAGGCGCCATCATTTTCTTTTAAGCTAAAAGAACTTTCAACAACTAAGCTTGGGCGCAAAGTAAAATCAATAGAACTGTTTGGCTTAAAGAAAATTGAATCTTGTTCTTTTAAGCATACAACAGAAGGTTTAACAATAGTTGTACCAGATAGAGTAAGACTACCTTCGGATATTGCGCAAGTTTTTAAAATAAATCTTAAATAAAAAGCAATGTTTCACAAGAGCAAACAGTTTTTATTATATCGATTCGTTCTAGCTTCTTTATGTTTCTTTCTTCCGTTGTATACTGCGTTTTCACAAAAAGAAATTAAAGAAAAGGGTAAAAAGTTAGTTTTGTTGTCAGATTATATTGGGCCAGTTATAGGGAATAATCATAAAGATGTTTTGGGCACAAATAATCAAGCTGGTTTTGAGACAGGACAAGTGGTAAAGGTCAATGGTATTTATCACATGTTTGTAAACGAAATGTTCTTTCGCCCTCATAGGGATTTAAGGATATCTTATTGGATTAGCGAAGATGCTGTTAATTGGAAACGACATTCAACGATAAAGGAAAGTATTCCAGGGAGGTCGCCATCAAACCCCAGATCTGAAGTTTGGATAACTGGTGTTGAGTTTAATGAAATGGAAGATGCATGGAATATTTTTTATGTAGCTTATCGAGGAGGGGATAGTGAAAATGGAGAATATGCAAGAAGCGATTATCAGGGAAGAATATGGCGCGCAAAATCAGTTTTTAAAGGCATTGATGGTATTTCAGGACCTTATGCCGATATGGGTATCGTATTACAACCTGACGAGAATTCCCAGTCATGGGAAGGCCAACAGGCAGTCGCTACTTTTAACCCTTATAAAGTTGGTGATAAATGGTATGCATTCTATGATGGACATAATTATATTCCTAAAGGACCATGGCCAGTTGGTCTTGCAAAAGCATCAAAATTAGAAGGACCATGGGAAAGATTGCCCGAAGGTATTAACCCATTGCCAATTGCAGAAGAGTTTATTGAAAATCCTCAGGTAACAGAATTAAAGGCAGGTGGATATTTAGCCGTTTTTGACTCTTTTGGCAATCACGAAATATCCTATAGTTTATCTGATGATGGCATTAATTGGAGTCCGGAAATTAGGATTAAAATTCAATCAGACAAGAACCTCTGGGGTAAAGAAGGCGACCACGCCATGCGTACACCATTATGTGCTATTGAAGAAGATGATGGCACTTTTACAGTGGTTTACACATCTATGGTAAATGATGATAAAAAAACTTTTTATGCCATAGGGAAATGTACTTTGGCTTGGGGAAAATAGTAAAAGTAGAATGAGATCATTTTATGTGAAAAGTAAAAATCTAAATATATACATATATATAGTTTAAAATTAAAATAGTGTTTAATTTAATTATGACAAAAACAACTAAAATAATTATTCAAATCTGCATCTGTTTTTTTATAGTTGTTTTATCTGCTTGTCAAGGAAAAAATAGGGTATTTGAACCAAGAAAGGAGTTTTCACTAAATGCGAACTGGCAAACCATCCATTTGGATAGTTTAAGTCAATCAGAATCTACTTTTGTTAAAAATATACCTGCTAATTTAAATTGGGAAACCGTTTCTGTACCACATAACTGGGATCAATATTACGGTTATCGCCGCATGAAACATGGCAACTTACACGGTATAGCTTGGTATAAAAAAATAGTTGAGGTTGATAAAAAGAATGCTGATAAACAACACTTTTTGTTTTTTGAAGGCGTAGGAAGTTATGCCACGGTTTGGGTAAATGGAAAAAAAGTTGGCACGCATAAAGGTGGACGAACAACTTTTACTATTAATATTTCTGAAGCACTAAATTTTGAAGCTGAAAACACCATTTTGGTAAAAGCAGAACATCCAGCGTTTATAGCTGATCTACCTTGGGTTTGTGGCGGTTGCTCAGGCGAATGGGGCTTTTCCGAAGGTTCGCAACCTATGGGCATTTTTAGACCGGTATCTTTAATTGTAACGAATAGTGTTAGAATCGAACCTTTTGGCGTTCATATTTGGAATGAAAATATCAGCAAAAAAAACGCAACAGTAAATATTACTACGGAGCTTAAGAACTACAGTAATTCAGCAAAAACCATCACGATTGAAAATAGTTTACTAGACGCAGAAGGCGCTGAAGTTACTTCAGTTGAAACGAAACTTGAAAACTTTTCAGATCTAAAAACCATCAAGCAAACCCTACCCGAAATTAAAACCCCGAATTTATGGTCGCCTAAAAACCCGTATTTGTATCAACTATCTACAAAAGTTTATGAAAATGGTGAGTTGATCGATGCGCAAACCACACCTTATGGCATGCGTTGGGTAAGTTGGCCAATTAATAGAGAAGGTGAGGATAATCGATTTTACATAAACGGCGAACCGTTTTTTATAAACGGTACCTGCGAGTACGAACACAGTATTGGTAAAAGTCATTCTTTTTCATCCGAGGAAGTTCAAAGCCGAATATCGCAAGTAAAAGCTGCGGGTTATAATGCCTTTCGTGAAGGGCACCAACCACATAATTTGCGATATCAAGAACATTTAGATGCAGAAGGTATTTTGTTTTGGAGTCAGTTTTCGGCACATATTTGGTACGACACGCCTGAGTTTAAAGAAAACTTTAAAACCCTTTTAAAGGAATGGATAAAAGAGCGTCGTAATAATCCGTCGGTGGTGATGTGGGGCTTGCAAAATGAAAGTACCATTCCTAAAGTTTTCGCTGAAGAATGCACGCAAATTATACGCGAACTCGATCCAACATCGGCGCAACAACGCCTTGTTACCACTTGTAATGGTGGCGAAGGCACCGATTGGAACGTGATACAAAACTGGTCAGGAACTTACGGTGGCGATCCTTATAATTACGGTGAAGAAATGACTGAACAGTTGTTAAACGGCGAATATGGGGCATGGCGTTCGGCAGATTTGCACACCGAAGGTGAATTCAACCAAAAAGGCATTTACAGCGAAAACCGTTTTGCACAACTTATGGAAATTAAGGTGCGAGAAGCAGAATCGGTGCGCGATAGTATTGTTGGGCAATACCATTGGTTATTGTATTCACACGAAAATCCAGGGCGTTCGCAAAATGGTGAAGGTTATCGTGATATCGATAAAGTAGGCCCAGTAAATTACAAAGGTATTTTTACTATTTGGGGCGAACCAACCGATGCATTTTATATGTATCGTGCCAATTATGTTTCAAATAAAACGGAACCGATGGTCTATATCGTGTCTCATTCGTGGCCAACACGTTGGAATGATGTTGGGGTTAAAAATGGTATCGATGTATACTCAAATTGCGATGAAGTGGAGTTGTTTAATGATGTTGAAAATATATCGTTAGGAAAACTTAAAAACCCAGGATTAGGGAAACATTTTCAATGGAATAACGTACCGATTAATTTCAATGTGTTGTACGCCGTTGGATATGTTGATGGCAAACCTGTTGCAAAAGATTATATCGTGTTAAACCAGTTGCCAAAAGCGCCACATTTTGAAAAACTAGAAACCGAAACAAATACCATTTTAGAGCCAGAAACCGAATCTAATTACTTGTATCGTGTTAATTGTGGCGGCTCTGATTATGAAGATACAAACGGAAATTTATGGTTAGCTGATGTGCATAAAACATCTGAAGCTACTTGGGGTTCTTTGTCATGGACAGATAGTTTTGAAAACCTTCCAGCTTTTTATGCCAGCAAAAGACAAACTTACGATCCTATAAAAAACACCAAAGACTGGAAGCTATTTCAAGATTTTCGATACGGCGCGAATCAATTAAAATATGAGTTTCCAGCACCAGAAGGTGATTATCAAGTGGAGTTATTTTTTATAGAACCATGGTATGGTACTGACGAAAATATGAACTGTGAATCTTGGCGCCTTTTTGATATTGCCATTAATGGAAAAATAGTTGAAAAAAACGTAGATATTTGGAGCGAAGTTGGTCATGATGCTGCACTTAAGAAAACGTATCAAGTGAAAAGTGAACATGGAAAAATTGTGATTCATTTTCCAAAAGTAGCATCAGGTCAAGCGGTTATTTCGGCAATTGCCATTTCAACTAAAGACAAAGAGATTACGCCGGCAAAACCTTCATCAAAAAATATTATCAATCTTTCCGTAAATAGTTCCGCAGAAATTGCCTCATGGTTAAATATAACCGACAAGCAATTTTTAAATTCAGAAGTTAGCTTTGCGAGTCTGCCTTCCGAAGTTTTTGGAGCAGATTATATCAAGTTTTCAAAGAACATCAATAAACCAATTTCAGGACAATTTACTTCAAAAGAAAATGCAACTGTTTATGTGTTTGAAACCGCTGAAAATCCAAAATCAACTTGGTTAAATGCTTTCGAAAAAACGTCTGATACAGTTCAAAATTCGTTAGGGCAACAATTCAATGTTTACAAAAAACAAGCAAAACAAGGCGAGGTTGTTTCGTTTGCTTTTAAAAAAGGAGAAAACCCTTCAACCATTGCTGTTGTTCCAGAATACAATATGGAAGAACATGATGATAGACCGGTGCTAAAATTAGAAGCCGAAAATGCACAAACCTCTGGAACAGGTGTTACCAAAGCCTTTTTTAAGAAAAGTGATTACGTCGAGTTTACCGAAAACGCGCAAAATAGCATCACGTTTACCGTAAATCCTGGAGTTGCCAATATTTATTTGATGCGTTATCGTTTCATGAATATGAATAATCATCCTGTAAAAGTGCGCTTAAAAATTGAAGATGCCAACGGAATTTTATTGCGAAATGATGATATAGAATTTCCGATTAGAAATGATAAATGGAAGGTTTTAAATACCACTTCTGGCGGATTTATTAATGCCGGAACGTATAAAATAACATTAGAATCTAATAACATGAAAGGGTTACGAATTGAATCTTTCGAATTTCAATAAAATAAAAAGTAGAAAGAACATGAAACAATGGTTGTTGATATTAAGTAGTTTTTTAATCTTGTGTTTTTCCTGTAAACAAGATGAAAAACGGGCAAGAATAGTTGAAGATTTTAACTTCAATTGGCAATTTCAATTAGGTGATTTTCCGAAGGCGGTCGATTCAACTTTTAAAAGTGACGATTGGAGAACTTTAAACTTGCCTCACGATTGGAGTATTGAAGGCGATTTTAGCGAAGAACATCCTGCAAAACCAGAAGGCGGCGCTTTACCGACAGGTGTTGCTTGGTACAGAAAAACGTTTAAACTTTCAGAAACCAACAAAAACAAGATCATTTCTATTGAATTCGATGGCGTCTATCGTAAAAGCGAAGTTTGGATAAATGGCCATTATTTAGGCATTCGCCCAAACGGTTATATTTCGTTTGCCTATGATTTAAGCGACCACTTAAATTTTGGTAATGCAACCAATGTTATTGCTGTAAAAGTTGATAATTCTGAACAGCCCAATTCGCGTTGGTATTCGGGTTCTGGAATTTACCGAAATGTGCGTTTAGTTACCACCGAAAAATTACATGTTGCACACTGGGGCACGTATGTTACCACGCCTGAAATTTCAACAGAAAAAGGAACTGTAAATCTAGAGGTTACGCTTCAGAATGATTCTGAAATCAAAAAGCAATTCAAATTAGTTAGTACAATTTTAAATGCTGAAAATTTAGAAGTGGCTTCGGTTACTTCTGAAGGTGAAATTGCTAAAAACTCATTAGCAGTCAACAATCAAAATTTTGAAGTTTTAAACCCTAATTTGTGGGATACCGAAAATCCATATTTATATAAAATAGTAACCAAAGTTTTTGAAAACGACCACTTGGTTGATGATTATGAAACACCTTTAGGTTTTCGATTTTTCAATTTTGATGCTGAAAAAGGCTTTTCATTAAACGGTAAACCGACTAAAATGCGTGGGGTTTGCTTGCATCACGATAATGGTGCTTTAGGTGCGGTTGCCAATTACGAGGCTATAAAACGCAAACTTCAAATTATGAAAGATATGGGTGTAAATGCCATTCGTGTATCTCATAATCCGTCGTCGTTAGAGCTTTTAGAACTGTGTGACGACATGGGTTTTATTGTGCAAGTTGAAGCTTTTGATGTTTGGAAAAAGAAAAAAGTAAAAGCCGATTATAATTTGTATTGGGACGAATGGCATGAGCAAGATTTAAAAGATTTTGTAAAACGCGATAGAAATTTCCCGTCGGTAATGATGTGGAGCATTGGTAACGAAATTCGCGAACAGTTTGACAGTACAGGCGTTTCCATAACTAAAAAGTTGGTAAACATTGTGAAAAGTTTAGATAAAACTAGACCGGTAACTTGCGCATTGACCGAAAATGTTCCAGAAAAAAACTTTATTTATCAGTCTGAAGCGTTGGATTTATTAGGATTTAATTACAAACACGCCGATTACGACAGTTTTCCTAAAAATTTTAAAGGACAGAAAATTATTGCTTCCGAAAGTGTTTCGGCATTAGAAACCCGAGGACATTACGATTTGCCATCAACTGAAATAAAACGATGGCCACCAGCGCATAACCAACCTTTTGATGGCAACGACGATTTAACGGTTTCGGCTTACGATCAAGTTTCGGCTTATTGGGGTGCTACACACGAGGAAAGTTGGAAAGCGGTAAAAGCCCGAGATTACATAGCGGGAACGTTTATTTGGACGGGTTTCGATTACATTGGCGAACCTATTCCGTATCCGTATCCTGCGCGTAGTTCTTACTTCGGAATTGTTGATTTAGCAGGCTTCCCAAAGGATGTGTATTACATGTACCAAAGTGAATGGAGTAAAAAAGATGTTTTACATATTTTTCCGCATTGGAACTGGGAAGCGGGACAAACCGTGGATGTTTGGGCGTATTACAACAATGCTGATGAAGTTGAATTGTTTTTAAACGGAACATCTTTAGGGAAAAAATCAAAAGAAAATGACGATTTACACGTGATGTGGCAAGTGCCTTTTGAAGCAGGAACACTAAAAGCAGTGTCCAGAAAAAATGGAACGACCGTTTTAGAAAAGGAAATACACACCGCTTTTGAGGCTACTAAATTGGAATTAGAACCACACAAAACAACCATTAAAAACGATTATTATGATTTGGTTTATGTGGCCGTTAATGTGTTAGATGAAGGTAATAATTTAGTGCCAAATGCCGATAATTTAATTGAATTTGAAGTTTCTGGCGGTGGAAAAATTGTTGGTGTTGACAACGGTTATCAAGCCAGTTTAGAGCCTTTCAAAGCCAATTACAGAAAAGCTTATAACGGAAAGTGTTTGGTAATCATTCAATCGAACGGAAAACTTGAAAACATTGAATTAACAGCAATTTCCAACGGGTTGACTTCTAAAAGCATTACCATAAATACGTCAAATTAATTAGAAAGATGGAAAGAGTTTTTGCTGAATATTATATCGAAACACCTTATGATGTAGAACATGCCGCAGCCGTTTTAGCTGGTGAGCAATCTTCAGGAACTTTTGTTTCTGTTCCGGGTGAAACTGAGGAGTTAAAACAACGGTTTGCTGCACGTGTTGAAGATTTACAACTACTTGATATAGCTGATAATCCTTCAATTCCAGGAAATTCCATACCAGGAAAAAAATACCAACGTGCTAAAGTAAAGGTGAGTTGGTCTATTGAAAACTTCGGGTATAATTTACCTGTTTTGGTAAGCACGCTTCAAGGTAATTTGTATGAAATCAGTCAGTTTACAGGTTTAAAGCTGATGGATTTAGAAGTGCCAGATTCGTTTAAAAATCATTTTTCGGGACCAAAATTCGGTATCAAAGGTTCAAAACAATCGTGTGGTGTAGGAGACAGACCCATGATTGGTACCATCATAAAACCAAGTATAGGTATGTCGGTTTCAGAAACCGCAAATTTGGTGAAATCGTTAATTGAAGCAGGTATTGATTTTATAAAAGATGATGAATTAATGGGGTCTGCAGCAAATTCACCATTTGAAGAACGTGTAAAAGGCATTATGGAGATCATTCGGGATAACGAACAAAAAACAGGTAAAAAGGTAATGTATGCCTTCAATATTTCCGATGAAATAGACCAAATGCAAAAACACTACGATACCATTGTTACGGAAGGAGGAAGTTGCGCTATGATTAGCGTAAACAGTGTTGGTTTAGCAGCAACAAAAAAATTGTGCGACAGAGGTGAACTGGTAATTCATGGCCACAGAAACGGTTGGGGCATGATGAATAGGCATCCGTTATTAGGAATTGAATTTCCAGCGTATCAAAAATTACAACGCTTAGCAGGTGTAGATCAGTTGCATGTAAATGGCATTCAAAATAAATTTTGGGAATCGGACGATTCTGTAGTAACCTCAATAAAATCCTGTTTAAAACCAATGTTTGGAAACGATGAAATTTGTCCTGTGGTTTCATCGGGGCAATGGGGCGGACAAGCATTTGAAACCTACAGACGCACACAAACAACAGATTTACTCTACATGGCAGGAGGCGGTATTTTAGCGCATCCGTTAGGTCCAAAAGCAGGCGTAACGGCATTACAGCAAGCTTGGAAAGGCGCCGTAGAAGGTTTAACTTTAGAAGAAACAGCAGCAAAACATGAGGAGTTTGCAGCTTCGGTAAAGAAATTTAAAAAGTAAATGACGGGGCAAAACAACATATTATTAGGTTTTTACGGTGATGACTTTACAGGCTCCACCGATGCTTTGGAGTTTTTAACCTTAGCGGGATTAAAAACCATTTTGTTTTTAAAACAACCAACAAAAGCCGATGTTGAGCAATTTCCAGATATTCAAGCCATTGGAATTGCGGGAAAAAGCCGTTCGATGGCTCCCAAAGCTATGGAAGAAGAGCTTGACCCTGCATTTAAAATATTAAAAAATTTTACACCTAAACACGTGCATTATAAAGTCTGTTCTACATTCGATTCGGCTCCACATGTTGGCAATATAGGTACTGCCATTGCGGTTGGAAGTTCGGTATTTAATCAGCAAACTGTTTTTGTTTCGCCATCGGCACCGCATTTAGGTCGCTATTGTGCTTTCGGAAATCTTTTTGCGAAAATGGGAACAGCAGGCGATGGCGATATATACAGAATCGATCAACACCCGTCTATGAGTAAACATCCCGTAACACCAGCTTTGGATGGTGATTTAAGAACTCATTTGGCAAAACAAACCAAAAAATCTATAAACTTAATTGATGTTACAAAAATGGAATCTGGTGTAGAAAAAGTGCTAAGCGAAGTTGAAAATAATTCAGCCGAAATTCTATTTTTTGATGGCTTAAATACATCGCATTTGCAAACCATAGGAAGCGTTTTTAATACCTATGCCGAAAAACAAACCTTATTTTCGGTAGGTTCGTCAGGCATTGCTATGGCATTAGGTTTAGATTGGGCTTCAAAAGGTATCGTTTCAGCTAAAGAAATGAGTGCTCATTATGGCGAAAACGGACCTATTTTGGTATTGTCTGGAAGTTGCTCGCCAGTAACTCAAAAACAAATTGAATATGCTGTAAAAAACGGTTTTGAGGAGATAGCATTACCAAGCGAAGCAGTGAATTCTTCTAAACAAAAAGAAATTATTGCTTCTGTGGTTTCAGAAATAGTAAGCTATTTGAAACAAGGTAAAAGTGTTGTTTTGCATACTAGCAAAGGCTCGAACGATCCTCGTATTTTAGAATCGGAACAAATTTTCAAATCACAAGGCATTGCTCAAGAAGCCATTCAAAATGCCTGTAGTTCTACTTACGGCTTTGTGTTGGGAGAAATTGCTAAACAGGTTCTAAAACAAGTCGATTTAAAACGTATTCTATTTGCAGGTGGCGATACATCGAGTTACGCTGCTTCAGAATTACATATTTCAGCACTAGAAATGATTGCACCTTTGGCTCCAGGAGCGCCATTATGTAAGGCCATTTCTGATGATGCTTTGGTGAATAATTTAGAACTTAATTTTAAAGGCGGACAAGTAGGAACGCCAGATTATTTTTTAAAAGTTCTAAAAGGAGAAAAAATTAATTAAAAACTAAAAAGAAATACACTCATAAAATGAAAGCGAAAAAATTAGGATTTGTACATACCTCGGCAACATTGGTGCCTTTGTTTCAGCAACTCACAAACGATTATTTAAAAAACGTAGACACCTTCAACATTGTAGACGATAGTTTAATTAAAGATGTTATTAAAAAAGGTGAATTAAAAGCAAACACCGCAGCTCGTGTGGTTAAACACATTCAAGCCGCAGAACACGCTGGTGCCGATGTTATTTTGGTGACCTGCTCGTCTATTGGTGTGGCTATAGAAACTGGCGCAACTTTAAGCACAGTGCCTGTAATTCGCGTAGATCAAGCTATGGCAGATGAAGCGGTTAAAACAAGTAATAAAATAGGTGTGATTGCAACATTGCCAACTACTTTAGAACCTACAACCGATTTAGTAAAACGTCGCGCAGAAGTAGCAGGAAAGCAGGTTGAAATTACTTCAAAATTATGCGATGGCGCATTTGAAGCGTTAATGAGCGGTGATGGCGCAAAACACGATGCCATGGTAGCATCTGCTTTAAAAGGACTAATGAAAGAAGTTGATGTGATTGTATTAGCTCAGGCATCAATGTCTCGTGTTGTAGATGGTTTAACTGCCGAAGAAAAAGTAGTACCCATTCTTGCAAGTCCTGCTATTGCCATGAAAAAATTGGCTGAAGATTATTTTTAGAATAATTCGAAACATAAAATCCGTCAGAGATATAAAACTGACGGATTTCAATCCAACTAAACAAAAACCACCACACCATGCGTAAATATTTTCTTTACATAGCTTTTCTATTTCTTTTAGTTTCTGCCATTTCATTCGGTATTGAAACCTATTGGTTTAGTAAATTATGTGTGGTTTGTGGGTTAATTTCCTTTGCAATAGGTATAGGTTCGGTAAAAGCATTAGCTAATTATCAATACACGTTTTGGATTGTTACGGCGGTAGTTTCAGGATTAATCTATCCTAAAGAAATTTTAAATGTAGGTGGTATCGATTTGCGAAATAAATGGCTCATTTTAATCATCGTACAATTGGTTATGTTTGGTATGGGCACCCAAATGAGTATTAAGGATTTTATAGGCATAAAAAAATCAGGTAGAGGTGTTTTAGTTGGATTATTATGCCAGTTTACTATTATGCCTGTAATCGGATTTTTAATAGCAAAAGCGTTTCAATTTGAACCCGAAATTGCAGCAGGAATTGTGCTTATTGGCTCGTGTAGTAGTGGTTTAGCTTCCAATGTTATGACTTATATTGCTAAAGGCGATTTGGTGCTATCGGTTACGGTTACAGCGATTTCAACTTTAACAGCACCCATTATGACAACATTTTTAATGAAGGTATTTGCAGGAACCTTTATTGAAATTGATTTCCTCACCATGATGATGAATATTGTAAAAATAGTTTTGGTGCCACTTATTGCCGCCATGATTCATGATGCTTTGAAAATCTATAATTCTAAAACACGTGCATTTATCTTTAAAATTTCTATGATTTGCGGACTTTGGTTGTTACTGGTTCTGTTTTTATCGGAAACCATTTTTGGTAAAACGATGCCTAACGTAATCATTATTATAAACTTTTTATGTGCTGCTTTTGTTGTTGGGGTTTTATATCATATGGTTTATAAATCCTTTTGTAAAATTGATAGTTACATGCCGTTATTTTCCATGTTTGGTATTGTGTATTTCACGTTAGTCACTACCGCAGCAGGAAGCGAAAACCTACTCGAAATTGGCTTGTTATTATTTTTAGCGGCTATTCTTCACAATTCGGCAGGTTATGTTTTTGGGTATGCCATCAGTAGGATAGGAGGTTTGAGTAAAAAACAAAGTCAGACTATTGCTTTTGAAGTCGGTTTACAAAACGGAGGAATGGCATCTGGATTAGCAGGAGCGATGGGAAAACTGGCTACTTTAGGATTGGCAGCGGCTGTTTTTAGTCCGTGGATGAATATTTCAGGTTCTGTACTTGCCAATTTTTGGAGAAAACGAAACTAATACTTAACCAAAGTACTTTTTCAAATTTTCGTTTTATTTCATTTATTTTTGATTAATTATGTTTATTTTTGGTTAATTATGTTTTGTAAGGCATACTAATTTGTTTTAAATCAATTGAATAAATGTTTCTTTCGCCAACTAAAATCACCACATTTATTTGTGCTTTGTATTCTGTTTTTTGTTTTTTGGGGTGTGCTCAAAGCAGTTCAGAGATAACTAAACCAAGAATCTTAATCAGTACCGATATTGGGGGTACTGACCCTGACGACAATCAGTCAATGATTCATCTATTGATGTACGCCAATGAATTTCAAATTGAGGGATTGGTGTCCACTTCTTTCCAAACGGGCACTACTGATAATATTTTTGAAATGATTGATCTTTATGAAAAAGATCTTCCGAAGTTAAGAGCTCATGCTCCAGATTTGCCCAATCCAGATGCTTTAAGGGCTTTAACCAAGCAGGGCACTACCAAAGAAGCACCGTATAAAGGATATCGTGAATCTTCCGAAGGATCGGATTGGATCATTAAATGCGCGAAAAAGCAAAGCGACCAACCACTGTGGGTGCTGGTTTGGGGCGGTATTGAAGATGTGGCCCAAGCGCTGCATGACGCTCCAGAAATTGAAGATAAAATAAGGGTGTATTGGATTGGCGGTCCCAATAAAAAATGGGGTGCCAATGCTTATGCGTATATCGCCGAAAAACATCCTAACCTTTGGATGATTGAAAACAATGCGACTTATCGGGGCTGGTTTATGGATTCGGAATCACCAAAAGATTTAAAAGCCAAGGTCTTTTTTGAAAACTATATTAAAAATGTGGGGCACATGGGCACCGATTTTATAAACTACTACGAAGGGCGAATTAAAATGGGTGATACCCCATCATTGGCCTATGTTATGAATGGAAACCCTGATGACCCTACCACCGAAAGTTGGGGTGGTGAATTTGTAAAAATCAACCACAGTTCGCGTACCATATTTCAGGGCAATAGTTCAATAGCCGATACAGTAGTGGCCTATGGCATTCAAGAATGGCATTTTAAAGGGCCGGAATTGGATATTCCGCAAGATTCGGTGTGTTTCACCATGGAAATTTCCAAGCAAGTTTGGCCAGGTTATTATTTGGGTAAAGGTGTTTACGCTACTAGATATTCTTCTAAAAAACCAGAAGCGGCCAGTTACAAAACGTCAAGTGCTATTCCTGAATTGGATGGTCATACTGGGCAGTATGTCAGCATCAAACCTTGGCCAGGTAAAAAAGACAAAGATGACTATGTTTTGGGAGAAAATTGGTACGGCGACTTACCCGATGAAGCTTTATTCTTAAAAGACCAACAAGGAGCAAAAACTATTTCAAGACACCGCGAAGCCTTTTTAATGGATTGGGCCAAAAGATGGGCGTGGCTCAACAACTAAACAACAATTAAATGAGACTATTTAAACTAACATTGTTACTGGTATTTACAGTAATAATTAATTTTTCCTATGCACAGGAAAAAAGCAGGGTTTTTGTACTTACCGATATTGAAAATGAACCGGATGATGCCATGTCTTTGGTAAGATTTTTAGTGTATGCCAATCAGTTCGATATTGAAGGTTTAGCGGCAACAACTTCTATTCACCAAAAAAATAAAGTGGCCACATGGCGAGTAAAAGAGATTGTAGAGGCTTACGGAAAAGTGAGAAACAATCTTGAAAAACATGAATCTGGATTTCCAACGGGCCAATTTGTAGAGTCTGTTATTTGTGAAGGCCTTCCCGAATACGGGATGAAAGCTGTTGGCAAGGGGAAAAATTCGCAAGCTTCCGAGCAACTTATTCAAGCTGTTGATAAAAATGATGAGCGCCCATTATGGGTAACCGTGTGGGGTGGCCCTAATGTATTGGCACAAGCGTTGTGGGAAGTGCGCGAAACACGTTCTACAAAAGACTTGGAAAAATTCGTTAGTAAACTGAGAGTTTACACTATTTCAGACCAAGATGATAGTGGCCCTTGGATAAGAAAGGAATTCCCTAATTTATTTTATATCGCAAGCCCCGGTTTTAATGCAGGAGGTGGGTATCATCATGCTACTTGGAGCGGTATTAGTGGCGATTATTTTCATGCACGCTGCGATGGTGCCGATTTTACTCTAGTTTCAAACGAATGGTTGGAAAGAAATATTAGAAAAAAAGGGCCTTTGGGAGAGGAATATCCACATTGGGATTTTTTAATGGAAGGTGATACGCCTTCGTTTTTATCGTTAATCAATAATGGATTGAGTAATCCTGAACATCCGGAATGGGGCGGCTGGGGTGGTCGATACGAGTTTTATACGCCACGAACGCAAAAATGGTTTTTGTACCCTGAGAGCAGACCATTTTATTCTGATGCTAAAGATGAAGTTATGGGCGTGGATGGGCGTTGGCATTCGGGCAACCATGAAACCATTTGGCGCTGGCGCGAAGCGTATCAAAACGATTTTGCAGCCCGAATGGATTGGACCATAAAAGATTATGAAAAAGTTAATCATCCACCAATTCCTAAGTTGGCCAACGAAAAAAGGATAAGAGCAAAAAAAGGAGATAAAATCCTGTTGAATGCCAAAGCATCTTCCGATCCAGATGGCGATGCCTTATCTTACCATTGGTTTTGTTATGAAGAAGCCGGAACGTTTTCGGTTTCCGATTCCCGTAGCGGTCAACCGTTACATATTCAAAATTTCGACCAACCCGAGGCATGGTTTACAGTGCCGAATAAACGTATAGGAGCTTTAGGTTCTACCGGAACTTTGCATGTTATTTTAGCTGTAACCGACCACGGTTCACCGCGTTTAACGCGTTACGAACGTGTTATTATTGATGTGATTGAATAGTAAAACGATGATAATAAAAAAGAAGTTATCCATAATTATGTTTGTGCTTTTTTGTCTGTCTCAAACAATTTTTTATGAACAAAACTTAAAACCGAGAGTAATTGTAACTTCCGACGGTGAGATTGATGACGAGTGTTCCATGGTGCGATTTTTATTGTACACTAACGAATGGGATGTTGAGGGTATCATTACTTCGAGTTCTCAATACCATTGGCGGGGCCATAAGTGGGCTGGTGATGATTGGGTAGAACAATATTTAGATACCTACGGCCAAGTTTATTCCAATTTGGTTAAGCACGATAAAGCTTATCCGTCACCAGAATATTTAAAATCGATTGCTTTCTTGGGTAATGTAGATGCAGAGGGGGAAATGGAAATTGTCACTCCGGGTTCAGAGCATATAGTTAAGGTGCTTTTGGACGAATCCGATAATCGTCCTGTTTGGATTCAGGCATGGGGAGGCACTAACACTATTGCAAGGGCGCTTAAAACTATTGAAGAAAATCATCCTGAAAAAATGGAATATGTAGCCAGTAAACTTCGTTTTTTCTTTATCTGGGAACAGGATAATACTTATCAAACCTATATCCGTCGTGTTTGGGGGAAATTCAATATTCAAACCATAATTTGTGATCAATTTTGGGCTATAGCCTACCAATGGGATAAAGTTATGCCTGAAGATAAATTAGGTTATTTCAGCAATGGCTGGATGAAATCTAATATATTGGAAGGTCATGGAGCATTATGTTCGCTATATGAAGCTTACAAGGGCGGGAGTGATAATGAAGGCTGGAGAGCCGGAAGTCCTAAGCAAAAAGGAGCTTTTCGTTCAGAGGGCGATTCGCCAGCTTTTATTTATACCATTCCCACGGGGTTGCGCTCTTTAGAATCACCAGATTTTGGTGGTTGGGGCGGTCGTTATATAAAAGTTAGGGAAAATACTTGGTTGGATCCGGTGCCTGAGGCAAATTATACTTATCCAGAGGGCCGATGGTATACACAATCGGCTTGGGGTAGAAATTATATGCGGAATATCTACCCTGAAAATCAAGATTTAATGAATGCCTATTTTAATCCCCTAACACGTTGGGCTGACGCGCTTCAAAACGATTTTGCAGCACGAGCCGATTGGTGTGTAAAGTCTTTTGAAGAAGCTAATCATGCACCTGTGGTACTTGTCAATGCTTTGGATATTGAAGCCAAAGCTGGTGATAAAATAAAGTTGTCGGCCAAGGGGACATTTGATCCCGATGGTGATAAATTAATTTACAAGTGGTGGCAATATGATGAGGTTGATAGCTACAATGGAAAAATAGAAATTCTAAAACCTAATAAAATCAGTGTTGGGTTTATGGTGCCAAAAGATGTCAAAGAGGGAGATACTATACATCTTGTTTGCGAGGTAACGGATACAGGAAAACCAGCATTAACCCGATACAGAAGGATAATTATAAAAATTAAATAAGTTGAATATGAAGAATAGTGTTCTATTAATAGCTTTACTTGTATTGTGTAATGCTAGAATTATTGCCCAGCAAAACATTAATAGTAGAATACCCGAATATAATATCCCATACGAACTGCCTTCCGTAGAAAACATAAAGGACATTTTGAACCGGATTAGGGTGTATTATGAAGAGTCGAGCAATCAAAGTATTGTTGACTCCAAAAC
Source organism: Neotamlana nanhaiensis (assembly GCF_000943555.1). Taxonomy (GTDB): domain Bacteria; phylum Bacteroidota; class Bacteroidia; order Flavobacteriales; family Flavobacteriaceae; genus Neotamlana; species Neotamlana nanhaiensis. The sequence continues at coordinate 127,944 of NZ_JTDV01000001.1, read as the reverse complement.
GGGAGAGCCAATAACCGATTTTAAATCGTTCAATATAAACGCTGTACCCTCTAAAGGTTTTTCAAGTGAGTGGTCTTATACGCATGGCGTAGTGCTTTCGGCTTTTGAATATATTGATGATGTACTTGGTGACGATGCGTTCTTCAGCAACAATGTCAAATTTTATGATTATGTGGTGGAGAGCTTGCCCTACTTTCAAAAGAATAAAGCTAAGATTCATAAAGAAAAAATAGGGGGCTGGGGTCGTATTTTGAATTTCCATGCTTTGGACGATTGTGGCTCCATTTCAGCAGCCATGATAAAAACCTATTTAAAAAATAAAAACAGTGACTATTTACTTCTAATTAATCAAACAGATGCGCATATTTCCAAAAATCAATACCGTTTAAATGATGGCACATTGGCCAGAAATAGGCCGCAGTATCAATCGGTTTGGGCAGATGATATGTATATGAGCGTTCCGTTTTTAATAAACATGGGCGTGCTTACACAAGACCATAAATATTTTGATGATGCCGTAAAACAAGTGCTGCAAATGGCAAGTTATTTATATGTTGAAAAAGAAGAACTGTTCGACCATGGTTGGAATGTGACTTCAGGCGATTACGACCCTCGTTTTTTCTGGGGGCGAGCCAATGGATGGGTGTTGATGTCGATGGCTGAGGTGCTCAGTATTTTGCCCGAGAATTATAAAGGAAGAGCAGAAATTTTACATTTATACCGATCCATGGTACGAAGTTTGGCAAACCTTCAGGATGGTTCTGGATTTTGGTATAATTTGTTGGATAAGAACAATAGTTATACCGAAACGTCTTGTACCGCCATGTTCACTTTTGCCATTGCGAAGGGCATCAACGAAGGTTGGATAAGCCATGTTTACGGGCCTGTGGCACTTACTGGATGGAATGCTACCCAAACTAGAGTGCAGGAAAACGGAGCTGTTGATGGTACTTGCGAAGGTACCACCTTTGCACATGATAACACTTATTATTATCACCGTGGAAAAAGTATTTACGCAACCCATGGTTACGGACCGGTGCTGTATGCCGGTGCCGAAATCATCCGATTACTTCAGAACGACAAAATAGAAATCAAGCCTACTAAAAGAAACGCACGTAATAGCACGTTCCATTTCCTTTTAAAAAGTGAATGGCCTAAAAATTAGTATAACTTAAATCATAAAGAATGAAACTATCTTTTTTTTGCATGATACTTTGTTTGATAATACTGTCATGTCATTCAAATAAGAAAAACGATAACATTGGAACTGTAGATTTAGCCATGGCTGTTGAGAGTAAAGATTCCCGGTTAGCTTTTCCAACCGCAGAAGGATATGGAAAATACACCAAAGGTGGCCGTGGTGGTCAAGTTTTCGAAGTCACCAATCTAAATGACAACGGCGCGGGAAGTTTGCGAGCAGCTGTTGAGGCGAATGGACCAAGATCCGTAGTTTTTAGGGTGTCTGGAAATATTGAGTTGGAAAGTCCAATCCGCATTAAAAACCCTTATATCACCATTGCAGGACAAACTGCACCCGGCGATGGAATTTGTCTTAAAAACCACCAATTGAGCATAGATGCCGATGAAGTGATTATCCGTTACATAAGGGTAAGACCGGGTGATGTGTCAGGCAAAGGTTATGATGCCGTAAGTGGGCGATACATAAAAAATGTAATCTTAGACCATGTTTCAGCCAGTTGGAGTGTAGATGAGGCCATGTCGATTTATAGATGTGATAGCCTAACCGTACAATGGAGCATCGTTTCAGAAAGTATGTTTCTCTCAAAGCATGAAAAAGGAAATCATGGTTTTGGAGGCATTTGGGGAGGGAATTATACCTCTTATCATCATAATTTATTGGCGCACCACAGCAGTCGAAATCCGCGTTGGGCCTCAGGTGTAGGTTATACGGATTATCGCAATAATGTGATTTATAATTGGGGTTATAATTCATGCTATGGAGGAGAAAAAATAGAAAATAGCAATCCGCAGAAGTACAATTTTTTCGAAGTAAATATGGTTGGCAATTATTATAAACCTGGGCCTGCAACCCAACCGGGAGAGGTGTCTTATCGAATTGCTAATCCATCTTTTAGAAGTGAAGAAGACCACGGTAAGTGGTATGTCGCCGATAATGTTATTGAAGGTAACGAGAAGGTTTCCGAAAATAATTGGAACGGTGGTGTACAAACAAAAATGGCTTTGGAAAAGTTAAAGATGGATGAACCTTGGCCGTCAATGCCCATAAATGAGCAGCCCGCCGAAGTGGCTTTTCAGCTGGTTCTAAATCAGGCAGGGGCAAATTTGCCTAAAAGAGATGAAATAGATACCAGAATAGTTAAGGAAACGCTTGGCGGATATGCTACACATGAGGGAGAAGCTTATAAAAAGCTAAAAAAAGTTGCTGATAAATCTAAAATATGCGGAATTATTGATTCGCAAAATGATGTTGGTGGCTGGCCAGAATTAAAATCGCTTCCAGCCCCAAAAGATTCAGACCACGATGGTATGCCCGATGATTGGGAAATAAAAAATGGCCTGAACCCAAATGATACTTCAGACTGCAATTCAGATAGGAATAATGATGGGTATACCAATTTAGAAGACTATTTAAATGAATTGGTTGCTGAAGGTAATGCGAAAATTGTGGCGCAATCACCGTCAAAGAAGGCAATTGTGTCAGAAGAATTTGTCTTTACCAAACAGCCGACTCGTGATTGTCATGCTTCTTCTATATTAGAATTGGAAAATGGTGATTTGCTTTGTGTGTGGTTCGGTGGAACACGAGAAAGACACCCCGATGTAAATCTTTGGATTTCCAGAAAGCCTAAAGGAGGAAAATGGAAAACACCCGTGGTGGTTTATGATGGGGACGGAAAAACATTGTTTAACCCTGTGTTGGTTCAATTAAAAGGTGGCGATATTCAAATTTATTTCTTGAGCCCTGAAATTGACGACGGACAAGTTACCACTTCAACAGATAATGGGCACACTTGGAGCAAGCCTCAAAAATTACCGAAAGGATTTACGGGGCCTCTTGTAAACAAACCTATATATATGGATGATGGAACCATTATTGCTGGGGCCAGTTTGCAGGGAGACCCCGGAAAGCGCGTTCATGTGGAGCGCAGTACCGATAATGGCAAAACGTGGACACGAACAGAATCCATAAGCGACCCCGTGAATACCAAATATCAAATTATACAGCCTACTTTTTTAGTGCATTCACAGAAAAAATTACAATTGTTGGCACGGCCTAATGGAAAAGGTGAGGATACCAGAATAGCACAGTCGTGGTCAGATGATGGTGGGTTGACTTGGTCGCCCGTTACCGATACCAATTTGCCTAATAATAATTCGGCCATTGATGCCGTAACTTTAAAAGATGGCAGGCACTTATTGGTGTACAATCACTCTACTCGCGAAGACCCTATTGGAGGTAGAAAAGGCCGTGGCATCCTTGCTGTGGCTATTTCTAAAGATGGAATTAACTGGGAAGCTGCCGCGGTTTTAGAATACAGAACAGGAGCAGTGCAGTATTCATATCCTGCCGTGATTCAAACAAAAGACGGTTTGGTGCACATTACCTATTCGTGGCATCGTAAGCGTATAAAGCACGTGGTTTTAGATCCTGATAAATTAGAAACTTTCCCTATTGTAAATGGCGAATGGCCAAAAGATAAAATGCCTTGGATTATGAGTCAGGAAAGTGAAAATGCCAATGTACAATCGGAGGTTTTAGATTAGAAATTAAATCAGTTCAAAATGAAAAAATTAAAATTGACAGTGCTTGTTTTGTTTTTCAGCTTAAATGCAGTAATGGCACAGCAATTGGCTTTTCCGACGGCAGAGGGCTTTGGTGCTTATGCTAAAGGCGGTCGGGGCGGAAAAGTGTTGTATGTCACCAATTTAAATGATGACGGAGAAGGCAGTTTGCGTTGGGCGGTTGAGCAAGAAGGAGCGCGTACGGTGGTTTTTGCCGTTTCGGGAACCATTGATTTGAAAAGCAGATTGGATATAGAAAACCCTTATATAACCATTGCAGGACAAACAGCTCCTGGAGATGGCATTTGTTTAAAGGGTGAAACTCTAAAAATACTAACACATGATGTTATCGTCCGTTATATTCGAGTTCGTTTGGGTGATGGAAAGTTTGGTGAAGGTGGCACTAATCAAGGTAAAGACGCCATTGATATATCCTTTGGAAAAAACATTATTGTAGACCACTGCTCAGCAAGTTGGAGTTTGGATGAAGTATTATCAACTTCTAGCTACAGGCCAACCCTAACTAATGTTACTGTGCAATGGTGCTATATTACAGAAGGCTTAAATGTTGATGGACATGGTTTTGGTTCTCTAATTAGAGGAACGGGTGGTGCGCGATACAGCTATTTGTACAACCTTTATGCCCATAATTATGGACGCAATCCACGCCCTGGAAACTACGATTCAAACCCACATACTGAAGATCCGGAAGGCCTTTTGTTGGATTTCAGGAATAATGTTATTTATAATTGGGGAGGAGGGCATGCCGGTTATAACGCAGATAAAGTAAGTGTAGCTAAGATTAATTATGTGGGCAATTATCTTATTCCTGGCGCAGATTCAAAGGCTAACGGAATAGCGTATTCAACAGGATCTCCATATAATCAAGGGTATTTCCATGGGAATTATTACGATGGAATCAGTCCGAAAAACCAATGGCGGTTAGTGAAATTTAATAAAGAATGGAAAGAAGAGCAGATTGAAGCTTTCAAACAAACAAAACCTTTTGAAACAGGATTGATTAATACTAAAGATGCTGTTGAAGCCTATGATAAAGTTTTGAAGTTTGGTGGAGCTGTTTTGCCAAAACGTGACGCAGTAGATGAGCGCATTGTAGCAGGCATTAAAAACCGATCGGGTAAAATAATAAAAAGTCAAGAAGACTTAGGAGGTTGGCCAGAGTTAAAAAACAAAAAATCACCAAAAGATACCGATTTGGATGGAATGCCTGATGATTGGGAAATAAAGAATGGACTCAACCCCGATGATGATGAAGATAGAAATATTGTATCAGAATATGGTTATACTATGCTAGAAAATTATTTAAACAGTATTAATTAAAGAATAAATATAAAAGAGCGTATATGAAGGTGTTAAAAAAGGCATTTGTGATTTTCGCAATGTTGAGTGCTCAGTTTAATGGTGTTTTATCGCGAAAAATAGAGTTAGCATGTTTTGCTTTTTATGTAAAGTTTGTTTGTGTAAACCTAGCTTTAATAATGCCGTTTTTATTATTTTCCCAACACACAGCGAGTGCTAAAAAAAATGAGGAAATAAGTCAAATTCACATAAGAAAAACTACCGATAAAATTGTGATTAATGGAAGTTTGGATGAATTATCCTGGCGACAATCTCAGTTGGTTTCAGGTTTTAATCAATATTTTCCAAAGGATAATATTGATGCAATAGGCGACACGGAAATTATGATGTGCTATGATGATAATTTTCTGTATGTCGCTGCAAAATGCTATTCATCTGGTAAAAATTTTAGAGTAGAGTCTTTAAAGAGAGACTTTAGCTTTTCAACAAACGACAATGTAAATTTTATTTTCGATACCTACTTAGATAGAACCAATGCTTTTCAGTTTAGCCTAAATGCTATGGGAGCACAAAAAGAAGCGCTTATTTCCAATGGGGGAAAGAATAGTAATGCTATTGATATTTCTTGGGATAACAAATGGTATGGTGATTCAAAAATCTATGATGGATATTGGGTTTGCGAATTAGCAATTCCTTTTAGTTCCATAAGGTATAAGGAGGGAGCGTCCAAATGGGGGTTTAATTGTTACAGAAATGATGTGCAAAACAACGAGATTTCCAATTTGACAGGTACTTCACGGGAGAACAATTTAATGAATTTAAACTTTACGGCTGATATCGTATGGGAGCAACCTCTTAAAAGACCGAGTCAAAGAGTGTCCTTGATTCCTTATACCTTAATTGGTGCTTCCAGAGATTATGAAATTCCGTCAGAAACAAAATTCCAACCAAGCTTTGATGTAGGTGGCGATGTAAAGCTAGGCATTACGTCGAGTCTTAACTTAGATTTGACTATTAATCCCGACTTTTCTCAAGTAGAAGTTGATGGGCAGGTAAATAATCTTGATAGGTTTGAGATATCACTTCCAGAGAAACGGCAATTTTTTCTTGAAAATGCAGATCTTTTTGGAAGTTTTGGTACCAATTCTGCCAGACCGTTTTTCTCCAGAAGAATAGGTGTGTCAATTGATACATTAACCGAAAACAATATTCAAAACACTATTTATGGTGGACTTAGATTAAGTGGTAAGCTCAATAAAAGATTGCGAATTGGTTTGTTGTCTTTGCAGGCTGCATCTCAAAGAGAGAATGATTTGCCCAGTTTTAATTATACTGTTTTAGCTGCCCAACAACAGGTGTTTGATAGGTCGAATATTGCTTTCATATTGGTAAACAAGCAAGCTTTTAATTCAAATAGATTTGGTGACAGCGTGGATGCATTTGACCGTGTTGCGGGTATTGAGTATACATTGAACACAAAAAACAATTATTGGCTAGGAAAAGCAAGCGTGATGAAAGCCATGACACCAGATGACAAGCAAATGAAGTATAATTCGTTTTTTCAATTGGAATATAACCGTAGACGATTTAGGGCTGAAATCGTATCATTGTTGGTGGGTGATGGATTTGATGCCGAAGTGGGTTTTGTTCCTAGGAGAGATATACTTATGTTTAGTCCAGAGTTTGATATTAGATTTTTCCCAAAGACAAAAAAAATAGCTCAAATAACTTTTCAGGCAGATAGTCGGGTTTTTTACAAATTAGGAAAAGATGACAACCCGATAATTGAAGATTTTGGTTTGGAAGAATGGCAACTGAAATTTGATTTAAAAACGAGTTTTTCAAATAATCATAATTTTGATGTGAGTTTCGAATTTAAGGACTTTACTTTGTTGAGAAATTTTGATCCAACACGAATACAAGCAACCGATTTGTTCTTTCAGTCCGGTACAAAACATAAAAATACAGTCTTTACTGCTTCCTATGAATCTGATGTAAGAAAGGCATTCTCTTATCAAATAAGTCCAAATGCCGGACGTTTTTATGGAGGGACAAAAGTTGGCATTGAAGGAGGTATTAAGTATAGATTTCAGCCGTTTGGTTCTATTGCAATGGATTGTGAATATACTAAAATTGATATTGGAGGAAATTTTAAAAAGGCAAATTTTTGGCTTGTTGGTCCACGAACAGAATTCACTTTTTCCAAAAAACTATTTTGGACTACTTTTTTACAGTACAATAGCAGGTTAAACAATCTAAATATCAACACTAGGTTGCAATGGCGTTTCGCTCCAGCTTCAGATTTCTTTTTGGTGTGGACAGATAATTACAATACAGAGGTTTTTAGTAATTTTCAAAAAAGAAATAGAGCTTTAGTGGCAAAGTTGACCTACTGGCTCAATATTTAAAACTAAAAACTTAATGGTTTTAATTGCTTGGTCGACCTTCTTATTAGGATTTAATTATAACTTTTACCAGCACCATAATTAAATTCCAAATATAAAATTTAGAAAACAGGGGGCTCTGTGCAAAGGAAGAATGGTTTTAAAAAATCGGTTAATGAGAAAAACTGTCTTTAAGTTATATTTTACTGTCTGTTCTTCGTTAATTTACGATTGTTTTCGTTTATTTGCATTATGGCATTATTACCCAACCAAAGAAGAGAAAAAATAATTGAACTGTTAAAAGAGGACGGTTCTGCAAAAGTGGCTGATTTAGCCAAATTATTTAAGGTTACAGAGGTTACTATCAGGCAGGATTTAGAAAAGCTAGAGTCTAAAGATTTGATTGTTCGTGAACATGGTGGAGCATTTCTAAAAGATATGCAAGACAACGTAAGGAATTTTGCACTTGTCAATCAGGAAAACCTTGCGCTAAAAGAAACAATAGCTTTTAAGTGTTTGGATTTTATTGAAAGTGGCGATACCATTATTTTAGATTCGGGAAGTACAACTACAGAAATTGCCAAAAAACTTAAAGGTTATAATAACTTAACCGTGATAACAAATGCATTAAATATTGCACTAATGCTAGGTACCGAACCAGGAATTGAAGTGATTATGACCGGAGGTGAATTTAAACCGCCTACTTTATCATTAACTGGGCAAAAGGCAGCTGATTTTTTTAATGGATTAAACGTTCAAAAATTGTTTTTGGCGACCGCAGGAATATCCCTTAAGTCAGGTTTGACTTATCCTAGTATCAGTGATTTAGTGGTTAAAAAAGCAATGATAGACGCTGCTGATATTACTTATTTAGTGGCCGATAGTACCAAAATAGGAAAAACAGCATTGGCAAGTTTGGGCGCGTTATCCTTAATAGATTTCTTAATAACAGATTCAGCAATAAAAGAAGACGATAAAAAAGTGTTTAAAAGACATGAAATAGAAGTTATCATAACATAACGAATCATTTTTATGAAATTGACCGCCGTTTAAAAAGTAATAATGACTTTTATCGTATTCATTAATTTTAACGACCAATTAAAAAAACTAAATAAACGAAAATATATAACATGTCGAAACAAGCATTAAGCATTGGAATTATTATTGGAAATCGAGATTTTTTCCCTGATAGTTTAGTAGAAAAGGCAAGAACGGAGATTATTGATGTTTTTGCAAAAATGAACATAAAACCCATTCTTTTGGAAACTTCTGATACCAAATTAGGTGGTGTCGAAACGTATAAAGATTCGCAAAAATGTGCCGAATTGTTTAAAAAGCATAGCGAAGAATTGTCGGGTATTCTCGTTTTGCTTCCAAATTTTGGAGACGAACGAGGTGTTGCTGATACTTTAAAGTTAGCCAATTTAAATGTTCCTGTTTTAATACAGGCATACCCAGACGAATTATCAAAAATGAATGTGGTTAATCGTCGTGATTCTTGGTGCGGTAAAATTTCGGTTTGTAATAACTTATATCAATACGGTATAAAATATTCATTAACAAGTAATCATGTTTCTTTTCCAACAGATGCCGAATTTCAAAAAGATTTACTAGATTTTTTAGCCGTTTGTCGTGTGGTAAAAGGCTTAAAAAATATTCGTATTGGTGCCATTGGTGCACGTCCAGGAGCTTTTAATACAGTTCGTTTTTCTGAAAAAATATTGCAAAGAAATGGAATTACAGTAGTTACAGCCGATTTATCGGAAATTTTAGGTAAAGCAGAAAAATTAACTAAAGATGACGCATCGGTTAAGCAACATATCGAGGCTATAAACGCTTATGCTCCTAAAGGTAAAACGCCAGATGCAGCAATGATTCAAATGGCAAAACTCGATGTCGTTTTAAAAGAATATGTAGAAGAATATCAGCTTGACGCTACGGCCATTCAATGTTGGACGTCGTTACAGCAAAACTACGGTTGTAATGTATGTACTAGTATGAGTATTATGAGTGAAAACATGTTGCCATCAGCTTGCGAAGTAGATGTAACAGGTACATTAAGTATGTACGCCATGCAATTAGCATCAGGTTCGCCAAGTGCCTTGGTAGACTGGAATAACAATTATGCAAACGATCCCGAAAAATGTGTGCTATTTCATTGCGGAAATTGGGCAAAATCGTTCCTTCCAGATATTGAAATTAGCAATGCGCCAATTTTGGGAACTTCAGTAGGTGTTGAAAATACTTATGGTGCTCTTGATGGAAGAACACCTGCAATGCCATTAACCTACGGAAGAATAAGTACCGACGATCCAAAAGGCATTATTAAAGCCTACTTTGGTGAAGGTGAATTAACCGACGACCCGTTAAATACCTTTGGGAATCGAGCCGTTGCTAAAATCAATAACTTACAAGGATTAATGAATCATGTTTGTAGAAATGGTTTTGAACATCATGTTGTAATGAATGCTTCAAAAACAGGTGCTATTTTAGAAGAAGCTCTTGGTAATTACATGGGCTGGGAAATTTATAACCATAAAGGTTAAATAAAATCATTTTAGAAAATGACAAATAAAGAATTAAAGTTAAAATCTGTTTTTCTTAGAAAAAGCCTGTTAAAATACATTTATAACGCCAAAGCAGGTCATACAGGTGGAAGTTTATCGTGTGTCGATACTTTAAATGTGCTTTACAATCGTGTTTTAAATGTAGATCCTAACGATTTTAAAAATCCTAATCGAGACCGTTACATACAAAGTAAAGGCCATTGCGTTGAGGCTTTATTTGTAACATTAGCAGATCGCGGATTTTTCCCAATGTCCGATTTAGAAACACTTTGCCAGCATAAATCGCATTACATTGGTCATCCCACGAAAAAAGTAAACGGCGTAGAGCAAAATACAGGAGCTTTAGGTCATGGTTTACCTATTTGTGTGGGTGAAGCTATTTCTGCTAAGTTAGATGGTAAAACGCACCGTGTGTATACGCTTTTAGGCGATGGCGAATTGCCCGAAGGTTCCAATTGGGAAGCTTTTCTGGCAGCTGCTCATTATAAATTAGATAACCTTTACGCTATTCTGGATTATAATAAACAACAAATAACAGGCGACAATAGTGAAGTTATGAATACCGATTCGGTAAGCGAAAAACTTCAGTCTTTTGGTTGGGCTGTTAAAGAGGTTGATGGACATAATTTAGAAGAATTAGAAGCCGCTTTAAATAGCGGGCCATTAGAAGCCGGAAAACCAAACTTTATTATAGCGCATACTGTAAAAGGAAAAGGTGTGAGTTATATGGAACGTAACTTAAAATGGCATCATGGTGTGCCAACTCCTGAGCAGTACGAATTGGCATTATCAGAATTAAACGAAGCCGAAGCACTTATTTAAATTATTATGGAATTAGATAAAATTGAAGAGAAAGATTTAAAAATGGGTATTGCTAATCAGGTTGTTTTTTCTGAAACGATGCAACAATTGGCAGAAACCGATAAAGACATAATTGCGGTAACAAGTGATTCCCGTGGTTCGGGAAAACTTGTGCCTTTTGCACAAAAATATCCAAACCAAATTGTTGAAGTTGGTATTGCTGAGCAAAACTTAGTGGGTGTTGCTGCAGGTTTGGCTTCTGCAGGAAAAAAAGCATTTGCTGTATCTCCAGCATGTTTTTTAAGTGCACGTGCTTTAGAGCAAATTAAAAATGATGTTTGTTATTCCGACAATCCGGTAACCTTAGTTGGTATTAGCTCTGGTATAAGTTACGGTGCTTTAGGCACAACACATCACAGCTTACATGATTATGCGGCATTAAGAGCCATAAATAATATAACAATTGTTGCGCCTGCGGATAATTTTGAAACCGAACAAGCCGTAAAACTGGCAGCGAAGCATAATAAGCCCGTTTACATGCGTTTTGGTAAAAAAGCAATGCCTTTTTTAGATGAAACTAATAGCGATTTTGAATTCGGAAAAGGGCGTATTGTTCGTAATGGTGGTGATTTAGCAATTATTGCCTGTGGAGAAACCGTTTACCCAGCGTGGTTAGCTGCAAAAAAGCTTGAAGACGAACACGGTATAAAAACAACTGTGGTAAGCATGCATACTATAAAACCTCTGGACGTTAAATTATTAGAAAATTTAGCTGAAAATGGCCGACCAATAATCACCGTGGAAGAACATATGGTTTATGGCGGATTGGGAGAAGCCTGCGCCTCACATTTGATGCAAAACGGTTATAAGAATTCGTTTAAAATTATGGGAATACCAGATGAGTATACGGTTACAGGATCTCAGGTTGAAATTTTTAACTACTACGGAATTTCGCGAGATGGCATATATAAAACCGGGAAGAAGCTGCTCAAAATTTAAAAGTATTTTTCATGACTATACTACCTAAATTAAATAAGACATTTTTAATAATCCTTTTACTTGCCATCTTCACCACATTGGGCTGTAAAAACAAAAAGCAAAACACTACCAAAAAGGTGGCTGTTGTTGTGTCAACCCTTAATAATCCATGGTTTGTTGTTTTAGGGGAATCAGCTGCACAACGTGCACGTGAATTAGGATATGAAGCCACAATTTTTGATTCACAAAATAATACATCAAAAGAAGCTGAACACTTTGAAAATTTAATTGCAGCTGGATACAATGCCATTCTTTTTAACCCTACAGATTCCGAAGGTTCTGTATCTAATATTAAACGCGCAAAACAGGCAGGCGTTCCTACATTTTGTATGGATAGAGAAGTCAATTCGTTGGATGGACCAATATCTCAAATCATTTCAGATTCTTTTTCGGGATGTGTGGAGTTAGGGGAGTATTTTGTGCGGCAACTTAATAAAAAAGGAAAATATGTAGAGCTCTTGGGGTTAGTTGGAGACAATAATACATGGAATCGATCCAAAGGGTTTCATAGCGTTGTTGATCACTTTCCAGAACTGAAAATGGTAGCACAACAAAGTGCCGATTTTGATAGAAGTAAAGCTATGGAAGTTTTGGAGTCTGTACTGCAATCCAATCCAGATATTGATGCTGTTTTCTGCGGAAATGACGCCATGGCTATGGGGGCTTACCAAGCCCTGGTGGCAACAGGTAAAGCAAACAACGTTATGGTTTTTGGTTTTGATGGTGCCGATGATGTTATGAATGCCATTGCTGATAAGAAAATAAAAGCTACAGTAATGCAATCGCCTAAAGCTATGGCACAAACGGCTGCAGAATTAGCTGATGAATACCTTAAGGGTAAACGGAATTTTTCAGCAAAAACACCTTTGGCTGTTCAGTTGGTAACCCGTGAAAATATTTACCAATTTGAAGACTTTGGTTCAACTAACTAATACCTATGAAAAAGTTAATTAAATATTTGGCTATTGTTCTATTTATTGCAATTTCATTATATAACTCGATCTATATAAAAGATTTAGATGAAATAAAAGCCGAAAAATCTAAAACTAGTTTTAACTCTAAAGTATTTGCTTCAGAATTTATTGAAAACAAAGTTAGCGATTTAAAAGCTATTGAAGCCTTAGGTTTTTTAAACGAGATTTCAAAAAATGTTAAGTCATATTCTGAAACACATGGGAATAAATTGGGTATTAGTAACGATTACTATTTTATAATTTATGGCAATGCAACAGTTTTAACTATTGAAGATGAAGATGTGGTTGTGGCTCTCGCCAAAAGTCAACAAAAACTAAAAATTGCTATCGATTTTATTTTTGGGAATGCTATTCGTGAAGGGGCTAAAATGGCAAATATAGGCGATTACCAAAACACTATGGATTATAATAATATTTCCGTAGAGATCAATAATCTTGTTCGAGAAAATATTGTTCCACCTTTCAGAAGGTCGGTAAAAATAGGAGATAGTATTTATTTTAAAGGAGCGGTAAGGGTAAATGTGTTAAAACAGAAAAATGATACATTACGAGTTATTCCTTTGCAACTTAACATTAAATCTTAGGCCAGTTTGGAACAACAAGATATATTATTTCAAGCTAAAAATATAACCAAAAAATTTGGTGGAGTTACTGCTTTAAACCAAGTGAATTTGAATGTCCATACTGGCAAAGTAAACGTAATTGTTGGCGAAAATGGTGCAGGTAAATCTACTTTAATGAAAATTTTATCTGGCGTTTATCCAGATTATGAAGGCGAGTTAATTTTAAATGGAGAGCTTGTGAGTTTTAGTAACCCTAAAGATGCAATGCAAAAAGGAATCGCCATAATGCACCAAGAGTTAAATTTGATTCCGCATTTAAGTATAACCGAGAACATTTTTTTAGGCAGAGAATTACAAAACAGCTTTGGTTTGTTAGACTCAAAAACTATGTACAGCCAAACCAAAGAATTGTTGGTGCGGTTAGGTTGTGGTTTGAATCCCAGTACTTTAGTTTCAAAACTTCGTGTGGGCGAACAGCAACTTGTTGAAATTGCAAAAGCACTATTGGAAGAGGCAAAAGTGGTAATTATGGACGAGCCTACTTCTGCAATTTCAGATGCTGAAGTTGAGGTGTTGTTTAATATTATCAAATCGTTAAAAGCACAAAACGTTTCCGTGCTTTATATCTCGCATAAATTAGATGAGTTGTTTTTGATTGCAGATAGATTTATTGGTTTGCGAGACGGGAAAACCGTAGGAACCATTGAAAATGTTGAAGCGACTACAAAAAACGATTTAATTAGATTGATGGTAGGGAGAGATATAAAAAATAAATATCAAAAAGATGTGGTCGATTTTGGGAAAGAAGTTTTACGTGTTGAAAATATTAACCTCCCTAACGTAAATAATAAAGAGTTCAATATTCTAAAAGACATTAGTTTCAGTCTGAAAAAAGGAGAGGTTTTAGGTTTTTTTGGCTTGATGGGAGCAGGAAGAACCGAATTACTTGAAACCATTTTTGGTTTGCATCCTAAGGTAATGACAGGTCAAATTTATATTGATGAACAAGAAGTGAAAATTAACGCGGTTAGCGATGCTATTAAACAAGGCTTAGGTTTAGTTCCTGAAGATAGAAAAGAAGATGGCTTGGTATTACAAATGGAAATTTGTAAAAATACCAGTATGGCAGCTGTTGATACTGTGATAAAAAACGGATTTTTAAATAAAAAGTTAGAAGCAGATCTTTCAAAAAAATATATCCAATCACTTAAAATTAAGACACCTTCAGAAAATCAATTATCAAAAAATTTAAGCGGTGGAAACCAACAAAAAGTAGTTTTAGCCAAATGGCTGGCAACAAAACCTAAAGTTTTATTTTTAGACGAACCCACTCGAGGTATTGATGTTAATGCGAAAAATGAAATTTACCATCTTATAAATAAATTAGCTAAAGAAGGATTGGGAATAGTAGTTGTATCATCAGAATTACCAGAAATTATGGCTATTTCCGATCGTATTTTGGTGCTAAGCCAATCAAAAATATCAGGAGAATTTTGTCAAAAAACAGCAACAGAAGAAGTAATTATGCAGGCAGCAACCTTATAAACAGCTAACAAACTAAAACTACAAAACTAAATTATGGCAAACATTAAACCCTATCTGGTAAAGTTTCAATCTATTATAGTGCTTTTAATATTGAGTATGGTGTTAACCATTTTATCCGATAAGTTTTTTACACTCGAAAATGGCTGGAACATCGCTAGACAAATCTCGATAAATGTTTGTATTTCTGTAGGTATGACTTTAGTGATTTTAACCAAAGGAATCGATTTATCGGTAGGCTCGCTATTGGCATTTAGTGGTGCTATTGCAGCCGGTTTATTAAAATTTGGGCTGGAGTTTCCAGTATCAAACACTTTTATTGGTTTTACGGTTTTTGGAGCTATTATCGCCGCTTTAATGGTTGGTGGTGTTTTTGGTGTTTTTAACGGTTTGATGATTACAAAGTTTAAAGTACCACCATTTGTAGCTACGTTGGCTATGCTAACAATTGCACGTGGTGCAACAATGTTGTGGACAGGTGGTTTTCCAATAACTGGTCTGGGTAATAATTTTGCATTTATTGGTACTGGTTGGTTTTTAGGTATGCCTATGCCAGTATGGATAACTTTAGTAGTGGTTGTTTTTACTATAGTTTTAACAAAAAAAACAAAATTTGGACGTCATATTTACGCTATTGGAGGTAACGAAAGTGCCGCCAGACTATCGGGAATAAATATTAACAAGATAAAAATTTGGGTTTATGCAATTGCGGGAACTTTAGCTGCTGTTGGAGGTGTAATTTTAACTTCTAGGTTAGATTCGGCACAGCCCAATGCAGGAATGGGTTACGAGTTGGATTCAATTGCGGCAGTTGTTATTGGAGGAACATCACTATCTGGTGGGCGTGGCTCTATTGTAGGAACTGTTCAAGGAGCATTAATTATTGGTGTTTTAAATAGTGGTTTAGTGTTGCTTAATGTATCTCCATTTTGGCAGCAAATAATTAAAGGACTTGTTATTTTAATAGCAGTAATAATGGATAGACTAAATAATCCAAACAATTAAAACAAATAAATAAACATGTCCAATTCATACATACTATCCATAGATCAAGGAACCAGCGGTACAAAGGCCATAATTTTTGATACACAAGGCAAAGTCGTAATAAAAACAACAACACCTTTAAAATCTTATTATCCGCAGCCAAGTTTTGTAGAGCAAAATCCAGAGGAAATTTATCAAAGCGTCATTAATGCTGTAAAAGCATGCATTGCAAAATTTAGCGAAGAGTTTCCTAATGAATTAGATAATATTAAAGCATGCGGGATTTCGAATCAAAGAGAAACCTTTGTTGTTTGGGATAAAGCAGGTAATGCCTTGTGTGATGCTGTAGTGTGGCAATGTAAGCGATCGAACGCCATCTGCGAACGATTAAAAGCCGAAAATTTAGAAACAAAAATAAATCAAGTTACAGGTTTAACCATAGACCCTTATTTTTCAGCAACAAAAATGATGTGGTTAAACGAGAATAATTCCGAAATAACTTCAGCTATAGCATCAGGAAAAGCTTATTTTGGAACTGTAGATACCTGGTTATTGTATAAACTAACTAATGGGGAAAGCTATAAAACAGACCATACGAACGCTTCACGAACATTGTTCTATAATATTTATGATTTAGAATGGGATAAGTGCTTACTTAAAACGTTCAATTTAGAGCAATTAAACTTACCTGAAGTAATGTTTTCATCCGATAATTTTGGAGCATCGACCTTTCAAGGTACATTCTCAAAACCATTACCAATTTCGGGAATGATAGGCGATTCGCAAGCAGCATTTTTTGGAGAATCGTGTTTCGCATCAGGAATGGCTAAGGCGACATTGGGCACTGGATCTTCCATTTTATGGAATACAGAAAAATTAGATCAACAAACCGAAAATGGCATGCTCACAACTATTGGTTGGAGTGCTAATGGCGAAGTTAATTATGCTTTAGAAGGTGTTATTGTAAGTTGTGGTTCTACGCTGGAATGGTTAAAAAATCAGCTAAATATTTTTACATCACATGATGAAATAGAAGCTATGGCAACCCGTTTGGAAACCAACGAAGATGTTTATTTAATTCCTGCATTTAGTGGTATGGGCGCACCGTATTGGCAAGAAGAATGGAAAGCTTCCATTCACGGATTAACATTTGGTACAAAAAAAGAACATTTGGTAAGAGCAGCATTAGAGTCTATAGCTTTTCAAATAAAAGATGTTGTAAGTTCTATTGAAAAGGAAACAAATTCAAATTTAAAAGAATTAAAGGTTAATGGAGGCATAACAGCAAATGGTTTTTTAATGCAGTTTCTTTCAGACTTATTAAATACGCCAATTACTAATATGGGAATAACCGATGTTTCGTCTTGGGGTGCTGCTTTAATGGCAGGGTTAGGAGTAGGAGTATGGCAAGATTTTAACGATTTGCCTAAACCATCAGAAGATGTGATCAAGAATTACGTGCCAAATTCAGAAAATGTAATGGTAAAAACGGTTTATAACCAATGGCTTAAACTACTTAATGATAAGAAGTTTTAAAACTCGCTAAATTATTTTGCTTAATGATAAGTAGTAGAGATGCAGACATATTAGAAAAACTCAAGCTGGGTAACTCTAAGGCTTTTAAAGAGTTATTCGATCTGTATTATGTGCCTCTTACAAGTTATTCGTTAAAATACTGTGATTCTTTCGAAATGGCCGAAGATATTGTTCAAGACTTATTTATCAAGTTTTGGGACGATAAACTATATGATAAACTTGATTATAGTATTGGCCCATATCTCTTCAAATCTGTAAAAAATAATACACTTCTTTTAAACAAAAAGAATTCAAAATATCGTTTTGAAGCCATCGAAAACCAAGTTGGGACTCTTGTCGATGAGTTTAACTTTAACAATTTCAATTTAGATAATGAAAAAAGTAAACTTCAAGATCAAATCGATAAACTTCCCACAAAAAGTAAGGCAGTTTTTAAAGCAATTGTTTTAGAAAATTTAAAATATAAAGAAGTTGCAAAACAATTTAATATTAGTGTTAATACTGTGAAAACACACTATTCACGAGCCTTAAAGCAACTTCGAGAGGCTGTGGCAATCATTATTTTAATCCTGTTAAACTAAAAAAGTTTATTTTTTTGTCACCCATTTTTTAGTTTTTGTTATTCTATTAATATAGCATATATAATTGTTAAAATAGTATATGTTTTAAAATAATAGAATGAATACTAACAAAGCGATAAAAAAACTATTCTCTTCGTATATAGAAAAAACTATTTCTAAAGAGGATTTTAACGAGTTAAAAAACTGGGTTAATCAATCGGTAGAAAACAAAAATACCTTCATAGAATATTTACGTGTTTATAAAGTAAATAGAAATATAAGTTTTGTTGAGAGTTTAGATAAAGATATCGCTTGGAACAAAATAATTTCTAGAGTTAATCGACCCTTTTTAGAAGGAAGTAAATCTCAAAAATCTGAAACGAAACGATTTGTTCTTACAACAAGGTTTCTTAAATATGCTGCGGTTGCGGTTGTTTTTTTAAGTGTCGGATATTTTGTGTTTAACAACAATTTTTTAAAATCTGATAAAGATTTAATCCCTGAGAATAGTATTGTTCTTGAAATGGAAGATGGTAGTTTAAAGATTTTAAACGAGACATCAAGCAACCAATTAATAGACCTTAACGGCAAACCAATAGGTAAACAACAAGGCACTCATTTAACCTATGAAAAAAAGGGAAACAATGAAAAATTGGTTTATAATACGTTAAATATACCCTATGGAAAGCGTTTTAATATCACGTTATCTGATGGAACAAAGGTGTTCTTAAACGCAGGCTCTTCATTAAAATACCCAATTAATTTTATTGATGGTAAAAGTAGAGAAGTGTTTTTATCAGGTGAGGCACATTTTGATGTTATAAAAGATGCACGTAATCCATTTATTGTTACTTCTGAAAATTTTGATGTTACAGTTTTAGGTACCGTTTTTAATGTTTCGGCGTATCCAGAGGATATTGTTTCAGATGTGGTTTTAATAGAAGGCTCTGTAAGTATGCAATCTACCAGCAGTTTAAAAACAAATGGTCAAATTTTAAAACCAGGATTTAAAGGTTCTATAAATAAAAATAATAACCAGATTACCTCAGAAAAAGTTAATACAGGCATGTATACGTCTTGGGTAAAAGGCGAGTTATTTTTTAGAAATATGCCGTTCAAAAATATTGTAAAAAAGCTAGAGCGTCATTATAATCGTGAGATAATAGTTTTAAATGAAAATTTAGATACCGAAATATTTAACGCTAGCTTTAAAGATGAACCAATAGAAAATGTATTAAGCTATTTTGAAGATAGTTTCAATATAAAACACCACATAAAAAATCAAATTATTTACATCAACTAACTAAAATTAAAAAAGACAAGAACTATGACACATTAATTTATTCCACACAAAAGCATCACTTAATAATACCACAAAATAAAACCGGAAAATGCGGCAACATTTCCCGGTACATTTTAAGTGAAACCAAAATCAATCAGTAATCACTAATTAACATCGTAAAAATATGAAAAAACTTCATGTCAACAGGGGTGAACTATACACTTTTGTGAAATTTGACTTAAAGATGAAACTTACCGCGATATTTATATTCACATCTATTTTTAGTATGCTCGCAAAAACGGGTTATACACAAAACATATCATTGAATGTAGAAAATGTTACGGTATCTCAAGTCATTGATAATATAGAGTCTAAAACTGAATACAGATTTGTTTACAACACGAAATTTGTAGACTTAAACCGAAAAGTATCTATAAAGGTAAAAGACGAAAAAATTGAAAAGATTTTAAGTAATCTATTTCATAACACAAGTACTTCATTTAAAGTTAGAAATACTCAAATTATTCTAAAGGAAGCTACTAAAACACAAAACCAGAACAGTGTACATATTAACAAAGAAAACCAAATACAAAGTTACATAGTTACAGGAAAAGTTACCGATGTTAACGGACAACCGTTAATGGGTGCTAATATTATAGAAAAAGGAACTTCTAATGGCTCGCAAACAGATTTTGATGGTAAGTTTTCGTTTAGTAGTAGTAACGAAAATCCAACCATAGTAGTATCTTATATGGGGTTTGTAACACAAGAACTTACAGTAAATACTAAAACAGATATTACTATTGTTATGCAGGAAGATGCAGCCGCATTAGACGAAGTTGTAATTGTTGGATATGGCTCTGTAAAAAAACGCGATTTAACTGGGTCGGTAATTTCCGTAGGATCAGAAAAATTAGAAGGACGATCAAATAGTAATGCATTACAATCTCTTGCAGGACAAACTACAGGTGTGCAAATTACACAATCACAGGGAGCACCGGGTTTAGCACCAACTATAAAAGTACGTGGCGCTTCATCTATTAATGCAGGAACAACGCCGTTATATGTAATAGATGGTATTCCTTTAGAAGATAATACTACAAATGCGACGGATACAGGAATTACGTCGGGTAGCAATTTAAGTTTTAATAGAAATCCTTTAAATTTTATTAATCCAAATGATATTGAATCTATTGATATTTTAAAAGATGCATCTTCCGCTGCCATTTACGGTTCGCGAGGCGCTAATGGTGTGGTTATTATAACAACCAAGCAAGGACGTGCAGGAAAAACCAAAATTAATGCAACTTTCGAGTCTGGATTGTCTCATGTTAATAGAAAAACAGACATGATGAGTGCCTCAGAATTTATAGCCTTTAATTCTGCGGCTCGTAATAACTCATGGGCAACTATAGTCGCCGAAAATCCTACAGCAACAAGAGGTTTAAATGTTACGGTACCACCAGAGTTTTCAGATGCAGAATGGCTTGAAAGAATAGGGAATGGTACCGATTGGCAAGATGTAACATTTAGAACCGCTAAGAGTAGTAATTTTCAAATATCAGCCTCAGGAGGTAGTGAGAATACTCAATTTATGGTGTCTTTAGGGTATTTAGATTCGGAAGGCGTTGTAGATAACAATACCTACGACAGAATTAATTTAAGATCTAATTTAAAGCATAACTTCAATGATAAAATTAGGTTAGGATTAAATATTGGTTTAAGTAGAACCAAAGAAGCGCCTTACGGAACAGGAGGAAAGAGTGATGTAGTAAGTCTAGCACTACAAAGCGACCCATTCTTTCCGTTGTATGTTGAAACTGGAAGTTTAGGTTTTAAAGATCCAAATTCTATTTGGAATACTTTTGCTAAATACGGATTTCAGTTTTGGCACCCATATTCGCTAACTAGAGAAGCTAGTACTAAAAAAATCATGAACGTTTCTACGGTAACATCATTTTTAGAATGGGATATTTTTAAGGATTTAAGAGTAAAAACATCCGTTAGTTCTAACATAGAAAATACAGAACACAATTTTTATTGGAACGAAGGCCAAAATTGGGGATATTCTGGTTGGGTACCAGCTCAAGCAAGTTTTAAAACCTTAAAATCTAATAACTGGATTTCTGAAACTACTTTAACCTACAATAAAACATTTAATGACGATCATACTTTAAATTTATTAGCTGGGTTCTCTGCGCAAGAACAGCGTATGGATACCAGTAATATGTCTGCAACAAATTTTCCAAACGATTTGGTACATACACTAAATGCAGGTGTTGTAAACTCAGGTAGTACCTTTTCTGAAGAATGGTCGTTAGTATCCTATTTAGCACGTGCTAATTATTCATATAAAGGAAAATATTTAGCATCTGCCGCTATACGAGCCGATGGCTCTTCACGTTTTGGAGCAAATAGCCGATGGGGTTATTTCCCATCTGGTTCTTTAGCATGGCGAGTTTCAGAAGAGCCTTTTTTGCAAGATGTTAATTGGATAAACAACTTAAAAGTTAGATTAAGTTATGGCGTTACGGGTAATAATCAAATTCCTAATTACGGATCAATTGGGGTTTTGGGTTACAACAGATACGTAAGTTCGGGTACGGTTAACCAAGGTATTTATACCACCAATTTTGCCGATAAGAATTTAAAATGGGAAAAAACAAGTCAAACTAATTTTGGTATAGACTTATATGCGCTGAACGGAAGAATTAAATTTACAGGAGATGTTTACTATTCTAAAACAAACGATTTACTATTAAACGTTCCTATTCCAATTCTGTCTGGGTTTTCTTCAACCTTAACAAATATCGGTGAGTTAGAAAATAAAGGTTTCGAAATAAACGTAGGAACTATAAACTTTGATAATGATTTTAAATGGAGTACAGATTTTAACCTATTCGCAAACAGAAATAAGGTACTGAAATTAGGTGTAAATAATGCGCCTATCGATATAAATGTAAGTAGTATGACCTCGCGTACTGCCGTGGGTAAACCTATAGGGATGTATTATGGTTACGTTATTGATGGTGTTATAATGTCTCAAGCAGAATTAGATAGTAATGCTTATCCTGTTTGGCCAGGTAGTGAAGCTGGAGACCCAAGAGTGAGAGATGTTAATGAAGATGGAATTATAGATTCTGATGACAGAACATACTTAGGAAATAATCAAGCCGATTTTCAATGGGGAATTACAAATAATTTTTCGTATTCAGGATTCGAATTATCAATTTTAGTGAGAGGTTCTCAAGGCGGTGAAATACTTAACCATAACGCGAGATACTTAAAATCTGGAGTTGGCGGTGGTAACCGAAATATGTATTCGGTTGTAAACAATTATTGGAAATCGGAAGCAGATCCAGGAAATGGAATGATTCCTAAACCGCGAATGTTACCAACTACAGTAAGAGATTTTGGATCGAGTTATTGGGTAGAAGATGGCTCTTTTGTGAGAATCCAAAATATCCGCTTAGGGTATAATTTACCAGAAAAAATAGTTGAAAAAATTAAACTAAGTAATGTGAAATTATATGTGAACATGGAAAATGTTCATGTTTTTTCAGACTATTTAGGGTTCGATCCAGAAGGAAGTACGTATCAATCAGGTGTTTTGGTTGGTTTCGATTACGGTGCTTATCCTTATCCATTTACAACAACAGCAGGTATAAACATTAGTTTCTAGGTCTGTATTAATTATTAAAATTTAAGAGAATGAAAAAAATATATATCACACTTTTTTGTTGTGCATTTTTGTTGAGTTGTAGCTCTGATTTTTTAGATAAGGCGCCACTATCAAATGCGAACGAAGAAAATTTTTATAAATCACAGGAAGATATTGAAGTCGCTTTGTGGTCTGCTTACAATTCGTTATACACGTTATACGGCCCAGAGAGTTTACCGTCTTTTTATGGAGAACTCATGTCTGATAATGCTTATAGCGATAATGCCGCAGGAAGAATTCAAGATTATGAAAGTTTTGAGTTGCATACTATGGCGGTAGATAATGAGTTGGTTTTAAATTTTTGGAACAGTTATTATCAATCACTGTACATCATAAATAATATTATAGCAAGCGCAGAAAATCTTGATTTTTCTGGTCGAGATACGTTGATAGCAGAAGCCAAATTTTTAAGAGCGCTGTATTATTTCGATATGGTTAGAGCTTGGGGCGATGTGCCTTTAGTAACGAAACCAATTGGTATTGCAGAGGCTTACGCACAAGGACGCACTCCAAAAGAACAAGTTTATAATCAAATTATTGATGATTTAGGTTTTGCTGAAACAAATTTACCTTCAAAATCCGGTGAACGATTTGTTGGAGCAGCAAATCAAGATGCTGCCAATACGCTATTGGGTAAGGTTTATTTAACGCTAAATGATAAGCCTAAGGCAGAAGAAGCGTTATTAAAAGTTTATGGAAAATTTAGTTTAGTTCCTTATGCTAATCTGTGGGATTTAAATAATAAAAATAGCGCATCATCAATTTTTGAGATACAATATAAAGGAGGTATTTCCAATCCATACAGTTTATATTGGGCCATGTTTTCTCCTGTAGATAACCGTGTGGTTACTGCTTGGGGTGGTGGTTTTAATCAAATTACAGAAGATTTGTGGAATGCTTATGAAGTTGATGATCCGAGGCGAGATATTACTATTCAAAATGGTTATGAAACAGCCAACGGAGCAACTGTTGATGTGAAATTTCCAGTAAAATGGAGAGATACAGAGGCAACTGTTGATGGTTTAAGAGAAACTTCAGATAATAACTTTATAATTTTTAGATATGCCGATGTACTGCTAATGCTTACAGAAGCTACTGGAAATGCTCAATATCTTAATGAAGTAAGAGATAGAGTAGGTTTACCCAATTATGGTGCTGCGGGCTATCCTTCAGAATACAATACTATAGAATTGGCTTTAGAGCATGAAAGACAAGTTGAATTTGCATGTGAGTTCCACCGTTGGTTCGATTTAATAAGGACAGGAAGAGCCATTACGGTTATAAAGAATAGCAGTAAGGATGTTACGATTGCGGAAGAAGATTTATTACTTCCCATACCATTTTTAGTTATTAATCAAAATCCAGATGTCATCACTCAAAATGAAGCATACCAATAAAAGATTAAAAGCAAACGAATTTTCAATACCTATTAAATAGTAGTTTAGTTAGTTAGCTAATTGAATTTTTATTCAATTAGTATTTTTCATTAGGCGTTAAAATAGAATTTTAGCGCCTTTTTTAATTATAATTTTATTTGAAATCTTAAGTTATCACTTAAAAAATAAATTTCCCATATAAATCTTACTCATATTTAAAGGTTTTTTTATCTACAGAATTGTGTAATAGATTATATTTTTTTGCTTTTAAGCAAAAATAAAGATGTATTTGTCGATTTTTTTTAGTTATAAAGATGAGTTGTCCATATACAATTTATATTATAGATAACGAAATATTATGAAATTCTAAATCTAGAATTTATAAAATTGACCATCGTGCAAAAATTACCATTATTTTATGTAGATTTTTAAAATTTGTAATAATTAATAAAAATTGCGCGAAAATTATATTTAACAGCTAAAACTATTTAAAATGAAAAAAAAATTACTATTACTAATGTTACCAATGTTGTTTGCTTCGGCAACATTTAATGCCCAAATTAAATATTGGGATTTTGGTGGAAAAGAACTAGGAGCAGGTTATGATAATATGATGCCAACAGAGTATATAAATGCGGTTTCTAATAAAGATCGCAATATTAATTGGGTTGATTCTGGCGGTACTCAACAAGATAATTATGCTGATGGAGTTGGTTATGCTCCGAAAAGTTCAGATTATGCCAACGAAAATGGAGAAAGCATGTTTACTTGTTATTTTTATCAAGGTTTTTTAGGTGCTTATGCAAATTATGCAACAGAGGGTTTTCAAAACTTATGTCGAAAAAGAGATACTGGTGTTGATGGTATATTAATTAGTGGGTTAAGTAGTTTTACTAAGCCAAAGTTACTTCCTGACTTAGATGCAAATACCAATATGACTTGGATGTATGACAGTACAAATGATAGAATTGTTACTGTAAAAAGCGATCTTACACGTTATGATGAGCGTACTGAAATGCCAGATGATGTAGATATAAACGAATTTTCTGGTTGTATTCAATTTACATCACCAGGCGAAAAACGTTGGGATAATAGTGGTGGCCGAGGCTTCTCTATGAATCTTCAAGCAGGTGAATATTTAACTGTAGTTGGGTCTGGGCAATACACAGATATAGAAGGAGATGGTACTTTAGGTTTTTCTACAGGAACATTTCAATTTGCAACTTATGGAGGTACAGGAACTCCGGTAGATATTACCGATTCTGGAACTGGAACAGGAAATCCAAATGGACCTATTGATGGTTCTGATACTGGTGATGAGTCTGTTAGAGTTATGGAATTCCAAGCAGTCGATGCTGGGTCATACATTTTAAGAAACCGAGGTGGTAAAATTAGAATTTATAGAATGTATGTAAGTTCTACATCTATTAAAAGTCAGGTAGAAGCATTATTAAGTGTAGAAGATATTAAATCTAAAGCTTCAACCGATATTAAAGCTGTTGGAAACACAGTATACTTATCAAATGTAACAGCTAAAACAGAAGTTAATATTTACAGCATAACAGGTGCTTTAGTAAAATCTTTAAAAACAGATGTCGATACCGACTTCGAATTTCAATCTGGACTTTGGATTGCTACAATTAAAACACCAAGTGGAAAAAAATCGGTTAAGTTCGTTACTTCAAAGTAATTGTTTTTCCGTAGTTATTAAAATCAACATTTTTTTAAAGAGGTTTGTATTTACAAACCTCTTTTTTATTGCACAAAATCTAATTAAATTTTTACAGAATTGAACACCGCTCAAAAATAACAGCAAAATATTTACAAATTGGCAATATTGCATAGTTACATTTATGTAAAAACCAACTAACTTATGCAAAAACGATTCTCTGGTGTGGTCGTACCAATGGTGACACCTTTAAATAATGATTATACAGTTGATGTAGATGCAGTAAAAAAACTAGTTACACTTTTTGCTGAAAATAACATACATCCTTTAGTACTTGGTACTACTGGTGAATCTTCTTCAATTGGAGCGACAGAGAGTTTAAAACTTGTTGAAGCTGCTGTTAGGGCAAAAGGCAACAATCAATGTATTTATGCAGGTCTAGTAGGAAATCAAGTTTTTGATGTCATAGAACGCGGTAATCAATATATTAATTTAGGAGCCGATTGTGTCGTGGCAACTTTACCTTCATATTACAAACTTATAGATTCGCAGATAACGGATTTTTACACCTTATTGGCCAATAAAATTAATGGCCCTGTAATGATGTACAACATCACAGCAACAACGCATATGTCTATACCTCTTCATGTTGTTCATCAATTACATAATCATCCTAATATTTGGGGTTTAAAAGATTCTGAAAGAGATGAAATACGCATGAAAACTTGCATTGAAAATTACGGCAACGATACTAATTTTTCTTTTTTCTGCGGATGGGGAGCACAAAGTTATGGTAGTTTAAAATTAGGAGCCGATGGCGTCGTACCGAGTACAGGAAATTATGTGCCAGAATTATATAAAAAACTATATGAAGCTGCTTTAAATGAAGATTGGGACACGTGCGAAAAAATGCAGCATGAAACCGATGAAGTCGCTAAAACATATCAAAAAGATTACATTTTAGGGGAATCTTTAGCAGTTTTAAAATATTTAATGAATAAAAAAGGACTTTGTAATAAAACCATGATGCCGCCATTAACCACGGTGGAATAAAATAAATAAAACCAACTAACTAAACCACTTATTATGCTTAACCTTCATTGGATTGATATTGTTATTGTTATTTTAACGGTTATTATTACTCTAGGTGCTGGCTTTTATTTTGCTCGAAAGAACAAGAGTACGAAACAGTATTTTTTCGGTAGTAATAATATTCCTGCTTGGGCCATTGGTATGTCTATTTTTGCTACTTTAATTAGTAGTGTTACTTTTTTAGCTTATCCTTCAGCAGCCTATAAATCAAATTGGATTTTATTAGTACAAGGGCTTATGGTGCCTATTGTTTTGGTATGTTTTATTTGGGTGCTTGTACCATTATTCCGTAAGGTAATAAAACTAAGTACTTACGAATATTTCGAGCGTCGTTTTAGTCCATTTGCGCGTATGTATAGCTCTCTAGCTTTCGTTCTCACGCATTTTTCAAAAATGGGTACCGTACTATATTTAGTAAGTTTAGCATTGGCAACATTAACAGGCATCGATGTTACTATTTATATTGTTTTTTTAACCATCATCATTTTATTTTTAACGCTTTTAGGCGGTATCGAAGCCGTAATTTGGATGGATGTAATCCAAGGATTTTTACTTATTGGCGGCGGTTTGCTTTGTGTGTTTATTTTATTGTTTAAAACGGATGCAGGTGCAGGTTTTATGTTATCTGAGGCAGTTAATTTAAAGAAGATTGATTTTGGTCCCTACGATTTTTCGTTTTCGGAACTTACTTTTTGGGTCATGGTTATTAACGGTGCTTTTTATGCGTTACAAAAATATGGAACCGATCAAACTATTGTGCAACGCTATTTAACTGCAAAAACAGATAAAGACGCAAAAAAAGCAGCCTATTTTGGGGTTTTTGCGAGCGTACCGGTTTGGACACTTTTTATGCTAATAGGTGCATTATTATATGTGTTTTATAATTCTGGCGGCGCTCAACTACCCGAAAATTTAACAGCCGATCAAGTGTTTACATATTTTATAGGTACCGAGTTACCCGTAGGCGCTGTTGGATTAGTTTTAGCCGCACTTATTGCAGCAGCAGTTTCTAGTTTAGATTCCGATATGAACTGTTTAGCAGCCGTAGGTGTTCAAGATTTTTACAGCAGGTTTTATCCTAATTCGTCTGATAAGCAACGTTTACGAGTTGGTCGTCTTTTAGTACTTTTTTCAGGGGTAGCAATGGCCATAGTGGCGTTGCTTTACGCTGCTTGGGATGGTCAAGGTGTTTTAGGTGTTGTGTTTAAATTATATGCCATTTTTTCGGCTGGTATTGTTGGTATTTTCATGTTAGGTTTATTTTCTAAAAAAGCTAATAAGCAAGGGTTGCATGTTGGTATCATAGTCTGCATCCTCTTTACAGCTTATGCTATTTTAACAACCACAAAAATTGGTGATAAGTTAATTCTAGATTTAGGAAGTTTAAATTTTCCGCATCATAAATATATGCTCGGGGTTTATAGTCACTTAATTGTTTTGGTTATTGGGTATTTAGCAAGTTTATGTTTTAAATCCGATCCTGTAAAAGACGAATTAACCATTTATGGATATTTTAAAATGAAGAATAAATAATGCATTCTATTTCACTATTACAACCTAATAAAATCGTTTTTGGAGAAAACGCCATTCTACAAATTCAAAATGATACTATAATTGCATCGTCCAACCGTATTTTATTTTTAGTAGCAACACCTTTATTAGATGTTGTCCATGAACTTTCAGAAATTTTAAAAGCTAAAGAAAAGGAGGTTGTTTGTGTAGAATATACTTTTTTAGGCGAGCCTACTTTTTCGCAGTTTAATAGTTTAATAAGTGAAAACGAAGCTTTTAATCCAGATTGTGTTATTGGTGTTGGTGGCGGAAGTGTATTAGATTGTGCTAAATTACTAGCAGCTTTAATTAATAACACCCAAAAGTTAGAAGATGTTGTTGGTATTGGTTTGTTAAATGGTAGAACGATCAACCTAATTTGTGTACCAACAACTTCAGGAACGGGTAGTGAAGTGTCTCCTAATGCAATTTTGTTAAATGAAGAAACTCAAGCTAAAAGTGGTATTATTAGTCCGTTTTTAGTTCCAGATGCCTGTTATCTCGATCCGGTTTTAACCATAAGTTTACCAGCTAAACTAACCGCCGAAACAGGTATTGATGCATTATCGCATTGTATTGAAGCTTATACTAACAAGTTTGCGCATCCTATGGTTGATGTTTATGCATTAAAAGGCATCAAACTTATTTCAGAAAATCTTAAAAAAGCTTACGATAATGGTAACGATATCGAGGCACGCTCAGCATTATTATTGGGTTCTATGTATGGCGGATTATGTTTAGGCCCCGTAAACACTGCCGCAGTTCATGCTTTATCTTACGGATTAGGTGGAAAATTTCACATTACGCATGGGTTATCCAATGCCATGTTGATGCCCGAAGTTTTACGATTTAATTTATCAGCAAATACTAAACGTCATGCAGAAGTTGCTTTAGCTATGGGTGTAAAAAATGAGGGAACTGATGAAATCATTGCTTTGGCTGGCATCAATCAAATTGAAGCCTTATCAAAAGCTTGCAACATTCCTCAGAAATTAACCGACATAGGAGTAGCGGAGCATGATATTCCCGAATTAGCTGATATCGCTATGAAAGTCACCCGTTTATTAAAAAATAATCCGAAAGAAGTTACAAGAGAAGATGCCATTGAAATTTATAAAAAACTGCTTTAAAATTTAAATAGATGAAACCTAAAATAGGAATCTCAATGGGCGATCCTGCGGGAATTGGTCCAGAAATTATAATAAAAACACTGGCTTTACAAGATGTGTATCAGCGTTGTCAACCTTTGGTTGTTGGTGATGCTCAAACGATGCAAAATGAAATTAAGTCGTTAGAATCATCTTTAAAAATAAATGCCATTACAGAAGTTAGTGATGCTAAGTTTGAACATGGAACTATTGATGTATTCGATTTAAAAAATGTGAATACTGAAGCATTAAAACCTGGCGTAGTCACTGCTATGGCAGGTAAAGCAGCTTTTGAAGCAGTTATAAAAAATATCGAATTGGCCTTAGCAAACAAAATTGATGCAACGGTAACAGCGCCGATAAATAAAGAATCTATTCACAAGGCGGGACATAAATATTCTGGGCATACCGAGATTTATGCCGACTATACCAACACCAAAAAATATGCGATGCTTTTGGCTGATGAAAACTTTCGAGTTATTCATGTGAGCACGCACGTATCCTTACGTCAAGCTTGCGATTTATGCAAAAAAGATCGTGTTTTCGAGGTGATTACTTTATTAAATGATGCATGTAAAAAATTCGGAATAGAAAAACCAAGAATTGCCGTGGCAGGATTGAATCCGCATGCGGGTGAAAATCAGTTATTTGGTGATGAGGAAGTTACAGAAATCATTCCTGCCATTGAAGAAGCTCGAAAATTAGGTTACGATGCACAAGGGCCATTTCCTCCAGACACAATGTTTGTTAAGGCGGTCCAAGGTAAGTTCGATGGTTGTATTGCCATGTATCACGATCAAGGTCATATTCCTTTTAAACTTGAAGGTTTTAAATGGGATAACGATAAAGGCACCATGAAAAGCGTAAAAGGCGTAAACATAACCTTAGGTTTGCCAATTATTAGAACTTCTGTAGACCATGGAACTGCTTTTGAAATAGCAGGACAAGGTATTGCCTCGGCCGATGCTATGTTGGTAGCAATAGATTATGCAATTGTAATGGCTAAACACAATTAATATGATAACAGTAATTGCTGATGATTTAACGGGAGCCGCGGAAATAGCCGGAATATGTCTTAGACATGGCATTGATGTGGGATTTGGTATTGATACAATTCCAGAAAATCAAGGGCAAGTTAATGTTATAGCAACCGATTCGCGTTCATGCTCCGAATCTGAAGCCTATGAAATACATAAAAACATAGCAAAGCAACTTTTAAAAAGCGAGTCGTCTCAAATTATTTTTAAAAAATGTGATTCGGTTTTACGTGGTCATATTTTAGCCGAAGTATCTGCTATGTTAGAAGTTTTAAACAAAAACATTGCAGTGTTACAGCCAGCTAATCCAGAAAACAACAGGTATGTTAGAAACGGAATTTACTACGTTAATGGCAATAAAATTGAACTTTCTGGTTTTGCAACCGACCCTGATTTTCCTGCTAAATATTCAACGGTAAAAGATATTTTAAACAGCAGGAATCATCAAGAATTAAAAAAGCTCGATCATGTTTTTACAGGTGAAATTACGCGCATTAACAAACAGGGTTTGTATATACCAGATTGCCATTCGGTAGACGATTTTTCATCAACTTTAGAGCTGTATAACGGTTCAAATTTAATAGGTGGTTCTGCACCCTTTTTTGAGGCATTTTTATTGAAACAGCCCGTATTTTCAAGAATGAAGGTAACTTCTAGATATCAATTTTCAAGTCAGTATTTGTTGTTATCGGGCAGTTCCCATAACGAAAGTATAAAATTCGCTAAGGCTTTACGCTTAAAAAATTGTCCGCTTGTGGTGTTTCCAAAAGAGCTGCTAAAACCTGAAGTTTCAAACGCTGATTTAGCTTTATTCAAAACAGAAATAACCAATCAATTTGCAAAACACCAAAAAGTAACGCTCCGTGTTTCAGTTGAATTGATTCATTTTAAAAATAGCTCTAAAATTTTAAAAGACAGATTATGTCTCATCGTAAAGCAATTTTTAAGCGATCAAAAAATCAATGATATTTTTATTGAAGGCGGCGCCACGGCATATGATGTTTTAAAAAAACTAAACTGGAATTCGTTTACACCAATTGCCGAATTAGCTCTTGGTGTGGTGCGTATGCGAAACGATTTGCATCCAGAAAAATATATTACAATTAAACCAGGTAGTTATAAATGGCCATACGGTTTATTTAATTAGTAAATAACACGATGATAAATTTAAAAGGAATCGCTTGGAATCACACCCGCGGATTTACTTCGGTAGTCGCCACAGCACAGCGTTTTGAAGAATTAAATCCCGACGTTAGAATTACTTGGGAAAAACGTTCGTTACAAGCTTTTGCCGATGCACCTTTAGATGAATTAACCAATGAATACGATTTGTTAATCATGGATAATCCGCATGTGTCAATAGCCGCTAGAGATGGTGTGTTATTGCCTTTTGATGATTATTTAAAACCCGATTTCATAAAAGAATTAGCCGAAAATAGCGTCGGAAAATCCTATAACAGCTACCATGTAAATGGTAAGTTATGGACGTTAGCAACCGACGCCGCAACACCAGTGGCCACATGGCGTGAAGATTTAATAGCAAAACATCATATCGACATTCCAAAAACCTGGGAAGAATTGCTAGAACTCACTAAAACAGGTAAAGTTGCCTTTGCATCTATTCCTATCGATACCTTAATGCATCACTACATGATGTGTATTGCTTTAGGAGCTAATGTTTTTGAAAGTGAAATCGAAGTTGCACCAAGACAAATAATGATTGATGCGATTAAAACGTATAAACAACTTATTGATATCGCGCCATTATTCTGTTTAGAAATGAATCCGATAAAGATTTACGAACACATGACACAAACAAATGAGATTGCTTACAGTCCGTTTAACTATGGTTATTCCAACTATTCCAAGAAAAATTATGCCGACCATACTTTAAAAGCAGGCGGTTTAGTAACGTTTAACGGAAAACGTTTACGTTCTACTTTAGGCGGCGCGGGAATCGCAGTGTCATCAAAAACAAAACACGCAGAAATTGCTATGAAATATGCCGAATTCACAGCGCTTGAGAAAACCCAATCAGGTTTGTATTTTGAGTTTGGGGGACAACCAGGACACCGAAAATCATGGTTAAACGAAGACGTAAACAGCCAAAGTAAAAACTTTTTCAAAGATACTTTGCAAACTTTAGATGAAGCCACTATGAGACCACAATATTACGGTTACATGCATTTTCAAGACGAAGCAAGCCCCGTTATTCACGAAGCTGTTTCAGGAAAGGCATCCATAGAAGCCGCAGTCGATAAAATGAATGCGATATACAGAGAATCATTAACACATTAATTAAGACAGTTTGAAACCACTTGAAGGTTTATTGGTATTAGAGTTTTCCCAGTTTTTAGCGGGACCATCGGCGGGTTTAAAATTGGCCGATATGGGCGCACGTGTTATAAAAATTGAACGCCCAATAAAAGGTGAGGCTTGTCGCCAGTTAAGTATAAAAGATTTGTTTGTTGATGAAAGCAGCATGCTATTTCACACCATCAACAGAAATAAAGAATCGTTTGAAGCTAATTTAAAAGATGAAAACGACTTGCAATTGGTTAAAAAACTCATTGAAAAAGCCGATGTACTCACGCATAATTTCCGACCAGGAGTTATGGAAAAAATTGGCTTATCATTTAAAGAAGTAAAAGCCATAAACCCAAAATTAGTTTACGCAAGTATAACTGGTTACGGCGATAAAGGGCCTTGGGCAAACAAACCTGGTCAAGATTTGTTAGTGCAATCGTTATCAGGACTCACATGGCTGAGCGGTAAAAGTATTCAAGGGCCAGTGCCTTTTGGTTTGGCTGTAGCCGATTTAATGTGTGGCAATCATTTTGTTCAAGGCATTTTAGCGGCATTGTTAAAGCGCGCCAAAACAGGACAAGGCGTTTTGGTAGAAGTAAGTTTGTTAGAATCTATTTTAGATGTACAATTCGAAGCACTAACCATATTTTTAAACAATGGCGGTAAGTTGGCAGATCGCGGTAATGTGCGTGGTAGTGCACATGCCTTTTTGAGCGCACCTTATGGCATTTACGAAACAAGCGATGGTTATTTGGCTTTGGCTATGGGCGATTTGGTGCTACTTGCAAGCGTCCTTGAAGCCGATTTAGGTAAATACGCTGACAAAAAAACGTGGTTCCGTTCGCGTGCTGCTATCAGAAAAATTTTAGCTAAAAAAATTATCGAGAAGCCATCCGATTATTGGATTAAGGCTTTACGCGGAAAAGGTCTTTGGTGCGAAAAAGTGTCGAATTACAACGATTTGAATCAGCAAGCATTCATGGAAGATTTTCAATTGAAGCAATCTGTAACAAATACGGAGGGTAAAAAAATGACAACCACGAGACATCCTATTCGATTTAATGGAGATATTTTAAGCAGCACGAAAGCAGCACCAAAAGTAGGAGAGGACAATGAAAAGATTTATAAACAATTTCTAAGCTAAACGATGAAACCATTAGAAGATTACTTAGTTATCGATTTTAGCCAGTTTTTATCTGGACCTTCTGCTAGTTTACGATTAGCCGATTTGGGTGCACGCGTTATAAAAATTGAAAAACCAACCACAGGCGATATTTGCCGAACCTTATACACTTCAGATTTAATAATGAATGGCGAATCGTCCATTTTTCATACAATTAACAGAAATAAAGAATCCTTCGCAGTTGATTTTAAAAATCCTGAAGATTTAAAAATAATCAAGCGGCTATTAGAAAAAGCCGATGTGGTTATGCATAATTTCAGACCCGAAGTTATGAGTCGTATTGGCTTGAGTTATGATGA
Source organism: Neotamlana nanhaiensis (assembly GCF_000943555.1). Taxonomy (GTDB): domain Bacteria; phylum Bacteroidota; class Bacteroidia; order Flavobacteriales; family Flavobacteriaceae; genus Neotamlana; species Neotamlana nanhaiensis. Next base: position 93,245 of record NZ_JTDV01000001.1, on the reverse strand, counting down.
TGTAAAAAGCATTAGCCCAAATGTGGTTTATGCCGAAATTTCGGGTTATGGCAATCATCCAGAATTGGTTGATAAACCTGGTCAAGATTTATTATTACAATCGCTTACCGCATTAACATGGTTAACAGGAAATCAAAATGATGGTCCTGTAGCTATGGGATTATCCATCGTCGATATGTTGGCAGGCGCGCATTTAGCACAAGGTATTTTAGCTGCGCTATACAAGAAAACAGTAACTAACACAGGTGCACTTGTACAAGTAAGTATGTTGGAGTCGGCACTCGATTTTCAATTCGAAACCATAACAACGTTTTTTAACGATGGTGGCGAATTACCTGTGCGTACAAAAAGCAATAATGCGCACGCCTATTTAGGTGCGCCTTACGGAATTTATAAAACGAACGATGGGTATTTGGCGCTTGCTATGGGTTCAATACCAGTTTTAGCCAATTTGTTACAGTGTGATGCATTGCTAAAGTTCCCAGAAAACAAGTTTGAGTTACGCGATAAAATTAAAGCAGTTTTAGCAAAACACTTAAAAACACAAAGCACCCAACATTGGTTAGATATTTTAGAACCTGCAGACATTTGGTGTGCTAAAGTGTTGAATTACCAAGAACTGTTTCAAGAAGAAGGTTTTAAGGTGTTAGACTTTGTACAAAAAGTAACTATGGGAGACGGTTACACATACGAAACCACACGTTGCCCAATAAAAATTGATGGCGAATTATTTTTTGCAGACCAAGGCTCACCAAAACTAGGTGAGCATAACGAGAAAATTTTAGAAGAATTAATACATGGATAAGATAAAAATTGCCGTTAGAAAATTTGAACCTTTTGAAACCGCTTTACAGAAGCTGTGGGATGCCTTTTGTGCTGAAAATAGTTTGACTATAGAAGCAGAAATGATTCCGTTAGAGCTTCACGATTTATACGAAGCCACCTTAACAAAAAAAGGCTTAATCAACGGCGATTGGGACATCGCGCACATCAATACCGACTGGATTTTTGATGCCGTAAATGCTAGTGCAGTCCAAAATTTATCACCATATATCAAAGAAAACCCACCACAAGATTTTCCTGAAGGATGGCATAAATCGTTATTACATCTTCAAGAAATAAATGGCAATGTGTATGGTTTACCATTTCATGACGGACCAGAATGTTTAATTTACCGAAAAGATTTATTCGAGAATCCAGAAGAACAACAAGCCTTCAAAAACAAGTTTGGTTACCCGCTACAACCACCAAAAACGTGGCAAGAATTTACAGAAATAGCGGCGTTTTTCAACAAACCAGAGCAAAATTTATATGGCTGTGTATTTGCAAATTATCCAGATGGTCATAACATGGTTTTCGATTTTTGCTTACAATTATGGACACGAGGCGGATCATTATTAAATCAAGAAAATCAAATACAAATCAACACACCAGAAGCGGTTAAGGCTTTAAATTTTTACAGAGCGCTCGTAAATAATGAAAATACAACCCATCCAGAATCAATAGGTTTTGGCTCGGTTGAAGCAGGCATGGCATTTGCAAAAGGCGAAGCCGCTATGGCTATTAATTGGTTTGGTTTTGCATCCATGTGCGAGGTTATCGAAGCTTCAAACGTAAAAGGAAAAGTAGATATCACCGAACTACCAAGCGACGCTAATCATGCATCAGCCTCATTAAACGTGTATTGGTTATATACGATTGGCTCGGGAAGTAAACATAAGGATTTAGCCTATCAATTTTTAAAATTTGCCACCACAGCGCAAAGCGATAAATTATTAACCAACGAAGGCGGAATTGGGTGCCGAAAATCCACTTGGAACGATACCGAAATCAATAAAACCATTCCCTATTATCACAAATTAAGCAAGCTACACGAAAACGCTTTAACGCTACCACAAACACCTATTTGGCCAAAAGTAGCAGAATTAATAGATCATATGGTTTTAGAAGCCATAACTACCACTATTTCATCAGAAATCTTGTTAGAGAACACCCAAAAGAACATTCAAAATATTCAATAAAAAATGACGATTACTTACAAACCAGAATTACCAAAAACAAAACAGCCAATAATTATTATTGGCGCCAGCGGTATTGTAAAAGACGCCCATTTGCCTGCATATAAAATGGCAGGATTTGAAGTTTTTGGAATCACAAACAGAACCATTTCCAAAGCATATGCCATGGCAGAAGCACATGGTATTCCTCATATTTTTACTACGGTTGCCGATGCCGTTAAAAATGCGCCAGAAAATGCCGTTTACGACATCACCGTATTACCCGATCAGTACATCGAAATTTTAGAACAATTACCCAACGGAGCCACAGTGCTTATTCAAAAACCAATGGGTAACGATTATAAACAAGCCCAAGCCATTGTTGAAGTTTGCGAACGTAAAAATTTGGTAGCAGGTATTAATTTTCAGTTGCGTTTTGCATCCTTTGTAAGCGCTGCGAGAAACATGATTAATCAAGGTTTAATAGGCGATTTGTACGATTTAGAGTTTAAAGTTACCGTAAAAACACCGTGGGAACTGTTTCCAGTAATCAAACAACATCCAAGGTTAGAAATCTTGTTTCACAGTGTTCATTACATCGATTGTATTCGTTCTTTTTTAGGCAATCCCGAACGTGTTATGGCACGTACAACCAAGCATCCTTTAAAAGATTTGTCGTCGTGTCGTTCAACAATAATACTTGATTATGGCGACACTATCAGCGTAAAAATCAATACCAATCACGATCACGATTTCGGAACACAAAACCAGGAAAGTTATATAAAATGGGAAGGCACCAAAGGCGCTATAAAAGCAAAAATGGGCTTGCTCATGAATTATCCAGATGGTTTACCCGACGCTTTCGAGTATGTAATTCTAGAAGAAGGTAAACAACCCGAATGGAAAACTCTCGAACTCGAAGGTTCGTGGTTTCCAGAGGCGTTTATCGGTACCATGTCTAACCTCATGCGTTTTAAGGAAGGCACAGACCAAGTCTTGCACGTCAGTGTTCAAGATGTTTTAGATACCATGAAGGTAGTCGAGGCCTGTTACGAAAGTAACAAAAATGGCGGCGTACAATTAACCAAATTAAATTAGAAAATCAATATGGGCGTTACCACAAGGGTCGGGCTTTCCGCTATATCTTTTAAAAACCGTCAGTGCGAGAACAGAGTTTTTTGCAACCATTCTAATCATGGTAATCATGATGAGCTGTATCGATATGTTTTTAAAAGGATGCCGCTTCAATCCCTAACGCAAATCAGAACTCTAAACAATAAATCTATCAACAAATAAATAAGTAACCATGTATTTTAAATCCATATTTTTTGAAGACTATAACCTAAACGAAAAACGGGCAACCTTAGGAAGAACCATCACCGAAACCGATTTTGTGGTGCATGCAGGACACACAGGCGATTTCTTTCCGCATCACATGGATGAAGAATGGTGTAAAACACAACCTTTCGGACAACGAATCGCACACGGCACCATGATTTTTAGCATCGGTATTGGTTTAACAGCATCCGAAATAAACCCAGAAGCATTCTCAAAAGGTTACGACCGTTTACGATTTGTAAAACCAGTACACATTGGTGATACCATACATTCAGAAATCACCATTTCCGAAAAAACAGATGCCAAACGACTAGAAATGGGCACCGTAACCGAGCATGTAGAAATTATTAACCAACGCGGGGAAGTTGTTCTAGTATGCGATCATATTTTACTAGTAAAACGAAAGTCGTAAATCATCAACTATCAACCAAAAACTAACAACTAACAACTAAAATCAATGAATTCATCAAACTCACTATTAGGTATTTTGCTTCATGCGGTTGGCGGTATATCGGCATCTACCTGCTATTTACCAAGCACCAAAACTAAAGGTTGGTCATGGAATACGTTTTGGTTAGCACAATCGCTATTTGCGTGGTTAGTAGTACCATTAATAATTGCCTTATTAACGGTTCCTAATTTTTTCGAAATCATTGTACAAGCACCGTCAAAACCATTTTGGATGGCTTTCTTTTTAGGCGCGGTTTATGGGTTTGGAGGCATGTCGTTTGGTAAAGCAATCAATCATATTGGTTATTCTTTAACTTACACCTTGGCTATTGGTATTTCGGCAGTTGTAGGTACTATAATGCCTCTATTTGTTTTTGGCGGATTAAACGATTTTTTTGCTAAACCAGGAGGTAATATCGTTCTGTTAGGTATGGTTTTATCTATAGTAGGCGTGAGTATTTGCGGATGGGCAGGTTTTAAAAAAGAAAAAGATTTACAAAGCAAAACCGCCAACAAAGCAGGCTTTAACATGATGCTTGGTTTGGTACTTACCATAGTTGCTGGTGTATTATCGGGTGTTTTTAATTTATCACTTGAATACGGACAACCAATAGCAGATTTGGCTGCAGAAAACGGCGCAGGACAATTTGAAGGTAACGCAAAATTGGTCGTATCAACTTTTGGATGTTTCGTAACTAACGTCATTTGGTACGTTGTAGCTGGTGTAAAACAAAAAACAATCTCGGAGTTTTTAATTGATGATACTCAAAACCGAAGCAATAGCGTATTGGTAAAAAACTGGTTTTTATCGCTTTTAACAGGTGCCATGTGGTGTTTGCAATTTTTCTTTTACGGTTTAGGTCATGTAAAAATGGGAGAATACCAATTCGCAAGTTGGGTTCTGCACATGTCTATGTTAATTTTCTTTAGTTACATAGTAGGATTGATTATGAAAGAGTGGAAAAACGTAACAAAGAAAACTTATATTTTATTAGTATTGGGTTTGCTGGTTTTGGTACTATCTTTTTGCGTTACAAGTTATGGAAGCTATTGAACACTTTAACGCTTCATTTGAACAAAACTCTTAAAAATCAATACATTTAATATGATTAAATAGGAATAGGAACAAATTTTGAGTACATTTAAGTAATCGATTGCATAAATTTGCTTTTATGAAACCAACTATAAACCATAAGACTACATTAACCATTTTTTTAATGATGATTTCATTAATGGTTTATGCTCAGGAACCTGAAGAGGATTTTGGTAGTAAACGAAATCTAGAATGGCTGGTTTCTGATTTTTTGAGTGCGAAATTTTCAGATGTTCAAATAAATGGTTCTCCAAAAACAGTAGATTCTCCTTACGGTGATGCCGTATTTTTTGATGGAATTGATGATGCAATTTTTTTAGATTTTAATGCCTTGGAATCTTTTGACGAATTCACTATTGAAATGATTTTTAACCCAGCTATTGATGGTCCTTTTGAGCAACGTATTGTTCATATAGGTGAAGTTTCAGGTGATAGAATGTTACTTGAAATAAGAACAACTGATGAAAATTGGTATTTTGATGGCTTTGTGGCATCAAAGGGAAACAAGTTGGCATTAATTCACGAAGAACTTCTTCATCCTTTAGGGCAATGGCACCATGTTGCTTTTGTGGTTTCTAAAACAATGCTATCAACTTTTGTAAACGGCAAATTGCAGTTAAGTGAGCCTTATGTCTTTTCTTCCATAAACCAAGGAAAAGGTTCTGTTGGCGTTCGTTTAAATAAACGATCATACTTTAAAGGAAGTATTTACAAAATTAAAATATCCCCTAAAAAACTTAACCCTAAATCATTTATGGAATTTTAAAAGAAAAACCAACAGAAAACTAAAATAAACCAATGAGACACCACCACAAATTATTAATAATAGTCTTAATGCTTTTTACATTTCTGTCGAAAGCACAATCTGAAATAAGTAAAAATCAAATCTTGCAAACAATGCAAAAGGCTACGGGATTTATGGTGGAAGAGGTTAGTTATAACGGTGGCTATCTATGGTATTACATGCCAGATTTTTCTAGGCAATGGGGTGAAATGGAAGCATATAAAACCATGATTTGGTTGCAAAATCCAGGAACGATTAGTATGGGACATATTTTTTTGGATGCTTACAACGCAACAAAAAATGAATACTATTATAAAGCAGCCGAAAAAGCTGCAAGAGCAATTATTTGGGGACAAAGTGAAGAGGGTGGATGGAATTATATGATTGATTTTGCAGGAGATAAATCGCTTAAAAAATGGTATGCCACTATTGGAAAGAATGGTTGGAGATTGGAAGAGTTTCAGCATTATTATGGAAATTCAACATTTGATGATGATGTTACCTCTGATGCGGCACGATTCCTCATGAGAATGTATCTTGAGAAAATGGATCCGACTTATAAACCAGCGTTAGACAAGGCTATAAATTTTGTGTTAAAAAGTCAATATCCAAAAGGAGGATGGCCACAACGCTACCCGTTAAAAAATGAATTTGAAAAGCAAGGATTTCCTGATTATACTTCTTTTTATACGTTTAATGATGATGTAATTTGGGAAAACATTAATTTTTTAATGCAATGTTATTTGGTGTTGGGTCAAGAACGCTTTTTAGAACCTATTTATCGAGGTATGAATTTTTACAAAATTTCACAAGATCCATGTGGTGCTTGGGGTCAACAAGTTAATATGGAAATGAAAGCAGCTAGTGCAAGGACTTATGAACCTGCTGCATATTTACCAAGTGCCACTTGCGACAATGCCTTACTACTAATAAAATTTTATAAAATTACAGGTGATGAAAAATATCTCGAAGGTATTCCCGCAGCCATAAAATGGCTAGAAAAAAATGCCTTGCCTAAAGAGAAACAAGAGGGAAGAAGAACTCATCCTACTTTTGTTGATGCAAAAACCCACAAACCTATTTATGTCCATAGGAAGGGCTCGAATGTAAAATTTGGAAGATATTATATTGATGATAATGATAAAAATTTACTCTCTCATTATTACGGAAAAGCCTTTGTGCGTTTGGAAGATTTAAAGAAAGAATATGCTAAAGCATTGACGCTAACAAAAGAAGAAATATTGAAAGATTCACCATTAGCACCAAAGCGTTTTTTACAGTACCAAACACCTCAAGAATATTACATTTTGAGTAAATCTAGATCTTATTTTCCTATAGATACAGCTTCAGTTATTGAAGTAATTAACGAACTTGACAAAAACGGTAGGTGGCTTACAACGCAAGCATATGTAAGCAATCCTTACATTGGAGACGGGGTAAAAAATGAACCAACAACCCTATACGCAACAACTAGTGTTGGAGATGAGACAGATACCTCACCATATCCCAATGAAACCAATCAAGAATATATATCTACAAGAGTATATCTTCGAAATATGCGAATATTATTAAATCAATTAAATCAAAATAAAAATTAAGAAAAAAATTACAATGAAATTGTTTCCACAAACTTTTAAAAACGTAACAAGTTATTTGTTTTTAATGTTTTCAATTATGGTTACCAGTGCATTTTCGCAAAACCCCGTGGTAAAAATCGACTTTGACCAATCAGGAAGAAGTACAAGCGAGGTTGGTGAGCCTGATTATACACCTTGGGTTGTTGGTTCGGTACCTACAACTTCCATGACCGAAAATGGAGTAACTTTTACAGTTTCTAAAGCAGGTGCTTCTGGTACAGAATTAGGAACCAACTGGTATAAAACAGGAATTCAAGCACCTAATTATGCTAGACTTGTTTGTGATGGTGTAACCGTAAAAAATGGAACAGCCAACCAAGGCGGACAAATAGAATTGCGAATTAGTGGGCTGGAAACAGGAAGCCATACATTATTGGCCTTTTTAAATGCTGTTGACAGCCCTGATACAAATACTTTTAGTCCTATTGATATTTCAATAGATAATATTTTGGTGGAAAATGATGTAGTTCCTACGGTTAGAGCTTTATCAACTCCTGAGGCAAAATCAGTATATTTAAATTTTGAAGCAACAACAGGAAATGATGTTGTAATTTTATTTGCATCTGAAACTTCAGGTTCCGAAAACATAAAAAATGTTATTTTAAATGGTTTTGAATTAAACACACCTAACATTTTTTATCAAGCAACAAACCCAGTACCATCGAATAATAATGAGCATGTTGAATTAGCTTCGGGAGGTGTTTTATTAGAATGGACTCCTGCAGATAGTGCAGCTAACCAAAATATTTATTTTGGAACAGACGAGACTGCTGTTGAAGTGGCAAATACTTCATCGTCAGAATACCTGGGCAATCAAACAGTTGGTACCGATTCTTATCAATTAAATGGTCTATACACTGGTGAAACATACTTTTGGCGTGTTGATCAAATTACCTCTGGTGGAGAAGTTACTAAAGGAAATACTTGGCGTTTTCGTCCTGCGCAATTAGCTTTTCCAGGAGCCGAAGGTTACGGACGATTTGCACGTGGTGGACGTGGTGGTCAAGTTGTTATGGTGACTAACTTAAACGATAGTGGTCCAGGTAGTTTTAGAGAAGCTGTTACTAATGATGTTGGTCCGCGTACAATTGTTTTTGCAGTTTCAGGAATTATAAATTTAAACTCGCGTTTAGTCTTAAGCGATCCTTACGTAACCATTGCAGGACAAACGGCTCCAAGTAAAGGAATTACTATTGCTAGAGCACCTTTTGGTGTTACTGGAGATGATTGCATTGTACAAAATATTAGAGTGCGCCTTGGTGGCGGACAAACCTACGATGGTATGGGGCTTACGGGTGCAGACCATAGTATTGTGGACCATTGTTCTATCAGTTGGACGATAGATGAAGCCTTTAGCTCTCGTGGCGGACAAAATTTAACACTGCAACGTACTTTAATTTCTGAAGCTTTAAATGCAGCAGGTCATCAAAATTATCCAGCAGGTACCGAGCATGGTTATGCGGCTTCAATTGGTGGCGATGTGGGGAGTTTTCATCATAACCTTTTAGCTCATAATTACGGGCGTAACTGGAGTCTGGCAGGTGGGTTAGATGGTAGTGGTTACTATGCAGGCCTTCTGGATATCACGAATAACGTGGTTTACAATTGGGGCTCAAGAACGACAGATGGTGGTACAAAAGAGTTAAACTTTGTTGGTAATTACTATAAACCAGGACCAGGTATGCAATTGTCGCGTTACGCGTTAACAGTCGATCATGAAAATGTGGGTATGGGCATGCAACGTGCTTATTTTGCAGGAAACAAAATGCCTGGATATTTCGATGAGTCTAATCAAGATTATGGCAGACGATCAAGAGATAGAAATGGTGCCAATACAACTTACGACACCTTTGTTGATGTACCTTTTTTTGAGTCTCACGTAACAACGCAAACCGCAGACCATGCATACAAAATAGTACTTTCAGATGTTGGTAATACGGTTCCTGTTTTAGATGATCATGATTTAAGAATGATTTCAGAAACCCTAAACGGAACATACTCGGTAACAGGAAGCTACACTGGTAAAAAAGGTTTTCCGGATGATGAAGCCGATTCAGGTGGATATGAAGATTATCCTTTTATAACAAGGGCTGCAGATTGGGATTCTGATAATGATGGATTGCCAAATTGGTGGGAAGAAATTATTGGTACAAACATAAACTCAGGAGCTGGAGATTATTCTGACGCAAATGAGGATAGCAATATGGATGGTTATACCAATATGGATTATTACTTACAATGGATGAGTTTGCCACATTATAGCACAGAATCTGGAGAAATGGTTAGTGTCAATTTACAAGAATTATCAAGAGGATTCACAAGTAGTCCTGCTTACCAAGTATCAAATATTGTGAATGGTTCAACTAATTTGGTAGGTGATATTTTAGAGTTTACACCAACTACTGAAGGTTTCGGTTCTTTCGATTTTACAGTTACTGATTCCGAAGGTGATAGTATGACACGCACAGTAAATATTTTAAATGGTTATGATTTATCATTATCAGTTGATGAAAAAATAGTTGAAGATTTCAAGATTTGGCCAGTACCAAACAATGGCTCCTTTTCAATACAAATGAAAGGTAATTTTGATGATGCGGCTTATAAAGTGTACGATATTTTAGGCAAAGAAGTGTCTGAAGGGTTAGTTAAGGTTAATATGGCTAACAATATAAAAATCAATACTAAAGGTGTTTTCATTATAAAGATTATTGAGCCACGTTCAAAACAAATATTGCGTACTCAAAAAATTATAATCAATTAGCACTATGCAACTTAAAAACAAATCATATTGGGTTTTACTAATTGCTTTTATTGTTCTTAATATAAGTATGACGGCTCAAAACTATCCTCAAGGTCTTTCAAAAGAAGTTGTTTTTTGGGGAGATTATATAAATTACAAGAATAAAAATATTCAATTAGGGCCTAAGGCATTTTTTATAGATGGAAGTTTAAGCAACAATGAGGTAGCTCAATATGATTTTGTTTTCAATTCAATTAACGAAGCTTCAAAACATTTAACCAATGGAAATGAAGATTCTCCCATGGTACTTTACATTGCGCCTTGGGTGTACTGGATCGACAATCCTGATGATCCTGAAATTAGAATGCCTGATACAGTTGGAGGCTCACCAATAGGTTTAGAAATTAACTGCGAATGGTTAAAATTTCGAGGATTGTCAGATAATCCAGAGCATGTTATTCTGGCTTGTAATAGAGGTCAAACTATGGGCTCTAAAGGTAATTTCACCATGTTTCGTATTAATGGCAATGGTACAAATACAGAAAATATAACTTTTGGAAATTATTGTAATATAGATCTGGAATATCCATTAAATCCGAAATTAAACAGAGAAAAAAGAGGTTCGGCAATAGTACAAGCTCAACTTATTTTTTCAAATGGCGATAAGATTGTGGCTCGAAACACGCATTTTATAAGTCGTTTAAATTTGGGGCCTTTCTGGGGAAGTAAACGCACGCTTTTTGATAAATGTCATTTTGAAATGACCGATGATGCACTTAACGGTAGTGCCGTGTATTTAAATTCTACGTTTGAGTTTTACTCTTCTAAACCTTTTGGGCATACCGTAGGTACAGGCGCTGTTTTTTTAAATTGTGATATTAAAGCTTTTACAAGAAATACTCAATATTTTGTAAAAGGCCGCGGACCTGTAGCTGCTATTGATACGCGTTTTATTTCTGAAGATTTAAGTTATATAGGTTGGAGAGATATTCCAGATTTAGAATCGAGATATTATCAAAGTAATATAACTCTCAATGAAAACCCTCTGTTTATAAGTAAAAATGAATCATACGCCACTGTTGATATTTCAAAAAAAACACTGCTTGATGCCTATCGCATTACGTATAATGACAAAGTAATTTATAACACTTACAATTTATTAAAGGGCAATGACGATTGGGACCCCATGGGTATAAAATCGATTGTTCAACAAATTGAAACAGAAACAGGGAAAATTTATTCTTCAATTCCAACACAACTTGTTGTAAAGTCAACACAACAAAAAATTGAAACAGGAAAAGATAGCTTGCTTCTCGAAACTATAGTAAATCGTTTTGGTAATTTTAAAATGGAAGGTGAAACTATTATTTGGAAAGTTTCAGATGAATTCAAGTCATTTGTAAAATTAAAAGATAATGAAGACGGTACTTGCCTAATCATTCCAACCAACGATGTAAATGAAACCAAAAAAGTTATTGTTTCAGCATCGACACCCTATGGTTTAGAATCAGCAACGGTACTTTATATTGCGCCTTCTTTTTTAAATCCGCCTAAATTCAAGAAACTTCCAAAAATTAGTACGCCTAAAAAAGGGAAGCTTAGTTTATATTATGATTTGGATATGTCTTTTGAGGACCAATCTATAATCAGTTGGTATCGCTGTAAAAATGTAAATGGTGATGAACCCATTGAAATAGCTGTTTCAAGGTTTGATAATCCATTAAAAACATATCAACTTTCTAACGGCGATGTTGGATTTTACATCATGGCAAGTGTATCTCCAAAGCATTTGCGCTGTAACCCAGGAGAAGCGAAATCTGTTGTTTACAAAAAGTCAATTTCCGAAAAAGATGTAAAAAGTAACCCTAAAATTTTGGAAGCAAATTTCGAAACGATGTCGGGCAAATATCAACCACAAGTTTTACAAGGTTTTTGGACTTTAGATAGTTATGCGCCTTTAGATACTAAAGATTTTAATTGGGAAGCAGATAATAGCCAAGACCATTGGTATTACGGAGAAGGCATTAATGGAGCTGCTGGGGTTAAAGGTTTTGTACAAAATACCAAAGGAGCAAGAATGCGTTACACGCCCGTTGACGATAGTTTTGGCGATATGAAAATCAGCTTTTTGGCTGTGCCTTCAAAAACTGCTGGCCAAGGGTTTAGCAGCGCCAGAATGCAGTATATGGATGTTGGCATAAAGATGGATACCAAAAACATGAATGGCTATGCTCTCCGTTTAATCAGAACCACAAAATATAGTGATGCTATTGATTTCGTTATTATGAAATACGAAAATGGTAATGCAACCGCAATTAGCGAAGCTATTTCAGCAACGTGTTATCGTCCTAATTGCAAAATTACTGTTGAGGTTAAGGGCAATAAATTGTTGGTGCATGCTGAAAATACGGAAGATTATTTTACACCTCACAATGCATCAGAAGTTGTTAAAGTAGTTAATATGGAAACTGAAATCATGCCAAACACTTTTGGAGGTGTTAGTTTTCAGCACACAGGAACTGTAAGAAGTGGAGCAACATTAATTAAAGATTTAAAAATAGAATGGTTCTAAAAGATAAAATTCAAATGAAAAAACTAAATTTTAAATCAGTATTTATTACTATAACAGTATTGTTTTCTATCACCATACTTACAAATTGTAAAGAAGAAAACGAAACAAAAAAAGAAGTAGAAATACTAACAGAACAATCAACTTATACAAATCCTATTTTAGGAGGTGATTATCCAGACCCTTCAATTGTTAGGGTGGAAAGTGATTATTATATGACGCATTCGTCGTTCAATTATTATCCAGGTTTGATTATTTGGCATTCAACTGATTTGGTAAATTGGACGCGTATTTCTCATGCCTTGACAAAAAATGTGGGATCTGTGTGGGCACCAGATTTAGTGTTTGTTAATGGAAAATATTACATTTATTTCCCTGCTGGCGGAACCAATTGGGTGGTTTATGCCGATTCACCAAATGGTCCATGGAGTGAGCCAATAGATTTAAAATTAAGCGGATATATTGACCCCGGTCATTTAGTTGATGAAGATGGAAATAGGTTTCTGTATCTATCAAAAGGCTATATTGTGAAGTTAACCAATGATGGTTTAGCAACAGCTGAAAAACCTGTACAAAACTACGAAGGCTGGCAATTTCCAAAAGAATGGAGTACAGAGTGCTTTTGTTTAGAATCTCCAAAATCAACAGTAAAAGATGGTTATTATTACTTAACCACTGCCGAAGGCGGAACAGCAGGACCGGCAACGGCTCACCTAGTGGTTTCAGCGAGAGCAAAATCACCTTATGGGCCTTTTGAAAACTCGCCTTACAACCCGATAGTTCATACTGAAAATAGAAGTGAACGCTGGTGGAACCAAGGTCATGGCACTTTGGTTGATGATATTAATGGAAATTGGTGGATTATGTATCATGGCTATGAAAAACACTTTCAAACATTAGGTCGCCAAACATTAATGCTGCCAATTGAATGGACTGAAGATGGTTGGTTTAAAGTGCCAGATAGTATTAATGCTTCAGATTATATTGAGTTTCCTAAGCTAAAAATTTCAGAAGCTTCACACGGTTTAAGTGATGATTTTGATAATGAAACATTAAATCTTCAGTGGCAATTTTATAAAGACAATGCACCAGAAAGAGTAAGTTTTAATGAAGGAAAAATCATTTTTAAAGCAAAAGGAAAATCATTTGCTGATAGTTCGCCAATTTTGGTGAATAGTAGTGACAGAAAATACGAAGTACAAGTTGAGTATACTATTTTGGATGATGTTGAGTTTGGGTTGTGTTTGTATTATAATGAGGTAGCAAATATGCACATTTCGGCAACCAAAGAACGCTTTGCAGTATTTAATAGGCAACGCCGAAAAATTAGTGAACCAAATACTTTAGGAAATCATGGTTACCTCAGAATTCTAAATGATGAAAACGAAGTAAGTTTTTATTTTAGTAGTGATGCCAAAAATTGGTCAAGGGTTGAACGTACAATTGAAGCAAGTGGCTTTAATCATAATGTTTTTGGAGAGTTTTTAAGTCTTCGTGCCGGTTTGTTTGCTTTTGGTGAGGGACAAGTACAGTTTGATAATTTTGTGTATAAAAAAATAGATTAAAATTCATGAAAAGGTTTTTACTAAATTTTGCGATGTTTTTTATGGTTTCGATGTTTTATGGTCAGCAGTCCGATTCCATTTCCAACTATTCAAACATCATAAAATCATATGTTTATAAGGATTACAAAAAAATGTATAGGCCAGCTAGTGGTGCATTAACGTATCCTTTTCTCACTCCTGGAAGCAATCAGTACGCAAATGTGCTCTGGGATTGGGATTCTTGGTTGAGCAACATTGCACTTAGGCAAATATTATCTGATATTGGTTCTGAAAAAGATAAGAAAGAAGCCATTAAATATGAACAAGGTTGCGTGCTTAACTTTTTGCATTATGGTGAGTGGGATGGCTATTTGCCTATAGTTATTTGGGAAGATTCTAACCCGCGTAGTGTTTTACCCGAGAATATTTATGATGTTAATATGCACAAACCTGTATTAGCGCAGCATGCGGCATTTTTAACAAAAACAAATGATGGAAATGCGGAGTGGCTTCGCGAGAAATTTTATCATTTACAGGCTTTTGTAAATAACTACAAAACACATCATCGACATAAATCTACAGGGTTATACTATTGGCAAAATGATGTGGCCATTGGTGTAGATAATGACCCTAGTACATTTTTTAGGCCTGCCAAAAGCTCTGGCTCTATTTATTTAAACTGCTTGATGTATAAAGAACTTCTGGCTATGGTTTATTTGGCCAAACAGTTAAACCAAGATGAAATAGGAAAAGAATTTGCCAAAGATGCAAAAGAATTGAAGGCAGCAATACAAGAACATTGTTGGGATGAGCGCGATGGGTTTTATTATAGTGTAGATTTAAATTTGACTTCAACAAAAAACCGATTAGACAACACTTTGGGTAAAGGTTTTATGATTCATAGTGGCTATCCACGTGATTATGATTGCCTCATTCAACGTATTGAGGTGTGGTCTGGATTTTTAGCACTATGGGCAGGAGTAGCCACACCAGAGCAAGCCCAACGCATCGTAAATGAGCATTATTCTAACTCCAAAACTTTTAACGCTCAATCTGGAGTACGTACACTTTCCAAAATGGAAAAAATGTATAGTATGCGTGCTAGTGCCAATCCTTCAAATTGGAGAGGTCCTATTTGGGGCATTTCAAATTATATGGTTTTTAAAGGTTTAAAAGATTACGGATTTACGAATGAAGCTAAAGAAATCGCATCAAAAACCATTTGGTTATTTGGAAGGGATTTTGAAAAAAATGGTGCTTTGCATGAATATTATGAGCCAGAAACAGGCGAACCGCTTTTGAATAAAGGTTTTCAAAACTGGAATTATTTGGTTTTAAATATGATAGCTTGGATGGAAAATAAAAAAGCAGTTGAAGAATTTTAATAACATTTACCTATGAAAAATTTAATAATTAGTTTTGTGTGCCTATCAACAGTAGCAGTCTTTGCACAATTAAAACCTGTACAAGATGGTGTTTATAAATGGGGTAATTTTGTTGTAAACAAAGGTGAAGAGAGAGAATCTAGAGCAATTCTAGAAGGCACTTCGCCACATTTTGAATATTTGGAAATTCACGCGACTACTCAATATCCTGGGGCTAAACCCAATGAGCCAAATGCAAATGATGATATTGAAGAACTTATTATAGTCAAGGAAGGTTTAATGAAAGTTACCAATGAAGGGAAAAGTGAAATTATTGGTCCAGGAAGTGTCGTATTATTCATGCCAAAACAAGTGCATTCTATTGAAAATGTGGGAGACAATAACCTCACTTATTACATCATGAGCTATAAATCAAGAAAACCAATGAATATTGAACGTGGCGAAAAAAATGGAGGTTCAACAGTTTATAACGCTAATAATTTAGAATATAAACCAAGCGAAAAAGGAGGTGGTATTGCTTATTTTGATAGGCCAACTGCAATGTGCGACCGATTTGAAATGCATATTACAGAACTAAATAGAAAAGGATTAAGCCACAAACCTCATACACATATAGAAACCGAGATTATCTTGATAATATCAGGTGATACAGAAATGATGATTGATGGCGAAACTTATAAAGCATCTGCTGGCGATTTTTACTTTGCTAATTCCCAAACGCTTCACGGCGTTGGCAATGCAAGTGATGAATCCTGTAAGTACTTTGCTTTCAAATGGAATTAATTTTACAGAAATACATATAATGAAATACATAGTTTGTGAAGAGCCCGGAGCATTTCAATTAAAAGAAAAAGATGTTCCAAAACGAAAAGCTGGTGAAGCCCTTTTAAAAATAAAGAAAGTAGGAATTTGCGGAACCGATTTGCATGCCTATGGAGGTAATCAGCCATTTTTTACCTACCCAAGAATTTTAGGACACGAATTAGCATCCGAAGTTTTAGAAATCGACGAAAATGCAGAAGGTATAAAAATAGGCGATAAGGTTGTTGTTATGCCATATTTAAGTTGTGGAACTTGTATTGCTTGCAAAAACGGTAAAACCAATTGTTGTACCCAAATTAAAGTATTAGGCGTTCATATCGATGGTGGTATGCAGCAACAAATAACAGTGCCAACAAATGTACTTTTAAAAGCTAATAATTTATCCGATAATGAAATGGCCATTGTAGAGCCTTTGGCTATTGGTGCGCATGGCATTCGTCGTGCTCAAATAAAATCGGGAGAAATTGTTGCAGTTGTGGGGTGTGGTCCTATTGGTATCGGTATTATGAAGTTGGCCCAAATAGCAGGAGCTAAAGTAATAGCTATAGATATGAATGAGCAACGATTGGCCTATGCTAAAGATAAAATTGGTGTAGATTATGTTGTTAAAGCAGGAGAGTCTGCTGTTGAAGAAATATCAAAAATTACAAACGGTGACTTATGTACGGCAGTGTTTGATGCTTCTGGAAACAAATTTGCCTTAGAAGCTTGTCCAAGTTATATGGCACATGGCGGACGTTTTGTACTCGTGGGACTCTCAAAAGGCGATTTAACCTATAATCATCCTGCAATTCACGCAAAAGAAATAACTTTAATGTGTAGCAGGAATGCCACTACCGAAGACTTTGAACACGTTATTAGTGTGTTAAATCAATTTCCAACAGAATCGTTTGTAACGCATCAAGTAGATTTTACCGAAATGATTGCTAATTTTGATAGTTGGTTAAAACCCGAAACCGGAGTTATGAAGGCAACAGTAAGTTTTAATTAAAATATAAAGTGAAATGATTATTGATGCACATCAACATTTTTGGCATTACAATCCTATAAAACATAGTTGGATAGATGATGACATGGCGGTTATTAGAAGAGATTTTTTGCCCACCGATTTGCAGAATGTTTATAAAGAAAATGGCATTGATGGTTGCGTAGCCGTTGAAGCAGATCAAAATATTGAAGAAACTCAATTTTTATTAAAATTGGCCGAAGATCATAGTTTTATTAAAGGTGTAGTTGGTTGGGTTGATTTACAGTCTGATGCAATAGAATCGGTGCTAAATAATTTTTCAAAATACAATACATTAAAAGGGTTTCGTCATGTTGTGCAGGCGGAACCCGATCATAATTTTATTTTGCGACCTAACTTTTTAAATGGTATTGCTGCTCTAGAAAAATACCAGTACACTTACGATATTTTAGTATTTCCGCATCAGTTAGGAGCTGTTTTAGAGTTTGTAAGGCGTTTTCCAAATCAGAAATTTGTTATCGATCACATAGCAAAACCGTATATTAAAGATGGTTTTTATGATGGTTGGGCGTTTTTAATGAAAGAAATAGCCAAACATGAAAATGTGTATTGTAAAGTTTCTGGAATGATTACTGAAGCGGATTATAATAATTGGACAGAAATGCAATTAAAGCCATATTTAGATTTAATTTTTGAGGTATTTGGCACAAAAAGAATTATGTTTGGTTCCGATTGGCCTGTTTGTTTGGTTGCTGGAAATTATAGCGAGGTTAAAAATATTGTAAACAATTATATTGATACTTTTTCAATTACCGAGAAACAAGCCATTATGGGCGAAAATGCCGTAAGATTTTATAATTTATAAAACCAACTATTTTAAATATGAACTTACAATTAAAGGATAAAGTTGTTGCTGTTACCGGAGCAGCTGGAATTAAAGGAAGTATTGGAGAAACTATTGTACAGCATTTAGCAAACGAAGGTGCTATTCCAGTTATTATTTGCAGAAATGATCGTGGATTTGCCTATGAAAAAGAATTACAAGAACGCGGTGTTGATGCTATTTTTATAAAAACAGATTTATCGGATTACCACCAAATAGAAAAAGCGGCTAAAAAAATTGAAGAAAAGTATGGCCGATTAGATGTGCTTATAAATAATGTAGGCGTTAACGATGGGGCAGGGTTAGATGCTTCTATGGATGATTTTATGTATTCTTTGAAATTAAATATGGTAAGTTATTTTGCTATGACTAAGTTTTGCTTGCCTATGCTAAAAAAATCAAAAGGAAATATTTTGAATATTGGCTCTAAAGTAGCTTTAACAGGTCAAGGAGGCACATCGGGTTATGCGGCTGCTAAAGGTGGAGTTTATGGCTTAACGCGAGAATGGGCTGTCGATTTGTTGCCTTTTGGTATACGCTGCAACGCCATAGTAATTGCCGAAAGTTGGACACCAGCTTACGATAATTGGATAAAAACCCTTAAAAATGGCGAAGAAAAGCTTAAAACTATTGTTAGCAAAATTCCTTTAGAAAATAGAATGACAACCCCTGCTGAAATAGCCAACCAATGTTTATTTACTATTTCGGCGCTATCATCGCACACCACAGGACAATTTATTGCCGTTGATGGCGGTTATGTACATTTAGATCGTTCGCTTTTACCACTTAGTTAATCTAAATCGAACATTTCGGCGCCAAAATAAAAGCTTGTAAATGGAGGCTGGTTATAAGCCACATTTTGCCATGCAATGCTTAATCGATATTGCGGATCTTGCATCAAACTATTCATTCTATATGACGTAGGTATTGTAGTGGTGTAAATGTATAAATGACTATTGTTTTTTGTGCGCCAAATAACTTCTTCGCGCCAATCTCCAAAAATATCGGCACTTAAACAAGGCGTAGCTTTTGTTCCATTGTTGGAAGCGCAATTTTTTGCCGTTAAAAGGTTTTCAGTAGTTTGTAATTGCCAATTCCATTTGTCTATTCTGTTTTTATCTAAAAGTTCACGTGTTAAATCGCCATCCCACCAAATGGCAAAATTGGTTGAGTTAGGTGTATTTTTACAAATAGTATTACCATTAACATCTCTTAACCCGCCTGGACCACCCCAATTTTCGTAACCCCGATGGGTAGGATCAATATCTGCCGATAAACCTCTACCAACATCTACACCTGGACCTTTACTAAACAAAATATGTCCATTTTTAGCATCAAACATAGCTACACCAGGTGTTTTAAATTTTAAGGTTTTGCCTTCACTTTCATGTATGCCAAAGACTTCTAAACCAGGTTTATCAGGATTCATATCAGTAAGTGAAAGTGCATCGCCATGTCTTAAACCTGTTGAGTACAAACCTTTGCCGTTATCATCAATGGTCATTGCGCCAACACAAAGTTCATCATTACCATCAAAATCTACATCGGCAACGCTAACATGATGATTAGCTTGACCAGAATACGGATTTTCTCTGTCTTTAGAATCGAAAACCCAGCGTTTACCAAGTTTATTGTCTTTAAAATCCCAAGCCGCAACAACTGTTCGTCCATACCAACCACGAACAAATAATGCACTTGGTTTTTCGCCATCGAGGTAAGCCACGGCTGCCGAAAATCTATCAGCGCGACCACCGGTATTATCGTTATTACCATTTCCGCCATAACCACCCCAACCATTTAAAGGATATCTGTTAGGAATATAATTGGTTGTGGCTAGAGCTTTTCCTGTTAATCCTTCGAATACCGTTAAATATTCGGGACCATCAACTATTTTTCCGTATGTAGGCAATGAGTCGTTATAGGTTCTCCAGTCTTTATTAGCGTCACCAATTATGTTTCCTTGGCCATCAATAGTGCCATCGGCGGTTTTACACATAATTTCAGCACGACCATCGCAATTAAAATCATATACAAGAAATTGAGTATATGCTGCACCGGCACGTATATTTTTACCAAGATTTATACGCCATAAAAAGGTGCCATCTAATTTATAGGCATCAATTAATTCTTCGCCTGTTAAACCTTTTTGCGGTGGATTTTTAGTTAATGTAGGTTGCCATTTTAAAATAATTTCATATTCGCCATCACCATCTAAATCACCAACACTAGCATCGTTTGCGTTATAGGAATAGGAAAGGCCGTTTATAGTTTTTGGTGGTGGTATATTTAAAGGAATTTTTAGAAAGGGTTCTTTTGAAGCTTCAGCCGATAATGTAAAACTGTTCCATTTTGTGAATTTTGGTGTTTCAGAAGATTTACAAACAAAATAAGTATTGGTAACATTTAAACTAACATTAGAGTCAATAAAGAAAGTACCTTTTGAAATTGGGCTTGCATTGATTTTTACGGGTTTTGAAGCGCCTGATTTTCTGTAAACATTAAAAGTTTGATTCTTAGCATCAGATTTTAGTAGTCTCCAACTAATAAACACAGAATCTGGTGAATGATTAACAGCTACAACGCCTCGATTTAGGTTTTCAGTAAAGCGCACATTTTCACTGTTTAATTGAGTGATTTTAAAATTTTTAAGTTTTAAGTGATTCTTTACAGTTCTAAATCCAAAATAGCCCTCGGTATATGGCGTATAGTCTATGTATTTAAAAATAGGTTTGTTGTTTAAGTAATATGTTATTAAACTGTCTTTGCAAACAATATCAATATGTTTCCAAATATTGGGTTTTATTAAGTGTACACTATCCTTGTATTCTTTAATAATTTTTGGTCTAATCTTATCTTTTTTAAAAGCTTCAAAATTACCGTCGTATTTTCTAAATCGGGTAGTGGTGTTACTGTTTCCGCCATAACCCACATAATACATCGCTAGGGAATAGTAATTACCAAATATACCATGACGCCATTTAGATTTTTTAAAAAAGTCGTTAGGATTTTCAGGATCGTTAGCCATCCAAAAGCAATTTAAATCGGATACTCTGTCAAATTCGCCACCATTATATACTACTAAGGCATCATAAGAAATTTTAATATTTCCAGCTAATTTGTGTTTATACCATAGGGTTAAACCGTTAGGTGTTATAATTTCAAGAGTATTGGCTTTGGTTGTTAAAGAGGTATTTGGGTTATTAAATTCGGCGACCCATTGGTGTAAATTTTTAAAATCATCTTTAAATAAAATAGGTTGAGTGACGCATGATGTTGTATACAGAAGTAGTAGCGATAAAAGTTGTAATCTCATATTGTGGTTTAGTTGGTGAAAATCTTGTTATGAAGGTAATATTAAAATTCAAATGATATAAAATAATCTTTTTATTTAGACTATTAAAAATATGAATTGTTTAATTATGAGTTATAAAATCGTTCATCGTTCAAATTTATCTGTAAATTTTTATTAATTCTTTAATTTTCAGTCGGAAAAAATGAGGAAAAACCACTTCATTGTAAAACTATTTTTAACTAAACTTAATTCATTAAACTATGAGAAAAATTACATCAATTTTGATGATAATGCTTTTTGCTGCATTATTACCAAATTCTCTCACAGCACAACAAGAGGTGCTGTATTTAAACAATGCCAATACCACAGACGAAGGTGGAGCGGCTTCTACACCAGGTGATGATGCCATTACACGAATGCTAAATGCCGATGCGAACTTTAATGTAACGGCAGGAACAATTGGTGGAGATGGTACCATAACACCTTCAGATCTTTCGGGGTACGATTTAATAATTGTGCAAGAAAGCGTATCGTCAGGTAATGCAGCCTTTATTCCAGATGTTGGTCCTTTAGCCGTTAAAAGTATTACCGTTCCGGTAATTTATTGTAAATCGGAAGCGTTTAGAAACGGAAAAGCAGTTACCGATGCCAATGCTGGTATTGCAAGTAACAAGAGTAGCACAATGGTTACTGTTCCTGTAGCAAATCAATCGAATCCTTTATTTAGTGGTATTGATTTTTCTGGTGGTGATGATATTGAATTATTCTTTAATACCACAAACGATAATGGTACACCAGGAGGCTCAACAGCACTTAAAGTACTTAATAATTTAGATATTTCGAATGCTGCTGGAGGGACTTTGGCAACTACACCAGAAGTTACCGATGCGGCTTCATCTATTGTAATTAACCATATTCCTTCTGGAACACAGTTGGGTGAAACAGCTACCGATGTTACAGCTCAAGATATTGTAGCATTTGCATTTGGATATGGCGCGCAAGTTTCTGGAGATGGAGTTAATATTACTTCGGAAGCCTTAACTATTTGGAGAAATGCAGCCTATATGCTTACAGGTTTAACCGTACCAACAACTTTATATGAAAACACTCAAGAATTATCGAGAGTATTATATTTAAACAATGCTAATACTAACGATGAAGGCGGACAAGCCTCTGTACCAGGAGACGACCCAATTACAAGAATGTTGGTAGATGATATTAACTTTGAAGTAACTGCAGGAACTATTGGTGGAGATGGTACTATTACACCATCAGACCTTTCTGGTTACGATTTAATAATTGTACAAGAAAGTGTATCGTCTGGTAATGCGGCCTTCATTCCAGATGTTGGGCCATTAGCTGTTAAAAGCATTACGGCTCCTGTAATTTATTGTAAATCTGAGGCGTTTAGAAATGGAAAAGCAGTTACCGATGCTAATGCAGGTATTGCAAGTAATAAAAGCAGTGTTTCTGTAACTATTCCAGCTGCTAACCAATCTAATCCTTTATTTAATGGTATCGATTTTTCTGGAGGTGATGATGTTCGTTTATTTTTAACAACAGCCAATGATAATGGTACACCAGGAGGTTCAACAGCAATTAAAGTACTTAACAATTTAGATATTTCTAATGCTGCTGGTGGTACATTAGCTACTACACCAGAAGTTATCGATGTGGCGTCATCAATTGTAATAAATCATATTCCAGCTGGAACACAACTAGGCGAAGTTGCTACCGATGTTACAGCACAAGATATTGTTGCATTTGCCTTTGGTTATGGAGCGCAAGTACGTGCCGATGGTAAAAATATTACATCTGAAGCCTTAACAATTTGGAGAAATGCAGCTTATATGTTAACAGGAAAAATGATGCCAACTGAACTTTATGAAAATGAAGAGGCTGCGAAAAAAATTCTTTATGTTAACCAAGTTGGAGTAGGGCAAGGTGCTGGTGCATCAGCTCCAGGAGCCGATCCTGTTATTAGCATGTTAGAAAATGATGACAACTTTTATGTAGAATATATTGAAACGGCTTCAGACGGGTCAGCAATCCCTGATTTAGGAGGTTTCGATTTAGTAATTGCTCAAGAAACTATTAGTTCTGGTGCAGCTTTATTTCAACCAGGTGGTGCATTAGGAGTAAAAGATGTTACTATTCCAATTATTTATAATAAAACTTGGGCGTTTAGAGATGGTAGAGCTATTACTGATAGCGATGCGGCTGTTACAGCAACTCAAAACCTTTCGGTTACAGCAACAAATACAAACCATTTCTTATTTAAAGGTATCGATTTTTCAGGAGGAGACGATATTAGAATATTTAAAGAAGCTACAGCAAACGATGATGGTAGCGTTGGTGGTACAAAAGCCATTGATGTTTTAAACGGTATAGACTTCTCTAGTCCTGCTGCTGCTACTATTGCAACAGTTCCAGAAGTAACCGATGCTAGTTCTGCGATGGTTATTAACTATTTACCTAGTGGTACGCAAATTGGTACAGCTGCTACCGATGTTTTAGGAGTAAATGCTGTTGCATTATCTTTTAGCTATGGTGCTACAATTATGGGCGATGGTGCTAATATCTCGCATGAAGCCTTGACCATTTGGAGAAACGCTGTTTACGCTTTAATTTTCGGTATTAGTGAAGTACCAGCTACTTTAGTTGATAATCCAAATTATACAACTCCTAAAAAATTACTTTATGTTAACCAACAAGGTGTAGGCCAAGGAGCAGGAGCTTCTGCAGCAGGCGCCGATCCTGTAATTGAGATGTTTATAGCAGATAGTAATTTTGATGTGGATTATGTTGAAACACCAGCAGATGGTAGTTTAATTCCAGATTTGTCTGGGTACGATTTAGTAATTGCTCAAGAAACTATTAGTTCTGGTGCAGGTTTATTTATGCCAGGTGGTGCTTTAGGTGTTAAAGATGTTACTATTCCAATTATTTACAATAAAACTTGGGCATTTAGAGATGGTAGAGCGGTTACCGATAGTGATGCTGCAGTTACAGCTACACAAAACGTTTCTGTTACAGCAACAAATACAAACCACTTTTTATTTAAAGGTATCGATTTTTCTGGAGGTGATGATATTAGAATATTTTCTCAAGCGACCGCTAATGATGACGGAAGTGAAGGCGGAACAAAAGCTATCGATGTGTTAAATGGTATTGATTTCTCTAGTCCTGCTGCAGCAACAATTGCAACGGTACCAGAAGTTACAAATGCAAGTTCGGCAATGGTAATAAACTATTTACCAACAGGTACACAAATTGGTACCGCTGCTACCGATGTTTTAGCTGTTAATGCAGTGGCATTATCATTTAGCTATGGCGCAACAATTATGGGCGATGGCGCAAATATTTCTCCTGAAGCCTTAACTATTTGGAGAAACGCTGCTTATGCACTTGCCTTTGGTATTGCTGATGTACCAGATACATTAGTACAAAACCCAAATTTTGTATTAAGTATTGATAAAGTAGGTGAAGTTTCAAATGTATCATCAAATGTTAGAGCTATTGGAAATAGAATTTATATTTCTGATGTAAAAGCATCAACCGAAGTAAATATTTATAGTCTTACAGGAGCTTTAGTTAAAACTGTAAAAACTAATGAAGATACCAGCTTTAATTTCGGTACTGGAATTTGGATTGCTACTGTAAAAACTTTTGAAGGAGCTAAGGCTGTTAAACTTTTAGTTAAATAGTAAAATTTAGCAAAATATTTTAGCTTTATTAAAGGCTGCTCTGAAAGGGCAGTCTTTTTTCGTTATTGTTAAAATAACTTGAGTTTTATTCTACATTAAAAAATTCATTACCGTGATTGCATTGAGCGTATAAATGTAATTTTAAAACCTAATGATTGACTTAATTTAAAGCTGATTTATACGTTTCTAAACAGCGTTCGCGAGCAAATTTATGATCTACAATGGGTTTCGGATAGGTTAATTCCTGATAATCTGGAACCCATTTTTTTATGTACTCATGTTGCTTATCAAATTTAGTAATTTGAGTGGTTGGGTTAAAGATTCTAAAATATGGTGCAGCATCAACCCCAGAACCAGCAACCCATTGCCAGTTACCTACGTTACTTGCTAATTCGTAATCATGTAATTTTTCGGCAAAATAAGCTTCACCCCAACGCCAATCGATAAGTAAATGTTTACACAAAAAACTGCCAACAAGCATGCGCACACGGTTATGCATGTGTCCCGTTTCGTTTAGTTCTCGCATACCAGCATCAACTAAGGGGTAGCCTGTTTTACCTTCGCACCAGGCTTTAAATTCAGTTTCATTATTTCGCCAAGAAATGCCATCGTATTTTGGTTTAAATGCTTTGGTTGCGGTATCTGGAAAATGCCACAGAATTTGCATAAAAAATTCGCGCCAAATTAGTTCTTGCCAGAATATTTCGTTTTTTTCAGCAATGGCTTTTTTTACCATTTTTCTAACGCTAACCGTTCCGAACCGTAAGTGTGGCCCTAATCGTGATGTACCGTCTTTGGCGGGGAAATTTCTAGTAGCTTCGTAATTTTGTATTAAAGTTGGTGTGACGTTGTAATCTTCAATTTGTTGATTAGATTTTTTAAAGCCAATATCCGATAAGGTTAGATTTGGTAATCGTGTATGTTCTATAAGATTATTTAGGTATGAATTGGTGTAGAAAATTTCAAGATTGTAATTTTTGAATTTATTTTTCCAAGTTTTCATATATGGCGTGTAAACCACATACGGATCGCCATCGTTTTTTACCACCTCGCTTTTTTCAAAAATAACTTGATCTTTGTAAGTTTTAAACGAAATATTATGATTGATTAATAACGATTTAATAGCTGTATCGCGAGTTTTAGCATAAGGCTCATAATCGTGATTAGTGTAAACCGTGTTTATCTTGTAGCTTTCTATAAGTTCCTTAAAAATGGTTTCTGGAGTACCTTTAAATATGGCAATACTACTGTTATGCTGTTCTTGTAATTCACTACGCATGCTTTGTAACGTCTGGTGTATAAAAGTTACGCGGGCATCATCTTCTGGTAAATTTTCAAGAATTTCGGTGTCAAATATAAAAATCGGGAGCACAGGATGCTCGCCTCGTAAAGCTTCATAAAAACCAATGTTATCATCTAGTCGTAAATCACGACGAAACCAAAATATATTTACTGTTTTTTCCATTTAATAAGTGCCAAATAATGCTTCTAATTTTTCTTTTCTGTAACTAAAAATTTCCTCAAGCTTTGGTTTTACAACAATGGGATGCATTAATTGACCTAAAATACCAAACGGCAATTTGTAATCTATAATATCTTCCATTTCTACACCACCGTCAATTACTTTAACAAAATGTTTATGGTGCCACAAATCGTAAGGGCCAAAACGTTGTTCATCCACAAAATACTGTTTATCGATAACATGCGTAATCTCAGTGACCCATTTTGTTTTGATCCCTAAAACTGGTGTTACAATATATTGAATTATTTGACCCGCAAACATCGGTCTATCGGCACCTGAAAGAATTTCAAAACCCATATAATCTGGGGTTATTACTTTTAAATTTCGTGGGTCTGACAAAAAATCCCAAGCTTGATTCACTGTTATTGGTAGCTTTTGAGTTCTATGTAACCTATAAACTTTCATTTATTGTAAATTATTAATTGTAAATAAAAATGTATGCATTTAGCGACGTAGCAATACATAACCAAACTAAATAGGGCAGTATGAGTAGCGATTTATACTTTAACGTAGCTTTATAATCGAAAAGAAATTTTGCAACTACCAAGGTTAAAAGCAAAATGCAAATTAAACCTAGAAGGATAAAATGCTTGTTAAAGAACAGAAAATTCCAACTGACGTTTAATACAAATTGAATACTAAAAAGCACTAGAATAGACGCTTCAGTTTTTAATTTGTATAAATACGCCATGTATATCGAAAAACAAAGCATGATGGTACTCCAAGCTACACCAAATAGCCAACCAGGTGGCGTCCAAGGTGCTTTATTTAAACTAGCGTACCATGTGGTTTGCGGCTCGTTATTCATTAATAACGTTCCCATTGCTAATGCCCCAAAATTGATAATTAAAAAAATGATTATCCCTTTTACGAGTTTCATGATTTTAGCATATCGAATTGTTTTGCAATGGCTCTGGCCTCGGCATATTTTCTCGCACTTTTTAAAGGATTTGTGCTTGAAAGCTGTAACCATTCGGCCATAACTTTATTGAATTTATCTTGAAGCTTTTCTGCTTCAGTTTTTCTTTTGAATAAATTAAACATGATTTTAATGTTTTAAGTGTTCGGTAATTTTTGAATTTAAAGGACTCGTGGTAGAGTAGAAGTAGTCAATGAATTGACCTTCTGGATCGACTAAATATTTCTGAAAATTCCATTTTACCGAAGAATTTTTTACTCCGTTATTTTCTTTTTGTGTTAACCAAGCATACAAAGGATGCTGATGGTCTCCTGTGACATCAATTTTTTCGGTAATTAAAAACGTAACACCGTAATTAACCTCGCAAAACGATTCAATTTCTTGTGCATTACCAGGTTCTTGATTTCCGAATTGATTACAAGGTAAACCTATTACTTGTAGATTTTTATGATATTTTTCATGTAATTCTTGCAATTCTTTATACTGTGGTGTAAAACCGCATTTTGATGCCACGTTTACAAATAATATGTATTTGCCTCGAAAATCATTAAGATTTATATGTTCTCCAGACAAACTTTTTAGCGTCACATCGTAAAGCGATGTGACACTTTGTGGTTTTTCTTTACTGAATAAGGTTTTTAAAAATGCCATAATGCTTCTTTTTTAAATTTTAAAACTTACAATGCCACAATCCATTTCGAAAACTTGTCCGGATAGTGAATTTGCCTTATCGGAAATTAAAAATTCGGCCATATTAGCAACTTCCTCAGGATTTAAAAGTTTCTTTAATGGATGACGCTCGGTAATGTTATCTACCATTTTCTCGTTTCGTAACAGTTTTGCGGCTAAGGGTGTGTTAGTAACCGTTGGCGCAATGGCGTTTACGCGAATATTAGGTGCTAATTCGGCGCCTAAAGATTTTACTAAACCTTCTACACCAGATTTTGCTGTGGCGATACTGGCATGAAAAGGCATCCCTAATTTAGATGCTACCGTACTAAAAAGTAGAATTGAAGCGTGTTCGGCTTGCTTTAAGACAGGTAAGTAATGCTTAATTGATTTTACGGCTCCTAAAACATTTATTTCGAAGTCGTTTTTAAAATCGTCTAAACTTAAATGCGAAATAGGTTTTAAATTGATACTTCCTGGGCAATAAATTAAACTGCTAATAGCATCAATTTTTGGTAAATCGTCGTTTAAAATGTCGCAGGAAAAATGGGTTAAATTGTCATGGTTAATTTCGGGAGATGTCCTGCTTATATTTATAACCCTATAGTTATCTAAAAGCGCATTAACAATGGCTTTACCAATGCCCTTACTACCACCAATTACAAGTATTGTTTTCATATGGTTTCAGGGCATTTTGTTTTTTTATGGCCTGCCCTTCAGCCGTTTTTCAATTTTTTGTTTTATCACGGTTAGGCGTTTCATTAGATCCATAATTTTAGGATCTTTTTCCTTTTTATAAATTGTGTTTAAGTCTAAAATTAGGCTTTTTACTTCTCTAGACGATTCAATACGCTCACTTGTCGTTTTAAACGTGTGCTTACGTTGTTCGAATTCTAAAGCACGATTAATGATCTCCATAGTCTTTTCTTTAATTTCTCATATTGGTTATAAAACCAGTACATTTTAACAATTTTGCAATATAGTAAAATGTGAGAAATTTTATGTTTTTAGCCATGGAAATTGTGTAAATTTTAATAAAATCAATTCAGATGAGCATATTTTTATCGATTTAATTAAATTAGGAAATTAAAGGAACTCCTTTTAATCGTTTTTCAACTTTTTGTTTAATAGCTGTTAATCGCTTCATTAAATCCATGATTTTTTGATCTTTTTTTTGCTTATAAATCTGGTTTAAATCTAGAATTAAGGTCTTGGCTTCTCTAGAGATTTTTACTCTGTCGCTGGTCGATAAAGATTTTCTTTTTCTGTTTTCAAACTCTAATGCGCGTTCTATTAAATCCATAATTTTAAATATTTATGTAGTTATACAATTCTGCAATTTTTTCTGAAGTATTAAAAGCACCACCATAATAAGCGGTAACAGTGCTCGAGTTATCGTCTTTTACACCGCGAGAAGACACGCATAAATGCTTAGCATCTATAATTACGGCAACATCTTGAGTGTTAAGTACACTTTGAAGTTCGTGGGCGATTTGGTTGGTAAGACGTTCTTGTACCTGCGGTCGCTTAGCAAAATATTGCACTATTCGGTTTAATTTTGATAAACCAATAACTTTACCAGAAGAAATATAAGCCACATGTGCTTTACCAATTATTGGAACAAAATGATGTTCACAATTGGAATAAAATGTGATGTTTTTTTCTACTAGCATTTGATTGTATTGATACTTATTATCAAACAACGCAACTTTAGGTTTGTTTTTTGGGTTTAATCCAGAGAAGATTTCTTCAACATACATTTTGGCAACACGCTGTGGTGTACCTCTTAAAGAATCGTCTGTTAGGTCTAAACCTAAAACGTCCATGATTTCTTCAAATAAAATGGAGATACGCTCTTTTTTTTCAGAATCTGATAATTTGAACGCATCTGGTTTCATAGGAGTTTTCAGATTTGTAAAGAGATGATCGTCTCCAATATCTTCAACCGTAAAACCATTTAAATCATGACCGTTTAGTAATTTTTCATTTTTCATAGCATCTTTTTTAATTGCTGTTTTCATGAGGAATGAAACAAAGCAAATTTATCTTCGTTTAGATATTTTATTGTGTGTTATTTGTTTTTGTCTGCTACATTTAAAGCGTCCTTTTTCAAATACTCTTAATTTTTCATGTTTTGTTGTTCTGCCTTGAACGCGTTTACGCCAAAGCTTGAAACTACTCGGCTTAAGTTGCTTACGCATCAAGTTTATTACGTCTTGTTCTTTTAATCCAAATTGAAATTTTATGGCTTCAAAAGTTGTTCGATCTTCCCATGCCATTTCAATTATGCGGTCTATGTCTTCAGTTGTAAATTGTGCGTATTTCAAAAGCTAAATTGTTTACTGTACTTTATTTTCTCGTTTAATATCTTTTTAAAAAACTGTTTATTTTCCTTTAGCATCTTATTCATATTAAATCGAATGAAATTACCTTGAGCGTGTATGCTCGTTGCATCGGTTTTGTAAATAACAAGTTGGTAATATGGAATAGCCCAAGTGTAATTTTTCAATCCTTTGTTAATGTAAACCAGTATGCCTTCTTTTCTAATTTCGATGTTTGCATAATTGATATTCGATACTTTATTAAGGTATTTTTTAAAGTTGTTACTTACTTCATCAATTATCATTCTGGAAGAACCAATACCTTTTATTCTAAAAGCTTCAAAAAGCGTGTACGGTCTTCCTACCAATTCGTTTATTATGAATTTATGCTCTTTGTTGTAATGTGTTGTATCTAATACCATTGGTAAAGCTTTCCTCAAAGATAAATAATGTTTAAATTTTTTTTATAAAAATTAAACAAAAATTAACATTTATGTGTTTGATTGAATGTGGTGTGTGGTTTCAAAGATTTATTAGTTCTGGTAATTTCTAATAATTATCAGGATTTTCAATGATACTTTGTGCACGTTTTTTGATGTTTACCAGTTGGTCTTTATCCATTTTATCAAGTAAACTGTACATCATTCCCATACGACGGTTATTGCCTAAAATGCTGCGTTTGTCATCTAAAAAATTCCAGTATAAGCTGTTAAAAGGACAAGCTTTGTTGCCTAATTTTTCTTTTTTATCGTAATGGCAATTATCACAATAATTACTCATTTTATTGATGTAACTTCCGCTAGAAACGTATGGTTTGGTTGCTATTTTTCCACCATCAGCAAATTGACTCATGCCACGCGTGTTGGGTAATTGTACCCATTCTAAAGCATCAACATAAATACCTAAATACCATGCATCAACATCTTCTGGATTTATTTGTGCAAGCAACGCAAAATTACCAGTCACCATTAAACGCTGTATGTGATGCGCGTAACCATTATCAAGACTGTTGGTTATGGCATTTTTTAGGCAATTCATTTTGGTGTTTCCTGTCCAATAAAATTCAGGAAGTTTATTGGTGTTTTCTAAATGATTTTCAGTTTTATAATCTGGCATTAAAGCCCAATACATACCGCGCATATACTCTCGCCAACCAATAATTTGACGAATAAAACCTTCAACTTGAGAAATATCAATATTGTTACCATGTTTGCGCCAATAATTTAAAACAGTATCTACAATATTTTTTGCTGAAATAAGCTTGATATTCATCGCAAAAGATAATCGTGAATGGAATAAATAGACTTCGTCCGTATGCATGGCATCTTGATAATCGCCAAAATGAATGAGCAATTCCTCACAGAAATATTTAAGTTGATCAAGCGCTTGTGCTCTGGTAATTGGGTAACTAAACGTTTTAGTGTCAAATTTGCCAATGGTTTTGATGTCACTTTTTTTGATTAACTCGACAATATTTGAAACATCATTTTTAAAATATTTGTAAGTCGGAATATTGTGTTCGCCTTTCCATTTGTTGCGATTACTTTTGTCGTAGTTCCATTTACCGCCTTCAGGTTGGTTTCCAGCCATAAGAATGTCGTGCTTTTTACGCATATCGCGGTAAAAATTCTCCATTAAATATTGCTTTTTACCTTTGAAGAAGTTCTTTAAGTCATTGCGTTCTGTGTAAAAATGTTCTGTTGAAAACACTTCAGATTCAATATCTAGAGACTTGCAAAATTCTGATAATTGTTGATCTACGCGATACTCGTCTGGTAATTGGTATTCAAACTTTTCAATATCGTGTTTTTTGATAAGTTGTTTTAGGTTTTTAACTAAATCTTGCGTGTTGTCTTTATCGTCTAGTTTGTAATAGACAACTTTAAAATTGTTTGTTTTAAGATGATTTGAAAACGCACGCATTGCAGCAAAAAAGCCAATTATTTTTTGAATATGATGCGTGACATAATCGGTTTCTTGGCGCATTTCAAATAGACAATACACTACATTTTTATCGTTGGTTTTATACCTACTGTGTTTGCTGTTTAATTGATCGCCAAGTATAAGTCTAAGTGTTTTCATGAAATCTTTTTTAGTCTTCGACTGTGCTCAGACTGACATAAATATATTTTAAAATAAAGTGTCTTGTAACCATAAACGCTGGTATTTACCGTTACTATCGTAGCGGTCGGCTTGAAGTTTGACGTTAAACTTTCGGTCTCTCGGGTCGTTACCAACGCCAGCAACATACATCCAGTTACCGTAATTGCTGTGCACATCGTAATCGATAAGTAAACTCTCAAAATACGCTGCACCAATGCGCCAATCTAATTCCATGGACTTTGCAAAATAACTCGCTACATTTTGTCTACCGCGATTACTCATCCAACCAGTTTTTTTAAGTTCGATCATATTGGCATTTACAAAAGGTTCAGACGTTTTACCATTTATCCAGTCGTTAATTTTTTGTTGATTTTTAGACCAGTTGTAATCCTTGTTTAAAATTCCACCTATTTTAAAGATTTGATTGCCAAATTTTAAAGACACATATTTAAAATAGTCGCGCCAAATAAGCTCGAAAATAAGCCAAAAGGTAGAATCGTTTTTAAAATAGGCTTTCTCAAACTGCTTGACTTGATAGTAAATATGTTTAGCAGAAATGCTTCCATTGGCTAACCAAGGTGAAAATTTGGAACTAAAATCTTTACCAATCAATCCGTTACGCGTCTTTTTATAAACGCCTAATTTTTTAGAGTTGAAAAAATAGTCTTCCAAACGTTTCAATCCTTCAGTTTCTCCACCTTTTAACGGAAACGCAAAATTTGGATGAACTTCAAAATCTTCAAAACCTAAATCCTGAAGTGTTGGAATAGAAGTTGGATTTTCTAAAGTGTTTTCATTTATTTTTTCATTTGAAAAAGAAGTTTCTGGTCGTATTGTGCTTTGTTTTTCGCAAGCTTTTCTAAATTCCGTAAAAACTTTAGGTAATTGTTCTATACTGAAAGGAATATCCTCCGGATGATATAAAAATTGATTGTAACTTGCTAAAATTTGGATGTGATCAGGCAACTTTTCTTTCACCTTATTAAATACATCAACTTCTTCTTGCGTCCATTCTTCTTGTAAAAAAATATGATTGACTTGATAATTTTCTACCAAATCTGGAATACAATTTTCCGGTTTTATGGTATACACAAATAACGGAATATTAAGTTGAGCTAGATTATTTTTTAAATCGGTTACGGTTTCAATTAAAAATTTAGCTCTGTATTTTTCGGTTTTTTTAAAGCCAAATTGATCATCTTCAAATTGTCTTGGATCAAAGCAAAATAAAGCGATGACACGATTATTACTTTTAATAGCATTGGCTAACGAAGCGTTATCGTGAATGCTTAAATCGTTTCTAAACCAAACTAGGCTTGTGTTTTGTTTCTTCTGCATTTTTCGCTACAATATTTTATATTGTCCCAATTTTTCTCCCATTTTTTTCGCCATGTAAATGGTAGTTGGCAAACGGGACAAATCTTTGTTGGTAAGTGTTGTTTAGCTATTCCTTTAGGCATTGGCAAGTTTGTTAATCATGCCTCTAAAAATAAAGCCGTGAAAGGGTAAAACGCTATACCAATATAGGCGTCCCCAAAGCCCACGTGGTCTAAATGTAGCCGTTTGTTTGAGTAGGTTATTTTCAATTTTAAATTCTAACCAAGCCTCGCCAGGTAAGCGCATTTCGGCGTAAAGCAGTAGTTTTTGTTGTTCTTTATCGGCAAAAATAACGCGCCAAAAGTCAAGCGCATCACCGGCATCAAGTTCAGTTGGGCTAGTTCGTCCACGGCGTAATCCTATACCGCCAAAAACCTTATCGATATAGCCTCTAATTTTCCATAAAAATGTACCGTAATACCAACCATTTACGCCACCTATACGCCATATTTTATCAATGGTCTTTTTAGCATTTAAAACCTGTTTTTCTTTATAATCTTTAAAACAGCCGTACTGTGGCACATTCACGTATTTATGAAGATTGTTTCGTAAACGACCACTACTAACCATAGAATCTTTCCAACTGGAAATAATACCGTTTTGCTCAATTTTTTCGAATGCTAATTCGACGGCTTCTTTATAAGTTATCGGGTCAATATTTAAAATTGCGTTAATGTCACTTGGTTTTCCTATTATTTGAATGCCCATACTATCTACCAACGAGGTTGCTAGTTTGTATGAAGTCGATGTGACAAAATATAACCAATACGACGATAATTTGGGCGTCATTACAGGAACCGTTAAAATGTAGCGTTTCAATCCTCTAACTTTTGCAAACTGTAGGAGCATTTGCTTGTACGTTAATATTTCAGGCCCAAAAATATCGAATGCGTTGTTATACAATTTGGTGTTTCCAGCAGCTTTACTCAAATAGTTTAAAACATGGCGAACAGCAATAGGTTGGGTTTTGGTGTGAAGCCACTTTGGCGCGATCATTACAGGAAGTTTTTCAACCAAATCTCGAATAATCTCAAACGATGAACTTCCTGAACCCACAATAATTCCAGCTTTAAAAGTAGTAAGCGCGTAGTGTTTCGAATTCAGTTTATTTTCAACGTTTTTTCTAGATTCTAAATGTTTTGAAAGTCGGTCTTCGTTGGTAATTCCACTTAAATAAATGACTTGATCAACCTGAGTAGTTTCCATGTAATTCTTGAAGTTTACTGCACAGGTTTCTTCAAGTTCATTAAATTTTTTTGATGAATTAGACATGGAATGTATGAGGTAATACGCCACATCTATCTTTTTAGGAATATTATTTAAGGTTTCCGGCTTTAAAAAATCGGCTTCAATAACATAAATTAGTTCTTCCTCGCTGTAGCTTTTATCGGCTCTCAATCGGTCGCGAACCACGCACACTACGGTATGTCCTTCATTTATTAAAAAAGGAATTAACCGTTTGCCAATGTAGCCTGTTGCTCCTGTTACGAGAATAGTCATAATTAATGTTGTTTGTTTTTAAGGTGTAGGCTATTTAGGTTATTGAATTAGCTACAGTTTTTGGGCGTTGATACCCAAATCTTGTTTTATTTTCAGGAATGGCATAACCGTCTAATCCGTTTATTGCAGCGACTTCGGCCTTAGAAATGTTGATAAAACCATCATCTTCAATAAGTGCGTCGTTTACAAAAAGTCCGACTATTTTACCAATGACTAAAATGGTATCATTAGCTTTAATATGATATTCTTCAACAAATTCCATAGCCAATTGCACAGGCGAACCACTTACAAATGGTGCGTGAAATTCTTGTTTGTATTCGGATTGTAATTCGGTGACATCAAATTCTGAAATACTTTTATCGTATTTGGCTGAAGTATGATGCGCATCTTTTGTAATCGATTTATAAATATGATTGATGGTGTAATACCCTGTATCCTTAATATTCTGATAAGTGTTTCTAGGGACCGTAGTTGGTCGTAAAAAGAGACCTAACATGGCAGGACTAGAGCCAATATGCGTTACAGAACTAAACACCGCCACGTTTTCTTCACCACTTTTTGAAGCAGTACCAATAAGGTTTGCCGATTTGTAACCAGAACAACTGTTTATTAAATTAATTCTATAAATGTGCGGTAAGGCATCTATATGTGAAGCTGTAAAATAGGCCATTATAGTTTTTTAAAGTTGTTAATTTTGATGTTTTGTGCTTTCAAATCGAACATTAAATTATACAGTCCAAAAAAGGTTCTGTTAATGTAAATGAAGTGTTTCGATCCGCGATTACCATTCATCTTTTTAAGTTCGGTGTTTTTGCTGTAACGTTGTCCCATTTCTGAAATAGCATTGAAAAATTCAGCATCAGAAAAATCAAAAGTTTTTACATGAAATGGTTTGGTAAATAAACTAAGTAACTCATGAAACATTGCTGAGAAGAACTCTAATTCTTCTTTAGAATCTTCTTTACGAAGAATTTCTAATTCAAACATCTTTTCGGTAAACAAAGCCTTGTCTTGTAGGCTTTCTTTTTTAGCCAATTCAAAATACGGTATGTAAAAATCTTCAGGAACTGCTTTCATGCAACCAAAATCCAAAGCAATAAGTTCACCTTGATTAGACACTAAAAAGTTTCCAGGATGCGGATCAGCATGTACTTTTTTGAGCATGTGCATTTGATACATATAAAAATCCCAAAGCGCTTGCCCAAGCTGGTTTGCTAATTCTTGATTGGTATTGTGCGCGGTAAATTCAGAAAGATGTTCGCCTTCCATCCAATCCATGGTTATAAT
This sequence comes from Neotamlana nanhaiensis, assembly GCF_000943555.1. Lineage (GTDB taxonomy): Bacteria > Bacteroidota > Bacteroidia > Flavobacteriales > Flavobacteriaceae > Neotamlana > Neotamlana nanhaiensis. The sequence goes on along the minus strand of NZ_JTDV01000001.1, from coordinate 56,339 downwards.
GCGTTCTGAAGATAAATCTTCGTAATACTCAGGAAATTTAAGATTAGGAATGTGTTTACAAGCCTTAGCGATGGCTTTACTTTGCGCCACTTCAAGTACGTAATTGGTTTCTTCAATTAGTTTGTTTTCTACCTCTTTAAAATACTTGTCGCTATCTTTTCCTTTGATGTTAAACATTTTGATAGCTATTGGTTTTACTAAGGCTAAATCGGTTGAAATACTCTCAGCAACACCAGGATATTGAATTTTCACAGCAAGTTTTTTCCCATCCTTTTCGGCTAAATGCACTTGACCAATACTGGCTGCATTAACCGAATTAAGATTGAAGCTATCAAAAATGTAGTTTGGTAATTTTCCGAAGTATTTTTTAAATGTTTTTTTTACTAAAGGTGCCGATAATGGCGGAACAGAAAACTGTGCCAAAGAGAATTTCTCTACATAAGCCTGTGGTAAAATGCTTTTTTCCATACTCAACATTTGCGCTACTTTTAAAGCACTACCTTTAAGTTGTTTTAAGCTGTCATAAATGTCTTCAGCATTGTTTTTATTGAGGTTTTCTTTGGCTATCGTTTCGTCTTTGGTGATTTTATCGCCATAATATTTGAGATAATTAACACCAACTTTAGCGCCAGTTGAAACCAGTTTTGTAGCTCGAGAAATTTTCGAAACAGGTATTTTATCTATGGTTTTCATGGGATGCTTTTTTTGGGTATTTTTTAATTTGAGCCACTTTGTTTGAAGCAGCTCTTTGCATATTTAGTTCATTTGGATTTTTTCTTTGTAAATGAATTTTCCAAAATCTATCAGGCTTTTTAGTGGTGCAATATTCAAAACATCAAAACTCGTATTTACCGATTTTTCAATGAAAATATCTGTTTTTTCAAAAGATGCCGATGTATCATCCATCCAGAACTTTAGGGTTAGCATTAATTGCATCCAAGCGGATTCTTTTAAGGTATTCTGCTGAATTTTATCAATGCGTTCTTGCTTCGTTTCAATTAGCTCAATCCCGAGACCATGAATGTAGTTGGTAAAACTTGTTTTGAAATCCTTGAGCACCATAAGGTTCTTGAGTTTGTTTTTATGCTTATTAAGTGCATAAATAACGTAACTACGGTTTGCAGTAAGATTCTCGAAAAACGTGAAGTAGAAACTGAGTAATTTGTTTCTAGGTTGGAAATTTTGATAATCTTCACTAGCTTCTAAAGCCGATAATGTATTATGGAAGAAGGCTTGAAATACACCTTTTTCAATGGCCTCAAAACTTCCGAAATGTGCGTAGAATTTAGCTTCTTCAAAATTATTATGTTTTGCAAAAGCATAAACTGTTTTAGGTTGTTCGTTGTGCTCTAAAACAAAATCCATGTAAAATGAGATGATGTCGTTAGCATTTATATGTTTCTTTTTTGCCATTACTTTTTGTTTTTAATAGCATAAAGATACAAAATGTTTAACTTAATTAAATATAGGTTAAACAAAAATTAACAAGACGATGTAGTTTATCTGTTTTTCAAGTGATTAAATAGAATGGTTTCTGGTTAAATTCACTATCATTTAAATGACAATAAATTAGAGCATTTGTAAAAATAAATGAGCGCAATCAAAATCTAATAGTTATTAATGACTGCATAGGTTTTGGTTACGCTCAACTTAAAATGTCTATTTTTTATGCACGATGCTAATTTTCTAATCTTGTAAAAGTCATAATTAATATATTTTAACAACACGAATGGTTGTTGGTTTTACTGTTTAAAAATGAAGTGATAGCTGTTTACATTTTTGTCCAATTATCATGATTGATGCAGTAACAAGCGCTAGTATCTGCAATAGTACCTTGAATTAATCCTAGGTTTTTTAACTCTTTTAAATGCTTTAAAATAAAAGGCTAATTGGTTTTTTCCTCGGTAAATATTTCAGATTTAATTAATCCAATAATTCAATTTTTGTTTTGATTTATTGAAATATCAGTATAAAAGAAATTAAGTCACAATAAAATTTTATTCATTTTAGGCTTTTGTTAACATATGTAGTGTATTTGATGCGTAATTTTATGGCTAATAATTATAGACCTTAAATATTAATTAAAAATGAAAAAATTACTATCACTTCTATTTGCGCTTACCGTAGTATTCGCTGTAAACGCCCAAATAGAAACGCCTGCAGCAAGTCCTGCAAGTAAACTAGAGCAAAAAGTTGGTTTAACCGACATTACCGTAACGTATTCCAGACCAAGCGTAAAAGGAAGAACTATTTTTGGAGAATTGGAAGCGTGGGGAAGTATTTGGAGAACAGGTGCCAACCAAAATACTGTAATTACATTCAGTGACGATGTAAAAGTAGGCGATCAGGCGCTAAAAGCAGGTTCGTACGCTATTTTTACTAAATTAAATTCGGCAAAACAATGGGATATTATGTTTTATACCGATACCAATAACTGGGGTACACCACGTAATTGGGATACCAGTAAAGTAGCGGCAACTGTTAGTGTTGAAGTTTTTGAAGTGCCTTTTAATGTTGAAACATTTACCATAGATATTAATAGTATTACTAGTAATTCTGCTAAAATAGAAATGCTTTGGGAAAAATCGTATGTAGCAATTCCATTTACTGTTCCTACTGATGCTAAAGTAACAGCGGCTATTAATGCTGTGATGAACGGACCAAGTGCTAACGACTATTATGCTTCGGCCGTTTATTATTTAAATTCTGGAAAAGATATTAAGCAAGCCAAAACATGGATTGATAAAGCGATGAGTATGTTTGAAACTCCTGTATTTTATCAGTTAAGACAACAATCTTTAATTTATGCCGCAGCTGGCGATAAAAAAGGCGCTATTAGCTTAGCGAAACAATCGTTAGAGGCAGCAAAGAAAGCGGGAAATGCACAATATGTTAAGTTTAATGAAGCTTCGCTTAAAGACTGGGGTGCTAAGTAAAATGTACTGTAATTGATAAAACTAACTGGAAAATTATTTAAAACAGAAGAATTAATGTTATTAGAAAGAGTAACAAGTTCTGGTTTATGGTAAATTAATTTTCCAGTTAGTTTTTTTAGTATTCTAAACCTATTATTTGAGATACTTCGTCAAGTAAACCAATTAAATTTCTACTAAAATCGAAGCTCATAATATCACTTTCGGTTTTACCAGCTTTTATAAGGTTATTAAAATGAATGGTCTCAAAATTATAGCCATTGGTGTTATAGCCAAAATCTTTAGTTTCTTCAACGCCGTTTTTTATAATTGTTACTGTTGATGGTTGATGAAACATGGTGTTTATCTTAATGGTTGCGTCTTCAAAAGTAAAAATGGCTTCAGTTGGCAATGTTTCTAGTAAAGAGCTTTTTAAGTGTGCTTCAACATTGTTTTTGTATTTAAAAACCATAGTACAGGACGAATCTACGTTGTTTTCAAAAAAAGTAGCATCAGCATCAATATGTTCTGGTTTTCCTAAAGAAGAGAGTGCAGCAAAAATAGGGTAAATACCAATATCTAAAAGGCTTCCACCACCAAGGTGCTTACCAAATAAACGTTTACTTTCATCAAAAGGTCTTGTAAAACCAAAATCGGCTTCAAGTTTTATTAAATTACCAAAAGTTTTATTTTTTATTTCATTTAAAACGTATTGATAGTGTGGTAAAAACGCCGTCCAAAGGGCTTCCATTAGCAAAGTATTATTTGCTTCAGCACAGGCAATCATGTCTTCAACTTCTTTGGTATTCATGGCAAAAGGCTTTTCGCATAACACCGCAATTCCTTTTTGAAGACACATTATGGAATTTTCTTTATGAAACACATGCGGCGTTGCAATATAAACAGCATCCACATTAGGGTCGTTGGCTAAATCTTCATAGCTGGGATACGCTTTTTGCGCGTTATAAGTTTTAGCAAAATCATTGGCCTTTTCTTGATTTCGAGAAGCTACAGCGTATAATTCGGCGTCATTTATGGTTAATAAATCTTTGGCGAATTTGTGGGCTATATTTCCTAAGCCAATTATTCCCCATTTTATCTTTTTTTTATTTTCAGTCATCTTTTAATTTTATTTTTTGAATTAAAATAGCGGTAAACATAACGAGTGCACAACCAAATAAATTTAGCCATAAATAAGGCATCCAGTTAAACCACCAGCCAATAATTACAATTATTTGCGTTATGATTGCTGCTGTAAACACGGCATTCGCTTTTACAAATTTTAAAAAAAATGCCAGTAAAAATATACCTAAAACATTGCCGTAAAATATAGAGCCAATAATATTTACTAACTGTATTAAATTTTCGGCCAAATTTGCAAAACACGCTATAATAATAGCTACAACACCCCAAATTAAAGTGAAAATTTTGGTCATTTTTACCATATGCTTTTCATGTTTTTCGCCATTATAATTCCGGCCATATAAATCGATAGATGTAATGGTTGCTAATGCATTAACCTCGGATGCTGTTGAAGACATTGCCGCACTTAAAATAACAGCCAATAACAGCCCAATTAAACCTTTTGGTAAATGGTTTAAAATAAAGGTTATAAACATATAATCGCGGTCGTTAGTTTGGGTGTCTTTGGCAGAGGTGGCATAAAAAGCAGAAAGTTCTTCCTGTTTTAATTTATAAGCTTCAGAGTCCGTGTTTAAGCTATTTAACTCGGCAACCAGTTTTGTATATTGAGTGGCATAACTGCTATCAACAGCTTGTTTTATTAGAAATTTAGATTGTAAACGATAAGTTTTGTCAATGCTGTCAAGCATCAATAGTTGTTGTTTGGTTTCAATTGATTTTTTTTCGGCATATTGAATGCTTAATGTTTTTTTCTGTTGAAATAGTTGATTTTGTTTTTGTTGAAGACTTTTATATTCCGAAGCATATTCCGAAGCTAAAACTTTTTCAGTAGAAGCGTCAATAAAATTTAATGGCGACGGATTAAATTGATAAAAAACAAACACCATAACACCAACCAAAAGAATAAAAAATTGCATAGGCACTTTTAATAAACCATTAAAAATTAAGCCCATTTGCATTTCTTTTTTGTCTTTACCAGATAAATAACGTTGTACTTGACTTTGGTCGGTGCCAAAATACGATAGCATTAAAAATGTACCACCAATTAAACCTGTCCAAACTGTATACCTATTTTCCAAATCGAACGAGAAATCTAGAATTTCCATGCGATTATTAGCTCCTGCAATTTCGAGTGCATCGGTAAACGATACGTTATCGGGAATTAAATTTAATATGATAAATAAGGCTGCGAGCATACCCGCAAAAATGACAAACATTTGCTGTTTTTGCGTTACTGTAACAGCTTTGGTACCACCAGAAACTGTGTAAATAATTACCAGAACTCCAATAATAATATTTAAGGTTATAATATTCCACCCCAAAACAATGGATAGAATAATTGCCGGCGCAAAAATGGTAATTCCAGCAGCCAAACCACGTTGTATTAAAAATAGAGTAGCGGTTAAGGTTCTAGTTTTTAAATCGAAGCGGTTTTCTAAAAATTCGTAAGCGGTATAAACTTTTAAGCGATGATAAAGTGGGATAAAAACCAAACAAATAATTACCATGGCAATAGGCAAACCAAAGTAAAATTGTACAAAGCCCATACCATCGGAAAAAGCTTGCCCTGTGGTAGATAAAAAAGTTATAGCACTAGCTTGAGTTGCCATTACCGATAAACCAATAGTCCACCATTGTGTGCTATTACCACCTTTTACATAATCTTGTACGCTTTTGCTTCCTCTAGTTTTCCAAGTACCATAACCCACAATAGTTAATAACGTAATTGCAAGAACTGCCCAATCTATCCAGTTTAAACTATGCATAATTAAAACACTTGCATGATTAAGTAAAACACAATAATATAGACCAAGTTAGCAATTAAAACTACAGAGTATAATTTTAACCATGGCTGTTTCTGCTTGTTGTTTTCTGGACTCATTAATCGTTTAATTTATTGCTGTTCTCAATGTTGTCTTTGCCTAATGAAAGCATGTTTGCAAATAGACGATAGGCGCCAGAAACGCCTTCGGGGAATTCTCTAAAAAAGCTTAAACCAGTGTAAATGTAATAGCCTTTACCGTGTTTAGCCACGAGTAAACTTCCTTTTTTAGCCGATTCTTTTTTGTCGTGCATCGAGAAAATAGGCGTGAAGGCTTTATCCCATTTATTTGGAAAATACAAGCCGCGTTCTTGGGTCCAACCTTCAAAATCCTTTGTAGTAATTTTATTTGGTGTATTTAAAATAGAGTGGTCGGGTTCTAAAAATTTAACTTCGGCATGCTCATCGGTAACACGGTCTCTCGAAAGTTCTAATTTGTAAGGTGCAATATGGTCGGTTTTTAAACGATGACTGGTATTGTATTGCACAATCATGTTACCTCCATTTTCAACAAAATTAAATAAAATGTCTTGCTTAAATTTTAAATCATCTAAGGTGTTGTATGCGCGAATACCAACAATAACAGCATCAAAATTACTTAACGTTTCAGAAGTAATTTCATTAGGTTTTAAAATACGAACATGATAGCCTATTTGTTGTAAGCTCTCTGGAACCACATCGCCAGAACCTTCAATATAAGCAATATTTTCGCCTCGTTTTTTAATATCTAAACGCACCACTTTGCTTTCGCTTGGTAATAAAACGGTTTGATTAGGAATATGATCATAGTTAATTTCAATAAGTGCTTTGGTAAAGGTTTTATCATTTAAATGAAGTATAGGAGAAATATAGCCTTCATTTTGATTTTGCGGCGGAATTACCGTAAAAATAAGCGTTTGCTCTTCGCCTTTATTGCTAATTGAAACTTTTTGTTTTTTGGGGTAAACACTCCAACCTTCGGGATGACACAGTTCTATATAACCATCAATGTTTTCAGTATTTGCTTTAACAATTACTGGAATTTCTTTTTGAGTTGGACTATTGAAAATTATAACCTTTTCTGGAATTTCTACTGAAGCTTCCGGAATTATTTCGAACGGACGATACAATTCACCTTTATCGGGTTTCGAGTAACGCTCAATTACTGGTTTAGTAAAGGTTATGGGTGTGTTTTCAATAATCATATTAAAGTCGATGTTATAAACACGAGGCGTTTCGGGTAAGCCAATAAGGTTTTTATCGTCAACTTTATACATGCCTAATGAGCCATTTTCGGTGAGCCAATACGGTGTAGTTGGCGTTTGCTGATCATCAATCTTTAGGACTTCTTTAAAACGATATTCAACATTATTTTGAAGTTGCATGTTTTTTGCAATGTTTACGGTATTGTCCTTTTTAATACTTACTAAAGTAATAGGGGTTTCGCTTCGGTTTACAGCTTCTAAATTAATGTTTACTAAATCGCCTGGAGTTGCCCAATGGTTGCTAGCTGAAGCTTCTAAATATAAACCAGCACACATTTCGATAATATTTTTAATGGCTTGAGTTTTTTGAGTTTTCCAATGGGTGTCTTCTATGTTTTGAATTAGTTTATAAGCTTCAATTAATTGCGGAATATGAATTGATGGGTTACTAAAATTGAAATGCTTCTCAATGTCATATAAAATAGCTCCAATAGCTTGTCCGCCTTTTATTCGATTCCATGACGTATCAATGCCTTCAAAAATAGAATTTGAACCTTGTAAAGCATCACCTTTTAATAACTCGATGTAATCTTTACTTGTTCCTCGACTTGATAATCGCCCAAAACCTTGACATAGGTGCTGACTTCTGGAAATGGCAGCAATTTCGTTGTTCGATAATCCTTTATGCGGATAATACACACCAACATCCAGGGCAAGCATGTTACTTTTATCTACTTTATTAAAAGCTTCTTGACTGCCATAACGCCACCAACTTGTGTTATAAAATAAGCGTTTAGGCTGCCAAGGAGCGGCTATATTGTTTAAACTTGGATACGATGATGCATCTCCAGCTAAATCGAAAGCTTCAACACTTAACATCGCAGAACTGGTGTGGTGACCATGCGTAGAACCAGGTGTACGGTGGTCGAAACGATTAATAATTACATCGGGTTTAAACTTTCTTATTGCTAAAACCACATCGCTTAGCACTTCTTGTTTATTCCAAATTTCTAAAGTTTCGTCTGGGTGTTTTGAATAGCCAAAATCGTTAGCTCGGGTAAAAAATTGTTCGCCACCATCAATACGTCTTGCTGCGAGAAGTTCCTGTGTTCGCATAACGCCTAAAAGTTCGCGTATTTCAGGACCAATAAGGTTTTGCCCGCCATCACCACGCGTTAACGAAAGGTAAGCTGTACGAGCTTTTTCGTGGTTTGCCATGTAGGCAATAAGGGCGGTGTTTTCATCATCTGGATGTGCCGCAATGTACAATACCGAACCCAAAAAATTGAGTTTTTGTATAGCTTCGTAAATATTTGAAGATGTAGGTTTTGTGGGTTTTTGAGCGTAGTTTCTAAAGCCCGAAAACACTATAATTATACTTAAAATAATAAGCTTGCGCATAATGGTGATTGGTTTGATAGCTATCAAATATAAAAAAGAAACCAGCAGAATGGCTGGTTTTAAAGTTTCTTTAACTTAAAATTTTATTTAGTTACTCCCTGTTTTTAGGCATTAATTATCCATAGATATTATCAATTATTTTAAGTCGGTGTTATTATTTTCTTATGTAATAATGAAACCCGGAAAAACTTTATTTTATAATGTTACAACCACTTTTTGCGTTTGAAATAGTACATCATTCCTAAAAATATGGCAATCATTACACCCCAAACAGCAAAGTAGCCGTTTTTGTATTGCAATTCTGGAATGTACTCGAAATTCATACCATAAATACCAGCAATAAAAGTTAGCGGAATAAAAATAGAAGCCATTATAGTAAGTACTTTCATAACCTCATTCATTTTATTGCTAATGGTTGTCATGTACATGTCCATTAAACTCCATACCATTTCGCGATAAATTTCGATATTCTCTGAAACTTGAATTAAATGATCGAAAATATCACGATAATAAGTAATGGTTTTGGCTTTTATTAAAGTGTTTTCGTTTTTTTCTATGCGGTTTAAAATTTCACGTAACGGGAAAATAGCACGACGTACTCTTAAAATTTCTCGTTTTAAATCTTGGATATTTTTACTGGTGTCGTCTTGCACTTTTCCTGAGAAAATATCACTTTCAAAATCTTCAATTTTATCACCTAAAACCTCAATAACACTAAAATAATGGTCAACAATGGCATCCATTAAAGTGTAGAGTAGGTAATCGGATTCCATATTTCTAATGCGCCCTTTAGCGTGTCTTAAACGATCTCTAACCGAATCGAATACATCTCCTTCGGCTTCTTGAAAGCTTAATACATAATCTTCACCTAAAATAAAACTGACTTGTTCTGATATAATGATATCGTTATCATCATAATACAACATTTTTAAAACAACAAAGATGTAATCGTCGTATTCATCAATTTTCGGACGTTGAGAAATGTTTACGATATCTTCTAAAACTAATGGATGAAGTTCGTAATGCTCTCCAATTTTCTCAATGGTATCAACGTGGTTTAATCCGTTTACATTTATCCAAGTAATGGTACCAGCTTCAAAGATAAAACATTCTTCTACATTGGTAAGTTCTTTTTCTACACACGTTTCTTTATTGTAATCGAAAGATTCAATAAATAATTTTTGGTCAGACTTTTTTCCTGTATAAATAACGCTTCCAGGAATTTGACCAATACTTTTTTTAGAAAATAGATTGCGTGTTTTTTTTGCCACTTTCAACATAAATATCTATAAATATATGAAATTAAACGGCATCACCATCGTCTTCATGCAACTCTACAATGGCATCTTTTTTAATTAAAGTTACAGCCTTTTGTAGCATCAAGTTGTTTGGATAGGTTACTAAGTTTCCGTTTTCTAATCGTAAAATTAACTGAAAAGCTCTAATGTCTTCAATTATAACAACTTCAGGGAAATCGCTATCATGAATTTTAATTTTATCGCCCACTTTATAAGGAAAATTAAAAAACATAATAATACCAGATGTAATATTACTTAATATGGACCAAATGGCGAATAAGGCAATGCCAATAACTGTAAAAACAGATGAAAAAAAGAATGCTAAATCTTTAAATTCGGCAAAAATTAAGGCTTCAATTAATAGCGCTATTATAAAGAGTGCTACTGTAACATAACGACGAATTAACCTAATGCGCGCATCGTTTATGTCATTTTTCTTTGCAATTTTTGTTATGGTAAAATTAATAGCAAATCGTATAATTAATAAAGATATAAGTATTAGTATGCTGAATATAATTTCATCTTGATATTTCTGTAAAATCATAAAATAGGATTAAATGAATTACAAAGATACACTACTGAAATAACGGAATGAAAAATTAAGGGGTATTTTAAATTTTGTTAACGTTTTAAGGCTGAAATTTCTAATAGTGTTTTGTAAACCAAATTAACAGGAAAGCCCATAACGTTGTAATACGAACCTTCAAGTTTTGTTACACCTATTTGTCCAATCCACTCTTGTACGCCGTAAGCGCCAGCTTTATCGAAGGGTTTAAAAGTGTTTATGTAATAGTTAATTTCGGCGTCGGTTAAGGCTTTAAAAGTCACTTTAGTTACAGCATTAATCGTTTTTTCATAATTAGTAGTTGTAAAACAAACCGATGTAATTACCTCGTGGGTAGTATTGCTTAACGACTGTAACATTTTAAATGCTTCGGAAGCTGTTTTAGGTTTTCCCAAAGCTTCATTTTTATGCCAAACAATGGTATCGCTGGTAATTAAAATATCATTTTCTTGTAATTCTTTTTTATAGGGAAGCGCTTTTAGCTGTGAGAGATAGTCGCTAATTTCAAAATGAGTTAATCGCGGGGGATAGTCTTCTTTTACAGATTTTAATTTAACTGAAAATGAAATACCTAAATTTTTTAAAAGTTCTTGTCGTCTAGGAGAACCCGAAGCGAGAATGATGTTATGGTGTTTTAGTTTTTCTGCTAACATTATTTTAAAATAACAAACTTGTATAAAAGTAGTGAAAGAATGCCAAAAAGCATGACTATTTTATAGCGATTGCTTAGTTTGGAAAAATCGGATTTATTTGAAGCACTAAAGGTTATAATACAAATATAGAGTAGTGGTGCGACAATAAAAATTAAAAAATAACCAACAGCCCAAGGGTAAAGGTATAATTGATTTGATACATGCAGAATGATTAAAACTAAAGGCACAAAGTTTAATGCACTCAACAGATATTTAGCATTTTTAATACCAATTAAAATAGGAAGTGTTTTCATGTTTTGTTGAAAATCGCCTTGGTAATCTTCAATATCTTTGCATAATTCACGAAGTAAATTGATACTAAAAGCAAAAACTGCATATTTAAAAATAATTTTTAAAAAAGCGAGTTGAAAATGTTTGTTTGCGGGTGTTAAACCAGGAAGTAAATCGAATATACCAACAATTAAAATACTAAAACCAACTAAAATAGAAATTAAAATATTGCCAATAATTGGTAGTCGTTTTAGCATGGTTGTGTACACATAAAGTAACAACGAAATAAGTACAAAAAGAATAAAAAATGGAGGCTTATTTACTAAGTGCGAGAGGTAAAATCCGCAGCCAACTCCAATAATATTTAAAATGATAAAGGCCGTAAAAGCATTCTTTTCTGAAATTGCTTTACCTATAATAACTTGGTTTGGTTTGTTTATAGCATCGGTATTTACATCGTAAATATCGTTAATTATATTTCCTGCAGCCGCAATACAAATGGTTGCTAAAATGAGTAAAGTAATACCAAAAGCGTTTAAGCTTGTCTGCGATTTTAAGGGTTCTAAAAAGGCGTATTTTACTAGTAATTGTGCTAAAACTAAAATTAGCAGATTTTTGAAACGAACAAGTTTTATAAATGATATCATGTTATATTTTATGCATGATATTTGTAATGAGAAGTTTTAAAAGCAGTAAAAATATAATCAAAAGAATACCCCCTAAAATTAAGGCTTTTATGTTTTTACGTTTCTCAGATGCTCTAATGTTATTTTTTATACGTTCTTTTTCTTCCTTGGTGAGTTTTTTGTGCAGAAAATCGAGTTCAAAATGTAAATGTGTTTCATTATTAAGCTTTTCTTTTAAACTAGAAAAAGCCTTTCTAGAACTTTGATTAAATACATTAGCTGAGTTGCCAAAACCAACATACCCAAATCCATTACCGTGTCTTCTGCTTGTTTTTTTCACGACATATTAATCATTTTTAGCCGAAAAATTTCCAGCCCATTTACCTTGTACTTTTAAAACCTGTTCTATAACATCTCTGGCTGCACCTTTGCCGCCTTTTTTATGCGAAATGTATTTTGATACACTTTTAACTTCAGGAACTGCATCTTGCGGGCAACAAGGTAAACCAACTACCTGCATTACAGGAATATCTGGCATGTCATCACCCATATACAAAACATTTTCTGCTTTAATATTATTTTTTTTTAGGTAATCATTTAGTTGATCAATTTTGTTGTGGGCGTTTAGGTAAATATCAGTTATACCTAATTCCGAAAGTCTTTTTTTTACACCTTGGTTGGTGCCTCCAGTGATAATGCAAAAGTTAAATCCTTGGTTTAAAGCTGTTTTAATAGCGTAGCCGTCTTTCACATTCATACTTCTAAGCAAATCACCATCGGCGGTAACGAGTACCATTCCGTTTGTTAAAACACCATCAACATCAAATATAAATGTGGTGATTTGTTCTAAATATTCTTTATAGCTTTTTTCCTCCATGTGTATGTTGTATCGAGTCTGTTAAAAGCTTATAAATAGCTTCATGATGCTCGTTATTTAATAGTTTTAAATGATTTTTAATGGTTTTTTTATCGTTTCGTTTCGCCGGACCTGTTTGAGCCATGTAAGGTGAGTGGTCTTGTACTTTTAATGCCGTTTCTAAAATTAACGGTTTTAGTAAATCGAATTCGGCACCTTCACTTTCGGTAATTTCGTGAGCGACACGGTATAATTGATTGGTGAAATTATTAACAAAAACAGCTGCTAAATGCAAAACACCACGCTGATTACTGTTAACTTTTTTTGTAGGACTTCCCAAACTAACCGCGATGGCCTTTAGAGTGTGATAGTATGGTTTTTCAATAGTTTCAATACAAATCGGGACATTAGTAAAATCTATTTTAGCCGATTTACTAAAACTCTGTAAAGGGTAAAATACACCACGCTTGTGTTTTTTATCTAAATCGTGAATATTAACACTTCCTGATGTATGCACTACCAAGCGATTCTCGAAAGGCAATTGCGTCGATAACTCTGCAATGGCATCATCACTTACAGCAAGAATGTAAACATCAGCTTCAACAAGTTGGTTTAAATTATCTGTAATTTCTACGTCTTTTTTAAACGTTGAAATCGATTTTAAATTTCTGTTATACCATTGTTTTACAGAAACTTTATTGCTTTTTATTAAAGCTTTAAATAAATGTGTTGCAACATTTCCTGCACCTAAAATTACTACTGAAATCATAGCGCAAAAATAAAAATAAATGATCAATAAGTTGCTCAAACCTGTATCTTTGTTTTATATGAAAAATGCCGATTTACAAACTAGAGCCGATGTTCATTTATTGGTATCATCGTTTTATAAAAAAATTAGAAAAGATGCTGTTTTAAAACCATTCTTTGAAGGTATTAAAAATTGGGACGAACATTTAGATAATTTAACTACCTTTTGGGAATCGAGCTTGTTTTTAAAAACGAAATACTACGGTAACCCTTTGAAAACCCACTTAAAGGTTGATGCTGAACATAACAATTTAACGACGCAAGAACATTTTGGTTTATGGCTAAATTTATGGATTGAAACCGTTAACGATTTATTTGAAGGACAGTACGCTGAAATTGCAAAGAATCGAGCACGTAAAATGAGTACCTTCTTGTATCTAAAAATATTTGAGGCAAGGAGGGAGTAGTTTAGTGGGCAGTCGCAGTTTACAGTCTCAGTAGGCAGTTTCAGTATTCAGTTTAAAATTAAACTTTATTGTTTTGGAATTTGGTTTTTTTAAAAATTTGGAATTTCGATTTAAGTCTCAGTTTACAGTTGCAGTATTCAGAATTAAATAGAACTTTATGTTATTGGAATTTGGTTTTTTCTTATTGGAATTTAATTTTAACTAGAAACTAGAAACTAACCGTCATTAAGTTAATTTTAACATCCTTAAATAAACATAAATAGTTAAATTTGCAAAACCTTTAAAAAAAGGGTGAAATTATGCAAAATAGACTAGCTAGAATTCTCTTTTCAACCAGACTTACCTCCGTTTTATTTATTGTTTTTGCTGCCGCTATGGCAACGGGTACTTTTTTAGATGCCGGACAAGAAACATCGCCAACACCATACACCAGAAATTTAATTTATAACACTTGGTGGTTCGAGGCCATTATGGCTGTTTTTCTTATTAATTTTATAGGAAACATAAAACGTTACAATCTGCTTAAAAAAGAAAATTGGGCAACTTTTATACTTCATATTGCCTTTATTTTCATTCTTTTAGGTGCTTTTATTACACGTTATACAGGCTTTGAAGGTATGATGGCAATTCGTGAAGGCGCTACCGAAAACACCTTTTTATCAAGAGAAACATATATTTCAGCTTTTATCGATGGAAATTATGAGATTGATGGTGTACGTCAACGTTTAACAGTAGAGGATAAAGTAGATTTTTCAGATCGCTTAAACAATTCCTTTAAAATTGAAACGAAATACGATACACAACCCGTAACTATCGAGCTAGAAAAGTTTATCACCTCGGCAGAAAAAGATATTGTTCCAGATGATAACGGCGAATCGTATTTAAAATTAGTTGAAGCCGGACAAAGCGGGCCACATAACCATTTTCTTAAAGTAGGGCAGGTGTCTAGTATTCACAACATCCTTTTTGCTTTAAACAAACCGACTCCAGGTGCTATAAATATTACTTATCAAGGTGATTCGCTAACTATAAATTCGCCGTTTGAAGGTGAATATATGACAATGGCAACCAGAGCTCAAGGTTTATTGATAAAAGATAGTGTCCAACCGCTAAAATTACGTTCGCGTTATGTTGTGGCTGGTATGCAATTGGTGTTTCCAAAACCTGTGGTTACAGGCGTTTTCGACGTGGTTAAAAAATCTCAGTTGTTAAAAAACGACGAAGATGGCGTGGTATTAAAAGTTACGGCCAATGGCGAAACTAAAAAAGTGGGACTTATTGGCGGCATGGGAACAAATAGTAATTACGAACAAATTGAAGTTGGCGGATTGGAATTCGCATTAAAATACGGTTCTAAAATATTGGAATTGCCATTTTCGGTGAAACTAAACGATTTTGAAGCTGAAAAATACCCGGGAACAGAGCAACGCTATTCGGCATATTCAAGCGAAGTGACAGTTATTGATGATGAAGCTGAAAGTTTCGATTATAAAATATTTATGAATAATATTTTAGACTATAAAGGGTATCGTTTTTTTCAATCAGGTTTCGATCCTGACGAACACGGCACCATTCTTTCTGTAAATCACGATTTTTGGGGTACAACGGTTACTTATTTTGGCTACGGTATGTTATATCTTGGCTTGCTTGCCATTTTATTTACACGTCGATCGCGTTTTGGCGATTTAAGAAAGCAGTTAAGGAATTTAAAAGCTAAAAAAGCTAAAGCGTTATCTGTTGTAATTTTACTTTTGGCAATGCAACATGGTTTTGCTCAAGAGCACACTGCAAACGATGGGCATAATCACGAGCAACCAACAAAGGCTCAAAAATCACAAATTGATTCCTTATTAAAAGCTAATGTAGCACCAAAGTCGCATGCCGATGAATTTGGACATCTTGTTATTCAAGATTTAAGCGGACGTATGATGCCGGTGAATACATATGCATCAGAATTGCTTAGAAAATTAAGCAAAAGCGATACTTATGAGGATTTAGATGCGAATCAAGTATTTTTGTCTATTCAAGAAAGTCCAATGTTTTGGTACAATGTACCTATTATTTATTTGCGCCCAATGGAAACCGATTCGTTACGAACCATTGTAGGCTTACCAAAAACAGGAAAACTTTTCGCCTTAAACGATTTTATAAACGAAGATGGATCGTATAAGTTGAGCCCGTATTTAGAAGAAGCTTATGGAGCAGCTGTTCCTAACGGATATCAAAAAAAAATAAAAGAAACAGATGAACGCGTGACCTTGCTTTACAACACCATTCAGGGATCATCGTTAAAATTATTTCCTATTCCCGAAGATGAAAATAATAAATGGATTTCTACTTACGAATACAAATTAGGAGCTGTTGATATTCAAGATTCTCTGTATTCAAATTTTGTTAAAAATGGTTTTGAAGTGTATTTATATACCCTTAACCAAGCGAAACAATCTGGAGATTTTTCTAAAGCTTCAAAAATAGTAGAGTCTATTAAAAAAACACAACAAAAGTATGGTGGTACTGTAATGTTGAGCGATAAAAAGATAAAAACCGAAATACTTTACAATAAATACGACATTTTTAAGAAGCTGTATAGTTGGTACATGTACGCCGGAACTTTGATGTTTGTGTTATTAATAATTCAGATATTTAAAGATAAAAGCAAAGGATTAAAAATTGCAGTTAACGTATTTAAGTTTATCATCATTGCGCTTTTTGTTTTACATACGGCAGGTTTAATTGCGCGTTGGTATATTTCAGGTCATGCACCGTGGAGTGATGCTTACGAGTCTATGATTTATGTGGCTTGGGCAACCATGTTATTCGGATTAATTTTTGGAAGAAAAAGTGACTTAACTCTAGCTTCAACAGCATTTGTAACGTCTATGATTTTAATGATTGCGCATTGGAATTGGATGGATCCTGCAATTGCAAACCTACAACCCGTTTTAAACAGTTATTGGTTAATGATACACGTGGCGGTAATTGTAGGTAGTTATGGACCTTTTACATTAGCCATGATTTTAGGAATTGTAGACTTATTTCTTATGGCATTTACCAACAAGAATAATAAGACTAAAATGGACTTTAACATAAAAGAACTTACTATAATTAACGAAATGGCGTTAACAGTAGGTTTAGTTATGCTTACCATTGGAAACTTTTTAGGAGGTATGTGGGCTAACGAAAGTTGGGGACGTTATTGGGGTTGGGACCCTAAAGAAACTTGGGCGCTTATTAGTATTATGGTTTATGCTTTTATAATTCACATGCGTTTGGTTCCAGGTTTACGAGGGCGTTTTATATTTAATTTATTGTCAATTGTTGGTTTTGCTAGTATTATGATGACTTATTTTGGAGTAAACTTTTATTTAGCAGGATTACACAGTTATGCCAGTGGCGACCAAATTATTAGTTTAAAATTTATTGGTATCGCCTGTGCTTTAATAGCTATTCTTGGTTTTTTTGCATACCGTGGTTATGCGAAATATTATAAAAAATAAATATGAATGCTAATCTTCTTAGAGTTTTAAATAAGTTAAAAGTTTTTAAGTATTTAAACTTTAAGAAGGAAATTACGATAAACAATAACCGTTTTAAGGTTCCTATTTACAACAATATTGGGCAATCATATTTGAGTGCTTTTGAGCCTTGGATGCTTAGTTTGCTTAAAACCATTTCGCCTTTTATAACCAATAGTTTTGTTGATGTAGGTGTTAATATAGGACAGACCTTATTAAAGGTTAAAAGCATATCGTCGGACATTAAATATATTGGTTTCGAACCTAATCCAGTTTGTTATAATTACCTTGAAAATTTACTCGATTTAAATCACTTTCATAATGCCAAAATTTTTCAGTTAGGTATTTCGAATAAAACTGAAAATGGTGTTTTATATTTTACAAATAGTAGTAAAACAGATCCTTCGGCATCAATTGTTAATGGATTTAGAAGTGACGATCAAATTAGTCAACAGATAAATATTCCGCTCGCTACTTGGGATACTGTTAGAGAAAAAGAAGATTTCGAAGCGATTTCGATTTTAAAAATAGATGTAGAAGGTGGCGAACTTGAAGTTTTAGAAAGTTTTAAAAGCAGTTTAATTTCTGATAGGCCTATAATAATTATTGAAATTTTACCAACTTACAACAAAGACAATACTTTTAGAATTGAGCGTCAGAAAAATGTAGAACAATTACTAAAAACGCTTAATTACACCATTTTTAGAATATTAAAAGAAAATGATGAATTGATAGGTTTTAAAGCCTTATCTAAAATAGAAATACACGATAACATTAATTTTTGCGATTATGTTATGGTGCCAAAGTCGAAACTTGAAGCTTTTAAGAGACTTGTAAAAATATTCTAATAGGTAGCTCGCTTAAAAAGATAACTGAAAGTTTTATAGAATAAGTGTTTGTTACACTGAGCGCAGTCGAAGTGTGGTTTTACTTCAAAACTCTAAAAGGTAACTTTTTTCAATAGTTTTTTCGTTATTAATTGGAGTAAATTAAAAGTAATTTTATGTGGAGTTCATGTTAAAGCAACTCAATTACATAGTTATAGGTTATTCCAAAAGCCATAGCTAAACCAAAGCTGAGTAATGTTCCTATTAAAATATACTCGGTAAGTTTTCTGTCGGTAGCCTTCGATAAATCACTAAATCTAAATACCGATTTTGCAGCTATTAAAAAACCAATTCCTTCCCAGTGGTTTGTAATTATAAAAGCAAACACAAATAAGCGTTCCAGCATGCCAATGTAGGCGCCAGCTTTTTCTAAAGAGGCTTTTTCGGTGTATTCGCTTAAATCCCATTTCGAGATGATCGTTTTCATTAGTATGGCCGAAACATAGGTAATACCAACGATGCTTGTGATAAAAAGTAGAACTTTTGGGGTGTAAAATGAGTCAAAATTTAATTGGTAGTTCTCATAAATCTTAACCACTAAAGCGATAACGATAACATGTGCTAATTGATCTAACCCAAATAAAATTCTAGGATTCATTTTGGGTTTTAAATTCAATTTAATAACATCAAAAATATAATGACTTATTAGTATTATTAAAATACCAAGCCAGTAACTAAAATTAAACTGCAACACTACAATTAAAGCCACTAAATGCACTAAAATATGGAAGTATAAAAATTTCGATTTGTGCTTATAAGTTTCCTTATGTGTTACCCATTTTTGTGGTTGTAGTAAAAAGTCGCCCACAAAATGTGCTAAAATGAGTTTAATGGCTAAAGCAATCATAAAGTCGATATTTTTTGTTTGTAAAAATGCATGAGTTTTAATATTTCATCAAAACCACCACGTTTTAATCCTTCACTAATATTACTTTGCGATTTACTCAATAATTTAGCCAATTGGTTTTGGTTTAAATCAGGATTTAATAAAGTGGTTTTTATAATGGTTGACGAAATGGTGGTCCAATTATTTATGGTTAATTGAGCCAACTCAAACATTAGGTTTAAAGTTAAGTCGAAATCATCAAAACTCGATTTTATAGCCAATGTATTTTTCTTTAAACTTTCAAAGCACTCTCCCGAATTAATAAAAGCTGCTCCGTTCGATTCGGTTATATTATCGGTTTCAAAAGTTTTTTCACCTAAACCAATAGCTAATCGAACATCTATATTTTTGTATTGTTTTATAGTCGATTTTAAAAGTATTGAGGCAAAAAGAGCATCTTCAGGTTTAACTTCCAATTGAAAACTATCCCCTCTAAAAATTTCCCAAGTTTTAGGAGTGTTTCCAAAATAATTCAAAGCGTCTTTCAACGAGTTTAACCAAACTTTAGGTTCGGTTTCTCTCGAATTAATAATATCTCCTGTTAGTATAGCTATCATTTTGAATGTTTTAGTTTATCTCATTACTTTGTAATGTTATACTGAATTTGTTTCAGCATCTTAATAAACGTTTTTTGTTAAGTGAAACGGTTTTCAATTTTCATCTCCTTCAAAAAGGTTTTTCAAAAATATACTTTTTTTATCAGATATTCAAAAATATACGTTAATATTCAGATAATTTAAATTATCGTTTTTTTAACAGATAATTAAATTGTGGTTTTTAAATTTGTTATAAATAATTAAAACTTAATCTATGAAACTATTTAAAGAGTTTAAAGAATTTGCTGTAAAGGGAAATATGATGGATATGGCCATAGGTATTATTATTGGCGCTGCATTTAATAAAGTGGTCGATGTTTTAGTTAAACAAGTGTTTTTACCGCCATTATCGCTATTGACTGATGGTGTAAACTTTAACGATAAGCGTATTATTTTAAAAGATCCTATTACCAATGCAGATGGTACAATAAAAACCGATGAAGTAGCTATTGGTTACGGGGCTTTAGGTGAAGCTGTTGTCGATTTTTTAATTATTGGATTTACCGTTTTTGTAATTGTGAAGTTTTTAAATAAACTAAGAAATAAGGCACAAGACGCTACCGATGACACTGTGGCAACACCAAAAGATATTGAACTATTATCGAAACTTACCACTTTAATGGAAGAACAAAATAAGCTGTTAAAACTAAATAAAAAGTAACGTGTATTTTGAGATAAAACAAATTAATTAAACCGAGTTATTTTTTACAAATAATCATCCAATGCCTTTCGTTTGGGCTTTCTTCTGGTTCGTTAATTTCTTTTACTATTTGTAAGTTATAATCACCAAACTCTTCATTTATTGAAGCTTTGTTATAAAAATAAAGATTTAAGCCGTTTGGCGAATAAAAAGTGTTTTTACTAATTTGATCACCAACACCAAAACGTTTATCGTTTACAGATAAAGCTACAAAAATCATAATCCCATTGGGTTTTAATTGATTGTAGCAATCTTTTATTAATTTTTGTCTTTCAGTGATGTTTAAAAGATGAATAAGCGAATAGCAATACACCGCATCGTAAACGGCATCATCAAAAGGCATATTATTAACCGAACCGTGATGAATAGTTGTTGTATTATTAAAATAAAGACGCGCTCTTTGTATGGCGGTTTTTGAGATTTCCATTCCTGTAACATTAATGCCATTATCGTAAAATACTTTAGCATTTCTGCCATAACCAAAACCAGGAATTAAAAGGTTTTTTACATGGTATTTTTCAAGAATGCCAAGTACATACAAAGCGTTATCTGTAGGGGTTTCTCCCCACATTTTAGCGTTACTTTTAAAAGCGGATTCCCAAAATTCGGCCATTTGTAATCTTACAATTAATTTTAATTAAAAAAATCAATCACCCTAAAACTTCACGCAACTTTTCAAAAGAAATGTCATCAAAACTATTTACAACGAAGTTCGCAGTGCTATAATCTTGGTTTGTAGAGTGTAAACTGTCGTAACCTACACAAAAAATACCAGCAGCATTTGCGGCTTTAATACCGTTGGTAGAATCTTCAATAACCACACATTCTTCATTATTAAACCCGGTAGATTGGGCGGCTTTTATAAAAATTTCGGGATGTGGTTTACTTTGTTTTAAATCGGCACCACTAAATTTTGCTGAGAAATATTGGTCTAATTCAAAGCGTTTAAAAATAAGTTCGATACTTACCATAGAAGCCGAAGAGGCTAAAACCAGTTTTAATCCGTTTGCATGATAATCTTTTATGGCTTCTAAAACACCAGGAATAAGCTGTAAATCGTCGTCATTTTCAAATATGTGTTTATGGTGTTTACGCTTTATTTTTACCAAGGTTTCAGGAGCTTCTTTTAAATTAAAAGTATCACAAAGACGTTTACAAACATTAAGTGTAGATTGCCCTGTAAACGATTCGTAAAGTTCGCTAGACACGTTAATGTCAACATCCTTAAACATGCGGTGATAGGCTTTGTAATGTAGAGGTTCGCTATCAATAATAACCCCATCCATATCGAAAATTACTGCTTTTAGCATTGTTGTTTTTTTAACGAATATAAAGCAATTGCAAGTAACACCCTAAAATCTATTTTGTAGATTTATAAAAATTAGCAATATTTGCTATTATGATTGTATAACAGCACTTCCATAGCGATTCAACATTCATTTTTTTTGAATGTTTTAATGAGACTTTCTAAAGCAACCTATTTAGTGGTTGATAATATTTGGTTAGTCTCCATTGATTATTTTAAACTTCAATTACATTATGCAATCACAATCCATTTCAATAAAAAAACTATTCAATTATTTTAAAATTGCGGTAACAGGCAAGGAGCAAGAGTTTACATCGGGTAGTATTCGTAAAGCCGTTTTTATGCTGTCTATTCCCATGATTTTAGAAATGCTCATGGAATCTATTTTTGCTTTAGTCGATATTATGTTTGTATCGAAAGTAAGCGTAAATGCTGTGGCAACCATAGGTTTAACCGAATCTGTAATTACCTTAGTGTACGCTCTAGCCATTGGTTTAAGTATGGCTGCAACGGCTATTGTGGCGCGTCGTGTAGGCGAAAAGGATTTAAAATCGGCATCAAACGCAGCGGTTCAAGTAATATTTTTAGGTGTCTTTATTTCCATTTTAGTAAGTGTAATCGGTATTCTTTATCCCAAAGAAATACTCGCATTAATGGGTGGTGAGCCCGATTTAATTGCAGAAGGTTATGGATATACTCGAGTGCTTTTAGGTGGTAATGTAACCATAATGTTGCTGTTTTTAATAAATGCGATTTTTCGTGGTGCTGGAGATGCTTCAGTGGCGATGTGGACGCTTATTTTGTCTAACGGGTTAAACATTATTCTCGACCCGATGTTTATTTTTGGGTTCGGACCAATTCCTGCTTTGGGTGTAGAAGGCGCAGCTATTGCAACAACTATTGGTCGCGGTACAGCGGTTGTTTTTCAACTTATTATTCTATTTTTTGGCTATAGTAAAATTAAAATCGCGATAAAAGATTTGGTACTGCAAATAGGAGTAATGCTTAATTTAATTAAAGTTTCGCTTGGTGGTATTGGTCAGTTTTTAATTGGCACTTCATCTTGGGTATTTTTAATGCGTATTATGAGCGAATTTGGCAGCGAAGTGCTTGCGGGTTATACCATTGCAATTCGAGTGATGATGTTTACACTAATGCCTGCATGGGGTATGAGTAATGCCGCAGCTACTTTGGTTGGGCAAAATTTAGGCGCCAATAAACCCGAAAGGGCAGAACAATCGGTTTGGAAAACCAGTAAATATTGTGCTGGTTTTATGGGCTTAGTCTCAATAGTGTATTTAATTTTTGCACCGCAAATTATAGTGTTATTTAACGATACTCAAACGGTTGTAAAATACGGTAGTTTGTGTTTACGAGTTTTAGCTTCGGGTTACATTTTTTATGGTTACGGCATGGTAATTATTAATGCGTTTAATGGTGCTGGCGATACTAAAACGCCAACTTATATTAATTTTGTGTGTTTTTGGTTATTGCAATTACCATTTGCATATTTTATGGCATTAACCCTGAATTTTGGGCCTTCGGGTGTGTTTTGGGCCATTACTTTTGCCGAAGTTTTAATTGCTATAATTGCCATTATTTGGTTTAAAAAGGGAACATGGAAAAATGTAAAAGTGTAATGGTAAAACCTAAGCTTCATACAAACAACAAACATAAATTAGGATATAATTTTGAAGCATTATGTGATGTTTATCCTGATTTAAAAGATTTTATTACGTTAAATAAATCAAACCAAAACACCATCAATTTTGCAAACCCTGAAGCCGTAAAAGCTTTAAACAAAGCTTTATTGTTTAAACATTACCGTATTAAGTTTTGGGATTTTCCTGATGATAATTTATGTCCGCCAATTCCTGGTAGAGTCGATTATATTCATTATTTGAATGATTTGTTGACCGATGAAAATTACACTAAAACAGTAAAAGTTATCGATATTGGTACAGGCGCCACGTCTATTTACCCGTTACTTGGTCATGCTGAATATAATTGGAATTTTGTTGCAACCGATATTGACGTGGCATCATTACAAAATGCTAAATCGATTATTCAAAAAAATAATTTAGTTGATGCTATTGAATTAAGGCATCAAAATGATAATCAGCATATTTTAAAAGGAATTATAAAAGCTTCTGATGCTTTTGCTTTAAGCATGTGTAATCTGCCGTTTTATAAAAATGAAGCTGAAGCTAATGCGGCAACGGAAAGAAAATTAAAAGGATTAAAGTCTTCCGAAGATAATTTCATCCGAAACTTTTCTGGTACACCAAACGAACTGATTTATAAAGGTGGCGAAAAGGCATTTCTTCACAATTATATTTACGAAAGTAGTCAGTTTAAAGCGCAATGTATGTGGTTTACAACTTTAGTATCAAAAAGGGATTTAATAAAAGGATTAAAGGCGTCGTTAGTTAAATTAGGCGCAACAAAAACAAAAGTAATTAGTATGGGACAAGGGCAGAAGGTATCACGAATTTTAGCATGGACTTTTAATTAGATTTTTTCAGTTTGTTTTCTAAAGTCTATGCTATAAAATAACCCCAATTGCAATCTGTGTAAATCTAACCCTTTAATTTTTCGATTTAAGTAACCAACTTGCAGATTGGTAGATTTTAAGATGTTAATCCCTAAAGCTGCATAAGCTCTATTTTCGGTAAAACCATCATTTTTTGTCGTTTGTATAGTCCAAATAAACTCATTATTTAATCGAATAAAAAAAGTATTGTTAAGCTTTATTTTTGTTCCTAATCTGTAACGCGTTCTGTTATGAAAAGCATTGTCTGTTGGTGCAGGTTTGTTTAAAATACGCTGTTCTAAACGTAGTCTAAGATCAAAAGGGAGCTTCCCAATGTTTTGTTTCATGCTAATTTGCTCATAGAATCGGTTTTCGTAAGTGTGCGTACCTTGTTTATTAAAGCCACAATCAATATCGTTAAAGCCATAAGACACTGATGTAATTATTTTAGACGAAACATGATAATTTATAGCAATACTGGTAAATAAAAAGTTGAAATTATCGGCGATTTCGTAGTGCCAAGATTGAACCACATTGCTAACACTTATTTTGTTTGAAACTTTGTAATTAGCACCATAAGTAAACCAAGACCCGAGTTTATCTTCAATAGCTGTTTGTGACATGCCACAGCTAATTGTAAAAAAAGCTAATAGAAAAATGACGTATTTTTTCATGTTTTAATATTAAAATGGCCAAATAAGCGGTACTAGTACTAGAGAAACCAGTAAAAAGACTAATAGCAATGGTGCTCCAACTTTTAAATAATCCATGAATTTATATCCGCCAGAAGTCATAACCATAGCATTTGTAGTTGTACCTATAGGTGTTAAAAATGCAGTTGACGCGCTTATTGCAACAACAATCATAAAAGGTTCTGGTGACAGATTTAACGAGTTCGCGGCTAATATGGCAATTGGAGCCATGAGTACCGCTGTCGCAGAATTATTGATAACCTGACTAAAGGTTGCTGTTAGTAGAAAAACACCACCTAGTAGTAAAATAGGATGAATAGCGCCTAAATAATCTACTAAAGCATTTGCTATTACTTGTGCCGTTCCTGTTTTTTCTAAGGCTATGCCCATGGGGATCATGGCGGCAATCATAATAACGCTTATCCAACTAATACCTTTGTAGGCTTTTGCCATAGGAATACATCCTGTTAAAAGTATAATACCTGCCGATATTAAAGCGGCAATAGAACCAGGAATAATTTTGAAAACCATAAACACAATCATTAATAAAAGTGCTCCTAAAGCGATGTAAGATTTATAATTTAAACTTTCAACATTTTTTGCCATTCCTTCAGGACTTCCACAAATCACCAGATTGCCATGTTGTTTTTTTAGGTCTTCGATGTTTTCCCAGCTTCCTCTTAAAATAAATGAATCCCCAGCTTTCACAGTAAACTCTTTATTTAAAAGCGGTTTATTATTTCTAGAAGCTGCGAGTAATTGAATACCAAAACGGTTAAAATAATCGCCTAATTTGTATTTTCTGCCAACAAAAATAGA
This sequence comes from Neotamlana nanhaiensis, assembly GCF_000943555.1. Lineage (GTDB taxonomy): Bacteria > Bacteroidota > Bacteroidia > Flavobacteriales > Flavobacteriaceae > Neotamlana > Neotamlana nanhaiensis. Next base: position 30,461 of record NZ_JTDV01000001.1, on the reverse strand, counting down.
ATTGGGGTTTACAATTACTTCGGCCATACCAACTTCTTGGTTAATTAAATTGTGTTTTAACTCGTCGGTTTCTGCTTCTAAAGGCAATAAACCAAGGCTAAATTCAATCATTAATTTATTTATAGATTCGGTGTCTCCTTTTACGGTAATAATATCATGGTACTTAAGTTTGGTATTTAAGTCGGGAAACTCCTCAAACTGCGGAATACCTTTAAGCATATTGGGATGTCTTCTTTTTAAACGGATTAATGTAATATTATAATTCTTCTCGAATTTCCATGATTTAATTTTAGTTCCAATTAATGGTGAAACCGAACGAATTCTTAAACGATAATAATCATCGTTAACTTGGTAAGCTTTAATCCAATTATGCAGAGTCGATTCAATATTAACAGGTTTATTATTGGTTTTGTTTTTGGGTAAGATTTTATAAGCTATATATCTAAAATAAACCAGAGCAATAATTAAAAGCGGCAAACCAATAAGTGCAAATTCGAAGAATGAAAACCCTTCAAATCCATTTTCAATTAAGGCATTACTAGCAATAATATTAGGAGGTGTACCTGTTAAAGTTAATAAACCACCTGTGTTAGAACCAAAGGCTACAGGCATGAGCATTTTTGAAGGTAAGGTGCCAATACTCCAAGCCGATGAAATAGTTAAAGGCATTAAACTAGCTACGGTACCTGTATTACTAACAAAACCAGATAATACACTGGCTCCTAAACTTACAATAACCAATAATTTAGGTACGCTTTTACCGGCCCATTCTATAAACTTTTTACCAGCAATAGCAGTCCAGCCAGTTTGCGAAATGCCTTCACCAATAATAAAGAGGGCAGCAATCATTATTACGGTTGGGTTACTAAATCCGCTTAAAGTTTCAGAAGGTGTTAAAATACCAGTAAGGTATAAACTAATCATAGAGATTAATGCAACAATGTCTGGTGTAAATTTGCCCCAAATAAAAAGAGCTATTGTAATTACTAAAATGGCTAACATTAAATACATAACGAGTTTTTGTTTTGTTTTACGTTGTAAAATTACAATGGATGTATGCCATGAGTTATGACTAAAGTCATACTTTAAAATCACGACTCATTTTTTAATAATTACTATATTTAAGCCCTTGAAAATGATAATACTGCTTGCGAATACGTTTTCGTGATATATACTTTTGTGTGTTTTTAAATAATAGCCGATAATTATTTTTAACTGTTTTTATAGAAACTATCAATTAACATAATTTTCTGATTAAAAAATTCGCAGTATTAGTTTAAAATTGAATATTTGACGTTAAAAAAAGAATAGATGAAATTAGATATACTTATTTTTGGAGCGCACCCAGACGATGCCGAACTTGGTAGTGGGGGCACCATAGCAAAAGAAGTTGCTAACGGTAAAAAAGTTGGTATTATTGATTTAACACAAGGTGAATTAGGCACAAGAGGCACCGTAGAAACACGTTATAACGAAGCTAGAGATGCAGCAAATATTTTAGGAGTTTCAGTTAGAGAAAATTTAAAATTTGCTGATGGATTTTTTGTAAATGATAAAGCACATCAACTTAGAATAATTGAAAAAATAAGACAATATAAACCAGATGTTGTGATTTGTAATGCTATTGATGATAGGCATATTGATCATGGTAAAGGAAGTAAATTAGTAAGTGATGCTTGTTTTTTAAGCGGATTGATGAAAATTGAAACGTATAATGATGGTAATGAACCCCAACAAGCTCACAGACCTAAAGTAGTGTACCATTACATACAATGGAAAAATATTGAACCTGATTTTGTAGTTGATATTTCGGAGTTTATTGATGCTAAAATGGCATCGGTATTGGCTTATAAAACACAGTTTTACAGTGCCGATAGTAAAGAGCCAGAAACACCAATATCGAGCCAGAATTTTACGGATAGTGTAAAGTATCGCGCACGAGATTTAGGAAGATTAGTAGGAGTTGAGTACGCCGAAGGTTTTACGGTAGAGCGCTACATTGCTGTAGATAGTTTGTTAGATATCAAATAGATAAAAAACAATTAAAAAATATTAAAAAAAGTATTTGTAGAAACCATGTAAATCATTTACATTTGCACTCGCATTTAATTATGCGTTTAAAATGGTGGTTGTAGCTCAGTTGGTTAGAGCGCCTGATTGTGGTTCAGGAGGTCGTCGGTTCGAGACCGATCTTCCACCCAGAAATAAAAGCCTCTCCTTTTTTGGAGGGGCTTCTTTTGTTTTAGACTTATTGGTCAAGATGTTTGGCTTTAGTTGATGTGAAACATCTTTTTAAATCTGTGTAGAAATAAAAAGACCTTGCTTTCGGTAAAACAAGGTCTTTTAATATAATGCTTATTAAGTCTTTTAATATCGACGTCCAAAAGCATGAACAGGTTTGTAGCTATCTTTATTATCTACAATTATGCGCTCTTCACGATTTGCTAGTTCCCAAGCTGTGGTAAATATTAAACGTGTTCTAGTTTCTAAAAACTCATAGTTTATTTTATCTGGTGTATCGCTTGGTCTGTGATAATCGACATGTGTACCATTAAAATAGAAGATAACGGGAATGTTATTTTTAGCAAAGTTATAGTGGTCTGAACGGTAATAAAAACGGTTTGGATCGTTATCGTCGTTATAAGTATAATCGAATTCTAAGTTGAAGTATTTTTTATTAATTTCTTCTGAAATATTATGTAATTCGGTACTTAATTTATCCGATCCGATTAAATACAAATAGTTTTCACCACCTTCGTGCTTTGGGTCTACACGCCCAATCATATCAATGTTTAAATCTACAACGGTATTGGCCAAAGGAAAAATAGGGTCTTCATTAGCGTAGTATTTCGAACCATAAAGTCCTAATTCTTCTCCTGTAACGTGTAAAAATAAAATAGAACGTTTAGGACCAAAACCTGCTTTTTCTGCTTCTTTAAAGGCTTCAGCAATTTCTAAAACGGCAACAGTTCCCGAGCCATCATCATCGGCACCATTATTAATATCACCATTTTTTGAAATACCAATATGGTCTAAATGCGCTGAAATAACAATAATTTCTTCTGGTTTTTCAGAACCTTTTATATAGGCTAAAACATTTTCAGAAGCTTTTATATTACCATTAAAATAGGATTCTGGAATTTCTTGAAAATAATCTCCTTCGGCTATTGGGGAAGGAATGTTATTACTTACATAATGATTTTTTAGATAGTCAATGGCCTTTTTTTGTCCTGGTTCACCTGTACGTCTGCCCTCAAACTCATCAGAGGCGTAGGTGTAAAGCATATCTTTTAATTCGGCAGCTGTAATGGTTTGAGCATAAGTTTCAACAGAAGCATTACTGTTTGCTTTATTTTTATTCTTGTTTTGCGAAGAGCTACAAGACAATATAACTAATGCAATAAGGCTAAATAATGATAGTTTTTTCAAATTGTAAATATTTAATGAAACACAAATATATTACAAAAAACCAACGAATAGGGTTAATGTTATGGTAAAACCAATATGGTTTTAGGGCTAGTCTATTTCTAAATCTTCTAATTCACTTTCATCAATTTCAATGGCTTCGGTATCAAAGCTTTCAAGATCGGCAGAATTTATAGCTTCCTTTTCACTATTATTAACACCTTCTAAATTTTCTAATTCTAATTGCGAATCATCAAATTCAACGGCTTCTAGTTCGCTATCATCAATTTCTAATTCTTCTATCTCCAACTCTTCCAATTCTTCAATAGCTTCTTCTTCTAATTTAAGCTCAGTTTCTTCTAAAACTTTAGTGTCTTCAACAACAGTTTCAGTAAAAATTGCTTTATAAGTAGTTAATCCTAATGCTAAAATGGTGAGTAAAAATGTAAATGGAAGTAACTTTTTAATGTCACCTTCTTTTTTAGATAAATAATAGGCAATTCCTGCAAAAATAAGAGCTAAAATACCTGGTAACACGGCTAAGTTAGATATTGGTAAAACAGAAAATAATACCGTAAAAATAGCGGCTATAAAGGCTAAAATGGTTAGTAGTTTTTTCATAAAGGGTTTAGTTTTTTAATCCAGATGCCGATTTAATTTTTAACTCGCCATTTCCAACAGGAATTTTAAATTTACCATAAACAGGTATTTTGTTGGCATCGGCAGTTAACCATAATAAATTATTGTTTTTACCTTGGAGTACATTGTTGTTTCCTGAACTAATAGCTAATTTATAGCAAGTTTTTTCTCCAATAGCTGTGCTAATAGTTTCTTTTCCTAAGTAAGTAATTTGTGCGTTAATTTCTTCTCTGTCAAAAATAATTTTAATGGTTTTTGTGGTGCCTTTAGCCATATTAGAAAAATCTAATAATCGTACATTATACATGGCCGAAATAATATCTTTGGTACCAGAGCTTATAGAAACCGTTTTGTTTTCAACTCTATTTTTACTTTTAGTTTGTACCGATTTTACGCTGTTGGTTTTATGACTAAAAGTATATTTCATTTTTTTAAAATAACCGCCCTCGTTTATAGATCGATTATATAAGTATGGTGTAAGTGTTTTAGGGCTTACGTAGCTTTCGTATAAATCGCGAATTTTAAAAAAATTATCCCATTTGCTATAGGTAGTTGCCGTACATTTTAATCGAAGTAATGTGGCTTTCGAAGTTTTTACCGCGCTTGTTTCCATGTTTACTTGAGCTAAATCGGTTAAAATACCAGACATATTATACGAGGCAGTATAAACCAATTTTTCGTTATATCCAATGGCTGTATTTTGAGCTTTTACAACAATTGAAAACAGAAATAGACAAATAAAAGATAGTCGTAACATAATTACTTTTTTGGGTTAATAACGTTTTGTAATACATTTATTGTGCCGAAAATACAATGCTTTGCAAAATTACACTAATTAATTGAAGTATTACTCGTTGAATAGCATTTTAGAATCTTGTAAAAAATTTAGAAAAAAGTCAAACGATTAAAATAACATATTAAAATTGTAAAAACTGAAATTGTAATTTAAATACATCATTTTAACACCTGTTTACCAATACCTTTTCCGTTTAGAATAAGTATTATAGTTAATAATCTTATTTGATATTTAACAATCTCGTTTTGGACAATTTAGTTACAGAATTAAAAGTAAAATTTGTTTAAAAAATGAGCTCAAGGTTATTAATAAGTATTTAAAATACTTTGTTGTTTAGTGAAGTAAATTTAGAGCTCTTTTGAGTAATTAAACGGCAAATTCAGGGAGAATTATAAGGACTAAATAAAATATAGGATAATTAAATTAATGCTTAATAAATTTGAAACTTTTTATACCAACATCTGTCGCAATATTTAAAAAGTACATACCATTTTTTAAAGCATTAATCGAAATTTCGGGATTAACCATCTCTTTGTTTTTGGCTAAAACCTTTTTACCTGCGGTATTATAAATTGAAAACGCTTTTAATTGATGAACATCTAAATGCGTTAAACTTAAACGTTTATTTTCTTTTTGGTAAACCATTTTAATACTTTCTAAAGCTGTAGTTCTATCGATGCTTAAACTACTTTCTTCGGTGGGTTGAAAAATAATACTAAAACGTGTCGTATTAACGGTTTCATCTAACCAAATTATGGCGGTTTCAGTCGATAAATTATACTCTGAATTGGTTTGCTTATCTTTTAAAAAGATCTGTATGTTTTCTGGAAAATTTTCGGTTTTATTTAATTCAAAGTTAAAGTTTCCAGCAGTATAGGTGGTTACACCTAAAGGTAACTCTTCATTTTCATTAAATTCCGGTAATGCCATAATCGATAAGTTTTCGTTATTCATAACCCAATACATTTCATTTTGATTATCGTTAAACGAACGGGCATCGTATCCATTATCGTAATTGTGAGTTGTGTTTTGGTCGTATCCTAAACCAATTAATCGCTTATAAGCGTTCGGGTCTGTAAAAGATAACCATAATTTTATACGGCTGTCTTGAGTATTTGCTTGTGCATTTACATTGGGAATGCATAATGTAGCAAATAAAAAGTAGGTTAATAATTTATTAGGCATATTATTTGGGTTTGTACAAACTTATAAAATGATAACGATAAAATGTATAAAAAAACGATAAAATGCATTATTTAATTCAATAAGTAAGAAAAAGAATATAAAAAATATCGTTGAACTGCAATTTTTACGTTTACAGTAATTTTTTACTTCAGTTAAATATTTTTTATCTATGGTGTAACATTTTAAAAATGTATACGTCATATAAATGTAATACCTTTAAAATATGGAATCAAACTACTACACATTAAAACGCACAGATAATCAATTAATAATGGTTACACATTTGGCGCAATTATTAACATACCTTACCGGATTTGGCGGATTAATTGTTCCGTTAATTATATGGGCAACTCAAAAGGATAAAGTAGAAGGTTTAGATGCTCATGGTAAAGCCATAATAAACTTTCAATTAAGCACAATTATATATTGTATTATTAGTATACCGTTAATTTTAGTTTTTGGTTTAGGTATTTTAACCTTAATAATTATTGGTGTATTAGCTTTTGTAATGCCAATTATTAACGCCATAAAAGCCAGTAACGGCGAATTTCCAAAATACCCTTTATCTTTTAATTTTATTAGTTAGTGTTAGAATTTTAAAAAATTCGATTTAAAAGATGATTAGCGTTTACTTTTAGGTAAGCGCTTTTTTTGTATTTAGAAAAAAATAAGATAGTTACAGAAAAATATAGTCAACATTGCCTACATAAATATTAAGTTTGTTAATTCATACTTATGAAGCCTTACTTAAAGTACATATTTCTATGGTTTTCGATAGCTGTAATGCAATCTCAAAATCCTGTTTTCGAGACGATGGCAAACGTTTCACAGCTTCCCGATGTAGAGTTTTACGATATTCTTGAAGACCAGCAACAGTATATATGGCTTGCTGCCGATAAAGGTTTGTACAGATACGACGGAAAAAATTACAAGCATTTTACCAATCCGCAACAAAAATCTAATTCACTTTTTCAGTTAAGATTAGATACAGATGAAAAATTATGGTGTATTAATATTTACGGTCAATTATTTTATGTTGAAAATAATCGTTTACAGCTATTTTACGACGCAAGCCAATTAGTAAACGGTCAATTAGCGCAATACGAAATTTTTGAAAACACTATAAGATTATTTACTGTAATCGGGATTTTTGACATTGATAAAACCACCAAAAAAGTAACCGAAGTGTTTAAAGGTATGTGTATTACCAATGCACGAGACCATGAAAGTAATTACACCTTTATAATTAATTTTGAGGGTAAATTAAAGCGACATCGATTATATAAATTCGAAAAGCAAAAAAGAACAAAAATACTTGAAATAACAAGTACTAATCGAATACAATCGCCAAAGTTATTTGCTTTTAAAAATTCTGTTTTCCTTACACATAGTAGCGCAAAAGGCAATGTTATTTTTAGTATTGATCAGGTTAAAAACACTTCAAAAAAACTAGAAACGCCGTATCAATTAAAAAATGCAACCATTTATAATATTTTAACCATCGAAAACAATTTTTGGTTTTTAACCAACTTTGGAGTGTTTATTTTCAATTTTGAAAACGAGCGTTTTACCTTCAAAGAACAACTTTTTAGAACAGAATCTGTTACCGATGTTCAAATAGATTTTAATAACAATTATTGGTTCACAACACTGGATAATGGCGTTTTTGTGTCGCCTAATTTAAATATTCGACGTGTTGAATTATCAAATATTGAGTCTAAAATTACAGCTTCTGTAGCCTTACAAAACAATCATTTTGTATTAGGAACCAACAACGGAAGGCTTTTGTTTTATCATCAAAATCAACTTAAAAAAAGCATTCAGTTACCAACTAAAAAAATTATAGGTAATTTATATTTTGATATTTTAAAAGAACAATTAATCGTTAGTATTAATGCCTCAGAATCTTTTGTAGTCGATTTAAAAACCGATAAAATAACCGATGTTAAAAACCGATTTTCGGTGGCAAAAACATTTTCAAAAATTAGTGATAGCACCTTATTTTATGGTAATTACCGTCAAGGTATTGTGTATAAAAATCCGTTTGGTTTAAGTGAGAAAAAAATCATTCGCTCAAGTCGTGTAAAGGCTTCGGTTGTTTCTGGTAATGCGTTATTTGTGTCTTATATCGACGGACTTTACAAATACAATTGTAATACCTTTTCTTCGGAAGAAATTCAATATAATTCAGCCAGTTTATTAGTAAATGCTATTGCAAACACCAAAGAAACTATTTGGTTAGCTACACAGCACAACGGATTATTAAAATACGAGCAAAACACATTACAACCATCAGGAATTAAACTTCCTGAAAATATTCAAATCAATACCATTTTATCTGATGGTTGGTTATTGTGGATAGGAACCGATTCTGGTTTATTTCAATATCATACAAAAACACATCAGCTTAAATCGTTAAGCACACAAGATGGCTTAAATACTGCAGTAAATAGTCTTTTGGTGTTGCAAAACCAGTTGGTAGTCGTTTTGCCAAAAGGCTTTTACACCTTACCAAAACAAAACGGTTTGTTTAAAACGTTTAAAACGGCAATGGTTAGGGTAGAAGCGGTATCGATTAACGATCGAGATACTTTGGTTACAAGTAGCTATAAATTGCCACATGATTTAAACAAAATAGGACTAAAATTCAACTCCAACGGATTTCAATCTAACCAACATGTTAATTACCAATATCGTGTGCAAGAAATAGATTCTAGTTGGCAAAATATTCCTTTAAATACGCACTTTGTTTATTTTAACAGCTTGTCAAGTGGCACATATACTTTCGAACTAAAGGCGCAAAATATTAGTGCTAAAAACCCTGTTTTTGCAGCACCAATAACTTTTGTAATTGCTAAACCATTTTGGGAAACCTATTGGTTTTATGGTTTGATTTTGGCATCCGTTTTCGGATTAATTTGGCTGTATTTTAGATGGCGATTGCAACAAAAAGAAGCACAACGTATTGCTGAAGTTGACAAAATTTTAATCGATAAAAAAATCACGAATTTAAGGTTAGAAAATCTGCGCTCGCAAATGAATCCGCATTTCATTTTTAATGCTTTAAATTCAATTCAAGATTATATTATTTCTAATGAAAAGGAATTGGCAAGCTCGTATTTAGTGAAGTTTAGCCGATTAATCCGCATGTATTTAGATTACAGTCAGCAAAATGAAATTACTTTAGAGGAAGAATTAAACGCGTTAAAACTGTATTTAGAATTAGAAAAAGTGCGTTTTGAAGATGAATTGGAATACGCGATTTCTGTCGATAATCAATTAAAGACAAAACAGATAAAAGTACCGTCATTATTCATTCAACCGTACGTTGAAAATGCTTTAAAACACGGATTATTACACAAATTAAACGATCGAAAATTACAAATTGAAGCGAAAATTGTTCAGCAAAATAAATTAGAAATTACGGTTGAAGATAATGGTATAGGTCGCGCACAATCCGAAAAATTAAAACGACCAAACCAACAGCACAAACCCTTTGCCACTAAAGCTAATGAAGAACGTGTGCACTTATATAAAAACAAATTAAAACGTGACATAACTATAACTACCAACGATTTGTATGACGAAAACGACGTTGCTGCAGGTACAAAAGTGATCATCACGATGCCAATACATTAAGATATGAAAGCGATAATTATAGACGACGAAAAACGCGCCAGACATTTACTATCAAACTTACTAACCGAACATTGCGTAAGCATTACAAGCATTGAGGAAGCACAAGATTTAGCATCTGGTGTAGATTTGATTAAAACCAGTAAACCTGATATTGTTTTTTTAGATATTGAAATGCCTAATCAATCGGGATTAGACATTTTAGAATACTTTCCAAACCACGTCGATTTTAAAATCATATTCGTAACGGCATACAACCAATATGCAATTGAAGCTTTCAAACTGTCGGCTGTAGATTATTTGTTAAAACCAGTTGATACAACCGAGTTAAAAGAAGCAGTAGCAAAAGCTGAAGAAGCGATAAGAGCCAACAATTTAAACGACCAATTAAACAAGTTACGCGACTCGTTAAAGCAACTCTCAATGGACAAAATAGCTTTAGAAATCCCAAAAGGAATCATGTTCGCGTCGCATAATGATATCGTCTATTTTGAAGCCGATGGTATGTACACCAACGTACAACTTATAGATGGTAAACAAAAAACCATTTGTAAACCGTTAAAGCATTTTGTTGAGCAATTAGAACGCAATGCGATGTTTTTTAAATGTCATCGTTCATATTTAATCAACTTAAAATACGTAGATGAATTGGTTAAAGACGATGGCGATTATTTGCTAATGAACAATCAAAAACGTATTCCAATTTCAAAATCTAAACGCGATCAGTTTCTTGAAGTAATCAAGGAAACGTTTATGTGATTTTCATTCAGAAAAAAATTAGAGCTATTCAGAAAAAAGCATGTTAAAAACCTTTAGGGTTGCCCTTGTTTTGTAGTTGATTAATTATAAAAATTCTCAACTACAATGAAAAAAACATTACTCTTATTTTCCTTTTTAATAGCGACTGCATGGTTTAGTATACATGCTCAAAATGTTAATATTCCCGATGCTAATTTTAAAGCTTATCTTGTTGGAGATGCATCGATTAATACCAATAGCGATAGTGAAATCTCTGTTGCTGAAGCCCAAGCATTTTCAGGTCAATTATTGGTAAATGGTTTATCCATTTCAGATTTAACAGGTATTGAAGCCTTTGTAAATATTACACGTTTAGATTGTTACAGCAATAATTTAACGGCTTTAGATGTTAGTAGTAACCTTGCCTTAACCCGTCTACACTGTGCTGCTAATCAAATAGAAACGCTAGATATTAGTGCAAATACACAAATTACAGATATTCAATGTCATAATAATGGTGTGTTAAATGCATTAAATATTGCAAATGGTAATAACGTTAACATCAATTGGATGAAAGCCTATGGTAATAGCTTATCGTGCATTCAAATAGATGCTGGTATTACACCTCCTGCTGAAGCTGGTATTTACAGTCAAGGATGGACCAAAGGAACTTCTGCATTTTATAGCGACGATTGTGCTGCCTTAAACCAAATTGTAAACATTCCAGATGCTAATTTTAAAAGTTTTTTAGTAAACGATGGCAGTATCAATTTAAATAATGATACTGAAATTACAGTTGCTGAAGCACAAGCTACAAACGAGTTAATTATGAACGGTATTGGTATCGCAGACTTAACAGGTATTGAAGCTTTTATCAATTTAACGCGTTTAGATGTCCCAAATAACAGTATCTCAACAATTGATGTAAGCAACAACTTATCTCTAACACGTTTGCATGTTGCCGCTAATAACCTAACAAGTTTAGATATTCGCTTAAATACAAGTATCACCGAAATTTTCTGCTACAATAACAGTCAGTTAGAGACTTTGTTAGTTTCCAACGGAAATAATAGCAATTTCGATTACATGAAAGCTTACAGTAACCCAAGCTTATACTGTATCGAGGTTGATAACGGATTTTCGCCACCAGCAAACAGTGGTCAGTATGTTGTAGGTTGGACTAAAGATGCTCAAGCAAGCTACAGTATTAATTGTATTCCTTCTGTACACTACGTTGATGCTACTGCAACAGGAGCAAATGATGGTAGCTCCTGGGCAGATGCTTTTACAAATTTAGGAGATGCTATAGTAAACACCAGTTTAAATGATGTTATTTGGGTTGCAAAAGGAACCTATACTTTAGTAGATAAAAACTCGCCAATCACTGTTACTACCAATGAAATTGATATAATTGGAGGTTTTTCTGGAACTGAAGCAACTTTAGAAGACAGAGATTTAGCTTTAATACATACAACTAATGCAACCATTTTTACAGGTGATATTAATGGTGATGATATTGCTGGTGATTTCACTTCAAATAAAACCGATAATGCAGAACGTTTATTTGAAATTAGAGCTCACGATGTTACTTTTGATGGTATCGTGTTTGAAAACATTTATGATACATCACAATCTGGTGGAGTAGAGGAAAATGGTATCATGTTTATTCCGAATAGTTTAGATATCACAAACCTAAAAATTAAAAATTCGCTAATTCAAAATAATTATTCAAACGGATATTTACTTAAAATGCGAAAATTAAGCGGTGGTTTATATTTAGAAAACACAAAGTTTATAAACAATACCATTGTAGATAAGGGCTTAGTTTACGTACAATCGGATAGTACAAATGGTTATATTTTTACCCGTTGGGCTAATGTGTTAGTAGCCGATAACGATATTAATGATGCCGTTTTAGATATTTTTAGAGCAGATTACCTTAATGGTAATACTTTAGATGTTGTTATTACTAATAGTACATTTACTAACAACGACTATAACAGTACTCTTGGTCATTCTATAAAGGCATCAGGAAACGGCAGTGTTAATTTAAATGTTTACAATTCTATATTTTGGGATAACACCACCAATGGTGCAGCTTCAACTAGAGACATTACAAACGGAACTGAAACGAACTATGATGTTGTTGTTGCAAACACCATTGCTAATGTATCATCAAACGCTGGAACTAACGGCTCATTCTCTGCAACAAACGTAACAACCTTAGATCCAGCAACAGATAATTTAAATTTAGATAGCGATTATAAACCAACAGCTAGTTCATCTTACATTATAGATAACGGGGATAACTCTTATTATGATGTAGCTTTATTCGGTACTTTAGATTTATCAGGTAACGAAAGAGTCTTCAACACTACCATCGATTTAGGAGCTTACGAATACAATTCAACCTTAAGTACGGAAACAATTATCTTGAATGAAAAATCAGTAAGATTATTTCCTAATCCTGTAAAAGATAGAATGTTCGTAAAATCGAATGAGCAAGTAGAACGTGTGTCTATTTACAATATTAACGGACAATTGCTTAAACAATTTAACAATATAGAAAATGGCATTGATGTATCTGTATTACCATCAGGTTTGTACATGATTCACATCAAGACCTCAAACGATGCTATTAATCGAAAGTTCCTTAAGAACTGAGTTGGTGTGTAACATCAGCTTTATTTGGCGCTCACTTTTGTGGGCGCCTTTTTTAACCAAGTAATTTAAAAAATCACATGAAACATTTAAAAAAAATCACATTCATATTCCTAACATTTTTATTAACCGCTTGTTCATCTAATGATGATTCCAAAACTTTAGAAGCAAATTTCATACAAGTTGGCGAGTCTTCTTTTGAAATGAAAACAGCAGTAGTAGAACCTTCTTTAAACTCGGTGTTTTTAAGTTTAACCAATAACACAGAAGCTGAAATTATTGCTTCTTTTTCTGGAACAACATTTAATAATGTCGATTATTTTTCAGCAAGAATTAATGCGTTTGATCTTTTAACAGGAGAAACTTATAATTTAGATGCGATTTCTAGAGTAGAATTTATTGTTGATGGCGATGTTATTGATAGTGAATTTGAAAATGGTTTTAGTCAATTTTATAAAAGTGGAAGTAATTCTAATTTAGAAGTTGTAGCAGGAAGTATAACAGTAATTGATTATGCTGTAGATGTTATTAGTTTATCTTTTTCGTTTACAAGAAGCGATGGTGTAGAAATTACAGGCGTTTATGAAGGTGATTATTTGTATTTCGATTAAAGCAGTATTTAAATCATTATAGTCATAAAAAAAGCTCACCAAAAAAAGTGAGCTTTATGCTTAAGCAACCATCTAACAAAGGTCTAGCTGGAATTCAAAATAATTAAAGACTTATGCAAAAGCAAACATATGCTTAATTAACTATTAAGCATTACTGGCATAACCAGCATTGTTATTTGCTCTCCTTCATCTAAACCATCAACAGGTGTTAAAATACCTGCCCTGTTTGGCATACTCATTTCTAATTGTACTTCATCGGCACTTAAATTATTAAGCATTTCGGTTAAAAAACGAGAGTTAAAACCAATTTGCATGTCGTCGCCTTGGTAATCGCAAGTTAAGCGTTCTTCGGCTTTGTTACTGTAATCTATATCTTCAGCAGAAATGTTTAATTCTGCACCCGCAATTTTTAAACGTATTTGGTGTGTTGTTTTGTTAGAGAAAATACTAACACGTTTTACAGAATTTAAAAACTGATTTCTATCGATAACTAATTTATTTGGGTTTTCCTTAGGAATAACCGCTTCGTAGTTAGGATATTTACCATCAATTAAACGACAAATTAATTCTGAGTTTTCAAAAGTAAATTTCGCATTCGAGTCGTTATATTCAATAGTAACATCATCTTCATTAGTGGCTAAAATACCTTTTAGTAAGTTTAAAGGTTTTTTAGGCATAATAAATTCGGCTACTTCGTTAGCTTTAATGTCTTCACGCGTATATTTAACCAATTTGTGGGCATCGGTAGCAACAAACGTTAAACCTTCAGAAGAAAACTGAAAAAACACACCACTCATTACTGGGCGTAAATCGTCGTTTCCTGCCGCAAAAATGGTTTTACTAATAGCGGTAGCTAAAATATCGCCACTAACTACTGTTTTACTTGGGTCTTCGAGTGCCACCGCTTTTGGGAATTCATTACCATCGGCATAAGCTAAAGCGTATTTACCATGATTAGAGCTAATTTCAACCGTATTATTTTCTTCAATAACAAAGGTTAAAGGTTGCTCCGGGAAGGTTTTTAAAGTATCTAATAACAAACGTGCAGGAATAGCTACGCTACCTTCGCTATCGCTTTCTACGTCAAGAATAGAAGACATGGTAGTTTCTAAATCGCTGGCAGAAACGGTTAATTTGTTACCATCTAATTCAAATAAAAAATTATCTAAAATAGGTAAGGTGTTAGAGTTGTTTATTACACCACCTAAAACTTGTAATTGCTTTAATAAATAGGTGCTTGATACTATAAATTTCATGTAATAGCTTAGTTTTTAATTGCAAAATCTACTATTTACAAATATATTCCATACAGTCTATATTTGGAAACAAACTTATCAACATTTAAGCCGTGTATTTTCGCTTTCTAAAGTAGGTAAAAAGACCTCCAAAAAAGGCTAATAAAATAAGCGGAAGTACGATGTTTACTAGTTGCCACGTGGTTTTTTGTTTGGCTATTTTTTCTTGGTCAAGAAATGCAACGGCTATTTCTTTCGAGCGAATGTTTATAAGTCCGTTATCGTCGAGTAAATAATTTACCGTGTTTAGCAAAAATTCTTTATTTCCGTAGAGTTTTCCAGTCCATCTGTCAAAACCTAATTCTTGAGGTACATTTCTTGCCACATCGTTTTTTATAACATCGCCATCGGCAATAACAACCATTTTCGTGTTGATACTTTTATTTTTGACGTTGGAAAGCTGAAATGGTTTTACGCGATTGTTGTAAGCTGAAGTAAATTCTCCCTCTAACAATACCGCTAAATTTTGTTTGCCTTTGTTAAATGTTGAAGGATCTTGCTCTTGCGTAACAATATTTAAACTTATTTCTCTTGGAATACCTTCTAAACGAGTTAGCGGCGCTGTTTCCAGCAGAATAGTTTTCTTGATATTGTTTTTTAAAGTATCAATTTGATTAGCAAACTCGAATTTTACAATATCCAAATTATTGACAATAGGATGATTGTTATTTATACCTGCCAATGGCGAATAAGGCCATCGTAAATTTTGAAACTGAGATTCGCTACCGCTACCCATAGCTAAAGTAATTGGAGCAGAGTAGAGTGTGCTTGTAATTACAGGATTTATACGTACACCGTATTTAAAGAAAAAATCGGTTAAGTTTAAATCGCGACCAACAGCAAAATTACGACCAGCATCGTTGTACAAGCTGTCTTTTTCCATGGCAACAGCATCGATAAGCCATAAACTTTTACCACCATTCATGGTGTATTGATCTAACACAAATTTCTCTCCTTCAGTAAAAGGTTCTAATGGTTTTGCAGAAATTATTAAATCGAATTGTTGTAAATCTTTTAATGTTTTTTGCGGATTTGTGTTTACGCTATCTAACGTAAATGGTGCGATTAAATAATATTCACCAATGGTTTTTACAAAATCGGCAATGTATTTATCATCGAATTCTTTATTGCCTTTTAAAATGGCTATTTTTTTACTTTTATTTTGCGTGAGTTTGCTAAATCCATCCGCGAAAGCGTACTCTAAATGTTGCACCGAATTGGTGACTAATTCTTGTTGCGAAGAACCAATTTTATTTTTTACCAACGGAATAATAACCGTTTGCTCGTTGTAACTAGCCAAAGCCCAAGGGAAAATAATGGCTTGTGATGATTTTCCATTTTCTTGAACCGTAAGTTGCATGGGCGTTAAACCACGTTGCGTAAGTTGTTGAATATTTCTGTCGCGCGTATCATCATCTTCTAACGGATTAATAAAATTGAAGACAATATTCGGGTTTTTAGCTTTAAACTCTTCAAGTAGTTCTTTGGTTTCTTTTTGAAGCCGTCTAAATTCTGAAGGGAAATCGTCGCCTTCTAAAAACACATCAATAATTAAAGGAGAAGTTACATTTTCAGTAATTGTAATGACCGATTCACTTAGTGTATAGCGTTTATCGGAAGTTAAATCGAAGCGTTTATAAATCTTATTGGCAATTATATTAACAGCAATAAGCCCAACAAAACATAGCGTTATGTATTTAAGAGTTTTATTCAAAAGATTGTTCTAATTGATATTGTTTTACCGTGGCTACCTTTTCATTTTTAAAAACCAATTCTAAGCATTCTTGCATGTCGTTTAAAGCCCCAGGTTTAAAACCTAGGTTATAATTCCACATTTCGGGCGAATTTGCCTTAATGTTATCATCCCAACTGTACCATTCGCTAGTACCTAGCTGTTGTTGTACTTCGGTTTTTGTTTTTCCTATAAAAAGACTATCATTAATAATACTACCACTCATTTCATAACGTAAAGCGGGTTTCGCTTCCCAAGCTTTAGCATTGAAATACTTTTCGTGATGATAACTAACAAAAATATTTATAAACGGATAAAATATATAAAAATACACCACAGGTGTAAGTACCAAACTAACTAAAAAGGTTAACCATTTTCTGTTATCTATGGTGTTTGTAAACAACCAAACAAGAGCAAAAACAATAACTAAAAAAACTATAAATAAGGGCGTAATAATCATTATTTTTCTTTGCTAATATTTAGTTTGGTTAATAATAAAAAGAAAACAGTTAGACTTATAAAATATACCAAATCCCTGGTGTCTAATACGCCACGACTCATACTTTTATAATGTGCACTCATACCAAATTGATCTATTATGTTGCTTGAAGTAAAGTCTGCAACACCTTCAAACCCAATATAAAAAGCAAAACAAATAAATACTGAAGCGATAAAGGCAACAATTTGATTGTTGGACAGTGTTGATGTAAACACGCCAATAGCAGTGTAAGCCGCAACTAAAAATAAGAGTCCAAAATATGAACCTAAAGTACTGCCAACATCTAAATTACCTGTTGGATTTCCTAATTGATAAACGGTGTAAACATATATAAGCGTTGGTACTAAAGCAATTAGAATTAATAAAAATGCGCCAAAATATTTACCTAAAACAATATTAGTTTTTGATACTGGTTTGGTCAATAAAAGCTCCATAGTGCCTTGTTTTTTCTCATCAGAAAAACTACGCATGGTAACGGCAGGAATTAAGAAAATTAAAATCCATGGAGCCAGCAGAAAAAAGGATGATAAATCGGCGAAACCGTAGTTTAAAATATTAAATTCACCTTTAAATAACCATAAAAATAAACCGTTTAAAACTAAAAAAATCGCAATCACCAAATATCCCATTGGCGAAGCGAAAAACGTATTTATTTCCTTTTTTAAAATTGCTAGCATGAAATTACTTTACACAACAAATTTACCATTTTGTTTTACAAAACCTAATAAGAGTTACTATTCTAAACTTATTAGTTTTTCAACACTCCAAGCTTTTGGTGGTTTGCTAAACAAGGGCTTTGTTTTGCCCCAAACCTCACTAAACAACTCCGATTTTCTATAGTTTTCAAGTGCATCTTCGTTTTCCCAATAGCTATAAGTAAAAAATACTGTTGGGTCGTTAGCATCACGATAAAGTTCTAAAAATGAGCAGCCTTCAAAGTTTCTAATATGGTGTTTATGATTGTTGAAGTCTTCCAGAAAAACATCAATATTCTGTTTATAAAACCCCATTTTTACTATGCGAACTAACATATGTTAAAAGTTAAATTAGTATTTATTTGCGTTACTTAAATTTGGCGGCAAATTATCGGGTGTTGTTAAAACTTTATTGGGTATAAAATTTATGCTTATGGTATCTAAAGGGCCTAAACCCAAAAGGGTAGAAGCGCTCCCAACAGTAGCCGGATTACTTTTATAAACTGCAATTTCTAAAAAATTACCCGAATTAAAAACTACCAGACGTTTTCCTTCGTCGTTGCGTTTATTTTCAGGAACTTCAAATTTTACAATATCACTGTATTTATTGTATATTTTTTTAAACGTATAATTACGAGCCGAAATTTCAAAATGTCTTCCTTTTTGTATGGTTTCAAAAAAGCTTCGTTTTATGTTTGTAACCACATTACCATAATTATCAATATAAATAACGCTACCAATAATTTGGGTTTTATCGTCGTTTACGTATGGTTTAATATTTCTAATAGGTTTAATTTCGGTAATTGATTTTCCAATGACATCTAATGTGCCACCACGAGCAATATGGCAAGCCACTTTAACAAACACATCTAGAACAGGGAAACTAGTCGTTAACTTATCGTGAATGTTTATTTCAACAATTTTTTCGGGAGCTATTTCGGCACAAATCATGCTCATTATACCATTATTAGCACATATAAAATAGTGGTCGTCTAGTTTTATGGCAATGTGCTTGTTTTCTTCATTTAATTCAGAATCTATACCTATAATATGTATGGTTCCTTTAGGAAAACTGCCATACGCATTTTGTATAATATAAGCCGCTTCTGGAATATTAAACGGTGATACTTGGTGTGAGATATCAACAATTGTAACATCGGGTAATTCACTGTAAATTGCGCCTTTTGTCGCACCAGTAAAGTAATCTTTAGCACCAAAATCGGTGGTTAATGTTATAATTGGCATGTGTAAAATTGTTGATATGTTTTTAGTAAAGTGTCTCTCAAATTTATGTATTTTTGAGTTGTATCACTTAGATTTACAAAACTAATAAATCCTTTGGTCTGATTTATTATTAATTTTAAATAATCAGAACGAAATTTAAAACTTAAAATAACACTTTTGAACGAAATTATCATTGAACTTGAAGAAATTAGCCCAAAAGAGTTTTTTGGAGCTCAAAATGCTAATATCGAATTATTAAAAAAGTACTTTCCTAAACTTAAAATCGTAGCGCGAGGAAATAAAATTAAAGCCTTTGGCGACGAAGAATTACTAGAAGAATTCGATAGGCGAATTACCATGCTCTTAAAACATTTTGGAAAGTATAACAAGATTGATGAAAATACCATTGAACGTGTACTTACAAGCCAAAGTAGTGATGACTATACCACCTCGAAACAAAGCGGCGAAGTTATTGTTCATGGGGTTGGCGGCCGATTAATTAAGGCACAAACCGCAAACCAACGCAAACTGGTTGAAACCATGAAAAAAAACGATATGGTTTTTGCTATTGGTCCTGCTGGTACTGGTAAAACGTATACTGGTGTTGCCTTGGCGGTTCAAGCCTTAAAAAATAAAGAAGTTAAACGCATTATTTTAACACGTCCTGCGGTTGAAGCAGGTGAAAATTTAGGGTTTTTACCAGGCGATTTAAAGGAAAAGTTAGATCCGTACATGCAACCACTTTACGATGCGTTACGCGATATGATTGCGCCAGAAAAATTAGCACATTACATCGAAAATGGCACTATACAAATTGCACCATTAGCGTTTATGCGTGGTCGTACACTCGATAATGCTTTTGTAATTCTTGACGAAGGCCAAAACACAACGCATGCCCAAATGAAAATGTTTTTAACGCGTATGGGTAAAAATGCCAAGTTTTTATTAACGGGCGATCCTGGGCAAATAGATTTACCGCGTCGTACCATTTCAGGTTTAAAAGAAGCGCTTTTAATACTTAAAAATGTAGAAGGCGTAGGCATGATATTTTTAGACGATAAAGACGTTATTCGTCACTCACTGGTTAAAAAGGTTATCGAAGCCTACAAAAGCATAGAAAATAGAGACTAATTTTTATTAGTAGCTAATCCCGCTTTCCGCTATATCTTTTTTGCTTTTAATGGCAAAAAAGGATGCCGCTTCAATCGGGGCTAGGGGTTAACGTACAAAAAATGTATTTTTGCAATTAATTTTAAGAGCAGAAACAAAAACCAAAAATATGGAGTGCCAATAGCTGAGAGCTAAAGGCTAAAAGCTAAAAGCTAAAATAATGAGTAATACAATAATCGATACCAACTTCAATTTTCCAAATCAAAAAAGTGTATACAAAGGAAAAGTACGTGAAGTTTATAACATAAACGACGAGCAATTAGTAATGATTGCAACCGATAGACTCTCTGCATTCGATGTCGTAATGCCAAAAGGTATTCCTTTTAAAGGGCAAATTTTAAATCAAATTGCCACAAAAATGATGAAAGATACCGAAGATTTGGTGCCAAATTGGTTAGTAGCCACACCAGATCCTAATGTAGCCGTTGGTCATTTATGCGAGCCTTTTAAAGTAGAAATGGTGATTCGTGGTTATATGAGTGGTCATGCAGCTCGCGAATACAAAGCAGGAAAACGTTTATTATGTGGTGTGCCGATGCCTGAAGGTATGAAAGAAAACGATGCGTTTCCAGAACCTATAATTACACCAGCTACAAAAGCTGAAATGGGCGATCACGATGAAGATATTTCTCGTGAAGATATTTTAAAACGCGGTATTGTGTCGGAAGAAGATTATGTTGTTTTAGAAGATTATACTCGTAAACTTTTTAAACGCGGTACCGAAATTGCTGCAAAACGCGGATTGATTTTAGTAGATACTAAATACGAATTTGGAAAAACTAAGGATGGTAAAATTGTTTTAATAGATGAAATTCACACGCCAGATTCTTCACGTTATTTTTATGCCGAAGGGTATCAAGAACGACAAGATAAAGGTGAAGCACAAAAACAGTTAAGTAAAGAGTTTGTGCGCCAGTGGTTAATTTCTAACAATTTTCAAGGTTTAGAAGGACAAACCGTACCACACATGAGCGACGAATACATTGAAACAGTTAGCGAACGTTACATCGAACTTTACGAAAATATTACAGGAGAAACTTTTATTAAAGGTGATGTTAGCGATATTCAAAGTAGGATAGAAGCTAATGTTTTGGAGTATTTAAACAAGATAAAAGGAACCCAATAATTTGTTGGTTTTCATAAATAAAAAAATGGTGTCTAATTTAAATAGTCCACCATTTTTTTATGTATGATATATTTAGATTTATAATAAATACCATTTGCCATTCGCATAAATAATATGAATTGTGCCAGCACCAGTCAAAGAAGTTGGAGTTGTAATGTCAAAAGAGGGATTAGCTTGGAGGGTTTTTCCGTTAGGATTGAGTACTGTTCCATTTACATGATGTATACATATATTTTGACCTTCTGTAGGTGATGCTGGTAATGATATTGTTGATGTTCCTGATGCAGATGCAATTTGGTTTTCGTTTGTTAATGTTGTATCTGAATTAACTATTGTAACTATCCAACTTGGACTACCACCAGAAGGTAAATCAATCCACGCGTAATTTCCAGCTCCATCAGTTTTTAAAACTTGTCCGTCGTTACCACCAGTAGGTAATTCAATTTCGTTAGTAACCGAACCATCAACTTCGGCAGTTAAATAGCCATTGTTTGCTACATAAGCATCAACTTGTGTTTCGGTTAATTGTGTGTTGGTATCAGTAGTTTGGTCTACCCAAGCATAATTTCCAGATCCATCAGTTTTTAAAACTTGTCCGTCGTTACCACCAGTAGGTAATTCGATTTCGTTAGTAACTGAACCATCAACTTCGGCAGTTAAATAGCCGTTGTTAGCAACAAAAGCATCAACTTGTGTTTCGGTTAATTGTGTGTTGGTATCTGTAGTTTGGTCTACCCAAGCGTAATTTCCAGCTCCATCAGTTTTTAAAACTTGTCCGTCGTTACCACCAGTAGGTAATTCAATTTCATTGGTAACTGAACCATCAACTTCGGCAGATAGTTTGTTATTCCAATTTGTAATATCGGTGTTTGATATTGAATTAGCAGGTGATGAAGCAAACGTAGGGTCGGTTTCTGTAATGCCGCCTTTAATACTTTCAGCAGTTTTAGCATGTAAAGCATAAGGAACACTTAGAAGTTGACTGGTTCCTGTAATAGTGTAGCTGCTGCCGCCTTCAGGGTCAATTTCAGTTTTAACAAAATAAGTATCGTTACTCCAATCAATAGTACTAAAAGTACCACTTACAATGTTACCGTTTCCAATTTCAATACTAATAAGTCCGTTTTCATTAGTGGAAGGTGTTTGGGTTTCAACATAAATTGCAGTTCCTGTAGCCGAAGTTTGCAAAATACTAATTTGAATACCAACAGGTTGCGAAACTAAAATTTGGTCGCTTGAGTTTCTAATAATCGCTTGATAGCTTAATTTTTCTGGTGTTTGCGCGAAAGTTATGCTGCTAAACAACATTAGGAAGCTGGTTAGTAGGTAAAGGTTTTTCATGATTTGGTTAATTTTTTATGATTTTGAAGGTTTTTGTTGAATGGTCTTTATTATTTTTTACTTTAAGTATATAAGTTGCATTTGGTAAATTATTAACATTGATTTGGGTGGTTTTATCGGAAACCATACCAGCTTTAACTTGTTTACCCGTTATATCGTACAAACTATACATGAAACTGTTCGTTTTAAAATCACCAGCTTTAATGTTTAAAACAGATGTTGTTGGGTTGGGATAAGTAGAAACTTCAACATTGGTTTGTACATCTACAATGCTTAACGTAGCATTGGTAAATGTAAATTGAATGCCTTGAATGGCAGAACCGTTGGTTCCTGTAGTTTTTTCTTGAATAATTTGCCCAATGGAATAGTTAGCACTACCGCCAGAACCCACGGCTGTATGTCCAGAAGACAAAAATGCATTTTGAGCCTGCATTTGGCTTGGTATAACACTTAACAACAAGGTTATTATACCAATTTTTAACATTACTTTTTTAGGTATCATTTAATTCGATTTTGGGTTTAATTTTCGATAAAAGGTTAAAATCATCGTTCAAAAGTAATATTAACATTTGTAAAGAGCAAATTTCTTACTTAAAAAATGTGTGTTTTTTTGTTTTATTTAATTTTTCTCATAAAAAAAGCGCCTAAAATTGAATTTAGACGCTTTAAATAAGAAGGTATTGTAACCTTTAATTTACTATAATTATGAAATCTGTTCGACGATTTTTTTGGTGTTCTTCTTCGCTGCATTTGGTATTATCATCGCAGTTATTAGTTAAATTACTTTCACCAAAGCCTTTATAACTAATAATTCTTTTAGGGTCTACACCGTGATTAACTAAATAATTAAATGAAGACTCGGCGCGTTCTTGTGATAATTTTAAATTGTATTTACTCGATCCTCTAGAATCGGTAAACGATTCAATTTTAATGATCATGTTAGGATACTTGTTCACCATAAAATTAACAATTCTGTTTAACTCGTTGGTATCAATATCTCTAATTTCAGATTTGTTATAATCAAAATAAATAGGGTAGAACTCAGCATTCTGTATTGCTTCAATAATTTTTGGATTTAACTCAATATTTTCAGTAATTCTAGAAACCGATTTATCTAAATTTTTAGTAGTTATTATTGATGTTAAATCAATATATCCTTCTTTTAAAATTTTAATACCATAAATATTTTCACGCTCCACGTTAATTTCATAATGACCGTTTTCATCGGAATAAACGGTAGCAATTTCTTCTCCAGTAGGTGTTACTAGAACTACTTTACTATTTGCAACTGGTTCTTTAGTATCGATATTTGTTATATTACCTTCAACTACTAGTTGGGGTAATTTATGATAGGCATAAATATCGTCGCCACCAGCACCGCCATCTCTATTGGATGCAAAATAACCTGTTAAACCATCGTTATTCATAAAAAACGAAAAATCATCTTTACTTGAATTTACTGGAATTCCTAAGTTAATAACACTAATTATGGTGTTGTTTGTATCTTTTGCTGTTTTAAAAATATCTAATAGTCCTAATCCTAAATGACCATCGGATGAGAAAAAGAAATCGTTGTTGGCATTTAAAAAAGGAAAACTTTCATTTTTTGATGTATTTACAATATTACCTAAATTTTCAGGTTCACTAATAGTTCCGTTTTCACTAAGGTTTACATAGTAAATATCCGATCCGCCATAACCTCCAGGTCTATCGGAAGTAAAATACAATTTGGTATTATCGGCATTTAATGCAGGGTGCCCATTAGAAAAATTAGAACTATTAAAAGGTAATTCCTCAATGTTTGTCCATTTATTATCAATTAAAGTAGCTTTGTAAATTTTAAGATTGGTACTACCAATTTGGTCTTTACCTCGTTGGTTTTTTATGAAATCGTTTCTTGAAA
Source organism: Neotamlana nanhaiensis (assembly GCF_000943555.1). Classification (GTDB taxonomy): domain Bacteria; phylum Bacteroidota; class Bacteroidia; order Flavobacteriales; family Flavobacteriaceae; genus Neotamlana; species Neotamlana nanhaiensis. The sequence continues at coordinate 5,805 of NZ_JTDV01000001.1, read as the reverse complement.
AATACATGGTTTTACCATCGTTTGTAATGGTAATTGGGCCATCATGGAATACCGAATTAACTTTGCCTTTTAATTTGTTTTTGTGGTTTACGGTACTGTCTGTAATACTTTGCGCCACATATATATCTAGAAAAGGTTCGTTGTTCCAACCGTATTTTTTCTTTGTAAGCACACCTTCATTTCTTGAAGATGCAAAATAAATATTACCGTTATATTCGTAGGCTCCAAAATCACTGTATTTTGTGTTAAGCTTTACGCTATCTAAAAAATACTCAGGTTTAGCCTCGTTAATAGTGCTTAAAAATTCCGAATCGTTTAAAAGCGACTCATTGTTTAAATTACCACCAGCTTCAACATATTTTTTTAACCAAATACGTGCTTCATCGTAATTTTCATTTCCGCGAAGTGCTTGAGCATATTTATAATAATAGTCTGGTAAAACATCGACTTGATTTAATGCTTTTTTATAAAAAACCGCAGCACTATCTGGATTTCTTAAATTGGTATATGAATTTGCTAATTGTAGCGCAGCATATACGGTGTCTTTTTTAGTATCTATTAAACTATGATAAACTTCTGCTGCTTTGGCATAAGAAAATTTGTTAAATAAATTATCGGCTCGTTTTAACTGACCGTTTTGAGCATAAGTTACTAAACTAAGCAACCATGCTATATGGCAAAAAATATAGTATTTTAATTTCATGGGGTCTTATTTAATTAAAAAGTTCTTAGGGTTATTCCATTTTAACTACTACAAATTCTGTACGACGGTTTAATTGGTGTTGGGCAGGACTACAAGGTATGCCATCGGCACAATTGTTTATTAGTCTGCGCTCACCGTAACCTTTATATTCAATAATGTTTGAAGGGTTTACTCCTTTAGAAATTAAATAATTGTACGTTGATTTTGCTCTATTTGTAGATAAAATATCGTTATATGCTGTGGTTCCTCTAGAATCGGTATGTGCTTCTATTTTAATAGCCATTTCAGGATAATCTATGGTCATTAATTTCACAATTTTGTCTAATTCTAAAGCGTATTCTTTACGGATGTTATATTTTTCGAAATCGAAATAAATAGGGTTTAGTTTAGCTGCTTTTACAGCGGTAGAATCAGAATTTGATTCTGCATTAATTTCAGCGTCATTGTCGTATCCCAAGTTATTGGTGTTTAAACCAGCTAATTTTACTACATCAGGTACAGGATTTAACAATAAATTTGCTGTAATTGATGTGAGTTCTGTTTGAATTTTTTTTGAAGTGAACGTTCTGTAATCATCGATATATTTATCTTGACTAGCAACAATTTTAAAGTCCTCGTTTCTGTCGATATTAATTTGATAATACCCATTTTCATCGGTTTCCATATAGGCAATTTCGTTACCTTTATCATCAAATAATTTAATTTTAGCTGCAACCACAGGGTTTCCGTTAATGGCATCGGTTACAACACCTTCAACATGTAAAATAGGCACTCTGTGATAAGCATAAATATCGTCACTTCCACGACCACCACGACGATTTGAAGCAAAATAACCAGTAATTCCATCTGGATTCATACTGAATGAAAAATCATCGGCATTTGAGTTTACAGGCACACCAACGTTGATTACACCAACAATGTCATCGTTATTATCTTCATCTTTTAAGGTCGCAAAAATATCAAGTAACCCTAATCCTGTATGTCCATCGGAAGAGAAAAACAATACGTTTTCGTTATTTATAAAAGGAAAGCCTTCGGCGCTTTCGGTATTAATCACTTCTCCCATGTTTTGAAGATTTCTTAGTGTACCATCAGGAAAAATATCGACTACCCAAATATCGGAACCACCTTTTGTACCTGGTCTGTCTGATGCAAAATAAAGCTTTGAATCATCTACATTTAAAGCAGGATGTTGCGTTGAAAAATCATCGCCGTTTATTGGTAAGTCTTCAACGTTTGTCCATTCACCATCAACAAGTGTAGCACGGTAAATTTTCATATTTGTTAACCCGCTGTTGTCTTTAACCTCAATATTTTTATTAAAATTATTTCTAGAAAAATACATGGTTTTACCATCCTTGGTTATTGTAATTGGGCCATCATGATAAATGGAGTTTACATCCCCTTTTATTTTAGCAGAATGATCAACATTTTTTTTCGATTTTACATCGGCTTCATAGATATCTAAAAACGGTTGTTCGTTCCAGCCATATAAGCGTTTAACGGCAACGCCTTCATCGCGAGCAGAAGTGAAATAAACCTTACCGCCTTGCTCAAAAGCTCCAAAATCGCTAAACTTTGAATTAAAACGAAAACGATCGAGAAAATACTGTTGTTCGGCACCAAAAACACTGGTAATAAAGTTGATGTCTTTTGAAAAATCGTTGGCATTAACAACACCACCAGAATCTTTATAACGTTTTAACCATTCTTGAGATTCGTCGTACTTTTTTATGCCTCGTAAAGATTGCGCATACTTATAGTAGTATTCCACAGGCACGTTACCTTGTTTTACAACATTTTTATAGTAACGTGCCGCATTTCTAGGGTCTCTTAAATAGGCGTAACAATCTGCAAGTTTACGTGTTGCATAATCTCTATTATAATTTTTTTGAATAAGTTCTCTATAAACTTTTGATGCTTTAACAAACGAAAACTTATTAAAAAGCGTATCGGCACGTTTTTGTCTTCCTTGTTGTGCAAATAGTGATGTACACACTAAAAATGCGATAACAACTAATATGTGATTTTTATGTTTCATAGAATCTTATATTAGAAATATCTTGGAGATTTTAATTTAGAGTTTATGAATTTAAACTCATACATAAGTAAAATTTCGTGTGTTCCAGTTGTAAAATCCGCAATTTCAGAAATTGGTTTTTCATAAGCATAACCAATACGTAACTGTCGAGATACTTGAAAATCTACAATGCCTCCAAATGCAGCAGTTTCATTATTTATTCTATAAGAGCCACCAAGCCAAAACTTATCAAAAAACAAGAAATTAGCAGTTAAATCGTAGGATAGAGGTGCGCCGTTTGTTGCTTTAATTAAACCTGCTGGCTTAAATTTAACAGTACGACTTAAATCTATAACGCCACCTAAAGTGAAATAATAACTGATACGTTCTAGAGCTTCAACATCGTTATTTCTATTACTAAAGTCGTGTGTTAATATTCTTGGAGCCGATAATCCTGCATAAATTCTGTTAGTACTCCAATAAATACCAGCACCAACATTTGGTGTCCAACGATCTTCAGTTCCGTAAATTAAAGGATCGGATAGATTTGATTGGTCTAACCTAAAATCGCTATCGAAACTAAATTGTGTAAAACCACCTTTAATACCAAAAGCTAATTTACCTTCGCGTCCCGTTGGAATAGCATAAGAGAAATCGGCATATAAATATGAAAAGTTTTGAGGGCCTAAATCATCTTCAATAAATGATAATCCTAAACCAATTCTATCATTTCTTAATGGTGTGTGAATTGATAGTGTTTGAGTAATAGGACCACCTTTAAAGCCAACCCATTGGCTACGATGTAAACCAACAATACTTAAAGCTTCTCTACTACCAGCGTAAGCAGGGTTAATAGAAATGGTGTTATACATGTATTGAGTAAATTGCGGTAATTGTTGGGCTACACCTATTGTACAGCTAAACAAAGCAATTGCGATTATGTTTAATTTTAAAAGTTTCATAGGTTAAGGTTATTATTTAGTTCCTAAATAAATAGGGCCGGTTAATGGGTTTAATCCGCTATCTCTTAATTTAATAATGTAATAGTATGTTCCGTTTGGTAATTTTCCAGCATTCCCGACGGAAGTACTAGGAGAACTACCGTCCCAATCGCCTTTGGCTCCGGAGGTTTCAATACTACCTAAAGTATAGTTGTTCGATTCATAAACTAAAGCACCCCAACGGTTAAATATTTTAACTTCGGCAACAAATCCACATAAATCAATACCTTCAATATCAAAAGTATCATTATATCCATCACCATTTGGAGTTATGGCTTTAGATATTGTAATATCATTTTCACCACAAGGTAATACCACACAATCGGCATGAACATTCATAATTACTTCGGTTACACTTAAACAACCTTGATCTGTGGTTGTATATCTAAATCTATAATCAATACCGCCACTTTCTGGCAAAAAGTCTTCACTAAGTTTAAGTGTTGTGGGATCGAAAATGTTATCTGTTAAAGTAGCGTCTAAATTACCTTCGAGTAATTCCCAAGTTCCAGAGGTATTAATTGAACTAGAAAGTGTATTATTTAAATCTACAACACCATTGTCATAACAAACGTCTTCAGCAACAACTTCAGAATAAATTTCATCTAAAGTTACATTTAATGTTTGCGTGTATACGGCTTGGTTAGCACATTCATCCATAACCGTCCATGTTCTAGTAATTTGATAATTTTCATAAACATTATCTTGGAATGTACTCACTTCTTCAAACGATACCGTTACGTTTGCAGAACAATTATCTTCAAAAGCTATAGATGGTGCATCAGGAATATCGGTACAACTTACGTCAAGAACTTCCTCAAAGGTTGATGTTGGTACAGGAGCCGTTGTGTCTTGTACTGTTATTGTTTGAATATGACTTGTTGTTAAACCACATTCGTCGGTTGCCGTCCATACACGAGTGATAATATAGTTTGAAGGACAGTTGCCACTAGTTGTTGTGTCTACAACAGTTACAGTAGCATCTCCACAGTTATCTGAAGCTGTAATAGTTTCAGCATCAGGAATAGCATCACATTCAACAGTAATATCTCTTGGCATAGTTTCATTGAATGTTGGAGCAGTCGTATCTTGAACAATAATGTTTTGCGTAAATGATGTTGTTAAACCACATTCATCTGTAGCAGTCCAAGTACGTGCAATAGTATAATTATTTATACAATCTCCATCTGTTCTATTGTCACTAACCGTTACGGTAGCCGAACCACAGGTATCGGTAGCTGTTAAAGTTTCAGCAGCAGGAACAGCATCACATTCCACAACAATGTTTGCAAGTGGTAAAGCTTCAATAAACTCAGGAGGCGTAGTATCTTGTACCGTTATAGTTTGAATGTGCGTATTTGTTAAACCACAATCGTCGGTAGCTGTATATGTTCTTGTAATTGTATAGTTTTGATCACAATTTCCAGCAGTAATTTCATCTTCAACTGTAACCGTTGCAGAACTACAATTATCGGTTGCAGTTAATGTTACAGCCGTAGGAACCGCGTCGCATTCTACCACAATATTACTTGGTAAATTCGTTTGATCAAATTCTGGTGCAGTAGTATCAGACACTGAAATAGTTTGATCAGCTGTTGTAACATTACCACAAGAATCAGTAGCCATCCAAGTTCTGGTAATAGTATAAGTTCCTGCACATGCTCCATTAGTTGTAACATCTTCAAACGTTATTACTGGGTTAGGATCACAATTATCAGTTGCAGTTGCAGAACCAAAAGCAATAGGAGTCAAATCATCGCTACATTCAGCTGTTACATTCTGAGGTAAATTAAGAACAGGACCCGTGGAATCTTTTACTGTAATAGTTTGGGAAACTGAACTGGTATTATTACAACTATCAGTAAAACTCCAAGTTCTTGTTATAATTATGTTGCATGAATCTGAATCATCAATTACATCTTCACCAATAGTATTGTAATCACCAGAACAACTATCAGTAGCTGTTAAGTATCCAGGCTCTGGTACTTCATCAATACATTCATAAGTAATATCAGAAGGTGCTGTCGGTAATTCCGGAGCTGTAGTATCAACAATTGCAAAAGTTGCAGTAGTTGTTGCTG